>JARHYK010000019.1 GCA_029258515.1 Clostridia bacterium | reverse complement strand
TTACCTTACCAACTATCTAATCAGACGCAAGCCCATCTATCAGCGGATTGCTCCTTTCCCTCTATTACCATGTGATAATTAAGGCATATGCGGTATTAGCAGTCATTTCTAACTGTTGTTCCCCTCTGATAGGCAGGTTGCTCACGTGTTACTCACCAGTCCGCCACTAACCGCTCCAATAGTAAACTATCAGTTAAGTTCGTTCGACTTGCATGTCTTATGTGCGCCGCCAGCGTTTATCCTGAGCCAGGATCAAACTCTCTTGTTTATGGTATCTATATTTTATTAATATAAATCAAACTTAAGTGTTTTTATCAAGCTCTTAAACTTCTTGTTTTTTACTAAAAACTTTTTAAAAAATTTACTTGTTCGGTACATTTTCCATTTCTGGAAAATTACCGCTTCGGTTTATTCTCTAAAGGATTTTATTGTTTACTTTTCAATGTTCTTGTGTTCTTGCTCTCGCTGGAACAATTCGTATTATACTATCTTTTCTTTTCTTTGTCAACACTTTTTTTAAAAAAAATATATTTTTTTTGAAATTATTTATTTTTAGTTTATTTTTAGCTGATTTTTCGCTATTTTTTTCTAAAAAAGATATATTTTAAAAAATATATCTTTTAATAATTTTTATTTTTTTATAAATTTGTTTGAAACTATCGTTATTTTATTTATCAATTTTGTTTCTTGTTCATACGACATAGCTACTGTGAATTTTTCGTTTTTATTTTCTTCTAGTATTTTAAGCATTTCTTGCTTTTGTTTTTCATTTCCCGTATTTCTTTTTACATCTATCATAAAGCCTTTTAATTGTTTTTTGTCATTTTTCTCTTCAAAAATTACTTGTATATTCTTTGTATCTCCACTTATCGTTTCTAATAACTGTTTTAATGTTTCTGTATTTATTTCTTTACCTATATAAAAAGTTAATTTAGAATTAAATCTATTTCTTTCTGCTTCTGTTACTATGTCTTTATCATCTTTTTCAAAGTTTATTTCACTTTCCTTTAATATTTCTAGTCTTTTTAGCATATAGTTTATATCGCTTAACTTTATTTTTTCTAATATTTTTTGTGTTTGACTAGTAATATTGTTTTCTACAGCTTTTTTTATTATCTCAGCTTTTTCTTTTTCTAATTCATTAATTACAATATTATTATTTTCTAATTCTTTGTCTTTTTCTAAATTGTCAACTCTTGTTAAATCTTCTTTTATTGAAATATTTACTTCATTTTCTTCTACTTTGTATAAAATATTAAATAATGTATGTATATTTTCTTCTTTATTTCTTGATATATCTATTTTAAATCTTTTTTTCTCAATTTGATCATCTACTTCAATGTATTCAAGTTTTTTCTCTTCTGAATTTTCTGAAATTTTGTTTTTTATATCTACTGTTGTCTCTTTGGTTTTATTATCAAATATTTTTATCAAGCTTAATTTTATTGCTTCTTTATTATCATATAATTCTGTTGATATTTCATATGTTGGTGTTTTTAATTCCGTTTTTATGGTTATTCCATTTCTTTCATAAACTATTAGCTCTATTTTTTCTTGTCCAATATTAATATTTTTAATATTTTCTATTTTATTCTCTATATATTCTATAAATTCTTCTCTTAATGTTTTTTCATTTGGCATATTAATTTTTTCTAAATTTTCTTGTAATTTATCAATTTTTCCTAAAATAATTTCATCTTTTGATGCTCTTTCTAGTATCTTTATTATTATATTATTGTAATTTTCTTTATTTATATTCAAAGAATACGCATTAGCACTTATTGTTTTTCCGTTTAATGTAATATTTTTATTTTTTTCTCTTTTATAATTTTCTTTTGATGTATTTTGGTTTATTATACTTAAATATGTACTTGTTAAAATTTCTTTTTCATTTTCTGAAAATAATAAAGCTTCTTTAATTTTTGTTCCTTCCTCATTTTCAGTATTTTGTTCAGTGTTTTCTGAATTTTCTTTTTTAAATGATATAAATTGTTTTATTCCATCTAATTTTATTCCACAAATTTCATTGTTTTTTATATATTCTAGTTTGTTTATTTCTTCTTCTTCATATTTTAGCTTTATTTTTTCATATCTATATTTTTCTTGTTCATTTAGTAATCCTTCCGCATCTATTCTGGCTTTATTTATAGAATTTTCTTCTTTTTCATTGTCCTTATATTCAACTTTTGCTTCTGTTTGTGTTTTGAATTTATTTTGCTTTATTTCTTCTTCTATTGTTTTTTGATTTGCACTTAATATATTTTTTATATTCTCAATATTTTGACTTGCGTATTTTATAAATAATTTTGATTTAGGTTTGAACATATCCGTTTTTAGATATAAACCTGCAAAAACTGCTATTATTACCATTACCGTTATTATAATTGATGTAATTATAATAATCATATTTCTTTTTTTTCTAGCTAACATTTTTCTACCTCCACTATCTTTATCCTTATTCTATTTTCTTTGTTTAACAGCTTCATAAACCACTATTCCTGTTGATACCGCTGCATTTAGAGATGTTATTTTTCCTTTCATTGGAATTTTTACTAAAAAATCACAATTTTTTTTAACTTTTTCACTCATTCCTTGTCCTTCATTCCCTATTACTATTCCTAATGGTCCTGTTAAATCTTGGTTGTAATAATATGTTTCAGTTGCTATATCTGTTCCACATATCCATAATCCTTCTTCTTTTAACTTATTTATTGCATCTGTTATATTATTAACTCTAGCAATTTTCATATGTTCTACCGCACCTGCTGATGCCTTGTTAACAGTACTATTTACTGATGCCGCTCTTCTTTTAGGTATAATTATTCCATGAACCCCAGCAGTTTCTGCTGTCCTTATTATTGATCCTAAATTATGTGGATCTTCTATTTCATCTAGTATTATTACAAAAGGTTCTTCATTTTTGTTTTTAGCTTCTATTAATATATCTTCTATTTCACAATAGTCAAAAGGTGGAACTATTGCAATCACGCTTTGATAATTTTCTGTTTGTGCCATTTCTTGCATTTGTCTTTTATCTTTTTCAACTAATATTATTTTTCTTTCTTTTGCTTTTGCAATTATTTTATGTATTGAGCCATGTTTTTCTCCTCTTGTTATAAATATTTTATTTATATCTTTTCCACTTTCTAATAATTCTAGTACTGAATTTCTACCTTCTATTTGGTCTTGATATTTTTTTTCAGTTGATTTGTTTTTTTTCTCATTTACATATATATTTTTTTCTTTTTTCATTTTTTCTCCAATCTTTTTTGTTTTTTATTCATCATCTAATTTTAAAACTGATAAAAATGCATCTTGTGGTATTTCTACATTTCCAATTTCTCTCATTTTTTTCTTTCCTCTTTTTTGTTTTTCTAGTAATTTTTTCTTTCTCGTTATATCTCCACCATAGCATTTTGCTAAGACATCTTTCCTCATTGCAGATATTGTTTCTCTTGCTATAATTGTTCCTCCTATTGCTGCTTGAATCGGTATTTTAAATAGTTTTCTAGGTATTTCTTTTTTTAGTTTTTCTACCATTTTCTTACCTCTTTCATAACTTCTATCTTTGTGAAGCATAAAGCTTAAAGCATCTACTTGTTCGTTATTTATATATATATCTAATTTGACTAAATTTGATTTTCTATAATCTTTGAATTCATAATCAAAAGATGCATATCCTTTTGTTTTTGATTTCAAATTATCAAAAAAATCGTATATGATTTCATTTAATGGCATTTCATATATTAGTGTCACTCTGTTTTCGTCTAGGTATTTCATATCTATATATATTCCTCTACGGTTTTGACATATTTCCATAACATTTCCTACATATTCTTTAGGTGTAAATATATTTGCTATGACAAATGGTTCTTCTATATGTTCAATTTCTTGTTCTTTTGGTAGTTCTGTTGGATTATATATTTCTAAAATTTCACCTTTTTTTGTATGTACTTTATATATAACTGATGGTGCTGTTGTAATTAATCCTAAATCAAATTCTCTATCTAATCTTTCTTCTATTATTTCTAAATGTAATAGTCCTAAAAATCCACATCTAAATCCAAAACCTAGCGCTGCTGATGTTTCTGATTCGTATGTAAGGGCCGCATCATTTAATTGTAACTTTTCTAATGCTATTTTTAAATTTTCATAGTCACTTCCATCTACTGGATATAACCCACAATATACCATTGGTTTTACTTGTTTATATCCTTCTAATGGTTCTTCTGCCGGATTTTCTTTTAAAGTTACTGTATCACCTACATGTATATCTGATAAGTTTTTGACGCTTGCTGCAATATATCCTACTTCTCCTGCTGAAATTTTTCCACTTGGCATATATGATCCTGGTACAAAATACCCTACTTCTGTTACTGTATATATTTTATTTGTTGCCATTAGAATTATTTCATCTCCTACTTTTACAGTTCCATCTATTACTCTTACATATGCTAATGCTCCTTTATAGTTATCATAATATGAATCAAATATTAAGCATTTTGTCTTTGCATTTTCATCTCCTATAGGTGCTGGTAAATCCGTTACTATTCTTTCTAATACTTCTTCTACATTCAAACCTGATTTAGCAGATATGCATGGTGAATCCATTGCTGGTATACCAATTATATCTTCAATTTCTTGTTTTACTTCTTCTGGTCTTGCATTGGGTAAATCTACTTTATTTAGAACCGGCATTACTTCTAAATTATTATCTATTGCCAAATATACATTTGCTAATGTTTGTGCTTCTACTCCTTGACTGCTGTCTACTACTAAAATCGCTCCATCACATGCCGCCAAACTTCTTGATACTTCATAATTAAAATCGACATGTCCTGGTGTGTCTATTAAATTAAATGTATATTCATGTCCGTCTTTTGCTTTATATTTCATTCTTACAGCTTGAGATTTTATTGTTATTCCTCTTTCTTTTTCGATATCCATATTATCTAATACTTGGCTTTCCATTTCTCTTTTAGAAAGTACCCCTGTCATTTCTATTAATCTGTCTGCTAATGTAGATTTTCCGTGATCTATATGAGCTATAATACTAAAATTTCTTATATATTTTTTTTCTTCTTGCATTAAATTTCCTCCATTTTTAGTGTTTTAATAATTTTATCATATTTTTTTAAAAAATGGAATAGGAAATAGATGTTTTTTAGGGCGTTCCAAAAAAACATCTATAAATATTATTTATATTTAATTTTTTATAAATTTAATACTGATTTATATCCTAAATTTTCTAGCTTCTGTCTTGCTTTTTTGCTTCTTGCCCCACTATCACAATATAATACAATTTTTTGTTCTTTGTTTTTTATTTTATTTTGTATTTTTCTTTCAATTTCATATTCTGGAATGCATATTGCCTTTTTAATATGTCCCTCTTTATATTCTTGTGGGCTTCTTACATCTATTATTATTGCTCCTTCTTTTAGGAAGTTTTTAATTTGTTTCCCCTTAATTTCATATGTTGTTAAAGTTTTTTTATCTAACGTTTTTATCACTCCTTATTTTTATCTTTATATTATATTATATTTCTAGATTTTATTTTTGTTAGCTGCTGAACAATTTTGTTTTAATAATTGTTTTAAATATATATTATGTCGATTTTTGTATTTTATGTTTACTTTTTAAAGTTTACTTTTTGTTTTTTATTGTGGAAAATTGCGATGTGGAAACTGTGGAAAACTTTGTGGATAATTGATTTTATTGTTTTTTATTTTATTTTTTATTCACATATATTTTAAATTATTTTCTTTGTTTGATTTCTTGTTTTTTATTTTATAACATTATGTATATTATTTTTCTTTTTTGTATATTTTCTTTTTGCTAATTTTTTGTTTTAATTTATTGTTTTTTCTTTTTATTTTTATTTAATTATAGGTTAATTATTCGGGTAGAATAAAAAATAGTATAATATTAAATATTATACCATTTTTTGTTTTTATTAATACATACCTTCCATTCCTGTTCCCATTGCTGAGTTTCCTAAATCCACTTGTTTTTCTTCTGGAATATCTGTTACAATTCTTTCTGTTGTTAATACCATTGAAGCAATTGATGCTGCATTTTGTAATGCACTTCTAGTTACTTTTGTTGGATCTACAATTCCTGTTTTTTTCATGTCTACATATTGATTTTTACTTGCATCAAATCCAATTCCTGTTTCAGAATTTTTTATTTTTTCCAATATTACTGCTGGCTCTAATCCTGCATTTATTGCTATTTGTCTTGCTGGTTCTTCTAATGCTTTTAATACTATTTTTGCACCTAGTTTTTCACCTGCTTCTAATTTATCCATAAGTTTTTCTACTTCAGAACTTACATTTATTAATGCTGTTCCTCCTCCTGCTACTATTCCTTCTTCTACTGCTGCTTTTGTTGCAGATAGCGCATCTTCTATTCTTAATTTTCTATCTTTCATTTCTACTTCTGTAGCTGCTCCTACTTCTATTACTGCTACTCCTCCTGCTAATTTTGCAAGTCTTTCACTTAAATTTTCTTTATCATAGCTACTTGTTGTTTCTTCAATTTGTGATTTTAGTTGTTTTACTCTTGCTTCTAATTTTGCTTTATTTCCCATTCCATCAACAATTATTGTATTTTCTTTTTGTACTTTAATTTGTTTTGCTCTTCCTAATTGTTCTATTGTTACATCTTTCAATTCTAAACCTAAATCTTGAGTTATTACTTCTCCTCCTGTTAAGATTGCAATATCTTCTAGCATTGCTTTTCTTTTATCTCCAAATCCTGGTGCTTTTACTGCTACAACATTTAATACCCCTCTTAATTTATTTAGTACTAATGTTGATAATGCTTCTCCTTCGATATCGTCACATATTATTGCAAGTTTTCCTGATTGTTGCATTAATGCTTCTAATAGTGGTAATATTTCTTGGATATTACTTATTTTTTTGTCTGTTATTAATATATATGGATTTTCAAAAACTGTTTCCATTTTTTCTGTATCTGTTACCATATATGGTGATACATATCCTTTGTCAAATTGCATTCCTTCTACTACGTTTAATTCTGTATTTGATGTTTTTGATTCTTCTATTGTTATTACTCCATCTTTTGATACTTTTTCCATTGCTTCTGCAATTAGATCTCCAACTTCTGTATTATTTGCTGATATACTTGCAACTCTTGCTATATCTTCTTTTCCATTTACATCTGAACTAATTTTTTTCAATTCTTCTACTGCTACATTTACTGCTTTGTCTATTCCTCTTTTTATTGCCATTGGATCTTGACCTGCTGCAACGTTTTTTACTCCTTCTTTTATCATACTTTGTGCTAATACTGTTGCTGTTGTTGTTCCATCTCCTGCTACATCATTTGTTTTTTCTGATACTTCTTTTACTATTCTTGCTCCCATATTTTCAAATTTATCTTCTAATTCTATTTCTTTTGCTATTGTTACACCATCATTTGTAATTAGTGGTGCTCCAAAACTTTTATCTAATACTACATTTCTTCCTTTTGGTCCTAATGTTACTTTTACTGTATCTGCTAATTTGTTAACTCCTTCTAATAAAGCTTTTCTAGCTTCTTCTCCAAATTTAATTTGTTTTGCCATTTTTTATCAATCCTTTCTAATTATTTATTATTTTATTCTACTATTGCTAATATATCATCTTGTTTTACTATGATATATTCTTCGCCATTATATTTTACTTCTGTTCCAGAATATTTGCTTACTATTACATTATCTCCTTTTTTTACATTCATTTCTTGTAATTTTCCTTCTATTTTTTCTCCAGGTCCTACTTCTATTACTTCTGCAATTTGTGGTTTTTCTTGTGCTCCACTTGATAATATTATTCCACTTTTAGTTGTTTCTTCGCCTTCTTTCATTTTTATTAATACTCTACTTCCTAATGGTTTTATCATAAATATTACCTCCTTATATTATTAGCACTCTTTGTGCTTGACTGCTAATAATTTATACCTATTTTAGATAATTGTCAATACTTTTTTCTAAAATTCACACAACTTTCACAATTGCTTTGTTTTTTACATTTTATTATATTCGTGTACAACCTATCTTATGCACTTTTTGCTTAAAATAAAAAAGTAAAACTTTATTTTAAGTTTCACTTTTTTGTATTTTATTGTCCCATATTATAATTTTTGTAGAACCATGACATTACATCAAAAGGTTCATATGTTTTTGGTAAATCATATTTAGCTCCATTTGTTTCCACTTTAATTGATTTTATTACTGGTGGATTTACAGGTGTGCTTTTTTCTGTGTTTCCTGTTTCTTTGCTATCTTCTGGTACTTTTACTTCTACATTTTCTATTTTGTGTACTATATCCATTCCTTCTATTACTTTTCCAAATGGTGTATATAGTCCATTTAATCCTTTATTTTCTTTTGTCATTATAAAGAATTGTGAGCAACCTGAATTGTATGATTCTTCTTTTAATTCTGGTGAGTATTGCATATAGTCTGATCTTGCTATTCCTACTATTCCTTCTTCAAATTTTATATTATTGTTTATTCCGTTTGCTATAAATTCACCTTTTATTGTGTATTCTTTCTCTTCTCCTCCCTCTTTTAGGTCACTTAATTTTGCATTTTCTTTTCCTTCACCATCTTTGCTTCCTGTTTGTATCATAAAGTCTTTTACTATTCTGTGGAATTTTGTTCCATTATAAAATCCTCTATTTGCTAAATTTATAAAGTTTGCTACTGATTCTGGTGCTTTTTCTGGGTATAATTCCATTTTTATTGTTCCAAAGTTTTCTACTTCTATTTCTGCTATTGGATTTTTTACTTCCATTGTTAGTTTTTTATAATATCCAAATATTACTCCTCCTATTAATATTACTAGGATAATTGCTACTATTATCCAAATCACTTTTTTAAAATTCTTCATTTTTTATTCCTTCTTTCTTTTTAATTGTTCTATTTTTACATTTTTCTTTTGTTTTATTAATTTTAAATTAATATATTATCAAAAACAAATTGTTCTTGCATTCTTTTTAATGACTGTTTTATGGTTCTTGCTCTTATTTCTCCTATTCCTTCTACTTCATCTAAGCTTTCTATATCAGCTGCTAATATATGTTGAAATGATTTATATGAAGTTACTAGATTCTCTACAATATTATTAGGCATTCTTGGTATTTTATTTAGTATTCTATATCCTCTTGTATAGACTCCTACTTCATCATAATTATCAAAATTTTCATAGCCTAATAATTTTGCTATAGTTATTTGTTTTGTCAATTCCTCATATGGGACTACTGATAATTCTTCTAATATTTTTTCTGGATCTTTTTTCTTTTTTGTTACTGTCATATAATCCTTTATTATTAGCAATTCTTCTTTTTCTACTCCTGCAATTAACTCTTCTAATTGCATTTTAACTAATCTTCCATCATTGCCTAATTCATATATTTGACTTTTTATGTCATCTACTATTCTCATTACCATTTCTGCTCGTTGTATTGCTAATATTACATTTTCTAGTGTTACTATATCATTAAATTCATATTCATTTAATATATTTAATTTATTATCGAATACTTTTTTATATCTTTCTAATGTTTGTACTCCTTGATTTGCTTTGTTTAATACTACATCTGTATTTTCTAATACATATCTGTTATTTCCTTTAAATATTGTTATTATATTTCTTCTTTGAGATATGCTTATTACTAATTCCCCTGTTTGCTTTGCTGTTCTTTCTGCAGTTCTGTGTCTTGTTCCCGTTTCAGTTGTTTCTATTTCTCTTGCTGGTATTAGTTGTGCATTTGCATATAGCACTTTTTTCATATCTCCACTTAATACTATCGCCCCATCCATTTTTGCAAGTTCATATAGTTTTGATGAAGTGTATTCTTCATTTATTGAAAATCCACCATCAACAATTTCTTTTATAACTTCAGTGTTATCTGTAATTAGTAATAAAGCTCCTGTTTTAGCTCGTAAGATGTTTTCTAAACCTTCTCTTATTGGTGTTCCTGGTGAAATTAACTTTAGTATATCACTAATTTCATTTTCTTTATTTTTTCTCAAAGTTCTTATCCTCCTCTAGTTTAAAATACCGACTTTTTTCATTGCTTCTTTTACATCTGATACACCTATTATATCTAATTTATATTTTTCTTTCAATAGTTTTTTATTACTTTCTGGAATTATACATTTTTTAAATCCTAATTTTTCTGCTTCTTTTAGTCTTTTTTCTATCATATTTATTCTTCTTACTTCTCCTGTTAAGCCCACTTCTCCCATTATGACGCATTCTTTTGGTATTTCTATATTTTTGTATATTGATGCTACTACCATTACAATTCCTAAATCTATTGAAGGTTCATTTAGTTTTAATCCTCCAACTACATTTACATATACATCTTGATTTCCAAGCATCAAACCTGTTTTCTTTTCTATTACTGCTATTAATATTGCTAGTCTATTAAAATCAATTCCATTTGCTGTTCTTTTTGGAAAATTACTTACTGTCCCGCGTTGTTAATGCTTGTAATTCTACTAGCATTGGTCTAGTTCCTTCCATACATGATACAATACATGATCCTGGTGGATTTTCTTCTCGTTCTGAAATTAGTACATCTGATGGATTTAATATCTCACACATTCCTTCTTGTCTCATTTCAAACATTCCTATTTCATTTGTGGATCCAAACCTATTTTTCACTCCTCTTAATATCCTATATGTAAAATATCTTTCTCCTTCTAAATATAGGACTGTATCTACCATGTGTTCTAATACTCTTGGTCCTGCTATATTTCCATCTTTTGTTACATGTCCTATTATTATTGTTGTTATATTTCTTGATTTGCATATTCTCATTATCTGTGATGTTATCTCTCTTACTTGGCTTACACTTCCTGCTGCTGCTGATAATTCATCTGAATACATTGTTTGTATTGAGTCTATTATTACTAATTTAGGTGTTGTTTCTACTATTGCATTATTTACTATATCTATGTCAGTTTCTCCTAAGAATAATATATCTTCATTGTTTATTCCTAATCTATCTGCTCTTAATTTTATTTGTTCTGCTGATTCTTCACCTGAGACATATAGAACTTTTCCTTCACCTTTTACTTTATCACATATTTGTAATATCAAAGTTGATTTACCTATTCCTGGTTCTCCTCCTAATAGGACTAAAGATCCTTTTACTAAGCCTCCACCTAATACTCTATCTAATTCTCCAAATCCTGTTAATGTTCTTAAAGTTTCCTTGGCTTCATATTCATTTAATTTTTGCGGTTTTGCGTGGTCAGTTTTTATTTTATTTTTACCATTATTATTCGTTTCTACTTTTTGTTCAAAAAATGTATTCCAATTATTACACGCCGGGCATTTTCCTAGCCATTTTCCTGATTCATAACCACATTCATTACATACAAATATTGTTTTGGTCTTCATTTTTCCTCCTTTTTTGCTAACAAAAAAAGTATAGCATATTTTTTAGTTTAACGCTATACCCTTTTATTAATTTTTCTTAATTTTATTCTGCTTGTTTTTTTCCAAAAGTTACTTCTTGGAATAGGAAGTCATGTACTTTTTCCCATGTGATTTCTTGATGTAAAAACTCATTAATTTCATCTTCAATTTTTTGTTGATGTGGTGTAAGTTCTACTTTTATTTCTTTGTTCCAATCTATATCTTGTAACCAGAATGATTTAAATTTTTGCCAGAAACCTGTTTTTACAGGTAACTTATCATTTCTAATTGTTCCTGCATTTTCAAATTCTATTCCTTGTGCATTATTTCCAAATTCAATTCCTCCAAAAACTCCATTTTTTTCATTAAACTCTGCCATGATTACTCCTCCTTTGTAGTTATTTATTATCATATTACTTATACTATATATTAGTAAATATTTCAAGTATTTTTTTCTTTTTTTATATTAAGTTTATATTACATTAATATTACAATTTTATTACATGTTTGTTTATTATACTTTTAGTTTTTTGCAATTATATAATGTTCTTTTTCTTCTTTTATTATTACGTTTTCTAGTGTATTTTCTTTATTTTTTTCGTTATCCTTTATTTTTTTTTCTACTAGTATGTAGTTTTTAGTATGGCCCTTTATTATTCCTTTTTTTTCTTCTTCCCATAAAACTTCTACTTGTTTTCCTATATATTTTTTGTTATATGTATCTTCATTTTTATCTGATAGCTCTATTAGTTTTTTACTTCTTTCTTCTTTTATTTTTGGATCTATTTGTTTCATTTTAGCAGCTACTGTTCCTTTTCTTTGTGAATATTTGAATATGTGCATTTTATAGAAATTTATTTCTTTTAAAAAATTGTATGTTGTTTCAAATTCTTCTTCTGTTTCTTCAGGAAATCCTACTATTATATCTGTTGTTAAATTTACATTTTCATATTTATTTCTGATTATTTTTACTATTTTTCTAAATTCTTCTACTGTATATCTTCTATTCATCCTTTTTAAAGTTTCATTGCATCCACTTTGTAATGACAAATGAAAATGATCACATATTTTATCTAATTTAGACAATCTTTCTATAAACTCTTCTGTTATTAGTAGTGGTTCTATTGAACCTAATCTTATTCTTTCTATACCATCTATTTTATTTATTTCTTCTAATAAATCTATTAATTCATATTTTTCTTTAAAGTCTTTTCCATATGATGCTATGTGTATTCCTGTTATAACTACTTCTTTTATTCCTTTTTTTGCAATTTTTGTTATTTCTGATACTACATTTTCTGGTTTTCTGCTTCTTACTCTTCCTCTTGCATATGGTATTATGCAATATGAACAAAATCTATCACATCCATCTTGCACTTTTATGACTGCTCTTGTTTTGTCTGAATATGTAACATCTCCATATTCTCCAAATTCTTTTTTATGCATTATATCTGTTAGTTCAATATTTGTTTTGCTTAAATCTTCACAATATTTTACTATGTCTTTTTTTTCTTCATTTCCTAATATTAAATCTATTTCTTCTATCTTTTCTAACTCTTTTTTTGCAACTTGTGCATAACATCCAACTGCTATTACTTTTGCGTCTGGATTTTTTTCTTTGGTTTTTCTTAACATTTGTCTTGATTTTCTATCTGACATATTAGTTACTGTACATGTATTTATTATATATATATCTGCTTTTTCGTTATGATTTACTATTTCATAACCATTTTCTTTTAATTTTTGTGTCATCCCATTTGTTTCATATTGATTTACTTTGCATCCTAATGTTATGAAAGCAACTCTTTTTATATTTTTCATTTTTACCTCTTTCTACTTTTATTTTTCTTTCTTTTTGTAAAATAAAAGCGGAATATTTTCCGCTTCCTTATATATTTTTATTATCTTCTATTTTTTCCATCTAGTGCATCTAGGTTTTCTAGCGCTTTTCCTGTACCTAGTGCCACACATGATACTGTATCTTGTGCAATCATAACATTGATACCAGTTTTTTCTTGAAGTAGTTTATCTAGACCATCTATTAAACTTCCTCCACCTGTCATATATATTCCTCTATCACTAATATCTGCAGCTAATTCTGGTGGTGTTTTTTCTAATACTCCATGGACAGCATCTACTATCATCATAGCTGGTTCTATTAGTGCTTCTAGCATTTCACTAGAATATACAGTTATTGTTTTAGGTAAACCTGTTGTCAAATCTCTTCCTCTTATATCCATTTCTGCATCTTGAATTTTTGGATAAACACAACCTATATTTACTTTCAAGTCTTCTGCTGTTCTTTCTCCTATTATTATATTGTGTTTCTTTTTAATGTATCTTATTATTGCCTCATCAAATTTATCTCCTGCTACTTTTATTGAAGTATTTACTACTGATCCTCCAAGAGATATAACTGCTATGTCAGTTGTTCCTCCTCCAATATCTACAACCATGTTTCCGCAAGGTTTAGCTATATCAATTCCTGCACCTATTGCTGCTGCAATTGGTTCTTCTATTAAATATACTTTTCTTGCTCCTGCTTGTGTTGCTGCATCTATTACTGCTTTTTTTTCTACTTCTGTTACTTGTGAAGGTATACATATCATAATTCTTGGTGAAAATATAAATTTACCACAAACTTTATTTATAAAATATTTTAACATTTTTTCTGTAACTGTATAATCTGATATGACTCCATCTTTTAATGGTCTTGTTGCTACAATATTTCCTGGTGTTCTTCCTAACATTCTTCTTGCTTCTCCTCCTACTGCTAAGACTTCTCCATTATTGTTGTTTACAGCTACTACTGATGGTTCTCTTAATACTATTCCTTTTCCTTTCACATATACTATTACTGATGCTGTACCTAAATCAATTCCTACATCTTGTCCAAAATTAAACATATTTTTCCCTCCACTACTATGTCATTTTTTCATTATTATTACAATTATGTTTCAATTATATTACAAATATATCAAATTATCAATAGGTTTGCTTGTTTTTTTTATTTATCTTTTCTCTTTGCTTGATTTTTAGTAAATATTTATGTATAATACTTAAATAAAAGGTTGAAAATTAAGATTTTTAACTACTTGTTTAGGAGGTCTAAATGAAATATATATATAATTCTAGTTCTGAATTAGATACTATTAATTTTGCTAAAAATTTAGCTAGTAAGTTAGTTTCAAAAGATGTCATAGTTTTATCTGGTGAACTTGGTTCAGGTAAAACTAAATTTGTACAAGGTATTCTTACATATTTTGGATTAGAAGATGAAATTTCAAGTCCTACTTTTAATATTGTAAATGAATATACATCTGATAAATTCCCTATTTACCATTTTGATGTCTATCGTTTAGAAGATGTTGTTGAATTTTATGAAATTGGTGGAGAGGATTATTTTGAAAATGGTCTTTGTCTTATTGAATGGGGAGAAATAATTGAAGAAGCTTTGCCTTCTGATTTTATTCATATTTGTTTTGAAAAAAAATCAGACGATGATAATTCAAGAATTTTAAATATACAAACATATGGTAAAAAATTTGATAAATTTTTTGATGATGTTTTGGGAAAGGATAATTTAGAATGAAAATTTTGAGTATTGATACTTCTAGTGATATTTGTGGAGTTTCTATATTGGATAATAAAAATTTAATTTGTAATTTAGATTGTAATACTCGGTAGAACACATTCTGAAAATCTAATGCCTATGATTAATAAAGCTTTTAATGATAGTGATTTAACTTTAGGTGATATTGATTTAATTGTTTGTGACAAAGGCCCTCGGTTCTTTTACTGGCATTAGAATTGGTGTTTCTACTGTTAAAGCTTTTCAAGATAGTTTTGATATTCCTTGTATTGGTGTTAGCTCTTTGGAAGCTTTAGCATATAACGTAAAAACTTTATTTGATGAAAATTATACTGGTTTAGTTTGTAGTTTAATAGACTGCAAAAATTCTAATTGTTATTATGGGCTATATGAATTTAAAAATGGTGTTTGTTCTATTTTGATAGATTGTTCTACTGATACTATTCAAGATATATTAGGTAAATTACTTAACTATTCTAATATTTTGTTTATTGGAGATGGGGCTTTAAATCATATAGATTTAATAAAAACTACCTCTTTAAATTATTCTTTTGTTGAAGATGAAAAAAACAATCTTAACTCATATTGTTTGGGATTAGCGGGTATTGATAATTATTATAGAAATAATTTTTCAGATGTTTTACCTCTATATTTAAAAAAACCACAAGCTCAGAGACAATTAGAAGCTAAACTTAAAAAATTAGAAAGTGAGAAGAATAATGGATAATCTTATTTTTTCTAAAATGTGTCTTTGGGACTTAGATTCTATTTCTAATATTTTAGTTTCAGAATTTGATGATTTTTGGAATTACGATATTTTTAAAAATGAATTAGCTAGTAAAAGCTCTCTTTATTTTGTCGCTAAATCAAGTAATGAAATTGTGGGTTTTATTGGTATTAAACTTGTTTTAGATGAAGCTGATATTATGAACATTGTTGTTAAAAAATCATTTAGAGGCAATCATGTTGGTTCTTTTCTATTAAATAATTTGCTTTTAGAAATTAGTAACTTAAATATCAATAAAATAAATCTAGAAGTTAATTGTGAAAATACTGTTGCTATTTGCTTGTATAAAAAATTTGGTTTTTCTGAAGTTGGTGTTCGTAAAAAGTATTATGGTGATGATAGTGCTATTTTAATGACTAAAGTCTTGTAATTTTTAAGGCAGTCAAAGTTTAAAATTACTTTGACTGCCTTTTTTCATTGATAATTTATTTTATCATTGAAATTTGCCAATTTTCACTTGGCTCGTAATCTGTTACATATTTTGTTACAGATGTTCGGTATTCTTTTACGACCTTAACTTTAATTTCTGAGTTTTCACTATCTATTTCTATGATAGTTCCTTCTCTTTTTGGGAATGCTTTTTCTTTTACAAGCATTCCTAGTGATAATTTTTGTCCATAATAATCTCTTACTAGCATTTTTTCCTCCTAATAGTTATTTCAAAGGATTATTTGAGCTTTTATTTAACTCAAATTTGTTTACAAGTTACATTATAATTATATCATTTTTTTATATATTTTTCTACTTTTTTTGAATTTTTTATTTTTTATTTTCAACTTTCGACATTTTTTATAAAACTCTTTTATTTTTTTTTTAGTTGTGATAATATAGTTAATGTAAAAAAATTGTTTTTTGAGGTGAATTTATTATGGAAAAAGGATTTGATAATGAGCTATATTTAAAGCTACAAAGTGAAAAAATTAAAGAAAGAATTGAACTTTTTGATTCAAAATTATATCTAGAATTTGGTGGTAAATTATTTGATGACTTTCATGCAAGTAGAGTCTTACCTGGTTTTGAAGCTAATTCTAAATTAAAGATTTTACAATCTTTAAAAGATGATGTAGAGGTTATTTTTTGTATTAATGCAAATGATATTGAAAAAAGCAAAATTAGAGCTGATTATGGGATAACATATGATGTAGAATTACTAAGGTTAATTGGCATTTTAGAAGATTTAGATATTAGTATAAACAGTGTCGTTATTACTTTATATACTGGTCAACCAAGTGTTGATACTTTTAAAAAAATATTAAAAAGAAGAAATATTAAAACATATATTCATACTCCAACTAAAGGGTATCCATTAGATGTAGAAACCATTGTTAGTGATAAAGGTTATGGAGCAAATCCATATATTGAAACATCTAAAAAATTAGTTGTTGTAACTGCACCTGGTCCTAATAGCCGGAAAACTTGCTACTTGTTTATCTCAGTTATATCATGAATATAAAAGAGGTAATAAAGTTGGATATGCTAAATTTGAAACTTTTCCTGTTTGGAATTTACCTTTAAAGCATCCAGTAAATATTGCTTATGAAGCTTCTACTGCTGATGTTAAAGATATTAATATGATTGATTCATTTCATTTAGATGCTTATGGTGAAAGTGCCGTTAATTACAACAGAGATTTATCTACTTTCCCTATTTTAAAAGATATTTTGCATAAAATTACTGGTACTGATATTTATAAATCTCCTACAGATATGGGAATTAATATGGTAAAAGATTGTATTATCAATGAAGATATTGTAAATAAGGCTTGTTGCCAAGAAATTATTCGTAGATATTATAATGCTAAATGTGATTATAAAAAAGATTTAACAGATGAAGCTACTGTTGAAAGAATTAAATTGTTAATGACTGAATTAAATATTAATGAAAAAAATAGAGATGTTATTTTGCCAGCTCTTAATAAATCTAAAAAAGAAAAAACTAATGCTATTTCTTTAAAACTTCCTAATGGTAAGATTATTACTGGTAAAAGAACTAATTTACTAAGTGCTGCAAGTTCACTTATTATTAATGCTATTAAAGAATTAAATCATATTGATGATAAAGTATATTTACTATCACCTGCAGTATTAGAGCCTATTATGAAGTTAAAAGAAAGTACTTTTTTTAACAAAACTTATAATTTAAATTTGCAAGAAGTTTTGATTGCTTTGAGTATCTGTTCTGTTACAAATCCTATTATAGAAAAAGCTATTCAATCTTTAGAACAATTAAAAGGTTGTGAAGCCCATGCTTCATATATGGTTAGTAATGGAGATCTATCAATTTTAAAAAGGTTAAGAATAAATCTTACTTGTGAACCTGTTTTTGCAAATGATAATATTTTAAATATATAAAATCAAACATTACCCCATCCTTATCTAGTAAGTATGGGGGTATTTTTTATGTTTTTATTTAAATTTTATATAAATTTTTCAATCACTAATATTGTTCTTCCACTTCTAGTTGTTCCTTTAATTTCTTTTATTACAAACCTTCCTTTTCCTCTAATTGTTATTATATCTCCTAATTTCACATTTTTAGCTGGTTTTGTTTCATTTTGTCCATTTATAAATACTCTTTCTTGATTTAAAATTTGAACTGCCTTACTTCTAGAAGTTTTTGCCAAATCTGATACAATATTATCTAATCTTAAAGATGGAACAATTATATCTATCTTTTCTATTTTTATTTCTTTTTTTCTTAAATTTGATATATCTTCTATTACTATTTGGCTATTTTGAAATCTTGTTAATGTTTCTAATTCTTTTGCTAGAATTTCTGCTGTTTCTGATTTTACAATTATATCTGCTCCATTTTCTCCTACTAATATATCTCCTACTTTTTCTCTATTCATTCCAACTTTAACAATTCCACCTAGATAGTTTCTATGTGTGAATTTTCCTTCATCTTCTTTGCTTAAATTTATTCTTATAATTTTTAGTATTTTATTATAGTTTTTTTCAAGCATTTGTTCATTATATTTTTCTGGATAGAAAATCAATATTTTTCTTTCTGAATCTTCATTTATACCATATAGAACATAATTCGATATTTCTAGTCTAGTCAAGAAATTTTTTACTATTGATATTTGATACATATCTAAAAAATCTGTATATTCTAATTTTTCTTTCTTTTTTGACATTTCTAGTTTATCTAAAACTTGTGATAACAAAATTCTATCTTCTTGTTTTTTATATTCTTTTAACACTTGCTCTTTGTTCATCTTTTCTCCCTTTTTTTAACTTTTTAAATATATCTGTTCTAATTCTTCCACACTTCCATGTGGTATAAATTCATCTGGATATGCTATAGTTTTTAATTTTATATTTTTTATTTCTTCTTCTACTATTAATTCTTTTATAATTGTTCCTAATCCATTTATGTTTGTTCCATCTTCTATAGTAATTACTTCATTTGCTTCTTTTATTAATTTAGTTATTTTTTTATTATCAAATGGTTTTATAAATCTTGCGTTTACTACTTTAACTTTAGTCTTTTTATCTTCTTTTTCTATTTTATTTGCCATTTTTATGCCATATGCTACCATTTTTCCTATTGCTATTATTAATGTCTTATTAATTTCTTTTTGATTTTTTTCTGAGCTATATTCTTTTACAATTTCTGCTTGTCCTATTTTTATTTCATCATGTTTTTCAAATTTAATTTCTTTATCTTCTCCACCTCTTGGATATCTGATAACTACTGGTTTTTTTAAGTTTACTGCAAATTCTAGCATATCTTCTAATTCTTTAAAATCTTTTGGTGCCATTATTGTTAAATTTGGTACTAATCTAAAAAACGCCATATCTAATATTCCTTGGTGAGTTTCTCCATCTGCACCTACTATTCCAGCTCTATCAACACATAAAACTACTGGTAAATCTTGCATTGCTATATCATGAATTACTTGGTCATAACATCTTTGATAAAATGATGAATATATAGGTACAACTGGTATAAGTCCTCCTTTTGCCATTCCTGCTGCCAATGTTATTGCATGCTGTTCTGCTATTCCTATGTCAAAAAATCTAGTTGGAAATTCTTTTTGAAATTTAGTTAATCCTGTTCCATCTTTCATTGAAGCAGTTATTGTTACTATTTTATCATTTTTTTTGGCAAGCTCTACTATTTTTTCACCAAATATTTTTGAATAATCTTCCCCTTTTACTTTTTTAGCTTTTCCTGTTTGAATATCAAATGGGCCTGTTGCATGGTATTTATCTGGATTTTCTTCCGCTATTTTATACCCTTTTCCTTTTTTTGTTAGTACATGTATTAGAACTGGGCCTTCTACTTGTTTACTTAAATTTAATATATTTTCTAGTTCTTTTATATTATGTCCATCTACTGGTCCTAAATATGTAAATCCTATTTCTTCAAAAAACATTTTTGGTATTATTAATTGCTTTATACTTGTTTTTATTCTTTGAATAATTCTAATTGTTGGTTTTCCTATTAACGGTATTTTATTTATTATCTTTTTCATTGTATTATTTGATTTTGTATATAGTTTTTTAGTTCTTAGTCTGCTTAAAAATTTATTTAATCCTCCAATATTAGGAGATATACTCATTTCATTGTCATTTAGTATAACTGTCATCTTGCATTTACTATATCCTGTATCATTTAATGCTTCTAATGCCATTCCACCAGTTAATGCTCCATCTCCTATAACTGCTAATACTGAATGATTTTCTTTTTTTAAATCTCTTGCTCTTGCCATTCCTAAAGCTGCTGAAATTGATGTACTACTATGTCCAGTATTGAAGCAATCTGCTTTAGACTCATTTGTTTTAGGAAACCCTGCTATTCCATTTAATTTTCTTAGGGTTTTTAACTTTTCTTTTCTTCCTGTTAAAATTTTATGTATGTATGTTTGATGTCCTACATCCCAAACAATTTTATCTTTGTTAAAATCAAAAATAGAGTGTAGAGCTATTGTAAGTTCAACTACACCTAAGTTTGAAGCTAAATGTCCACCATTATTGGAAACTATTTCTAATATATATTTTCTTATTTCTTCTGCTAACTTATTTTTTTCTTCATAATTTAATTTTTTTACATCTTCTGATGAATTTATTTTTTCTAACATTTCTATATCCTTTAGATGCTTTTTGAGACGCGTCAAAAAGCATCTATTTATTTTTTATTTATATTTTGGTAATTTTTTGGCACGCCCCAAAAAGTATCTATTTTACGATATATAGTCCTATTATTACAATTCCTATTATTACTCTATATATTGCAAATGCTTTGAAACTTCCTTTTTTTAGATAATTTAGTAAAAATTTTATTACTGCTAATCCTACTAAGAAGCTTGTTACTACTCCTACTACAAATGGTATATTGAATATAAAGTCTTTGAATTTATATATTGTTGCTCCTAATACTATTGGTGCTGATAACATAAATGAGTATTTAGCTGTTGATTCTCTGTCTATCCCCATCATTCTTCCTGCTGTCATTGTAACACCTGAACGAGATACTCCAGGAATAAATGCTAATGCTTGTGATAATCCTATTAAAAATGTTTGTTTAAATGTCATATCTTTATATTTTGTTTTTGATGGTGCTTTTTTATCTACTATGTACAATATTATTCCCATTACTATTAAAGCTGTTGCTATTACTAATGGCATTTTTCCTAATTTATCTCCAACAAAGTGGTCTAATAAAAATCCTATTATTCCTCCTGGTATTGTTGCTGCTACTATGTACCAGAACATTTTTCCTTCTGTTGTTTTTTCTTTTTTTACTACTTGATTGTATCCTCCTTTTATTAATTCAATCCAATCTTTAAAGAAAAATATTCCTATTGCTAGTAATGTTCCAAAATGTAAAGCTACATCGAAACTTTCTGGCATATTCCAATTAAATATCCAAGGTATTAAATTTAAGTGTGCTGAGCTTGAAATTGGTAAAAGCTCTGTTAATCCTTGCACAATTCCTAATATTAGTGCTTGCATTATTTCATTCATATTTTCTTCTTCCTCTCTTTTGTTTTATTTTAGATTTTGCAACGAATTAGATGTTATTCTTTATATATTTCTTTTATTATATTATATATCGTGTCTTTTATAAATTCTGCTGTTGTAGTTGGTGCTACTTTTCCTGGTAGCGCTAAGCCCCATACTAATTTTAAGTTTTTGTTTTTTACTACTTTTTTATCTATTCCTCCTGGATTTGATGCTAAATCTATTAATAAACAATCTTTTTTAACGTAATTTAATCTTTCTTCTGTCAAAATCATATGTGGTACTGTATTTATTATTATATCATATTTTGAAAGATTATTTCCTAATATATTTATATTCGTTTCCATATGTCCATATGCTTTAATCCAAGCCAAATCTTCTTCTTTTCTTGCAGCACAAGTCACTTTGGCTGATAATCCTGCTAATTTTCTTGCTAATACCTTACCTATTCTTCCAAATCCAAGTATTAATATGTTACTACCATGTAATACTTTATTTGTATTTGCTATTGCTAATTCTATTGTTCCTTCTGCTGTTGCTATTGTATTTAATACCGCAAGTTCTTCTCTTTTCATTATATCTATTATTTCTATATATTCATCATTTGCTAACTCATATACTTCTGGTGTTATTGAACCTGCTATAAGTATTTTTGCATTTAATATATGCATTAATTCTCTTATACTAAGCTTCTTTTCACTAAATGGCATATTTATATTTATACCATCACTTGAATATGGTATTGGCCCTAGTATTATCTCTGTTTCCTTTACCGCTTCTGCTAGTTTTTCACAAAATATAATATTAGTTATTCCTTTTAATTCTTCTGCCTTTTCTAGACCATAAGTATATACTATATTGTTTTCATTTGCAAGCATTTTAGCTAATTTTATTGTTCTTAAATCTCCACCTACTATTGTAAATTTTTTATTCATACTATTTAAAATATTCCTTTCACTTTTTCTTATAGTATGTGTGTTTTTTTATTTTATATTCTGTTATTTTTGATATTATATTTCTTTATTTTTTACAATTTCTATATTATCTATTGCTAGTTTTAAATCAACTGTATTTTTACTATTTTGCCATCCTGCTTTATCTTCGATAGCACCTTCTAAAAATTCTAATTTCAAATATCCTTTTCCTGATATTCCTTTTACTTCTATGTTAAAAATATGTTCTTCTTTTGTATGATTTGTTTCTGTTATATTTATATTTACTTTTCTTTCTACATTATCTACCCATGTTTTTATTTTATCTTTTCTTATTTCATCTTTTGCTATATTTTTTTCTTGCACTTTCATTCCAAATGATACGTCATATTTTTTGCCTTCTGGTGTATTATATACTATTATATCATTTATATCCAAATATATTAATTTAGGTTTGGTTCTATCTAAATTTATGTTTGCTACTTGTAAGTCTTTAGTTATTACGTATTTAGCATATGTATTGGAGGTAATTAAACTTATGTATATAAATATAAATATAAATATTGCAATCATTATTTTTTTCTTCATATTATTCCTCCATATTAGATTATATTTTTACCATATGCATGTATAGTGAATTTATAATTTTTTATATTTTTACTATCTAGTGTATCTTGATTGTCTTCTATTTTACTATTTTCATAATTCCAAAACCAATGTATTGTTATTATTTTTTGCTCATCTTTTTTGATTTTCCCTTTTAATTCGCTGTTTAACTCTTCTATATTGTTTTTAAGCTTTTTATTTTCTACGTTTTCAAATTTCAAATTTTTAGGTTTTGAATTTTCACTTTTGAATTCGATAAAATAGTTTGTGTCTTCATTTGTATCTAATATTATTTGAAATGTTCCTTCAACTCCTGGAGCTATTTTTTCATTTATTAACGTTTTTTTATTTATTGTTTCTATTAAATTTATATTTTTAAAGTTCATATTATTATATTTAACATTAAATTTATACTGCTTTATTTTTTCTTTTGACTCTTTTGTTATATTTTCTTTTTCATTTGTAGCTTTAAAAAGTTTCAAAAATAAAATGTCTTGATAAAGATTATTAGATTTATTTTTAGGTTGTGCTAAAAAAATGAGAAATATTAAAATGATTGAAATTAATATTTCTATCAATTTTATATTTTTTTTATTAATTTTCATTGTTTTTTCTCCTTTTTATGTTCATTTTACTTGTTCCGAATGTATTTTTATCTGTATTTTATCTAATATATCTTTCATATATCTGCTTGCATTTTTATCATATTTTATTTTTAATTGATATTTATCTTCTTGTAATTTGTTATTAGGTATTTCCATCATATTAGTTACGTTATTTAACATTTCTATTTTTTGGTTGTTTTTGTATAATTCATAACTTATTGTATTTTTTAATTTGCTATGTATATTATCTTTTATTTCAAGCATGTATTTCACTTTTACATCTGATATTTTTCCGTTTTCATCATAGTTTCTTACATAAAAGTTATATATACCTTCTGTTTTTGTGTCTATAATATCTAGTGCTGGGTCTGATCTTACTTCCAATATTGGTTTTGCTATGTCACCTTTATATTTTATTAGTATTGTATTAATGCTTTTCCCAAAACTAGCTCCTGTTAAAAATAGTATTAATACAATAAATATTATTGTTATATATGTTATACTTTTCAAATTTCTTATTTTAATTTTTCTCATACAATCTCCTTTTTTAATTTTTGAATAAATTCCTTTTATATTATTTATTAAAAGGGATTTTTAGGATATAAAATATTTTTCCTTTTATTTCATTTTCTGTTATTTTTTCTAAATCTTCTTTGTTATTAGCATCTCCTTTCGTTATATATTCATTTTTTTCTTTATTTATAATTCTATGTGTGACTAAATATTTTTTATTGTTTTCATTAACTTCATATGTTATAATATCTCCTATTTTATATTCTTTTTGTTTTTTTATTAATATAAAATCTCCTTTTTTGAATGTTGGCATCATGCTGTTTGATGCTATTTTTAAGATGGTAAATCCCAATGGCTTATTTTCTTTTAGAAAAAACTTATTTGATATAATTATTATAGATATTAAAATTGTAAGAATTAAAATTTTTTTATTATGCATTTGGCATTATTTGTGTTCCTGTTACATAGATTTCAAATGTAAAATTTTCTGCTGTTATACCATTTTGTGTGTCTATTTTATCATTTTGACCTATTTGACTTGGATTTTCTCCTGTTTCATATTTCCATTCCCACGCTATTTGTATTTGTTTTACTTTGTTTGGATCATTTGCATTTATTATTCCTCCCGCTTCTCCTAGTAATTGTTCCAAATTATCATATATTTTCCCATTACTTGTAAATTTTAAATTTGTTGGTTTGTTTACTTGGTTTTTGGCTGTAATATCATATTTTATACCAACTTCTGTTCCTGTTGCATCTAATTTTATTGCAAAGTTTCCTTTTGTTCCAGGTGCTATTTTGTTATTTACTAATGTTTCATTATTTACGGTTGATTTTAAATTTATAACTTGTTTTAGATTTTCTGTTTCTCCATTTACTTTAAAATTCCATGTTGCAACTTCTGCTACTCCTTGTCCTTTTACTTCTGTTATGTATTTTGAATATGTTTGTCCTCCTATAAATGATACAATTAATGCTACTAGAACTATTACTGCTAGTACTATCTTTTTTTTATTCAAATTATATTCCTCCTTATTTTTTTATTTTCTTGTTTTTTGGAAATTGTTTAGATTAAAAAATCTTTTGATAAAAATTTTATCGATTTAGAATTATAAATAACTTAAAAATGTACCTTTATTATATTGACATAATTTTTATTTGTCAATACTTTTAAAGGTACTTTTCATCGCATATTTTGACATTTTCCGACATTTAATTGTTTTAATACTTTATTTTTTCTTTATATTTCAAGTGTTTGATTATTTTTTATTTATTCCTATTATTCCTCCTATCATTCCTAAAATAACTGAAATTGCTATCATTATAATTGAATACATATTTAATGAAAAGTCATTATTTAGTACACTAGAACTTAAATAAAAGGTTAATATGTATATTCCACCAATTATTCCTCCATTTAACATACCGTTTTTACTCATTTTTCTATTTGCTAGCATACTTCCTATTAGTATACTTATTCCTGTTATTGTTATAATTACTGGGTGTATTGTTATTTCTGACACTTTTGTATATGTTAAAATTGCTGAATATATTAATAAAAGTATTAAAGTTATTAATATTGATATACATACACCTTTAACTATTTGTATTATATTTTGTTTTCCTTTTTCTTCCATTTTATTTCATGATATTTTATATCATGCTCTCCTTTCATATTTTGATATTACATTTTTATTCAGTTTTATATTAAATTATGACTTTAAAAAGTTAAAAATTCTTTTACAAATACTTAATTAAGCAATTTTGAAGTTTACATACATGTATAACAATATATTTTTTACACAAAAATAGTTTGAACATAGAACTTTCAAAGTTTTATATCCAAACTATTAGTATATTTCTTTTTATTTTCTTAATTCGGCTCCTAATTTATTCTTTATTTCTGCTAGTATGTTTTCTATTATTGGGTTTATTTCTTCATCTTGTAATGTTTTATTTTTGTCTCTGAATTTTAGTGCATATGCAACACTCTTTTTATTTTCTCCTATTTTTTCATTTCTATATATGTCAAATAGTTCAATGCTTTCTAGTAATTTTTTAGCTTTTTTAGTTATTATTTTTTCTATTTCTCCTACTTCTATTTCTTCATTAACTATTATTGCTAAATCTCTTTCTATTGCTGGATATTTGGGTACTTCTACATATTTTTTTACTTCTTTTGCATATTTTGTAACTTTTGTTATATTTAGTTCTGCTATATATATTCTTTGTTTTATTCCATAGTTTTGTAACACTTCTGGGTGAACCTCTCCCAATGTTACTATTTTATCTCTTCCTACTTTTAGATTTGCACATCTTCCTGGATGATATGATTTATTTTCTTTTTCTTTTTCGATGTCATAATTCATTACTCCAATTTGTTCTAATATATTTTCTATATATCCTTTTACGATGTAGAAATCTACATTTTCTCCATACATTCCTATTGTTAGTATTTTTTCTTCTTGTGGTACTTCCCCTTTTTCTATTTCTTCACCAATATTTTGATATCTTCTTGATATATCAAACAAATATGCTTCTTTGTTTTTGTTATTTATATTTGTTAATATTGTTGATAACATACTTGGTATTGTTGTTGGTCTCATATATTTATAATCATCATTTAATGGGTTCATTATACATATTGATAATTTTTTTAATTCTTCTGATATATTTGCTTTATCTAATTCTTTTTCATTTATAAAACCATAAGTATATATTTCTGATAGTCCACTGTTTTGTAATGTTGTTAATATTTTATCTTCAATTTTTTGTTGTTTTGTTTTTACTCCTATTGTTGTTTCTGCACTTAAAAATGTTGTTGCTAATTTATCATATCCATAAACTCTAACTATTTCTTCTGCAATATCTGCTCTTTGTTCAATATCTTGTCTAAAGTATGGTGGTGTTAGTATGTCTTTTTCTACTTTTATTTCTAGTTTTTCTAATGTCTTTATCATATCTTCTTTTGATATATTTGTTCCTAATAGATTATTTATTTTTTCTGGTTCTAATCTTATATTGTTTTCTTTTTGCTTTTTGTTATATATATCAATTTTTCCTTCTACTTCTTCACCTATTTTTAGCATTTTTACTAATTGAACTGCTCTATTTATTGCCCTTAAAGCATTTTGAGGTGATAATCCTTTTTCAAATCTAGCTAAGCTTTCTGTTCTTATTCCATGTCTTTTACCAGCTTTTCTAATTGCTCCTCCATAAAATGTTGCTGATTCAAATACAATTTCTTTAGTTTCAGCTGTTACCTCTGAATCTATTCCTCCAATTACTCCTGCTATTGCTAGTGGTTTGTTTGCATCTGCTATTACTAAATCTTCTTCATCTAATATTCTTTCTTCTTTATCTAATGTTGTTATTTTTTCGCCTTTTTTTGCTTTTCTTACTTCTATATGTTTTCCATTTATTTTTTCCATATCAAAAGCATGCATTGGCTGTCCTAATTCAAGCATAACGTAATTTGTGATATCTACAATATTATTAATACTTCTTATTCCGCAAGCCTTTAATCTTCTTACTAGCCACTTTGGTGATGGTCCTATTTTAATATTTTTTACAACTCTTGCAATGTATCTATAGCATAAGTCATCTTTTACTTCTACTGTTATTCCTTCAATTTGTTCTTTGTTTTCAACTTCAGCTGATATTTTTTCTAAGTCTTTTCTAGGATTTTTGAATTCTTTTTCTAGTCCTATCGCTGTTTCTCTTCCTAATCCTTCTATTGATAAACAGTCTGGTCTATTAGGAGTTATTTCAAAATCTATTATATCTTCTCTTAATTCTAATATATCAACTATATTTTCTCCTAATTTTTCTTCTAAGTTTGATTCTGGTAAAATTTTTATCCCTTCATTTTTTCTTTCTAATATCATTATCCCTTCTTCTATTTGATTTGGGTATTCATCTAGACCTATTCCTAATTCTCCAACAGAGCACATCATTCCAGATGATTCTACTCCTCTTAGCATTCCGTTTTTTATTTCTTTTCCTCCTGGTAGTTTAGCACCGTCTTTAGCGATAGGCACAATGTCTCCAACTTTAATATTTGGAGCACCTGTTACTATTTGCAAAATTTCAGTTCCAACATTTACTTTTGTTATTAATAAATGATCTGAATCTTCATGTTTTTTTATTTCTAATATTTTACCAACTACTACATTTTCTATATCTTTTCCTTGTTCGTCGATTGTTTCTACTTTTTGTCCTATCATAGTTAAGATGTCTCCTAATTCAGTAGTTGTTACATCTATATCGCTGTATTCTTCTAACCATTCTCTACTTGCTTTCATTTTTTATCATTTCCTTTCATTTTCTAAAATTGTTTTAAAAATCTTACATCATTTTCATATAGTAATCTCATATCTTCTATTCCGTATTTTGCCATTGCTATTCTTTCTACACCAAATCCAAAAGCAAATCCTGAATATACATCTGGGTCTATTCCACAGTTTCTTAATACGTTTGGATGTACCATTCCACAACCTAATAGTTCTATCCAACCTTCTCCTTTACATACTTTACAACCTTTTCCTCCACATACAAAGCATGATACATCTGCTTCTGCTGAAGGTTCTGTAAATGGAAAATGGTGTGGTCTAAATCTTATTTTTGTATTTTCACCTAAACATTTTTTAGCAAACATTTCTAATGTTCCTTTTAAATCTGACATTGATACATTTTTATCTATTACTAGACCTTCTATTTGGTGAAATACTGGTGAATGTGTTGCATCCACTTCATCTGAACGATATACAGTTCCTGGACATATTATTTTAATTGGTGGATTTTCATTTTCCATAACCCTTGCTTGTACTGGTGATGTTTGACTTCTTAAGATTATATTTTCTGTGATATAGAATGTATCTTGTAAATCTCTTGATGGATGGTCTTTAGGTGCATTTAATTGATCAAAATTGTAGTATGTTTTTTCTACTTCTGGTCCATCTTCAATTTTATAGCCCATTCCTAAAAATATTTCTTCTACTTCTTTTATTATTTTAGTTATTGGATGTATTGATCCTAATTTACTTTTTTTACTTGGTTCTGTTACATCTATATTTTCTGTTTCTAATCTTTTTTGTAATTCTTGTTGTTTTATTTCTTTTTCTTTACTAGTAAATTTTTCTTCTAGCATATCTCTTACTTCATTTGCTAATTTTCCAATAATTGGTCTTTCTTCTGCTGATAAATTTCCCATATTTTTTAATGTTTTTGTTAGACTTCCTTTTTTACCTAAATATTTTACTTTTGTTTCATTTAATTCACTTGTACTTTGAATTTTTTCAATTTCTTCTATTGCTTCTTTCCTAATTTTCTCAATTTCTTCTTTCATATTATTATCCTCCTATTTAATCTTATTTTTTTATTTTTTATTAATACCAAAAAAATCCATTTCGCCTATATATAGGACGAAATGGATATGTTCCGTGGTACCACCTAAATTCATTAATAATATAATTAATCTTATATAGCTTTAACGGACTTCTCCGCTTCTTTCTAATCTTTTTTCAAAAGAAGACCTAAAAAGTGAAATTTCTTATTAGTATATTTAAATGATTCTCAGCAATTATCATTTTCTCTGTATAAATATTTTTACTAATAATACTTTGCTTTTTAATTGGTTATATTATAAACTTTTATAATCTCTTATTTTTTTAAATGCATATATTGCTGATATTCCACAAACTGTGATTAAAACAATCATTCCTGTTGAGCTTTCTACTCCTGTTTTTGGTAATGCTGTATTTGTTGTATTATTTACATTATTAGTAGCACTACTATTTGTAATTGCACTTGTATTTAATGTGGAATTATTTTTAGCTGTGTTATTTGTTGTGTTGTTTGATGTTGTATTGCTTGCTGTTGTGTTGTTTGCTGTTGTGCCATTATTAGATGTCGTATTATTTAATAATTGTTGTAAGTCATCATAATTTTCTCCCTCTGCAGCAAATACTTCTGTTCCTATAATTCCTATCATTGCTACCATTAATGTTACTAATAATAATTTTACTAATTTTGAATTTTTCATATTCTTCTCTCCTTATTTTTTATGTTTTTATTAGTATTTCTCAAAACTTATAATATTATACCATAGTTATTATTTATTTGCAAGTCACACTAATAAAACTTTCATTTGTTTATCTATTTATATTTTATACTTTCTTTTAAATGATGTCAAGTATTTTTTTAAATTTAATATTACATTTTTGTTACAAAATTCAAAAAATTATTTGCTTACATTAAATTTAAATAATACTATATCTCCATCTTGCATTATATATTCTTTTCCTTCTTGTCTTACTAGTCCTTTCTCTTTTGCTGCTAACATTGATCCTTCTTTTATTAAATCTTCGTATGATACAATTTCTGCTTTTATAAATCCTCTTTCTATATCTGTATGAATTTTTCCTGCAGCTTGAGGTGCTTTTGTTCCTTTTTTTATTGTCCATGCTCTTACTTCTGGCTCTCCAGCTGTTAAAAATGACATTAATCCTAATAAATTATAGCTTTTTTTAACAACTTTATCTAATCCTGATTCATCAAGATTGTACATTTCTAGCATTTCTTTTTTGTCTTCATCATCTAATCCTGATAATTCTTCTTCCATTTTTACGCATAATGGTATAACTTCTGCTTTTTCATTTTTTGCATATTCTTCTACTTTTTTAAAGTTTTCATCATTTTTAGCATCTTGTAATTGTTCTTCTGATAAGTTTGCTATATATAAAATTGGTTTTGTTGTAAGTAAAAACATGTCTTTTACTAGAACTTGTTCATCTTCATTAAAATCTAATGTTCTAGCTGATTTACCTTCTTCTAGTGTTTTTAGTATTTTTTCTAATAAATCAATTTCAACTTGATATTTTTTATCAGCTTTTAAGTTTTTTCTGGCTTTATCTAATCTTTTATTTACAGTTTCAATATCTGCAAATATCAATTCTAAATTAATTGTTTCTATGTCTCTTATCGGATTTACATTTCCATCAACATGAACAACATTATCATTTTCAAAACATCTTACAACTTCTACAATAGCATCTGTTTCTCTTATATGCGATAAGAATTTATTTCCTAATCCTTCTCCTTTACTTGCTCCTTTTACTAAACCTGCAATGTCTACAAATTCTACTATAGCATGTGTTGTTTTTTGTGGTTTATACATTTTTGTTAATTCATCTAATCTTTCATCTGGTACTGCTACAACTCCTACATTTGGTTCTATTGTACAGAATGGATAATTTGCACATTCAGCTCCTGCTTTTGTTATGCTATTAAATAATGTACTTTTCCCTACATTTGGTAATCCTACAATTCCTAATTTCATTTTATAATTCCTTTCTTTTATAATTTAAAATTTGAATAATTCTAAAAACTATTCAAATTTTAAATTCTTCTTTTATTATCTTACTTTTTCTTCTATCTCTTTTTTTATTTTTTCAATGAAGTTAGATATTTGCATTGTGCCTTCATCTCCGTTTTTTCTAGAGCGAACTGCAACTAAGTTTCCTTCTACTTCTTTTGGTCCTACAACTAGCATATATGGAATTTTTTCTAATTGTGCTTCTCTTATTTTATATCCTGTTTTTTCATTTCTATCATCTAGTTCAACTCTTATTCCGTTTTTTTCAAATTCTTCTTTTAGTCTTTTAGCATATTCATGTTCATTATCTGTAATTGGTAATATTTTTACTTGTACTGGTGATAACCAAGTTGGAAATGCTCCTGCAAAGTGTTCTGTCATGATTCCTATAAATCTTTCAAAAGATCCAAATAATGCTCTATGAATTAAAATTGGTGTTTTCTTTTCTCCATCTTTATCTATATATGACATATTAAATCTTAATGGTAATTGAAAATCAACTTGAACTGTTCCCATTTGCCATTCTCTTCCTAGACAGTCTTTCATTTTGATGTCTATTTTTGGGCCATAAAATGCTCCATCTCCTTCGTTTATTCTATATTGGTCTTTTCCACATAATTCATCTAATACTTCTCTTAAATTTTCTTCCGCCTTATTCCATAGTTTTATATCTCCCATATAGTCAGCTGGTCTTGTTGATAATGTTAATTCAAAATCCAATCCGAAAATTCCATATAAATATTTAGCAATTCCTATTATATCTTTTATTTCTGAACCAATTTGTTCTTCTGTTATAAAGTTATGAGAATCATCTTGTCTAAACATTCTTACTCTGAATAATCCATTTAATTGTCCTGATTTTTCATTTCTATGGATAACATCTATATCATTAAATCTAAGTGGTAAATCTTTGTAACTTCTCATTTTTGATTGGAATATTTTTATTGCATTTGGACAATTCATTGGTTTTAGAGCTTGTTCTCTTCCATCTGAATCTGTCAAAACAAACATATCTTCTTTATAGTGATCCCAGTGACCTGATATTTTCCATAATTCACTACTATTTAATTGTGGTCCTGAAAATTCTTGATAACCTCTTTTTTCATGCTCTTTTCTCCAAAATTCAATCAAAATATTCATTAGTTTAAATCCTTTTGGTAACCAATATGCCATGCCTGGTGCTGTTTCATCAAAGAAAAATAAATCTAATTCTTTTCCTAATTTTCTATGATCTCTTTTTTTTGCTTCTTCTAATAAGTTTAAATATTCTTCTAGTTCACTTGCTTTTGGGAAAGATATTGCATAAATTCTTTGTAGCATCTTATTTTTTTCGTCACCTCTCCAGTATGCTCCTGATGATGATAAAATTTTTACTTTTTTTACTTTTCCTGTACTTAATAAATGTGGTCCTGCACAAAGGTCTGTGAAATCTCCTTGTTTATAGAATGATATTTCTTCTCCTTCTGGCAATTCATTTATTAGTTCTTGTTTATATGGTTGATCTTTCATTAATTCTAATGCTTCTTTTTTTGGTAGCGAAAATTTTTCTATTTTTATATCTTCTTTTATGATTTTTTTCATTTCTTCTTCTATCTTTGATTTGTCTTCATCTGTAAATGGTTTTTCTACATCAAAATCATAATAAAAACCCTCATTTATACTTGGTCCTATTGCAAATTTAACATCTGGGAATAGTCTTTTTACTGCTTGTGCCATTATGTGTGATGTTGTATGCCAATATGCTTTTTTTCCTTCTAAGTCTTCTTTTGCAAATGTGTGAATTACTAATTCGCAATCAGAATTAATTTCATATCTTAAATCTTTTATTTCTCCATTTATTTCTCCACATGTTGCATTTCTAGCTAATCCTTCACTTATTTTTTTTGCTACTTCGAAAATTGTTGTTCCTTTTTCAACCTCTATAATTGAATTATCTTTTAATTTAATTTTTAACATTTTTGTTTCCTCCTTTTCTTTTTTATATAAATATCCATATACAAAAACACTCCTATAGATATTTATATCTATAGGAGTGTAATATATTTACACGGTTCCATCCTTTATTTTACTTTATTTGTAGATTATAACGTATCTTAAACGTCTAGCTTATTCACTAGAAGCTTATAGAGGTAGTTTTCAAATACATCTGCTTAAATTAGCTTTCAGCCTATGACTAATTCTCTCTAAAAGTATTTATGCATTTTACTCTTCTCTTATTGCTTTTTCTATTCTTATGTTAATAATTTTAATACTTTTTTTATAAAAAGTCAATAGAATTGTTTACTTTTTATAAGTTTTACGTTATAATAATTTTATTATATTTGCCTTTATAGCTCAGTTGGTAGAGTGCAGCTTTGGTAAAGCTGAGGTCACGGGTTCAATTCCCGTTAAAGGCCCCAACATTTTTGTTTTAATATCTTAATATTTGAACATCAAGCAATTTAATTTCGTTATCATTTTTTTTATTTAGTTTTGTTAAGTCTGTACTTAAATATTTTTTATTATCATCTGCAAAAACAGTAACTACATTTTCATTTATTTTATCTTTTATTTTAACGGCTGCTAAAAAATTCGCCCCTGATGAAATTCCCACACCAATACCTAATTGTTGTGATATTTTTTGTGTCATTTTAATAGCTTCATCATCATTAATTAATATTATATCATCAATTAATTTCTTATCTAATATTTTAGGTATTATTTCATCTCCAATACCTTCTATTTTGTGTGTTCCTAATATTTTATTTTCTTTAAGCATTGGCATTTTTTCTGGTTCTATTGCATAAATTTTAGCATTAATATTTTTTTCTTTTATTTTTTTAGCAATTCCTGTTAAAGTTCCTCCTGTTCCATACCCAGATACAAATGCACCTATGTTTTTTACTTGATTTATTATTTCTTCTCCTGTTGTTTCATAGTGTGCCATTACATTACTTTCATTTGCAAATTGGTTTGCATAAAAATATTTATTTTCTTTAGCAAACTTTTCGGCTTCTTCTATACATTTTTTAAATCCGCCATCTTGTTTTGAAAAAAGTTTTATATTTGCTCCATATAGTTCAATAAGTTTTCTTCTTTCTATACTTACCCAATCTGGCATAAAAATATATACTTTGTGGTTTGTCATTGTTCCTAATGCAGAAAGTGAAATTCCTGTATTACCACTTGTTGCTTCAACTATTGGCATATTTGGTTTAAGCTCCCCATTTTTTTCTGCATTATGTATGATATAGTATGCAACTCTGTCTTTTATGCTTCCTGTTAGGTTATAATATTCTAATTTTGTATATATTTCATCTATCTTTTTTTTGTATTTATATTTAATTTTAGCAATTGGTGTTTTTCCTATTCCATTAATCATAATATATCCCCCTTTATTTGATATATTATGTTCTTTTTCTTTTTATGTTATACTTTTCTATATCTTCTACAATCAATTTTTCCTTTTAAATATGTAGATAGTTTTTCACCTTTAACTAATTTTTCTTTTTGTTTTTTATTAAGATTTTTAATTTGATATTCTAATTTACAGGCTAATGATTTATCTTTGCTTCTCCAAGCTACTTCTAATTTTATTGCAGTATGCGATTTTGTGTATTTAGCCCCTGTTTTTTCTTTTAAAAAATGTTCTTTCATTCTTTTTTCTAAATTGTTAGTCATTCCTGTATATATAGAATTATCTTTACATCTTATCATATATGTGTAATACATTTTATTCTCCTAAATTCTTTCAAATACTTTTCCTAAGCTTTCATTTATTACTAGATTTGCTTTATTATCATATGGAGTTATATCTTTATTTATTAGAACTATGTTTTTTCCTCTAAAATAATTGACAAGCCTACTTGCTGGATATACTGTAAGTGATGTTCCTGCAATTATTAATAAATCTGAATTCATTAGTGTTTGTATTGATTTTTCAACTACATCGTCTTCTAGTGCTTCTTGATACAACACTACATCTGGTTTTATTGTTCCTCCACAGCTACATTTAGGTACTTCTTTAGAATCAAAAATATAACTTGCATCATAAAATTTATTGCATTTTAGGCAATAATTTCTATGAATGCTCCCATGTAATTCATATACTTTTTTTGATCCTGCTTTTTGGTGTAACCCATCTATGTTTTGTGTTATTATTGCTTTTAATTTTCCTTGTTTTTCTAGTTTTGCTAATTTTATATGTGTGATATTAGGTTTATGTTTTAAACTATTCTTTTTTTCTTTATAGAATCTATAAAATTCTTTTTGATTATTCATAAAAAAATCATGACTTAATATTTCTTCTGGTGGATATTTGTATTTTTGATTATATAATCCATCTTTACTTCTAAAATCTGGTATTCCACTTTCTGTAGAAACTCCTGCGCCACCAAAAAATACTATATTATTACTTTTATCTATTAATCTTTTTAATTCAGTAATTTTTTCTTGCAATTTTGTTCTCCTTTTCATATTTTTTCAAGCTTTTCATGTTATTTTATTACAAAATTATATATTTAGCAACATACATAAAAAAATACTTATAAAAGACAATCTTTTATAAGTATTCTTATTGGCTCATTTAGTTCTTCCGTGAGCTAAAAATGAGAGTATCTATTCCATATATTTTATAGCTTAATTCTATGCTTATAATTTAACATAATATTTTATATTTTGCAAGATATTTTTAAATATTCTTCTTCCTTTTTAATCTTTCATTTAATTCCCATAAAGCTGTTTTATTACTATCATAGTTTAGCTTTTCCATTGCTTCTTCATATTGTATTTGTTAAGTGAAAAATGGACCACTTTTAGTTTATCATATACTGGATTTAAAAATATAATATAGTCATACATAAAATAGTTATATTTTAGTTTACTATTTTTTATTATAATATTTTATACATTTTATTAAGCCCTCTTGTAATTCAATTTTGGGTTTCCATCCTAATAAATTAATTGCATTTGTAATATCAGGTTTTCTTCTTTGTGGTTCATCATTCATTGCATTACAAAATACAATATCAGATTTTGACTTTGTTAACATTTTTATTATATCTGCTACTTTTTTAACACTTATTTCTATTGGATTTCCAATATTGATAGGATAGTCTACATGTTCTTTTCTATCCATAATCTTTATAATTGCATTTATTGTATCATCTACATAGCAGAAACTTCTAGTTTGTTTACCTGTACCATATATTGTTATATCAATATTATTAATAGCTTGATTTATAAAATTAGATATTATTCTTCCGTCATTTTTATCCATTCTAGGTCCATATGTATTAAATATTCTAATAACTCTAACATCTACATTATATAATCTTTTATAATCAAATATTAAAGATTCTGCTGCTCTTTTGCCTTCGTCATAACAAGCTCTTACTCCATTACAATTTACATGTCCCCAATATTCTTCCCTTTGTGGAATTTCCTTAGCATCCCCATATACCTCTGAAGTTGATGCCTGCAATAATTTTGTTTTTGTACCTTTTATTGCTTTCAATATATTACTTATTCCTATGATACTTGTTTCCCAAGTATCAATTGGAAATTTTAAATAATATTTTGGTGAAGCAGGACAAGCAAAATTATATATATTATCAAATTTATTATCTTTTATAAATTTAATTATATTACTATTTCTAATATCTTCTTTATAAAAATGAACATTTTTATATTTTTCTACTATTTCTTTTAAATTTTCCATTTTTCCCGTGCTTAGGTTGTCAATTATATATATTTCATTTTCCTTATCTTGCGCATATCTATAAGCAAGATTACTCCCTATAAAACCTGCACCGCCCATTATTAAATATTTTTTCATTTTAAACTTCTTCTTTCCATATATTTATTAATTTCTTATAATTCAATAATATTTTATTGTTTTTATTTTCTTCTATATTATATATATTTCTACCATCATAAATTCTAGCACTACTCATTAGTTTTCTATATTCAATATGTTTTATTTCTTTTATTTGTTTCCATTTCTGTAAATTCAAAACATACATCTACTCCTTTTAAGGCTTGTTGTGGACTATTTGAATATTCAATTTCTACTAGATATAATATTATCTTATCGATTGAACTTCTCTAAAATCGTCTGTGTTAGGTTTTAATGCAAAACCTAATAGTCAAAACTCTTAAAAATCTTTCTTACTTTTTCATTAATATAACTTATTTTTAATACTAAAAAATCATTTGAATCATATTTTACCATTTCACTACTTTTCCTGTTCATAATAATTAATGGCAAATCAAAATCTTTATACAATTTTTTCATTAATTTTTTATTATTTTTCTTTCCGTTCCTATAATAATTTTAGGTGCATATAATGTATCTCTTATAGCTGTACCCCGGGATAAAAACTCATGATTGCTAACAACTTCCACATTAATATATGAAGTAAGATTTTCATTTATATATTTCTCTATCTTATCGTTTGTTACTATTGGGACTGTGAATTTTATTATAACAATACAATATTATTTTCGCTCCTTAATTTTATCAAACTCAAATAATAATTTATTTCTAGCTTCATCTAACATATAAAATCCTGCTGATGGATTAACATCTATTACAATATGTTCATTATTTCTTTTTATAATATCTATCGAAAAAACTTCTAACTTCAATATTTTAGAAATTTTTATACAATACTCTTTTACTGAATCAGTTACTTTGATATTATTTTTAGAATATATACTATCTCTTACATAATAATATTTTGTTTCTGATTCTCCTTCTATTGGCTCTTCTAAATAAAAGTCTTTAATATCAAACTTTTGAAAAAAACTTTCTAATGTATTTATAGTATATGCTTTGAATATCATACCTGCATGTTTATTTTCTTTGCAAAAAATTGGTAATTTAATTTGATTCAAAAGTGGATTAAATAGTATTCGAGGTGTTTTGATTGTATTCTCTCTTAAAATGTTTTGTATTTCTAATTTCCTATAATTTTTTTCAAAAAATCTTTTATTAAATATATAACATTTTACTCCTTTAAGATATTCTATTAATCCATTTATTAATATACTATTACATAAAAAATATATAACATCTCCATTTAACTTTTCTCTATTTTCATCATTCATTATAAAATCTTCAATCCAAATAATATTTACTGGTTTCTTGCTACTTTCTTTTATTTTTTGAGCACTTCCAAAATAATTCTCTCTTTTTGATAAAAATATATTATAAACATTCATTTTCTATTATCTTTTTTATTTCTCCTTTAATTTTTTTCCAAAATTCTTTTAAATTCTCATGTGATAATGTATTCTCAATTTCTTCTATTTCTTTCCATATAGTTTCTTCTTTATCTTTTTCTTCTATATTTCCATTATATATTCCATCATCTATTGCTACATAAAAGTAATTTTCTACATTCTCTCCTTTAGAACTTATATAATTTATTTTAGAAATTTCTTTATTTATATATATATGGCAAGCATGCCCTGTTTCTTCAATTGTTTCTCTAATAGCACATTCTTGTAATGTTTCTCCTTTTTCTAAATGGCCTTTTGGAAAAGAAAACTCCCCTTTTCTACACACTAATGCCACTTCTTTAGTAGATAAATTTATTAATATACACCCTGCTTTTTTTATAATCATTATATATCTCTCCTTTTATTTAAAATATCTTCTTTTAATTTTACAATATATTTCTTTTTCTTCAATATTTCTTCATTATAATAACAAATTAATAAATCCTTCTCATTATCATCCAATTTATCAATATTAATTATATTTGACTGCAAATCTAAAATGATTTTCTCTATCTGTTCTTTTTTTACTTTAGAATAAATATCACTATTTTTCAATCTCCTCAACCCTTTCTGATGAATCCAATTGTTCATATTCTTTCAATAACTTTTTTGCTTTATTAATTTTTATATCCATATCAGCATTTTTTTCAATAAGACTTTTTAATTTTTGGGTTTTATTTTCACTAAATTCAACTTTTTCACCATTGATTGATAATTGTTTTCTCTTTATATATTCTAAAAATTCTTCAAACATTTTTTCATTAATTTCTAAAGATGCTCCTCCATTAAAGCTCCAGCTTAATTCTTTCATAAGACATCCTCCGCCATTATGCCAATACTTTAATCTTTTTTTATCTTTTTCTATATCCCCTTCTTCTCTTCGTTGCTCTCTAATAAAATCTGGTGTTATCATTCCAATAAGCTCTGAATCAGGAACTATATTTGAAATAATATTCCATTCTAAATCACTATGAACTGCATCTAATACAACATTTTCACTTACATTTATATATGATAATATTTTTTTAGTTATACGATATGCATCTTTATTAAACTCTTCCTTATACCACTCTGACCAATCATCTCTATTTGTTTCTTTCTTACATATATATTTAACTATTTCCTTTTTATTATATATTTTAAATCCAAATTTTACTGGTACATTATTTACAAAATAACTTTTACCTGCTGCATGCAACCCTGTTATTGCTATTAACATTTTACTATTTACTCCTCGCTTGTTTTATTTACATTTAAATATCTTTGAATGTATGCTAAACAATATGTTTCTTGTATATTAGGTTGCTCATTGTATTTATCAAGATTATCCCTTAAATACTTCAATCTATCCATTTTTTGTATCTTATTCCATAACTCTCTCCAATTTTTTACATTTTTAACATTATCTATTGCTAAAAATCCTTGTGGAGCTAAAAAACCACATAGTTGTATTTTTCCATCAGGCATTATTGAAAGTGCTCTTTGACCAGCTTTACATCCTCTTATTAAAAATGGTAACTTAATTCGAGGATGAACTCCCTCATCATTTCGTAAGTAGTGTCCATTCACATATTTTGCTGTTTGTATTTCGTTATATAATTGTTTTTTAACATAATTGTAATCGTCTGCTGTTAACATATTATTTTTAAGTTTTTCTCCCCTTCCAGATTCTATAAATCTTCTGATAAATAGTGTTATTTTATTTTTATTCATTTCTTTTGCTAATTTAATTACATCTTCAATATTAGATTTCATAATTACAGCATTTACTCTGACATTTAGTCCTACTTCTTTTAAATATTTTAGCCCATTTATAGTTTTTTCATAATTTCCTCTTCCTCTAATAATATCATGTCTTTTCTCTGTTCCATCAATGCTAACAACAACTTTTTTTAATCCTGCTTCTTTTAACATACTTGCTACTCTAGGTGTAACTAAAGTTCCATTTGTTCCAATAGAAGTACAAACTCCATTATCGTCACATAATTTTATAAGTTCATATATATTTTCAAACATTAATGGTTCTCCACCAGTAAATCTTATTTCCTGAATACCTGAATCAATTAAGTCTTGAACTAATTTTCTTAGTTCCTTTATACTTAATTGGTTTTTTATTAGCTTCCCTGAATTATTCAAACAGTGTTTGCACCTTAGATTACACTCTCTTGTTAATTCTAAATAAGCAATATCGGCAAAGCTAAAATGATCCTTTATGTCTTTGTTTTCTAGTGGTGTATACTTTATTTTATAACCTTCTTTTATTTTACTTGCTAGCATATCTTCTGGAAATTTTTGCATTTCTAAAATTTCTTTTAATTCATTTTGATTTACATATTCTCTTTTTCCCGTATTAACAACTGATACTGTTGCCCCAAAGTACTCTTCTCTAATATTAATGTTGTACTTCATTTTCTTTTTCCTCCATTTCATATTTTCTTCCATTATTCTATAATTTTTTTACTTTTTGTCAATTTTTTTGTTTCGCATCAATTATAACACTGCATTTGATTTGATTTCATTTACCTTACTTTATTCTAACTTATTTTTATACATATATAATTTCTCTTAATACTACTTCTTCTACTTATCTTTGGTTAATCTTCATTTTTTTGTATAACCCATTATATATTCTCCTTATCTATATTTGTCAAAAAAATCAAATACACTTAAAAAATTAGTAGTCATGGACGCAAAATTATGATGAATTTGAGTAAAGTAAATACTCACATGTTAAGACATACCTTTGCTACCAGATGTTTTGAACATAATTCTTCAGTCATATTTATTTTTCTCTTAACAATTTGAATCATACCACAAAAACCTCCTTTTTTCAAGCATTTCCAGACATTTCACTATTTGAGGAAACAAATCTATATAAAATACAGATTATAATAGTAAAATTTCGGATTGAGATTTAAGCTATGAAACATCATAAATTTATACGAAAAAAGAGAGAGTCTAACGAATTAAACTATCTCTTCTAACCTATTTGATTTTTATCGAATCTAGTTCGACGAAAATCCTTCTTGGCTGGGCTGGCTAGATTCGAACTAGCGCATGCCAGAGTCAAAGTCTGGTGCCTTACCGCTTGGCTACAGCCCAATATTTTTTTATTTTTCCCAATAAAATATAATGGGGTGGAAGATGGGACTCGAACCCACGGTCTCCAGTGCCACAAACTGGCGCGTTAACCAACTACGCTACATCCACCATGGAATATCCTAGTATCTCTTGACACTTTAATATTTTACAACATCATCTCACTTTTGTCAACCATTTTTTCAAAAGTTTTCAATTTTTATAAATAGATAAATTTTTCATTGCCAACGCAAAAATTTTTTCAAAAATTGTTATTCTAATCTCGTCTTATATCTTTTTAAGTATTTAACTAATTTTTTATGATATTTTCTATTCTTGTTTAAATGTAGTAATAATATAATTAAAAAAGTTTGCAACGATTGTTTCTCATTAATGTTACAAACTTTTCACAAATATCTAAATTTACTTTTATAAACATATTTTAATCTAAATAGAATATTCTTCTATTTCATTTTTTGCTTCTTTATTATTGATTTTTTTAGAAGTATAATCATTGATTATTTTACTTACAAAATTATATTCTTCAGGAAATTCTTGTTTTACTTTTTCTTTATATCCTTCATTTATTAATATTAGCATTAATTCCATATACGCTCTTTTATTATCTTTACTACAATTTAAAACACTTTCCAGTTTATCATATTTTTTTATGTATTTGTTTTGTTTTTCATCTATAACTTGCATTTTGCAATAATATTCTTTTCTTATATCCATAACTATTTCTTTTATTTTATTTGACAACAAATCATATAATCTTTCTTTTGAATCTTTCTTCTTTTTTTCATTTTTTGTATTATTTTTATTTGCGCTATTTTTTTCATTTTTTGTATTATTTTTATTTGTGCTATTTTTTTCATTTCCCATTACTTTTATTTTATTTTCTTTTTTTATTTTTTTATTTAAATTTACTTTATCTTCTGTATTGTCTTTTTCAGTTTCTTTTTTTATTTCTTTTTGGAATGTTTTTTCTGCAGTTGTTGTTATTTTACTTTCTCTAGGAACTTCTTCCATATTCGATACTTTTCTTTGTTTTTTCATTTCTTGTTCAATGTCCTTAGAATTTATTTTCCAGTCTAATAATCTTTTCCAAATTTCGTATGGATATATCTTAGTTTTCTTTGATTGTATTGATTCTTTTATTTTATTTAATAGTTTAACTTTTTCAGGATCAATTTCTATAATGTTTTCTAAAGTTTTTAATGCTGTATTTTTTTGTCCTAATTTTTGATACATTGCTACAAGAAGTAAATTATATTGTTTTTTTACTTTTTCAATATCCTCTATTTCTAAATTTCCTGTTCTTATTTTTATTGCAATTTCAGAATTTATATCTTTTTTATGACTACTATTATCTTTAAATATATCCCCTATTTCAAATTGCCATTTTCTGTTTTCTATTTGTTTTGCTTTTAGTTTTTCTAATTCTAACTTAGCATATTCATTCTGTTTATCAATTTCTATACATTTTTCAAATTCTTCTTTTGCTTTTTCAGCTTGTCCTTGATTTGAGTAAAGTTTTCCTAACTCTAAATGCGCATGTGGACTTTTGTCCTTATCAATTTCTATGTATTTTTCAAATTCCCCTTTTGCTTTTTCAACTTGTCCTTGATTTGCATATAGCTTTCCTAACTCTAAATGTGCATGTGGATTCTTATCCTTATCAATTTCTATACATTTTTCAAATTCTTTTGTTGCTTTTTCAACTTGTCCTTGATTGGCATATAGCTTTCCTAACTCTAAATGTGCATGTGGTTTTTTGTCATTTTCTATTTCTATACATTTTTCAAATTCTTCTTTTGCTTTTTCAGCTTGTCCTTGATTTGAGTAAAGCTTTCCTAACTCTAAATGCGCATGTGGACTTTTGTCCTTATCAATTTCTATGTATTTTTCAAATTCCCCTTTTGCTTTTTCAACTTGTCCTTGATTTGCATATAGCTTTCCTAACTCTAAATGCGCATGCGGACTTTTATCCTTATCTATTTCTATATATTTTTCAAATTCCCCTTTTGCTTTTCCAGCTTTTCGTTGATTTGCATATAGCTTTCCTAACTCTAAATGTGCATGTGGTTTTTTATCCTTATCTATTTCTATATATTTTTCAAATTCTTCTTTTGCTTTTTCAACTTGTCCTTGATTTGAGTAAAGTTTTCCTAACTCTAAATGCGCATGTGGACTTTTGTCCTTATCAATTTCTATGTATTTTTCAAATTTCCCTTTTGCTTTTTCAACTTGTCCTTGATTTGAGTAAAGTTTTCCTAACTCTAAATGTGCATGTGGATTTTTATCCTTATCTATTTCTATATATTTTCTAAATTCTTTTTCTGCTTCTTTTGTTTTTCTTAATCCTAAATAACATTTGCCAATAAAAAAAATACTTCTTTCTAAATATTCATTATCTTTTTCTTTTGTTATTGTAAAATATTTTATTGCTTCTTGATATTCTCTTCTTTTATATAAAGAATATGCTTTTTCATAATCAATATCTATCATTACTTTTTTATATGTTTTACTAGAATTTTCTTTCTTATTACTAATATTTATTTTTTTTGTTTCCGATTTTTCTTGTTCTTTCTTCCAGTTATATAAAGTAGGTTTTGAAATTCCTGTTTCATCTGATATTGCTTTTATTGTCTTTCCATTTTTCATTTGTTCTAAAATTTCTTTTTTAAACTCTGCTGAATATGCCATTTTAAAATTCCTTTCTTTTATTATTCCTTTACTTTTTATTCTTTTGCATTTTCAACTTATATTTGTTTTTAATCTTTAGCAATATATTTCTTATAGTCTCTTCTATTTACTGTTCAAAAACATTTCCATTTTCTCTATTTTATTTCCTCTCAAGTAGTCTTCTATTCCCATTCTTTTAGCATTTTCTCCTTGAATTTCTAATACTTTTAAAATTCCTTGTTTTGCTTTTATATATAATCCTTGTTTTGCATCTGCTAATATAACTGTTCCATTTTTTAGATTTCTTATTTCTTCTTTTTCTTCTTCTGCATCAACTTTCCAAAATTTTATTTTTTTACCATTTAAAAATGTATATGCTCCCATTATTGGATTTAATCCTCTTACTAGATTTTTTATTTCTTTTGCAGTTTTATTTTCCCAATCTATTTTTGCCATTTCTTTGTCTAACATTGGTGCCATAGTATAATCATCACTTTGCTTTGTTCTAGGTACTGTTCCATTTTCTATTTGTTTTAAAGTTTCAACTAAAAGTTCCCCTCCTATTTTTGCTAATTTATCCCATAATTCTCCTGTAGTTTCATCTTCTCCTATTTCAACTTCTTGTTTTAAGATCATATCTCCTGTATCCATGCCTTTATCCATATACATTGTTGTTATTCCGGTTTTTTTATCTCCATTTATTACTGCCCATTGGATTGGTGCTGCTCCTCTATATTTTGGAAGTAAAGAACCATGTACATTTATACATCCTAATTTAGGGATTTTTAAAAGTTCTTCTGGCAATATTTTTCCATATGCTACAACACATATAACATCTGGATTTAATTTTTTTATTTCTTCGATAAACTCTTCGTTATTTCTTACTTTTTGAGGTTGATATATTTTAAGATTTTTTTCTTCAGCAAATTCTTTTACTGGTGATTTTCTTACTTTCATTCCTCTTCCTTTGGGTTTATCTGGATTTGTTACAACTCCTAAAATCTCATATCCTGCATTATATACTTCTTCTAAACTTTCTTTTGCAAAGTCAGGTGTCCCCATAAATATTATTTTCATATTTAAAGCTCCTTTCTTTTATTCCTCCATATATTCCATAGTACCTGGTATTATTTTATCTACAAACACTTCACCTTCTAAGTGGTCATATTCATGGCATATTGCTTGTGCTAATAATTCTTTTGCTTTTACTTGCATTCTTTTCCCATTTCTATCTGTATATTCTGCAACTACTTCTGCTGGTCTTATTATCTTAGCAAATTGGTTTGGAAAACTTAAGCATCCTTCTGTTACTTCTTGTTTTCCTTTTGTTTTAATTATTTTTGGATTTATAAATACAATAGGGCCATTATTGTCATATAGGTCTATTACAAAAATTCTTTTTAATACACCTACTTGTACTCCTGCAAGTCCTACTCCATTATATTTATGCATTGTTTCTATCATGTCATCAATTAGTTCTTGTATTCTTTCATCTATTTTCTCTATTTCTCTTGATTTTTTTGATAAAATATCGTCTCCATCTATTCTTAAATTTCTAACTGCCATTTTATTCACTTACCTTTCTATTTTAAATCATACTATTAGGATTTACATCTATTGCTACTCTTAAATCCTTTAAATTTTTATTATATATTTCTTTTAATATTTCATTTAATAACATAGTAGTTTTCTCATCTATATTTCCTTTTATGACTATTCGCCATCTACATCTATTTTGTATTTTATCTATTGGTGCTGGCATTGGTTTAAATACTAAAAATTCTTCTGCTATTTTTTCTTTTATTTTCAAGTATGTTTTAATTGCTACTTCTTTTATTATTTTTTCATCTATGCTATCAAATCTAATTACTATTATATCGCAAAATGGAGGATATTTCAATTGTTTTCTTAATTCTAGTTCTGTTTCATAAAATTCATTGTAATTTTGTTTTCTTGATGCTTGTATACTAAAATTATCTGGGTTATATGTTTGTATTATAACTTTTCCTTCTAATTTTTCTCTTCCTGCTCTTCCTGCTACTTGTGTTAGTATTTGAAATGTTCTTTCATTTGCTCTATAATCATCTATATTTAGGCTGCTGTCTGCTGCTATTACTCCTACTAATGTTACATTTGGAAAATGATGTCCTTTTACTACCATTTGTGTTCCTATTAATATATCTATATTTTTATCTTTAAAGTCTTTTAATATTTCTTCATGTGAATTTTTCTTTGTTACTGTATCTATATCCATTCTTATTGTTGATGCTTTTGGAAATTGTTTTTTTATTTCTTGTTCTAGTTTTTGTGTTCCTGTTCCAAAATATCTTATTTTTTTGCTTCCACATTCTGGGCAAGTGGTCACTAGTTTTTCTTCATAACCACAATAGTGACATTTTAATTTGTTTTCATAGCTATGATATGTCATACTTATATTACAATTTTTACATTTAACAGTATATCCACATTCTCTGCACATTATAAAGGTTGAATATCCTCGTCTGTTTAAAAATAGTATTGTTTGATGTTTATTTTTAATATTTTCTTCTATTGCTGAATATAGTTCCATACTTAGCATTGAATGGTTTCCATTTGCTAATTCTTGTTTTAAATCTATTATTTTTACTTGTGGCAAACTAGAATTATTTGCTCTTTTGGTTAGCTTTAGCAATGTTATTTCTTTATTTTGAGCTTTATAGAATGTATTGATAGCTGGTGTAGCACTTCCTAAGATTAGTGGTATATTTTCTTCTTTTGCTATTTTTTTTGCTATTTCTTTTGCATCATATCTAGGATTTGATTCTGCTTTATATGACATATCGTGTTCTTCATCTATTATTATTATTCCTAAATTTCCCATTGGTGCAAATATTGCTGACCTTGCCCCTATTACTATTTTTGCTCTTTTTTCTTTTATCTTTTTCCATTCATCATGTCTTTCTCCTATAGATAGTTTACTATGTAAAACTGCTAATTCTTGTTTTCCAAATCTTTCTATAAATCTTTCTATTATTTGTGGTGTTAATGATATTTCTGGTACTAACATTATTGCTGTTTTATTTTCTTTTATTATTTTTTCTATTAATTGTAAATATATTTCTGTTTTTCCTGAACCTGTTATTCCATATATCAAGAATTCTTCAAATCTTTTTTCATCTATTGCTTTTTCTATACTTACAAATGCATTTTTTTGTTCATCAGTTAATTCATATTTTTGACTTCTTAGAATTTTTTTATCTTGAAGTGGATTTCTTTCTACTTTTTTTTCTACTTTTTCTAAATATTCATTTTTTATTAAAGTATTTACTATTCCTCTTGCACATCCAGTATATTCTTCTATTTCTGGTATAGTTGCACCTTCATTATCTCTTACAAATTTTAAAATTTTTTTATGTTTTTCTGATTTTATTTTTCCACTTTCTATCTCATATTCAATCTCATCTATATCTTTTTTTAGATATACTACTTGTATCATTTTATCTGTTACTTTATTTTGTTTTGTTCTTGTTCCTGGTGTTTGCATTAATTTTATACAGTCTGAAACATTACAAAAATATCTTTTAGACATCCATTTTGCAAGTTTAATTTGCTTTTCTGTTAATCTATCTCCCAATTTAGCAATATCTTTTACTTCAAATTCTGATTTTTCTTTAAATCCTACAACATATCCTTCTTCTAATTCTTTCTTTCTTCCAAATGGTATTAATACTTTTGTTCCAATATATATTAAGTCTTCTAGTTCAGTAGGGATGTTATAGTCAAATGTTCTGTTTAATTGTTTGGCTTTTGAGTTTATTATTACTTGTGCTATCATGTGTTCTCCTTTTTATTATACTCCTTACACTTTTCTTCTAATAATTTAAAATTACAACATCTATTTTTGATATTTTCTGATAAATTTCCTTTGCTATATAGAGAATATAATTTATATGATTTAATTTTTACTTGTTTATAATTAGAATTTAACCATTTTAGTTGCTCTTTTAGTAACTTTTGATATTTTAATTCTTATAATCTTATATTTTTCTTTTTTTAAATCTATCGCTGCATAATTTATTTTATTTACTGGTATCATATTATTGAAATTTACTTCTCATAATTCTCCATTTTTAATTTTAAAAAAATCAATTGTATTTTTCATTTTTGTTATATGCTACTTTATTATCATATTTTCATAGATAGTCGCAATAATTTGAATCTACTTTAACAATTTTTAAATTTTGAATCATATTATCATTTATTCTTATTATATCTTACATATATAAATAAAACAATGTTTTTTATAAAATTTAAAGATTAGAGATTTTAGTCCCTAATCTTCTTTTTGAAGTTCTAATTCACGGCTTGATTCACCACTTTTTGCTACCCAATACCCATATTATTATATATAATTTATATATTAATATTGCTTATTGTACTTTTAATATAGCATATTTTTAGATAGTAATCAATAGTTTTTACTTTTTTATGTTAATTTAATATTTTTTACTTTTTTCAAAACTTATTATATTTTTTCTTTTTTTTACATTCTTTCTGGCATTTCTATTCCTAACAAACCAGCTCCATTTTTTAAAACTTTACCTACTGCATATGTTAAGTATATACGGCTGTTTTTTAGTTCTTCATCTTCTACCATTATTCTATTTTCATTGTAGAATACACTAAATGCTTTTGCTAATTCTATTAAATATCTAGATAAAATTGATGGTTCTTCTTTTTTTGTTACTTCAACTAAAATATCTGTAAATTCATAAATTAGTTTTATTATTTTTTGTGAATATTCATCATTTAGTTTTTCAATATTTACCATTTTATTTGTTAGTTCTTCTTGTTTTATTCCTGATTTTTCTATTACACTTTGTGTTCTTACATATGTATATTGAATATATGGTCCTGTTTCTCCTTGGAAGTTTAATATTTGATTCCAGTCAAATACTTCATCTTTGACTCTACTATTTGCTAAATCATTGAATATTACTGCGCCTATTCCAACTTTTTTTGCTATTTCTTCTTTGTCTTCTAGTTTAGGATTTTTTTCTTCTATTATTTTACTCGCTCTTAAGATAGCTTCATTTAATAGTTCTTCTAATTTTACAATATTTCCTTCTCTTGTTGACATTTTTCCTGTTGGCAATAGTACCATTCCAAAAGCGACATGTTCTAATCCTTTTGTATATTTTTCATCTAATCCTAATAATTTTGCTACTTCAAATACTTGTTTAAAGTGTAATACTTGTTCATATGATGTAACATATATTGCTTTATCAAAATCATAGTTTCTGGCTCTATATAAAATAGCTGCTAGATCTCTTGTTGCATATGTTGTTGAACCATTTGTTTTTTCTATTATACATGGTGTATTTATTCCTTTATCTTCTAAATCAATTATTTTAGCTCCTTGTGATTTTACTAGTTTTCCTGATTTTTTTAAGATTTCTATTATTTCTGGCATTTTATCTGAATAGAATGCTTCTCCATTCCAAGAATCAAATTTGCTGCCTAATAAATCATAGACTTTTTGAAATTCTTTTAAACTAAGTTCTCTGAATTTTTTCCATAATGTAACACAAGTTTCATCTCCATCTTCTAGTTTTTTGAAATTATCACGACAAGCTTGTAATACATTTTCATCTTCTTTACATTTTTCATTGATTCTTATATATATTTTTGTTAATTCATTTATAGGGTCATTGTCTATATCATATTCATTTCCCCATAATTTATATCCCTCAATTAATTTTCCAAATTGTGTTCCATAATCTCCTAAATGGTTTACTCCTGTTACATTATATCCTAAATATTTGTATATATTATATAAAGCTGCTCCAATAACTGTTGAACGTAAGTGTCCTATATGAAATGGTTTTGCAATATTAGGTGCTGAATAGTCTATTACTATATTTTTATTTTTTCCTATATCACTTGTCCCATAATTTTCACTTTCACTTATTTCTCTCAATACTTCTTCTGTTAAAAATTTTGTATTTATATAGAAATTAAGGTATCCTCCTGCTATTTCAACTTTATTTATAATATTTTTGTCTATTTCGATTTTTTCTTTTATGTCTTCCGCAATTAGTTGTGGTGCTTTTTTTAGTTCTTTGGCTAATCTAAAACATGGAAATGAATAATCTCCATTTTTAGTATCTTTCGGAATTTCTAAATATCCTTTTAGCATTTTTTCATCTATTGCAACAACTTTTGCAATTTTATTTGCTATTTCTTTTTTAAAATCTATCATTTTGTTACCTTCCTATTTTTTGTTAATATAGTTCCATGAATCTCTACACATATCTTCAAGTGTTTTGTTTGCTTTCCAACCTAATTCTTCTTCTGCTTTTTTAGGGTCTGCATAACATGTTGCAATATCTCCTGCTCTTCTTTCAGCTATTTTATATGCTACTTTTTTGTTTGTTGCTTTTTCAAACGCTTTTACCATATCTAATACACTATATCCTGTTCCTGTTCCTAAATTATATATATATAATCCTTTTTCTTCTTTTTCTAATTTATTTAAAGCTAGAACATGTCCTTTAGCTAAATCTACAACGTGAATATAGTCTCTTACTCCTGTTCCATCTGGTGTTGGGTAATCATTTCCAAATACTGATAGCTCTTTTAATGTTCCTGCCGCTACTCTTACTATATATGGCATCAAATTATTTGGTATTCCTTGTGGTTCTTCCCCAATTAATCCACTTTCATGTGCTCCTACTGGATTAAAATATCTTAATATACATATATCCCAACTACTATCTGAAATATATATATCTTTTAATATTTGTTCTATAAATAATTTTGTTGTTCCATATGGATTTGTTGTTCCTCCTGTTTTACATTCTTCTGTAATTGGTATAATTTCTGGATCCCCATATACTGTTGCTGATGAGCTAAATATGAATTTTTTTACATTGAATTTTTTCATTGTTTCTAATAATGAAAGTGCTCCTTGAATATTGTTATCATAATATTCAAGTGGTTTTTGAACAGATTCTCCTACTGCTTTATATCCTGCAAAATTTATAACTGCTTCTATTTCATTTTCTTCAAATACTTTTTCTAGTTTTTCTTTATCTCTGTAATCCATTTCATAAAATTTAAAATTTTTACCTGTAATTTTTTTAATTGCGTCTAATACTTCTGGTTTGCTATTCGAAAAGTTATCTATTATGACTATTTCCTTTCCTGAATTTAATAGTTCTACAGCTGTATGACTTCCTATATATCCTGCTCCACCTGGTAATAATACTGCCATTTTAATTCCTCCTTTATATAAATAGCCTTCTATTTTTTTAAGAAGGCATATTTTTGTTATATATATTTTATATCATAATATTAGCTTATTTTCAATATTTCCATTCCATTTTTTGTATCTTTTATCTCATAACCTTTTTCTTTTATCAAATCTCTTAATTCATCAGATTTTTCCCAGTCTTTATTTTGTCTTGCTTGTTTTCTTTCTTCTATTAATTTTAGAATTTCTTGTGGAATTTCTTCTTTTGGATTTTCTAGTATTTTATCTATTTTTAATCCTAACACACTATCAAACTTTAGAAGCATTTTTGCTATTTCATTTGATTTTTTTTCAAATTTTGCTAACTCCCATGTATAGCTTAAAGCAAGTGGCATATTCATATCATCATTTATTGCCATATTAAATTTTTCTTCTATCTCATTTATTTTTTTAGTTTCTTCATTATTTAATTTTTCTTTTCCTTTTAAGTGTGTTTGATATGAATTACGCAATCTTTCTAAAGATTTTGATGTTGCTTCTATTCCTTCCCAAGTAAAATTTAGCTTATTTCTATAATGACAAGAATAACAAAATAGTTTATATACTATTGGATCATAACCTTTTTCTTTTATGTCTTTTAATAAATATACATTTCCTAAGCTTTTGGACATCTTTCCACCATTTATTAATAGATATTCTCCATGAAGCCAATATCTTGCTGGTATCTTTCCAGATTTTCCTTTACTTTGTGCTATCTCATTTTCATGGTGTGTAGGTATTAAATCTATTCCTCCTGTATGAATATCAAATTCTTCTCCTAAATATTTTTGTCCCATTGCAGAGCATTCTATATGCCAACCTGGATAGCATAATCCCCATGGGCTATCCCATTTCATCAAATGGTTTTTAGGTGCTTTTATCCATAATGCAAAATCATATGGGCTTTTCTTTTCTTTATCTACTTCTACTCTCGCACCTGCTTTTTGTTCTTCTAAATTTACATTTGATAATATTGGATATTTATCTAATTTAGATATATCAAAATATATTGCTGTTGAAGTCTCATAGGCATATCCATTTTTTACTAATTCTTCTACATATTTGCACATTTCTTCAATGTGATCTGTTGCTTTACATATAATTTCTGGTGTTTCAATATTTAAATCTTTTAAATCAGTAAAAAATAATTCTGTATAATGTTTTGCTATTTCTAGTGGTGTTTTTTTCAATTCTCTTGCTGATTTAACCATTTTGTCTTCTCCTTCATCACCATCAGATACTAGATGTCCTACATCTGTTATATTCATTGCATGTTTTATTTTATATCCGTTATATCTCAAAACTCTTCTTAACACATCTTGAAATATGTTTGTTCTCATATTTCCTATTGTCGCGTCTTTATATACTGTCGGTCCACATGAATATATTCTTACTACTTTTTCATCAAGTGGTTTGAATTCTTCTTTTTTCTTTGTTAAAGTATTAAATAGATAAATATTCATAAATTCCTCCTTTATATATTTTTTTAAATATCAATTAGAAAGTATGATACTTTCCAATTGATATTTATTTCTTACTTTTTATTTTTTTGTATTTGGTTTTGTTGTGTTTGTTTCTGGCTTTGTTGTATTTGTTTCTGGTTTTGTTGTGTTTGTTTCTGGTTTTGTTGTATTTGTTTCTGGTTTTGTTGTATTTGTTTCTGGTTTTTTAGATTCTTCTTTTGGTTTTGTATGTAATGGACATGTTTCAGCTATTTTTCCATTTTCTTTTGAATTATTTCCACTTAATGGCTTCCATAAGTTTAATTTTTCTTTTGGAATACTAAATCCATAACTTCTTTCTTCTATTTCTGTACAATATTGAGTTGCAAGTTTTCCTGATTCTTTGCATATTCTTTGTCTACCATGTCCTTCACATTTTTCTGGCATATTATCATTAGTAAATATCTCTGTATATTTATCACTACAACTGTCTGTTGCTAAACATCCTGTTTTTCTACATACTGTTGCTTTAACTATTCCTGTTGGTGTATTAAATCCTGCATTTGGTAATTTTTTATGTATGTCTTTCATTATACTTGACCATAATCCTCCTGCTGGATTTGATGGGCTACCGTTATAGTATACTGTTTCTGGGTCGTCATATCCATACCAGCATGCTGATGCATAATATGGTGAGAATCCGCATAGCCATCTATCTTTTGAATCATCTGTTGTTCCTGTTTTCGCACAAACTTCCATTCCTGGTATATTACAATATGATGCAGTTCCACCTTTTACTGGTTCTTTTATTATTTCTCTTGTTATATATGCTACTTGTTCTGAACATACTCTTGTTTGTTCTTGTTTAGGTGTTAACACTACATTTCCTTCTGGATCTGTTACTTTTGTATATAATGTTGGTGTTATATATATTCCATCATTTGCTATAGCACCATATGCTCCTGCCATTTGTAATGGGCTAATTCCTGTATCTAATCCTCCTATAGCTAATGGCAATGCATTATCCCTTTTATCATTTAAAGTTGTTATTCCCATCTTCTTTAGATAATCTAATGATTTTTTAGGAGTTAGTTCTCTCATAATTTTTACTGCTGGTATATTTTGTGATGTTTTTATATATTCTCTTATGTTTATTGGTCCTCTAAATTTATTATAATTTTCTGGTTTATATCCATTAAAATCTGTTGCTGCATCATCATATACTGTTGCCGCTGTTATTACTTTTTCTTGAAGTCCTGGAACAATTGTTGCTAGTGGTTTCATTGCTGATCCAGTTTGTCTTATCATTTGTGTTCCTCTATTCCATCCTGTTGCTTTTTGTTCTCCTAGATTTCCACCTACTCCTAATACGTTTCCTGTTTTAAAATCTAAAATTACCATTCCTGCTTGTGTTTGTTTTCCTGCTTTATTTTTCCTTATATATTTTGGATTTGAAAATTCTTTTTCAATTCTTGCTTGGATTTCTGGGTCTTCTGTTGAATGAATTGTTAATCCACTACTATATACATATTTTTCTGCAAATTCACGAGTTACTCCTTTTTCTTCCATTACTTGGTCTATTATTTGTTTTATTGTTGCATCTGTATGATATGAATAGTTTAAACTATTTTCTACATATCCTTCTTTAAATGTTAGCCCTGCTTCTGCTTTTGCAACAGCTTGTTTATAATCTTCTTCATTTGTTATATATCCTTGTTTTTTCATTTCTGCCAAAACTGTTAAAACTTTATTTTTTATTAGATTTTTAACTTTTTCTTCTTTACCTTCCATATGAAATGGATTATATGTATTAGGTGAACTGTTTATTCCTGCTAAAAATGCGCATTCTGCTAAATCTAAATCTTTTGCACTTTTGTCAAAATAGTATTTAGCACCTAGTTCTACACCATGTATATCTTTACCACCAACAAATAATATATTTAAATATAATTCTAGGATTTGTTGTTTTGATATCATTCTTTCTACTTGATATGCTTTTGCCCATTCTTTTACTTTTCTCATTATTCCTGCTATTCCAGAAGTCTTTTTCTCACCTGTTATATTTTTTACTAATTGTTGTGTTATTGAACTTCCACCATATGATGATCCACCTTTTAGAATTGTATTTGCTATAGCTCCTGCGGTTCTTCTTAAATCCACTCCTGAGTGCTCATAAAATCTTTTATCTTCAATTGCTATATATGCTTTTGGCAAATAATCAGACATTTCATCTAAAGTTATTACCTTTCTTTTTTGGTCTTTACTTAAATTTGCTATTTCATTTCCATTTTTATCTAATATTATAGAATTTGATGTTCCTATTACTAAATCCTCTTTAGTTATTTCAAATTCATCTCCAAATAATCCAAAAAACATTGCTGCTATTATTCCTGCTCCTATTACACAAGTTAATAAAATTAATATTATTATTATCTTAATTACTAGCATTAATTTAGGATGTTTTTTTGAAAATTTATTTGCTTTTACTTCCTTTTTTCTTGTATCTTTTGGCTTTGAATTCCTTTTTATATTTTCATTTTTTCTTATTTTTGCTCTTCTTGCTGATTTGTTTTTATTTCTACTATTATTTGGCATTTTATATGTACCTCCTTTGTTATTTACTTTTATATTATATTACATTTTTAGTAAAAAATAAAGGTTTTAATTAAATTTAAAAAATTTTATATTTTTATTCGCATTTTTTTATCACTACTTTATCTTTTTTTATTCTTTCTCTTACATTTCTGAATGTTTGCTGTTTATAAAATGTTGCTTCATATAAGTCTTTTTTGTCATATAATTTTTCATCAATACTATAATATTCTTTATTGTTTTTCAATTCTATTTCATAGTCTTTTATTATTTTTCCTGTAAAACTTTTTTTCTTTATTTTGGTTTCTCCATATAAATCTAATATTATACTTTCTTGGTTTATATTATATTGATTTATTAATTCATTTGGAAAATCTATGTTTATTATTATTTTTGCTTTTAATAGACTTTTTTTCTTATTATTCATTACTGTTATTATTGCACCTGTTTGATCAAGTATTTGTTCTTCTATTTTTTTAAATTTTTCTATGTGTTTTGTTATTATATAAATATTTTTATATTTTTCTACTAGAATTTTTATATTTTCTATTGTGCTATCAGTTGTATCGTTTGCTAGAATATATAAAGTTGTTTCATTTGATTTCATTTTTTGGTTTTGTATAATTTTTTCTACTATTTCTGGAAGCATCATTTTTAATAACCATTTTCCATCTATTATATCAAAATTTGATGAGTATAGTTTATTTATCAATATTCCATGCTTTTTGATTTCTTTGCTTAGCACTATTTTGTTACTATTTGCTTTTTTTATTATTTTATCTATCTTTTTAGCAAGTATTATTTCTTTTTTTGTTTGCTTTATCTCCTTTTTATCACCGATTTCTATTTTGTTTTTTTCTTCGCTTTTAATTGGTAATAGTATTTTATTTCCTTGTAATTTTATTATATTAAATTTATTTATAAAAAAATTAAGCTTGTCAGCTTCTTGTATATAATACATATAAAACACCTCACATATTTAAATATATGAGGTGTCTTATATAATTATATCTCTTTTTAGTAAATTATTTTCTAATATCCCTATTCCTATAAATTTATTATCGCTATATACTTTATATATTCCATTTGATTTTTTAATTGTTATTTTCACTCCATTTAAAAAATATTTTAGTCTTTTTTCTTCCACTTCTATTATTGGATTTTTTTCAAATAATTCTTCTATAGTAATGATATTATTTTTTATTTTCTCCACATTATTAATTGTATTTTCTTCTAATTCAACACTATTTTCAATAAAGAATTTTCCTACTTGCAGTCTTTTTAAATTTTTCATATACCCTACTGTGTTTAACGATTTTGCTATATCTAGGCATAAACTTCTAATATATGTACCTTTACTGCAATTAACTTTAAATTTTATCTCATTTTCTTTTTTATTAGTATTAATTAGTTCTATTTTATATATTTCAATTTCTCGTGGCTTTATTTCTACCTTTTGGCCTTTTCTTGCATATTCATATAGTTTTTTTCCGTTTACTTTTATAGCAGAATATATAGGTGGTATTTGTTCTTGCTTTCCTTCAAATTCTTTTAGCTTGTTTTTTATATATTCTTTTTCATAAATTTCTTCTAAAACTTCTTTTTTTTCTGTTATTGTCCCTTCTGCGTCTAGGGTGGTAGTTGTTTCTCCTAATTTTAATGTAACTTCATATGTTTTATCATGCTTTATTAAATATTTTGAACATAATGTTCCTTTTCCTATTAATATTGGAAGTACTCCTGTTGCTAATGGGTCTAATGTCCCTGTATGCCCTACTTTTTTTCCTGTTATTTTTTTTATTTTATATACTATATCATGTGAAGTACAATTTTTAGGTTTATTTATTATTATTATTCCATCTTTAAACTCTGTCATTTTTACCTCTTTTTTAAAGTGGATTTAAGTTATAAATCCACTTTTATTTTATCTAATTCTTTTTTAACTTCTTTTATTATTTTTTCTTTTACCTGTTCTATATTTCCTGATATTAGACACCCTGCTGCTTTTGGGTGTCCTCCACCTCCAAATATATAACAAATATCTGATACATTTATACTATTTGTTGAACGCATTGATACTTTATATTTACTTTCGTTATCTTTTTGTCTTAAAAATATTGAAATTTCTACACCTTCAACTTCTCTTCCTATTTCTACCAATCCTTCATGGTCTCCAGCTTCAGCATTTACTTCTTTTTCATCTTGGTTTGTTATATATGTAAATGCAATTTTTCCTTCTTCCAGTATTTCCATTCTTTTTAAAATTCTTTTTAGTAATTCAAAGTTTGCTTTTGTTCTTGTTTCTAATACTTTTTGATATATTTCTGAAACGTTTACACCTTTTCTTAACAGTTCTGCTGTAAATTCAAATGTTTCTGCTGTTACTCCTTGATATTTAAATCCTCCTGTGTCTGTGATTATTCCTGTTAATATACATGTTCCGATTTCCACATCTATATCTATGTTAAAATATGAAAATACCCCTGCTAATATCTCACAACATGCTGGAGCTACTGGGTTTACAAAATTTATATCTCCATACATATTGTTTGAACTATGATGGTCAATAACTATTGTTTTTTTGGCTTTTTCAAAATATTCACTTCCAACTAGCCTTTTTAGATCAGCACAATCTAAAGATATTGCTAAATCATATTTTTCAACATCTGTATCTTCTTTTACTTCATCTGACTCAGGTAGAAAACTAAATATTTTCGGAAATTCTCTTATTATTACATCTGGATTCTTTCCTAATTTTTGCAATGCTAACTTCATTCCTAATAAGCTTCCTATTGCATCACCATCTGGTGATTCATGTGCTAACAAAATGATAGAATTTGCTTTTTTTATTTCTTCCATTATTGTATCTAATGTCATATTTTTTCCTCCTTTTTGTAGGTGCTTTTTGCATATATTTCAAAAAGCATTACTTGGGCATTATTTCTTTTAATATTGAATCTATTTTTGCTCCATATTCTAATGACTCATCTAATTCAAATATTAGTTCTGGTGTGTTTCTTAAGTTTATTTTCTTTGCTAATTCTGTTCTTATATATCCTGATGATTTTTTTAGTCCTGCTAGTGTTTCCTTTATGTTTTTTGAATTTAATATACTTACATATATTTTTGCAAATTTCAAGTCAGTTGTTACTTTGACTTTTGTTACACTTATCATTCCTGTTATATTAGGATCTTTTAATTTTTGATCTATGATATAGCTTAATTCTTTTTTGTATTCTTCATTTATTCTATTGATTCTATTGCTATTTGTTGCCATTTTCGCCTCCTATATTTATATAGTAAAAAGGTAATATTTTTTATTTTTATTTTTATTACCTTTTTATATTTTATTCTTCTATTTTTTGTCTTTTAGACTTATTTTATTTTTTCTTTATCTTTTTATTTCTTCCATAATATATACTTCGATGTTATCTCCTTCTTTAATATCATTGTAATTTTCTATTTGAATACCACATTCAAAGCCTTTTGTTACTTCTTTTACATCATCTTTAAATCTTTTTAATGTTGCTAATTTTCCTTCATGTATTACTACATTGTCACGAATTACTCTTACTCCTGCATTTCTTTCTACTTTTCCTGAAAGTACGTATGCTCCTGCTACTGTTCCAACATTTGATATTCTAAATGTTTGTCTTACTTCTACATTTCCTATTATTTTTTCTTTATATTCTGGATCTAACATTCCTTTCATTGCTAGTTCTACATCTTCTAATGCTTGATATATTACAGAATATTGTTTTATTTCTATTTCATCTTTTTTAGCTATTTCTTTTGCTGTATTATCTGGTCTTACATTAAATGCTATTATTATTGCATTTGATACTTTTGCTAAAGTTACATCTGATTGGTTTACAGCACCTGGTGCACTATGGATAACTTTTACTTTTACTTCATCTGTTGATAGTTTTTCCATTGATTGCTTAACTGCTTCAGCTGAACCTTGTACATCTGCTTTTACAATTAGATTTAATACTTTTATTTTTCCTTCTTCCATTTGGCTAAATAAATTATCTAATGTCACTTTTGTTACTTGATTGATTGATTTTTCTCTTTCTTGTTGCTTTCTTTTTTCTATTAAATGTTTTGCCATTTTTTCATTTTTTACTTCATAGAATATATCTCCTGCTTGTGGTACATCTGTAAGTCCCATTATTTCAACTGGTGTAGATGGTCCTGCTGATTTTACTTTTTTGCCCTTGTCATTTGTCATCACTCTTATTCTTCCTATTGATGAACCTACTACTATTGTATCACCTACATCTAATGTTCCTCTTTGTACTAACATTGTTGCTATTGTTCCTTTTGATTTATCTAGTCTTGCTTCTATTACTACACCTTTTGCTTGTTTTTTTGGATTTGCTTTTAGTTCAAGCATATCTGCTTGTAGTAATACCATTTCTAATAATTGATCTATATTCATATTGTTTTTAGCTGAGATTGGAACACATATTGTTTCTCCACCCCATTCTTCTGGTACTAATTCATAATTCATTAAATCTTGTTTTACTCTATCTATATTTGCATCTGGTAAGTCTATTTTGTTTATTGCCACAATTATTGGTATTCCTGCTGATTTTGCATGGTTTATTGCTTCTACTGTTTGTGGCATTATTCCATCATTTGCTGCAACTACCAATATTGCTATATCTGTTATTTGTGCTCCTCTTGCTCTCATTGCTGTAAATGCTTCATGACCTGGTGTATCTAAAAATGTTATTTTTCTATCATTTACATTTACTGTGTATGCTCCTATTGCTTGTGTGATTCCTCCTGCTTCCCCTTCAATTACATTTGTTTTACGTACTGTATCCAAAAGTGAAGTTTTTCCATGATCTACATGTCCCATTACAACAACTACTGGTGGTCTTTGTTGTAAATCTTCTTCTTTATCTTCAGAATCATCAAATAGTATATCTTCTTCTGTCACTATTTCTTTCTTTTTAGCTGTTATTCCAAATTCTCCTGCTACTAAAAATGCTGTATCAAAATCTATTTCATTGTTTATCGTTGCCATTATTCCAAAACCTAATAGTTTTTTAATAACTTCTGCTGTTGTTTTTTTCATTTCTGTAGCTAAATCTTTTACTGTTATATTTTCTGGAATTTCTATTTCTGTTAATTTGAATATTTTTTGTTTTATTCTTTCTCCATTTTCTTTGTTATTTTTTTTCTTTCCTCTTCTTCCTCTTTGTGTTGTTAAATCATAGTAATCTAGCATTCCATCTTCTTGGTCATTAAACATATTAGATAATTTATTTGTTTGTTTTAAGCTTTTTAATTTTCCTTCATCAAATGAATTTTCGTTAGGATTTTTTCTTGTTTTTGATTTTTTAGTAGTTTTGTTTTCATTATATTTATTGTTGTTTTTTTGTTTATCCATATTTCTGTTATATTCTCTTGTGCTTTCTTTTTCTCCTAAATCAGTAGCCATTATGTTTTGTATGTTTTTCTCAATTCCTTTTTCGTCTAATGGACGGTTTTTATTGTATCCTAAATTTCTATTATCATTTCTGAATGTTTTATTTTTATTATCTTTATTATTTCCATTATACCTATTTTTGTTGTATCCATTATTTTCTCTGTTTTGATAATTTTGATTTTTATTTCTATTTTGTTGATAATTTTGATTTCTATTTCTATTATTTTTAAAATTTTCTTTTTTATTTTGTTCTTGCTTTATTTCTGTTTTGTTTTGCATGTGTTGATTTATTTCTCCTTGTTCTATATTGATATTTTTTTCTTCTTTTTTTATTTCTTGTTTTTCCTCTTTTTTCTCTGGTTTCTTTTCCTCTTTTTGACTATTTAATCCAAATAATTCGCTAACTGTTTTAGGCTTATTAGGTTTGTTTCTATACACTATATTAAAATCTTTATTTTTCTTTCTTTCTACAAATCCTACATTGTTTTTCTTATTTTCTTTTTTATTTTCTTTTTCTTTTTTATTTTCTTCGTTAATTATTACTTCTCTTCTAATTATTACTGGTGCTTTTTCTTCTTTTTTTTCTTCCTCTGTATTTTCTTTTTTTATTTCTTTATTTTCTAGTTTAATTGTTTTTTCTATTTTCTCCGCTTCTTCTTCAGTTACTCCACTAGCATGGCTTTTTACTCCTATGTTTAATTGATTGGCGATTTTAATTACCTCTTTACTTGTTATGTCTAATTTTTTTGCTATTTCATAAATTTTAATTTTCCCCAATACTTTCACCCCCATTTAATATTTTTTGTATTTGTTTTGATATATTTTTTTCTTTTATTCCTATAATTGCTTTATTATTTTTTCCTATTGCTTTGCTTATTGTTTCTATATCAGATATTACTATGCTTTCTATTTTATTTTCTTTGCATAAATTTATAAATCTATTTTTTGTTCTATCTGAACTGTCAGTTGCAATTACAACAAGAAAGACTTTTTTCTTTTTTATTTCTTCTTCTACACTATCTGAGCCAAAACATACTTTTCTAGCTCTCATTGCTAATCCGAATCAATCCTAATATTTTATTTATCAAGTATTACACCTCTCAAATTCTCATATATTTCTTGTGATATTGGAGTTTCTAGTATTTTTTCTAATCTCTTACTTTTTATCACTTTTTCTAAACATTTTATATCATCACATATATATGCTCCTCTTCCTTCTTTTTTTCCTGTTTTATCGATTGATATGTTTTTTTGGTTATCCTTTACTATTCTTATTAAATCTTGTTTATCTCTTTTTTGGTTACATCCCATGCATGTTCTTTGTGGTTTATTTTTCATGGTTTTGTTCCCCCTTTATTTTATGCTGTTTTTATTTTTTTATCACCTTATTACTTATTCTTCTTCCTTATTACTTTCTTCTTGTCCTTTTTCTAAGATTTCTCTAAATTGACTTTCTGATTTTATATCTATTTTCCAATTTGTTAATCTTGCTGCTAATCTTGCATTTTGTCCTGCTTTTCCAATTGCTAATGATAATTGGTCATCTGGTACTATTACTTGTGCAAACTTTTCTTCTTCTTTTAAATCTATAGCCATTATTTTTGCTGGTAATAATGCTGATGATATAAATATACTTGGATCTTCATTCCATTCTATTACATCTATCTTTTCTCCGTTTAATTCGTTAATTATATTTTGTATTCTTATTCCTCTTTGGCCTACACATGATCCCACTGGATCTATATTAGGATCTGGTGAATATACAGCTACTTTACTTCTGTTTCCTGCATCTCTTGATACACTTTTTATTTCTATTACACCTTCATATATTTCAGGAATTTCTAATTCTAATAATTTTCTTACAAAATCCGGATGACTTCTTGATACTATTACTTGTGGTACTCCTTTTAATCCTCTTTCAACATCTACTACATAGCCTTTTATTTTTTCATTTACTTTGTATTTTTCTGTTGGAATCTGTTCTTTTGCTGGCATTATTCCTTCTAGTCTTCCTAAATCCATTACTACTATATTTTTATCTGCTTTTTGAATCATTCCAGAAACTATTTCGCCTTTTCTATCATTAAATTCATTGAATATTAAATCTCTTTCTACTTCTCTTAGTTTTTGAATTATTACTTGTTTTGCTGTTTGTGCTGCTATTCTTCCAAAGTTTCTTGGTACTATTTCAATATCAACTTGATCTCCTACTTTTAATTCTTTATTTATTTTATGTGCTTCTTCTAAGCTTATTTCTAATGCGTCATCATTTGCATTTTCCATAACTTCTTTTATTGAATATATATGTGTTGCACCTGTATCTTTATCCATGTCTACTCTTACATTTTCAAGAGCGTCAAAGTTTCTTTTATATGCTGTAACCAATGCTGTTTCTATCGCTTCTATTACATATGATTTTTTTATTCCTTTCTCTTTTTCTAATTCATCTAAAGCTAATATTAATTCTTTATTATCTATTGCTTTCATTCTTATTCCTCCTTTTTTATTTCCAATTATATATTGTTTTTATTTGTGCTATATTTTTTCTATCAATTTTTGTTTCATCTATTTGAATGTATTTTTCAGTATATCCTTTTAATATTCCTTTATATTCTTTTTTCCCTTGTTCATCTTTTTTAAATAATTTTACATTTACTTCTGTTTCAATATTTTTTTGTAAATGTTTATCCTTTCTTAGTATCCTTTCTATTCCTGGTGATGATACTTCTAAAAAGTATTGGTCTTTTATATAGTTTGCTTCATCTAGAATATCCATTATTTCGTTGTTTACTTTTTCACAGTCATTTAAATTTATTCCTTTAGATGAATCTATATATATTCTTAAGAAATAGTTTTTTCCTTCTTTTGCATATTCTACATCATAAAGTTCATAACCAATATTTTCTATTTTTTCTTTTAGTAGGTTTTCAACTCTTTCTTCTATATTTGCCAAAATAGTCTCCTCCTTTTTTAGTATTATCTTATAACTGATTGAAGAGTGGGATTTGTTCCCACTCTTCTCTCTTTTTTGCCTACACTTATATTATACCTAATTTTTTCAAAAAAATCAAGAGATTTTGATTATTTTATTAAAATGAAATACGTTTAGGGCTTTATATAGTTTTTTATACAATTTTTGTAATTTTTTCTTATATTTTTTGTATATTTTATATTTGAAAATCTATAATTTTTATTTCTTTTCTTCTAAAACTATTATTTGAAAAATATCGTCATTATATTTAGTTTCAAATCTTTTTCTTTCTACTTCATTATATTTTTCTTTGTTTTCTATTTTTGTATATAATGGTAAGTCATCTGTATCTACTACAATAATTCTTCCTTTATTTTCTTTTATCGCTTCTTCATAGCTGTCTACTGTTTTCATATTTGGTCCATATGCTTTATATGCTTCTTCAACAGTCCAATTTTCAAGATTTAAGAAATATTGGTTGTTATTATCTACTAATGTTGCAACTATTGCACCATTTCCTATTTTTGAATACACAATTGTATCTTCTGGTTTTATTATTTCTTTAATATAGCTTATTGGTTTATTATTTGATTTATCATAATTTTTATCCATAATAATTTTCAAGTTGTTTAATGACATTATTATAACTGCTCCACATATTAATCCTATCATAAATTTATTATCTTCCTTGTTTAAGAAATATGAAATAGCAAACAATAATAATCCTGTTATTGTAAATAAATATCTAGCATATAAAATTGGTGATACTATTGAAACTATAGCTACCATTATTATTACTAATAAATATATAATTAAAGGTATTATTCCTTCTTTTATATCTACTTTTCTTCTTATATTTTTTATTATTATATATAAAAGATATCCATATAGTAAGCAAGAAAAAATAGTTGGTATTGTTTCTTGCATTTTTCCTTTATACTGAAAATTAATTATATCTACTAATATTTGTGGAAATGTTATTGATATCCAAAATCCTTTTCCTACTCTAAATGCTTGCTTTACAAAAAATATAAACCATGGTATGTATAATAAAACTTGTATTACTTCTATTAAAATAAATTGTTTTATAATTTTTATATCAATTTTTTTTCTGTTTTTTATTATATATATAATTAATCCTAAGTTTACTATTCCTGCACATACTAAAGCATAATAATGCATGTAGCAACTTATGATGCTAAACAATCCAAACAATATTAAATTTTTAGTGTTTTTCTCTTTTATAAATCTATATAAATAGATTGCCATAAGAGTTACAAATACAATTGTCCATGAATACATTCTAATTTCTAATCCATAATTTAGCATAGTTGGTAAAAACATACTAAAAAAAGTAAATAGCATTCCTGTTTTGTTTCCAAAATCTTTTCTTATATGTGTCATTCCTAATATACCTAATGTTACAATTCCTAGTACGGAAAAAATTCTATACGCAATTATATTAGTTCCAAATATTATATTAACTATTTTTAGCATCCAATAATAAAGTATTGGATGAACATCATGTGCTCCTATTTTCCATATATCAATAAAAGAGTGATTTACAATTCCTACGCTATATGATTCGTCAAACCATATATTACTATGAAACGATGGTATCAATAATAAAATTGTTCCTATTACAATTAATAGAATATGAACTATACATTGTTTGTTTAATATTTTTTCTTTAACTTTTTTCATTTTCTTCTCCTTCTATTTTTATTTATATTAATATAATACACTAAAAATTAAAAAAAGAAAAGACATAATCTTTTCTTTTTTTAATTTCTTTCTTCTTGTAATCCAATATCTGTTATTTTTATATTTCTTACATGATTTATTTTTTCCCAATTCAAATTTCTTTTAAATAGGCATACAAAATTTATTAATAGCCATGAACCCATGAATAGAGGATAACATAATAAGCCTTTAATCATTGGTTTTATTGGTCTTTTATCTAACCACATTACAAATATACCTGTTGCTATTGGAAATAAAAATGTTGGTACTAAATATTTAGCAATATTTAATATTAGTTCTGCTTGTGTTATTCCATTTCCTGCATACATCAAAAAGTTTGTTAATAGTAGTAGTATTGTTGCAATGAACATCGGAATACTTCCTACTATATATAAAAACCCATCAAAATTTATTAATGATTTTTTTTCTTTTACTGATACTGCTAATTTTTTTGTGTATTCATTTATACATTGAATATGTCCTACTGTCCATCTACTTCTTTGTGACCAGCTTTGTTTAAAACTTGTTGGTTGTTCATCATATACTATTGCATCTGTTGCCCATCCTAGTTTTTTACCTTTTATAATTCTTTGTAAAGAAAATTCTATATCTTCTGTTAATGTTACTGTTTTCCAACCTTCAGGTTTTAATACATCAAATCTTATCATAAATCCTGTTCCATTTAATAATGTTGATAATCCTAAGTTGTATCTAGCTAAATGATAAAATCTGTGCATAGTCCAATAAAAAATTGCATAACCTGCTGTTATCCAGCTATCTGTTGGATTTTTTATATCTCTATATCCTTGGACTACATCTTCACCTTGACATAGTTTTTTATTCATATTTTTTAAAAAATCTTTATCAACTATATTATCTGCATCAAATACACATACTGCATCATAATCTGCATTTTCTTTTATTTTTTGTTGCAAAAACCAATCTAATGCATATCCTTTAGTTTTCTTTTCTTCATCGAATCTTTCATAGACTTTTGCACCTGCTTTTCTTGCAATATTGGCTGTTCTATCTGTGCAGTTATCTGCAATTACATAAATATCATATAGATTTTTATCATAATTTTGATTTTTTAAACTTTCTATTAAATTACTTACAACATTCTCTTCATTATGAGCTGGAATAATAGCCATAAATTTATGATTTTTCTTAACTTTTAGTGGTTTATCTTTTAATTTGATTAGAGAACATATACTAATTACTAATTGATAAAGCCAAAATATTGTTACTGTCCAAACTAATGCTTCTCTAAGTATATATAGATACTCCATTTTTTTACCTCTCTTTTTTATTTTATTTTTTACTCGGTTGCTATATTATATATTTATTTTGTTCTTTTTTTATTATACTATGTTTGACAAAAATATGCAACTTTTTTATGATTTTTTGTTTCTTTTTTCTTAAATTCTTTGTTTAGTAGTTACTTTTTTACGTTTTATTGAAATATTTTTTACTTTGTTTTTAAAAATCATAAAAAAACTTTCTTTGTTTAAAAAGAAAGTTTTTGTTTACAATCAAAATTATTCGTTTGTTCCTTCTGTTTCTGGAGCTTCATAAGCTTCTAAAATAGCTTTTTGAATTTTCTCTCTTGTTTCTGGATTGATTGGGTGTGCTATATCTTTGAATTCTCCGTTTGGAGTTTTTCTACTTGGCATAGCTATGAATAATCCATTTTGACTTTCGATAACTTTAATATCGTGTACTGCGAATTCGTTATCGAATGTAACAGAAGCAACTGCTCTCATTCTGTTTTCAGAATTTACTTTTCTTAAACGTACGTCTGTTATTTGCATTTTGCGTGCACCGCCTTCCTTAAGTAATAATATTTGCACATATTTATATGTACATTTATATTATTCTATATTAAATTACTTTTTCCTTCTTTTTTTTACATTTTTTATATTATTTTAATTATTAATTTCATATTCTTCTTTTTATATCATATATTAGAATATATAAAATATTTTTTATTTTACTATTTTAGTTATTTTTTATAATTTTTACTTTAAAAGCCTTGAATTTTATTTTACATCATTATATAATTATTTTGTTAATTTAAAGGAGGATGTTTTAATGCCACATATTGAGAGTTTAAAGAAATATAAAAATATACACATGATTGGTATCGGGGGAGTTAGCATGAGTGGAATTGCTGCTATTTTAAATAATTGGGGATTTCATATTACTGGCTCTGATTGGTGTGAATCTGAAAATACAAAAAAATTAAATAATATTGGTATAACTGTATCTATTGGCCATAATATTGAAAATGTAAAAAAAGCTGATGTTGTTGTTTATTCTGCTGCTATAAAGATGGATGATCCTGAAATGGTTGAAGCTAAAAATTGCGGAATTCCAACTATAGAAAGAGCAGATTTTTTAGGTGATATTACTCGTTGTTTTAAAGATACTATTTGTATCTCTGGCACTCACGGAAAAACTACTACAACTTCTATGGTTTCTTTATGTTTTATCGAAGCTTTACAAGATCCTAATATTCAAGTTGGTGCTTTTTTGAAACAAATAGATGGAAATTATAGGGTTGGAAATAGTGAGCATTTTATTTTGGAAGCTTGTGAATATGTAGAAAGTTTTTTAAAGTTTAGTCCAAAAACTGAAATCATACTAAATATCGATAATGATCATTTAGATTATTTTAAAACTTTTGATAATATTAAAAAGGCTTTTGTCAAATATGTTAAATTACTACCTAGTGATGGCTTATTAATAGTTAACGGTGATGATCAAAATTGTTTAGAACTCCCTAAGTATACAAATGCTAAAAGTATATCTTACGGTATTTTAAATAAAAATGTTGATTTTTATGCAGATAATATTTTATTTGACAATGATGGTTTTCCTGAATTTGATGTTTATATTAATGGTAAATATTATGAAAAATTCAAATTATCTGTTCCTGGTACTCACAACATTTTAAATGCTTTATCTTGCATTTCTTTATGTTATTCTTATGGTGTTGATAAATCATATATAAAAGTTGCACTAAAAAAATTCACAGGTGCTCATCGTAGATTTGAATTTAAAGGTAAGTTAAATGGTTGTAGCATTTATGATGATTACGGTCATCATCCAACTGAAATTCTTGCAACTTCTAAAGCTTTAAAAAATAAAAAATATAATAAGTCTTGGGTTGTTTTCCAACCTCATACTTACAGTAGAACTAAAAATCTATTAGATGATTTTGCCAATGCTCTTATTAATTTTGATAATGTTATTATTTTAGATATTTATGCTGCTAGAGAAAAAAATGTATATGGTATTACTTCTCAAGATTTAGTAAATAAAATTAATTATATTGATAAAAATAAAAATGCTAGATATATTAAAAGTTTTGATGAATGTGTTTGCTTTTTAAAAGAAAATGTAAAAAAAGATGATATCATAATCACTTTAGGTGCCGGCACAGTTACTGAAATTGGTTCACTTTTATTAAATTAAATTCTATAATAAAAATATGAGAATTAGTAACTATTTAATTCTCATATTTTTAAAGTTTAATATTAATTTTTTTATAAATTATTACTATATCTTTTTTGATATTTTCTTAATTTTCACTGAAAACTTATTCTTTAAATTATTATTCTAACTATTTGAATTATATAATTGTTTTACCATTATATCTCCAAAAACCCCATATCCTTCAAGTGGTTCATTTACTAACACATGAGTTACAGCTCCTATGAATTTATCATTTTGAATGATAGGTGAACCGCTCATTCCTTGAATTATACCTCCCGTTTTTGATATTAATCTATTATCTGTAATTTTTATTTTCATACTTTTGTTATTATAATTATTATCTTTAAATATTTTTTCTATTTCTATTTCGAATTTTTCTATTTTTCCATTTTCTATACTACTTAAAATATATGCTTTTCCTTCTTTTATCTCACTTCTTAATGCTACTTCCATTTCTTTTGAATTATCTATATTTAAACTTGATATGTCTTTGACTTTTCCATATATTCCAAACTTAGTATTTTGGCTGATTTCTCCTATATTTTTTTGTCCTTCTAGTGTTCCTTCAATTCTACCTGGTTCTCCTTTTTCTCCTTTTTTTATTCCTAGTATTTTAGTTGTTACAAATTCTCCTGATGCTATATTAATTATTCTATCAGTGTCTATATCTTGTATTCCATGCCCTAGTGCTGCAAAACTATTATTTTGTTTTGAATAGAATGTAACTGTTCCTATTCCTGCTGCACTATCTCTTACCCATAACCCTATTTTATATTCTTTTATTCCCGTTCTTACAGGAGTAATGCTACATTCTTGAGTTTTATTATCATGAATATATTGTACTTTAATATCATTGCCTTCAGATTTATTTACTTCTAAAACTAAATCTTCTGTATTTTGTATATTTCTATTATTTATCGAAACAATCATATCTCCTTCTTTTATTCCTGAATTTTGATATGGTATATATTTTTTGTTATCTTGACCTTCTATTTCTGACATTCCGACTACTAATACTCCGTTTGTGTATAGCTTAACACCTGCCACACTTCCTATTGGAATTACTTTTATTTTAGGCAAAACATCAACACTTACATCTTTAATATTAAAATTATTTAGTAAATTGACACTTAATTTTGTATTTCCTACTTTGTCTAATTTATTTTTTCCGTTCTTTTGTCGCTACTAATACACTATCTTCTATTTCTTTTTTATTTATTTTTATTCCTAAAAAATTTGGTATTCCTAGTTCTTCACCTTCAAATTTTGTTATATTATTTGGAATTGAATCAATTGCTAAAATGTATACATATATTATTAATAAAATAGAAATAATGAGAGTTTTTTTAAATTTTTTATTCATTCAAATCACCTTAATTTTATTATTTACAAAAAAAATTAAAAAATTCAAAAAAGAAGCTATTTTTTAGCTTCTCTATTTATGATTTCCTATTCTATACATACTATATCTTTCTCTTCCTAATGCTGTATAGTATATTTTTGCTAATTCTGGATTATTTTTCATAATTTCTTCTATTGACTTATTTGAATTCTTTTCTGATGAAATTACACAATTATAACATCCTGTTGCTCCATCTTTTGGTGAATAATATCCACCTAAACTATTTTTTATTTCGAAGTCAGTATTTAAGTATCCTCTTGCGCCACTTAATTTAGCTGATATTAAATTTTCATCTTTTATATTATGGTATATATTGTCATTAGTTAATATGTATATTGAGTCTTTTGCTACAAAGTCTTCATTTTTAGTATTATTTACAATAGCGTGACCGCTGTATATTTTTCCTCCTATTGGTAGTCCTTGTAAAAAGGTAATTACTGAAATATTATTCAAAACTCTTTCCCATTCGTAATCTTTTAGTTTAGGTAATTTAAATTCTGTTGTTAATTTGTTTGAAACATTATTATAATTTGTTATTGCTATTGATAAATTTCTTTCAATTGAATGTTTTATTATATTAAATCTATGTTCATTAAATTCTGAATCTTCATCTTCTATATTTTTATTTGTTGAATCTAATTCTTTAAATAAAAGTTCATTATTATCTGGGAACATTTTGTTTCCAGCTTCATCTATTGCATCACTTATTTTTATATATTTTAAGCTTGTGCTATTTATTTTATTTTTTAAATTTGCTGCTTGATTATAGTATTTAACAGCTTGATCATTGTTGTTTCCTATATTTTTTCCTTCTTGTTTTATTCCTTTTGAGTTTAAGTTCATATATACATTTGCACCATTTTTATAATATTTTACACCATTTTCTTTTTTTACTTCAAATATATTATTTGGTTCTGCTATTATATTGTCATTTTCATCTACCAATAATGCTTTTTCTTTTATTGTTGTTTCTGGATTTATTATTGTTTCTTTATATTTTGCTTGGTTGTCAGATATTTTTTGAGCAGTAGTTAATAAATATCCATTTAAGTTTACTGCTTGATTATTAACAATTCCATTTATATCAATATAACTATCTAATGAATAGTTAATAACTATATCACAATCCGCATTTTTGTATCTACAGCTATAATATACGTATGGCTTTAATCCGTTTATTTTATTTCCTTCTGTGTTTTTTCCATTATTTTCTTCTGCTTTTTTTGCTTCATCATCTAAAGTATTATAGTATGGAGAATAAATATAGTAGCCATCATATAAAGTAAATACTAATGCTGGAACAAAGGCCTCTATTCCTTCTTTTCCATGTCCTGACATGTTAAAGTTTTCTCCTAATGCTGTAAAAAACGCGTTTGCTGATGCTTCAATGTCTCTTAGTTTCGACATTGCTAAATCTGATGTACTACTGTTTAATGTGTTTTTTTGATATGCTATCACTGTGTCATATGTAGCATTTAATAATTTTTGATCATATAGTATTTGCATATTTAATGTATCTACCCTATTTTTTACATATGATGATAATATCATTGAAATTGGTAGTATTATTAGTATAAAAATAATTGCTAAATCATGTAATTTCATATTTTTATTTCCTTTTTTATATTTTTATAGCTTGTAATTAAAAATATAATTACAAGCTATCTTATCTTTATTTATTTATTTTGTAACTGTTCCAGTAGCTTGTCCAACTACTAAATATGTATCATTTCCAATAATAGAATATAATGAATTTTTTAGTTGTTGTGCAAATGTTGGTGATGTTATTACAACCCAAACTTTTACTATGTCTCCTTCTTTAAGTTTATATTCTTCATTTTTTTCTACTTTTTCTTTTACTTGTGAATCAAATACACCATAGTAATAGTTTTCTCCTATTTTATCTCTATTAACTTGAACTGATTTTTTACCTTGATTTTCGTCTAGTACTTTCACTTCAAATTGTACATCATATGTGTTTCCTGTAGAAGCAGTAATTGTCTGTAAAAACTTATTATATTCTTCTGCTGTAATTTTTCCAGTAGTTCTAATAGTATCTACAAAATCTGCCGTTTCAGCTGATACTGTTAATTGAGCCACATCATCTGCTCTATCAGCCATTGTCATTAGTGGAATTACAAACATCAATACAACTGTTATTCCTATAACTATTATTGTCATAAATGTATCTCCCATTTTTAATTCCTTCCTTTCTTTTATTTTTTATTAGTTATTTCATATGTTATAATTCTTTTTTCTATTTTATTTGCTTCTGGTGTGTTAGGATTATCATTTGGATAATATACTCCTAATTTCTCTTTAATTTCACAATTATTTAATCTTTCTATTAAAGATTTAGAAGGTAATTTTATTTTTGTTCTATATAATTTATCATATTCCATATTAGTCTTTCCATATACTAAAGCATTTAACAACAAATCTACTTTTTGTTTACTGTTACTATGTGCAATTTTAGTTTCATAGTCTAAATCTAATGAATAGCGTTTTTCTTTTATATCGTTACTTATATTAGTATATAACGGGTCTGTATCTCCATTTTTGAAGTTAAAAACAATTCTATAATTTTCATAATAAACTCTATATATAGTTGGTATAACAGTTTCTAGACTTACTGTTCTTGCAAGTTCATTATTAGATTCATAATAAAAATTCCCGTCTATATATTCTGTTTCTCTATCTTGAATTTCCAATACAGTATCTGCTGTATGTCTTACTTGTCCAAAAGAAGTAATAGCAACAGAAAGTGCTATTGTAAATAATAATACTGATGCTGCAATTTTCAAAGCATCAACTGCATTTTCCATTGTATCACTCCTTTTTTTTATTTAATATTAATATTATTTACTAATCCATTTCTATCATAATCTAGTGATATTGTATATGTTGTATTATTTTTTACAGCATCTGTTTTATAATTTTTATCACCTGAACTTGATTTAACAACTACTGTTGATGTTATTGTAACTTGTCTTTCTGCATTGTTTTCTCCTGCATTATTAGCAAGTACTTCTTGAACTAATGATTTAACCATTGTTCCTTTTTGTTTTCCTTCATATTTTAAAAATTTACCATTGAACGCTGTTACTTCAGCCTCCTTCATCCCACTGTTTGTTACAGTATCTTGTGCTTGATTAAATATCATTATTCCTAAAGATATTAATAATATTGCTAACAATATTGCTCCTGCAATTATTAATGCTTTTGATGCATTTTCCATCTTAAATTCCTCCTTCGTTTTATTTATATTTAAAATTCTAATAACTATTTTTATTTTGATATTTGTTCAAATATCATTGATTTTATCATATTGGTATTTTTATGATATTCAACATTAGTACATTTAAATTTAATTTGTCCATAAAATTTCATGAATTCTGTAATTTTATTACTATAAATTGTTTCCATTGCATATATATTATCATTATCTTTCATTTTTAGATTTATTTTAATTGAATTTATATTATTGTCTATGTATTTGCCATCTTTGCCTTTTTCGACTTGATTTTTTTCATTTAAATCTACCGCTTTATTTATAATTGTTGATATATCAGCTCCATATATTTCTTGTTCCAAATATTTTTCGAACATTGAATTGTGCTTATTTATTTTGTCATTATTAATTTTTGTTCTATAAAAAATATATCCAATTAATGATAAAGCTATTAGTGTTATAATAATAATTGATGTAATTGTCTTTTTCATATTACTCCTCATATATTATATCATTTCATTTTTAATAATTCAATAGAATTTGGCTATTTTTTTGTAAAAGCAATTGTGCTTACTCTTCCATTTTCTCCTTCATATTTAATATTACTTTCTAAACATTTATATGTTGGTAACTTATCTTCTTTGTTTTGTATTGTACCTATATCATTTTTTACTAAATTGTCTAATTCTTTTTTGCTTAAGTTATTTAATATTGTTGAGTTTAGTTTTACCTTTACATTATTTTCTTTTCCATAACCCACAACTGTTATTATATCATATATAGTTAAGTCTTCTCTATTTATGTATTTAGTAAATTGTGTATTAAAATTAATTACTTTTTTGCTTAAATTTCTTTCATTTACTTGTTCATACGTGTGGCTAAAAGAAGCATATAGATATACTGCTAGTGACAAAACTAATATTCCAATTAATACTCCTCCTGCCATCAACAATGCTTTTGTTGCGTTTTCCATATTTCACCTCTTATTTTCCCATGTATTGAAATGACAATTTGGTTATTTGCCCATTTTTATATTCTGGTTCTAATCCTTTAAATTTTGCGCCTTTAAATTCAGAATATTCGCTATATAGTTCAAGTGTTTTAAAGTTTTTGTTTTTAAATTCATTCTCTAATTCGCTATTATTTAATTTTTTATTTCCTACTACCTCTTCTATAGTTTTGCCATCGAATTCATTTCCCTCTCCATAAAATTTTTTTAATGTTTCTATATTTGATGATAGTGCACTCATTACTTTTAATGTATACTTACTTTCAAGTGTTGTATATTTGTTTATAATATTCTTAAAAAATTCATCAGTTGATTTTTGAATTATATAATTTTTTTTCTGAAAAAGTGAATTCCCATATGTGGGATTATATTTTTTCATATCTATTTCTAATGTTATTGTTTGATTATAATCTATGACTCCATAGTCTATTTTCTTATTATTATAATCAATTACCTTGTTTGCTAATGTTATTATATCTATCCCTAGAGTATCATTTCGAATATACTGAGTAAATCCTTCATTGAATTTTGATATTTGATTATCTTTTATTAAGTCAGATTTACTTTTTTGATAATCCGACATTTTATTGAAGGATAGTACTGCTACTGATATTACAAGTATTGATATCAAAATGGTTCCTGCAATAACTAATGCTTTTGATGCATTTTCCATTTGTTTTCCTCCTTTTAGAATTTGCCTGATGACATTGAAGCAAATGATTGAGACATTGCTGATAGTCCTATAAATACAAGTGGAACAATTAAGTATCCAACAAATAAACAAATCATTGGTGCAAATCCTATTCCTTTTCCAATCATTCCCTTTTTCTTTATTAGTCTTTCATTTGATTCTTTTCTTTTTTCTCTATAATAATCTCTTTCTGAATCTAATTCATCAAATGCATCTTTGATTGGTATTTTTTCAACTGCTGCTTGCAGACTTTCCACAATTCTTATTAGTGGTTCATATGATATATCATTTTTAAATTCTTCTAATGATTCCCATGCCCCTGATTCATAGTTATTTACGCATTTAGCTATTGGTTCATAGAATATATTTGAATATCTTTCTAGCCATTCAAGTATGATTTCTACATTCACTCTTTCTATTCTCATTAACATTAATATGATTGTTTGGAATTGCATTACTTCATCTTCCATTTCAAGTTGTCTCATTTTTAATTGAAAATATAGTAACCATAATGGTGCCATATACCCTATAATTGCAAATACAAATGCTAATAATATTTCAAACCATTTTATATATTCACTATTTACTATTTTTAACTTGGCATATATTCTTTTTGTTGCTATTTCTTTTTCTTCATCATTAGCTTCTACGTAGAATTTTGATTTATCTATTTCTTTTCTTATTTCTTTTTCAGTTGTTTTTATTTTCCCTTTAAATTTATCTAAAAATACATTATCTTCTTTTGTGATTTCCATAGCTTTTTTCTTTTGATGTTCATTTAGCCCTGAAATCAAATTATAGTCAGTTGTAGGTTCTGTATACACATAGTTTATCGCTATATTATGTAGTTGTATAAATATTAGTAATGATGCTAAAAAAACTGCAATAAATGTTACTATTCTATTTATAAATAACCATTCTATTTTTAATGGTGATGCTGAATCTTTTAATAGTTTATTAATTTTTCGTTCTTCTTTTGATCCTTTTTTGGGCATAAAAATATCCACAATTTTTTTTATTATTTTATTGTTATATAATTTTTTTTGCCAAGGATTTTCTGTGTTTTTTGTATTCATATTTGTTGAACCATTGTCTTTCAATTTTCTGACTAATATGTATGATATGAATGTTAATATTAATAATAATATTTGTACTATCATTCCTGGTTTTCCTAAATACCAATTTTGTACAAATGAAAAATTAGTAATTGCCCAGTTTTTTAGTGGTTCTAGCAATAATACTGGTACAATTGATATTATCGATAAACTTTGAAATACATAATTTAATTTATCTCTTTTTAATATTTCTAGTTGCATTTCTTGTGTTATATTGTCAACATTTTTTAAATATAGTGAAGCACCATCTACTTTTCTATCTCCAAATTCTTTGGTTAAATATGAAAGCCCTGCAAATTCTTTTAAGTAACTATTAGGAGCAATGTCATAATATTTTTCTAATTCTGTTTCTGGATCACTTGAAATTAATATTTCATATATTTTTTCTCCTTGTCTTGATATATCCATTTCATCATCTTGTGATACTTGATAAATTGCTTCTTCTACCATATTGTATTCATGATATGCATGTCTTATCTCAGAGAAAAAATTTATTTGCTGCTTCAATAGATTGTTATCTTTTTTATCTATCGAACCATCAATTATTGTATCTATCATAAATAGTTCGAATAATAATAGTATTATCATTAATAAATAATTTTCATGTGTTATTATAATAGTTAGTATGATAATTGGAATTAAGATAAGAAGTGTCTTTGTCATAATTTTAGAAGCATCTCTTCTTGTTACATATTCATCATCTATATTTAATATTTCTAATCTTCTTCTTAGTTTTAATATATATCTTTTTAAAAATGGTATTTTTACATATGTTACATATAGTTTTTGATACAATACTTCAAATGAAAAGCTTTCGGCCTTTGTTCCTTGTTGTAATTTTTGTATCTTTTTGTATTCTGATTTTCCCATTTTTTTTGAAATAATATAATAAGCTAATATTATTAGTAAAAAAGCTCCTCCTGCAATTCCCATTATAATATATATCGTATGATTTGACACTTTTTCTCACCTCCAAAATTTATTCTTCCTTAGTTTTTTTGACTCTTTTTGTTGTTTTTGTTTTTTGTTTTTTACTCCAATGTTTTTCTACAAATTTATCAAACTCTTCTAAATCTTTATCGTCCATGTTATTTCTCATCTCTTTTAAGTTTTCTTTTGAGATTGGATTTGTTATTATATATTTTCCATCTACATATTCTAATATGTTTCTATATGTATATAATTCTTTATCTGTTGTTTTTATGAAAAATTGTGTAGCATTGTCAAAAAATTTATCAAATTTTCCTTCTAATGTTTTTTCTTTTCTATGATCATATGTATATTCATTTTTACTTTCTATTGGTATACATTCTGTAATTCTTTCTACAAATCTTTTTCCTCTAAAGTCTTTTGATAAGTGTATATCAAAATTTAAAACTTGTACTACTTGTTCTTCTGCTGTTTTTTCATTTTTAAAAACTCCTGTTCTAAGCATTGAGTTTCTTAGTGCTGTTACTAAGTTTGGAAATGTTTTAGCATGGTGTGTAAATAGTGTAAACTTAGATGCTACTTGCGCTGCTTGAATCATCCATGATGCTACAGGGTCTGTTGCAACTTCTCCGGATTATATTTACAGATCCGTCAGTTTTTTTCTGAACATCTAACCCTTCTTGTCCTGATATTGTATCTGTTTCTCTAAATGTTAAAATATTTCTTGTTGGATATATTTTTCTTAAGTGAAGTTCAAATGCAGTTTCTTGAACACGGATGTTCATTGTTTCATAAATGTTTTCTATCATTCCCATTAGCATTGTTGTTTTACCACAACCTTGTTCACCAGTAATTGATATAATTCTTGCTCCTTTTACTAAATATTTTAATAGTTCTATTGATTCATCGCATCCTGGTTCTCCTTTAAACCATTGTTCCAAAGTTGAACGTTTTACGTCGAATTTTCTTACAAAAAATGCCCATGTTTCTGAAAAGCTTGGTCTTACAACAACAACACGTGAGCCATCTTTCATTTCGTTTATTTTGTATCCATTTGTATCTGATAATTGTCCTGGATTATTGTATTTATATATGTTTTGGCATACTCTTTTTAATTCTGCTTCTGTTCCAAATGATAGAAATGCTAATCTAATTGATTTACCTTGAAAAAATATCCAGATACTATCACAGGCTCTTGGTACTTTATGTTCTGATACTTGAGAAATATAGTCTCCGCTATCTGTTTGTGCCAATTGGCTTAAAAAACTTTCTGGTAATCCTGATACACCTCCAGATATTCCATCTATATTCATATCTCTTATTTCATCTATTGAACTAAATCCTTTATAGTGTTGATATATTCTTTGACATACTATAGATAATTTATCTTGAAATGTCAATTGAAAGTTTTCTTTTTCAAAAATATTTTCTATCTCTTGTGAAGTTATTACATATGATGGTTTTGCTTCTCCTTCTACATATTTTAATTCTGCCAAATTGTACTTTTTGATTATTTCTGTTAATGCTTCATATCCAAAATCTTTTTTATACATATGGATTAAAATGTCAAATTTATCTTGTGGAGTTAACAATGATGGTATATCAAATGGTATTGCTTTTGATATATTAGTTTCATTTACTCCATATTCTGTAGCTAATAAATCATATATTAATTCTTTAACATATTTTTTATCGTTTACATCTCCATATGTACATCCCTTTAAAGCTTTTTTCAATTCATATTTCTTGTTTTTTCTTCTTTTTAGTTCTTCTTCTGATAGTCCAATATCATATAAATTAACTTTTGTTATTTCATCTAATCTTTTTTTAACAAAATTTTTCATTACTTCCAATGTATATGTTTTATCATCTACATTTACGGTTTTCTCTACTTCTACTTCTTTTCTTTTCTTAAGATAATAGAAAATTAGCATTCCTGCAATTATGACTATAGCTATTGATAATAATATGTTTGTAATTGTCATTTATTTTGCTCCTTTCTATATGATATTTGTTTGTATCTCTTGTATTCTATAAAGAATATTTTCGGTTGCTCTTTTTACTTCTGTTATAAATATATTATTTCTGTCATTTGTATTTCTTATTCTTCTATAGTTTAAAAACAGATCTGGTACCCCTGCTTCTTCTACTGCTTCAAAGAATAATGTATTATATGGTATTGTTAAAATCTGATTTTTTTCTCCTAAATATCTAGATATGTTTTTTGAATTGTATTTTGAAAATTTATCATATCTTCCAATTAATAAAAGTGTTTTTGGCGAAGTTAATAGTTTATTTGTATCTTTATCTTTTAAAAATCTTTCTAGGCTTGTTATTCTTTGGCTTAAGTTAATTATAACTATATCTGACATTTCTAATATTTTTTCTCTTGTTTCAATATCTACATTATAATCTAAATCTATTAAAATTCTATCATAATATTGATTAGCAAATTTTATAAGTTCTGGATATAATGCTTCTATTTTTTTATTTTGTTCTTTTTCTGATTTTGTTGCATTTTCTTTTTCTTCGTTATTTTCAAGTATTTCTAATCTATCTTTAAATACTACTTTTGTATAATTAGTAATTATATCAGATGTCATTTTGTTACTTTGCATTATTTTAGCAATTCCTTTAACCCCTGTTTCTATATCTATAAAATTTTTATTTGGTCCAAATATTCCAAGACTTATTTTTTTCTTTTTTTCTTCTTCAAAAAAACATCTTTTTATTTTATCTTTTTTGTTCGTTGTAGGAATAATTAATGTTCTTGCATTATGTTCTATTGCCATATATGTTGCTATCGCGACTAATGACATCGTTTTTCCTGTTTGTTCTTTTTCATTATTCCAAAAAGTAATAATAGACATTTTTATACTCCTTTTTCTATAGTTTTTATAGTTTTTCTTATTGTTCCTTCTTTATAACCTTTTTCAATTTCTTGAGATATTTGAATCATCCCTTCTTTATATTGAGCACTTAACCTTTTAAATTTAATTTTAGCTAACCTTTGATTTTCCATTATAACACTCAAATCCCCATTTTCTAGTGGAAAATATATTCTGTATTCGCTCCATATAATTTTATATCCTAGAGAAGTGAAATTCAAATAGTCGTCATCTTCTTTTAACATATCTTTTGAAAATAAAATTTTAGTTAGCTCTATTGGCTCTTCAATTTCAGAAAATATTTGTATTCCTTTTTTTATAGAGTATGTATCAAATGCTGTTACAAAGAAATTCTTTTTTGCCTTCTTTATTTCAAATTTTTCTAAAGCCTTGCTTGTATCTATATCAATTAGTACTATATCATATGGTAATTTATCATTTTCTCCAATATATTCTTTTATTTCTTGTATATTTTCAAATCCTATTGCAACATCTATATCTTCAAAAGTTGTTATATATTTTGCTGTAGGACTTATATATGGCACTATATATTTTGCTTTTTGATTAATTGTTGCATCTATTATTAGTACTTTTTTATCTAAAAAAGTTAGTATTTTAGATACGTTTAACATTAAATCTATTTTATCATAAACTCCTATAAATCCTACTATATCCATATTTTTCCTTCTTTCTTATGTTTTTTAATTTTCGCTTGACATTCCATTTAGATATTGTTTTCTTTCATCTTGTGTTTTTGTTATACTTTCTTGCATTTTGTTTTTTACATTTTCTGCTGATTTTTCTAAATTATTTTGTAATTCACCATTTATTGCATTTCTTTGTTCTACATTATATCTTGCATGTAATTTATTTTTTATATCTGTAATAACATTTGGATTATTTTCTAGTAGCTGCAAAGATTCTTTGCTAATTGGGAATGTTGGTATCGCTTCTTTTTGAATTCCTGGTTCTGTATATGTTGTTGCATATAATTTTGCGCCTTCTATTTTAAAAGCTTCTATTATAGCGCTATTCATTGCTAATGTTTCTGCTTCTGATAGTTTTAACCACATTGTGTCTTTAGAGTCTACACCATCTATTGTTGGTATTTCTACTTCTTTTTTTGAAACTACTATATAATCTTGTTCTGATGGAAGACTAAGTCTGATATCTACATAATCTCCTGTTTTTATTTGAGTTGGCAATACTATTACATTATATTCTTGTTTTCTTATGTCATCTGCCATTGTATCGTTTCCTTTTGTTACAAGTTCTCTTGTTAATACTGTATTTTTATTCATTGATACTTTTGCAACCATTGGTATTGTATTTAACTCTATATATTTTTTTTCTCCATTTTGTTCTATATAATAATTTCCTGTTTCTTCTTTATTTAATATATAATTTTTATCTTGTTTTGTTATATATAAAATAGGTTCGTTTTTTTCATATTTTGTTTTTATTTCATTTCCTTCTTTATCCTCTAAAAAGTAATTTGTTAATGTTGCTACATCTCCAATAGCATTATTTGGTATCATGTTTTTATTTACTTGTTTATTTTCTAACATATCTTCTGTTATAATTTGTCCTGATTTTATATCTTGTTTTAATACTGCAATGTTTACTTTAGCTGCTGTTTCTTTTGCTTCTTTATCTCTATAATTTTTAATTTGCATAAATAGTATTGCTATAATAAGGCCTGTTATTATCAACATTAATAACATTCCTAATAAAAATGAATTTCTTGCTTTTCTTTGCATTGGATTACTTACCATTACAAATTCCTCCTTTATTTTTTGTATATATTCCTTATTTAATTTTACATCAAAAGTCCTTTTAAATCAACAAAAACTTTTTGTGTAATAAAAAATTAATATTTTTGTAACATTTTTGTAATATTATGTTTTCAAGATGTATTTTTGTAATGCTTTTGCCACACCTTCATTATTGTTATCTTCTGTTATATAATCTGAAATTTCTTTTATTTTTGGATTACTTTGCCCCATGCATATTCCCAATTTTGCATTTTCTATCATTTCTTTATCATTAATGTTATCTCCTATTGCTACAATTTCTTTTTCTTCTACATTTATGATTTTTCCTAAAAATTTTAGTGCTTCCCATTTATTTACATTTTGAGCTGATATTTCAGTATAAAAATATTCTATTAATGTTTCTTCTGTTCCTTCTTTAATTAATTTTTTAGACATATACGAAATATCCATTACATCTACATCTTTAATTTTTTTCATTTTTTGCATTATTGAATTAAATATTGCTTTACTTTTATCGCATATTGTGACTTTTAGACACTTTAAATCTTTATTATCTTTTATATATTGGTATAAATTTTCTACAATCGTAATATTTGTTATTTTGCTAATTTCTTTTTTTAGGTTTTCTTTATAATAATATAGTACATTATACTCTAATCCTTGTGCTATAATTGTTTCATCTGTATAGATATTATAGCTTATGTTGTTTTTATCACAATATTTTGCAATTTTCATAATTTTTTTTCTCGAAATATATTTTTCATATATTTTTTTATCTTTTTTTATATCATAAATTATTGCACCATTTCCTGCTATGAAGTAGTTATTTGAGTTTATGCTTTTTGTAATTGTTTTAATTGAATCTATTGGTCTTCCTGATGCTATTATAAATTCTATTCCTTGATTTTGCACTTCGTTTATAACTTTTTTTGTATTTTCAGTTATTTCTCCATAACTATTTAATAATGTTCCATCTAAATCTGCTGCTATTAATTTATACATTTTTTTCTCCTTCTTTTGTTTGTATTATATTATTTTTGATTATACATATATCATTTTTATATGTCAAGTTAATTTTTTTATAAAATTAGAAAAAATTACCTGTTTATTTTTCTTAAAAATGCAAATGATATTATTAGAAAAAGCAATTGATTTTTTCTACAAATAAATTTCGCAGGAGGTGAAATATTATGGCAAACTATAGTAATAAAAAATTAGTTCCAGAAGCTATGACTGCTTTAGATAAATTTAAATACGAAGTAGCTAGTGAAGTTGGAGTTAACTTAAAAGACGGATATAATGGTGATCTTTCTTCTAGAGATGCTGGTAGAATAGGTGGTAACATGGTTAAAAAAATGATTCAACAAGCTGAAAACCAAATGAAATAGTTTTAGTTTTTGTTTTAACTTTGTTAAATAAGCTTTTTTAGTTTATTTAAGGTAGAAAATTAAATTTTGTTTTTATTATACATAAAGGCAGGATTTGATTTCCTGCCTTTTATTTATTTATTATTTATTTATGCTTCTGGTTCTATTAACCCAAAATTTTTACCATCTTTCAATTTATGTATAACATTTACTTTTCCTGTTTCAACATTTATAAATGTTAAAAAGTTGTGTGTTGGTTTTTCTTGTAATTTTAATACTGCATCTTCTGGTGAAATTGGTTTTATTTCATAATATTCTGTTTTTATAATTTCATTTGATATTTCTAAAATTTTATCTGATATTACTTCTACATTTTTTAGTGTTCCCTCTCTCATCATTTTTTCTTTTTTAGTTTTAGCTTTTCTTATTTGTCCTTCTAAAATATCAATATCTTTATCTATTGATGCATATAAATCTTTATCTTCTGTTACAGCTCTAAATCTTTGACCATTTGAGATTACGCATATTTCTGCAATTTGTTCATTTTTTTCTGTTCTTAGTGTAACATCAGCTTCTGCATCTTCAAAATATTTGTCAATTCTATCTAATTTTTTTTCAACATAATCATTTAATGCTTCTGTTATCGTTAGTTCCTTTCCTATTATTTTTATTTTCATAAAAATCGCTCCCTTCTTCTTTTTTGTTTTTTATTGTATATCTTTATTATATATGCTTTTTTCCTTTTTTTCAACTATTTTTTAAAAAATATCTTCTAATTTATATTCTTTTTCCATCTTTTGATTGAAATATATATTTGCTATTAAATCAAATTCTTTTAATGCGTTATCTTTTAAATTAAAAGAATATATTTTTTTCGATGGAGCTGTCACTACATATTTTATTGCATTTTTTGTACTTTCTGAAATTTCAATGCTTGATTTATCTTGTTTTCCACATTTTTCACACTTAAAACCATTATCTTTTATACTGAAATACTTTATTTTTTCTTTTTCTTTGCAATTTGTACATGACAAAATTCTAGGTGTAAATCCTAGAATACATAATAATCTCATTTTAAAAATAGAAAGTGTTAATTCTAAACTTTTATCTGTTTCTGATATTGTATATAATGTATTTAGTAATAATTGTAAAATATTAAAACAGTTTTCATTTTCTTCTGTTACATCTATTATTATTTTATTTATATGTATTGCATATTTTAGTTTATCTAAATCTGTTCTAATTTTATAGAACATCTCTATTATCTCACATGAATTTATATGATATGTACTTGTCCCTTTATACATTAAATACTCACCAAAACAAAATAATTGTGTACCAGCAAGGAGGCTACTTTTAGGTCTTCTTGCCCCCTTGGCTGTACAAGATATCTTTCCAAAGTTTGGTGTAAGCATTGTGAGCATTTTATCATAGTCTCCCATATTATTTTCAGCTAATACAATCCCACTTATTTTAGTTGTCGCCATATTTTTACTCCCATTTTTATTTATTTTCATTTTCTAAGTTTACATTTGTTATTTTTTGTATCATTTCTATTTCTTTTATTCCTGTACTACTATCTAAATTTTTTTCTAATTCTTCTATTTGTTTAAATTCCATAAAAGTATCAATATTTCCTGTGTTTTTGAATGTATCCCATGCAATTTGTTTTATCATGTAATCATCTCCTCTTTTTTAAATTAAAGTTTTAATCTTTAATTTTATCATTTGCATTTTTTTAATTTTTATTCTATTTTATATTATTTTAGCTTAAATTTATTTACAATGTTTGGATTATCAAGCCAATCTTTTTTTACTTTAACCCACGTTTTTAGATTCACTTTTAATCCAAAATTTTCTTCCATTTCTATTCTAGCTGCTTTTCCTATTTTCTTTAACATTTCCCCATTTTTTCCAATTATTATTCCTTTATGTGATTCTCTTATGCAATATATATTGGCTTCTATATCATATATTTCTTCCTTGTTTTTATTTTTCCTCATTTTCATTTTATCTATTTCTATATATATTCCATGTGGTACTTCATCTTTTAATATTTGTAATGCTTTTTCCCTTATTATTTCTTCTGCCAATTGTCTTAATGTTTGATCTGTGTATTCTTCTATATCATAATATGCAGGACCTTCTTTTATGTGATTTTCTATTTCTTCTAATATTATATTTTTATATTTTTCTTGCAATGCTGATATTGGAATAATTGCTTCAAATGGATACTCTTTTCTATATATTTCTATTAATTTTAATAAATCTTCTTTTTTAACTTTATCTATTTTATTTATTATTAAAATAGTTTTTCTTTTTGCTTCTTTTATTTTTTCTAATATTTTTGTATCTCCTCTTCCTATTTCTTTACTATCTGCTTCTATTAAAAACAGTATTAAATCCGCATCTTGAATGCTTGTAAATGATGTTTCTATCATTGTTTCATTAAGCTTATGTTTTGGTTTATGTATTCCTGGTGTATCTGTAAATATAATTTGTGAATTTGGTCTATTTACTATTCCTTTTATTGCTGTCCTTGTTGTTTGTACTTTATTTGCTATTGCTGCGACTTTTTCTCCTACTAGTAAATTTATTAATGTTGATTTTCCAACATTTGTTCTTCCTACTATTGTTACAAATCCTGATTTGAATTCTGACATATGTTTTTTCCTCCATTTTTTATTATATATCTATTATACACTATTTTTTTGCTAAATTTGTAGAATTTAGCAACTTTTTAAATTTAATTATTTATTCTTAAAAAGCCATCTTCAATCAGACATTTTTCTAATTGAAAATAGCTTTATCTTATGCATACGCTTGACGTTTTTTAAAATTAAGTAAGTTTGTAATTTGTTTTTCTGTATTTTCTGCTTTCTTTGTTTTCTTAGCTCTTTCTTGTTCAAGTTGTCTTTTTTGTTTTTCTGCCATTGATTGGCAAATTGCTTTTTGATATGTAAAATGAGTGTCTTGTGCAATTTTGCTCCAATTATATTCATTTCTAACTTTGTTTTTTGCTACTTTTGTTATATCTGCACATAATTTATGATCATATAATAATTCTAAAATTGAATCTGCTAGTGAATTTGGATTGCCACAATATGCCTTCATTCCATTTACTCTATGTTCTACTATTTCATTTAGTCCACCTATATCTGATACTACTACTGGATTTCCTGATAACATGGCTTCTAATGCAACTATTCCAAATGGTTCATATGTACTTGGAAACACTGATATATCTGCTGCTTTATACATTTTTTGTACATCTTTTCCGTTCATATATCCTGCAAAATATACTTTGTTTGCTATTCCCATTTTATTTACTTGTTCTTTTAATTCTTCTAGCATTCCACCTTTTCCACATATTACTAATTTTGAATCATGGTATCCTTTTAATATTTTAGGCATTGCTGCTATCAGATTTTGTATCCCTTTTTCATATACTAATCTTCCCATAAATAGAATTATTTTTTCATTATCCATCGCAAATTTTCTTCTAAAGTTATAGTCTCTTTCTACTCCATTGAATAAATTCATATTTACGCCATTTGGTATTACATTTATTTTTTCATATGGTAAGCCAAACAGTCTTTGTAATTCATTTTTCATGTAGTTACTATTTACTATTACTTCTGATGATTCATATGTTAGCATCCATTCTGTGTCATTTATATATCTTTGTGTTTCATCATGTATCCCGCTATTTCTTCCAGCTTCTGTTGCATGAATTGTTGATACTATTGGAATATTATATGAATTTTTTAATGTTTTTGCTGCATTTGCCACTAACCAATCATGTGCATGGATTATATCAAAATTTCCTTCTTTGGCTATTAATTCATTTGCTTTTGCTAGCATTGCAAAATTAAGTTGCATAACCCAATCTATGAAATTATTTGGATTTATCATATAATTATCTACTCTATATACTTTTACACCTTTATCATCTTCAAAATATGGTGCATCTCCATCTTTGTATGTTATAACTGTTACATCATGTCCATCTTTTATTAGGACTTTTGATAAATCATGTACTACTCTTGATATTCCTCCAACAACTCTTGGTGGATATTCCCATGTTAACATCAATATTTTCATTGATATACTTCCTTTCCACATTTTCTTTTGTTGTATTTTTCTTCTTTATATTGTATACAACTTTTCAACTTTTGTAAATGGTTTTATAAAAATATTTTATTTTTTATTTTCTTTTTGGTATATATATAAAAGAGCAATTATTTAATATAATTGCTCTTTTAATGTTATTTATTTTCTACTGGATAAACACTTACTTGTTTTTTATCCTTACCTTTTCTTTCAAATTTAACTGTTCCATCTATTAATGCATATAAAGTATCATCACTACCTTTTCCAACATTAACACCTGGATGAACTTTTGTTCCTCTTTGTCTTATTAGGATATTTCCTGCTAATACAAATTGTCCATCAGCTCTTTTGACACCAAGACGTTTTGATTCACTCTCTCTTCCGTTATGACTGCTACCTTGTCCTTTTTTGTGTGCCATGCTATCTCACTCCTTTCGTCTTTATGATTTTATTTCATCAAATTAGTTTCGTTAATTATGCTTCTGCTTTTTTTGTTTCTTCAGCTTTTGCTGCTGGTTTTCTTGTTGTTGATTTTATTGATGTAATTTCTACTTTTGTATATGGTTGTCTATGTCCTTGTTTTCTTCTATAATTCTTTTTAGGTTTCATTTTGAAAACAATGATTTTTTTACCTTTACCGTGTGAAACTACTTTTCCTTCAACTTTTGCACCTTTAACATATGGAGCTCCTACTTTTACTTTTCCATCATTAGATAAAAGGATTACTTTGTCAAATGCAACTTTTTTTCCTTCCTCTGCATCTAATTTTTCGAAGAATACTACATCTCCTTCTGTTACTTTGTATTGTTTTCCACAACTTTCGATTATTGCGTACATCTTAAATGCACCTCCCTTATTTGTATACTCGCTAATCCTTAAAAAAGGTAACTACTTTTATTTCGTATTTTGGAACCTTGACTAAGCGGATTACAGTTTTATATTTTAACATCTTTTTAGCTAGTTGTCAATTAAATTACACTTTTTTACGTAAAAAGTTGCAATTTAATTGTTTTTTTGCCCTTTTTATGTTATTTTATATTAAAATATTAAAAGAAGGTGAATATTTTGAAAATTGGTTTTACTATAGGTAAATTTGCTCCTTTGCATAAAGGTCATCAATATTTAATCGAAAAAGGGTTAAAAGAAATGGATAAATTCTATGTTATAATTTATGAAACTTCCAAAATTTCTATTTCTTTGGAAAAACGAGCTAGTTGGATAAAATCTCTTTATCCAAATGTTAATATATTATATGCTAAGAATCCGCCTTCTCAATATGGTTTAGATGAAAAAAGTGTTAAAATACAAACTGATTATTTAAAAAAAATTATGAAAGGTATTTTAGTTACTCATTTTTATAGTAGTGAAGACTATGGTAAGTTTGTAACTAAAGCTTTCAATATTAATGAAGTTCAAGTTGATAAAAAAAGACTTATTTATCCTATTTGTGCAACTGATATTAGAAACAATTTAGATAAAAATATTAAATTTGTTGATTCTATTGTTTTTAGAGATTTAAAAATAATGAAGTAGTATATATAATGCTACTTCATTATTTTTTATTTTAATTCTTCCATTGCTTTTATATATTCTTCTTCATTCGGAGCTTTTCCATGCCAATCCACTTGATTTTCCATGAAAGATACTCCTTTTCCTTTTATTGTTTTTGCTATTATGCAAGTTGGTTTTCCTTTTATGTTTTTTGCAACTTCAAATGCTTTTATTATTTCATCTATATCATGTCCATCTATTTTTATTATTTCAAATCCAAAACTTCTAAATTTTTCATCTATCGGATATGAACTCATTACTTCTTTAACTGTTCCATCTATTTGTAGGTTATTATTATCAACAATTAAACATAAATTATCTAGTTTATATTTATTAGATGTCATTGCTGCTTCCCAGATTTGTCCTTCTTCTATTTCTCCATCTCCTAATATGCAATATACTCTATAATCTTTGTTATCCATTTTGCCTGCTATTGCCATTCCATTTGCTGAAGATAGTCCTTGTCCTAATGAGCCTGTTGACATATCTATTCCTGGTATATTCTTTTTATCTGGATGACCTTGTAATCTGCTATTTATGTTTCTAAATGTTTTCAGTTCTTCAACATCAAAATAACCTCTATTTGCCAAACTTGAATACAATGCTGGGGCACAATGACCTTTTGATAGTACTAATCTATCTCTATTTTCCCAAGCAGGTATTTTAGGATTTATATTCATTTCTTTGAAGTATAAAACTGTTAAAATATCTGCTATTGATAATGATCCACCAATATGTCCTGAATGGTTACTATATACGGCTTCTATTATCCCTTTTCTTATTTTTTTAGCCATTTCTTCTAAGTTTTTTATTTCAGTGTTTTTAATATTATCCATCGTTTCTCCTTTTTTTATATTTTGCATTTGCATATATTCTGTCGCTTACAAATACCTTCTTGTTTTTATTATATAAGTTATTATATCTTTTTATTTTTGTTTTTGCAATAGTAAAATTTATTGTTTTTTCATTTATCTGGATATTTTACATATGATAAATTTTATTTTTAAGCCCGTTATTTTATTAAAATAAAGGGCTTCTATGCTTTTATAATATATTATTGGTTTATTATTTTTTTTGGCTGGGGTACTGTGATTCGAACACAGGAATGTCGGAGTCAGAGTCCGATGCCTTACCGCTTGGCGATACCCCAATATTTTTATTGGGATATTTTAATTTATCCCAATATTTTATTCTCTATATCTATCTTTGTCATTTTCTATTTTGAATTCTTGATTTTCTTTTCTATTTTCTAAATCTGTTTTTTCTTTATTTCTATTTAACATTTCTATATCATTATAACTTAGTTGTCTAGTTATCTCAAACATTTCTTCTAAATGTTCTTTTGCCATTTTTTCTTTTTTAGTTAATTTATGTTTTATTTCTTCATTTTCTTCAATATTAAATGGTATTGGAATTTTAGATAGTATTGGAATAAAAAGTGGATCTTTTTTTATTTTTTCTACTATTTTCTTAGAGTTTAAATCTATTGCTGTATTTGCATATTGTATTGCTGTTTCTTTGTTTCCTTTTATTAATTCTATTTTTGCTAATTCATAATATGCTTCTGGTGATAACTCTTCATCATCTAATACTTCCATAAAATATTTTTGAGCTTCTTCTATTTCTTTATATATTAATGCTATTTCTGCTAGTGAATATTTTGAATTATATATCGACGAATTAATATTTGCTGCTTTTTCATAACATATTTTTGCACTTTCAAAATCATTTAACATTGTATATACTATTCCTAAGTTGTAATTTATATCAAAACTTGTTGGGTTATATCTTAGTGCTTCTTGATATACATTTACCGCTTCTTTGTACATTTCTTTTTCTATTAATAAATCTCCTAATAAATATGTTGCTTTTTCATAATCTGGTTTCTTCTTTAATAAACTTGCTAGCATTTGTGCCGCATCATCTTTTTTATCAAAATTAGTTAATAGTTCCGCAACTTTAAAATACGAATCATAATCTTTCTTATTTGCATCTATTGCTTGTACATATTCATCAATAGCTTTTCTTAATCCACCTTCTTTTTCATATATTTTAGCTAATCTTTTATGACCTTGGTAATTTTCTGGGTATTTTCCTAGCAAATGTATTAACGCTTGTTTTGCTTTTTTATTATCCCCAATTTTAAGATATATTGTTGATTTTACTACATCTATCAGTTCTATAAGTGGTATATTTCGTTTTTCCAAATATATTACTACTAATGGGATAAAAATTGCTAATATATATTTGATTATCATAAATATTATATTTATTTTCACTTTAAAAATCGCTTCAAAAAAGTTTAATGCAATTCCTAATGCCTGTAAAATGATTATTGTTAAATAGCTTGTATCATTTTTTTTAATCATTTTATAAAACATAAATATAAATAGTGCAAATGAAATTATTGCAAATATTAACTCTTCTACTGCCATTATTATGCTTCCTTCCTTTATTTTGTATATTGTATATTTTATTTCATTTTTTTATTTTTGTCTAGTACTTTATACTATTAATTGTATATTTTATTATATATTCTATAATCTCTTAATATTTTTCTTACATAGTTATTTGTTTCTTTGTATGGTATATTTTCTATATCTGTACCATCTTTTTTTATTGTTCCTTTTTCTATCCATTTATCCACATTTCCGCTTCCTGCATTATATGCTGCTAAAGCAACTGGTACATTTTCGTATTTTTTAATTAATAATGATATATATTTAGTCCCTAAATTTATATTTATATCTGAATCTAATATTTTTTCTTCAACTTCATTTTCTTTTATTTCTATATCTACTTTTTTAGCTATATCTAACGCAGTTTTATCCATTAGTTGCATTAATCCTCTAGCTTTCTTTTTTGATATTGCTTTTTCTTTAAAATTACTTTCTGCTTTTATTATTGCAAAAATTAAATTTTTATCTACTTCATATCTTTGTGAATATGTTTCTATAAGGTTTTCATATTTTTTAGGATACATTGTCTTCATTGCTTTTTCATTAATATTTAAGGTATATACTAATATTATTGTTATTAATATTAGTATAAAATATATGATTATTTTTTTCTTTTTAGTTTTTATATTAATCTCTCCTATCTTTTTAATAGATTAAGATTCTAAAATTAGTTATTTACATTCGTACCAGTTTTTTGCTTCTGATAGTTCTGAAATTAATGGCACTTTTAATTCAACAGCTTTTTCCATTTCTTCTTTTACTATATTTTTAACTTCTTCTATTTCTTCTAGTGGTGTTTCTAACATCATTTCATCATGTACTTGTAATATAATTTTAGCTTTTAAATCTTTTTCTTTTAACTTGTTATATACATTTATCATAGCTATTTTCATTATATCTGCTGCCGTTCCTTGAATTGGTGTATTCATAGCTACTCTTGTTCCAAATTGTCTTACATTATAGTTTTTAGATTTTAGTTCTGGTACATATCTTCTTCTTTTAAATAATGTTTCTACATAACCTTGTTCTTTTGTTTTTTCTGTTATATTTTTCATGTATTCATTTATTCCACAGTACTCATCTAAATATTCTTCAATATATTGTTTAGCTTGTTTTCTAGATATTCCTAATTGTTCTCCTAATCCATAATCACTAATTCCATATACAATTCCAAAATTTACTGCTTTCGCACTTGATCTTTGTTCTTTTGTTACTTCTTCTAATGGTGTTTTAAATACTTTTGACGCTGCCTCTCTATGAATGTCCTCATTATTTTTAAATGCTTTTACCATATTAATGTCTTCTGAAATATGTGCTAATACCCTTAGTTCTATTTGTGAATAGTCTGCATCTATAAATACTTTATTTTCTTCTGGTTCAAATACTTTTCTTACTTTTTTTCCTAATTCAAATCTTGTTGGTATATTTTGCAAATTAGGTTCTGTTGAACTTATTCTTCCTGTTGCTGTTATTGTTTGATGAAAAAATGAATGTATTCTTTTTGTTTTTGGATTTATATATTGTTTTAAACCTTCTACATATGTTGAGTTCAATTTCATTAATTGCCTGTAATCCAATATTTCAGTTATTATTGGATCTTCTTTTTGCAATTTTTCTAAGACTTCTACATCTGTTGAATATCCGCTTTTTGTTTTTTTTATTACTGGTAGTTTTTTCTTTTCAAATAATATTTCTCCTAGTTGTTTTGTTGAATTTATATTAAATTCTTCTCCTGCTAATTCATATATTATTTTTGTTTTTGTTTCTAATTGTTTTTTTAGTTCTTCCCCAAATCCAGTTAGTTTTTCTTCGTTTACATATATTCCATTCCACTGCATTTCTGATAGTACTTCTATTGTTGGCATTTCTATATTATTAAATAACTCTAAGCTTCCTATTTCTTTTAGTTTTTTTGTTAGTATTTCTTCTAATTTTGATATCAAATACGCTTTTAATGTTAGTTCTTTTTTTATATATTCTTTTTCTTGATTATCTTTTTTTTCTTGTATATTATAAAATAAATTCAATTGTTCTTGTTTTTCTTCTGGTTTTTCTAAAAATTTATTTATTTCAATTTCTAATTCTTGTTCTACTATATTTTCTATTTCTAATTTATTATTTGCTGGATTTAATAAATAACTTGCTATTTTTGCATCAAATTTTAAATTATTTAGTTTTATTCCTTCTTGTTTTAATAGTATATATGTTTTACTTAAGTGTATTCCTATTTTTTCTATTTCTTTATTTTCAAATATTTCTTTTAGTTTTTGTATATTTTCATTTTCTAAGTTAATATAATATGAAGTTCCTTCTATTTTTCCTTCTTTGTTACTTGGAATATATAGACTTATACTTGTTATCTTTTCTTTTATTATTTTTTCAAGATTTTCATCTTTTTTTGTTGATATTTCAAATATCATTTTTTTAGATTTTTTTACTTGTTTTATTACTTCTTCTATATTTTCTTCTTTTATTTCATATAGTTCTTCTAGTTTTTTATTTTCTTTTTCTTCATTACCTTCTACATTAGGTTCTAGGTTAAATCTTTCAATATATCTTTTAAAATTTAATTCTTTAAATATTTTATATACTTCTTCATTGTTCCATTTTTCTATTTTAAAATCTTCTAAATCGTCTTCTATTGGAACTTCTAAATTTATTGTTCCTAATTTTCTTGATAATATTGCTAATTCTTTATTATTTTCTATATTTTCTTTTTGTTTACCTTTTAGGTTTGATTCTCCTTTTTCTACTTTTTCATATAGATTATCAATACTTCCATATTCTTTTATTAGCTTTAATGCTGTTTTTTCTCCTATTCCTGGCACTCCTGGGATATTATCTGATGTATCACCTTGCAACCCTTTTACTTCTATTAGTTGTTTGGGTTCTAGTTCATATTTTTCTATTATTTTACTTCTATTAAATAGGTCTGTCTCTGTTTTTCCTCCTTTTGTATGTGGTATCTTTATTGTTACTTTATCTGTTGCTAGTTGAAACGTATCTCTATCTCCTGATAATATTACTACTTCTAACCCTTTATTTTCTCCATATCTTGATAATGTTCCTAATACATCATCTGCTTCATATCCTTCTTTTTCTATTATATCTATATTCATTGCTCTTAAAATTTCTTTTATTATTGGCATTTGATATACTAATTCTTCTGGCATTCCTTTTCTGTTTGCTTTATATCCTTCATATAATTTATGTCTTGCTGTTGGTGCTTTTAAGTCAAATGCTACTACCATATATTCTGGATTTTCTTCTTCTATTAATTTGAATAATATTGCTAGAAATCCATATACTGCATTTGTGTATTTTCCATCTTTAGTCATCAACATTTTGCTTCCCATTATTCCATAAAATGCTCTATTCATTATACTATTTCCATCTATTAACACTAATTTTTTCATGTTATTTCCTCCAAATTACTTTGTATGTTATATTTATTTTTATATTATCATAATTTATGTTATTTATCAATATTTTTAAATAATATATAAAAAATGAATTATATGTTTTTTTAGATGTCTTTTTTGTTTGTAGCTAAACTTTTAGTCTTCTATTTAGCATTTTTTTGGTTACCTTTTATATATTTTTTGTTGTGATTTTTTGAAATTTATGTTATAATTACTTTTTGTAGATTATTGTAGAAAGGACTGATTTATTTGAAAAAAATAACTTTTAAAAGTGCTATATCTAATTTATTTATGATTGCATGTATTATCGCTTTTGTCGGAATATTTTCATCATTATTTGGATCTAATAACTCTCTTACTTGGGTAAGTATTTTGCTAGGAATTATGCTTTTTTGGAAAATGGATATAGGAATTGATAAAAAAGAAGCACCTATAATAATTGTATCTTTATATGTATTTACTGGTCTAGCTAATCGAATTGCTATAATAAATCCATTTTTAGGTTTTTTTGTTAATTTAATTTCAATTTTTATAATTATGTATGTACCTTCTTTTAGACCTGAATACAAACCATATACTCCGTTTATTTTATGTTATATTTTTGATCAATCAAATGTTGCGATAGGCCATGAGTTTTATACTAGAATGTTAAGCCTTGTAGTTGGTGGTTTAATGGTTTCAGCTGTATATTATTATAAGCATAGAAATTCTGAAGAAAAGCATATAAAATTTAAAGATTTATTTACTAATATTAATATTTCTTCACCAAGATTTATTTTATCTTGCAAAATGGCTGTTGGTGTTAGTATAGCAATGCTACTTGGAACTTTATTAGGACTTCAAAAAACAATGTGGCTAGCAGTATCTGTTATGTCTCTTACACAAATTGATTTTACGCATACGCAAAAAAGATTCATTTATAGAATTGTATCTACAGTTATTGGTTCAATAATATTTGTTTTGTTATTCCAATATTTAATACCATCTAAATATATGGCATTTACTTGTATTATATTAAATTATATTTATACATTTGTTGATGACTATAAATACCAAATGGTTTTCATTACTGTAAGTTCTTTAAGTTCGTCTATGGTATTGTTTGACACTACAACTGCTGTTAAAACTAGAATAGCTTTAGTTGTTTTAGGTTGTTTCTTAGGATATTTTGTTAATAGATTAAATTTTAGAAAATTACTTGTTTTGCTTAAAAGAAAATATTCATTGCATAAAAAAAGGTTGTCTTAAATTAAGATTAACCTTTTTTATTACATTAAATCATATTTTGTTATATATTATTCAATAACTATATCTTCTTATTATTATTTTTTAAATTTTTTGAATAGTATATTAAATCATTACATTTTATTTTTGTTTCATAATCATCAGAAAAAAATGTTTTTATTGTTTTTTCGTAATTCTCAAAACCTTGTTTTACAAAAAATGGTATATTTTTTCCAGTTGTTCCTACTAACATTGTAGTATATTTTTGTTTATAATTGCCACATAATGATTTTAGAAATCTTTTTGTATATCCTTTATTTCTATATTCTTCTTTTGTAACTATATTTTTTAATTCTATAGTATTTCTATCAATGTGTACAATAACTGCAATAGAAATAATCTCACCATCTTTTTTAAATCCATATACATCAGAATCTTGTAAATATTTGCTAATAGCCTTTTTTGAAGGATCTCCTTCTAGTAATAAATCCATATATTCTTCTTTGTTTTCTATTCTTTTTACCTCTAATGGATTAGGTTTTATAAACTCGAATCCCTCTGGTAGTTGTGGCTTTTGGTGATTGGAGCTTAAATATCTACTTTCTTCTGAAAAAACGCAACCACAATATTTTTGCATATATAAGCCTAGTTCTCTTGCTTTTGCTTGTCCTTCTTTAAATCCTATTCTAAAATCTCTATATACAAACTCTAAACCATAATTTTGAGCAATTTTTTCTGCTTGTCTTTTTATTATATCATGTTTTTGATATGGACTTACTAATAGTGTTGTTGTTATTGCAGTGTATCCATGTTCTTTTGCATATTGTGCTGTTTTATTTAATCTTACTGGGTAACAATATTGTTCACAACGTTTTTCTAAATTTCCACAAACTTTTTTGCAAAATTCTTGTAAACCATATTCTTCTTCATATATTGTTTTTATATTTATCATTTCACTATATTTTTCTAATGTTTCTTTTCTTGTTTTATATTCTATATATGGATGTATATTGGGGTTATACCAATATAAAGTAGGTTCAATTCCTTCTTTTCTTAGACTATCTATACAATATACACTGCATGGTGCACAACATGTATGCATTAATAATTTCATTTTATTTCTCCTATATTTTAATCATTTTCTTCTATTATTATATAATTTTCAAATTCTTTTATATTAAATTCTGATAAGTCATATAATTTTTCATCTTCTTTTTTTATTAAATATACTATATTTTTATTTTTTTCTAATTTTTCTATATTTTTAAAGTGATATTTTCCAAATTCTAGAACCTGTCTAAATTCTTTATTTGGATTATCATATTTTACTGTATTTATAAATTCTTTTGTATTGTATTTTGTATAAAATAACACATATATATATGGTTCTTTTATTTTGTTTGTTACATATATTTCTTTTTCTTTTAATTCATTTAGATATTTTATTGGTTCTTCTAAGCCGTTTTCAAATGTCAAATATTTACTACTGTCTTTTTTTATGTATGTTGTTAAAAATGTTATAAATGATACTAAATATGCTAGTAGTATAATATATTTTATTATTTTGCTTTTATCTTCTAATACTATGCTTATTCCTAGTATTGTATAATATATTATTGGTATCATTAATATATTTAATCTGTTTATATTTGGTTCTACTATAAACATCAATAGTAGTGATGTTATAAACCATGTATTAAATATAAAAAAATATTTAGGTTGCTTGTTATTTTTTACAAAACTAAATAATAATCCTATAATAGTAAATATTCCAGAAAACATATATATTATTCCATATTCATTTAGTGTATTCCATGGTAATTTATCAGTTTGAAGTATTACTACTTTTAAGCTTTCTATAAAGTTTTTTATCATATTTACTAAAAAATTATTTGAATATATTGTTGTTATTTTTTCAAATCTATTTATTTGTAATTTTGGTATTGTTAAAAAAGGTAATCTTATTTCATTTAAGTCAAATATGTTTATTAGTACATATAAAATTATTGGTAAAGATATTATTATTACAGTTGTAATCGATAGTATTGCTCTTTTTATTGTTATTTTCTTTTTTCTTATTAGTAATACTAAGATAGGTATCAAAAATATTGGTAGAAAAAAATATGAAGTTCCATAAGAATATGCTGTTAAACCAAATATTACAAATGATAAATAATATATCCACCTTTTATTTTCTTCTAATCCTTTTATCAGAAAATATATAGCAATTAAAACTAGATCTGGAAACAAATTTGATTCTAAGCCCCATCTACTTTTCATTATGTGCCAAGGACATATCGTAAAAAATATCAAACCTACTAATGCTGTTTTTTTAGTTGTAATTATTTTTAATAATTTATACATAATTATTAACGAGCATATGCTGATTATTGCCATTGGTAATCTTACTGTTAAAATATTTAGACCAAATATTTTTATAAACGGAATTATTAAATATGTTAATAATGCGTTTTGTCCACTTCCCCAAGCTTGCAAAAAAGCTGGTAAAACTTTTCCATTTTTATCCATTTTATAATTTAAAATGGAAAATGCTTCATAACCAGCTGATGCTTCATCTGCATTTAGAGCATTGGGTATTTTATCAATCCCTACGATTCTTATTAGGAATCCTATTAAAATTATTAACATAACTAATATCTTGTACATTTTTTCTTTATCTGTTTTTAAATTGCTTATTTTATTTTTTAATGTATTCATCATAAATTGATATTTCTCCTATTTTTTCATAATTTTCTTTTATATACTTTATTACTTTTGTCGGTGTTTGCCAATTTAATGAATCTTCATTTTTTCTTACTAAATATGTTTTACTTTTGTCTTGTTTTTTTAATTCTTCTATTATTCCTTTTTCTCCAGCTTTCCCTATATTTCCTTTTAGAAACATATCATAGTTTTTAATATATTTATTAAGTGGTATATGATATATTCCCGCTTCTGCATCTAAGATGTATATTATTTTATCTTCTTTCTCTTTTTTTAAGATATATTCATCTATTTGTTTTATTCTTTCTTCTAAATATGATGGAATATTTATATATTTATAGTGTGCTATTTTTTTATTTATACTATTATCATCATACATATTTTTATATTCACTAATATTTGTATAACTTTTGTTTGCAATTATAATTATTAATAATAAATAAATTACTAGTGTTGTTGTTTTATATATAAACCTTTTATTTTTTGAATTTATTTTTTCATATACTTTTTTTCCTATATTTATTATTAAATAACTTATTCCTATTAATGTAATTGCACTTCCTATTAAAAAATGTATTTTATCTGCTATTGGATACATTATAACTAGCATTGTGATACCATATATTGTTAGTGTTTTGATATTATTATTATTTTTTTTATCTGTATTTTTTATTTTTTTATTAAACTTTTCTAGTAATGTTACTAGTACTAATGTACTTATTATTATTGGCATTAGTCTAGCTAGTATCACTATTACTTTTGATTTATTCTCAAATAAATTTTTGTATGGAATTTTATTATCAAATGTTGAAATTGATAATATTGCATAGTTTATAAATTCAGCAAATGATTTTGTTGCTAGTAGATATATTAGTAGTATTAGACATGGTATTGAAATTCCTATTATTCTCATTAATGAATTATTAAAAATTTCTTTTATATTTTCTTTTTTTCTTAGTTCTAATATAGGGTTTAATACTGTTGCTATTGCTATTAATCCTCCTATACTCTGTTTTGTGCATATTGCTAAACCTGCTAAAATACCTACTACTATATTGTTTTTTTTATATTGACTTTTATTTTTTAGCTCTATATATACAATTATTAAACTTAATAGCAATATCATGTAGTTATAATCTATGCAAAAAACATCTGGAAATATTATGGCTAGTAATAATGTTAATATTAAAGATATATTTGTCTCTTTTGTTAGATATCTTAATATTTTAAATATCATATAAAAAATTGATGTTAATAGTATTGCTGCTAGTATTCTCATTACTATTAATTCATCAAATATGTTTAAAAATATAGAATTTATAGCTGGCAATAGAGGTGTTGTTATTGTACTTATTTCTTTATATGGTATTTTTCCTAGTGCCATATTTCTAGCTACATTATAATTCCATATTTCATCTAAATCTCCTAGTGGTTTTATAATTATTGTACTTAATATTGATACAAATATAAATAAGATTAATATATGTTCTTTTTTAAAATATTTTTTCATTTTATTATTCTCCTGTATATTCATATCCCATATGTTTATATGCTGGTGGTAATACTTTTCTTCCTCTTACTGTTCTTGCAATAAATCCTATTTGTACTAAATATGGTTCATATACATCTTCTATTGTATCTACTTCTTCTCCAACACTTGTTGCTAATGCTTCTATTCCTACCGCTCTTCCTGAATATTGTACAATCATTGTTTCTAATAGTTTTCTATCTAATTCATCTAAACCTATTTCATCAATTTCTAATTTGTTTAATGCTAATTTTGTAATTTTCAAATCTATATTTCCATTTCCTAAAACTGCTGCAAAATCTCTTACTCTTTTTAATAATCTATTTGCGATTCTAGGTGTTCCTCTTGATCTTCTTGCAATTTCTATTGCTGCTTTTTCGTCTATTTCTACTTCTAATATTTTAGCTGATCTTTTTACTATTTTAGTTAAGTCTTCTACTTTATATAATTCTAATCTATGTACTATCCCGAAATCTATCTCTTAATGGAGTTGTAAGTGAACCTGCTTTTGTTGTTGCTCCTATTAATGTGAATTTTGGTAAATCTAGTCTAATAGACCTTGCACTTGGTCCTTTTCCTATTATTATATCTAAGGTATAATCTTCTAAAGCTGGATATAATATTTCTTCTACACTTTTACTTAATCTATGAATCTCATCTATAAATAGGACATCAAATTCTGATAAGTTTGTAAGTAAAGCCGCTAAATCTCCTGGTTTTTCAATAGCTGGTCCTGATGTTATTTTAATATTTGAATTCATTTCATTTGATATAATATTTGATAAAGTTGTTTTACCTAGTCCAGGAGGTCCATATAATAAAACATGGTCTAATGGTTCTTCTCTTTGTTTAGCTGCTTCTATATATATTTTCATATTTTCTTTTATCTTATCTTGTCCTATATATTCTTCAAGAGTTTTAGGTCTTAAAGAATTTTCTAATCTTTCTTCCCCTGAGTTTTCTAATTCTGGATTTATTAATCTTTCTTCGTCCATCTTTCCTCCTTGATCCTTTTTAGGACGTTTCAAAAAAGGATTGTTTTTATTTTATATTTTTTATTTTTTAAAGTGATCCTTTTTTGAAGCGTCCCAAAAAGGATCAATAAAATCTTGTATGATTTTTAACATTTTGCTATTATCTGCTTTGTATTTTTCTGGATTGAATTCTGGAATTTTCTTTACTGCTTCTTCTAATTTAGCTACATCTTTTATTCCAATTATATATTTTTTTTTATTAAATAATTCTACAATTTCTTCTTGATGGTTATTTACATGTTCCAAATATTCGTGTTTTCTAGGTACTGCTATAACTTTTTTTCCACATTCAAGTGATGTTATTATTGAACCTACTCCTCCATGTGTTATGATAAAAGATGCTTGTTTTTGATAGCCTAGTAATTCTTCTTTTGGTATTAAATCAAATATCTTCATATTTTCACTTGAATATTTTGTATATCCTGCTTGTACTATTACTTCTTCTTTAATTACTCTTTTTCCAATTAATTCATCTATTTTTTCTAATAATCTTTTAAAACTATTATTTTGTGTTCCTAACATTACTAATATCATTTTAATATATTGAACCTCCATATATTGCTTTTGGATAGATTTTAAGCATTTCTTCCCATTGAACTATGAATAAGTCTGCTATTGGGTATATCAATCTACCCGTTGCCGTTTTTTTGTTTGTATTTGCAAATGTTTCTATATATATTATTTTACTTCCAAATATTTTTCCTAAATAGCACATTGGTCCTGCTGTATGTGTCCCTGTTGTTATTATTACTTTTGGCCTTATTTTGAAGTATAAATATATTGTTTTTATGCATAACCATAAATATTTAAATATATATGAAAATATTTTAGCTCTTGTTCCATATGGTAAAAAGTCTAGCCTACTTCCATATTCTTCTTTTAATTTTTCATTGGCTTTGTCTTTTTCTGTTATTATTCTATAATCGTATTTTTTAAATAATGGTTTTAGTTGCATTAATTCTTCTAGATGACCGCCTGTGCTTGAGATAAATAACACTGTTTTTTTCATTTTGTATCCTTTCAATAAATTTATTATTTATTTTTCCATATAATTATATATTCTTTTTAGCTTTATGTCTAGTAATTTTAGGTATTTTACAGGACTAATTCATGATTTTCTCAAAAAATTTCTTGCAATCATTACTATATCAAAGCTAGAAGACTTATTTTTGCTAAAATTTAAATAGTCCTTGATATATTGATAATTTAACATATTTTAATTTATGAGTTAAAATACTTTCTATAAATAGCTATTTTTTAATAAAACCAAGTCATTAAACAGGTAATTTTAAACTATAAATAATAGCTATAACTATTAATATAACTGTATTATATGCTACAAAATATTTTAATACTTTTATTTTAATACCGTTTATTACTTGCTATATTGATCAAAATAAAGTATAATTTATTTTGTATTTGTTAATTTACAATTGTATTAATTAAAGGAGGGCTTATTATGCCAGGTATTATGTATCATTTAGCTTTTGCTGAAGAAGTTCATCGGTATTTGCAAAATAATGTAAACCATTTAGAATTCTTCGCAGGTAACTTAATTCCTGATTTAGCTTTGGATAAAAATGCATCACATTTTAGGACACAAGCTTCTGTTCAAGGTTTTAAAGTTCCTGATATGAATGAAGTTAAGAAGAATCTGTATGACAAATCAAACTCAATTAAGCTTGGAATGTATTGTCATCTATACCTTGATTACCATTTTATTGAAACTTATCTTATTCCAGAATTCATATGGGATACATATAAAATGGAAGTAATTAATCCACGAAACGGTAAAGTTTGGTCTGCTAAGCAGTTTTTTGCTAAACCTGAAAAAGGAGGTATTCTTTATACTGGTTATACTCAGATTAACAAATTATTGTTATCTGATAAGCACATCAAAATGGAAACAATCGAAACATTACCCGATATTCTCCCGCCTACTAATATGCCTATTTTTGATATGCGACGTGAGAAAACATGGCGCGAAGAATTAAATGGTTATTTGTCAGAGGATATTCCATATACGGATGAAGTCTTAGATTATAAAAGACTTTGGAAATCTATTTCTACAATTGCCCAGAAATTCGTTTCTGAAGAACTTTAATTTAATATGTAGTACCAAAGAACAAAAGACTGATGTGCAAGTGCATATCAGTTTTTTGTTCTTTTATAAACTTTTTTATTAACTGGCTTCTAAATTTGTATCTCTTTTTTCATATCAATTATTAAGTTTTATTCATATTTTATCATATACTCAGAAAAAATCCCTTTACCATATTGTTGTTTTTACAAATAGTTACTTTTGACTTATATTTATATTTATTTTATCCATTAAGAAAAGAGAAATTTTCTCTTATCCGAAAATCCCTCTTTTTTTAACTGGTGGCTGTTCATTCATTGTTTTTGCAAGTTTAGTTAATAGTTCTCTTTGTTCTTTTGTTAATCTTTTTGGTGTTTGAACTACTACTGTAAAGATAAAATCTCCTTGTGATGATGAATTTACACTCTTAAATCCTTTGTTTCTAATTGTAAATTTAGTTCCTGTTTGAGTTCCTTCTGGTATTTTGTATTTTTCTTTACTTCCATCTACCATTGGTATTTCTAGTTCTGCTCCTAAAGTTGCTTGTGTTATTGTAACTGGAATATCACATAAAACGTTATTAGCTTTTCTTTTAAATACACTATGATTTTTAATTCTAACAGTTATAAATAGATCTCCATTTGGTCCACCTTTTTCTCCTGGTTCTCCTTCTCCTCTTAGTACCACTGTTTGATTATCATCAATTCCTCCTGGTATTCTAACTTTTACTTTAGGTTGTTTTCTTACTGTTCCTTTTCCTCTACAAGTATCACATGCTTCTTTTATTATTTCTCCTGTACCATGGCATTCGCTACAAGTCCTAGTTGTTTGAACTTGCCCTAAAATTGTATTTTGCACTTGTCTTACTTGTCCTGTCCCATTACATGTAGGACATTTTATTGGACTTGTTCCTTTTTTTGCTCCTGTTCCATTACATGTTTGACATTTTTCATTTCTAGTTATTATTATTTCTTTATCTACTCCTAAAAATGATTCTTCAAAAGATATATCAATATGCAAGTTTAAGTCTGCACCTTTTCTTGGGCCATTATGCTTTCTACCACTTTGTTTTCCAAATCCACCTGTGAAAAATGATGAAAATATATCTCCTAAGTCTCCAAAATCTCCAAATCCATCAAATCCTGAACCTGTATATGAATAGTATCCATTTTGTCCATTAAATCCATTAAATCCTTGTGGTCCTTCTGGTCCAAATTGATCATACATCTTTCTTTTTTGATCATCTGACAATGTTTCATAAGCTTCATTTACTTCTTTGAATTTTTTTTCAGCTTCTTCTTTGTTATCTGGATTAGCATCTGGATGATATTTTTTTGCCATTTTTCTATATGCCTTTTTTAATTCATCATCTGTTGCATCTTTATTAACACCTAATACTTCATAGTAATCTCTTTTATTAGCCATTTTTTCCTCCTATTTAAACTAAAGTTTAAGGTTGGATTAAATATTTCCAACCTCTCACCCTAACCTTAAAAATTATTTGTTTTCATCATCATTTTCTACTTTGTAATCTGCATCATATACATTTCCATCTGCATTTTCTGTGTTTTCAGCACCAGCATTTGTGTTAGCTCCTGCATTTGGATTTGCATTTTTATATAATTGTTCTGACATTTCATAAAATACTTTTGTTAATTTTTCTGTTGCTTCTTTAATTTTGTCTGTGTTATTTGATTCAAGAGCTGATTTTGTATTATCAATTTCAGTTTGAATTTTAGCTTTTTCTTCGCTACTGATTTTATCTCCTAAATCTGTTAATGTTTTTTCACTATTATATATTAAGCTTTCTGCATTGTTTTTAACTTCAATTTCTTCTTTTTTCTTTTTATCTTCTGATGCATGAGCTTCTGCGTCTTTTACAGCTTTATCAATATCTTCATCTGTTAAATTTGTAGATGCTGTAATTGCAACATTTTGTTCATTTCCTGTTGCCATATCTTTTGCTGATACATGAACTATACCATTTGCATCTATATCAAATGTAACTTCGATTTGTGGTACTCCTCTTGGAGCTGCTGGTATTCCTGTTAATTGGAATCTTCCTAATGTCTTGTTATATGCTGCCATTTCTCTTTCACCTTGTAACACGTGAATTTCTACTGATGTTTGACCATCTGCTGCTGTTGAAAATACTTGTGATTTTTTAGTTGGTATTGTTGTATTTCTTTCAATTAATTTTGTAAATACTCCACCATATGTTTCAATTCCTAATGATAATGGTGTTACATCTAATAGTACTAAATCTTTAACATCTCCTGATAAAACTCCACCTTGAATAGCTGCACCGATTGCAACACATTCATCTGGGTTTATTCCTTTATCTGGTTCTCTTCCTGTTATTTTTTTAACCATTTCTTGAACTGCTGGTACTCTTGAAGATCCACCAACTAATAATATTTTATTGATGTCATTTGCTGTTAGTCCTGCATCTTTTAATGCTTGATTTACGGGTCCTGCTGTTGCTTCTACTAAATCATGGATTAATTCTTCAAATTTAGCTTTTGTTAATGTTACATCTAAGTGTTTTGGTCCTGTGCTATCTGCTGTTATAAATGGTAAGTTAATTTGTGTTTGTTGTACACCTGATAATTCTATTTTAGCTTTTTCAGCTGCTTCTTTTAGTCTTTGCATTGCCATTTTGTCTGTTTTTAAGTCTATTCCATTTGTTTTTTTGAATTCTTCTACTAAATAATCGATTATTGCATTGTCAAAGTCATCTCCACCTAAATGTGTGTTTCCACTTGTAGATAAAACTTCAAATACACCATCACCAATATCTAATATTGATACATCGAATGTTCCTCCACCTAAGTCAAAGATTAATATTTTTTGATCTTGTTCTTTATCCATTCCATAAGCAAGTGCTGCTGCTGTCGGTTCGTTTATGATTCTTAATACTTCTAGTCCAGCAATTTTACCAGCATCTTTTGTTGCTTGTCTTTGGCTATCATTGAAATATGCAGGTACTGTAATAACTGCTTGTGTTACTTTTTGTCCTAAATAATTTTCTGCATCTGTTTTTAATTTTTGTAATGTCATTGCTGATATTTCTTGTGGTGTAAATGTGTCTCCTTCAATTTTAACTTTTTCAGATGTTCCCATTTTTCTTTTTATTGATATTATTGTATTATCTGGATTTGTAACTGCTTGACGTTTTGCTATTTGTCCTACTAATCTTTCTCCATTTTTAGAAAATGCCACAACAGATGGTGTTGTTCTATTTCCTTCTGCATTTGGTATTACTACTGGTTCTCCTCCTTCCATAACTGCTACGCATGAGTTTGTTGTTCCTAAGTCAATTCCTATAATTTTTCCCATTTTAAAATTCCTCCTTAATTTTTTGTTAGTTTAATTTCTAACGTTTTATTTATATATTTAAAATTTAATAACTATTTTTATTTAAGATTATATTTTTCTTTTAATTGAAGTATAATCTTTTTATTATTCTCTAAAAATTCTTTAGTTACATTACTTCTAAATTCTTCTTTTGTCATTTTAGCTAATTTACCATTAGAAAGTTTTTGATATCCTAATTCTTCTCCAATCCAATCTGGTTTTTTGAAGTTTTTTGCTTCTAATTCATTTGGAAATTCTACTTCTAATGTTAGTAAGTCTTCTAGATAATCATAGTATATATCTATTTCTGCTTTTAATCTATCTTTAATTGGTAGTATTATTCTTGTTTTATTTATTGTATTACTTATTTTATTTTTGATTATTTCTTCATAATCTTCTTTTGTTATATTGCTTTCTATTTCATATTTATTTGCTATTTTGTTTTTCGAATTTTCTATATTTCCTTTTGTTTTTACTGTGTATATATATTCTATTTTTTCTTTTTCATTTTTAATTTTTCTAAGTCTTATTATCGTGAATTTATCATGATATATAATATCTTGAGTAATATCAATTAATTTTTCTATTTTTAAATCTTTTGGTAAGTATTTTACTGCAAATTTTCTTTCTATTTCTTGATTCATTTTTATTTCCTTTCAATTAATTTGCGACTACTACCATTGAATGTCTAATTACTTTTGTTCCTAATTTATATCCTTTTCTATATTCTTGTACTATTTCTTTTTCTCCTTTAGTATCATCTTGTACTGAACCGACTGCTTCATGTAGTTCTGGGTCAAATGTTTCTCCTACCCCTTTTATTTCTTCTACTCCTTTTGATGCTAATGTGTCTTTGAATTGTTTTAGTACAAGTTCTACACCTTTTTTGTATTCTTCATCTTTTGTTTCTACTTTAGCTGCATTTTCTAGATTATCTAATATTGGTAAAAATATTTCTACTATGTCTGATAATATTGAATTGTATAGTAATTCTCTTTCTTTGTTACTTCTTTTTTTAAAGTTTTCAAATTCTGCTAATATCCTTTTATATCTATCAGTTGTTTCTTCTAATTCTAATTTCAAAGTTTGTAATTCTCCATTTTCTTGTTTCATATTTTCTTTTTCTTTTACTTCTTCTGTAATTTCTTTTTCTTTATTTTCTCCCATATTATACCTTCTTTCTTTTTTGATATTTACATATCTTTTTCATTTAGTTTTTTACTTATATACTTCATAACTGAGATTACTTTTGAATAATCCATTCTTTTTGGGCCTATAATTCCTATTGTACCTAAATCTTTATTTCCTACTTTATGTTTGAATGTTATTACGCTAAAATCTTTTAGTTCATCTTTTTCGTTTTCATCTCCTATATATACGTTTATGTCTTTTGCAAATCCTGAATCTAGCATATCTGTTACTAGTTCTTTTTCATCTATTATATTGATGAAATTTTTTGCTACTTCTAAACTATTGAATTCTGGTAAATCAAATACTTTATTTGTTCCCTCTAAGTATATTTTTCTTTCTTCTTGTAATACTTTTTTTATTTGATTAATTATTGGCCTTATTACTTTTACACTATATTTTAATTCGTTTATTAAGTATTTTTCTAATGGTATATCTATTACTTCTAATGGTTGGTTTTTGAGTTTTTTGTTAAACATATAGTTTATTGTTTCTACTTGTTTTTCTGTTATGTCTTCTTCAAATTTTATTATCGTTTCTTTTACTCTTCCTGTATTTGTTAATATTATTGCCATTATCATTTTTGTTCCTAACATAACAAATTTTATTTCATTAATAGTTTCTTTTTCTGTTCCAGGGCCTATTGCTAATGTTGTATAGTGTGTTATTTCTGATATTGTTGATGTTGCAATTTTTGTTAAGTCATCTATTTCATTTACTTTTATTTCTAGTTTGTCACTTATGTATTTTATTTCTTCTATACTTATATTATCATCTCTTAATAATTCATCAACATAGTATCTATATCCTTTTTCTGATGGTATTCTTCCACTTGATGTATGTGTCTTTTCTAAATATCCTGTTTTTTCTAATTCTGCCATCTCATTTCTTATTGTTGCACTACTACATTTTAGTTCTCCACTTTTCACTAAAAGGTTTGAACTTACTGGCTCTGCTGTATTTACATATTCTTCTACTATTGCTTGTAAGACTTTTTTCTTTCTTTGGTCTAACAATTTTTATCACCTCTTTTAGCACTCTTTGGTTTTGATTGCTAATCCTTTTTATATATTATATCCTTTTTTTCTTATTGTCAATACTTTTTGGTTTTTTTTTTGTGAATTTTTTGTGAATTTACGTTATATATCTATTTATTTTAAATTTTATTGTTAAAGAAAAAACTTACCTTAATTGGTAAGTTTACCTTTTTATTTTAATGCTACTACTTTTAATATATTATAAATAGTATCTATTAAAATATATATTTTTTTCTAAGTTTGTTTCACATTTTATTTAATCATATTTATTATTGAAATACCTATTGTCTGAATAACAAAAAGGTTAGAAATATTTGATGTAAGTAGGTTATTTGTTGCTTCTACTACGCCTAAAATATTTTCTTCTTCTTTTTCATAATGATTTTGTGCTTCAAAAAATGTTATTAGTTCTGGAATGCTTGTTGTTATTCCTAGTAATATTCCTATTATAACTTGCGGAATATTAAATTTTGTTGCTAGATTTTCTAATGTTTCTCCTAATAAATCTCCTACAACAAATAATATTATTCCAACTATTATTAATATAAAAACATATAATAATGTTTTTCTGGTATTTCCTGCTTCTTTTATTTCTTCTTTTTTTATGTCTTCTTCTATTTTTTTATCTATTTCTTTTAGGTATACTTTATGTGCATTGTTAGTAACATATATAAAAAGCAAAAATAGTAAAATAAGTATAGGAACAATACTAAGATCAATATTTATATCTAACTTGATTAATACAATTGGAATAATTATTGTTAATATAACCAAAAATATTTCTAATTTTAAAGCTACATTTTTTAAGACTCTTGTATTTTTGTTTGATATTATTGATACTGCATATTGAATAAAATTAATAATATTTGAACTTAATATATTATATATACTGGTTGCTTGTAGTCCTCTTAAACTAGCTGTTACAATAGTTAATAATTCTGGCATAGATGTAGCATATCCCGCTACGTTTCCTACTGTCTTGGGTTTTAAGTTTAAATTTTCTGCTAATTTTCTTAATGTTTTTACAAGTACATATTTTGAAATCAAAACAATTACACTTGAATATATTATAAATTTAACAAATTCATAAATCATAGTTTACTTTTCCTTTCCATATTTTATGTTTATATTTATTTTACCCAATTTATTGCCATTTATAATAAAATAGTGTATAATGGTGATATTATAAGTGTTAGGAGGTTCAAAATGGAAGAAGTTAAAATTAATAGAGTGTATCGTCATTTTAAGGGTAATTATTATTTTGTAGAAAATATTGCATATAACTCGGAAAATTTGGAAAAGATGGTTGTTTATAAACCTTTATATAAAAATGATGATAATCGTAATCTTTGGGTAAGACCTGAAAAAATGTTTTTAGAAGATGTTTCTGATAGACAAGATAATATTACTGGTCAAAAGTTTCGTTTTGAACTTGTTAGTGATATTGAGAAAAATTATTTAAAATAACTTGGAGGTATATTTATGATAGATATTAATTTTTTAAAAGAAAATCCTGATATTGTTAAAGAAAATATCAAGAAAAAATTTCAAGATAGCAAAATTAGTTTAGTTGATGAAGTTATTGACTTAGATAAGAAAAATAGAAAAGCTAAATTAGATGGTGATAACTTAAGATCTGAAAGGAAGCAATTAAGTAATCAAATTGGAAATCTTATGAAAAATGGAAAAAAAGATGAAGCTGAAGATGTTAAGGTTAAAGTGCAAGAAATAAATAAAAAATTAGAAGAAAATGAAAAATTAGAAAGTATGTATTCAGAAGAAATCAAAACTCGCATGATGAAAATTCCTAATATCATTCACGAGTCTGTACCTATTGGAAAAGATGATAGTGAAAATGTAGAAATTAAAAAATATGGTGAACCTATAGTTCCTGACTATGAAATTCCTTTTCATGGAGAAATTTTAGAAAACTTAGGTGGACTTGATTTAGATAGTGCTAGACGTGTTGCAGGGCAAGGTTTTTACTATTTAATGGGGAATATTGCAAGACTTCATTCAGCTGTTTTAACATATGCAAGAGATTTTATGATTAACAAAGGATTTACTTATTGCATTCCACCTTTTATGATTAGAAGTGATGTAGTGACTGGTGTTATGAGTTTCGAAGAAATGGATGCAATGATGTATAAAATTGAAGGAGAAGACTTATATTTAATTGGTACTTCTGAACATTCTATGATAGGTAAATTTAAAGATCAAATTTTAAATAAAGAAAATATGCCATATACAATGACATCATATTCTCCTTGTTTTAGAAAAGAAAAAGGTGCTCATGGTATCGAAGAACGTGGAGTATACAGAATTCACCAATTTGAAAAACAAGAAATGGTAGTTGTTTGTGAACCAGAAGATTCTTGGGATTGGTATGATAAAATGTGGTCATATACAGTTGAATTTTTTAGAAGTATGAACATTCCTGTTAGAACATTAGAATGTTGTAGTGGTGATTTAGCAGACTTAAAGGCCAAATCTTGTGATGTTGAAGCATGGTCTCCTCGACAAAAAAAATATTTTGAAGTTGGTAGTTGTTCTAACTTGACAGATGCTCAAGCTAGAAGATTAGGTATTAGAATTAAAGGAGAAAATAAAAACTATTTTGCTCATACTTTAAATAATACTGTTGTTGCCCCACCTCGTATGTTAATTTCTATTATAGAAAATAATTATAGACCTGATGGTTCTGTTGTTATTCCAGAAGTTTTAAGACCTTATATGGGTGGTTTGGAGGTTATAGATGTTAGTAAATAATCCCAAATTTGAAGTTTCTGCTGTAAGTGAAAAGCAATATCCTAAAAATCACTTACCTGAAGTTGTTTTAGTTGGTAAATCTAATGTTGGTAAATCTAGTTTTGTAAATACTATGATTAATAGAAAAAAACTAGCTAGAACAAGTAGTGAGCCTGGTAAAACTAGACAAATTAATTTTTATAACATAGATGAAAAATTTTATTTTGTAGATTTACCACGGATATGGCTATAGTAAAATGTCTAAAAAAGAACAAGAGCAAGTAGGTAAATTTATTGAAGACTATCTTTTTAATAGAGAAGAAATTACTCTTGTTGTGTTTTTAGTTGATATAAGACACAAACCAAGCGAAAACGATAAATTAATGTATGATTATATTATTCGTTCTGGTCTACCATGTTTAATATTAACTAATAAAGCTGATAAAATTGCTATTACAAAAGTAGATAATGAAGTTAAAAATATTCAAAAAATTCTAAACCCTATTGGAGATATCACAACTTTGCCTTTTTCTGCCGAAAGAAAAATATATTCAGATGATGTATGGAATTTTATAGAAAACTATATTTAATAACTAAAAAAGAACAATTTAAAAATTCTTAAATTGTTCTTTTTATTTATCTCCTACATCTTCTATTCCTTTGGCACATCATAAAAACTGTCGTTAATAATAATAGTAATGCTAATACTATTGCTAAAACAATTACTGCTGGTAATGCAGCTAATATTTGATTACTAAATATAGCTCCTATTATTAAACCTAATACAAATGCTAATGTTACAAGTATTATACTTAGTACTAATCCTAAACAATTTCTATCATTACCATTTCTAGTTAATTTTTCACACTGATTTTTTAAATTATCATAGCAACATATTTTTTGATTTTGTGGCTCAACCATAAAGTCACCTCCAATATAATATCATATAAAATACTATATTGTATAATATTCTTTTTTGCTAGTTTTTGTTACTTTCTATTTTTTTAGTAATCATTTTTAAAGCTTTTTGACGTTCTATCATTATAACATGTCCACACCCTTGACATTTTAGTTTGAAGTCTACTCCTACCCTTGTTATTTCCCATAATTTGCTTCCGCAAGGATGCTCTTTTTTTGTTCTTACAACATCTCCTACATTATATTCCATTTTTCATTCCCTCTTGTAATCTTTTTATGACTTCTTCTTTTCCTAATACTTGCATAATTTCATACATATCTGGTGTATTTGTTCTTTTTGTAAGAATTACTCTTAGAACTGTACTTACATCTCCAACATGTGCTTTGTATTTTTCTGGATTTGCTTTAAATTCTTTTACTTCTTTTGCATATCCTAGTTCTCCAGCTAATTCTTTTATTTTATCAAACCACATTTGTTTATCATCATTTTCATCATAATATTTTGAAATATATAAATCTAATATTTTATTTATATCTTCTTTTTCATTTATTACTTGGAATGGATATTTAGTATTATCTTTTTCAAATAATTCTTTAAACATATATGAAATATTTTCTTTAACATCTGACCATTTTGCTATGTCTTTTCTAGGCTTTTTGTTTCCTCTTTCTATTCCAAATACTTTTAATGCATATTCTTTATTTTCTTCTAATATTTTAGCTAGTTCATCATCATATTTTTTAGCCCAATTTAATGAATTAGTATATACTTCTTCTGCTGTCATTTTTGATATTACAATTTTTGATACATCTAGTAATTTTACCATATCAAATAATGCTCCACTTACACTCATTTTGTTTAGTTGTAATTCGAATTCATCTATTGATTTATCTTTATTTGCTCTTCTCCAATTTTCAAATGTTGAATTTGCTATATTTAATAAATATTCTTTAACAGCTTCTTTTGGTATTCCTACTTCTGAATAGTAGCTAACTGCTGCTTCTGGATCTTTTCTTTTACTTAGTTTTCTTTTATTCCCATTATCATTTTTCATAACTGGTGCTATATGGCAATATTTAGGTGCTTTAAATCCTAATTCTTGGAATAATTGTAAATGTAGTGGTACTGATGATAGCCACTCATCTCCTCTTATCACATGTGTTGTTCCCATTAAATGATCATCTATTGCATGCGCAAAATGATATGTTGGAAGTCCATCTGCTTTTATTATTACTATATCTTGATCATTTTCTGGAAAGTCTACATTTCCTTTTATTGCATCTTTGTGTTTTATTTTTCTATCTTCTCTTCCTGGCGATTTAAATCTAACAATATATTTTTCTCCTGCTTTTATTTTTTCTATCATTTCTTCTACTGTTAAATTTCTACATTTTGCCCAAACACCATAATATCCTGGTCTTATTTTTGCTGCTTCTTGTTTTGCTCTTATTTCATCTACTTCCTCTGGTGAACAAAAACATGGATATGCTTTTCCTTGTTCTATTAAATATTTAGCATATGCTTGATATATTTCTTTTCTTTGTGATTGCTTATATGGGCCATAGTTTCCTTTTCCTTCGTTTTCTGATATCATTCCTTCATCTTGTTCAATTCCATATTCTACTAATGAATTTACTATCCCTGTTATTCCATTTTCTACTTCTCTTTTTTGATCTGTATCTTCTATTCTTAGAAAAAATACTCCATTTGTTTGTTTTGCTAATTTTTTAGCTATTAGTGCTTGGTATATTCCTCCAATATGAACAAATCCTGTTGGACTTGGTGCAAATCTTGTTACTATTGCTCCTTCTGGTAATTCTCTTCTTGGGTATTTTTCTTCATAATATTTTATTTCCTTTGCATCTGGAAATATTAAGTTTGCTAAATCTTTATAATCCATTTTTGCCTCCTATATCTTTTATTCTTCTTTTTATTTTACCGTATTATATAACATTTTCCTTCAAATTTCAAGTTGTATACGTTCTAGTTTTTATTTTTCTTATCAACAAAATATACAAAAAATGTTAAATGCCAAGACTTTAATTCTTGGCACTTATATGTTAACTATACTTCCATTATAATTGGGATAATCATAGGATTTCTTTTTGTTTTCATAAAAATATAGTCTCTTAAATTTTCTCTAACTGTTGATTTTATTGTTGCCCAGTCTCTAATTCCTCGTTGTTCACATTTATTTATTTCATGTCTTACTACTGATTTTACATCATCCATTAAGTTTTCTGATTCTCTTACATATACAAATCCTCTAGATATTACATCTGGTCCTGCTATTACTTCTCCTGTTGATGAATCCATTGTTAAAACGATTACTATTAATCCATCTTGTGATAAATGTTGTCTATCTCTTAATACGATATTTCCTACATCTCCAACTCCTAATCCATCTACTAAAACTCTACCACTTGGAACTGTTCCATTGAATTTAGCTTCTTCTTCGTCAATTTCTAGTATTCTACCATTTGACATATATAATATATTTTTTTCTTCTATTCCCATACTATGAGCTGTTTCTCCATGAGATATTAGTTGTCTATATTCTCCATGTACTGGAATAAAATATTTTGGTTTTGCTAGAGCTAAAATTAATTTTTGTTCTTCTTGACAAGCATGTCCTGATACATGTACATCTGCTAATGCACTATATACTACTTCTGCCCCTATTTGCATTAAATCATCAATTACTTTTGATACAAATTTTTCATTTCCTGGTATTGGATTTGCTGATATTATAACTAAGTCATTTTGTGTTATTTTAACTTTTCTGTGGTCTCCTGCTGCCATTCTAGTTAATGCAGACATTGGTTCTCCTTGACTTCCTGTTGTTATTATTACTAATTGTTCGTCATTATATATTCCTATTTTATCTATATCAATAAATAAATCCTCTGGACATTCGATATATCCTAGTTCTCTTGCAGTTGTTATCATATTTATCATGCTTCTACCACATACTGCTATTTTTCTTCCGTATTTTACTGCTGCATTTACTATTTGTTGTACTCTGTGAACATTTGATGCAAATGTTGCAACTACTATTCTTTTTGTACAGTGGATAAATAATTTATCTAACACTTCTCCTACTGTACTTTCAGACATTGTAAACCCTTTTCTTTCAGCATTTGTACTGTCTGCCATTAATGCTAAAATTCCTTGATTTCCTAATTCCGCTATTCTTCCTAAATCCATTATTTTACCATCTATTGGTGTATAGTCTATTTTGAAATCTCCTGTGTGTAAAACAGTTCCTACAGGTGTTGTTAGTGCTATCATTATTGAATCTGGAATACTGTGTGTACTTCTTATAAATTCTACTTTAAAATTATCTCCTAATAAAATAGATTGTCCAGCTGTTATTTCTATTAGTTGTGTGCTTTTTAATAAGTGATGTTCTTCTAATTTATTTCTAATTAGTCCACATGCAAGTTTTGGAGCATATATTGGTACATTTATTTGTTTTAAGAAATATGGTATACTTCCTATATGATCTTCGTGTCCATGTGTTATTAACATTCCTCTTATTTTTTCTTTGTTTCTTTCTAGATATGAAATATCTGGTATTACTAAGTCTATTCCTAGCATGTCGTCTTCTGGAAATGATAATCCACAATCTACTATTACTATATCATTTTCATATTCAAAAACTGTGATATTTTTTCCAACTTCATGTAATCCTCCTAATGGTATTATTTTTAATTTTGATTTTTTAAACACGCTTTTTTTATTTGATAATAGTCGTTGTTCTCCTTTTTTTATTGGTAACTTATTTACATTTTTTACCACTTTACTTGTTGTTCTTTTTTTTGTTTTTGTCCCTTCTTTTTTTTCTTCAATTTTTTTAGTTGTTCTTTTTGGTTTTATCTCATTTTTTTTTCTTTTTGTGATTTTTTCTTTTTCTTTATCACTAGATTGCTCTTTTTTACTTAAATTTTCTCTTGTCATATTTTTCATTCCTTCTTTCTTTATTTTATTTTATTTTCAATTTCATTTTACCTAAAATACTTTTATATCATTGCGCAACATAAAAAAATTAGTCTAATTAATTAAACTAATTGACTAAATTTTTACAATGACAAATATATTTTTTATTATTTTAATTCAATCAATTTTAATAATCTTCTATTATTATTTTTTCCGTTTACCTTTTTAATAACCTATTTAAATTATATTCCCGTTTCTTTTTTCTTTTAGGTTTTAATAAAATCTCATTTTTGCTTATTAGCAATTTATTAAAGGTATTATACATTAATTTATTATATTTGTCAAATTATTTTATTTTCTATTGATCTTTTTGGAGTGTTTTGCTAATTTTAGCAAAGTCTTCTAAGGTCAATTTTTCAGCTCGTATATTTTCGCTAATTCCTATTTTATTTAAAATTTCTATGCCTTGTTTTTTATTTTCAAAAATTTTAGTATTTACTAGAGCATTTAGTAATGTTTTTCTTCTTTGCATAAATGCATTTTTTATAATCTTAAATAATTCTTTTTCATTATCTATTTTTATTGGTTTTTCTTTTCTTATTTTTAGTTGTATTACTTCTGATGTCACTTCTGGTGCTGGTATAAATGATTCTTTTTCTACTTCTACTATTTTTTTAGCTTCTGAATAATAATATATACTATATGTTATAGCTCCTGTATTTTTTTCACCTGGAATAGCAATTAGTCTATCTGCTACTTCTTTTTGTATCATTACTGTTATTGTTTCTAAATCTAACTTTTCTTCTAACAATTTCATTATTATTGGTGTTGTAATATAGTATGGTAAGTTAGCAACTATTTTTGCATTTTTAATCTTACCTGATTCTTTTTCTTCTTTTATTATTTTGCTTAAGTCTACTTTTAATATATCTTCATTTATTATATTAATCTTTTCATTATTTTCAAATCTGTCTTTTAATATATTTACCATTTTTTTATCTAATTCTATGCATATTACTTTACCTGCTTTTTTTATTATTTCTTTTGTTAAAGTTCCAAGTCCTGGTCCTATTTCTATTATTAAATCTTCTTTAGAAATATTGCTATTTTCTATAATTTTATTTATAGCCATGTCATTTATTAAAAAATTTTGTCCTAAACTTTTATTTGCTTTTATATTATACTTTTTCATTATTTTTAGTGTTTCTTCAAATACATTTTCCATAATTAACTCTCCTTATTTTTGTATATTATACCATTTTTATTTTTATTTAGCAATTATTTTTATCTTACCTAATTTCTTTTTATAATAAATATTGATTTTTGAGCTTTTTTATTATACAATAGCAATAAATATTAACAAAAGAATGGTGAGAATATGGAAAAGAAAAAAAACAATAATAGAAAAAATATAATTAATAAAAAAGTACATAAAAAGAATAATTTAGTTAGAATTAAAAGTGACTTCACATCTCAAAATTTTATCAATACAAAACAACTTAAAGTGTTTTTTTTGGTTGCAATTGCTATTTTATTTTTACTTATTGTAAGGCTTTTTGTTTTGCAATTTATTAATAGTAGTTTTCTAAAAGAAAAAGCTTATTCACAGCAATCAATTAATCAAATAATTAGTCCAAAACGTGGTAATATTTATGATGCTACTGGAAAAGTTTTAGCAAGTAGCGTTCCTGTTGATACTGTTACTATTAATCCTACTAAAATCCAAGATAAATCTGATGAGAAAACAACTTTGCTTAAGGAAAAAATCGCTAAAGGGTTATCTGATATTTTTGAATTAGATTATGATGAAACTTTAAAGAAAGTTAACAGTCATTCTAGTGTTCAAACAATTGCTAAAAAAGTTGAAAAAAATAAAATTGATACTTTGAAAACTTGGATGAAAGAAAATGATATTACAATTGGAATTAATATAGATGAAGATACTAAAAGATATTATCCTTATGATAATGTATTATCAAATGTTTTAGGTTTTTGTGGTACAGATAATGAAGGTATAATTGGTATTGAATCTACTTTTGAATCTGTTTTGCAAGGCACTCCTGGAAAGATTGTTAGTTCAAAAGGAAGTAATCAAAAAGAAATTCCTAACTCTGAAAAATCATATATCGCAGCTGAAAATGGTAGTGATTTAACTTTAACTATTGATTTTAATATACAGATGATTATTGAGAAATATTTAAAACAAGCTTTTGATACTCAGCATGCTTCCGGCGCTACTTGTATCGCAATGGAGCCTAAGACTGGTAAAATAAAGGCTATGGCAAATTATCCAAATTACAACTTAAATACACCTTTTGCTCCTAACGATATAATTTCTAAAGATTACGATAAATCATCTGATGAGCAAAGAAGTATTTTGTTAAATAACATGTGGAAAAATAATTGTGTTACAGATTTATATGAACCCGGTTCTGTTTTTAAGTTAATTACCGCATCTGTTGCTCTTGAAGAACATATTGTTGATCCAGAAGAATATTTATTTAATTGTAATGGATATGAACAAGTTGCTGATAGAAAAATTCATTGTTGGAGTGCTACTCCTCATGGTTCTTTAAGTTTAAGAAAAGCTTTAGAGAAATCTTGTAATCCTGCTTTTATGCAATTAGGTAAAAAAATAGGTGCTGATAAATTATATAAATATTATCAAGCATATGGATTTATGGATAAAACTGGTAGTAACTTAGCTGGTGAATCTAATTCTTTGTTTGCAAAAGAATCTAGTGTTGGTGATGTTGAACTTGCAACAATGTCTTTTGGGCAAGGGCTAAATATTACTCCTTTACAAATGATTTCTGCGATTTCTGCAATTGCTAATGATGGAATTTTGATGAAACCTACTATTGTAGATAAAATTACAAACGCTGATACTGGTGCTATAACAAATATTGATTCTGTCCCTGTTAGACAAGTCCTTTCTAAAGAAACTGCTGCTACTATGCGAGAATTGATGAACTCTGTTGTTGTTAATGGTACTGCTTATCGTGGTTCTGTTACTGGATATTCTGTTGGTGGAAAAACTGGTACTTCTGAACCTGCAAATCGTAATTCTACTACTGGCTATGTCGCATCATTTGCCGCTATCTCTCCTGTAGAAGATACTCAAATTACATTGTTGCTATGTCTTTATGGGTTAGATAAAGGAAAGCAAGGTGGTCAGGTAGCTGCCCCTGTTGTTTCTCAAATGCTTACAGAAATATTACCATATATGGGAGTTCCTTCTGATGCGTCATTAACTACTACTACATCAAAATTAAATTATGTTCCTGATGTTAGAAATAAAACTTTTGCAGAATCTATCAAAAATTTAGCTAATTTAGGTTTTAATGTAAAATCTGTAACTGGTAAGGATAAGAATTCTACAACTGTTTTTGATCAAGTTCCTAAGCCTGGTGTTTCTCTTCCTAAAGATTCTGTTATTATTCTTTATGATGATGCGAGTACAACTAGAACTTCTGTTACTGTTCCAGATTTAAGTATGCAGACTGCATATCAAGTCAAAAATAACTTACGTGCTTTAAATTTGAATGTTTCAATAGATGGTTCTGGTACTGTAGTTTCTCAAGATCCACCTGCAAACTCTAAAGTTGAAGAAGGTTCTATAATTAAAGTTAATTTAAAGCAAACTTCAAAGGCTGCACATTAATTTAATATATATATTAAAAATCAAAAGTATAAATTTTATACTTTTGATTTTTTATTTTTCTTCTTTTTTATTTCTTTTTATATTTTATATTTTCTTTTTATATTTTATATTTTCTTTTTATATTTTTTCATTTTCTTTTTATATTTTTTCATTTTCCCAAAATTTAGACACTTCATCATCTAATTGTTTTATATATTTATTTTGTTTTTTTATTCTATTTATTAACTGTTTATCTTCTCCAACAATATAACTCATCCATTGTTCTTGCTTTGTTATTTCTTCATTACTCATTATTTTAAATTTAGGCAATTCTATAATATGTGTTTCTGCTTCTTCTTCCCTAAAATCTATTGTTCTAAACTTGTTAAGAATTGCTTTTTTATGATATTGTGATGAATTATAATATGGAAAATCTAAAAAATTAATTGTTATTGTTTTTGCTATTTTTCTATTATCTTTATAACATACTTGATTTGTGTGAACATATAAATAATATAAAGCAATTTTAGTTTGAATGTGCATTCCATCTAAGAATAATAGTCCTACATTAAATTCTTCATTTTCTTCAGTTTTTATACGTACATCTACTATTCCAAAATTTTCTTCATCTGGTAAATAATATTGATTTTCTTCAATATATTCATTTATCTTTATGTGTTTTATTTTTATATTTAAAAAAGCTTCTATTAAATCTTTTATAATATATAAATTTTCATGTGTATTTAAAATTTTTCTTAATACAATATTTCTATTGCATAATAGATATTGATTCATTTTTTACGTTCTATCTATTCCTCCTTTCGTTTATATATTTTTCTTCTTTAGTTTTAATTTGGATTTTATTTTAGATTAAAATATTTGAATAAAAATTTTAAGAATTATAACTCTTATATTTAGTATAATACTTTAAAATTATTTGTCAATGTTTTTTTCTTTATTTATTAGACTTTTCATCGCAAAATTCGACATTTTTATAATGTGTTAGTTATAGTTTTAATTATAGGTATGATTCTTTTTAGGACAAGTTAAAAAAAGATTACTTTAAACTGGTACTTTTTTAACTTGTCCTAAAAATTGTCATATTCCTATTATATCATTTATATCTTCTATTTTTTCTTCTTTTAAATATTTTTCTATTCCTTCTATTGTCTTTATGCTTGTATATGGATCTATAAAGTTTCCTGCTCCTATTGATACAGCTGTTGCTCCTGCTAACATGAATTCTATTGCATCTTCTCCTGATACAATTCCACCCATTCCTAATATTGGTATTTTTACTGCTTTAGCTACTTGATATACCATTCTAACTGCTACTGGTCTTATTGCTGGTCCTGATAGTCCTCCTGTTATATTTGCAAGTACTGGTTGTTTTTTGTGTATGTCTATTTTCATTCCTAATAATGTATTTATTAATGACACTCCATCTGCTCCAGCATCTTCTACTGCTTTTGCTATTCCGGGCTATATCAGTTACGTTTGGTGTTAGTTTTACAATCAATGGTTTATCTAACACTTTCCTTACTTCACTTGTTACTTTTTTTACTCCATCATATGTATTTCCAAATGCCATACATCCTTCTTTTACATTTGGGCATGATAAGTTTAATTCTACACCATCTATATCTAATGTATTTAATATTTTACAAAGTTCCACATATTCTTCTACAGAACTTCCACATGCATTTACTATTATTTTTGTGTCATATTTTCTTAAAAATGGTAGGTCATTTTGTGCAAAATATTCTACACCTGGGTTTTGAAGTCCTATACTATTTAACATACCACTTGGTGTTTCACATACTCTTGTTGGTTTATTTCCATTTTTAGGCTTTAAAGATGTTCCTTTTGTTATTATTGCTCCTAATCTTCCTAAATCAAAAAATTGGCTGTATTCTCTTCCATATCCAAATGTTCCTGCAGCTACTGTTACTGGATTTTTCATTTCTATTCCTGCTAAATTAATTTTTGTATTCATATTTTCTCCTTTCACACACATTTTTATATTTCTACATCTCTACTATTAAAAACAGGGCCACCTTTACACACATGAAAATATTCTGGATTATCTTTTGGGCTATTTGCTTTTTTTACTGCACAGCCTAAGCATACTCCTAAACCACATCCCATTTTTTCTTCTAATGAAATTTGACATTCTATTTTTGTTTCATTAGCTAATTTTTGTATTGCTTTTAGCATTGGTAATGGACCACATGCATATATACAATCTATTTTTTGTTTTTCTATGTCTTTTTCTAAGAAGTCAATTGCAAATCCTTTTTCTTTATAACTTCCATCGTCTGTAGTTATAGTTAGTTTGTTTGAAACTTTATCAAATTCTTCTTCTAACATTACAAATTCTTTATTTCTAAATCCTAAATAAGTATTGACATTTATTCCTTCCTTTTTTGCTTGTTTTGCTAATTCATATAATGGAAATATCCCTATTCCTCCCCCTAGTATTAATATATTTTTGTAATCTTTTAACTTAAATGTTCCAAATCCTAATGGTCCTATAATATCTATTAAATCACCTTTTTGTTTTTCTGCTAATATTTTAGTTCCTTTTCCTTTAACTTGGAATATGAATTCTAAAATTCCTTTTTCTTTATCTAAGTTATATATACTAATTGGTCTTCTTAAAAATGGTTCTGTATTTTCATTTACTCTAATTTCTATAAAATTTCCTGGTTTTGCTTCGTTTACTATTTTTTCTGCTTTTACTTTAAAATGATATACATCTTTAATTATTTCACTTTTGTCTATTAATGTAGCTAATACTTGTTCTGCCATTTTTTACCTCCTTTTTTTGTTTTCTTCTATTCCTTTATTTATTTCTTCTTTCATTCTTAATGCTTCTTCTCTTGTTGCTTTGAAATATTCACTTTCTTTGAATTTGTCTTTCCAGTTTTCTGATTTATATGCACTCATTAGACTTCTTGACGCATTTATAATTCCTCCTAATCCATTTTTGTCAAATCCTAATGCAATATCACTTGCTTTTCCTCCTTGTGCTCCATATCCTGGAATTAAAAAATATGTATGTGGGGCTATTTTTCTTATTTTCTTTAATTCTTCTGGATATGTTGCTCCTACTACTGCTGCAATAGAACTATATCCATGTTTTCCTCTTAATTCTTCTCCCCATTTTTCAACTAATTTTACAACTTTACTATATATTTCTTCACCATCTTCTGTTTTTACATCTTGTATTTCTCCTGATGATGGGTTTGATGTTTTTACAAGTATAAATATTCCTTTATTATATTTTTTACAATCTTCTATAAATGGTTTAACTGAATCTATCCCCATATATGGATTTATTGTTACAAAATCCACATCAAATATTGCACTTTCTATGTCTCCTATTTTTGTTTTTCCTAAAAATGCATTTGAATATCCTTGTGCTGTTGAGCCTATGTCTCCTCTTTTGATATCAGCTATTACTAGCATTCCTTTTTCTTTTGCGTATTTACATGTTTCTTGGAAAGCTTTCATTCCTGGTATTCCAAACATTTCATAAAAAGCTATTTGTGGTTTTATTGCAGGTATTATATCATATGTTGCATCTATTAGTTTTTTATTAAATTCTACAATTGCTTCACTTGCTCCTTCCAAAGTTTTTGGATATTTATCTGTTACACATTTAGGTAATAATTCATATCTTGGATCTAATCCCATTACTGTTGGGTTATTCATTTTTGTTATTTTTTCTATTAATATATCAATAGCATTTTTCATTTTTTACTTCCTTTCTAACATTTCTTTCCATTCTTTTTCTTTAAAACCTACAAATACATTTTGTTCACTTATTACTATTGGTCTTTTTACAAGCATTCCATCTGTTGATAGTAGCTTTATTTTTTCTTCTTCTGTCATTTTAAGTAGTTTTTCTTTTAGGTTTAATTCTTTATATTTTAGTCCACTTGTATTAAAAAACCTTTTTATCTCGTAGTTACTTTCTTTTATCCATTTTTTTAGTTCTTCTTCTTTTGGATTTTCTTCTACTATATTTCTTTCCTCATATTTAATATTATTTTCATCTAGCCATTTTTTTGCTTTTTGGCAAGTTGCACATTTAGGATAATATATAAATATTTTCATATTTTGTTTTCCCTTCACCTTTTTTATTTTTTCTTATATATTATCATTTCATAAATCTTTTTTCAATATTTTTTATTGACATTTTATTTATTTTTGTTTACAATATTTTTAATATATTTGGGGAGGTTATATTATGGATATTATGTCATATTTATTTGAAACTAATGCTATTAAATTTTGTGAAGAAAACAAGCCTTTTTGGTATACTTCTGGTAAAATTGGGCCTTTTTTTATTAATACCCATTTTGTTTTTGGAAGTGAAAAAGAAGCTAGTTTATTTTTAAGTTTTATTGATGAATGTTTGAATGATAAAATTGCTTTACCTGGTAAATTATTTAAGAAAGTTTTACATCAATACGAAAGCAATAAAATTTATAGAGATGTTGTTAATAGTATGAAAGATTATATTGAAAAAAATATTGATGTTAATGATATTGATTATATTTCTGGTGGTGAACGTAGAGATTGGTTCTTTTCTAATATTATTGCTCACCTTTTAGGTAAACCTCATATTTCAATTTTTAAAGATTTATCTACTGTTGTTAGTGATAGTAATTTTGAAGATTCTGAGTTTGTAACTGACTTAAAAGATAAGAAAGTTTTGCATGTTGCTGATTTAATCAATGTTGCTTCTAGTTATCTTCGAGCTTGGATTCCAGCTATTAAAAATCTTGGAAGTGATATTTTATGGTCAGCAGTTGTTGTTGATAGAATGCAAGGTGGTAAAGAAAAGTTAGAAGATGAAAATGTAAAATCACTTTCTTTAGTTAATGTAGATTGCTCTTTATTTAAAAAAGCATTAGATTTAGGTATTATCAATGAAAATCAAGCTAAATTATTAGAAGATTTTTATATTAATCCTGATGAAACTATGAAAACTTTTTTAATTAATCATCCTGATTTTTTAGAAAATGCTTTAAATTCTGATGAAAAAACTAGAAAAAGAGCTAAACTTTTAATTGATGGAAATTTATATGGATTGAATTAATAATAGCCACCCGTTAAACGGGTGGTTTTAACATGCCCTATAAGGGCTTATAACCTTGCAGTATTTTAAGATTCTGCCTTTCCTTCTTAGTTACTTTATCTTCTAGTAGATCTTTCTTTTTTTGATCTCTTATATTTTTCTATTTGTTGCTTCGTTTAATCCTACTATACTTACATAATAGACTGTTGCCCAAAAATTACAGTTTCAATATTTGTATCTTAAATTTGCATCGTCTTTGAATATCATTATTGAGCTTTTTTCTTTCAAATATCCTATGGAAATTGATATATTCATTTTCGGTGGTATTGATAATAGTAAGTGCACATGATCTGTCACCAAATGTCTTTCTACTATTTTTACTCCTTCCCACCTGCACAAATCTTGAATATATCCTCTTATATCTGTCCTTAATTTATTATATATTACTTTTTTTCTGTATTTTGTTATAAATATTATATGATATTTGCAATTCCACTTTGTATGTGATAAAGTATTAATCATAGATATCATTCCTTCATGATTTTTTGTTGGCTTTAACACTAGCATTATATCACGGTTTGATATCTTTTTCTGTAAACTTTTAAAACACACCAGCATAACTTGCGGTTTTTGTCTCGCTTTGTGCTAGACATGCTAAAGCGAATAAAAAAATTGTATTCTGCTTTTCTCAATGGACAGAATACAATTTTCTCATTCCATATGTGATGTACACATATTAGACATATAATTTAGTTTCTTTTTACTTCTAGCTTAATATTTTATCGGTTGTAAGTACTATGGAATATATAGTGTGGTGCGGGAAGAATAGTTTGTGTTAGCATAAGAAGGGTCAACCCAGTAACGATATGCTGGTGAATATTTGCCATTACCAGAATAAGTTCCTCCTCTATGAACTCTACGATACGTTAATAAACATTCTGCTGTCCAATCATAACCATTTCCTAGTAAATCATATATATTACATAATTTATCTGTTTCTACCGTTCCTGTAATTCTTCCTGTATTCTTTGATGCTCCTGGTATTGGTGTTTCTGACTCTACCTTTACTCCACTTTTCTTCATCCATTTCATCATTGCATCATATTGGCATCCCCATATCAAACGCCCTTCTGTTTTTCCTTTTTTGTATTTTTTTTGTCTTCCATACATTCCATACCATGTATTAGCAGAACTTGCATCGCCTGTCGCTGATTCTTTTCCTTTTATTGGGGCTAGATATGCATCATTTCCCTTACCTACTAAACTGTTTTCATATCTTCCTACATAAAAACCTTTATATTTTTTTACACTCTCTGACATATTATAAAATTCTGTTTCTAATTCTTTTTTAAATGTATTTAGATCATATGATGTTCCTAATATATCATTCAATATATTTAGGTTAGGATAATATCCATCTGCTCTAGTTTTATGATTTAAAATATCTGGTTCTCTATGCTCTGTATTTGTTGGTTTAGCTATATCAGTGCCATTCAGTGGATTATCTATATTATTAGTAGAATACAATTTTCCCCATCTTTCTCCTGGGTTGTTTAGTTTTTCTGTCCCTCCTACCATTTTTGTTATATCTGGAACTGGTACCCATACAAATTCTACTGGTTCTTGTTCTGTACTTCCTTCTTCTCTTATTACTGCACCACCTATTTGGTCTCCTTTGATATATTTATATCCTA
>JARHYK010000026.1 GCA_029258515.1 Clostridia bacterium | reverse complement strand
AATTAAATTATGTTTCTTAAACCTACTAAATTTCATCACTTATTTTAATCCTATATTCTTCATAATAATCATCATATCTGTATTTTTCTCCACATCTACTGCACTCCACAAATTTTGAATCTAAATCGATACAATTACTTTCATAACAAAGCGGACATTGACTAACATTAATAATTTCAATTTTATCATTGGATAATAAATCATGTATAGCTTGTAAAACTATATTTTTTTTAGATTTAGATTTTTTAATTATATAACTTAGAGGAACCTGTTTTTTTTTCAAAAATATTTCAGTTTGATTAAGTATACTGTATATTTCTTCCTGAGCTTTCCTCTTTTCTTGAACATAATTTATATTCTGGGAATATTTCTTTGCAAACATTATTTATAACCTCCATTTCAAAAAAAGGTCCATTTAAAATTATTTCATTTTCTTTAACAATAACTATTTTATTAGAAATCTCACATTCTAGCATTTTTACAATATGTTCTTCATTTTCTAATGCATATTTTATTGCTTGTAATCTATACTTATTATGTCTACAATCTTTTTTGCTACTTCTTAAATTATTTTTGCTCTCAACTGGATCTTTAGTTTCTATCAATATTATATGTCTTTCAACATCTTTTATTTTATCTTCTTCTGCTGCTTCTTCCAAGAATTTTATTACATACTGATTTAATTCCTCTGAACTATCATAGCCATATAAAGTTCTATTATTTCCATCTATAAACATTCTGTATAATGCAGTCTTTTTCTCAGTAATTGCTTTTCCATTATCAACATCACCATCTGCAATTATATTAGCATCATTATAAAACATAAATACTAATGACTCCTCTTTATCTATTATAAATTTTACAGAATCATAGTAATATGATATTTCTTCCAATATTCCTAATGGAGCTTGTTTTTCTACTATTACTTCCTTCTTTTGTGCCATCTTAATTATGAAAAATTTGTCATATTCAGTGAAATATGTACACCTTATATTTTCATTCAAGCCTTTGATTTTCTCTTTATCTTTCATATTTATAATATTATTTCTATTTATAAAATCTTCTTTAAACACTGGATTGGTTAATTCTTCAATTTGTTTATCTTTTATAGAGAAAATCATTAACTTTTTATAAGAATATCTTTCAGCTTCAAATAATATCTCATCAATCTCGTTATCGTTATAATTTCTTTCTATATTGTCAATAAATTTTTTTATATCCTGTATTTCTAAATCATATTTTTCTTTAATAATTTTCTTTATATTATCTACCGCCTTAATCTTAAATAGCGTATTAAATCTTAATTTCTGAATTTCCCCCATAATTTCCTCCTAAAATATTAATTTATAATATCAATATTAGTATATAAATTTTTTAAAATACATTCAAGAAAATCCTGTAATTTTATATAAATCTATGCTATAATTGAATATTTTTCACTTATATTATAACTCTTTCCATGTATTTTTTCTAATTATTCCATGTATATCCAATGGCTTACTTTTTTAAATTTTTTTAATTACTTAATTATTTTTTCGTAAACTTTACCATACTCATTAAAAACTATATCCTAGATTTTATAAATTTTATTTTTGTAATTCTTTTGTATAATATGCTAAAAAGTACACTTAAGGAGTCCTACTTTAATTTGAACATTAATATTATTGATCTTTTAAAACTACCACTAAGTATTATAGTAGCTATCAAATTCTGCTGGATTGATACTTCTTATTTCAAATAATATTGCTAAGAAAATTTATATAAATAATTTTAGAGAAAATTATGGATTTATAATAGGTATTGTATTTATTATTTCAACATCAATTATAATAGTTAGCATAATAAAACATAATTATAATAAGTTAAAAATAAATTATAGTAATCTTATTAATTGATATTAGAAAGGCAGGATTTCTCCTGCCTAAATTAATTTCTATACACATTTACCATATCTTTTATTAGTAGATAAAACTCTTACAGCCATATATCTTCTCTTACCACTTCTGCCTATCCAGCTAATCCATCTGTAATCTTCATTATCTACATAGTAGTCATATTTCACACTCTCACCCTTATTATAGTGTCCTACTATAGCAGAATTTGTAGAAGGCTTTTCTCTTATATTTAAATTATCTACTACTATAGTACAAGTACCATGTTGTGGTAATAATTTATAACTTGAACTTGATGGTTTATGATATGTTGGTTTACTTCCATCTAAATGGTTTAAACCTTTTTTTCTTATAGTTTCTGCCATATCTTCAAAACCATAATCTAAGTCTACATCCCCTGTTCCTATTCCACTCATAGATTCATGTTCACTATATTGGAATATCTTAGGGTTATATCTTTTAGCAGTATCAACTCCTACGCCATACCAAGCTAACCAAAGAGCAAAACGTGGACATAACTCACTTCTATAGTAAGCTACATCAAATAGATTTGGATTAGCATAAAGCATAGCATAATATCCCGCCTTTTCCACTTCTCTCATGAACGCTTTTGCCATGTCTGTTGCTGTTCTCTTGCTAATAGGATGTCCTACTTTCTTAGCCCAGTTTAAGGATGCTACTTCTAAGTCATATACAATAGGATAATCTATTCTATATTTCTTAGCAAATTCTATACATAAATGTGCCTCATGGATTGCCATATCTATGTTGTAAGCATAACTAAACCAATATAGCCCTACTGGTATTCCAAGTCTATTACACTCTCTTACATTTCTATCTGCTTGACTATCTATTGTGTGGTTTCCCCATCCTGCTCTTACAATAGCAAAGTCTATATTAGGCTTAACTCTATCCCAATTTATTCTTTCTTGATGATCTGATACGTCTATTCCTTTTAACATTTTACATTACCTCACTTTTTTATAAATTTATATATTAAAAAAAGAACAAAGACTATTGTCCTTGCTCTTCCTTTGGTACATAGTTTGAAATAGCAGCTAACTTATTTTTAAGTTCTGTATTTTCTGTTTCTAAAGCATTATTTTTATTTACTAGATCTGTTGCTTGTTGTTTCAAATTATCTTCATTCAGCATAGCTTTTCCTTTATTGACCTCTCCTGCTATTGCTTGGCGTAACATTTTAACTTCATCTTCTGTAAGATATGGTATTTTTTCTAAAAGCAATTTATCAAACATATCAGATTTGCTCTTTGTTAAGTCTTTTATATTATCTGTAATTCTATATTTTTCTTCTACAATGTTCCATATTTGCTTTGCAGTTTCTATTTCTTCTACGTGCTTATCTAATTGTAATCTTTGTTCTACTACTTGTTTTTTCTTTGCTATATATTCTATTGCTACATCTCCTACACTTTTTATAATAGCTACTAGAACTCCTACTACTCCTATAGCTACTGCACTTAATATTGGATCTAAAATTTTATCCATGTTTAATTCCTTCTTTCTTATTTAAATAAATTATTTTGTATTGCCCAAAAGAAAAATCCCACAAGGCTACCTGCGAATAAACCTAACGCCCATTTAAGCACTCCTGTAAGACCTTCTATACTTTTGCATAAATTTTGTATTTGTATTCTAAATTCTGCTTGTCCTTGTTCTAATTTATCTAGTCTACTTGCATGATCATTTAATCTTTTGTCATGTACTTCTAAAATATGATTATTTAATTCCTCATTCATGCATATGTCCTCACCTTCCTAGAATAAAAGGCAATAAAAAAAAGACTATTTAAAGTCCTTAAATATTGCCCTTATATTTTATTGTTGTACTGTTTGTCCTTGTTCTGTTACTGTTCCAACTGGTGTTGGTTGTGCTGGATATACTTTATCTAAAAGTAACATTAATTCGGTATAATCGTCTACAGTTATTCTTCCAAAACTCATTAAGAGGTCTAGTTTTTCTTTAAATTCCTCCTTTGGATAATATTTTGCTTCAATCATTTTTACATAAACTTTTTTTAACATATAAAAAACTTCCTTTCATATATATTTTTAATTTAATAAATTTTTAGCTTGTGCTTTAGATATTTCTACTGCATTTTCTGTAA
>JARHYK010000031.1 GCA_029258515.1 Clostridia bacterium | reverse complement strand
TTACCTTACCAACTATCTAATCAGACGCAAGCCCATCTATCAGCGGATTGCTCCTTTCCCTCTATTACCATGTGATAATTAAGGCATATGCGGTATTAGCAGTCATTTCTAACTGTTGTTCCCCTCTAATAGGCAGGTTGCTCACGTGTTACTCACCAGTCCGCCACTAACCGCTCCAATAGTAAACTAATGGTTAAGTTCGTTCGACTTGCATGTCTTATGTGCGCCGCCAGCGTTTATCCTGAGCCAGGATCAAACTCTCTTGTTTATGGTATCTATATTTTATAATATAAATCAAACTTAAGTGTTTTTATCAAGCTCTTAAACTTCTTGTTTTTTTACTAAAAACTTTTTAAAAAATTTACTTGTTCGGTACATTTTCCATTTCCGGAAAATTACCGCTTCGGTTTATTCTCTAAAGGATTTTATTGTTTACTTTTCAATGTACTTTTTGTTCTTTGTGTGAACAATTTGCATTATACTATAATTCAGAACTTTTGTCAATACTTTTTTAAAATATTTTTTATTTTTTAAAAGTGTTTTTTTGACAAAATAAAAAATTAGTAATCACCAGTATGCTCTATTTAAATCAAAGTTTTCTACTAATCTTTTTTAAAAAATATTTCTATTTTTTGTCTGTCGCTATTTGCATTTATTATCATAACATTTATAATTCTTTTTGTCAATATCTTTTTTTGATTTTTTTATTTTTTTTTAGAATTTTTCATTATGTTTTTTGCCTCTCGCTTAATGCTTATCTATATTACCATCTGTTTAATAAATTGTCAATACTTTTTTGAATTTTTTTTTATTTTTTTAAATTTCTACCAATATTAAGTCATCACCTATGCATTTTATTTTTTCCCATGGTATTTCTATTTCAGTACTTTGTGCAAATATATTCAAAACTTTATTGCTTCCTGGGACAATTATAGAAGTAATTTTACCTGTACCTAAATCAGCACAAACATCTTGTACTAAACCGAAGTCTTTTGCCATCACTTACATTTATGACTTCCTTATGTTTAAAATCTAGCCCTTTATCATTCATATATTCTCCCCCTAAAAAAATTTTATTTTTATACTATTATATTCATATATAAAAATTTATTTACACTTTAATAAAATTTTTTATTTATACAATCTTTTCATTCTACTTATTGCTACTTTTTCTAACCTAGATACTTGTGCTTGAGATATTCCAATTTCATCTGCAATCTCACTTTGTGTTCTACCATCAAAAAATCTCTTTGTAATAATCATTTTTTCTTTATCATTTAATTTTTTAATAGCCTGAATTATTGTTAATTTTTCTGCCCATAACTCATCTGAGTTTTTATCATCACTTACTTGATCTATTATATATAAATTTTCACTTCCATCATTATATATAGGCTCTTGCAATGATATAGGGTCTTGAATTGCATCTAAACTAAAAGCTACATCTTCTTTTTTTACTCCCAACTCTTTAGCAATTTCTTCAACCGTAGGCTCTTTGTCATTTTCTTTTACATAACTTTCTTTATATTGAATTACTTTATACGCTAAATCTCTTATAGATCTACTTACCCTTATACTATTATTATCCCTTAAATATCTTTTTAGTTCTCCTAAAATCATTGGTACTGCATATGTTGAGAATTGAACATTTTGTTCTAAATCAAAATTATCTATTGCCTTTATCAATCCAATACATCCAACCTGAAACAAATCATCTGCTGTTTCACCTCTTCCATTGAATCTCTGAATTATACTCAATACTAGTCTTAAATTTCCATATATAAATTCTCTTCTTGCATCTTCATCTCCTTTTTTTATTTTTCTCATTAATTCTAGTTTTTCTTCCGCATTTAATAATGGGAGTTCTACTGTATTAACTCCTGATATTTCTACTTTATACATATTAAAAGCTCCTTTTATAATATTCTACTATTTATATTATTTACTAAAGAAGCTTTTGTTATTCTAATATCGTATGACAAAATTCGAGTATTTTTTATCCTATTTTACTTTTAATATCTTTTCTCATTTTACCTATAATTTTCTTTTCTAATCTTGAAATGTAACTTTGAGATATTCCGAAGTTCATCAGCAACCTCTTTTTGTGTTTTTTCTTCTCCTGTTTTAAAACCAAATCTCATTTCCATTATACTCTTTTCTCTTTCATTTAATTTTAAAATTGCTTTTTTAAGTAAAATCTTATCTACTTCATCTTCTAAGTTTCTTGATGTAATATCTGGATCTGTGCCTAAAATATCCGAAAGTAATAATTCATTCCCGTCCCCATCTTTATTTAATGGCTCATCTATGGATATTTCGCTTTTAATTCTATTGTTTTTTCTTAAAAACATTAAGATTTCATTTTCAATACATCTAGAAGCATATGTTGCCAACTTTATATTTTTCCTATTATTAAATGTATTAACTCCTTTCATTAATCCTATAGTACCAATAGATATTAAATCTTCAATTCCTATACCTGTATTTTCAAATTTCTTTGCAATATATACCACTAATCGCAGATTTCTTTCAACTAAAATTTGTCTTGCCTCTAAATTATTTTCATCACATAATTTATCTATATACTTTTTTTCTTCTTCTGGTGAAAGTGGTGGTGGAAGAGTTTGGCTTCCTGCTATATAAAATATTGGTAAATACTCTATATTACTATCGTCATTTATAATTTTTGCACATATATTACCTATATTATTAATGCTATTTTTAAGCATTTCTAAAATATTCATTATATTCCTTCTTTCCTAATTTAAATAAAATCTATTCCAATCAATGCCCTATACTCACCTTTTTTACTTAATTTTTTATTATATATTCCAATTATCACATTATCTCTTCTTATTTTTTCTTCATCTTTAACCACATTTATTGTATCAACTTTTATTCCTAACAACATCCCATTTTCTTTTCCTAAGGACGAATATGGTATTAATTTAAATTTTGTTAAAAACTCACTTTTTACTTTATCTGTTACACTTTGAAACTCACCTCCTAAAATTTTATCTGTATTTTCTAAAATATCCTTTGGCAATATATCTTCCAGTACTACTTTTTCAACAACTATAACTGCTTTTCCACTAATTGGATCTATTAACATATTACCAGTATCGACCATTGCAATTGTTTCTGCTGTCTTCCCATTTATTTGAACATATAATTTACAAAACATATCTTTCTTTGACATTTTATTCTTTACAATTTTAAATCCAAATATTAATACAATAGAAGCTATTATTGCTCCTATAAATATTATTTTTAGTGGATACATTCCAAAAAATAAACCATTTTTAATAAATACCTCCCTTGGTTTAATCATATATATTAATGAAAAAGCTACTCCTCCAAACACAAAAGATGTTAAATAAAATATAACAATATACTTAATAAGGCTCTTGAAACTTTTTGGATTAAAAGAAATGTATACCATTAATACTGAAAGTATCATTTTAAAAATCAAATTTGAATATATTTGCATCTTTGATATAAAAGTAATTATAGAATAAATTGCACCGTATTAAACTTGCAAAAAAAATTCTAAAATGTTTTATTTCTACCTTTAATAAAACAGCTGTTGCATATATTATAATACTATTCATTATTAAATTTTCCAATATAACTATATCAAGATAAATTGTCATTATTATCACCTGCTTTTATATTGTACTACTTAAATAGTAAAAATGCTGTCTTTTCTTATTGTAGAAAAAAAGAAATTATCGACTTTAAACCATAAAAAAAGAGTTCTTTCGAACTCTTTTTAATAAATTAAATATTTTTATTTCTATTTTTTCTTAAAAATGATGGTATATCTAAATCATTTTGTGATGAACTTAAATCTGGATTTGATGGAATTGAATTTATTTTCTTTTCCCAAGTTTTTGATACAATATCACCTACTCCAATATTTGAAATTGGTTCATTTTTTTCAAAACCTGTTGCAATAACTGTTATTTGAATTTCATCTTGCATACTTGTATCTGTCACTGTACCAAATATAATATTAGCTTCAGGATCTACACTACGTTGTACTAATTCCGCTGCTGTATTTACTTCATGTAATCCCAAATCTTCTCCACCTGTAATATTTATTATAACTCCCTTTGCTCCTTCTATTGATGTTTCTAATAATGGACTTTGAATAGCTTCTTTAGCTGCATCTTCAGCTCTATTTTCTCCTGATGCTCTTCCTACTCCCATATGAGCCATTCCTTGATTTAGCATTATAGTTTTAACATCAGCAAAATCCAAGTTTACTAATCCTGGTACTGCAATTAAATCTGAAATTCCCTGTACACCTTGTCTTAAAACATCATCTGCTTGTTTGAAAGCTTCTATGATTGATGTTTTTCTATCTATTATTTGTAATAATTTATCATTTGGTATAACAACCAATGTATCTACTTTTCCTTTTAAACTTTCAATTCCTCTTTCTGCTTGTGATAATCTTTTCTTCCCTTCGAATGTAAATGGTTTTGTAACCACACCTATTGTTAATATTCCCATTTCTTTTGCTGTTGATGCTACTATTGGTGCTGCACCTGTACCTGTTCCACCACCCATTCCGGCTGTAACAAATACCATATCTGCTCCTCTTAACACTTCTGCAACTTCTGCTTTACTTTCTTCTGCTGATTGTGCTCCAATATCCGGATTAGCTCCTGCTCCTAATCCTCTTGTTATTTTTTCCCCTATTTGAATTTTTGTTCCTGCTTTTGATTGTTGTAAAGCTTGTCTATCTGTATTTACTGCAATAAAGTCAACACCTTTTATCCCTGAATCTATCATTCTATTTACGGCATTATTTCCAGCTCCTCCTACACCAATTACTTTAATAGTTGCTGGTCCATCTACCATTTGTATACTATTATCTTCGTACTCCATCATTTTATTTTCCTCCCTTATTATTTTTACTTTTTAATTAATAGCTATTTATGAATAAAAAAATTCCTTTATCCTATTTATTATATTTTTAAATATATTTTCATCTGTTTTTGTATCAATACTACTTGATACTGACTTAACAAATGGTCTAGCTGCAATATATCTTACTAATGCATAACTTGTTCTATATACTGGTCTTATTGTGCTCACTAATCTTCCTGTTGAGATTTTAACTGGTATATTTAAGATAATTTTTCCTGCAACATCACTCTTGTTTATATTTATTATTCCTTGTCCTGTCAAAATAACATTGTTTATTTTAGCCTTTATTCCTTGATTTGTAATATCCTTATTTACAATTGAAAAAATCTCTTCAATTCTTGCTTCTATAATTTCTATTAATTCTGAACTTTTAATGATTTTATTTTTATTGTTATCCTTACATGTATTCAATATTATATCATTGTCATTATCTATGAAAGACTTCAATGCTAAACCATATTGTCTTTTAAGCTTATCAGCTTCTTCTTCTGCTATATTCAACACAACAGCAATATCACTTGTTATATTATTTCCACCAAGTGGTATTGAATTTGTATATACAAATGAACTACCTTCAAACACACCTATATCAGTATTTTCAGCCCCTATATCCAAAAGCATTATATTGTCATGCATTTCATTACTATCTAAAATCAAATTTCTTTCTGCCAAAGTAATTGGAACAATTCCATCAATCTCTAATCCTGCTTTTCTAAATATTCCTGTTAATTGTCTTACATACTCTTTTTTTGCTAAAATCACTTGTGCATTTATTGTAAAACTTCCACTCAAATTCCCAACAGGATCTGCCACAATTGTCCCATTTTCCAAAGTTATTTTATCTGGAACAATATCAATTAAAGTTTCACCATCTGGTATTTCAATGTCTTTTACTTGCATCATTGCATTTTGAACATCTTTCACTGAAATACCAGAAAATTTATCTTTAACTTCTTTTGTTATACTGTTTTGCACAATTGTTGCATATTTTCCTGGTATTGTAACATATGCAGAATTTATTTTTAAATTTGTTTCATCTTCAGCATCTTTAATTGTTTGAGTTAGACTTAATATAACTTCTTCTTCATTTATTATTTTTCCTTTTTTTAATCCTCTACATTTATTTGAAGTATTACTTATAATTTCAATTTGTCCAAAGTTGTTTACTTCTCCTACCACTGTTGCCACTTTGGTTGTACCAATATCTACCCCAACTATGATATCACCGATTGCCAACTTAATTCCTCCATTTTTATTTCTTTTTACTAGTTGTATTTATATTACATTTTTAGCAAATTGTCAATAGTATTTGTTATATTTCTGTAACATTTTTGTAATATTGTTGTAATATTATTCTATACTCCTTATTTATCAAAGCTTTAACCCTTTTGACATTTTTCTACACCTTTCAACATATTATTTAATACTATTCACAAAAATTTTCCAAGGATTTTCACCCTTGGCTTGTTTTTTTATTTTTTGTTTCTTTTTGTTCTTTTTTATTTTTAAAATTTTCAGTCCACTTTTCAACATAGTATCTTCTAATTGTTCCTAAATTCATAAACATTCTCCATACAAATACTATTATCGCAGCCAAATATATATCTACATTTAATTTTTGTCCTAAAATTGTTAATAAAATTGCTAAAATTGCATTTCCAAAAAAACCTGATATAAATATTTTAATATCAAATTTTTTATTCATCAATGATGATATACCTCCAAAAACTGAATCAAGTGCTGCAACAACTGCTATTGCCAAATATTTTGAATATGTATATGAAATTGTTGGAGCATTTATTCCAATTATTGCTCCTAATAAACATCCTACTAAAATTGATATTCCTACCATTTTCCCATCTTCCTTTACTAATTATTTTATATATTTTGCTTTTATTTCCTTATTATATTTAGGAATTTCTATTTTCGCATCTTTTTCTATTATAACATCATGTCCTAACTTTTTTAGTTTATCTCCTTCTCTTCCATTACCCAATATTGTTCCTTCTAAATACGTTTGATCACCAATTGCTTTTATAACATATGGAGGCATTACTCTTTGTTGGTTAACTCGAAGTATTGTTCCTTCATGCACTGAAACAATATCTGTCATATTTATAATTCTTTCACCATTTATCGAAATTGCTTCTGCTCCTGCTTCTTTCAAAGAATTCACTATCATATTTAAATTATCAGCTGTTATAATTCCACTTTCGGCATCTTTATTTTCAACTAAAGTAATTTTTATTCCTTTTCCTTGAACATCTGTTTTTCCCAAAATCAAATTAACTTGTTCTAATTCTTTTTTAACTAATTCTTCTGTTTCTTCTTCTGATGCCTCTTTTTGGTTATACTCTTCTAATTTTTGTAACTTCTCGTTATATTTATTTTCTGCTTCTTTATATTTTTCTTTGATGTTTGCTAATTCAGTTCTTAATTCTTCTTCTCTCATAACTTCTAATTCGTTTATATCAGTTTGATTTACAATTTTAAATTGCATAGACATAACTGTTACTAATGCAAAACAAGCTATTCCTATTGTTATTATTAATGTAGTCTTTCCAGTTTTTTTTATTTTCATTTAAACTTTCTCCCTTCTTCACTTTACTTTGCATTTTTTACATATTTATAATTTATAATTCCTGAATATTTTGGTATTGTTATATTGTTATCTTTTTTTAGTTCAACTATTATACTAGAATCCCTCATTGCCTCAAGATATCCACCGGTCCTATCTAAATTTGCTAAATTTTCCGGTAGTCCAATTGCTTTTATCACAAATGGTGAACCAATTTTTTCTCCATTAATTGTTATTATATTCCCTCCACATTCTATAGCTGTTGTAGGTACTATTCTTTGATCATTTACAGAAATCGCTTCTGCACCAGCGTTTTTTAATTCATTTACAACATAAAATACATCTATATCATGGACAACTAAAAGATTAGGATCTAATGCTGCACTTGAATCTAATTTACTATCAGCTAATTTTATCTTTACTCCTGGCCCTGTTGTTTCTGTAAGACCAATTAGTTTATTTTTTTCTTTAATTTGATTTAATGACTCTTCCAAATTTTTATTTTCTGTTGTGGCTTGTTCAATTTTATTTTCTAATATTTTATCTATATTTTCAATTTTTTCAATTTTATTTTCATATTTTTCTTTATATTTCAATACTTCTGCTCTTAAATTATTTTGATCATAATTTTGTCCTATTTTTACACTATAGTTTTGTACTGTTCTAATTTGAATACAAATTCCCATAGTAAGTGCCATACACATTAATCCTAATACAATTCCAATTTTTTTGTTATTACTCATATTTTCCTCCTAGTTTTAAACCTTTTGCTTGAATCTCGGTTTAAACTTGTTATTCAAGTCTCCATTTACAAAAATTTCCCCTTCAATATTTTTATTATCATTTATAATTGCTTGTGTCCATAATATCTTATCGTTTAAGTTTGAATTATCTCCTAAGTATACTTTCTTTTTCTCTTTTTCAATTATCATTGTGTATTCTAATTTATTTGTAACATCTATACTAGTTATTTGATTTCCTACCTTATTTATTTCCCAAAGATTTATAATCTGATTTACTGTTTCTAATTTTTCTAAATCCTCTTTTTTTAATCTATTTCCTGCTTTTATATCATCTTCTTGCATTTTTATTCCTTGTATTACTGGTAATTCTAGTTTGTTTTCTCCAATTTCTAATATATTTCCTTGCTTATCTATATAAGCATAACTATTCATAAATTCTATATTAAATTCTTTTTGCCTTTCTTCTATCTTTATTTGTACCTTGTTAGGAATCTTCCTTCTTATTTCTACATTTTCTATATATGGATTTTCTTTTATTTTCATTTCTACTTGTTTATTCATAAATTGAAATATATTTTGTCCCTTATTTAAGTTTGACAAACTTTCCACTATATCTTTATTAAGTTCTTTATTTCCTGCTATTTCTATTTCCTGGATATTAAATATTGGTGAAACAAAAGCAAAAATAGCTCCCCCTATTATTATAGCAAATAAGCTTGTAAATTTAACTATTCTCTTGATTTTTTTATTTCGTTTTGCCCTTATTCTTTCATTTTTTTCGTTTTTTCTTTGAACTTGTTGATTTTTAATCTTTTTATTATTAGTCATTCCTATAACAGTTTCAGTATCTAGATCAAATTTATCTTGCTCTTTTCTTCTATTTTTATTTATTTCTTTTATTCTTTTTTCTCTCTCTTTTATCTTCTTTTTTTCTTGTTTTTCCTGCTCGTCTTTTTTCTTTTCTATTGTTTCCCCATAATACATATTCTCTATTTTTTCTTTCTGTTTTTTGTTCAAATTCCCACTTCCTTCAATTTGAATTTAAATTACATTTATATTCTATCAAAAAGTTAATATTTTTTCCATAGTTTTCTTGTTTTTTATTTAGATTTTTACTTATTTAAAAATTCTTTAGCCTTTTTCCTTATTTCTTCCATCTTTTGTTTTGTATCATTATCTTTGTATTCTATTCTATCTATTAATATATCTATATATTTCTTTTCTTTAATATATTGTAAAGATACATCAAAATTAAAATCAAATATAAAAGCTATAAGACATATCCAATCATCAATTTGAGTTTTTCTAGCTTCTAATTTTACAAGTTTTTCAGCCATAAAATCATTGTATACTTTTGATGATATTTTTTCATAGTTAATAGTTTTTTCATTGTACCTTCCCGGCATTATATTTTCTAATTTATCTTCTTTCATCACTCTAAAAATATCCATCTTATCAGCATCTCTTATTATTTTAGAATGTAGCAATTCAATATCACTTAATCCTTCTTCTATTTGATATTTATTATGATTGTATACTGCTTTTTTTATTATATTATCATACTTATCTTCTTTAATAAACTCTCTTATCAAGCCATCCTCAAATAAGATTTTCACTCCATAATTTGCATGGTCAAATTCTATTTTATCTTCAAAATTTTGCATTCTTTTAATTTGTTCAAATCTTCCTATATCATGCAATAATCCAATTAATTTTGCTAGTTCTATATTCTCACTATCCAATCCTATTTTTGTAGCTATATATTCACTTTTTTTAACAACTTCATATGTATGAATAGTTTTTAACTTAATCAATCCATTGTTTTTATCATAATTTTCTATATAATTTTTAATTATTTGTTCTACTTTTTCAAAATTTATCATTTATTATCTTCCTTTACTATATTAGAATCATATATTTAATTACTTCTTAAAAAGTTTTCCATATACCTTATTAATATTTTTTCTTTTTTCTATTTTATACTTTTCTATTTTCATTGTCAATAATTTAAAAGTGATCCTTTTTGAGAACACCCCAAAAAGGATCACTTTTAAAAAGCTTTTGTTATTTCTATATTTCCACCTAATTTTCTAATTTTTTCATCAAACCCTTCATATCCTCTTAATATATATTCTATATTTTCTATAACTGTTATTCCTTTTGCTACTAATCCTGCTAACACTAATGCCGCTCCTCCTCTTAAATCCGTTGCTTTTATATTTGCTCCATACAATTTTCTAGTTCCTCTTATTATTGCACTTTTCCCTTCTACTGTTATTTTAGCCCCCATCTTGTTTAATTCTTGAACATATTTATATCTACTTTCAAATATATTTTCTACTATTAGAGTCGTTCCTTTAGCCACAGTAAATGTCGCAGCCATTATTGACTGCATATCTGTTGGAAAACCAGGATAAGGCATCGTCTTTATATCTATTGATTTTAATCTTTTAGGTGCCTCTATTTTTATTTTTTCTTTTTGTACCTCTATATAACATCCCGCTTCTTCTAATTTACTTATTACTGGTGTAACATGATTTGGATTCGTCTTTTCTATTTGAAGTTTTCCACCAGTTATTGCTGCCAAACACAAAAAAGTTCCAGTTTCTATCCTATCTGGCATAATATTATAACTTATTTCTTTTAACTCTCTAACTCCTTCTATTTCTATTTTGTCTGTTCCCGCACCTTCTATTTTTGCTCCCATTTTATTTAAAAATTCTTGTAAATCTACTATTTCTGGCTCTCTTGCTGCATTTGTTATCACTGTTTTTCCCTTTGCTAAAACGCTTGCTAATATTGAATTTTCTGTTGCTCCCACACTAGGAAAATCTAAATCTATTTTATTTCCAATTACTCCTTTTTCTAAACATTCACAAGTTATCTTTCCATAGCTTTTAGACATACTTACTCCAAGTTTTTCAAATGCTTTTAAATGTAAATCTATTGGTCTTGCTCCAATATCACAACCTCCTGGATATGAAAATGTTGCCGTTCTATATCTTCCTAAAATTGCTCCTACAATTATTACTGATGACCTCATTTTATGCATTAAAATATCTGGAATTTCATATTTAGATATTTTACTTGTATCTATTATCACTTTATTTTTCTTCTTTTGAACTGTTCCTCCTAATATTTTTATTATTTCATACATCATTTGTGTGTCATGAATATTTGGAACATTGTACAAAATAGTTTTTCCTTTATTTAAAATGCAACCTGCAATTATAGGTAACGCTGCATTTTTTGAACCTGATATTGTTACTGTTCCTTCTAATTTATTCCCTCCTTTTATTATGTAACTTGACATTTTTTCTCCCCCTTTTTACTTTTTAATATATTTTATGTTGTATTTATGTAAAAAGTGAGTTATGCTTTTGCTTATTAAATTTACATTATATTAAAAAACTAACAAAAAAAGACATAGATCAACTCTACATCTTCTTTAATATTAATCACTCATTTATTTTTTCTTTTATTTTCTCTAATGCTTTCTTTCTACTACTAATCATATTTTTTTCTTCATCAGTCAATTCTGCTAACGTTCTTCCATCTTGTAACTCAAATATTTCATCAAATCCAAATCCATTTTTTCCTCGTAATTCAGTAGAAATATATCCTAATAATTCTTCTTTTTCTACAACTACATCTGTGCCATTTGCCAAAGCTATAGCCGTTACAAACCTAACTTTTCTATTTTCCTTTTTTACTCCTTCCATCTTCTTTAATATTTCAATATTTCTTTCTCTATCAGTTCCTTTAAGCCATCTTTTTGTTCTAACACTTGGAAAACCATCTAAATATTCAATTTCAATTCCAGAATCATCTGCAATACACATCTTTCCTTCTAATCTTTTTGAAATTTCTTTAGCCTTTTTTATTGCATTTCCTTCAAATGTATCTTCATTTTCTTCAACATCGATATCAATTCCTAATTCATTTATTGATATAACATCATAAGGAGCTAAAATCTCTTTTGCTTCTTTTATCTTCCCTTTATTTCCTGATGCTATTATTATTTGCTCATATTTCATTTTATACCACCTTATCCTTCTTATTTAGTTTAATTTCTTTATTTATAGTTTCAGGAATAATTATTTTTCCTTTTGGTTTATTCTTCAACACATATTTTTCTATCTTTTGCAAAAAATTTAATTCTTCCTTATAGCAAACAATATTCCAAAATCGTTTCATTCTTGAAAATATATTTTTATCACGTACAATTAACCCCATTTCCATTTTCTGATTTATTTCCATTGATTTTTTCATATCATCACCTTTTCATTCTCATTTTATTATTTTTTTTACCAATTGTCAATCACATTTTCATTATGAAAAAAGTTATTCCATAATCTCTTAAAAATTTCAAGTACCTAATTATCTCCTACACCATACTTATCTTCATTTACTTTCTTATCAATCTCATCAATTAGAGTAATGCCTTTTAATGCTCTTGCAATATCTTAATTAGCATTTTCGATTTAATTATAACCCATTTTTTCTACATCTGCACCATAATATCCTGCTTTAGTATATTAAATTGCATCTTCTATTACATATAGTATATTTAATATTTTATCTACTTATCTAATTGTCTCTGGTTTTTCAATTTCACTACTACCTATTAATAAGATATTTAACTTTGAATTATTAAAACTTATTGACTTATAAATTACTGTAATGATTTTTTAGTTTTTCATTCGACTTAAGATTTTTATCATTTTTACTTTCTACATTTTTAGTTACTCTAAAAATTCTCCGCCTTTTTGTAATAATCTTTTCTCTTACACATCTTATAAAACATATATAACAAATTATCTACACTAAAATACATTTAGTACATTTTACACTTGTTACCATACTAATTTCACTCTTTTTCTATTTATGTCAATTTATTTTTCGTTTTATTCACTATATTTCTTGCTTTTTTCATAATTATAGAGTATAATTTTTACATATAAAAGGGAGGAAATATTATGAGCACATTATTAATAAAAGATTTATATAAAAATTTCAAAAACTATGAAAATAAACAAATAGAAATTGAAGCATGGGTTAGAACAGTTAGAGCCTCAAAAAACTTTGGGTTTATTGAAATAAATGATGGTACATTTTTTAAAAACATCCAAATAGTTTTCAGTGATAAATTGTCTAATTTCACTGAAATATCAAAACTTACTATCAGTTCTTCAATCAAAGTATTAGGTACTTTAGTTATAACAGAAAATTCAAAACAACCGTTTGAAATTCAAGCAGAAAAAATTGAAATATTAAACTTAAGCGATAATAGTTATCCACTTCAAAAGAAAAGACATTCTTTTGAATATATGAGAACAATTTCACATCTACGCCCAAGAAGTAATACATTTTACGCTGTATTTAAAGTTAGAAGTGTTTTAGCTTATGCAATACACAAATTTTTCCAAGAAAAAGGATTTGTATATGTAAACACACCTTTACTTACTTCTAGCGATGCAGAAGGTGCCGGTGAAATGTTTAATGTAAACTCTTTTGATTTAAACAATTTACCAAAAAAAGAAGATGGAACAATTGATTACTCTAAAGATTTTTTTGGGAAACCTGCTCACTTAACAGTTAGTGGTCAATTAAATGCTGAAACATATGCTATGGCTTTTCGTAATGTATATACATTTGGTCCAACATTTAGAGCTGAAGACTCAAACACAGTAAAACATGCAGCAGAATTTTGGATGGTAGAACCAGAAATCTGTTTTGCTGACTTAAATGATGATATGGACTTAGCAGAAGAAATGATTAAATATATCTTTTCTTATGTTTTAGAACATTGTCCAGAAGAAATGACATTTTTCAATAATTTTGTTGATAAAGGATTGCTTGAAAAATTACAAAATGTTATTAATTCCGACTTTGCCAGAATTACATATACAGATGCCATAAAAGAATTAGAAAAAGTTAATGATAAATTTGAATACAAAGTATCTTGGGGAGTTGATTTACAAACAGAACATGAAAGATATTTGTGTGAACAAGTATTTAAAAAACCAGTTTTTGTTACAGATTATCCAAAAGATATTAAAGCATTTTATATGAAATTAAATCCAGATGGTAAAACAGTAGCAGCTGCTGATTTACTAGCTCCTGGCATTGGTGAAATCATTGGAGGAAGCCAAAGAGAAGAAGATTATAACAAACTAATAGAAAGAATGAAAGAATTAAATATGCCAATCAATGAATATAACTGGTATTTAGATTTAAGAAAATACGGAAGTTGCAACCATGCAGGATTTGGTTTAGGCTTTGAAAGAGCAATTATGTATTTAACTGGAATGCAAAATATTCGTGATGTTATCCCATTCCCTAGAACTCCTAAAAATTGTGATTTCTAAAAAATTAAAAAATAAGTTACTAAAACGTTTTTAGTAACTTATTTTTTATTTTATTCATTTGCATTATTTTCTTGGACATTTATACTCATATTTTCATTCAATTTCTTTTCTGTTTCAAAATCTCTACACCAATATCCTATAAAAAAGCCGATTATAAATGTAATTAAAAGTGTTAAAATAATTTGCCATCTTTGCTCTGTTTTATACAAAGACTTATCATAAAATTTCATATATAACCCTCCTTTATTTTAATTTTTCTATCAACTCACTAACTGTTAGTTGTTCTTTTTCTCCTGTTTTAATGTTTTCTAATTCAAAACTATCTCCTTCTTGTTTATCTCCAATTACAATTAAATATGGTGTTCCTAATACCTTACAATCTTTCATCTTTGTTCCTATTGTCATTCCTTCTCTATCATCTAAAATTACACCAATATTTTCTTTTTGCAATTTTTTATATAACTCAATTGCCAATTTGAATTTTTCTTCGTCTTCTACTTTAGGTACTATTTGTACTTTATATGGAGCAACACTAATTGGCAATGAAAATCCACATGGTCCCCATTTTTCTGAATTTAATACACATTCTTCATATAAAGCTGCAACTGTTCTACTTACACCTATTCCATAGCATCCCATATAATATAAAGATTCTTTTCCATCTTTATTTGTATATTTACCATTCATCATTTCAGAATATCTAGTTCCAAGTTGAAAAATATGTCCTAATTCCATTGTTCTTATTTCTTTAAACTTAGAAATATCTTCTATTCCGTATTCTTCTTTTAAATATTCTTGATAATTTTCTCTTTCCAATATTTCTGTATTTAAACCTATACCTGTACTCTCATCAAAAAGAATTTTATCTTCACCTTGTTCAGAAATCATCATAAATTCCTCAGATTTCTTTCCTCCCATCGCACCATTATCTGCAACAATAGAAATAACTTTTAATCCTATTTTTTCAAATATTTCTAAAAAAGCTTGTCTAACATTATCATATTCTTCTTCCATTGACTTTTCATCTGCGCAAAAACTATATCCATCTAACATTGGGAAAGATTTTCCTCTCAATAAATATCCTCTTGTTCTTATTTCATTTCTATATTTTTCACCAATTTGATAAAAAGTTACTGGTAAATTTTTGTATGACTTAAGCTTTTCTCTTGCAAACTCAAGCATAGCTTCTTCACCTGTTGGTGCTAAACAAAATGTTCCTTTGTTAGTTTCTGTTATAAGCATTGTTCCATCATTTACATAGTGATCATATCTTCCTGAATTTTTCCATATTGAATCTGGCTGTAATGTTGGTAATAAAACTTCTATACATCCATATTTGTTTAATGTATCAACAATGATCTTTTCTATATTTCTTCTTACAAGTAATGGAATAGTATTATATCCAAATAATCCTGCTCCATATTGTACTAATTGTCCAGTTTGCAATAAAATACTTTGACCTGGATACATTTCATCAATATTATTTAATTTTGTTGTTCCCATTCCTGTTTGTGATAATTTCATATTAATACTTCCCTTCATTATTTATTTTCTATTATATCATCAATAACAATTTGCTTATTTTCATCTAACTTATATCTCGGTAGTTCTGGCAAATCATTAAGTGATGTATATCCAAACATCTTCAAAAATTCTTGGCTTGTCTTATATGTCATAGGTTTTCCTGGTAAATCCGCTTTTCCTGCTTCTTCAATTAAACCATATTCCAATAATTTATACATACATCCATCAACCCCAACTCCTCTTATAGCTTCAATTTCCGCCCTTGTTATTTTAGGGTTATATGCTATTATTGATAACGTTTCTAGTGCTGCACTTGATAAATTAGGCTTAGCTCTTTTATCTATAATAGGATATATATATTCATAATATTCTTTTTTACTTACCATCTGATATCCATTTTCTATTTTAATTATTTCAATTCCTCTATCTTCTTCTTGCATTTCACTAATTAAATTTTCTATTTCTTCTTTTGGCAATTCCAATACCATTATTAATTCTTCAATATTAACTTTTCTTCCTGCTACAAATAAAATCGCTTCAATAATATTTTTTGCTTTTCTATTCTCCATTTTTTTCCTTCTTTTACTTCTTTTTACTGTATATATTATCACATTTTTTTATTGATATGTCAATATTTATACTCTTTTTTTGTTTTTTTATTGCACTTTAATTTTTTTTGTGTTACTATTAAAATATATTTAAAGGAGGTTTTTACTATGGACAAAGAAAATAAAAAATTCGAAATTGTTTCTGGTGATGGTAAAGATTTAGATATTTCTCCAGTATATGAACACTTAAATAACAGTAAACCAAAATGTAATGATAAACCTAAAAATATTGTAATTCCTAAATCTCCAAAAAAAGATTAAAATACTAAAAATTAATTTTAAAATATATTCTTTATATTGGATATAAAGAATATATTTTTTATTATGTCTTACCATTCAAAATACTCAAAATCACTTGACATATAAGCAATTTAGTCATATACTAAATCTATAAAAATCAACTAAAAAGGAGGCAATATATATGAAAGACTTAATAGAAATAAGATGGCATGGTAGAGGCGGTCAAGGTGCAAAAACAGCTTCTTTATTACTAGCTGACGCAGCCTTTAATACTGGTAAATACATTCAAGGTTTTCCAGAATATGGACCAGAAAGAATGGGTGCTCCTATCACTGCATATAACAGAATTAGTAATAATCCTATTACTATTCATAGTAATATTTATGAACCAGACTATGTAGTAGTTGTGGATGATTCACTTCTAGAAAGTGTACCTGTCACATCTGGTTTAAAATCAAGTGGTGCAATTATTATTAACACTACAAAATCACCTGAATACATTAAATCATTATTACATGGGTATTCTGGAGAAGTTTATACAATTGACGCAAGAAAAATATCAATGGAATGTCTAGGAAAATATTTTCCAAATACACCTATGCTTGCTGCTATTATTAAAGTTAGTAAGATTATGAATGATAATGACTTAATAAATGATATGAAAAATTCATTTAAACATAAATTTGCTAAAAAACCTGAAGTTATTGAAGGAAATATGAAAGCATTAGAAATGTCGTTAAATGAAATTAAAAAAATTTAATTGAAAGGAGTTTAAGTATGACTGAAATAAATAGTAAAACACCTATGGAAAAAATGACTATTGGTGGAAATATTTATGAAGCTGGTAATGCAAAAGAATTTAAAACTGGTGACTGGAGAAGTATAAGACCTGTTTTTGATAAAGAAAAATGCAAACAATGTGGTTTATGCTTTGCAGTATGCCCTGAAAATGCAATTCCAGTTAATAAAGATACTTTAAATAGAGAAGATTTTAATTATGATTATTGCAAAGGATGTGGAGTTTGTGCAAAAACATGTCCATTTGGTGCAATAACAATGAAGGAAGAAGGTGTTTAATATATGAGTATTCGTGAAAGATTAAGTGGTAATGAAGCAGCAGCAATTGCTATGAAACAAATAAATCCAGATGTTGTTGCAGCATTCCCTATTACCCCATCTACTGAAATCCCACAATATTTTTCAACATTTGTTGCTAATGGAGAAGTAGATACAGAATTTGTTGCAGTAGAAAGTGAACATAGTGCGATGAGTGCATGTATAGGAGCTCAAGCAGCAGGTGCAAGAGCTATGACAGCAACATCTGCAAATGGTTTATCATTAATGTGGGAAATGATATATATCGCTTCAAGTTTGAGACTTCCAATAGTTTTATCATTGGTAAATCGTGCAGTTTCTGGTCCTTTAAATATACATTGTGACCATTCAGATGCAATGGGAGTACGTGATAGTGGTTGGATTATGCTATTTTCAGAAAACAATCAAGAAGCCTATGATAATTTACTTATGGCTAACCGTATTGCAGAAAACGAAAAAGTATTACTTCCACTTATGGTATGCCAAGATGGATTTATTACATCACATTCAATAGAAAATATTGAATTAGAACAAGATGAAGAAGTTAAAAAATTTGTTGGTGAATATCACCCAAAACACTATTTATTAAATGATAAAGAACCCATGGCAGTAGGTCCTTTAGATGTTCAACCTTATCTATTTGAACACAAAGCTCAACAAGGTTATGCAATGAAAGCTGCTAAAGAAGTAATTTTAGAAGTTTCAAGAGAATTTGAAAAGTGGACTGGTAGACACTATGGTCTATTTGAAGAATATATGTTAGATGACTGTGATTTTGCAATTGTTTGCATGAACTCAACTGCTGGAACAACTAAAGCAGTTGTAGACGAATTAAGAAAAAAAGGTATAAAAGCTGGATTATTAAAAATAAGAGTATATAGACCATTTCCTAGTGAGGAAGTAGCAAAAGCCTTATCAAAAGCAAAAGCAATAGCTGTTTTAGATAAAGCAGATTCTTTAAATGGTATGGGAGGTGCTCTATTTGAAGATGTTGCATCAAGTATGTACGTAGCAGGAAAAAACATTCCACTTGTAAACTATATCTATGGTATTGGTGGTAGAGATACTACTTCTGAAGATATAAAATCAGTATACACTGATTTAAATGAAATTTTAAAAACAGGAAAAATTGATAATCCTTATCGTTATTTAGGATTAAGAAAGGAGGAAAAATAATATGCCATACAATCTAAAAGAAATTGTTGGAAAAAAACCTTCAAGATTTACAGAAGGTCATAGAATGTGTGCAGGTTGTGGAGCTCCTCCAGTTGCTAGAATGATACTAAGAGCTTTAAAAGAAGAAGATCATGCAGTAATTTCAGGTGCTACTGGCTGTATGGAGGTTTCAACATTTATTTATCCATATACAGCATGGACAGATTCTTTTATTCATACAGCATTTGAATGTGCAGGAGCTACTTTATCTGGAGTAGAAGCTGCTTATCAAGCTATGAAAAGACAAGGTAAATTACCAGAAGATAAAGAAACTAAATTTATAGCCTTTGGTGGAGATGGTGGAACATATGACATTGGTCTACAAGCATTATCAGGAGCAATGGAAAGAGGTCATGATTTAACATATGTTTGCTATGATAATGGTGCATACATGAACACAGGTATTCAACGTTCTTCTGCAACACCTAAATTTTCAGATACAACTACTTCTCCTGCAGGTAAAGTTCTTCCTGGCAAAATGCAACCAAGAAAAGATTTAACTAAAATCATGGCTGGACATCATATACCATATATAGCTCAAACAGCTGCTTTTATGAATTTTAAAGATTTATATGAAAAAGCCGAAAAAGCAATTTATACAAAAGGTCCTACATTCTTAAATGTATTATCACCTTGTCCTAGAGGCTGGGGGTATCCAACAGAAGATTTAATGAAAATTAATAAATTAGCAATAGACACTTGCTATTGGCCTTTATATGAAGTTGTAGATGGTGTATATCATATTACATATAAACCACCTAAAAAACTTCCAATTGAAGAATTCCTAAAACCACAAAAACGTTTTAAACATATGTTTAATCCTGGAAATGAATGGATGATTGAAGAATTCCAAAAAGAGGTAGATTCTAGATGGCAAGAATTATTAGATTTAGAAAAATTAACTAATACAGAAAACTAGTATAAAAATAGTTAGAATAAAATATTCTAACTATTTTTATTTTTTTCAAAATTGCTCTATTTACAATTTATTTAGTTTACCCCATCTAATTTTATACAATATATTTTAAAATTAAAAATGCATTGAAAGCTATTTTCTTTATCTAAACTTTCAATACATTTATATTACTAATCTTCACATTCTTCTGGTGCTCCAACAGGGCAAATACCTGCACATGCCCCACATGATATACATTGAGATTTATCTATTTCAAATTTTCCATCTCCCTCTGATATACATTGCATTGGACATTGAGCAGCACAAGCTCCACAAGCTATACATTTATCTGTTATTTTGAATGCCATTTTTTCACCTCCTAACAATTATTTATTTTTTAATTCTTTATCTACCTTTTCAAATTTTTCCAATTCGTCTAACTCTTTTTTATTTTTAATTTCTTCTTCATCTATCTTTTCTTTCATTACATCTTTAATAATATTTACATCTTTAATATCATATCTTTTAATTATAAAACCATCATCTGATATCAATTTAACTTTAACTCGCTCTTTTAAAGTCTCAACTCCATCTACTTCTCCTTGTCCATCTGGAGTTTTAACTATAGCACCTATATTAGGCAATTTCTTCAGTTTTTCTTTATAGACATTATCTTCATATTGCAAGCAACACATTAATCTTCCACAATTGCCAGATATTTTAGATGGATTCAGTGATAGATTTTGCTCTTTTGCCATTTTGATAGAAACAGCATCAAAATCACTTAAAAAAGTACAACAACACAATTCTCTACCACAAACTCCATTTCCTCCAATTCTTTTAACTTCATCTCTGACACCAATTTGTCTTAATTCTATTCTAGTCTTATATTCTGCCGCCAAATCTTTTACTAATTCTCTAAAATCTATTCTTCCATCTGCTGTAAAATAAAAAATTATTTTACTATTATCAAATTTACATTCTACATCTGTCAAACTCATATGCAAGTTATGCTCTCTAATCTTCTTTTTGCAAAAATCAAAAGCTTCTACTTCAATTTTTTTACATTCTTCGAAATGTTTATTATCCTTGCTATTTGCTAACCTAACAACTTTTTTCAATGGTTCTAAAATCTTATCATCTGCCATATTTCTATTTGGAATTACAACTTCTCCATATTCTTCTCCTTGAGTTGTTTCTACAATTACTTTATCTCCTTTTTTTACTTTTAGATATTTAGGATTAAAAAAATATATTTTTCCTAATCTTTTAAATCTTACACCTATAATATTTTTCAAAATTTTACCAACTTTCTATTTGTTTAATTTATTTCTTCTTTTATATGTAATAACATATTATCTATACTCATATCATAATTTGAATTAGATTTCAATCTTTTTTTTGTATTTTCCACAATTTGTATACAATTTGTGTATCTATAATCAGTTTTAGCAAACTCTAACATTATAATATTAATATATTCTAATAAACTATTAATTTCCTCTTTTGACTCATAAAGCAATTTAGCTTTTTTTAATATTTCAATAACATCAAAACTTCTAATATTAGCAATCAATTGATAAATCTCTTCATATTTTTCTCTGTTTTCACATATTTCTAGAGCCTTACTTATACTTCCTCCTGTTGCTCTTAGCATGAACTCATTTTGTAATTCTAATCCATGAACTTCCTTTAAAAAAACTTGAAGTTCACTAATAAAAATATTATGAAAGTTAAGAATTGTACATCTAGATTTAATAGTACTTAAAAAAGCATTTTCATTTGATCCAATTAGTATAATAGTAACATAACTAGGTGGCTCTTCTAAAGTCTTTAACAAACAATTTTGAGCTTCTTTTGTCATTTTATCACTATTATCTATTATATACACTTTTTTTTCAGATATAATAGGTTTTTCAAGAACTCCTTTTTGCAACTCTCGTATTTGTTCAATCCTAATACTATTTCCTTCAGGTTCAATAACATAAAAATCCGGATTATTATTTGAGTTAAATTCAATACATGACTTACATTTACCACAACATGTATTATCCTCTAAACATAATAATGCTTTAGCAAGTTCTTTGGCAAAAAACTTTTTACCAATTCCTTCTGTTCCTATAAAAAGATAACTATGTGAAGTTTTTTTCAATTCAATTGATTTCTTCAATAAATCTTTTATCCTATCATTACCAATAATTTCATCAAACATAAGTTATACCTTATTTGATTCTAAAAAATCATTTTACCTTTCCCCATAAATTCAATGGCCAAATTCTAATTGCAACTTTACTTTCAATTTTTTCTAATGGTATACATCCAAAAGCTCTACAATCTGTACTATGATTTCTATTATCTCCTACTGCAAAAACCGAATTTTGAGGCACTATAAAATCATCTAAGCCTTTTACTTTTGCTGATGTCACAATTCCTGGTTGCAAATAATCTTCCTGTAATTCTTCTCCATTAATGTATATTTTTCCATTTTTTATTTCAACATGTTCTCCAGGTAAAGCAACTACTCTTTTAATATAACTATCTTTTCCAATTTCAACAACATGATAAAAAAACTTATGAATAAAATTCTTAGGTTCATCATCATATCTAGCTAATGGTTCCTTATCTTCTAATTCAATTTCTGAATATTCTTTTTTACTTGGTGCTTCAAATGTAATTATATCCCCCCTATTAGGCAACTTTTTAATAGTTCTACCCCACCTATTAAGCCATAATCTTTGATTTTCTACAAGTGTTGGGTACATAGATTCTTGTTGAACTATTGTAGGGGTACCTATATAATACCTAAAAGCAAGTGCTAATATCACTGCTATAATAATACAATATATCCATTCTAATATTTCTTTAACTTGTGATTTCATATTTTCTCTCCTTTGATGTTTAAGTGCTTTTAATCCCTATTAAAACCCTTAAATACTACTTATGTTATTTTTCTTATTTTCGTTTCTTCTCTCAGTGTTATTTTATCGATAGATATCCAAAATACCTTATTTAGTTGGAATTCTTATTACTATTTCTGTTCCTTTTCCAACTTCACTTTTTATATCTATTGTTCCTCCATTTTTATCTAATATTTCTTTTGCTATTGATAAACCTAATCCTGTTCCACCTAATTCTCTTGTTCTAGCTTTATCTACTCTATAAAATCTTTCAAATATTCTTGTTAAATCTTCTTCTGGTATTCCTATCCCATTATCTATTATCTTTATATATGCATCTGTATAAACAAATCCTACATATATTTTTATTTTTCCACCTTCTTTAGTATATTTTATACTATTTGACAATATATTCAAAATTACTCTTTCTATATCATCTTTATCTGCATATACTAAAGGCACATCTGCTGTTACAAAACATTTTACATCATGTTCTTTTTTTCTTATCTCTATTGCTAATTTTTCTTGTGCTTTTTTAACTAATTCACCTAAATCAAATTCTTCTTTTTTAGTCTTTTTTTTCTTACTATCATATCTAGATAAAGTCAATAAGTCTGTTACAAGTCTCGCCATCCTTCTTGATTCTGCTGCTATTACATTTAAAAACTTTATTTTTGTTTCTTCATCATATCCACCTTCTAACAAAGTATCTGCATATCCCATTATTGAAGTTATTGGTGTTTTTAATTCATGTGATACATCAGCAACAAATTCTTTTTGCATATTATCTAATTCTACGTGTTCAGTTATATCTTGTACTACTGCAATTACTCCTTCCGGTCTTTCTTTTTCATCTCTAAAAGGTGCAAAATGCACATTTACATATCTATCATCTACCCTAATTCTTTGTTCTGTCGAAGTCCAATTTTCTAAATATATTACTTTTTCCATATTTATATCCAACTTAAATTTTCCAAATATATCTTCAAAATTTTCATCTTCTGGTCTTATACTTAAGAATTTTTTTGCTGCTGGATTTATTAAAATTATTTGGCCTTCTCTGTTAAATGCTATTATTCCATCTGTCATATGCAAAAGTATTGTTTCAATTTGATTTTTTTGTGTTGACACTTCCCTTAGTTTGTCCTTTAATTCCACTGTCATAGTATCTATAACAGCTTCTAGATTATCTTTACCTCTTTTTTTATTCTTACTACTACTTTTTTGTTTTTCCCTTTTAAATCCTTCTGCACTTTCTATTAATTTGTTTACTGGATACATTACATATTTAGATAAAAATATTGCAATTATTACTGATATAACTATTGAAGTCAACAATAATATTACTACATACGTTTGTATTTTATTATTAATATTAGTTATTGTTACACATAATTCTTCTGGTCCTAAATTAGTATTAATTTCATTTACAGCATTAATCGATAATATTCCTAAACCTGTTATCATTAATAATTCTGTTATGCATATTATTAAAATAACTTTTGATTGCGTCATTTTTAACATCTTTTTCTTGCCTTTCTTTATTTTTTTACCAATTTTTTTATTTCTTTATATATTGAATTCTCGGCATCTATTTTAGCAACCTTTAATGCATTTTTTCCCATATTTAAAGCTTCATTACCATTTAATATTCGATTAATTTCACTATCTAATTTCAATGCTTCTAATTCACTATCCAAAATAATTTTAGCCGCTCCAACTTTTTCTAAAACTTTAGCATTATATAACTGATGATTATGACTTACATTTGGTAATGGTATTAATATAGATGGCTTTGCTAGTTTTGCAATTTCTGTTATTGTCATTGCTCCACTTCTTGCGACTATTAAATCTGCTATATTCATCATTTCTTCCATATTATATATATATGGCACTATTTTAACATTTTTAATATTACTAATATTTACATCTTCTAATTTTTGTTTTATTATATCATATTGTCTTGGTCCTGCAGCCCAAATTATTTGATAATTTTTATTTAATTTTTCTTCTACTATTTTAATAATTGCTTCATTTATTTTTTGTGCTCCTTGGCTTCCCCCAAAAATTAATACAAGCGGTTTGTCAGTATCTAATCTTTCCCTTTTAAGAATTTCTTCTTTTTCTAATTTAGAATACTCTTTTTTCTCCATCTTAACTGGAGTACCAGTATATACTGTATTTTCATTATTTTTAATTCTTGGTATTGCATCTTCAAAAGATACCAAAATTTTATCTGTTTTTTTAGCTAACATATTAACCGCTTTTCCAGGAAATGCATTACTCTCATGTAACATTGTTGGAACCTTTAATTTTTTAGCTTCATAGATCGTTGCTCCACAAATATATCCACCAGTACCTATCACTATATCTGGCTTAAAATCTTTAATAATTTTCTTTGCTTCGCCAAATCCTTTTAGTGTTTTTAACATGTGTTTAATATTTTCTATTGAAATTTTTTTACTCAATCCATATGCATCTATAGTTTTTAATTTATAACCTGCTCTTGGTACTAAATCATTTTCTAATCCTCTTGTTGTCCCTATAAATATTATTTCAGAATCTTTTTCTTCTTTTTTAATCTTATTAGCTATTGCTATTCCTGGATTTATATGCCCTGCTGTTCCTGCTGCTGCTATTATTACTCTCATATTTTCCTCCTATTTATTGTTTTGCACTTGCTCTTGATATATTCAATAATACTCCCATTTGACAAAGCAAAATAAATAACGCTGTTCCACCGATAACTAAAAAATGGTAATGGCATTCCTGTTGCTGGCATTGATGATGTTACAACCGCTATGTTTATTATTACTTGAATTCCTACTAGTGATGTTATTCCTATTGCTACTAAACTCCCAAACATATCTGGCGCTTTCATTGCTATTAATACTCCTCTCCAAATAAAAATAGCAAATAAAATTATTATTAATGCACATCCTACAAAGCCTAATTCCTCTCCTATTATTGAGAATATGAAGTCATTATGTGGCTCTGGTATATACAAATATTTTTGCTTACTTTCTCCTAGACCTACTCCGAATAATCCTCCTGAACCTATTGCATACAAACTTTGAATTACTTGCCATCCAGTGTCTGTTGCATCTTTCCAAGGATCTAAAAATGTTATTACTCTTTTTAATCTATATGGTGATTTTATAATAACACCTATTAATAATGGTATCCCAGCTGCTCCTGCAATACTTAAAAACTGCGTAAACTTGCACCCTGATACAATCATCATTATACACACAATTCCTAAAATTACAATTGAAGCACTAAAATGAGGTTCTAACATAAGAAGCAAAATTATTGGTGCTAGCATAACCATATGTTTAATTAGACCTTTCCAAAAATATGGTAATTCATCTCTATTTTTCACTAAAATTCCCGCATAAAAAATTATAACCAAAAATTTTACTAATTCTGATGGTTGAAATGACAAAGTCTCTGTTATATATATCCATCTTTTAGCCCCATTTACCTCTCTACCAATAAACTTTACTGCCAATAATAATACTACCGCTAAAATCCATGCATGCTTATAAAACTTTTGATAAAATCTATAATCTATTTTTGATATTGCAAGCATTGCAACAATTCCAACTACCGCAAATAGTAATTGTTTTTTAAAAAACACATAACTATCCCCAGTTTCAGCCAATGCTGATGGTGAACTTGCTGATAATACCATAACCAAACCAATTCCTAATAATAATATTATTGTTATTACTAGTGTAAAATCTATTGGATTATTTAGAAAACTTGAAAACTTTTCTGCTTTCTTTTTTGACATCTACATACTCCTTTCCTTAATATTTCTCTTTTGTTTAAATTATTTTTAATCCTATCAAACATACCACTAATGTTATCATACTAAATACTATTACTACTTTATTTTCTCTCCAGCCCGATAATTCAAAATGATGATGAAGTGGTGCCATTTTAAATATTCTCTTTCCTGTTTTTTTAAAATAAATTACTTGCAATATTACTGATAATGTTTCTAAAACTGGTATTAGTGCTATTACTAACAAAAGTAGTGGCATTTTTAAATATAATGCCATTCCAGAAATTACTCCTCCTAAAAGAAGTGAACCTGTATCCCCCATAAATACCTTTGAAGGATGTAAGTTAAACATTAAGAATCCTAGTACCGCACCTATTACAACACTTCCGAAAATTGATATTTCAAATATTCCATTTAACATTCCTACAATTGTTAAACAAGTAATTATAATAGTTGAAACACTTGATGATAATCCATCTATTCCATCTGTTAAATTAATCGCATTTGTTGTTGCCAAAATCACACAAATTGCTGTTGGAATATATATATATATTGGTAAATCAATATATGTTTTTGCTATTGGTATATATGTTTCAGTTCCTAGCTTAATTCCTTGTATCAAATATATTACATATATAACTGATATTATTAATAATCCTAGCATTTTATAACTTGGTTTTAACCCATCTGTATTTTTTAATACTAACTTTTTGTAATCATCTATAAACCCTATTAATCCAAATCCTATCGTTAGTATCAATAGCGGCATTAATTTTTTAGCCACACTAATTTGTTTTACACTAGCTAAATATACAACAGTTGAAAGTATAATTATTATCATTGTTAGTATAATTATTATTCCTCCCATAGTTGGAGTTCCCTGTTTTTTTAAATGTGATGTTGGTCCATCATCTCTTTCTATTTGCCCTACTTTTAATTTTCTTAATATTGGTATTGTTATTAATCCTAATATAACTGATACAACAAATGATATTAGTAATATTTCTATTTCAAAATTCACGTTTATCAAACCTTTCATTGGTTACTTTATATATCTTATTCTTTATAAGTATATTTTATTATATTTATTTTTTATTTTCTTTATCTAATTTTTCAATTATTTCATTTACAATTATTCTTTCATCAAATGGATATTTTACTCCATTTATTTCTTGATATGGTTCATGTCCTTTCCCAGCCAATACTATCAAATCTTTCTTGTTTGCCATTTTTATAGCTTTTTCAATAGCTTCTGTTCTATCTACTATTACTTCATATTTTCCTTTTGTCTTTTTAATTCCTTCTTCAATTTGATTTACTATTATTTCTGGTTTTTCTGTTCTTGGATTATCTGATGTTATTATTGTATAATCTGCTATTCTTCCTGATATCTCTCCCATTACAGGCCTTTTACCACTATCTCTATCTCCACCACATCCAAATACTGAAATCACATTACCTCTAGTATAACTTTTTGATGCTTGCAATATATTTTGTAAACTTTCTGGTGAATGCGCATAATCAATCATTATTGTTAAATCTCTTTTATTATCAACCAATTCTGATCTTCCTGGCACTCTTACTTCTTCTAAAGCCTCTTTTATTTTTTCTGGAGCTACTCCAAATTTTTTAGCAACTACTATTGCTGCTAATGAATTATATACACTAAATCTTCCAGGTATTCCTGTTTTCACTCTTTCATTTCTATCTGATAATTTAACTCTAAAATCCACATATGAATTTGTTATTGTTATATCTTTTGCCAATAAATTAGCATAATTATCTATTCCATATGTAATTATATCACTCTCTGGAAATAATTTTGGTATTTTTGCTCCATGCAAATCATCTGCATTTACTATACCTGTTTTACACATGTTAAATAATTTCAATTTCGAATTGAAATAATCTTCCATATCTGGATGTTCATTTGGGCTTATATGATCTTCTGAAAAATTTGTAAATATAACCAAATCAAAATTACAAGCATCTACTCTATGTAATTTTAAACTTTGTGATGAAACTTCCATTACTGCTACTTCTACGCCTTCATTTACCATTTCACTAAAAGTTCTTTGCAATTCCAAACTTTCTGGTGTTGTTCTATCACTATCTTTTACCTTTTCACCATTAATATATGTTGCTATTGTTCCTATCAATCCTACTTTTTTTCCTGCTTTTTCTAAAATCTCTTTTATCATAAAAGTTGTTGTTGTCTTTCCTTTAGTTCCTGTTACTCCTATTAATTTTAACTTTTCTGTTGGATTATTATAAAAATTAGCTGAACAAATAGCTAATGCCTCTCTTGTATTTTTTGCCATTATTATAGTTACATCTTCAGATATTTTAGCCGATTTTATATCATATCCTTCTTCTACCATAATAGCTTTTGCACCATTTTCAATTGCATTTTCTATGTATTTATGTCCATCTGTTGCAAAACCTTTTATTGCAACAAATAAATATCCTTCCTTAATTTCTCTTGAATTTTCCTCTATTCCTTTTATCTCTAAATCTAATTTTCCTTTTGCCTTTAATCCTTCTAATCCTATTAAAATTCTCTTTAATTCCATTTAGAATCATCCTTCCATTTTTAATATGTTTTGCAAATAAAATATTACCCGCAATTTTAATATATTATATAACTTTTTTTTTATTTTGTATAGTTTTTTAAATATTTTTTTGATTTTTATCAAAAAACATCGCATAAATATTTTTTAGTTTTAGCACTATGATTTTTTAATTATCATTTTTATTTAAATTGTACATTATTTAACACCAACCCACTATATAAAAAAAGCACATCTTGATTTCTAAATTCTACATATTTTTCTATTAGATTACTACTAATATATCTGATATCTATCAAAGTAATTTTCTTATAATTTTCAACAAATAAAGGTGCTAAACCAGATGCAAATGAATCTCTAAAAATTAGCAATTCTTTTTTATTATTATTTTTAGGATTCTCTATTTCAATTATTGGTGTTGCTCCAGATAAAAATATATCATATTTATCTCCATTATCAACATTTTTACCTAAATCATATATTTTTCCTTTTTTCTGTGTTTCGTAATTATATGTCGTACAATTATCTATTGTATTATTTGTTAAATATATTATATCATCCGGTTTTATTTTAACACCGGTCTGACCATAAAGTCCTCCATAAAATCCTTCTATTCTATTTTCTTTATATTCTATCATTGATGTATCCACCAAATCCATTTCATTTTCAAATTCATTTACAATTTTCCTTATTCTATGCTGTTTCCAATGATTATCAGTCCTATAATAGTCATTTATATCTAATTTGGGTATTATATTTATATACTTTACATCTGTTAAATTTTTCTCAAATATTTCTTCTACCTTGTTATAATCCAATTTTAAATGGTTGCTTAAACAATAATAATTTTTATCTGGAATTATTGAATAATACTTATCCATTCCTTGCAAATATTTTTTATTTATTTCTTCGAGCTTCTTTACATTTTTTTCTATTAAATATTCATTTATAGGGTATTCCATTTTATATATTGCATTATCATAAATATACATCTTATTATTATCTTGTTGATTATAGATATTTGTATTAAACATATATTTAAGTCCAACAAAAAAATCCCTTTTTATAAATTGATCGATAAAATATTTTTCTAAATTTCTTGTCACCTCTCCACTAATTATTCCTTTAGCTGATATTTTAGGAAACTGTGCTAATTTTCTTCTTTCTGCTAATGATATTTGAGTATCTTCTTTCAATATATTTAATATAAAAACAGTTGTTAAAATTAATATAAAACCTAATGATATTAATATATTCTTCGTCCTATTTTTCATAAAATCCTCCTAAAATCTAAAATATAAAAATGGATTAAATGACCCATCTATTATATAACTTACAGATATAATAAATATAGTTAATAAAAATACTGGCTCTAATATATTTACAACTCCATGCATTTTATCACTACCAAAAATTTTTTTAAATTTTGGTGTTGCTCCAACTATTGCAATCACAAAAACTACAAAATAACTTTTAAAATAGTATAAAGATTCTTGAGATATAACTCCTACATTCCCTATTCCAAATAACCCTTTGATATTACATATTATTTGATACTTATCAGTTCCACTAAATATAATGAAACTTATCATTACTACAAACAAAGTATATATTTTTGACAATATTTTAGGCATTTTTTCTAAGTAAATATTTAAAAACAATTTTTCAATAATTAATATTATTCCAAAATATATTCCCCAGATAACAAAATTCCACTCTGCCCCATGCCATAATCCTGTTAATAACCATACAAGCATAACATTCCTTAACCATTTTATTTTACTTACTCTATTTCCTCCTAATGGTATATAAATGTAATCTCTAAACCATGAACTAAGTGATATATGCCACCTTCTCCAAAAATCTGTTATACTTCTTGCAATATATGGATAATTAAAGTTCTCTAAAAATTCAAATCCAAACATTTTTCCAAGTCCAATTGCCATATCTGAATATCCAGAAAAATCAAAATATATTTGTAGCATATTTGCTATTGCATACATCCAATAATAAATAACCGTTTTATCATAACATCCCACAAAATTTTTTACTAATTGAGCCAACACATTTGCTATCATCACTTTTTTTCCAAGTCCGATTATAAACCTTCTAACACCTATAGCAAACTTTTCAAAATTATATTTTCTATTTTCTAGCTGTTCTTCTATCATACCATATCTAACTATTGGTCCAGCTATTAATTGTGGAAATAAAGACACATAAGTTGCTAGTTTTATTATACTTTTTTGTACTTCTACATCTCCTCTATACACATCTACTAAATAGCTTATCATTTGGAATGTATAGAAAGATATTCCTATTGGCAATACAACATTTATTAAATCTATCTTTTTGACTAGCCACAAATTCATGTTTTCAATAATAAAATCCATATACTTAAAATATATTAATGTTACTAGACTATTGGTTATTGCCAAAATCAAAAATAACTTCCTGAATTTTCTTTCTTTAGACCTCGCTATAAACAATCCAAACACATATGTCGAAACTATTGATACAATCATAAGTAATACATATTTAGGTTCTCCATATGCATAAAATATAAATGATGAAATTAATAACACTATATTCTTAAATTTATTTGGAACTATATAATATATTAATAAAACCACTGGTAAAAAATAAAACAAAAAAGTTATACTCGAAAATACCATATTATCCTCCTCTCAGAAAAATTAAACCTTGAAATTAATTTCAAGGTTTAATAATTTTTTATTCTGGTAATTCTTCCGTTTTTTCATATATTTTTCCTGTCACTCCTGCTAAATCTTTAAATCTTTCAAAAACAGGTTTTGCTATTTCGTCATTAGCCATTACTAAACATACTATTTTGCCACTACTTGTAGCATAAAGTTTTTCTGCTGATACACAAATCCACTTTGCAGTATCCACATTTTCTGCCATATTTCTTGCAATATTATCTGCATTAACTCCATCTTTAACTTTAGCCAATACCAATGAATATGGTTGTCCACTCATCATTGGCTCTGATACTGCTAAATATTGTAATTCATCGCCATTTTCTAATCCTGTAACATACCTAACATTTTCAACATCTTCAACATTTATTATATTTGTTTCTAAAGTTGGATATAATTTTTCTATTCCTTCATAAATTTTTTCTATAATTACTGATAAATCATCAGAATTTACGATCTCTTGCAATTTAGATTTTTCTGTACTTTTGATACTAACTCCTATCAAAATTAACAAAACTACTATTGCTATAAAACTTACCATTATAACTACTTTTTTGTTCATAGTTTTCTCCTTTTATATAAAATTAATTATATTATTCTTGTTCAAATCCTTCACTCACATTTTCTTTAATATCTTTTTCTTTTTTTTGTTGCCTATATTCTTTTATAGCTTCTACAAAATCTCTTTTCACGCTATCATTTTCAGTATCTTCATAAAATTCAATTCCTTTATTCATAACATTTTCCATTTCTATCAAAACTGAATTTGCGTTTTTTTCCATCTTATCATATTCATTTCCCTCATATGCTTTTACTGGAACTTTATCTTTAGCTCTCTCTTCATTTCTATATGTCATTGCATCAATACAATTTCCTTTACTGAAAATTTCATATATAGGATATTCAAGTTCATGAGAAATATAATTTACACCATTTTCTTTTAAAATTTCTTCTGTAATAGCTGGGCAATCACCATGTGTAATAATTTCTCCTGTATCTATATTTTCATATACATATGATTGTGACTTTTTGTATATTATTTCAATATTACCAGTATTTAATTCTTTATCCCCTGTTATTTTTTCATATGCTTCAATATATTCATTTTTTAAATATTCTAACACTTCTTCTGGAGTCTTTAACTTATTAATTTCTTCTTCTATTTTTTGCTCTTCTGCTAATATTTTAGGCGCTTCTTTTACCTTTAATGATTCTTTCCAATCATTTTCATTTTCTGTTTCTACTTCTTTTTCTACTTTAAGATTATCTTCATGTGTCCCTAAAGCAACCGTTGTAGCTCCAATCGTAATTCCCATTGCTGCAAGGATCACTTTAATCCTTTTCCAAAGCTTACTCTTTGCTTTATTTTTCTTCTTTTTAGACATATTTCTTGCCTTAGTACCTTTTTCATTTTTATGTGTTTTTTTATTTGCACGTGTTACATCGATATTTTTCTTGTTTGTAGCTATTACGTCAATATTTTTTTTATTATAATTTCCACCAAACATAATATCTATTTGATTTTTTTCTTCATTCTCCCCCATTTTTATTCCTCCTTTGTCTCATATATTATAACCTATACTCAACTTCTAATACTACAATATATTTTTACTTTGTACCTATTACATACTTTATATCACAAAAAATATAAAAATACAATGATATTTCAAAAAAATAAATTAGATACTAAAAAATACCTAATTAAAGGTATTTTTTAGTATTCACTATATTATTTAACATAAACTTTGTTTCCTTTATTCACTAATATTCCTGGTTTAGGCATTTGCTCTTTTATCTCCATTTTGTCATTATTTTCTTCCTCATTTTCTAGTTCAATTATAAGTCCATTTTCTTTTACAACTTTTTTAGCATCTTTTAAATTCATTCCAACCAAGTCTGGAACATTAATAGTTTCAACTTTTTCAATCTCATCAGTATTTCCTTTGCTAACTTCCATATACGGTAAAATTTCCGAAAACACTTGCCCTCCAACTGGTGCTGCAACTCCGTCCACCTTGGTGACCGTCCCTCACCTGTAGGATTATATAACGTTACTAACAAAACAACTTGAGGATCTTCTATTGGAGCAACTCCTAAAAAAGAAGTAACATATTTATTAGTATTTACTCCATCTTCTGATGTTCCTGTTTTTCCGCCTATCCTATACCCTGCTACCTTTGCATTTTTTCCTGTTCCTTCTGCTACTACAGATTCCATTATGCTTAAAACCTTTTTAGAAGTTTCTTTTGAAATAGACTGCTTCTTAATATCTACTTTAACATCTCTTTTTTCTCCAGTTTGACTGTCTATTATTTGTTTGACAATACGCGGTTTGATTAAATTTCCTCCATTCGCAATACTAGAAACAGCAGTCACAAGTTGAATCGGTGTTATTTCAAACCTTTGCCCAAAACTTATTGTTGCAAGTTCAACAGGTCCAGCTTTTTCTTCTTTTAAGAAAATGCTTCCAGCTTCCCCTGGTAAATCCACCCCTGTTTTTTCTAGTAAACCAAATCTTTGTAGATAATTATAATACTTATGTACTCCAAGCTTTTGCCCTAAACCTATAAAAACCGGATTACAAGAATTCATCAAAGCTTGCCTTAAACTCTCTGGTCCATGAGGTCTATAATATCTCCAACACTTTATACGAACACCAGCCACCTCTATACCTCCTGTACAACAAAATTCGCCTTGATTATCAGTATCAGTAACATGTTCTTCCAGTGCTGCCGAAGCAGTAATTGTTTTAAAAGTAGAACCTGGTTCATATGTATCTGCTATTGCTCTATTTCTCCACACAGCTTGAAGTTTTTTATTCTTTTCACCTTTTTCTAAAGTATCCCATTGTTGTTTCAATTCCTCAGTATATGGTGAATATGGTTCATTCAAATTATAACTTGGATAAGTTGCCATTCCTAAAATATCTCCTGTTTTAGGATTCATTGCAACAATATTTCCGCCATCTGTACATTTATTATCAATACAAGCCTCTTCTAAATATTTTTCAATAATAGATTGAATATTATAATCTATTGACAAAATCAAACTATTCCCATCCATTGCCGAAATGTATTTTTCTCCTTCTTCTCCTATCTCTTTCCCTGTTGCATCTGTACTTCTCTTTATTTTTCCCTTATTACCAGCTAGTTCATTTTCAAATCTTGCCTCAACTCCATCTAGCCCTTGATTATCACTCCCGCAAAACCCTATAACTTGTGATGCAAAATTATTATTAGGATAATATCTTTTAGTATCTTCATCAATATTTATCCCTGTAATTATTTCATTTTCCTGCATCCAATTTCTTAGCTCATTTGTTTTATCTTTATCTACTTTTCTTGCAACTGTTTCTATAGAACTTCTTTTACTTACTTTTTTTAATACCTTTTCATAATCCAACTCAAATAAATCTGCTAATTTTTTTGCAACCTTTTCTTTATCTTCATTTTTTATATTAGTTGGATTTACTGTAATTGTTTGCACTGTGCTACTTATTGCTAACACATATTTACCTGTTGAATCATATATAACTCCCCTTTTCGGATTTACATTTCTATCTAAAGTTAATTGTTCATATTCCATTTCCGATAATTTTCTTCCTTGAATTAACTGAATAAACCCTAATCTAAAGATTAATAAAATTAATATCAAAAAAGATATGAATAAAACTGTTCTCATTTTTCTTTTAACTGATATTTTACTTTTTACACTATATGCCATAAAAAACACCTCTAATAATATTTATTAGAAGTGTTTAATTTTATTCTTAATTCTTTTGTTTATTTATGGAATATCCAATTAATTAATTTTTCAAACCAATTAGTTTCTTCTTCTAGCACTATTTTTTCATTTGCTGCTTCAACATAATCTTTTTTAGGTAATGTCACATAAACTGTTTGTTTATTTGTCAATTTTTCCATTCCTAATTGTTCTTTGGCTTCTTTTTCTATATTTCCCATATTCAAACTGTTTTCTATATTAATTTTTAATTGCTCATTCTCTTTTTGTAAAGTTGCTAACTCTTTTTTTTGCTTTTGCATTTCTCCAAATCTTATGCTTATTTGAGAGTTTTGATAACTAATGGCTAATAAAACTGTAAAAAACAATATCGCAAAAAATATAAACTTTTTCTGTTTCTTTTTTTGTGCAATTGATACTTTAACTTTTTGTCTTGATTCTTCTTTAACTATTTTCAAATTAGGTTGTTTTCTTGCTTTATTTTTTTGATTCGGTTCTAATTTTCTTGGATTAGTACCATATTGATATCTTGCATTTGCCACTATTATCTCCTCCCTTCTTTTGTTATTCTCGTTCAAAAATTCTTAATTTTGCACTTTTGCTTCTTGAATTTTCTTCTTGTTCATCATTTGTTGGTAAAATTGGTTTTCTCGTTATTATTCGTCCTTTTGTTTCTGCACCACATACACAATATGGTAAATCTGGTGGACATGTACATTTTCCTTGTGCTTCCACCATAGCTTTTTTTACAGCTCTATCTTCTAAAGAATGAAACGTTATTACACATAGTCTTCCTTTTTGATCCAAACAACTGATACATTCCAGTATTGTGTTATATAGCGGTTTTATCTCATTGTTCACTTCTATTCTAATAGCTTGAAATGTCCTTTTAGCTGGATGACCATCTTTTTTATTTTTCCTTGGTATTGATTTCTCTATTATATCTACTAATTCTTTTGTAGTTTCAATTTCTTTTTCTTTTCTCTTTAAACATATATTTCTAGCTATTTGTCTTGAGAATCTCTCTTCACCATATTCATATATGATATTACTTAATTCTTCTTCTGTATACTCATTAACTACTTTTTTGGCTGTCAGACTTTGAGTTTTATCCATTCTCATATCCAAGTCATTTTCTCCTAAATAGCTAAAACCTCTGTTTTTCTCATCTAATTGATATGATGATACACCTAAATCTAATAAAATACCATCTACCCTTTCTATCTTAAGTTCATCTAGTATCTTTAGTATTTCGTCATGATTTCCATGAACATATGTAACATTTTGAAACTCTTTCAAATTTTCTTTCGCTGCCTTTAATGCTTCTAAATCTCTATCTATACCTATTAAATTTCCAGTATTATTAAGATTTTTAGCAATTTCTTTACTATGACCTGCTCCCCCTAAAGTTCCATCTACATATATTCCATTTTGTTTAATTTTCAATCCTTCTATGCATTCATTTAGCATTACTGGCTTATGTTTAAATTCCAACTTTGCACCTCTTAATTTATCGTTATTAATTGGATTTCCAATGTTTTATAGGTTTCTTAACAGCTGGATTATTCCAGCTGTTTTTTCAAAAGTACTTCAAAAACTTTTGTATTTTAATAATTCATTGGTTTCTCATAAATCTTTTGTTGGCTTATCTTTTGTTTTTTCAAATCTTTTGTTTATTTTTCTTTCGCAATTAATATTTCATTTGTATATTTTTCTTTTGTAATTAACACTTCTTCTGTACTTTTTTCTTATGTTATTTATATAAACTTTTGCAAGTTATATACCTAAATTAGCCATGTTTTCTGCAATTTCCTCTGCTGATATTTCTTCATCACATTTTTGCCATATTTCTTTATTCCATATTTCTAGTCTTGTTCCTACTCCAATTATTATTACGTCTTTTTCTAAATTTCCTGCAACTCTTAGATTGTTAGGAATTAAAAATCTTCCTTGTTTATCTATTTCACATTCTGTTGCACCTGACAAAAAGAATCTTACGAAATTTCTTGCATTTCTATCAGATAGTGGTAATGTTTTTAATTTCTCTTCAAAGTTTAACCATTCATTTTGGGAAAACGCAAATAAACATCCATCTAAACCTTTGGTTAAAATGAACTTTTCTCCTATATCTTGTCTAAGCTTGGCTGGCATTATTAATCTTCCTTTTTGATCTAAGGAATGACTATATTCTCCCATTAGCAATGGTCTTCACCTCTTTTCACTTTCCTACCACTTCGTGACACTTTTTACCACTTCAATTAAATTCTAATATAACTTTCATTATTTTGCAAGCCTTTTTTGAAAAATTCTTAATTTTTTTCATTTTTATTTTAGAATTATTATTTTAAACTTTAAAATCTCCCTTATTTCAAGAACGATTAATAGTAGTCGTATCAACGTTTTCACATTGTTAGTTCATTTAATTTTTTTATTCTACTTGTTATACTTTAAATAATTCATTAAGGAGGCTAATTTATATGAATGATGTTGAAAAATCTTATAGACAAATGATAGGAAAAAAAATTAAATTGGCTAGAGCTAGAAATAACTATACTCAAGAAGCTCTAGCAGAAAAATTACAACTTTCTACTCGTTACATTAGTCAATTAGAAAGAGGAATTGCTTTTGGTAGTGCAACTACTTTAGTAAATTTATGTAATGCTTTAGAAATCAACACTAATTTTTTATTTGAAGAAGTAATAAATAATAACTTTACTGATACTTCGAAAGCTTTAGATGAAAATTTTTTTAACAACTATATGCAACTAAATTTTTATCACAGAAAAATTGTCAACACTTTAGTAGATGATTTATTAAAATTACAAGCTTCAACTTCTTCCAAAAATGATATTAATAAAATCACTAAATAAATTTTTAAATATATGTATGTAAATAACCTAAATACATACTATTTTTTATTCTTAATACATTTGGTTTGTTGTATTTCAATCATCTTTCTGATATTTATAATTAGTTTTGTTTTCCAGTTGGTTAATTTGTTTATATTGTATTATAATTTAGTAAATTTCTTTTTAAACCAATTGGTTATAGTTCTATAATATTGTTTATAGGAGGTTTTTATGGATTTTGATATTGAAAAATTTAATTATAGATTAATTGTCTTAATGGAAGATTTTAACATGAATCAAACTGACTTATCTAAAAAAATAGGTATTTCAAATGTTACAATTTCTAGGTACCTAAGTGGTGATAGAATTCCTCGTCTAGATGTAATTACTAAAATAGCAGCTATATTTAATGTTTCAATTGACTATCTACTTGGTATATCTGATGCAAAAAAAAGCAATAAAAAAACTAACAATCCTAATGTAGATATAGCTCTAATTGCTAAGCAATTATTTGGTTTAGAAGGTAATTCTCATTTATCTAAAAATCAAATTGAATTAATTAAAAAATTATTATTAGCAAATAAAGATTTTATACTATCAGCATAAACAGTCCTAAATAACAAATATTTAGGACTGTTTTTAATTTATTTTATTCAATATCTAATTTAATATGAACATCTTTTAATTGTTCTTCACTAACTGTAGATGGTGCTCTCATTAATAAATCTCTTGCTTTTTTATTTTTAGGAAACGCTATTATTTCTCTAATATTTTGTGAATCAGCAATCAACATTACCATTCTATCAACACCTGGTGCTGCACCTGCATGTGGAGGTGTTCCGTATTGAAATGCATTATATAATGCTCCAAATCTTTCTTTTACATCTTTTTCAGTATATCCAGCAATTTCGAAAGCCTTTACCATTGTTTCTGGATTATGATTTCTAACTGCCCCAGATGCCATTTCATATCCATTACATACTAAATCATATTGATAAGCAAGTATATCTAATGGATCTTTACTATTTAATGCTTCTAATCCTCCTTGTGGCATAGAGAAAGGATTATGGCTAAAATCTATTGTTCCTTCATCTGATAATTCATACATTGGAAAATCAACAATAAAACAAAATCTATATACATCTTTTTCTAATAAATCTAATCTCTTTCCTAATTCTATTCTTACTAATCCTGCTATTTTTTGAGCCTTTGAAAATTCATCCGCAATAAAGAATATTGCTGAATTGTTTCCTACATTAAATTCTTTTTCTAATTTTTCTTTCATTTCAGGTGTAATAAATTTTGCAATTCCACCTGCTACATTTCCTTCTTCATCAACTTTTGTCCATGCTAAACCTTTAGCACCAACTTCATCAGTTTTAGCAAATTCCTCCATTTTATCAAAGAATTTTCTTCCTTGATTTGCCCCTTCAGGTACCACTATCATTTTTATTGTTTTTCCACTAAATGCTTTGAAATCTGTATTTTCAAATACTTTTGTTGCATCTTGTATTATAAGAGGATTTCTTAAATCTGGTTTATCAATTCCGTATTTTTCCATTGCTTCTTTATATGGAATACGAATAAATGGTCCTTTATCTACTTTCCAATTAGTAAATTTTTCAAATGTTGATGGAACCACCTCTTCAATCACCTTAAATACATCTTCTTGTGTTGCAAAACTCATTTCAAAGTCTAATTGATAAAATTCACCTGGTGCTCTATCTGCCCTTGGGTCTTCATCTCTAAAACAAGGTGCTATTTGATAATATTTATTGAAACCACCTACCATTAACAATTGTTTGAATTGTTGTGGAGCTTGAGGAAGAGCATAAAATTCTCCTGGATTTAATCTACTTGGTACTAAATAATCTCTTGCACCTTCTGGTGATGAATTAGCCAATATTGGTGTTTGTATTTCTGTAAACTCTAATTCATCCATCTTGTCTCTTAATGTTTTTAGTATTTTAGAACGCAATAAAATATTATTATGTAATTTTTCATTTCTTAAATCTAAAAATCTATATTCTAATCTCAAATCTTCTCTTACTTCTTGATTAGTATTTATTTCAAAAGGCAAAACATTTTTACTTTTTCCTAAAACTTCTATCTCTTCAGCTATAACTTCTATTTCTCCTGTTTTTAAATTAGGATTTTTATTTATTCTTTCTACTACTTTCCCTTTTATATGTATACAACTTTCTGTTGTATATTCTTTACTCTTATTTTGCAATTGTTCATCATTTAAAACTATTTGAGTTAATCCAAATTCATCTCTTAAATCTAAAAATACCATTCCACCTAAATTTCTTATTTTTTGTAACCATCCTGCTAACTCTACTGTTTCATTTAAATTATCTATATTCAATTCTCCACATGTTTTTGTTCTATACATTTTTTTCACTCCTTCTACTATTTACATATATTATCATAAAATCATTCGATTTTCAATGGTTTTTATACGTTTCAGATAAAATCCTTGCACTTTTTCTTTTTTAATGGTATTATAATTTAAAATAAGCAATTAGGAGATATATTATGAATAATTTAATTTTTGATTTTTATTCACCAACCAGCCTTAAATCATATAACCTTGATAAAAATATGCAATATCAACTAAACATCTTAGGATGTCTAGATGTGTTCACTAGAAAACACTCTGAAAATGTTGCAAATATTACATGCCGCCTATGCGAAAGACTACATTGTTCCAAAGGATTTACTGAATATTGTACAATATGTGCATATCTTCATGACATCGGAAAGCAATTTATTCCATCAAATATATTACAAAAACCAGATAAACTAACTGATGAAGAATATGAAATAATGAAAACTCATACAACTATTGGCTACGAAATTTGCATGAAAGATTCCAAACTACAACCATATTCTGCAGGACCTTTATACCATCACGAAGCATTAAATGGTACTGGATATCCTCAAAAATTAACAAAAAAAGATATTCCTTATGAAGGACAAATAATCAGAGTTGCTGATGAATATGATGCAATTGTAAGCAAAAGACAATACAAATCACATATTGGCATTTCAGATACACTAAAAATATTAATAAAAAATGCTAATAGCGGAAAAAATAATCCTATTATAGTAAAAGTATTATGCAATGTTGTTATCGAAGACATTGAATATGAAATTAGTTGTCTAACTAATTACACTAAATCATTAACTAAAAATATTAAACGCTTAAATATTATTAACAAATATAAAGAAAAAATGGAAAAAGCTAAAAGTGAAAAAAAGAAAAACTATTATTTAGAAGGCATGAAAGCATATCTTGATAAAAACGAAAGTATTGAAAATTATCAAAAAATTCTAAATGAATATACAACTACATTTGAAAACAAAAACAAGCAAATAAAACATTTACTAGAAGAAATTAAAATAATCAAAAAACTAAAAATTTAAAAATAAAAAATTGTAGATTAAAATAGCAATAATAAACTATGCTAATTTTAGCATAGTTTATTATTGCTATCATTGCGCATATTCTTATTTTATTATTTTTTCAGATTACTTACGCATCTATTTGTATATATTTCTACAACAAACACATCATTTTTATTCATTCATATTTTCTCTTTTCTTAGTATGTTCTTTGAATCATTTATTTATTCTTATATGCACTAAATTACGCTTTTATTATATATCTTTACCTTTATACTCCACGTTAAAGTAGATATTATTTTGTCTTATTTTCACTTATATTTTTAAATCTGCCATAATCTATTTATATAAAATATTACAAATTATAATTTTTTTATTTCTAAGCTATCTTTAGTATCACATTTTAAAATTATTTTTTCACTTTCATATCCCCAGATTTCCAAAAACCTACTAAAATTTTCAAAATCCCCCTACAGAAATTCTTTGCCAAAACCTACATATTTTTTGCCCAAATCATACCTTTAATATTGATATTTACAAAAATGAATTAAAAACATAAATTACTAAATTTATGTTTTTAATTTTATAATCTTTATTCGTTGTTATTTATAATCCAAAACTCACTCCCAAAGCATTATTTATTTGATTTATAACATTTTCATCTTCAATATGACCTATTTTTTCTTTCAATCTACTTTTATCGATAGTTCTAATTTGTTCTGTTAAAATAACTGAATCATTTTTCAACCCACAAGTATTACAATCTATTTCTATATGTGTAGGGAGTTTTGTTTTTGTTGTTTGTGAAGTTACTGCTGCTGCAATTACAGTTGGGCTATATTTATTGCCTAAATCATTTTGAATTATTAATACTGGCCTAATTCCACCTTGTTCTGACCCTACTACTGGACTTAAATCAGCATAAAACATATCTCCTCTTTTTATTAACATTTTATCCACTCCTAGTTCATATATTGTCAAGTTTTTTATTTTTTCTATTAATTCAAAGTGGAAATATTTGTTTTTTAATTATTTATTTCCACCTCATTATATATTATGTAGATTACTGTTTTTTTGCTAGCAGATTTTATTTCCATACTTATAGGTTTCCCCGTTTTCCTATCTATTTTCAATGTTTTATACTTCAAATATTTATTTGGAGATCCTGATGTTGTTTCTAGACTCAAGACATTACCTTCTTCTTTAACTTTTCTATCTTCATCTTTCTTATATTCATTTATAAATGACATTAAATCAATACAATTATCTGTTACGTATTTATACTCTTCCATTATTTTACTTAAATTTAATTTACTATTTTCCATTATCAATTTATCTCGTTCTTGCTTTATCTTTATTCCTGCAATATTACTTGGCTCCAAAACTTCTTGATAATTATCATTTTCATTTTTATATACTTGTTTAATTTTATATTTACAACTATTTTTATTACTATACACATCCATATCAATTACTGCTTCATACGAACTAATATTTAAAATAAAATCTTCTATTTCTTGACTACTACTATTATTTCCTATTTTTGAACTTTTAAACGGTTTTTTTATAAATTTTGCAACTAGCAAAAAAATTAACAAAATAATTATGATCAAAATTATAATTTTAGACAAATTTTTAATTCTCTTTTGCTTCCTTTTATTTATATTTTCCATCTATATTCCTCCTTTTTAAATTTTTATTCCATTTCAGCATCTTTTATGCTCTTTTTTGAAGTGTTTAAAAAGAACTTTCATTTACCAAAAAAATCATAATTACATTTTAAGTAATTATGATTTTTTCATATTTTCATTATTTATTAAAAAACTTTTCTATTTCTATCATTAATTCTTTAATATCTTCTATTTTATTTATTTTTTCTCTAAATTCACTTGAACTTTCTAATCCTTTTGTATACCAAGCCAACGGCTTCCTTAATTCTCGTATTGCTGTTATTTCTGGCTTTTCTGCTAATTCCAATTCAACATGTTCTTTAATTATTTCAAATTTTTCTTTTTTTGAAACTTCAGGCAATTTTTCTCCAGTTTCTAAGTAATATTTTATTCTATCAAATATCCATGGATTTCCAAAACTTCCTCTCCCAATCATTATGCCATCTACTCCTGTTGTTTCAAACATCTGATACGCTGTTTCTTCATCCACAACATCTCCATTTCCTATCACTGGTATTCTTACCGCTTCTTTCACTTTTTTTATTATTTCTAAATCTGCTTTCCCTGAATAATATTCACTTCTTGTCCTTCCATGTATAGCTATAGCAGATATTCCTTTACTTTCTGCCATCTTTGCAAAATCAACTGCTACTATATTATTCAAATCCCACCCTTTTCTAATTTTAAGAGTTACAGGTTTAGTAGTATTTTTCACTACTGCTTCTATTACTTTCTCTGCCTTTTTAATATCTAATAATAGTTTACTTCCATCTCCATTTTTAACTACTTTGGGTGCAGGACATCCCATATTTATATCTATTATATCTGCTTTATCATCCAAATATCTAGCTGCATATCCCATAGATTCTTCTTCACTTCCAAATATTTGAAATGCTATTGGACCAGTTTCTCCTGTAGTGTCCATAAGTAATTTTGTTTTTGCATCATCATGAAATATAGCCCTACTACTTATCATTTCCGTATATACTAATCCTGCTCCATTTTCTTTACATATTTTTCTATATGCTTTATCTGTTATTCCTGCCATCGGAGCTAAAAATATATTATTAGAAATTTCTTGATTTCCTATTTTTATCTTTTTTAAATACATCTTTTCTTCCTTTATTTCACAAATATTGTTTTTTGCCTTTTACTACTAATATTTAATAAAATTCCTATCATCATATAACTTGTTATAAGTGAGCTTCCTCCATAACTTATAAAAGGTAATGGTACTCCTGTTATTGGTAATAATCCCATAACCATCCCTATATTCTCTATCATATGGAACATAAATACTCCTGCTATTCCTGCTGCTACCAATGTTCCCTTTTCATCTTTTGATGTTTTAGCTATGTATAAAATTTTCGTCACTAAAATAACATATAAAATAATTATCGTTCCTGCTACTACAAATCCTAATTCTTCACCTATTACTGAATATATAAAATCTGTTGTTTTAGGATATAAATAACCTAATTGAGTTTGATTACCCTTTAACAATCCCATCCCTGTCAATCCGCCAGCACCTATTGCCAATTTAGACTGCAAGATATTATACCCTGCACCTCTAGGTTCTGTTTCTGGATGCAAAAATATATCTATTCTTTTCCTTGCATGTTCTGGTAATACAAAATTATATAATAATGGAATTGAAACAGCAGCTATTAATATTATCGCTATTATATATTTTTTATCTATACCTGCTGAAAACAACATTAAAGCTGTTGCTATAAAAAATGCCATAGCTGTTCCATAGTCTGGTTGTTTTATTATTAATAATACTGGTAATGCTAGCGCTGATAATATTATTAAAATTTTTAATGGCTTATTTATCTCTTGTTTTCCTCTTACTTTTATATTAGAAATTATCAATGCCAAAAATAATATTACAAACACCTTTGCAAATTCAGCTGGCTGAAATGAAAAAGCCCCTATATTAAACCAACTTGTTGCCCCATTTACCTCTTTTGTAAATAGCACCGCTATTAATAATATTATAAAACCTCCATAAAAAAATGGAGAAAATCTAATCAATGTTTCGTAATTTACAGTCATAAATATTAACATTGCAATTAGACTTATCCCAAACCAAATTATTTGTTTTTTAAATTCATCATATCCCGAATTTTGTGTCGCTGTAAATAATGCAATAAAACCTATTAGCGTTAATATTATTGCAACTACCAATACACTCCATTCTACATTTTTCAATTCTTTTTTTCTCAAATTAAATCCTCTCTTTTTCTATATTTTTGATTTAACTTAATCCTCTACTTTTGTTTTACTTTTTCTTCCTCTTGTTGTTTTTCCTTTTCTTTCTCTTGTTGTTTTAATTTTTCTTCTCCATTTTGATTTTCATTTTCTTCTTCGAGATTTTCTTTTTCTTTTATTTCTTCTTTTTCTCTGTCTTCAAGAATTTCAATTTCTTCAACTTGTCCTTTTGGCTCATTTTTTTCTTCTTCAAGTTTATCCTTGTTTTCTATTTTTTCTTTCGTTTCTCCACTAACATTTTCTTCCACATTTTCTTTTTCTTTTTTAGTTGTTTCTTTCTTAATATTTAAAATGGGAATGTTTGCATATAAAGCAGGTGCACCATTTGTTCCGTCTTCATTCTCTTTATTTGTCAATCTTACATCAATAGCACTTTCATCTACTTCTATATATTTTTTAATAACTTCTATTATTTCTTGTTTCATCAACTCTAGAAAATCTGTAGAAACATTTGCTCTATCTTGCATTAATACTAAATGTAACCTTTCTTTTGCTGCATCTTTTGAATTTCCTGTTTCTTTCTTTTCTTCCTTTTTTCCTATTTTCTTAAAGAATTTTATTATGTTTTCAAACATTTCCGTTTTTCTCCCTCCGTTTATATATACGCTAAATCTATTTTTTGAATATTCTTTTTATCTTAGCCCAAAAACCTTTTTCTCTTCCAGGTATTGTTACTTCTATTTTTTCACCTAATACTCTTTTAGCCATTTCCAAATATGCTTTTCCTGATGGTGCTTTTCTATTTTGTATTACAGGTTCTCCCTTATTTGTTTGTGTAATTATATATTCATCATCAGGTACAACTCCTATCAAATCTATAGATAATAAGTCAACAATATCTTCAACATCCATCATTTCGCCTTTTCTTATCATATTAGGCCTTATTCTATTTATTACTAACTCTGGATTTTTTATTTCTGCTGACTCCAATAATCCAATAATTCTATCAGCATCACGTATTGCTGATATTTCAGCTGTTGTCACAACAATTGCTCTATCTGCACCCACTATTGCATTTTTAAATCCTTGTTCTATTCCTGCTGGGCAATCTATTAGTATATAATCAAATTCTTCTTTTAGTTTATCAATTAATTTTTTCATTTGCTCTTCATTTATTGCTGTTTTATCTCTAGTTTGTGCTGCTGGTAATAGGTATAATTCTTTAAATCTTTTATCTTTAATTAGAGCTTGTCTTAATTTACATTTTTCTTCTACAACATCCACTATGTCATAAACTATTCTGTTTTCAAGTCCCATTACAACATCTAGATTTCTTAGCCCAATATCGGTATCAATTAATGCTACTTTTTTTCCTTCAACCGCTAAACTTGAACCTAAATTTGCTGTTGTTGTTGTTTTTCCAACTCCACCTTTACCAGATGTAATTACTATTACTTCTCCCATAATTTTCCTCCTTCGGATTTTTTAATGCATATTTTAATATCATTATCATATAACGAAAACACTTAAAAGTCAATGTATTTGACATAAAAAAAATAAAATCTATTCAAGATTTTATTTTACTATTGCGGTATATTTTCTGGTACCACATAATCTGTATAATGTATACTATTTTCTTTATCAGTATTTACTTGTACTCCCTCAACATAAAAAATATTATGAGTTTCTTTATTTATAATATATAAATCAGTATATGCATTCACAGTAGTTACATCTATCAAATCTTTAACAACTTCATAATCTTTCCCAAAATTTAATGTTATTCCTTTCATTGCTTGTAAATCCAAAACATAAAACTTACTACCTGATTCTAATTCCTTATTATTCAATATTGGTTGTAAAGAAGAAATATTCGTATATTCTATACTAGCTGGTATTTCCCCATATTCATTATAAAAATTTGATACTTTCTGTCTTAAAAGTTCTATATCACTTTCCAAATCATTAATATTAACTACATTTATCATACTACTTGAATTTATGGCAACAGAAACAGTTACTATTAACAATACTGTTATTGTTATTACTAATGCAACCATTGTAATTCCTTTTTCACTTTTTTTCATCTTTTGCTCACCTCTATATCCAATATGAATATAGTTTACTATTTTTCAGCTCTATTTTCAATACTTTTCATCTATTATTTTATATATTCTTAATTTTTGCTTATTAATCTTATATTCTTTTACAACAAGCACCCACAAATAAATCGTCACAAAAATTAGCGCTACATTTTGATTGTTTTTAAATATAACAAATGAAACACATGTTATAACTATCAAACTGATTATTGATACACTATCAATACACTTTATTGTTTTTTTTCTTCCAAGAAAAATATTTAAAATACTTTTTAATATTCTTCCTCCATCCAATGGAAATATTGGTAATAAATTAAATATAGCAATTAATAAATTAGCATACATTACATTTAATTTTTTAATCATTCCTATCGGTAATTTGGATACTATAAATATTATTAATATATTAGTTAATGGTCCTGCCAAAGCAACTAATATCTTTTTTACTTCCAACCTATTTGATTTACCAATTTTTTCATTAAAATCATTAACATTTAGTTTAAAAGAAACTGATATCCCAACAGGTATTATCTCTAATTTTTCAACCTTAAAATTTACTAATAATCCAACTAATAAATGGCCTAATTCATGAATAAATGCAAATATCATTATTAACATATATATATGTATTTGTTTTGTTAATATAAATATAAAAGCAAACAAAAAAATCTTTAAATCTATTTTAAATTTCATAATATTTCCTTTTCTTTATAATTCTAAAATATTTTCCGGATTAACTGTTCGTTCTTGATACCTTATTTCAAAATGTAAATGTGGCCCTGTTGAATTTCCAGTTGAACCCACTTCTGCTATTTCTTGTCCTTGTTTTACAACATCTCCATGCTTTACATATAATTTATTGCAATGAGCATATATAACACTTAATTCTCCTAACTGAATTTTCAAATGTTTTCCATAATCCCCCTCTTCTGAAGCCAAAACCACCTCTCCATCTGTCGCTGAAATAATTTTCGTTCCCACTACATTTGCAATATCAACACCAGTATGATTTTTAGGTACTCTTCCTGTTGCTGTCTCTCTATATCCATATTTCGAAGTTATTTTTCCATTAATTGGTTTTATAAAAGAACTTGCATTTTTAACACTTTCAATATCTTTTTCTTCTTGTGTTTTTTCTTTGGTTTCAATAGTTTCAACAGCTCCTCCTATTCCATCATTTTCAGCTTTACTTTCCTTAGCTTTTTCTTCATCCTTTTCCTCCGTTTTTTCTTCACTATTCTCCTTATCTTGTTTTTTTAAATCCACCTTCACATTATTTTGAAATTCCATTATTTTGTTTTTCATTACTTCATACATTTGCAGAAAGTTTGTATCATATGATAATATTTCATTAACTCTAGTTATAAAATCCTTTGAAAAAAATAATTGATTATTTTGTAAAACATATATAACTCCATATATAACTAAACAAACTATTATTTGAATTATCATTTTTTTTAGCAACTTTAAATCTTTTTTTTCTGAAGAAATACTCTCATTTTGATTTGGCACCTTAGCATTTTTCATTCCCTGCCTTCTCATATATATTTCCTCAGCTCTTCTTATTTTTTCTTCAACAGAAATAGTTTTCTCCATAATAAAAACACCTCTTCCTTGGTTTTCTTTTTAATTTATATTCAAGGATTTAGTGTTTTATACTTCTATTTTACAATTAAAAAAATCAATTCTATAACTGATATTATAGATGTCAAATATACAATTTTTTTCATATAACGCTCATTCTTATTCTTACTAACATTTTCTTTCTTCTCTAATTTAGAAACATAATTATTTACTAACATTTCAGCTTCTTTTACAACATATTTATCCCTTCCTCCTTTTTCAGCATCCACATTTTTACTCTTACCATTTTTTTGTTTTTCAAGTTCTTTAACATTAACATTTTCTTTTAAAACAATTATTGCCTCATCAATAATATTTGATGGCAAACCTTTCAATACTATCATATTTTTTAAATTACTATCCATTTTTCCTCCTAATTCTATGTATTTACTTTAATTATTTACATATTTTAGAAGTTTATACAGGTATTTCATATCGTTTTGCAATTTACTCTCCTATTTCCTAAGATACTTTTTAATACTTCATCTTTTAAGAATTTGAAACTACATTTTAATATACAAAAACTAGAAGTACAATCTAATACTTCTAGTTTTTATTCAAAAATTAATTTTAACTTGCACAGCCAAATATTATTTGTCTTCTCCATATTATTACTATCTTATTATTGTTTTGGCAAGAAAATTGTATGCTACTTGGCACAGACAACTTATAAATTTCTTTTCCAAAATGTGCTTTCAAAGGCACATCGTACACCTGTTGTAGCTTTTGTTATTACTCTATTTTACTATTTTCTTACTTTTATTTTTATAAATAGTACATACTATGGAATATAAAGTGTAGCACGAGTAGAATTAAAGCTGTTAATGCCGTTAGGCCCATTATTGCTACGATAAACCGGTGAATTGCTACGGTCGTAATAACCTCCTCGAGCAACTCTAGAGGAAGCACGGCGTCTTCTCGCCTCTAATGTCCATTCATAACTATTTCCAAGTAGATCATACATATTACATAATTTATCTGTTTCCACTGTTCCTGTTGTTCTTCCTACATTTTTTGATGCTACTTCTCCTCCTATATTAATCGGATTTTCAGTCTCAATATTTTTTACTCCAACTCTTTTCATCCATTTCATCATTGCATCATATTGACATCCCCAGATCATACTTCCTTCTATTTGTCCTTTTTTATATTTCTTTTGTCTTGCATATAGTCCATACCATGTATTAGCAGAACTTGCATCATTTGTTGCAGATGTTTTTCCTTTTATTGGTGCTAAATATGCATTATTATCACTACCTACTAAACTACTTTCATATCTTCCTACATAAAATCCTTTATATTTTTTTACACTCTCTGACATATTATAAAAGTCTTTTTGTAACTCTGTTTTAAATGAATTAATATCATATGATGTTCCTAATATATTATTCATTATATCTAGGTTAGATTGTTTTCCATCTGTATATTCAATATCAGTTAATACATCTGGCTCCCTATTACCCGTATTTGTTGGTTTAGCTATATCAGTTCCATTTTCTGGATTATCTATATTAATTTCAGAATATAATTTTCCCCATCTTTCTCCTTCGTTATTTTGTTTTTCTGTTCCTCCTACCATTTTTGTTATATCTGGAACTGGTACCCATACAAATTCTACTGGTTCTTGTTCTGTACTTCCTTCTTCTCTTATTACTGCACCACCTATTTGGTCTCCTTTGATATATTTATATCCTA
>JARHYK010000029.1 GCA_029258515.1 Clostridia bacterium | reverse complement strand
TATAATAATACTAATAAAAATTGTAAATTTAAAAATTTTTAAAGTACTTAATATATCTAAAGATTTATTTTTTTTAATTCTAAAATTTTTAAACTTATCTATACATACATTATTTATTAGCTTTAATCTAACTAAATTAATTACTGTTCCTAAGAATATAGTTTCTACATAAGTTAATTCAACGTAATTATTCATGCTAATAAAGTCATATATAAGATTATAAATTTCTAATATATTCTTTTGAACTCCATTTGATATATGTAACATAATAAGATCCATATATCTTTGTTCTTCTGCTGATATTATTTTTGTTATTATTGTATCTTTATATAAATCAATTTTTTTCGTTTCATTTATAATTTTATAAATTGCTTCAATTACCTCTAAATACTCTCCATTACTAGGTATCTTGCATTTCATATTTTTTTTAGTTAATTTTTCCATTAATTTAAGTATTTGGTTTCTTGAAATATTAAAATTGAACTCATTCATATGTTTACTCCTTTTAATTTTTATTAATTACTTTTTATCTAACTCTATATTTTATTTTTTGAGATACCTATTTGTATCCCTATTAATTCTAATCCATTCTTATTATAATATACATAAGTATCTTCTTGTATTTTTAAATTTTTTAATATATACTTATGTATAAATGTTGTGACGTTTATACATAAGTGGTTTTCATTTATGTTGGAAGCGTTATAGAGTGCCACCTCTATAACGCTTTTTTTGTTATTTATTTTATTTAAGTTAGAAGTGCTATAGCACCTCTAACTTAGCTTTGTTCTTTCAGTCGGAAATTCATTAAAGTATTTTGATACCTATAAAAAATTCTATAACCCAAGTTGATGCTGAAATCCACCATTTACTTATTAATATAATCATAGTTACTGCAAATAATGTAATTACAGCTAATAGTAAAACACCGATTATTGTTCCTACCATTCCATTCTCCTTCTCAAACTTTTCTAATTGTTCTAATAAATTTACTAACATTTTCCGTATCTCCTTGTATTTTTTAATTTTTTGGAGTATACTTATACATGGTTGTGAGTGTATAAGTATACTCGGATATGGGGTGTTATAAATTAGCCGATTTATAACACTTTTTTTATATTTAAATTTAAATCCATTTTATTTTTAACCCTTCTAAAAACATGATTTTTGGTTTTCTATCGCTTTTTTCAATCCATATAGTAACTTATCATTATTTAAAATTTCATCCATTGTAATACCTAAATCCTTAAGTATATCATCTATTTTACGAGTTACACAATATTCGGGATTCGCTAATTCATAATCAAACATTTGATATATAAATCCTTCTCCTGTTGAATCTTCATCTATAGCATTTTTAAACTCTTTTTTATGTCTATCAAACATGCCATTTAATTTTTCCTTATCTGACCTTCTAATAAATTCTCCATATTCTAAAGATATAAGTTGATTCGTTTCATGCTCCTTTAATCCTAATTTTGCCATACCTTCAATTAATTGTTCTTTACTAAAGGCACATATATACGGAAACTCATCTAATTCCTTTTGGTGTTGTTTTTTTAATTCTACATATTCATTCATAATAAATACCTCCTAAAATTTTAACTTTCAAGATACAATTGCCCCCTCTGTCGAGTTGTTTTCTTGACACCATTAAGCATTCATCTGTGAGTGCTTTGTCAATGAAATGCAGAAAACTTTTTAATGCAGCTAAACTTGTTTTGCAGCAGTAAAAAGTTTTTGGAATGTAATTGATAAAGTAAGGGAACAGATGATATGCTGATTGGGGCAAGAAACAAGATTTAAATAAAAAGAAAATAAAAAGATAGCATCATGTCTAACTTGCTTAGATCATGGGGCTATCTTTTTATTTTCCTCCTTTTTAGGGTGAAACGTAGTGAGGGATTTATCCCTGAGTTAATGATTGAAGTGAAAATCTCATGTGTATAAGCTCAATAAAATTTTAATTTAATTGGTTGAGGGACGAAAACAAATAAATTAATTAATTTTATTAGTGCTTATACACATGAAATTGTAACGTAAAGCATGGTGGCTTTAGCCAAACTCCCTAAACTAAATTATTATGTTAAAAATAAAACATTTTAAAATAATTAAAATATATTTGACCACTTCTAAATATGCTATACTCTAAATATAACAGATGTATAACATCCGTAATAAAGGAGTGAACAAGTTGAATAAAGATAAATTTAATAAATTACCAATTTTGGAGCAAATAGATTTCATAAATTCTCAAATAGAAAATAACAATAGTATTACATCCGTATGTAAAAAGCTTGGAATTGGTAGAAGTACTATAAGGGATAGATTTAAGAAAGTTAACTATGAGTATTCTAAAGATTTAAATAAGTATATTTATATTGAAGAAATTGAAGAAAAAGTAAAAGATATCATAATTAGTGATAACAAATGTAATACATCCGTTGTTAATAATAAACAAAATATAAAAAGCAATCCAATTGTTACTATATTAGAAAAAACGGATATAGAAATTCAAAATAATCTACTTGATTTAGTTAATAACTATGATGTGTTAAAAGAGATTATTGAATTACACAGATGTAATACATCTGTTATTAAACAACAAATTATAATTAATTTAGAAGATAATAAGACTACTACTACTACTACATTAAGAATTAATAAATCTATTTTAGATAAATTTAATAATTTCTGTATTCAAAATAAACAATTTACAAAAGTTGATTTATTAAGTCAAGCTCTTAAAAATTTCATAGAACAGCATAGTTAAAACAATTTTAATTTTTATCCTATAGGCTTACATCCCCACCCTACTACGTTGAGGATGGGGTATTTCGCCTTTGAAGGATAAAAAAATATGCTATAATAGAGTTAGAATTAATATTAATATATAGAAAGTGTATCAACAATGAGTAGAAATCAATTTTATAAAGATTACTTGCAAAGTGAATCATGGCAAATTAAACGTAGACAAGTTTTAAGAAGAGATAAAAGATGTAGAATATGCGGTTCTAATAATGTTCAACTTCATGTTCATCACTTAAGCTATAAAAATTTAGGCAATGAACCATTAGAAGATTTAGTAACATTATGTTATGCATGTCATTCTGACATACACATTTGGCCTGAAATGGTAAATGAAATTCAACCTATACAAGAGATGTCCTATAAAAGTTATCAACCTTCCAAAAAAACACCAAACATTAGTTGTGGATGCTTAATATTCATTATACTATTTTTATGTAGTTTAGTTGACTTTTTGAGGAATTCAATTATTTCCGATCCAATACTAACGATATTTAGTATAATAAGCATTATGTATTGTATATATAAGTCTAAGAAGTAAAGTAACTATATATAAACATGGAAAATGTAAAGATACAATATGATGGATGCATATATTAATAACAATTGTTATATAAATAAAAACAGGTGTAATACAACTGTATTATACCTGTTTTTATTTATATATAGTAAAAAAATGGTAGAAAAACACTAATCTTAATTAGTTAATATTTTTCTACTATATTATATATTTACTTATAACAATTTAATAATGCTTTTTCATCCTCAGTTAAATCATCTTCATCATTAGTTTTATTGTCTTCAATTTTAGTAATTACTTCTTTATCATTTTTATTTAATGATTTTTCTTTAATATTAGTTTCATCTTTTTCTTTAGAATCTTTTTTATTTTCATTGTCTAAACTTTCATCTTTTGATATAGTTTCTTTTTTATTTTCTGACTTTTTAGTTCTAGGTCTACCACTTTTTTTAGTCTTAGACCTTTCTTCCCACTCTCCATATTCAGAATTTATAATCTCTTTAATACTTGGATTTACATATGCTTCTATAGCTCTTTCAACTATATCAATAACTGTAGAAGTTTCAAGGCTTGCTTGCATATTTAACATAGCATATGTTCGTTTTCTAAAATCCAATAATCGTTTCACTTTATCATTTGACATTAATTATTCCTCCTTAAAATTATAAACAGATTATACACAGAAGTATAATCTATTAGTAAATTAGTATATAAATGAATTTTCTCTAAATCATCTATATACTAATTTCGTTGCTATTAATTATTACTGCTTTTTTCTAGTTTGCTCTGCTTATTAAGAAGTTGAAATATTTTAGACTTTGTAAATGCAAATAACCCTTCACTTTCAATTGTAACCGCATATGGATAGTCTAAGTATAGTAACTTCATTTTCCCTTTATTGCACACTTCTTCTAATTTCTTTTCAAGTGTTTTTCTCATAAGAATTGAGCCTCCACCATAAACTAAAATTAAATCTATCTCATTATTAGCTCTTTCAATTTGCTTTTTAGAATTTTTTAATATCTCTTCTGATTGTTCCTCTAAATGGAAATCTAATATATCTATAGCCATTGGATAATATTTATGTTTTTTATCCTTAATTACTTGGCTATATTGCTGTCTTGAATATGTCGCTAATCTTACTTCTTCTTTAAATTCATCAAGCGAGTTATCTATTCCAATACCTACACCATTATTTGAACCATGTATAAAGTTCGGATCAAATTTCTTGCCTATAGTCTTTGGATATTCTGTTGTTCCTTCCCCTATTGCTATATGTAATATTCTTATTTCTTGCCCTTTAAAGTAGTCTTTATTTAATTTAACGTTATAGGCTTCAAGATTTTCTTTATTCTCTTCAAATTTTTTATTATAGGCTTCGAATGCCTTATCATCTAAATTTTCTAAAGCGAAAGTTGTTGTAACACCTTCTTGTAGGATTTTAACAAATTCAAATTCTATTTCAACCTTAACGCTTTTTTTAGGAGTTTCAACATTTAATATGTGTGTTTCATTTGTAAATCTTTCAGCAAATCTTTGAGCGGTTTTTGATGTATATTGATTTATTGGTAATGATCCTGTCATATCAACTTTAACTTTTATATCTTCATCTATTTTATCCTCTTTGTACGCTTGTTTAACTGCAAATCCTGCGATTTGTGCAATTGTATTGATAAATACAATATCACTTTCAGCTTTATTATTGTCAATCCCAACTTCTATACTCTTTACTGCTAATCCACTTTTAAGTGCATAATCGCCTATATAATAAGTTCCTGTTGGAACTTCATTTGATATTAAATTAACAACTAAATTATTTTCTATGTTCTCTATAAATAGTTCTTGATCTAATTCTTCAAGATTTGGTGTCTTTCTAGCTCTTGATATTACATTTGGTTGACATATTTGAATATCATTAATTATTATGTCATGCTCGCTATTTCCTGTATCATTTCCTACTTGTAATTTTAATTCATAACTCATATTTTTGTTCCCTCCAAAATTTTTATAATTTATCTTTTGCATTTATTATCTCTTACAATATATATTATAAGTTATTTCTTATCAAAAATCAATATAATTATTATAATATTAATTATATTGATTATAATAATTATAATT
>JARHYK010000010.1 GCA_029258515.1 Clostridia bacterium | reverse complement strand
TAAGTATATTTTGAATAGATTTTATAGCTTCTATATGATTTAAAACATTAGAATCACTTTTTTTAACTTTAAAATATTCCCCTATTATAAATACATTATTTTCCATTAAATATTTTGAAAGAGCTTCCTCATTTATATTAATCCCCCCTTTAATTAAAAAAATTATTTATGAAATCCTCCCTTTCTTCAGCATCATCTAAGTACCTATTAATTCTCTCTAAAAAAACCTCCTCTTTCCAAGGTTGTTGTTCCCAATATACTTGAAGTCCAATTTGCCAAAAACTTTGTGGAAATCTTATAAATTCCTTCATAACAACTAAATCACTTTTAGTAATTTCAATATTTTTAGAATAACTATTAAGTATTTCAATTCCTTTTTTATTACTCCACTTATGATTTTTCATAGATCTAATAAATAAGGAAGATAAATCATGTAAGTGACTATCTAAAATACAATAATCAAAATCTATAATTTTTATGCAGTTATTTTTATCTATTAAAATATTATGATCTGCAAGATCATGATGACAAAATTCTCTCTTCATCATATGTTTTTTCATTATATTAATATATTCACTATTTATAAGACCTTGTATACTTTTATCAGCTCTAGCTAATTCATTTTCCAAATTATTTAAAAATATATTATCAAATTCATTTTTTTTAGCTTTTTGAGAAATTCTATTTGCAAAATCTAAAATTTCCATTTTTCTAGTTTTAAAAACATTTATCCATGAAAACCAATATATTCTAGGATTCATATTTTTAGTAATAGTAAAATCCCTACTATAAACATGTAACTTTGATACTTCCTCTGATACCTTTTTAAGTTCATCTAAATTATCATAATCACTTTTTCTAGATTCAATCCATTTAGTTAAATATCCATAAGTTTCAAAACCTAAATTTATATAGTATTCATTATTTTTATTTTTTATTATATCTAAAACATTTAAGTATCCTTTATTTCTTAAATGAAGGATTGAAGATAAAATAAAATAAAAATGAGAGAAATTATATTTAACAACCTTAAGACAATATCCATCATTTCCGTTTATTTTGTATACATTTTTAATTTTTTCAATGGATTTTATCTTTATATAATATTCCTCTTCAACTGTTTTTTTTATTTCATTAAGATTCATATATTTTCTCCAAACTCTTATTTATTTTTATTATATGAATCTATTAATTCAATGTGATTTCATTCACCAAATTTACTATTTCTAATATTTTATATTATATAGATAATTTGAGGTGTTTTAATGAAAGTTTGCATAGATTCTAGAAGTATAAATTTACATGAAGGAACTGGAATAGGAACATATACAAAAAACTTAGTTTCAGAAATAATAAACATAGATCAATCTAATCTTTTTACTCTTATTTGGACTGGTAAAATAGATAATAATTTCTTAAAAGATAATACAGAACTTATTCTGTGTTCTGGAAAACATGGAAGCTTTTTCGAAAAAGAATATATTCCAAATTTAATTAAAAACAAAGAATTAGACTTATATCATATTCCTCAAAATGGAATAGGCTATCCATTTAACTATGATATAAATACAGTAGTTACAATACATGATTTGATTCCTTATATAATGCCTGAAACTGTTGGTGAGGGGTATTTAAAAAGATTTTTAAAGGATATTCCAAATATAGTAGAGCACTCAAAAGGAATAATTACAGTATCAGAATATTCAAAAAAGGATATACTAAAATTTTTTAAAGGTTATCCAGAGGATAAAATATTTGTTACTCCTCTATCTACAAATAATGAATTTACTCCACTGAATAAAGTAAAATGTAGAAATTTAATACAAGAAAAATTTAACTTTAAAGATCCTTATATACTATATATAGGAGGATTTAGTGCTAGAAAAAATGTGAAGGGTTTAATAAATTCCTTCTTTAAAATTAAAAATAGTTTATCTAAAAAATATAAATTAGTACTTGGAGGCTCTCTTAAAGATGAGGGACTTAATCTAAAAAATTATTGTGATACTTTAAATTTAAATGAAGATGTTATTTTTACAGGATTTTTAGAAAATTCAGATCTTCCTATACTTTATAATGGAGCTGAAATCTTTGTATATCCTTCTTACTATGAAGGCTTTGGACTTCCTCCACTAGAAGCAATGAGCTGTAAAACACCTGTTATAACTTCAAACACAACTTCAATACCAGAAGTTACAGGCAATTCAGCATTACTTATAAATCCTTTAAAGGAAGATGAGCTTTCTGAAAATATGTTTAACTTACTTGAAAATTATGATTTAAAAAACAATTTATCAGAAAATGGATATAAAAGAAGCCTCCAATTTTCTTGGAGGCAAACAGCAACAAAAACTCTTAATGCATATAAAAATATAATATCATCATTAACTTATTAATTGTTCTTCTATTTTCTTATAAAGATTGTAATCTTCTATTTTAGGTGCCTTCTTGGCTATGTTACTCATAACAACAAGAGGGCTTTTTCCTTTAAAATTATTAATTTGTTATTCTACAGATTTACTTTTATAAGCAATAATATAACTTGGAAAAACATCACCACTAATAGC
>JARHYK010000021.1 GCA_029258515.1 Clostridia bacterium | reverse complement strand
GCACTTCCTCATCAATGAAAGAGGGCATTGGATTTGTCAGGTCATCCCCTACCTTCCTGTCTTCCCAGTCACCTTGCCTTATGGTGAATTTAGCCACACGAGGTACATCCTCTGTAAATCCGGTTCGCTCGATAATATAAGGCATTGTGTCCTTATCAAACCCCAGCTTTACATCAGCTGCAAGACATTCCTTCCAAGAGACTAAGTTGCCCTCTTTCTTCTCCGCCTCTAACCAGTACCGCGACTCTGGTTTACTCCCGGTAGGCCACACTTGCACCTTATACCCGACAGGTGCTCTGGAGGGAAGCAGGTCTGTTGAGGTGACTTTGTATTTGATAGCCACAAGGTCTTTACCTTTAGCCCCGTCTTCTGTTGAGATGTTCCAGTCATGGTTCCCATCTTTACGAGTAAAGTAAATACAAGTGCCATCTAGTGTGACATCATATGCATCACGTTGAGGCCACTTCCAGCCACCACTTCCGTCCTCTAGCTTTGCATTCAATGCCTCATAGAGATGAGATGCGATCCACTCTGTTTTAATAGACTGGATATGCCACGCTTCGCTCCCCTCATCAGTGCGGTACTCCGCTGCAACTGTACCATCAATGATGATTTTATAAAGCTGGTTGTATGTACCATAGGCAGAGTAAACAATAGCAGTATTGCCTGTTTTAGGGGACTTCTCCTCACGGGCACGAACTATCTTCTTCCTATTCAGCATGAAAGTAACATCTGCGATAGTCATGAATTGCACATCCTCTCGCGGGATTGTTACTTCTTCCAAATAGGAGAGTGGCGAGTTTTGAAGGGTAACTTGACACTCCCGCCCATGCTTATCAAAGATGCGAGGTGTCTCTCCTTTGAGCATAGTAAAGAAGTATTCTTCTTCATCATCACCCCTACGGTAATGATGGACAGCCATGCCCATGTGCCCTTTATCTTGCAGTCTAGCAATGTGCTCCGTCCCCATTCGAGACTTAATACCATCTACTACATCAGGCACCATATTCACCATATCAGAGCACTGTCCTTGCAGGCGAACTGCAGGGGGCTGCTGGCTAATGCCTTGAATCTGCCTCCCTAGTGAACCTTGTACTTCCATTAGTCCCTCCCAAGTTTCGGCGGGTATACGTTATAGGGTGCATAGTCATACGCTGGTAGATTTTCACTTCCGCCAGCCATAACACCGAAGAGGCGTTGCGTCGGGTTATGCACAAACATGTTCAGACGCTTCTGTGCAGACTGCTCAGATTGCACATCATTAAGTAGCTGTTGAGCCAATATCTGATGCGCCTGTAGCTTAGTCCTGTCCGCATCTTTAGATACGATGAACTCACATGCCGCTTGATAGGCGATAGCTTGCATAACACTAGCTGGGAGGTGTTCATACGGCAGATGCATTACCAGTGTCAACTTGAGGAACCCACCCTTATTAACATAACCTCTCATATCAAAGGTATGTAACCAAGTAGAGTAGAGCTTGCCTGCTCGTACTGTAATGGGAATCTTCTTGTCGCCTAGGCCATAGCACTGATACACAGCGAGACAGTTATTAGGGAGAGTAACTTCACCATTTGTGTCCGGTGCTAAGTGCCAGTCAGGCTCTCGGTTAAACCACCAACCACCACCTTGTTTATACTGGAAACGCTGTGATGTGATGTCAATCATCTTGCTGGCATCTTCCGCATCTAGGTCGCCAGACATCAAAGAGTCTACCCCCTCTCGTCCAATAGCACGCATAAGCAGATTAACTGCCTCCAGCTTACTATCGATAATGGAGAAGCTGGCCTCTGACATGAGATGACCTACATCACTTGTACCTTGGATAAGGGGCATTCTTCCTCCTACACAAAATACCCGCCCTACAAAGAGGACGGGGCAAGTTAATTACTCAGATGGCTTCATAGCATTCGGCTTGACATCAGAGGCCAAGACTGCACGTACAGCTTCCACCAAAGACTCTGCACTCATCGGAGATGCAGCGTAACCCATGGCAGCTGGGGCAGCACTCTTAACGTAGACAGCCTTACGCTGAGCGCGCTTGGTGACAATCTCATGCTGAGCTGCACCAGAGGCTTCTGCTGCGCCAGAGCTGGCCTGACGCTTGGTAGTGACAACAGACACAGCTTCCCAGCGGTCAGGGATGGCACCCTCGGACATGAAGGTATAGATATAGTAGGTCTTCTCTTTCTTAACATAGAAGATGTCACCAGTTACATCGATAGAGCGACCAACCAACAATGCATCGGCAGTAAATAGGACAGCGATAGCGCCATTCATATCTGCGGTTGCATCATAACGGTAGCCGTTATCCTCATTGGATAACAAATGGTGCGGAGCATCACGGGTGAATTTAGGGAAGCGGTTGGACGGGATTACCGGGCAGTTGTAGGAAGACAATACAAAGCCTTGAATGGTGGCACCAGACTGGCTAATGGTATAACTCTTATCTACAATGCGGTCTGCGTCACGCAGGCAGTTGAACCAGTGCCACGGCATCAGGATTGCAACATCAGAGATGTCCACTTCCTGCTCCAATTGCTGCTCTAATGCATATTCGATAGCAGCCATTAGATACTGAGGGTCTGCCTCTGCTGCACCTTCTGTTACCTCTACATTAACAGAAAATCCGTGACCTTTAACGCGAGGAGTGGTGCGTTTCGCTTTAGTGTTAAACAGACCACCCAGCAGCATCTGCTGAATCAGCATTTCATCTTCCATGCGTTTCAGCTGCTTAGCTTGGTTGGTAGCCAGTTTAGGTTTCAGCCCGTCAATGTCACCCTGAACATCATGCAGGTGTGCTACAGTGTTACGTGCGATAACGGTAGCATCGATAACCAGCTGGTTCTTATCTGCCTGAGTGGAGGTTGCAGCCGGGGACTGACCCGGAGCCAGCACCTGCAACTCGGTTTCACCCAGATACTTGTTGCTTACGGTATTCGTACCAGTTACGGTCTGAACATCGAAGTAGCTCATGATGTTCTCACCTTTCAGGTACTGCTCATTAACCTTGCCGTTAAACTTCTCAATGAGAAGGCTGTCTACTTCCCCGGAAGCAGATACGGCAACGTTGGTTAGAGCATTAGGTGTAGACATTAAACCTCCTTTGGTTTCAATAAATTATGCAGGGAGAACGAATCTCCCTTCTATAGTGGCGGGTGAATATTAGAGGCCAGCTGCCATACCAGCACGGCGGCGGGCATCAAGGCGTGCTTGTGCCTCTGCGGCAGCTCGGCGGTCGCGGCCATACTTCTGACCAAGCATCGCAATCTCACGCATATAGGCGTCACGTGAGAGTGGAGAGTTGTCTTCGCTTGCTGGTGCAGTGCCAGTGGCTTCGATGAGTTTTGGC
>JARHYK010000014.1 GCA_029258515.1 Clostridia bacterium | reverse complement strand
AGAAAATAAATAAAAAATAATAAATCAATAATAAAGAATAAAAACAAAAAAATAAATTAAATAAAAAGAAAATAATAATAAAAAGATGAAAATTGTGGAAAACAAAAACAAATAACTAATAAAAAACGAAAAAGTAAGAATAAATTAGGATAAAATCGAATAAATTAGAAAAGGAGAGTTAAAATGAGAAAATGAAGAAATTTAAAAGAATAAATAAAAACTAAAAGAATGAAAATAAATTAAAATAAAAAACAATAAATTAGAAAAACAGAGATAAATAGAAAAAAATAAAATGATTAAAATCAAAAATAAGCAAAAAATAAAAATTAATAAATTAATTATATATATAAACTAAAAATAAAAAAATAATGAAAAAAAGGTGGAAAAAAAAATTAAAAAATGATATAGTATTAAAAAAACAAAAAGTGGTGAGAACAATGTGGGTAAAAAGTATTAAATTAAAAAATTTTAGGAACTATAAAAATGAAAAAATTGAATTAGGAGAAAATATTAATATAATATATGGAGAAAACGCACAAGGAAAAACTAATATAATAGAAGCAATTTTTTTATGTAGTATGGGAAAATCTTTTAGAACAAAAAAAGAAAAAGAAATGATAAACTTAAAAGAAGAAAATTGTTTAGTAGAAATAGAATATGAAAAATCAGATAGAGAAGGAAAAATAAAAATTGAATTAGCAAGTAAAAAAAATATATACATAAATAATATTAAAATAAAAAAGCTAAGTGAATTACTAGGAAAAATAAATATAGTAATATTCAAACCAGATGATATAAATATAATACAAGGAGATCCACAAAACCGTAGAAGATTTTTAGATATAATGATAAGTCAATTGAGACCAACATATATGCATACATTATCTTTATACCAAAAAACAATAGAACAAAGAAATAATTATTTAAAACAAATAAGAGAAGAAAATAAAGACGAAAATATGCTAGAAATCTGGGATGAAAAATTAGCAGATTACGCTATAAAAATAAATAAATATAGAAATGAATTTATAAAAAAAATAAAAGAAAAAATTGTAAAAATACATAAAGAAATAACTAATGACAAAGAAGAAATCGAAATAATATATAATTCGGATTGTGAAAATAAAGATAATTATTTAAATTTATTAAAACAAAGAAGAAAATTAGATATAATAAAAGGTTTTACAACCAAAGGTGTACATAGGGATGATTTTGAAATAGAAATAAATAATAAAAATCTAAAGATATATGGTTCACAAGGGCAACAAAGGACAGCAACATTATCATTAAAATTATCAGAACTAAATGTAATATATGAAGAAATAGGAGAGTATCCAATTTTGCTATTGGATGACTTTATGTCAGAACTAGATAAAACAAGAAGAGAAAATTTAATAAAAAATATTAAAGAAAAACAAGTAATAATTACATGTACTGATCAAATAGTACTTGAAAATTTAGAATATTTAGAATATAATGTTAAAGAAGGAAAAATAATAAACAAAAAATAGGAGGATAACAAAATGGAAAAAGTTAAACACGAATATGGGGCAGAACAAATTCAAGTATTAGAAGGACTTGAAGCCGTAAGAAAAAGACCGGGTATGTATATAGGAAGTACATCAGTTAGAGGATTACATCACATGGTTTATGAGATAGTAGATAATGGTGTAGATGAGGCGCTAGCTGGATATTGTACAGAAATTAATATTATAATAGAAAAAGGAAACGTGATAAGTGTAACAGATAATGGTAGAGGTATACCAGTAGAAATACATCCTAAAACACATATATCAACAGCTGAAACAGTATACACAGTACTACATGCTGGAGGAAAATTTGGAGGAGATAGTGGATATAAAGTATCAGGAGGATTACATGGAGTTGGTGCATCAGTAGTAAATGCTTTATCGCAATGGACGGAAGTAACAATTCAAAGAGATGGCGGAATATATAAAATGAAATTCGAAAAAGGAAAAACAATAGAAAAATTACAAAAAATAGGAGAATCTAAAAAAACAGGAACAAATGTAAGATTTTTAGCAGATAATTCAATATTTGAAAGTTTAGAATATGAATATGATGTATTAGAAAAAAGATTTAGAGAAATAGCATTCTTAACAAAAGGATTAAAAATAACATTAGAAGATCAAAGAGGAGAAACACCTAAAAAAGTAGAATTTTGTTATGAAGGAGGATTAAATTCTTTTGTAGAATTTATAAACAAAAATAAAGAAAAAATACATCCAAAACCAATTTACATAGAAAAAGATGGAGAAGTGCCAGTAGAAATTGCAATGCAATATACAACAAATTATTCTGAAAATATATATACATTCGTTAATAATATAAATACAATAGAAGGTGGAACACACTTAGAAGGATTTAAAAGAGCATTAACAAAAGTATTTAATGACTATGCAAGAAGTCATAATATATTAAAAGAAAAAGATAATAACTTGCAAGGTGAAGATATAAGAGAAGGAATAACAGCAGTAATATCAGTAAAAGTAAAAGAACCTCAATTTGAAGGACAAACTAAAACAAAATTAGGAAATAGCAAAGTAACAGGAATAGTATCAAGTATGGTAAACGAAGCATTATCAACATTTTTAGAAGAAAATCCACAAGTAGCAAAAGCAATATTAGAAAAATGTATTAGTGCATCAAGAGCTAGAATGGCTGCAAGAAAAGCAAGAGAGTTAGTAAGAAAGAAAAGCAGTTTAGAAACATCAACATTACCAGGAAAATTAGCAGATTGTAGTAGTAAAGTAGCAGAAGAATGTGAAGTGTATATAGTCGAAGGGGATTCAGCTGGTGGAAGTGCAAAACAAGGAAGAGACAGAAAATTCCAAGCAATTTTGCCATTATGGGGTAAAATGTTAAATGTAGAAAAAGCAAGGGCAGATAAAATATATGGAAATGACAAATTAAATCCAGTAATAGTAGCAATAGGAGCAGGAATAGGTCCAGAATTTGATATAACAAAAATAAGATATGGAAAAGTTATAATAATGGCCGATGCAGACGTAGATGGTGCACATATTAGAACATTATTATTAACATTCTTCTTTAGATACATGAGACCACTAGTAGAAAATGGTAATGTATATTTAGCTCAACCACCACTATATAAATTATATAAAAAAGGAATGGAAGATATTTATTGCTATACAGATGATGATTTAGAAAAAACATTAGCAAGATTAGAAAGTGAAGGAATAGAAAGATCATCTTTGGGAATGCAAAGATATAAAGGTCTTGGAGAGATGAATCCAGAACAATTATGGGAAACAACAATGAATCCAGAAACAAGAGTATTAGTAAAAGTAACAATGGATGATGCTATGAAAGCAGACGAAACATTCACATTACTAATGGGAGATGAAGTAGAGCCACGTAGAGAATTCATCGAACAAAATGCTAAATATGTTAAAAACTTAGATATATAAATATAAAAAGAGAATTTTAAAAATAAAATTCTCTTTTTATATTTAATGAGTAAGAATCAAAATTCTTACTCATTAATCAATAAAGCCAATAATAATCTTCGCTAAAACTAATAAATATAATATTTTAACCTAATATATATTACTATATAAATAAGCCGAATACCACAAATATTAATCATTCGCTCGACTAATAATACACCAAGAACAACTGAATTCATCCAAAAATGGACTAATATCAACCATTAAATAGATATAAAACAAATCTTAGCTCGAATATACTACCTATAATTTAACCAAATAATAAAAATAAATTAGCTTACATACAAATAATATATTCTTCTCGCCGACAAAATATCATATATAAAATACACAATAAAATATCTTTGTTCGAATAATAATCAACTAATCAAAATCAAGTATCACTCTTTGCTCGACTATTATCAACCTTATAATAATATTATAAACAAAATCATAAAATTTATTCAAAAAAATAAAATAAAATTAAAATTTTTTAAATATAAAGAAAAGAATAAAAAAATTAAAAAATAAAATTTAAAATCAATTAAAACAAAAAATAATAGAAAAATAAAAATTAAACATATAATTAATTAAATAAAATAAAAATTAAAATATAAATAAAATAATAAGAAAAAGCAAACAAACTGTGGAAAACAATGATAAAAATAATTTTAAAAGAGAATAAAATTAAATTTAAAAAAATAAATATAAATAATAAAAAATTAAACTAATTAAAATAAAAAATAATAAAAAAATAAAAATTAAATATATAATTAATTAAATAAAATAAAAATTAAAATATAAATAAAATAATAAGAAAAGCAAACAAACTGTGGAAAACAATGATAAAAATAATTTAAAAAAAGAATAAATAAAAATAAAAATAAATAATTAAAAAAATAAAATAAAAAGTAAATAATATAAATGCTAAATATTGTTAAAATTTAAACCAGCAACTTTGTCGAAATTTGTCAAAAAGTTTTACTTGACAATAAAAAAAAAGCGATGTAAAATAACAGAAAATAGGAGGTGAAAAAAATAAAAGAAAAAAATATACAAGAATACATACCGATACAAAAGATTACAAAGGAAGGAATAATAAAACTTAAAAATAATAAATATATAAAAATAATAAAAGTAAATCCAATAAATTATAATTTAAAATCTGATCTAGAAAAAAAATCAATATTAAATTCATATAAAATATTTTTAAAAACATGTAATTTTAATGTTCAAATATTAATTCAAAGTAAAAAAGAAAATTTAGAAAATCATATAAATAAAATTCGAAAAAATATCCAAAAAGAAAAAAATAATTATTTAAAAGAAATATCAGAAAGCTATATAAAGTATATAGAAAAATTAAATACAAGTAAAAAATCTTCAACAAAAAATTTTTATATAATAATAGAAAATAATAAAATAAATAAAAAAGAAATTAATGAATCAGAAGAAATCATGAAAAATGAATTAAAAGAAAAATATTTTAAAATAAAAGAATGCCTTGCAAGATGTGGAAATACAGTAACAGAAATAATAGATGAAAAAGAAATAATACAAATAATATATTCTTTCCTAAATACAAGAAAAAATTTATACAATTAAAAGGAGGAAGAATGAACAAAATAAAACAAAAAATAATTGAAAAAATAAAAAAAAATTCTGAAGAGAAAAAAGAAATATATTATGGAACGACAAAAAAATCAAATAAAATATATCCATCATACATAAATATAAAAAATCCCAAATACATAGAAGTAGATGACTTATACTATACAGGACTAATAGCAGTAGACTATTACAGAGAACAAACAGATTTAATATTAAAAAATTTAATCGAAACTAATATAAATATGAATATATCAATATTTTATGAAAAACAAGACACTTATAAAATGATAAAAGAATTAACATATCATATAGGTAATGTAGGCGTTGAAATAAAAGAAACAAACGAAAACAGACAAGATATAGATATAGCAGCATTTACATACAATGACGCAAAATATATTAGAAAAGAAATGCAATTAAATAATGAAGATTTATATTATCTATATATTTATATAATAATATATGATAAAGACCCTAAAATATTAGAATATAATTTAAGCAAAATAGAAGGAATAACGCAAAGCAAAGGAATAGAAACAAGAAGAGCAAATTTTAGACAAGAAGAAATTTTTTTATCATCATTACCACTAATGGAAAACAAAGAAATTATAAAAAAAGCAGCAAGAAGAAATATTTTGACATCTGGTATTTTATCAACATACCCTTTTATATCATCAACAATTTTTGATTCAGACGGAATTTTCATAGGAACAAATATCTACAATAATTCCCTAGTTTTTATAGATAGATTCAACAAAGAAAAATATAAAAATGCAAATATATGCATATTTGGAACAAGTGGAGCAGGAAAATCATTTTATACAAAATTACTAATATTAAGATATAAATTATTAGGAATAAAACAATATATAATAGATCCAGATAGAGAATACAATAACATATGTGAAAAACTAAAAGGAACACAAATAAAATTAGGACCAACATCTAGAACATATATAAATGTATTAGAAATAAGAAAAGAAAGTATAGAGGAAGGAGAAAAAGGATATTTAGCAACAAAAATATCAAAATTAATTGGATTTTTTAATTTAATATTTGGACAAATGGATGAAGAAGAAAAAGCAATATTAGAAGAAAAATTAATCGAAACATACAAAATTAAAGGAATAACGTTTAATGATGACACATTATATAAAATAAATAAAAATAAAAAAGAATTTAAAAAAGCAAAAGATATGCCACTATTAGAAGATTTATATAAAATATTAGGTAAAGATGAAAAAACAAAAAAATTTAAAACAAAATTAATTCCATTCATAGAGGGTTCGATGAATTTTTTTAATAACTATACGAATATAGAAATTAACAATGATTTAATAATAGCAGATATATATGATTTAGGAGAAGAAAATCTACAATATGGGATGTATATTTTTACAGAAATATTTTGGGATAAAATAAAAGAAAATAGAGAAGAAAAAAAAGCAATATATTTAGACGAAATCTGGAGATTAATAGGAGTAACATCAAATAAAAGCGTAGCAAGCTTCATATATAAAATATTTAAAACTATAAGAAAATATGGAGGAAGTAGTGTAGCAATAACACAAGATATATCAGATATATTTAGTTTAGATGAAGGTATATATGGAAAAAGCATATTAAATAATTCAAGTATAAAAACATTTTTTTCATTAGAAGAAGAGAATATAAAAATATTAAGTAAATATTCAAATTTATCCGAAAAAGAAAAAGTAGAAATAAAATCGTTAAAAAGAGGAGAGTGTTTAATGTTTGTTGGCGAAGACCATATACTAACAAAAATAGAATCATCAGAATTAGAAAAAAATATAATTGAAAATAAAAAATAAATTTTAATAATAAAAATTTTAACAATTAAAATAAAAAATTAGCTAAATAAAAAAATAAGGCATATAAATATAAACATAAAAAAATAAATATTAAAAAATAGAAATAAATAAAAGTAATAAATAAAAAGTGGATAAGCATAGAAAAAATAATAAAAAAAAGCATAAAATTAAGAAAGGACAAAAATGAATAATATAATAACTGCATTAAATAATCCAAAATTAAATATAGAATTAAAAAAAGAAAAAAATATAAATATAATTAATAAAGATATAATATATAAAGAAGGAATTTTAGAAATATTAGAAGAAATAAAAGATAAAAAAATAAAAATAAATAAAATAATAATTAATTATGAATTGCCAGGTGAAATAGAAAATGAAGAATTAATTAAACTAATAAAAAAAAGAAATAAAAAAATAGAAATAATATATATATTAGAAAAAGAAGACAAAGAAAAAGAAAAAATATTAGAAAAAAATAATATAAAAAAAATATATTATAAAAATAAAATAAATAATAAAAACTTAAGTAAAATATTAAATGAACAAAAAAATAAAGAACAAAATATTGAAAAAGAAATAAAACAAAAAAGTTATGAGAATCAAATAAAAAAAATACAAAGCATAAGACAAGAGACATGTAATAGAAGAATTTTTAAACCACAAAAAAATAAACATAAAAAAAATTATGTACACCAAATAACCCTTATACACGAAGATTTTAAAAATGACACAAACCATTTATCCCTAGAGCTAATATCAAAACTAAAAGACAAAGAAAGTAAAATACTTTTAGTTGACATGAAAACAAATAACGAAGATCTGCATAAAATATTGAATAAAAATAATGCAATAAATAAAATTAAAAACAAAGAAGTTAAAAATAGAAATATAAAAAATGAAATAATATATATAGAAAAAACTTATTCAATAATAATAAATAAAAATATAAAATTAATAACAGGACTAAAAGCTTATTTAAAAAATAATCAGGAAGATAAAATAAAAAATATTATAAAGCTAATAAAAAAAAATAATAAAAAATATAATTATATAATAATAGAAATATTAAAAAATAAAAATGATAAAATAAATAATGAATTAATTAAGAATATTAAAAACAATATTATAATAATAAATAATGATTTAAATAAAATAAAAGAAGAAAAAATACTAATAGATAAAATTAAAAAAATAAATAAAAATAAAATTAAAATATATATAAAAGAAAACAAAAATAAAATATCAAAAGAAATATTAAAAGAAATATTTAAAAAAGAAAAAATAATTAATTAAAAATAAATAATAGATAAATAAAAAAAGAACCATTAAAATAAAAAAATAAAGGAAAAAGAAAAAATAATCATATATAAATAAATTTTATTAATATAAACTAAATAAAAAGAAAATAAATAAAATTAAATTTAAAATGTGGAAAATAAAAGAAAAAAATAGCAAAAAAATGAAAAGGAAGTATTAAAAATGGATAGAAATATTGAACTAAAAAATACTAATAATTTAAAAATAGAAAATAAATTAGTAAATGAAAAAATACAAAATAAATTTTTAAATAGTATATTTGGAAAAACAATAAATAAAGCAATAGATTTTGGAATAAGAATTATATTGCCAGATTTAATAGAGGAACAAATAATAAATATAAAAGATAATTTAATAAATAATGGATTAAAAGAAGGAATAAATAAAACAATAGAAGAAGCAATAAATGTAGGAAAAAGTACACTAGGATTAATAACAGGAAAATTTGAAAATATATCTCAAGTACAAGCCGTCATAAAAAATGGAGGAATAATAGATGGAATTTCAACTGTCTTAGATAAAACAATAAACAAATTAAAAGAAAAAGGGAAAATAGATATAAATACTTCAATCAGAATAAAACAAGGAAAAGATATAATATTAAATAATATAGAAAAAAACATAGAAAAAACATATCTAGACCAATTAAAATCAGCTGAACTTACAGAAAAATATATAAAAAATTGGAATACAGCATATAAAAAAGAAGATTTCAACAAAATGGAAAAAGAATATAATAAAATAGTAAAAGAATTAAAAAATTTAATACCAATCGAAAAAACAATAAAAGAAGCAAGAAAATTAGAAACAATACACAATCTTATAAAAAACAAAGGAATGGATTTTAATATAACACAAGAAGAACTACAATTGGCAGAAAAACTAAATTAAAAAAAAGACATAAAAAAAGTCTAAAACGCATAAATCCCTAAAACTTTCTAAAATTACTTGCAAAATTAAAGTTGTTCTAGTATAATTGGAATATATGAAAAAGAATAGGAAAGAGGGAGAAATGATGGAAGAAATACAAAATAGACGAGACGGAAAAATAATTGAAAGAGATATAGACAAAGAAATGAAAACAGCATACATGGACTATGCAATGAGCGTTATAGTATCACGTGCACTTCCAGATGTAAGAGATGGTTTAAAACCAGTACATAGAAGAATCCTATATGCAATGCATGAAGATGGAATAACAGCAGACAAACCATATCGTAAATGTGCAAATACAGTTGGATCAGTTTTAGGAAGATATCATCCACATGGAGATAGCTCTGTATATGATGCAATGGTAAGATTAGCACAAGATTTCTCAATGAGATATCAATTAATTGATGGACATGGAAACTTTGGTTCTGTAGATGGTGATACAGCAGCAGCAATGAGGTATACTGAAGCAAGAATGGCAAAAATTTCAGAATATATGCTAACAGATATAGAAAAAAATACTGTGGATTTTATGCCAAACTATGATGAAAGATTGCAAGAACCAACAGTATTACCAGCAAGAATACCAGCACTTTTAATAAATGGATCATCAGGTATAGCGGTAGGAATGGCAACAAATATACCACCACATAACTTAAAAGAAGTAATAGATGGAATAATAAAAATAATAGATGAAGACGAAGTATCAGATGAAGACTTAATGCAAATAATAAAAGGTCCAGACTTCCCAACAGGTGCAACAATATTAGGAATGGATGGAATAAAAAAAGCATATACAACAGGAAGAGGAAAAGTCATCATGAGAGCAGAAACAGATATAGAAGAAATGAGTGGAAACAGACAAAGAATAATAGTAACATCACTTCCATATCAAGTAAACAAAGCTAAATTAGTAAAAACAATATCAGACTTATCAAAAGACAAAAAAGTAGAAGGTATTTCAGAAGTAAGAGATGAATCAGATAGAAAAGAAAAAACAAGAGTAGTAATAGAGCTAAAAAGAGATGCAAATGCACAAGTAGTTTTAAATCAATTATATAAACATACACAAATGCAAGAAACATTTGGAATAATAATGTTAGCATTAGTAAATGGAGAACCAAAAATACTAACATTAAGACAAATATTAGACTGCTATATAGGACATAGAAAAAATGTAATATTAAGAAGAACACAATTTGAATTAGATAAAGCCCTAGCAAGAGCACATATATTAGAGGGATTAAAAATAGCATTAGATAATATAGATGAAGTAATAGAAATAATACGTTCATCATATGATGATGCAAAAGAAAGATTAATGGAAAGATTTGGATTATCAGATATCCAAGCACAATCAATTCTTGATATGAGATTAAAAACATTATCAGGATTGCAAAGAGAAAAAATAGAAAATGAATATGAAGAATTAATGAAATTGATAGAACATTTAAGAAATGTCTTAGCAAGTGAAAGATTAGTATTTAATATAATCAAAGAAGAGCTATTGGAAATAAAAACAAAATTCGGAGATGACAGAAGAACAAAAATAATACCAGCAGAAGGAGAAATAAATATAGAAGACTTAATCAAAGAAGAACAAACAGTAATAGCTTTAACACACTTTGGATATATTAAAAGAATGCCAATAGATACATATAAAAGCCAACGAAGAGGAGGAAAAGGAATAACAGGAATAGCAACAAGAGAAGAAGATTTTGTAAAACAAATCTTTACAGCATCAACACATGATACAATCCTATTCTTCTCAAATAAAGGAAAACTATATAAATTAAGAGGATATGAAGTACCAGAAGCAGGAAGAACAGCTAAAGGAACAGCTATAGTAAATTTATTAAGCCTAGATCCAGGAGAAAAAATATCAGCAGTAATACCAATTCAAAACTTTGCTGATGGAAAATATCTACTAATGGGAACAAAAAATGGATTAATCAAAAAGACAGCATTAAAAGAATATGAATCAAGTAAAAAGACAGGATTACAAGGAATAACATTAAAAGATGATGATGAATTAATTGCTGTAAGATTAACAGATGGAGAAGATAACATAGTATTAGTAACAAAAAATGGACTATGTATAACATTTGACGAAAAAGATGTAAGACCAATAGGAAGAACAGCACAAGGTGTAATTGGAATAAGAATAAGTGATGATGACGAAGTAATAGGAATGGAATCAGTTATAAGAGGAGGAAAAGCAACATTACTTGCAATTACAGAAAATGGATTTGGAAAAAGAACAGAATTAGATGAATATAGAGTTCAACTAAGAGGTGGAAAAGGTGTAGTAACATATAAAATAACACCAAAAACAGGAAAAATAGTAGGAGTTAGAATTGCAGATGAAGAAGATGATGTAATGCTAATCACAGATACAGGAACAATAATAAGAATAAAAGTAAACGAAATAAGCGTATTAGGAAGAGCAACACAAGGTGTTACATTAATGAGAACATCAGACGGAGGAAAAGTTGTAAGTATAGAAACATTAACACCAGAAATGCAAGAAGACTAATAAAAATAAATACAGATTTAATTCATAAAAAGAATTAAATCTGTATTATTTTTTATTTAAATAACAAAAAAATATAAAGAATATATAAAGAATATATAAAGAATAAGAAACTTAAAAGATAAAAATAAACAAATCAATAAAATAGAAAACAAACAAAAAAAGGGAAAATACTAGTAAAAAAACACAGGTTTACTTTTTATATATTTTAAAATGTTTTTTTAAAGAAAAAACAAAAAAAAATAGACAAAAAAATAAAAAAAAAAACAAAAAAAACAAAAAAAAACATTGTTTTTTTTTGTTTTTGTGATATACTTTAGCAAGAAGGTAGGTGAGATATGAATAACCAAAATAAATGTACGTTAAATAATATAATAGTAGTAAAAAGAAGTGGACAAAGAGTTAATTTTAATAAAAATAAAATAGCAATTGCTATAAAACAAGCATTTGACAGTGCTTTGGAAGATGTAAATGAATTTGAAATAAACAAAATTTATAAAAAAGTTTTAGAAAATATAGAAATAAAATATAAAGGCAGAAAGACAATAAATGTTGAATATATACAAAACGAGATAGAAGAAGAATTAAAAAACACTAAATATCTAAAAGTATATGAAAATTTTAAAAAATACAGACAAAAAAGAACGGAATTACGCAAAATATGTGAAGAAAAACAAGATCATAAATTCTTAAAAACAGTAGAAAAACTTAATATTTTAACTAAAAATGATGATAAATGTTTTTCAAAAGATATAAATGCTAAGTTTGGAAAAATAATATCGAAAGAATATGTAAAATCGTACGTGTTAGAAAATAAAACAATTAAGCTTTTAGAAGAAGGAATTATAGAAATAAATCAAATAGATGAATATATAACAACAAAAACACAAGGAGCACACCTAGATTTTTCAAGTTTAGAAGAAAAAAATATGGAAGAATACACAAATAAATTAATAAAAAAAATATGTTCATATAAAAAAGAACAATATGGAGAACAAACAATACCATCTTTTGATTATATATTTATTAAAATATTAATAAAAGAATTTAAAAATATTTTGAAAGTAAATCTAAAAAAATACTTAAATTTTCAAGGAATAATAAATTATATAAATTTTAATGAAATAGAAGAAAGAATAAATAAATTAGAAACAATTTATATAGATAAAAAATATTTTAGTAATTTTATAGAAAATAAAATATTAGAAAATATATTTGATTTTGTAATTGAAGAAACTTTAGTGGAATTAAAAGAAAGAACATATAATAATTTTAAAAAAATGCTATACATATTAGAAGAAAATTTAGAAGAGTATAATTCAAAACTATCAATAAGTTTAGGGACAAACTATGAAAATTCAGAAGCAATATTAATAAGAATTCTATATCTCAAGGCTATATTAGAATTAAAAGAACTAAAAAAAATAAATACAATATACAAAATAAATAAATTAAATGAAGAAGAATTAAGAATTATATTATCTCTAATAAAAAAACACAAAAATATATATATCCTATTTGAAAAAAAAGAAGAAAAATATACTGAAGAACAAGAAATCTTTTCAACAGGAGAAAAAATATATAAAAATGTTATAAAACAAGAAAATAATTCTCTAGGAAGAATATTACTTTCAACAACATCAATAAATTTAGCAAGACTAGGATTAGAATATAAAGAAAAAAGTAAAGAAGAATTTTATGAAAGATTAGAAGAAGTTTTAGAAATAGTTAAAAACCAACTAATCCAAAGATTTGAATTACAGGGAAGTCAAAACAAAGAACAATATAAAAACTTATTCAAGGATAATGTAATATATGAAAGTAATAAATTAGAAGAAGGACAAAAAATAAGAAAAACATTAAGAAATGGAGTATTAAATATAAGTCTAGTAGGAATATATGAATGTTCAGCTCAATTAAATGAAAAAGACATCGAAAAACAAGCCTTTGAAATATTACAATTTATAAATAATAAAATAAATAAATTTAATATCGAAGAAAAATTAAATTTTATAATAAGCGAAAACTATAATGAAAAAATACAAAAAAAATTCATATCATTAGATAAAGCAATATATGGAAATAACAAAATATTAAACAAAGAAAAATACGATAATTTTTGTACAATATATAAAAACAAAGAAACAATCCAAGATGAAAAAAAATTAGAACAATTAGGAAAATATCAAGAACTTATTTCATCAGTAATAGAAATTAAAATACAAAAAAATCAAACATTTGAAGAATTTAAAAAGTTAATAAAAAATATGCAAAAAACAAAAATTATATTTTGTAAAATAAATATATAATATAGAAGGGACTGAAAATATAATGGTAATTGATGGATTTGAAAAATTAACATTATTAGACTACCCTGAAAATATTGCTTGCATAATATTTACTAGAGGATGTAACTTAAGATGTCCATTTTGTCAAAATAGTACAATTTTAGAATTTGACAAAAAGAAACCAGGATTTACTGAAGAAGAAATATTTGAATACTTAGAAAAAAGAAAAAACATCTTAGATGGAATAGTAATAACAGGAGGAGAACCATTATTACAACCAGATATAAAAGAATTTATAAAAAAAGTTAAAAAATATAATTTAAAAGTAAAACTAGATACAAATGGAACAAACTATTTAAAATTAAAAGAATTAATAGAAGAAAAACTAGTAGATTATGTAGCAATGGATATAAAAAATATATTTGAAAAATATCCACTAACAACAGGGATAAAAGATATAAATACAGAAAATATCAAAAAAAGTATAAATCTTTTAAAGAAAAATAATGTTGATTATGAATTTAGAACAACAATAATTAAAAAACATCATATATTTGAAGATATAGAAAACATATGTAAAATAATAGGAAAAGAATCAAAATACTATTTACAAAACTTTGTAGAAAGTGAAAATGTATTAGAAAAAAATATAGAAGGATATGAAGATGAAGAATTAGTAAATTGGCAAGAAAAATTAAAAAAAACATATCCAAAGTTAAAAATAAGAGGGCAATAAAGGAAAAAAATAAAAAAACAAAAAAACAAAAAAGATAAAAAATGGGGGAATTTAAAATGTACAAAGTAAAAAAAAGAGATGGAAAAATAGCAAAATTTGACGTAAAAAAAATAAAGGAGGCAATAAGAAAAGCGTTTGAAGGAGAAGAAAAAGAATATACAGACGATGTATTAGATTTTTTAGCATTAAAAGTAACAGCAGATTTTGAACCAAAAGTAAAAGAAGGAATAATAAAAGTAGAAGAAATACAAGATAGTGTAGAAAGAGTATTATCAAAAGCAGGATATACAGAAGTAGCAAAAGCATATATCCTATATCGTAAATTACATGAGAAAATGCGTAATGTAAGTTCAACACTAATAGATTACAAAAAAATAGTAGATAGTTATTTAAATATAACAGACTGGAGAGTTAAAGAAAATTCAACAGTAACATATTCAGTAGGAGGATTAATTCTAGGAAATTCAGGAGCAATAACAGCAAACTACTGGTTAAGTGAAGTATATGATGATGAAATAGAAAAAGCACATAGAGAAGGAGAAATGCATATACATGACTTATCAATGCTTACAGGATATTGTGCAGGATGGAGCTTAAAACAACTAATTCAAGAAGGATTAGGAGGAGTACCTGGAAAAATAACATCATCACCAGCAAGACACTTAAGCACACTATGTAATCAAATGGTAAATTTCTTAGGAATAATGCAAAACGAATGGGCAGGAGCACAAGCATTTTCATCATTTGATACATACTTAGCGCCATTTGTAAAAATAGATAATTTAACATATAAACAAGTAAAACAATGTATTCAATCATTTGTATATGGCGTAAATACACCAAGTAGATGGGGAACACAAGCACCATTTACAAATATAACATTAGACTGGGAAGTACCAAACGATTTAGCAGAATTAAATGCAATAGTAGGAGGAAAAGAAGTAGACTTCAAATATAAAGACTGTAAAAAAGAAATGGATATGGTAAATAAAGCATTTATCGAAATAATGATAGAAGGAGATGCAAATGGTAGAGGATTCCAATACCCAATACCAACATATTCAATAACAAAAGACTTTGATTGGTCAGAAAAAGAAAACAACAAACTATTATTTGAAATGACAGCAAAATATGGAACACCATATTTCTCAAACTATATCAACAGTGATATGGAACCAAGTGACGTAAGAAGTATGTGTTGTAGATTACGTTTAGACTTAAGAGAATTAAGAAAGAAATCTGGAGGATTCTTCGGAAGTGGAGAATCAACAGGTTCTGTAGGTGTAGTTACAATCAACTTACCAAGAATTGCATATTTAGCAAAAGATGAAAATGACTTCTATAAAAGACTAGAAAACTTAATGAATATAGCAGCAAGATCATTAAAAATAAAAAGAACAGTAATATCAAAACTATTAGATGAAGGATTATATCCATACACAAAACGTTACTTAGGAACATTTAATAACCACTTCTCAACAATAGGATTAATAGGAATGAACGAAGTAGGATTAAATGCTAAATGGTTAAGAAAAGACTTAACAAATAAAGAAACACAAGAATTTGCAAAAGATGTATTAAACTTTATGAGAAACAAATTAAGTGATTACCAAGAAGAATATGGAGACTTATACAACCTAGAAGCAACACCAGCAGAATCAACAACATATAGATTTGCAAAACATGACAAAGAAAGATATCCAGACATAATAACAGCAGCAGAAGGAGATAACACACCATATTACACAAACAGCTCACATTTACCAGTAGGATATACAAGTGATATATTTACAGCCCTAGATGTACAAGACGAATTGCAAACATTATACACATCAGGAACAGTATTCCATGCATTTTTAGGAGAAAGATTATCAGACTGGAAATCAGCAGCAAACCTAGTAAGAAAAATAGCAGAAAACTATAGATTACCATATTACACACTATCACCAATATATTCAATTTGTAAAAACCATGGATATATTTCTGGAGAAGTTAAAAAATGCCCAATCTGTGGAGAAGAAACAGAAGTATATAGTAGAATAACAGGATACTATAGACCAGTTAAAAACTGGAATGATGGAAAAGCACAAGAATACAAAGACCGTAAGTCATATGATATAGGGACAAGCAAAATGAAAACAAAAACAGATTGTAAAGTAGAAGAAAAAGAAGAAACAATAGTTGAAGAACAAAAAGAAATAGTAGAAAGAAGAAATGAATACAAAAACAAAATAATGCTATTTGGAACAAAAACATGTCCAAACTGTAAAATAGCAAAAACACTATTAGAAAAAGCGAATATAGAATATAACTTTATAGATGCAGAAGAAAACAAAGACTTAACAAAATATTACGAAGTAAAACAAGCCCCAACACTAGTAATAGTAGATGATGAAAACAAAGTAGAAAAAATAGCAAACCTATCAAACATAAAAAAATACATAATGAGATAACAAACAATCCTTTTTGGGACTTCCCAAAAAGGATTAAAAAATAAAAAAATAAAATAAAATAATAAAAAGAAAAAAATAATAATAAATAATAATAAAATAATAATAAATAAAAAACAAACAAAAAAGGAGAAAATAAGAAATGATATATGATGTAATAATACTAGGAGCTGGACCAGCAGGAATGACAGCAGCAATATATGCTTTACGTTCAAATAAAAAAGTATTAATATTAGAAAAAGAAACAATAGGTGGACAAATGTCATCATCACCACTAATTGAAAACTACCCAGGATATAAAGGAATAAGTGGAAGCAAATTAGCAAACGAACTTTATGACCAAGTTATAAACTTAGGTGGAGAATTAGAAATAGAAGAAGTATTAAAAATAACACCAGGAGAAATAAAAACAGTAACAACAGATATGGGAACACACCAAGCAAAAACAATAATCATAGCAACAGGAGCAAAATATAGAAGACTAGGATTAGAAAAAGAAGAAGAATTTATAGGAAATGGAATATCATTTTGTGTAGCATGTGATGGAGCTTTTTATAAAAACAAAGAAGTAGCTATAATAGGAGGAGGAAATAGTGCAGTAATAAACGCATTAGCTCTATCAGATATATGTAAAAAAGTCTATGTAATACAAAACCTAAGTGACCTAACAGCAGAAGCAACTTTATCAGAAAAACTAAAATCAAAAGAAAATGTAGAAATAACATATAATGCACTAGTTAAAGAATTAAAAGGAGAAGACAACCTAACAGGAATAATAATAAAAGATGAAAATAACAAAGAAACTGAACTAAAACTAGATGGAATGTTTATCTCAATAGGACTAGAAGCTCAAAATGACTTCGTAAAAGATGAAATAACTCTAAACAGCTACGGTTATATAGAATCAAACAACGACTGTGAAACAAACCAAAAAGGAATATATGTAGCAGGAGATTGTAGAAGTAAAAAAATAAGACAAATAACAACAGCCACAGCAGATGGAAGCATCTCAGCAATAAATGCAATATCTTATTTAAATAAATAAAAATAAAAAATAATAAATAAAGACAAAAATATCAAATAAAAACCGATTTATTTGATATTTTTATTTTTTACCCCATTATCATAAATCTTTTAAAAAATAGAAAAACAAATAATAAGCTGATAAATATAATCGATAGTGGCATCAGAGCTATTATATAAAATACGAAGGATACGATTTAAATTAGAAGAAGAATCAATATTTCCGAAAAGAAGAAAATCAGAAAAACACCAGAAAAAGAAACAACCTTAAATAAAGTTTTAATACTTAAAAAACGTTCACCTCTTTCAACCTGACCTAAGAAAACATCATAAACATCAATCATTTCAGAAAATTTTTCTCTACTCATATTTAAATCTTTTCTAACACTTATAATTCTTTCTCAAATTTCCAAATTATTAGGTAAAACCATATTCAAAATCCTTCATAAAAATATATACTAATTATAATACAAAAAAAGACAAAAAATAACAAAAAATGAGCATACAAAAAATAAAAAAATATTTAAAAGAAAAATTAGAATTAAATAAAAAAACACAAATATTTAAAAATAAACAAGGAGTAAACTTTTGTAGATACAAAATAAATGAATATAGACTAAAAATAAGAAATAAATGAAAAAGAAATTTAAAACTAAAAATAAAAAAAGAAATTAAAGAAGGAAAAATGACAAGTAAAGAAACAAGAAAATTTATAGCAGGACATCTAGGATATATAAAAATAGCAAATGTAAAAAACTTAAAAGAAAAAATATTTTATATAGAATAAAAAATATAAAAAACAAATAAAAAATAAAAACAATAAAATTAGGGATAAATTAAAAGGCGAACAACACCAACAATCGAGTTAATCGAGGGGGGATTACATCAATAGCAATTCACCAGCAAACCGTAACAACAACAATTCTACTCGCGCCACACTCTAATACAATTTTCAGATTATATATTTCAAGAAATATATACAGTAAAAAGTATTAGTATTAAAGAAATTTATTCCTTCCAACCCATTATATTATTAAATATAATGTAAGGTAAAAAATAACAAATAAAATATATATTAGTAATAATAATTAAATATATATATTTTATAAAAAATAAATAAAAAAATAAATTAAAATAATAAATAAAAAAATAAATTAAAATAATAAATAAAAAATAAATTAAAATAATAAATAAAAAATAAATTAAAAAAATAAATAAAAAATAAATTAAAATATATTAAAAATCAAAAGGAAAAAATGAATATTTGTATAATAACAGGAAAAATAATAACAAAGCTAGAATATAAATTTATGTTAGAGAAGAATAAATATGCAATAATAATATTTAAAGTAAAAATAGAAAATAAAGAAATTATAACAGTAAAAGCATATAATGATATAGCAGATGAGACATATAAATCCCTATTAAAAGAAGATAGAATAGTAATAGAAGGATACTTAAGAAATAATAAAAAAAAGTAAAAAAGAATTAGAAATAATAGCAAATAAAATTGAAAAAATTAAAAGTAAAAATTGATAAATAAAAGATAAAGTAAAATAAAAAACAGATAAAATTAATAATAAAAATCAAATAAAAAAAGAATAAAAAATGGCAAAAAGAAAAAGAAAAAATAAACAAGAAGAAACAAATAAAAAACTATCATGTTATACAGAAAAAAGTTATAAACAGGGAATAATAGATGGAATAAATTTAATGTTAAATTCAATAGAAAAAATATGGAATTAAAATATAAGTAAATATTAAAAATATTATATATAGTTAAATAAAAAAATGTCACAAATTTTAAGATAGTTCAATTATTGCAAAATTAACAACAACTGAACTATCATTTTTTAAAAATACAAAATTAATGTTTCTTCAATCTCAAATCATCACCAAAGAAATAAAAAATATCATAAAAGCCAGCAATTCGAGATCCAATTCTATCTTGATAATTATTAAAAATATCTTTAATATCCAAATTAGTAGAAATAATAGTTTTAGTAACTTTATTATCCAAATTCAAAATTCTAGTATTAATAATAGTAAATAACTCACTAAGTTTCATAGAATTTAAAGACTCTGTACCTAAATCATCAATAATAAGTAAATCAGTTTCTAAAACAGATTTTAAAATATTATCAATAGCATATTTATTCTTACTCATCTTGTAATCTATTACGCTTTCAAGAAGTACAGGAGCTGTTTGATATAAAACAGTTTTCCCTTTTTTTAATAATTCAGAAGCAATACAATTTGACATAAAAGTCTTACCGTAAACCAGTAGCACCAGTAAACAAAATATTTTTAACTTCAGGATTATCAAAATCATTAACAAATCTAATGCACTTATCTTTAATATTTAAAATATTTTTTCTAGGTGAAATATTAAATCTATATTTAGATAAATCGACTTCATCAGAAAAAAGTAATTCATTAAATTTATAAAAATTTTCATTTTGCAAATTAAACATATTAGATTTATTAAAAGAAATATCTAAAAGTTTTTGTTTTAAGCAAGAACACATAACAGTATTAGAATTTTCATCTAAAACATAACCAGTATCATTACAAATTTTACACTCATAATTAGGTTTAAAAAAATCGATAGGATAATTATTCTTAACTAAAATAAATTCCTTTTCAGCTTTTAAAGCATCAATTTTTTTATTTAAATCTAGCAAACATTTTTCGCTATCACTAGGATTAAGTAAAATACTTTTAGTAACAAAAAGACCTAAAGAATTAAGCTCATTATCAATTTCTTCTAATCTAGGAAAAAGAACATAAATTTTCTTTTTTCTTTCCTCTAAATCAAATTCTGCATTAATTTTCTTTTGTTCATATTCTCTAAGTAGAGAATTTAAAATATCATTTGCCATCAACCTCTCCTTTTTCAACAGGTATATTAGCATAAAGGAAATCTAAATTATCATATTCACGTTGTTTATGATTAGCCTTAGCAACCGTAGACTTTAAGTTTCTAATATCCTTAGCCTGCTTATTACGCTGTTCAACAAAAGCCTCAACCTCCTGAGGAGTTTTAAGATTCCTATCATGCCAATCTGTTATAACATTATTAATATATTCAAAAGTTGGATTTTGTTTGAAAGTAGTTCTTTTTAAAGCAATCTCAATAATAGATAAATCATAACCAAAATCCAAAACCCATTTTTCAATATAAGCTTCTTCATATTGAGTTAAACCAGAACGCTTACCAAGTTTTTTAGCAATAGTAGATTTATACTTATTTAATTTCTCATGTTTTTGGCAATATATATCCAAATCATTCCAAGTATGAATATTACTATTTCCCCAAGCCTCAGCAACAGTTTGAACATAATTTTTATGAAGCGCAGAACGATTATAACAATAATCAAAAAGTGCAATCATAACTTGTTCATCAAAGTTATACTTAGTAAACCATAAATCAATATCATTATACCAAGAAGGTCCCATAATACCTTGAAAATACATGTTATTGATATGATCAATAGCTTTAGCACGAGCTTTGTTCATAGCTGTTTTTTGAATAGACTCTTTAGAAGGAGTAAGATTAGGTTTATATAAATTATTCAAAGTATATTCTTGCAAATCAACAACAACAAAACCTGTAGTTTTTTTAATAATCAAGTGATGTTCTTCTAAAAACTTAACTCCATCTGTAATAGATTTAATAGGAAGATTTAATTTTTTTGATAAATCATTAACTTTAATATCCTTTTTATACTTTGCTAAAAATACCATATATAAATAAATTTTCAAAAAATCTCCAGGAATCTGAGAAAGATGCTCAGCAAAAAAAATATCTGGAATAACAGTCTCAGAAAATAACAAAGATTTTTCTTTTTGTTCTAGTTTCAAAATAATTCCCCTCTTTCATAAGTCATAAATTCATTATAACTTTTTTAAGAAAAAAATTCAACAAAAAAAGACAAAATTATAAATTTTATTTCATATATAAATATAACTTTTGTTTAAATAAAAATTTTAAAAAATAAGTTAAGACATAAACAAAATTTTCGCCATTAAAACCAGCAATACTAATTAAGAAAAAAGGAAAATAGAATAAAATAAATAAAAAAATTTTTATATTTATATTAGCAAAAAATAAATTAATAAAAAATAAAACTAAAATAGACCAACCAACATTTAGAAAAATAGTAGAATAATCAAAAACACCAAATAACTTAGTTTTAAAATTAAAATTTTTAGGAAAAATAAATTTCAAAAAATCACCTCCAATTTATCTTTTTAATGAAAATAAATTATTCACACTCTGTGAAATATTTGTGGAAACTCCTCCAACAAAATCTTGAACAAAAGAATTAGCTTTAATTAAAACATAAATTCCACCAATATAAATAAATTTATTAAACAAATTAGAATCATCATAATTAATAGAAAATAAAATAAGCAAAACTAAAGCAACAATAATTTGAATAAAAAGTAAAGAAAATAAATTTTTAGCCCAAGATTTATAAAACCAGGATAAATTACTAAAAGCTAAAGATAAAATTGCAAAAGGTGAAATTAAAATAAAAACTTTTAATAATATATAGCGAAAAGCATATGAAAATACTAAACTTAGTAAAGACATTGACAAAATAGACTTTAATAAACCATCTAAAGAAAAAATATTTAAAGAATTACCATTTAAAGAAATATATTTATTAATACCATTAATTAATTCAGAAAAACAAATAGATTTACCAAATAAAGAATTACCTAAATCTCTAATAGCTAATGTTATGTATGAATTAATATTTAAAACTTGTTCTAAAATAAAATAAGAAAAATTCATCAAAATTCCACATAAAATTAATTTAAAAATAAAAGATGAAGGTTTTTCAACTTCTGCATATGTAAAATGAGCTAAAAAATATTTAATAGCAAAATACAACAAAACACCCAAAAGCAAAGAATTAGCAATTAATAAAATACCATTAGAAGTAGAAGTACCAAAAATATTTTCAAAATATTCATCATGTAAAATATTAGAATTAACAAAAGTTAAATCATCTAAAATACCATATAAACTATTATCAATAGAACTAAGTAAACTTTCAATAATAGAATTAATAGTACTTACAATAATATCTGTAATATTATTTTGTTCCAAAACAACCTCCTTTCAAAGTTACATAAAATAATTATATTAAACAATTAATGTCCTAATGGCAGATAAAATCAAATCGATAGCAAGCAAGAATGCGTAAGAGAATAAAGCACCCTTAATAAGTTTTTTACCGGTTCTAATTCTTTCCTCATCACCAAAACTAAACTTTTTCATAAAAACACCAGTTCCAACAGCAACAGCAGCAGCTGGAGTTGAAATTTTCAAAAACCAACTTTCAATAGTTTCAAAAGCAGAATTAATTTTAGTAACCAATTTAGGATCACCAAAAGTAGCATAAATATTATTAAAATAAAAAATAAAAATAATAATTAATAAAAAAGTAAACAAAATAAAAAACATTTTTTTTGATAAATTAAATTTCTTAAAATTCATAAATAAAATCTCCCTTCAAAATATAATAATTAAATAAATAAAAAATTAATTAAAATAAATAAATAATTAATTAATAAATAATTAATTAATAAATAAATAAATAAATCACATAAATAAATAATTAAATTAAAATAGATTAGATAATAAATTAAATAATAAATTAAATAATAAATTAAATAATAAATTAACTGAATAAATAAAAAGAATTAACCAAACAAATAAAACCGATTTTAAATAAATAAGTGAAAAAATTAATTAGATAAAATAAATAAATCTATATAAAATTAATCAGAAAAAATTCTCTTAAAATAAGGAATCATTTTTAATTTTTTAGGCTCAAAACTTTTTTTACCATTAGACAAAAAAGTTAAAGCAGAAAAAGTTTCTAAATCTCTAGTAAAAAAATTAGCATCAAAAATAAAATCACGTTGAGTAAAGGTACTAAAAGTCTCGGAAATATTTGAATTTTTAGAATTTAAAGAATTAGTAAAATAACTATATTTTGTTTCTTTTGCACTTTCAGAAATACTTTTTGAGATTTTTTCTTTTTCTTCTTTTCCTAGAAGTTTTTGAGCTTCTTCAATAGTATAAACATCATCAGTCCTAAACCATATTTTATTCACCAAATTTTGAGTAATTACTTTAACACTTGCGTCATCTTTCAAAACATTTTTCAAAGAAGAATAACTTTGAGTAGAAACAATATTAATACATTTAGCTTCTCGACTCATAGAAAAAAAATCAGCATCTGTTTTAGTACAAAACTTATCATACTCATCACAAATAAAAAGAGAATTCTTAGAATTGTTATTAGCCAAAAAAGACATAACCTCTGTTTGAAAATCTAATTTCAAATAGGTAGCAATAATTTTAGAAAGCATTGAATATTCTGAAACATTAATATCCAAAACAACAATTTTACCATTTTTAATAACATCAGTAAAACCAGAAAAATTAAGAAATTCTTTTGAAGGACAAAATGTACGAAAAACATCATAATCAGAAATAAAAGTATTTGTAATACGAGTGATTTCAGAAATTAAAATATTTTTTGTCCTATCATCCAATTGATTAAACTCTTTTTCAAAAAAATTCAAGCTAGAATTTAATTCATAAATATCTAAGTCAGATAGTTTAGAAGAAATAAACAACTCACGTAAAAAAGTAATTTTTTCTAAATAGTAATCAGGGATACTAATCAACTTATGAAGTTCCATAAAAGTAACATACCCATTATTATAGAGCCTACAAAGTTTAATACATTCAGTCAAAACTTGTTCAGCTTTATCAAGCCAATACGATTCAGAATTATTTTCAGAAAATAAAGTTAAAATAGTTTTTAAACGATTTGCTAATACTTGAGGTTTTAAATTAGGTTTATCCAAAGGATTATAACATACGCTATTATTTAATGAAATAACAATAACATCATTTTCTAAATCATATTTCTTAGCAGTATCTAAAACATATTTATGAAAATTACCTTTGACATCCAAAATTAGCATTCCGATTTTTTTGTTATTACTTTTAGAATTAAAATTCAAAAATTGATCTAAAAAAGGATAAATAGCAGAAGATGTTTTACCAGATCCAATAGTTCCAGTAATCAAAAAATTTTGATATAAACCTGATATTGGAAGATAAATAGGAGAGTTATTGCTAAAATCATTTCCAATAAATAAGGATAATTCATTTTGAACAAAAGTAATTTGTGAATCTTTAATCACTTTCGGCTTAAATTTTTTAAATACATTATGAAAGAGATTAAATATAAATTTAAAACCAGTAATACAATTAAAAAAGCAAAAAAATCTTAAATATAAAAATCTGCAAAACAAAAAATTAGAGAAAAAGAATATAAAAATATATAATTTTTTAATAAAATCCCACACTTTAGGATATACTATACACATATCAAAAGGATGGATCCCATAATTAATAATGACTTCATCAGCTAGATATAAAGGTAAGAAGACTTTATATGTAAAAAAAGCAAAAAGAATAAATAAAATGCAAGAAATAAAAAAAGCAACTTTATGTTTTAATATGTAAATTCACCTCCATCAAGAATAAAATTTCTTTTTAATATTCAATTTAGAACCTTGCTTATTATGAAAAATTTTTATATCGAAAAAAATATAAATAGAATATAGAGTAATAAAAAGATATAAAATAAAAGAAATAAAAAAGATATTAATTAAATGTTGAATAAAAATCACCACCTAAAAAAGAGTAATGAACTAAACATAATATACAATAAAATTTTAAATTTGTCTATACTTTTTAATCAAAATATGATAATATATTAATATAAAATGTTGAAAGGAGAGAAAAAATGGAAATAAATAAAAATACAACAATCGGTGAAATATTGGAAAAAGCACCTGAAAAAGCAGAACTTTTATTAGAAATAGGAATGCACTGCTTAGGATGTCCAGCATCACAAATGGAGACATTAGAGGAAGCTTGTTTAGTACATGGATTAGATGTAGAAGAAGTAGTAGAAAAGCTAAATGAAAACTAAAAAAAATAGCTAAAATACAAAAAAATACAAAAAATTTAAAAAAATTTAAAAAAATTTAAAAAATTTTAAAAAAACTATTGACAAGTGCTTAAAAATATAGTAATATATAAAAGCGTTATGAGTTACGCATATGGGCTATTAGCTCAGGTGGTAGAGCACTTGACTTTTAATCAAGTTGTCCCGCGTTCGAGTCGCGGATAGCTCACCAAAGAACTAAATAACAAGTTAGTTATTTAGTTCTTTATATATAAGGCCCCGTGGTCAAGCGGTTAAGACATCGCCCTTTCACGGCGGAGACATGGGTTCGATTCCCGTCGGGGTCACCAAATTTTGCCACTTTAGCTCAGTTGGCCAGAGCATCGCACTTGTAATGCGAGGGTCATCCGTTCGAATCGGATAAGTGGCTCCAATATAAAGGTCGATAGTTTTGAAAACATTCTTAATTATCGGCTTTTTTATGTATTTTCTAATAAAGGAGATAGAAAATGGAAAACAAAGTAATAATAGTAACAGGAGCATCTAATGGAATAGGAAAAGAAATAGCAAAAACACTAAGCAAAAACAATAATATAGTAATAGCAAACTATAATAAATCAGAAAAAGAAGCTAAAGAACTACAAGAGGAATTACAAAAAGAAGGAAAAAAACTAGAAATATTTAAAGCAGATGTATCAAAAGAAGAAGAATGCAAAAAAATGGTAGAATATACTATTAAAAAATATAAAAAAATAGACGTATTAATAAATAATGCAGGAATAACCAAAAATCAATTAATAACAGATGTAACAAAAAAAGATTGGGATGAAATTATAAACACAAATTTGTATTCAGCTTTTTGCATGAGTAAAGAAGTAACTCCTAATATGGTACATAACAAAAAAGGATGCATAATAAATATATCATCAATATGGGGACAAATAGGTGCGTCAATGGAAGTAGTATATTCAATATCAAAAGCAGGAATGGATGGACTAACAAAATCACTAGCAAAAGAATTAGGACCATCAAATATAAGAGTAAATTCAATCGCACCAGGTATTATAAATACAAAAATGAATAGTGAGTATACAAAACAAGAACTAGAACAAATAAAACAAGAAATACCATTAGAAAGAATAGGACAACCAACAGATATAGCTAGATGCATAAATTGGTTGATAGATGATGAATATACAACAGGACAAGTATTAGCGATAAATGGAGGATGGTCAATGATATAAAAACAAAAAAACAAAGTATAAAATACTTTGTTTTTTTGTTTTTATATCATTATTCACTAAATCCACTAACTTTTCTTCTATAATTTCCGGAAATTAATTTAGGAATATAAGTAACAATTTTATAAACAGCTAAACGAATTTTTTTACTCCATAAATAAGATTTTCTAAGCTTTCTAGCAGAACCTAAAGAAACAGGTTCATCATCTAAAACAATAAGTTCAGTTTGAGGTTTTTCTAGAACGAATACATAGTTTTGACCTTCGTTATTATCCCATTCATTATTACCATTTCTAAAACAAAGATTAAAAGAATCTCCTTCGTTTAAAAGTAGTTCAGCTTGGAAACCTAAATCTGTTTTCTCCATCTTTATTTCATTTAAATTATCCCAATTAATACCAAAGCCATAATGAATAAAAACATCTTCACTATTATCTTGAAAAAATCTACCAGTATAAGATATTTTTACGCTACTATTTTGTATTAATTTATCGGTATTAAAAAAAATATTTTTCATTAATTCCATATCAAAAACTCCTCATTTATCTTTTGCTACCAACATTATAATATTAAATCCAACAATGTTCAAGCTTTTTTTAAAAAAAAGTAGAAAATTTGCCATTTTTTTGTTTAAAGCATAAAAAATATTAGTAAACATATGATTAACTAAGTAACTATATAACTATGTAAAAAGTAAAAAAATGTTGTAAAAATTTTTTTTTTATGATAAAATTTAAAGAAGATAAAAAAGGGGGAAAACAATGGATAAAGAAATAATAAAAGAAGAAGAAATAAAAGCAAAACAAGAAAAAATACAAGAAGAAATTCAAAAAAAATTTAATGAAACAACAGAAAAAACACTAGAAGAAAAAGAACTTAAAGAAGACAAAGAAGAAATAGTAAAAGAAAAAAAATCAAACAAAAAGAATAAAAAGATAATAATATTAACAGCCATATCAATAATATTAATGTTAATAATATTTTCAACAATATTTTCAATGATAAACATGAATAAACAAACAATAATAACAGGAGTAAAAATACAAGGAATAGATGTATCAGGACTAACATCAGAAGAAGCAAAAGGAAAAATAGAAACAATATATAATGAGAAAAAAGAAAAAGAAATTCAAATAAAATACAAAGACTATGAAACAGGAATAAATCCTAAAGTAATTGAAACAAGTTATGATATAGATAAGGCAATAGTAGAAGCAAAAAATGTAGGGAGAAGTAAAAATATATTTGCAAATAACTATGAAATACTAATCACGCTAATCGGAAAAAAAGATATAGATTTAGATTTAAAAATAAATGACGAGATAGCAAAAAAGCAAATAGAAGACATAGGAACAAATCTTCCAGGAGTAATGATAAAATCTGGATATTATGTAGAAAATAATAAACTAAAAATAACTAAAGGAACAAAAGGAATTAAAATAGACACAGAAAAATTGTTGGAGAAAGTAAAAGAAAATTTAAAAGAAGCTAAAATATCAAATGAATATATAGAAATACCAACAATAGAAAAAGAACCAGAAAAAATCAACATTGAGAAAATACATGATGAAATATATAAAGAAGTGAAAAATGCATATTACACAAAAGATCCATTTAAAGTTTATCCAGAAGTAGAAGGAATAGATTTTGATATAGCTGAAGCAAAAAAAATTCTAGAAGAAGATAAAGAAGAATATATAATAAATTTAATAATAACAAAACCAGAAATAACAATAGAACAAATAGGAACAAAAGCATTTCCCGATCAATTAGCAACATCATCAACAATGTTTGATGGAGGAAATAGAGATAGAACAACAAATTTGCAAATAGCTTGCAGAAAAATAAATGGGAAAGTATTACTACCAGGCGAAGTATTTTCATATAATAAAACTTTAGGTCCAAGAACACCAGGAGCAGGATATAAAAATGCAAAAGTATATGAATCAGGGGAAGTAGTAGATGGTATAGGAGGAGGAATATGCCAAATATCATCAACACTATATAATGCAATATTAAAAGCCAATTTAGAACCAATAGAAAGAAGAAATCACCAATTTGTAACATCATATATAGGACCAGGATTAGATGCAACAGTTGTCTATGGAATGACAGATTTTAAATTCAAAAACACAAGAAAATATCCAATAAAAATTCTAGCATCAGCTAAAAATGGAATTGCAACAATATCTATATATGGGATAAAAGAAGAGGAAGAATACAAAATCTCATTTAAAACTGAAACAATTGCAACAATTCCTACATCAACTAAATACATAGAAGATCCGAATTTACCAGTAGGAAAAGAAATAATAAAACAAAGAGGTGCAAATGGTAGAAAAACACAAACATATATAACAAAAACATTAAATGGAAAAATAGTATCAAGCAAAATATTATCTAGAGATACATACGATGCAATGCAAACAATAATTATAAAAGGTACAAAACAAAATAAAGAACCAGCACCACAGCCAGAGCCAACACCAGTACCAACACCAACGCCTACTCCTAAACCACAACCAGAGCCAATACCAAATCCGGATTCGATACCTGAAACAACTACAACAAACACAGCTAATAAGGAAATATAACAATTGAAAACTAAGAATTTTATATTTATATAAAATTCTTAGTTAATTTATATACTTAAAACATAAAAAATAAGCAAATTCAATAGTTTAGTATTGACAAAGTAATCTAAAAAGCATATAATAAAAAAAACAAATAAAATATATGCACCATTAGCTCAGTTGGTAGAGCAATTGACTCTTAATCAAGAGGTCCTCGGTTCGAACCCGAGATGGTGCACCAAAAAACATTCCAAATTAAATGGAATGTTTTTTTATAATTACTAAAATATTTACATATAAATTAGTTTGTATTTTCACATAAAATATTCTTAATCTTCTTAAGATAAACCTTCAAATGTTCATATTTAGCTTTACCAATAGAAGTATCTTTATCACTAGTAATACAAAAGATTTCAAAATAATAGAATTACAAGTATTAGAAGCATTTTGATCACAAATAAAAATACCTAAAGCATAAACAACAAAATAATCTTTTTTAGAACCATCTAAGATTGTAACAGTTCTTTTATTCATGGGTTCCAAAGTATGAGGGTGATTACCTAAAATAATATAAACACTAATATCCCTAAGAGCTTTTACTAAGTTATCAGAGGAATTAAACGTAGAATAATTACTATATCCTATATCTCTCCATGCAAAACTAGTTTCCAGATTACCAATAGTAATATTAGGAGAAAAAGTATACATCTTAATATCATCAAAAACATAAGAAAAGTCATATTTCTAAGTATCCTATAAATAAGCATCAAAGTATTGAGTATTATGATACATAAAATCACCAATAGCACATAAAGTAAAACTTCTAGACTTATTAGCATAATAAGAATCATAATCAAAATCTTCATCTTTTTCAAACAAAAGATCAGAATTAGTAACAATATTTTCATCAGTAGAAGAATTATCACTAAATACATTTTCAATGCTAGAAACATCAGCATTTACAACTTTATTAGAATTAAAAGAAATAAACACTTTAAAACAAATAAAAGTATCAATAAAAATAAAAAAAGAAATAATCCAAACTATTTTATTCTTTTCAAAACTCAAATTATAAAAATTCTTTTTTTGACGCCTACAATTTCTTCCATTTCTAGACATAAAACCCCCTAAATATAAAAAATCACATAAAACTTCAAAAAAAGCAATAGATGCCAAAACACTTGATATAACACTCAAAATATGATAAAATAACGGTATTAAAAGCAAAAAAGGAGAAAAAGAAAATGGAAAAATATTACTTCACAAGTGAAAGTGTAACAGAAGGACATCCAGATAAATTATGTGACTATATATCAGATAGTTTGTTAGATGAATACTTAAAAAAGGATAAAGATTCAAGAGTTGCAATAGAAACATTTGCAGCAAAAGATGAAATAACAATAGCTGGACAAGTAACATCAAAGGCAAAAATAGATAAAAAAGACATTGAAAAACTAACAAGAGAAACAATAAAAGAAATAGGATATGACAATGAAAAATTAGACTTAGATTATAAAACATGTAAAATAAATATAAACATAACTGAACAGAGTCCAGATATAGCATTAGGAGTAGATATAGGAGGAGCAGGAGATCAAGGAATAATGTTTGGATATGCAAGTAACGAAACTAAAAACTATATGCCATATCCAATAGACCTAGCACATAAACTGGCAAAGAGACTAACAGATGTAAGAAAAGAAGGAATAATAAAAGGACTACGACCAGATGGAAAAACACAAGTAACCGTAGAATATGAAAATGATATTCCAAAAAGAATAGAAACAATATTGATATCCACACAACATGAACAAAATGTGGAAATAGAAAATCTAAAACAAGAAATAATAGAAAAAGTAATAAAAGAAATAGTAGAAAAAGATATGATAGATAAAAATACAAAAATATATATAAATCCAACAGGAAAATTCGTAACAGGAGGACCACTAGGAGACACTCGGATTAACAGGAAGAAAAATAATAGTAGATACATATGGAGGAATGGCAAGACATGGAGGAGGAGCATTTTCAGGAAAAGATCCAAGTAAAGTAGATAGATCAGGAGCATATATGCTAAGACACATAGCAAAAAACATAGTAGCAAAAGGATATAGTAAAAAATGTGAATTACAAATATCATATGCAATAGGAAAAAAAGAACCACTATCAATATGGATAAATACCTACGGAACAAATACAATTCCAGAAGATGAAATAATAGAAAAAATAAAAGAAAAATATGATTTAACACCGCAAGGAATAATAAAATATCTAGACTTAAAACAACCAATATATAAAAAAACAACAAACTATGGTCATTTCGGAAAAGAAGATTTACCATGGGAAAAAATAAAGGAGGAATAAAAAATGTTAACAACGACTGGAGTAACAGTAAGATTTGGAAAAAGAATTCTATTCGAAGATGTAAACTTAAAATTCACAAAAGGAAACTGTTATGGAATAATAGGAGCAAATGGAGCAGGAAAATCAACATTCTTAAAAGTATTATCAGGAGAAATAGAACCAAGTAAAGGAGAAGTAAGCCTAGAAAAAGGAGCACGTTTATCAGTTCTAAAACAAGACCACTTTGCTTATGAAGAAGAAACAGTAATGGATACAGTAATAATGGGAAACAAAGAGCTATATAAAATAATGAAAGAAAAAGAAGAAATATATAGTAAAGAAGACTTCTCAGAAGAAGATGGAATGAAAGCAGCAAAACTAGAAGAAAGATTTGCAGAACTAGATGGCTGGAATGCAGAAACAGATGCACAAATGCTATTAAACGACTTAGGAATTTCACCAGAAAATCACTATAAATACATGAAAGAAATAGAACCAAGAGAAAAAGTAAAAATACTACTAGCCCAAAGTCTATTTGGAAATCCAGATGTATTACTATTAGACGAACCAACAAACGACTTAGACCTAAAAAGTATCAACTGGTTACAAGAATTTCTAATAAACTACGAAAACACAGTAATAGTAGTATCACATGACAGATATTTTCTAAACAAAGTATGTACATACATAGCAGACGTAGATTTTGGAAAAATCACACTATATCCAGGAAACTACGACTTCTGGTATGAATCAAGTCAATTAGCATTAAAACAAGCAAGAGAACAAAACAAAAAGAAAGAAGAAAAAATAAAAGAACTACAAGACTTCATAGCAAGATTTAGTGCAAATGCATCAAAATCAAAACAAGCAACATCAAGAAAAAAGACATTAGAAAAAATAGAACTAGAAGAAATAAAACCATCAAACAGGAAATATCCATATATAGATTTTAAACCAGATAGAGAACCAGGAAAAGAAATACTAGAAGTAAAAAATATATCAAAAACAGTAGATGGAGTACAACTACTAAAAAATGTATCATTTACAGTAAAACAAGACAATAAAATAGCATTCTTAGCAGATAACGAAAATGCAAAAACTGTACTATTCAAAATAATAGCAGGAGAACTAGAACCAGATGAAGGAGAAATTAAATGGGGATCAACAATAACAAACAATTACTTTCCAAAAGATAATAACTACCTATTTGAAACAGACGAAAGTATAACAGACTGGCTAAGAAAATACTCAAAAGATCCAGATGAAACATATGTAAGAAGCTTTTTAGGAAGAATGCTATTCTCAGGAGATGAAGCACTAAAACAAGTAAAAGTCTTATCAGGAGGAGAAAAAGTAAGATGTGTATTATCAAAAATAATGCTATCAGGAGCAAACTTCTTAATATTTGACGAACCAACAAACCACTTGGATATGGAAAGTATAACAGCAATAAATAGCGGAATGCAAAACTTTAAAGGAAATATACTATTCACATCACATGACCATCAACTAATGCAAACAGTAGCAAATAGAATAATAGAAATAAAAGAAAATGGGGACTTAATAGATAGAGAACTAACATACAATGAATATTTAGGAATAGAGTAATCCTTTTGGGACGCGCCAAAAAAGAATCATAAAAAATGGGGGAACTAGAAAATAAAGAGAAATAAGAGTGATTTTATGCTATGAACAGGCAGAAAATATCTAGGAACCTCATTTTTTAATGTAATGGTTCAGGACATAAAAAAGAAATTATACAAAATGCAATAGAAGAATATTTACAGAAAGAATTAAAGACCTAAAAATAAGCAAATGAACAATTAAAAGACTAACCAAAAATTAAATGAGCCTTTTTTGAAGTGTCCCAATAAGGAGCAAAAATAACAAGAAAAGATAAAATATAAAGGAGTAGAATAAAATGAATAAAATTAATAGCATTATTGCACAAGAATTACAAATTAAAGAAATTCAAGTTGAAAAAACAGTGAACTTAATAGATGAGGGAAATACGATTCCTTTTATTGCTCGTTATAGAAAAGAGGTTACTGGTGGATTAAGTGATGAAATCCTTAGGGAACTAGGTGAAAGATTATCTTATTTAAGAAATCTTGAAAAAAGAAAAGAAGAAGTTCTTAAATCTATTGACGAACAAGGTAAATTAACAGCTGAAATTTCACAAGCAGTAGCTACTAGTAAAACGCTAGCAGAAGTTGAAGACATATATAGACCCTATAAACAAAAGAAAAAAACTAGATCAACAGTTGCAAAAGCCAAAGGATTAGAGCCACTAGCTAATATCATACTAGAACAAAAGGAAAAAACACCTATTGAAGAAATTGCAAAACAATTTGTGAATATCGATAAATTAAATGAAGAAGACAAGAAAAACAAAGATAAAGTTGTTAAAAATGTGGAAGATGCTATTCAAGGAGCTTTAGATATTATTGCAGAAAATATTTCTGATAATAGTAAATATAGAAAAGATATAAAAAGAATATGTTATAGAGAAGCCATGATTGATACAAAAGCATCAAATGTGGAAGAAAAATCTAACTACGAAATGTATTATGATAAACAAGAACCGATAAAATATATACCAAGCCATAGAATTTTAGCAATAAATAGAGGAGAAAAAGAAGAATTTTTAAAAGTTAAAATCCAAAAGCCAGAAGATAAAATACTAACAAATATAGAAAAAGATATAATAAAAGGTGAAAATCAATTTACTCATATGCTAAAAGATACAATTTTAGACAGTTTTAAAAGATTAATTGAGCCATCAATAGATAGAGAAATACGTTCAGATTTGACAGAAAAAGGTGAAGATAAGGCAATTAAAGTATTTGGAAAAAATGCAAAACAACTATTATTAGGTGCACCAATTAAAGGGAAAACAGTAATGGGATTTGACCCTGCATATAGAACAGGTTGTAAAATAGCAGTAATTGATGAAACAGGTAAAGTTTTAGATTATACAACAATATATCCAACAGAACCTCAAAATGATGTAGAAAATGCGAAAAAAGAATTATTAAAACTAATTGAAAAAGACAAAATTGATATGATAGCAATAGGAAATGGAACTGCATCAAGAGAATCTGAAATGTTTGTTGCAGAAATGATAAAAGAAGCCAAAAGAGAAGTTCATTATGTAATAGTAAGTGAAGCAGGTGCATCAGTATATTCAGCATCAAAACTTGCAACAGAAGAATATCCAGATATAAATGTATCAATAAGAGGTGCTATTTCAATAGCAAGAAGACTACAAGATCCACTAGCAGAATTAGTTAAAATAGACCCTAAAGCAATAGGAGTAGGACAATATCAACATGATGTAAATCAAAAAAAATTAGCAGAAAGCCTAACAGGAGTTGTAGAAGATAGTGTTAATAAAGTTGGTGTAGATGTAAATACTGCAACACCTTCACTACTTTCATATGTATCAGGAATAAATAAATCAATAGCCAAAAACATAGTAAAATATAGAGATGAAAATGGTAAATTAAAAAATAGAAAACAATTATTAAAAGTACCTAAACTAGGTAAAGTAGCATTTGAACAATGTGCAGGATTTTTAAGAATTTTAGATGGAGATAATCCATTAGAAATAACAGCAGTTCATCCAGAAAGCTATGAACAAACAGAAAAACTATTAGAAAAAATAGGATTTGACAAAAAAGATTTAAAAGACAAAGAAAAATTACAAAAACTACAAGAAAAATTACAAAAAGTAGACATAAAAAATACAGCAAAAGAACTAGAAATAGGGGAAATGACATTAAGTGATATAATAGAAGAATTATCAAAACCAGGAAGAGATCCAAGAGAAGATATGCCAAAACCAATTTTACGCTCTGACGTATTAAAATTAGAAGACTTAACAGAAGGAATGATATTAACAGGAACAGTAAGAAATGTTATAGATTTTGGAGCATTTGTAGATATAGGAGTAAAACATGATGGTTTAGTCCATATTTCAGAAATGAGCAATAAATTTATTAAAAATCCATCAGAAGTTGTGTCAGTAGGAGATATAGTAAAAGTTAAAGTTATAAATATTGATTTAGAAAGACAAAAAGTGGCATTATCTATGAAAATATAAAAATTATAAAACAAAATAAAAAAGTCAAATTTCAAAATAGAAATTTGACTTTTCACATACATAAACAAATAAAAATTATTTATATTTTTCCATAATTTCCTTAATTTCTCCAAAATCATTTTTCAAAATATCCAAAAATAAATCATCAATTTCAGGGTCAAATTGAGAACCACGACAACGTTCAAATTCAGAGATAACTGTTTCCATAGGCAAGGCATCACGATAAGAACGACGAGATGTCATAGCATCAAAACTATCAGCGATAGCTGCAATTCTAGCAAAATAAGGGATGTTATCACCAGCTAATTTTGAAGGATAACCAGACCCATCATATTTTTCGTGATGATGTTCAACAATATCCAAAATATTCTTAAAAATAGTAGCATGAGATAAAATATGTACACCAATATTAGGATGTTGTTTGATTTGCGAATATTCATCATCATTTAGTGAACCATTTTTTTGCAAAATACTATCAGGAACACCAATTTTACCAATATCATGGAATAAACCACCAATATGTAAAGTATTAATATCCTCATCAGAAAGCCCCAATTTTTTTCCAATCAAAACAGAATACTCAGCAACCCTATCAGAATGACCACGAGTATATACATCTTTTGCCTCAACAGTATTACGCAAAGTTTGAACACTTTCCCAATAAGCATTTTCCAATTTTCCATAAGTTTCAGATAATTCAGTATTAATTTTTTTAATTTCATTCATCTGTTTGACAGACTTGATGCCAGACTCAATAAGCAATAATAATTGATCAAATTTATCACCTTTTTCACAATAACCTTGAATATCAAGTCTTTTAATAGTCTCTAAAGGAGGAGCTAAATCCTTATGTCCAGTTAGAAGTAAAATATATAAATCCTTATTAAACTTTCTAATCTCTTCAACAACCTGATCCCCATGAAAAGGTGTCATAATAAAGTCTAAAATCATTAAATCAAAATGTTCATTTCTAACACGCTCAACAGCTTCCATAGGATTAGTAACACCAGTAAAATGATAACCAGTTCTTTTCAAAAAAATAGATAAAGAATCAACAATACCCTGCTCATCATCAACTGCAATAATTTTATATTGATTATTTTCAACATTTTCAACATTTTGCAAGCCTTTTCTCATAGTAACATCCTCCTAAAACAATATAACATCATTATATAAATAAAATAAAATAAATTCAATAGTTTTAAACAAATTCGAATAAAAAATAGTACTTTTAAGTAAAATTCATAAAAAATGAATATAAAAAGAGGGTGATTTTTTTTAGATTCAAAAATCACCCATAAAATACCTACAATGGTAAAATAATATTAAATAGTGTTCCTTTATTAGGTTCACTTTCGTAAGTAATGTCTCCACCAAAATTAGCTTTAATAGTTGAATAAGACATATATAAACCAAGTCCCGTTCCATTTTTACCTTTTGTTGTAATCATTTCAGAAAATAGCTTTTCTTTAACTTTTTCAGGAAGTCCTGGACCATAATCTTTAATAGAAATAACCAAATTATTAGAACTATCTTTATCAATAATTAAATCAATATTTTGCTCAGGTTTACCAGCATATGCTTGAATTGAGTTAGAAATCATATTATTAATAACTTGTATTAAACTATTAATATCTCCATGTAAAATAGTATGTTCAGAAACTTTTAAGGAAACATTTAAATAAACAATAGCACTTTTTAATTCATGCCTCATTAAAATATTTATTCTTTTTACTAATTCTTCTATGTCAAAAGTAATGTTATCTGTTTCAGACATAGCCACAGCTTGCCCTTTAACAGCAGTTATGACATCAGACATATATTCAGTATATTCTTTAATTTTTTCCGTCCAACCAATCATGTCACTAGCAATTTCATGATGATCTTGTGAATTGACTTCAGGATCATCAATAGAAGCATCATACTCTTTTATTAAATCAATAATTCCTTCAGTAGCACCAGAAATAGACATGATAGGAGTTTTTAGGTTGTGAGCAATACCGCCAATTAATTGTCCTAAAGATGCTAATCTTTCGCTTTCCATTAAAGTATCTTGATTATCTTTTAATTTTTTCATATCCAAAACGTGCTCAGTAATATCTTTGAATAGAATTAAAACACCTATAAATACCTTTTTGTTAAATAAAGGGCTTATTTCAACATTAAAATATTTATCAATATATGAATCATAAAATTCTAGACTATGTGTTTTTTTATCTTTAATAGAAGAGTAAAAAACATTTTTAAAATTATCTATATTTTTTGCAGCATGTAGCAAGTCAAAGATTTTTTTATTTCTAATAGCTGTATTTTTTATATTAAAAGTATCAACAAAAGTTTGATTATAATCAACCACATATTCATTAATATCTAATACTAAATAACTATCTGACATAACATTAACAATCCTTTGTAATGCGATAGGTGAAATATTTAAAAAGTTATATTTCAAAATTGCAAAAGCATATAAAAGCATAGCAACAGAAAAAGAAATTGGTGTTAAATATACATTCATACTAACTAATTTCGTAGTACCAAGTAGATTAATAACAATAGGTATTATTGTACCAAGTAACAATAATAGAGATTGCCTTGAAAAAAATCCAGATGTTTTAAATGAATTTTGTATTAACATAGCAATACTTATAAACAATAAACCATAAGTATAAATAGAATGTATAATAAAATATGGACCAACTATTCCTTCAGTAATGTCAATAGAGTAATTTACAAAAAACAAATGATGAAGATTATTAGTCCAAAGCACGAGTAAAGAAACTACAGGAACTACAAATAACAATAAATGTTTTTTTTCAAATTTTATTTTAGTATTCTTAAAAATTAATGCAGTAAAAAACACACTGACAGGTAAAAAACAAGTTCCAATATAAATAAAATTTTCAAAAATCATAGGGTCAATATTATATGATTTGTATAGGCATTCTTGAAGAAGAACACCTATACAAATAATAAAAACACATAAAATCATCAAGAAAAAACTTTTCTTAAGTTGATTTAAAGGCTTTTTTGAAGCTATATAAAATAATAGCATAAGAATAAGTACAGTAGAAATAAATAATGATAAAAATGGTAAATTAACAAATCCCATAATAAAATAAATCCTCCTTAGTTTTTTATTTAAATTTTTAAAATAACAGCTATTTTAAAAATTTGATTTTCTTAAAATAATTAATATATTTAATTATATAATTTTTATCAATTTTTTTCCAATTAAAACCAATAAAATCTAAATATTTTTCAGTAAAACTACTATCCAAGCTAATATTAGATGTATAAATTAACTTTTTATTCTTATCCAAATCGTGAATAATTCCATTTAGCATATCTTTTCTATTTTCATCTTCAAGCAATTCAGTAATAATTTTGGTCATTTCTTCGTCAGATACAGGTAATAACTTAATACCAAGTTCAGCTAAAATTTCTACAAATAATGAAATAGAAAGCAATTTAGTATTATAAATATGGAAAACATTACATTTACTTGAGTAATTACCAATCTTTAAAATAGCATCTGCGCATAAATCAACAGGTGTAAGTTCAATCTCATGTTTTAAAGAATAATCTGGAAAAACACCAATATCTATAAAAGATTTAATTCTCATTGCAAAAGCATTTTCAGAAACATTTCTTTGAAAAGCGCCATCCGAATACCTATTAGAAATATTACCTATACGCAAAATCTTAGCATCTAAACCATCTAAAATAGCAGATAAAACAATTCTTTCAGCTTCTAATTTAGTGATAGTATAAACATTATTAAGTTTTTGATCAATATAAATATCTTTTTCTGTAAATATCTTTTTATCATTAATATTGTCGGGAGTTTCTACAATCATTTCTTCTCTTTCGCCATTACCTGAAACACTAATTGTGGAAATATGTAAAAGCTTTTTATTCAAATCTTTGCACAAGTTAACTACATTCAAAGTACCTTGAACATTAACCTTTTCAAATAACTCTCGTTGACCATAGTGTTTAACCAAAGCACCAGAATTTATAACAGTAGAAACATTATTTTTAACAACTAAATAGTCTTGATTAGAAAGGCCAATATGATTATCATTAGAAATATCACCTTCTAAAATATGAATTCTATCTTTATATTTTTTAGCAAAATCATTTCCAAAATAGTAAGAAAGAGTATTTTTTAAACGTTGGTTAGGAATCATATTATCTTTTTGTCTAATCAAACAATAAATATCACCAATTTCATTTTCCAAAAATGAATGTATCAAATGAGCACCCAAATATCCAGTAACTCCGATTAATAAAACATTTCCAAGAGGAGAAGGTGTTATACTATCAAAATTCTCAATAGAGTTATTTTTTAACAAGTTATTAATTCTAGAATAATCATAATCTACCAAATCATTATTAAAGTTAACAGGAATTTTTGAAGCTAACGTCTTAATAGTAGGATAATTAAAAATATCAGCATATTCAAAAGAAAAACCATTTTTTAAAGCTTCAATTTGCATATTAATAGCTAAAATAGAATCTCCACCAATATCAAAAAAATTATCATTAACCGAAATATTTTCGATATGCAAAATATTTTTCCAAATCTTTAACAATTTTTTTTCTTGCTTACTTAACTTTTCTTTAGCAATATAATCATGATTACTATTCAAATCAGGCATAGGCAAGGCTTTTCTATCAATTTTTCTATTAATTGTATAAGGCATCTTATCCAACTTAACAATATATGTAGGCACCATATATTGAGGTAAAGATTTTCTTAAAGTTGATTTTACATCTTTTTCATTAACATTAAATTCCTTATCACAAACATAATAACCACATAAAAATTCTCTATCCTTAACAGAAATTTTATTTACTACTGCTGAAATAACTCCAGGAATAGCTTCCATTTTTCCTTCTATTTCGCCTAATTCAATTCTAAGCCCACGTAATTTAATTTGATTATCAACTCTACCTAAACATTGAACTTTACCATCAAAGGTCCATCTACCAATATCTCCAGACCTATACATTTTTCCAGAACCAAAAGGATTATCTAAATATCTTTCTTTAGTCATTTTAGGTTTTCCAATATATCCATTTCCAACTTGTATACCGGAAATATATATTTCCCCAACAACTCCAATAGGTAGCTGGTGACCATTTTTATCTAAAATATGAATTTGAGTATTCATAATAGGAGGGCCGATAGTAATTTTATCTTCTCCTGTTAAATTCTGGACATTAGATAAGACAGTAATTTCACTAGGACCATATATGTTATAAATAGTAACTCCAGGTGATAACTTTCTTAAATCATCAACAAATTTTTCAGGTAAAGGTTCACCACCAAAAACCATATGTGTAATATTAGATAAAGAAGATGGATGTAAACGATTGTCATAATTAATTTTCATTAAACTAGGAGTAACAGTCATAACATCAGCACCATATTTTTTAATCAAACCATCTAATAATACAGGATTTCTATGTTCATCATTATTTGCCAATAAAACTTTTAATCCATGAGCTAAAGATACAAAAATCTCATAAACAAATATATCAAAAGGAGTAGAAGTAACAGAAGCAATACAATGCTTATTACCTTCTTTTAAATAATCCAAAACAAGTCCCATAGCTTTAACCATATTTGCAAATCCAACTTGATTTAGCATAACACCTTTAGGCTTACCAGTAGAACCTGAAGTATATATAACATAAGATAAATCAGTAGGTTCAAGAGTTACACAAGGATTCTCAAAATTATCGTTATAAAATTCACTATCCAAATCAATCTCAATACAATTTTCAATAAAATCTACTTTATCTCTAAGTTCCCTTTGAACAAGAATATATTTAGCTTTACAATCTTCTAAATAATATTTAGTTCTATCAACAGGATAAGTAGGATCAACATTTAAAAAAGCTCCACCAGCTTTTAAAATACCAAGCATACTTACAATAGTTTCCAAAGAACGATTAGTCATAATAGAAACTATATCATTAGGTTTAACACCAATATGAATCAAATGATGAGCTAAACTATTAGATTTTTTATTCAATTCATCATATGTTAAACTCTTTCCATCACAAATAACTGCAATATCATTTGAATGATTTAAAACAATTCTTTCAAAAATAGACATAATTGTATCATCATTAATTTCGCCAGCTGTATCATTAAACATTGCCAAAAGTTTCTCTTCTTTTGGAGTTATAATATTAACATCATCAATAGAAACATCTAAAAGTGTATTTAAGTTTTTTAATAAATAAATATAATGTTCAAATAAACTTTTAATAGTAGTTTTTTTAAACAAATCAGAGTTATATTCAAAATTAATCGAATAACTAGAAGGAACAACCTCAATAGTTAAAGGAAATTTTGCTGTATTAGTATTTGCAAATCTAATATCAAGCTTTTTATCATTTATATAAAAAGTATCAGTATTAGCATTTTGATAAGCAAAAACTACATCAAATAACGAAGAATTAGTAGCTATTTTTAAATCCTTTAAAAGCATATCAGAAGGATAAGGCCCATTAGATAAAGAATTTAAAACTAATTGTTTAACTTCCAACAATAACTCTGCAAAAGAAGAAGAACCATCAATTGTAGTATTCAAAATCAAGTTATTAACAAACATACCAATTAAGTTATTTAATTTCGAAGAATTTCTAGCATCCATAGGAGAACCAATTATAATATTTTCTTGACAAGTATATTTATATAATAAAACATACAACACAGTCAAAAAGACCATATAATTAGAAACATCATATTTTTTCGCGATACCTGACACTAAATCAAATAAATCTTTACCCAAATCGAAGTATAACTTTTCGCCATTAAAAGATTTTTTATCCGTACGAGGAAAATCATAAGGCAAATTAGTAACAGGAATTTCATAATTTTCAAAACGTTTAGCCCAATAATCCTTAATAGGAATAATATTTTTACTAGAAGTAAAAGAATTTTCCCATTCAGAATAATCTATATAATCAAGTTGTTTATCTTCAATAATTCCATCACTATATAACTTACAAAAATCATTAAGCATGATATTCATAGAAGAACCATCAATTATAATATGATGAGAATCTATTAAAAGCAAAGAGCCATTATTAACTAAATGTAATTCTACTCTTAAAAGTGGAGCAAAATCCAAATCGAAATGTTTAGGAAAGTTATCAATCAATTTTTGAAGTTCATCATCTGAAATATTGCCATCATTAAACAAATTAACTTTTAAATCAACTTTATCTAAAACAAACTGTTTGATTTCACCATCTTGATTAGTAAAGCAAGTTCTAAATGCACTATTTTCTTCAATAATTTTATCAATAACTATTTGAACCTTTTTAATATCCAAAATAGTATCAATAAAAACACCACCACTAACATTATAAACTAAAGAAGAACCAGCCATTTTAGAAGCGTAGTAAATTCTTCTTTGCGCAGAAGATAAATCATAACCATGTTTTTTATCTGCTTTTTGAATATTAGCAAAAGATAAATCAATTTCATGATAATTATCCAAATAATTAGCTAATAAAGCAAGTGTGTTATTTTTAAATATTTCTGTTATAGTAAGATTAATATTAAACTCATTAAAAATCTTTAACGAAAAACGTATAGCAAGTAATGAATCCATACCTAAATCAAAGAAATTATCGTAAACAGAAAAATTTTCTACATTTAAAAGTTCACAAACCATATTATGAAGCTTGATTTCAGTTAAAGTACTAGGTTTTACATAAATTTTAGGTTTAACATCAATATATGGTAAATTTTTCCTATCAATTTTACCATTAGGAGTCAAAGGTAAAGTGTCTAAAATCATAATATGACTTGGAATCATATAATATGGTAAATGATTAGCTAAATAATCTTTTATTGTTTCTGGAGTAATACTAGGACTACCAGTCAAAACATAAGAACAGATTGCAGGAACATTATTTATTTTCTTAAAGATAGTAATAGCCTTTGTAACATTATTAATTGTTTCAAGACAATTATTAATTTCATTTAATTCAACACGATGCCCTCTATATTTAATTTGAGAATCATTTCTACCAATAAAAGATAAATATCCAGCACTATTCCAAAAAGCTATATCACCTGTTTTATAAATTTTTTTATTAGTTAAAGTTTTGATATTAACAAAACATTTATCAGTCATTTCTTTATTATTCAAATATCCTAAAGAAACACTAGCACCACTGACACAAATTTCACCAGGAAAACCTACAGGTTGTAATTGGTTTAAAAAGTTTAAAATATATATATCATTATTTTTTAAAGGATAGCCAATAGGTACAAAAGAATTTTCTTCATTATAATTATAAGTATAAAAAGTAGAACATATAGTAGCCTCAGAAGGACCATACCCATTAACCATTTCAATATCTTTATTTAACTCATAAAAATTATTTAAAGTACTATTTTTGATAGATTCCACTCCAACAGATAATTTATTAATAGTAAATTTCCTATCATTATTCTTAACAAACATATAAATATCATCTAAAATATTTGGAGGAAGAAAAGAAAAAGTAATATTATTTTCTTCCAAAATATCGCAAAGCAAAGGAATATTTGTTAAAGTATTTTTAGGATAAAGTACTAACGTAGATCCAAAACACAAAGGTACAAAAAGTTCTTGAACACTTGCGTCAAAAGAAATGTTAGCGACTGATAAACAATTATCCATATTAGAAAATTTATTTTTAAAACAATCATTTAAATTATATAAAAAATTAATTAAATTAGAGTGAGTTAGGCATACTCCTTTAGGTTTTCCAGTAGAACCTGAAGTATAAATTACATAACATAAATTACTAGCTGAAATTAAAACATCTAAATTACTATCATCAATATTTGTTAAATTGATTTTAGAAGGAGAAACAACTTTAACACCATCTAAACTAATATCTTGATCAGTTATTAAAAGCTTAGAATTGCTATCTGTTAAAATATAATTAACTCTTTCTGCAGGATAATCAGGGTGCATAGGCAAATATGCAGCACCAAGCTTCAAAACACCTAAAATAGAAATAATAAACCAATCAGATTTATTCATATAAACACCAATAATATCGCCATTTTTAACATCTCTAGAAACAAGATATCTAGAAAATTGATTAACCAATTTATTTAAATCTCTATAAGTATATTTTTTCTTTTTATAAACCAAAGCAATTTCATTTGGATATAATTTAACATTTTTCTCAAAAAGTTCAACAATATTAGAATCCAAAGGACAATCTAACAATCTATTATTGAATTTATTTAATATAACATTTTTTTCTTCATCAGTAATACATTGAATATTATTAAGCAATATAAGAGGGTTATCTAATACTTGGTTAATCATCTTTAAAATACGAAGATGCCAAGTATCAATTTCTTCTTTAGAATATTTACAAGTTAAGTAATCATAATCAATTTTCAAATTACCAGTATCATTCAAGTCATAAATATTTACAGAGACTTCATCAATACCAGTTTTACTAAAAGTCCAATTGGTTTCGCAACCAGAAACATCATTAGAAGCATGAGTAATCTGATAAGAAACAGACACATTATATAACCTAGAAATATTACTATCAATTTTATGAATATCATTTAAAATGCTTTCATAAGAATATTTTTGATGCCTAAAAATAGACAATAAAGTAACAGCAGAATTTTTAGCAAACTCAACAAAAGAAGTATTACCATCTATTTTTGTTCTAAAAGGTATTGTTGAAATAAACATACCAGTAGAATTTTTTTCTTTAAAATTAGTTCTATTTAAAATAGGTGACCCTATAACAACATCGTTAGTATTAGCAGAATTTGCTAAATATAATGAAAGTATAGACATAAAAAATGCATAAGTAGATAATCCATGCTCTTTACAAAAAACATTGATTTTAGAAGTCAGTTCTTCACCTAAAAAATATGTAGCGCGTAAAGCATCTTGAGAAGAAACATCTGCTCTATTAAGATTAGGAATAGAAACAGCATGAGAAAAACCATCCAAATAATCTAACCAAAATGCTTTATCTTTCTCGAATTTATTAGTAGACATATATTTTTCTTGAGCCTCAATAAAATTAGTATAAGAAAAAGTAGGAGATATATATTCAGTACCATTAATTAATGAATGATAAATTCTAACAATCTCCTGAATAGTAATACCAGAAGACCAAGAATCTGAAATAATATGATGAATATTTAAAACAACAGCAGTATTACCATTAGGAAATCTTGCTAATTTAAACTTAAATAAATTAGAATTAAATAACGAAAACTTTTCTTGAACAAAAGTATCTTCTAAATTTTTAAAATCTTTCATAGAAGAAACAGGGACAACTTCAATATCAAACTCTTCATAATCAACAAAATATTGACGAGGTTCACCATCTTCTAAAGCAATACGAATTCTAAAGCTATCATTTTCTTTCACTAAAATATTAATAGCTTTTTTTAAAACATCAATATTTACATTTTCCTTAATAAGTCCAGACCCACAAATATTACAAATATTAGTATCAGAATAATAAAATTCCATATTCCAAATACTTCTTTGAGGACTAGTTAAATTAAACATCTTTTTTTCCATAATATTCCATCCTTTTTAAAATTATTATTGCTTTTATTATACAATAATTGACAAAAAATTCAAGAGATTTTAAGTAAAAAAACAATAAATATTGACAAAAACAAAAATATATAATAAATTAAATAAAAATATATAAATAGAGGGAAAAAATGAAAAATAAATTTTTAAATCAAACACTAAAAGGAGCAAAATTTTATATATTATTATCGCTAATATTAAGTGCTATATCTTCAAAATTAACAATATATATACCAATGTTTATAAAATATGCATTGGATGGAATTGTACAAGGAAATGAAGAAGTAATACCTAAAATAATAAGAAATTTGTTTTATGTAGATGATAAAATATCTAAAATTATAATATTAGCAATAGTATTAATAGTAGTAAATATTTTAATTGTTTTAACAAACTACTTAAAAAGCAAAGTAAATACTAAATTTAATTTAAAAATAAATAAAAATGTAAAAGAAACAATTCTAGAATATATACCTAAAATAGAATATATAGAGTTTAGTAATACAGATAAAGCAAATATAATCCAAAGAGTAAACAGTGATGCAAACACATACTCAAATTTTTTTAACTCACAAATAAATCTATTTTTTGATACAACATTTATAATAATATTTGCAATAGTTCAAACACTAAAACTAAATATAACAATAGGAATATTTACAAGTACAATATGTTTGATAATATTAATTTTATCGATATGGTATTTTAAAGTTTCAAAACCTCTAGTAGAAGATATAGTAGAAATGAACAGAAAAGTCATAAAAAAAACAACAGAAAGCATTGAAGAATCAAAGATGCATAAAATATTTGGAAGAAGAGAAAAAGAAATTAAAGACTTTTCAAAAGTGAATAAAGAATATAAAGCAAAAGATATAAAATTAGCAAAAATAAAAGTAATATATGCAATAGGAACACATACAATAAGAAATTTTAACCAACCTTTTGTGCTACTATGGGGAGGAATACTAGTTGTACAAGGGAAATTAACACTTGCCACAATATCAATATTATTATCATATTCAAAAAAAATATTGGGATATGTATATAATGCTGTAAAAGAACTAAAAGATGTAAATGAATTTGTAGTTGCATATAAAAAATTAACAGAATTGATAAATACTAAAAAAGACATTGAAACAAATCCAAATATAAAACTTGATGGAAATATAATCTTTAGAAATGTAACAATAAAAATAAATGAAAATATAATCTTACAAAATTTAAATTTTGAAATCAATAAAAATGAAAATGTAGCAATAATAGGAGACAATGGCTATGGAAAAACAGTTTTAGCAAAAACATTATTAGGATTTTATCCATATGAAGGAGAAATATTAATAGGAAAACAAAACATTAGAAATACTAGTAAAAAAAGTATAAGAGAGTATATAGGAATTGTTCTTCAAGATACATATTTATTTAACAATACGATAAAAGAGAACATTAAAATAACAAATCCAAAATTAAACGATGAAGAAATAATAAAAATATGCAAATTAGCCAATATAGATAAAGACATATATAATTTAGAAGAAAAATTTGATTTTTATATAGAAAAAGGTGGAAACAATATATCAGGTGGACAAAAACAAAGAATAGCAATAGCAAGAACACTAGCTAAGCAAACTCAATTTATAATATTTGATGATTCGTTATCAAAATTAGACAACAAAACAAAATTAAACATATTAAATAATATGATAGAATTACAAATTGGGACAATAATAATATCACATGATGTTGAAATAGCAAAAAAGTGTGACAAAGTATTATTTATAAATAATAAAACTATAGAAGTAGGTACACATAATGGATTAATAGAAATTAATCCAAAATATAAAGAAATAATAGAAAATAATAAAAATAAAGTATTAGAGGAATAATGAAAATGTTTAAAAAATTAGCTGAAAAATATAAAAAACAAATGACTAAAGTTGCAATCCGGATGGTTTGTTACAAGTATAATGGTTATAATATTTACCGCTTTCACAATAGTTATGATAGAATATGCAATACCAAGTGAAAATATAAAACTAATAACAATATTAGGGGTAATGTATTTTGGAATAAATATTTTAAGAGCATGCGCAAATTTTTTTGAGGACCTTAACAATGAGAGCTTTAAAAAAGAACAAGAAGCAGATTATAGAGAAAAAATATATATAAAATTACAGAAAATAAAACAAAAAGAAATAGAAAAAATAAAAATAGGAGAAGTTTTAGAAACAATTGTAAATGATACAAAAGAGCTATCAAGATGGTACCCAATAGGTATATGTAGATCATATTTAGGAGGAATAGTAAGAATTATGGGTATGCTACTAATGTTAATGTTTCTAAATATACCAATAGTCACAATATCAATAACAATATATATGCTAGGTTTTTTAATTGTACATATTTTTAATAAAAAATCCATAAAATACACGAAAATAAAAAGAAAAATAAATAGCAAAATATTAAATTGGTCAAACGAACAAGTCCAAGGATATTTAACAATAAAATCATTAGAAATAGAAAAAGAAAGAATAGAAGAGTTAAAAAAATTAATACTTGAATATGACCAAATAGTAAATAAACTAGAAAAAAACATAAGAATATATAACGCAATTTATGATTTTGTAATTTCGTTTACAGGTGTTATAAATATATTGATAGGGACAATTAGTGTACAAAGAGGAATCATGACATATGGAGCAATCGTCATAATTGAAAGACACATATCATCACCAGAAACATATGCTAAATGGGTAATAGAAGGATTCCAAATAAGAAATATCGGAAAAATATGTTATGAAAAAATTAATAATATATTAAATTTAGAAGAAGAAGAAATAGATGAAGGAGAAGAATTAAAAAACATAACATCACTAAAATTTGCTAATATTGATTTTTCATATAATAGTAAACAAAAAACATTGAAAAATATATCATTTCAAGCAATGAAAAATCAGAAAATAGCATTAGTAGGTAAAACAGGTAGCGGAAAAACAAGTTTAGTAAATTTATTATGCAGATTTTACGAACCAGAACAAGGAACAATAAAAATAAATGGAAAAGACATAAAAGAATTTAGCATAAGAAGTTTAAGAGATAAAATAGGATATATAATGCAAAAAGTAGTTATATTTGATGGAACTATATTAGAAAATATAAATTATGCAAACAAGGAAATATCAAAGGAAGAAATAATAGAAATATGCAAAAAACTAAAATTGCACGATAAAATAATGTCATTAAAAGATGGATACGAAACAAAAATTAGTAATGATACAGATATATTTTCAGCAGGAGAAAAGCAATTATTAAATTTTAGTAGAGTTTTAGTAGAAAACCCTGAAATAATTATATTAGATGAAGCAACAGCATCACTTTCATATAAGACAGAAATGATAATAAGACAAGCAATTGAAGAAATAACACAAAATAGAATAAGCATTATAATAGCACATAGATTATCAACAATTAAAAACTGTGATAAAATATTATTAATGAAAAACGGAGAAATAATAGAAGAAGGAAATCATAGTGAACTATTAAAAATGCAAGGAGAATATTATAATTTAGTAAATAATTAGGAGAAAAAATGCTAGCATAAAAATAATATGTATAGTAGGAATATCAAAATAAATATGAGTATTTTTATAAAGCGAAAAAATTATTTAAAGAAAAAGGCTTTAAAATAAAAAAAGGAAAATACATATTTAAAGATTTTCATTGGACAGTATGAACAAAAGAACAAAAAGTAGAATATATAATGAGCGTGTTTAAAGATAAGCAAGTAAAAACAATAATATGCCTAGAAGGTGGACAAACATGTAATACACTTAGTGATTCACTAGATTAAGAAATAATAAAAAAATCCTGAAATATTAGTAGGATATAGTGATGCAACAGTACTGATACAAGCAATATACAAAAAAAGGACTAGTTACATTTAATGGTTCTAACTTAATAGGCTTTGGAGAAAAAGAAGGGAAATTAAATTATAAAAAATCAGAAAAATCTATAGAAGAAATAAAAAAATAATAAGAAAAGGAAAAGATAAAGGAAAAATTATAAGGACAAATTTAGGTAGTATGATGTATCTTTTAGGAAAAGAATATTTTCCTGACATGCAAGATAAAATTTTATTACCTGAAAACTATAAAACATCACCAAATGAGTGTCAAAAAAGATTTGCACATTCAAAACAATATAGAGTGTTTGAAAAAATAAATAGAATTATAATAAACTACAATTATGATTTACAAAAAAATGGAAATATATATCCACAAATGGAAGATATATTATTAGAATACACAAAAGAATATAATTTTTAAATAATTAAATGCAATAATTTTGTACATAAAATTATAAATAGTATAATATCAATAGGAACAAATATAAAACTTAATTGTAAAACGGAAAAATTGAATTAAGAAAACAATTTTTAAAAGATTAAAAACAAATAAAATATAAAATAAAAAACATTGCAAAAAACTCCAAAAAGATATAGAATTAAGACAAATAAAAAAGAAAGGAAGAATTATATGAAAAATAAAAAAGAAAGAAAGGTATATAATTCAAGACAAGTAAAAGACTATAAAGACTTAATATCATATTCATGTAAAGAATATGCGCAAAATGTAGCATATAAATACAAAAAAGACTATACAGCAAAAAATATAGAATATATAAAAAAAACATATAATGAAGTAGGAAAAGACATAAAAGCATTAGGAACAGGATTATTAAACCTAGATTTAAAAGGAAAAAGAATAGTATTAATAGGAAACAACAGATATGAATGGTGTGTAAGTTATTTTGCAGTAACAACATCAGATATGGTAATAGTTCCAATAGATAGAGCATTACCAGAAAACGAAATAGAAAAATTAATAAAAAGAAGTGACGCAGAAGCTATAATATTTGATAAAAAATATCTAGAAACAGTAAAAAAGGCAAAAGAAAATAAAGAGAACAATCTAAATATTTTAATATGTATGGATGAAATAGAAGAAAAAGAAATATTAACATTTAATAAAATATTAGAAAAAGGAAGAAATGAAATATTAAATGGAGACCAAAAATATGAAAATATTGAAATAGACACAAACAAAATGTCAGTAATGCTATTCACATCTGGAACGACAAATGAACCAAAGGCAGTAATGCTATCACAAGGAAATATATGTGCAAATTTAAATAATGTTGCGTGTTGGGTAAAACTATATCCAACAGACGTATTGCTATCATTTTTGCCACTACACCACACATTTGAAGCAACAATAACTTTTTTATACAGTTTCTATTCAGGAAGCCAAATAGCATTTTGTGATGGATTAAAATACATACAAAAAAATCTACAAGAGTACAAAGTATCAATATTTGTAGCAGTGCCATTAGTACTAGAAACAATGTATAAAAAAATACAAAAAGGAATAGCAGAAAAAGGAAAAACGAAACTAATAAATAACTTAGTAAAAATATCAAATATACTATTAAAAGCAAAAATAGACCTAAGAAAAATCTTTTTCAAACCAATATTAGATCAATTTGGTGGAAATTTAAGACTAGTATTTTACGGAGCAGCACCAATGAGTAAAGACACAATAATAGGATACAAAAATCTAGGAATATCATCAATACAAGGTTATGGTCTAACAGAAACATCACCAGTAATAGCAGCAGAAACAGATAAAGAGCAAAGACCAGGTTCAGTAGGTGTTCCATTTGACAATTTAGATGTAAAAATAGAAAATATAGATAAAGAAGGAATAGGAGAAATAGTAGTAAAAGGACCAAGTGTAATGCTAGGATATTACAACAATGAAGAAGAAACAAAAAAAGTACTAAAAGAAGGATGGTTCTACACAGGAGACTATGGATACCTAGATAAAGATGGATTCTTATACGTTACAGGAAGAAAAAAAGACGTAATAGTATTAAGAAACGGAAAAAATATATATCCACAAGAATTAGAATTTTTAATAAATAAAATACCATATATAAAAGAATCTTTAGTATATAGTAGAGAAAAAGACAAAACAGATACAATGCTATGTGCAAAAATAGTATATGATGAAACTAATATTAGAAAAATATTAGGAGAAAAACAAGAAGATGAATATAAAGAAATAATATGGCAAGAAATAAAGAAAATAAATCAAGAACTACCAATATATAAAAGAATAAAAGACATAACAATAACAACTGTAGAATTCAAAAAGACAACAACACAAAAAGTAAAAAGATATGAAGAATTAAAAAAAGTATAAAATGTTTGATTAGAAAAGATAAAAAAGGAAACACTTTTAAAGAGGTGTTTCCATGAAAAGTAGAAGAGTAAAAAAAGTAAATCCAAAGAAGAAGATAATAACAATAACAATTTTAACAATTATGCTTTGGATTTTAGCTTTTTATGTATATATTACATACAATAATATAGAAATAAATAACGAAAATTACGAAATAAAAAAACTAGAATCCACAATAAGTGAACAAACTGTGGAAAAAGTAGAAGAAAAAAGCAAAAACATTGCAGATATAATAGAAGAAACAACAAAAAGTGTAGTAGGAATATCAAAACTAAAAAATACAGGAAATTTAATACTATCAACAAATAATGAACAAGAACTTGGACTAGGAACAGGGATTTTAGTAACAAGTAACGGATATATATTAAGCAATGAACATGTAACAGGAAGTAGATATTCAAACTGCTATATAACGTTAGAAAATGGAAAAACATATGAAGGAAAAGTAGTATGGAGTGATGAAAGCTTAGATCTATCATTAACAAAAATTGACATACAAACAGCTAACTATGCAAAGCTAGGAGATTCAAGTAAAATACGAGTAGGAGAAACAGTATATGCAATAGGAAATCCAATAGGATTTGAATTTAGAAGAACAGTAACATCAGGAATAGTAAGTGCAAAAAATAGAACAATAAAACTAGAAGAAGAAAAAAATAAAACATATATGTCAGATTTAATCCAAACAGATGCAACAATAAATCCTGGAAATAGCGGAGGACCTTTAATATTACCAAATGGAGAAGTAATAGGAATAAATACCGTAAAAATATCATCAGCAGAGGGAATAGGGTTTGCTGTTCCAATAAATGTCATAAAGCAAATAATAAAAAGTTATGAAGAAACTAATAATTATGAACAACCAACAATAGGGATATATGCATATGACTCAGCTGTAATACCATATCTTGATAAAAATATAAATTTTGAACAGGGAATATATGTGGCTAAAATAACAAAAAATGGGCCAGCAGACAATACTGAATTAAAAGAAAAAGACATAATAACTAAAATAGATAAAGAAGAATTAAAAACAATGAATGAGTTAAGAGAATATATTTATACAAAAAAACCAGGTGATGAAGTTAATGTAAGAATAAAAAGAGGAAAAATTATCAAAGATATAATGATAAAATTAGGAAAAAAATAAAATGGAGGATATGATATTTGAAAAATATGTCATATAAACATAAATGATAATAAAAAAAGAAAAATTAGAATAAAACAATTGAGAAACTAGGGAAAACCTAGTTTTTTTAGCATATAATGATAAATAAATACAACAAAATAAAAAAAAGACATATAATATAATAATACTAAAATATGAAAGGAAAATATAATGAATAATAAAAACTATAATAAATATAATGTATATTATCAACCACAGCAAATATATGCAAAAGACTATGGACCAGAACCTATTGCATTTAATATAGAAAAAGCAACAAAAGAAAATGAAAACTTTAGAACAGCTTTATGGACAGGAAGCAAACTACAACTTACGCTTATGAATATTCCAGTAGGAGAAAGTATAGGACTAGAAAATCATCCTAATATAGACCAATTTATAAGAATAGAAGAGGGAGAAGGACTAATTCAAATAGGAAATAATAAAAATAATTTAAACTTTCAAAGAAGATTATATCCAGAATATGCAACAATAATACCAGCAGGCAAATGGCATAATTTAATTAATATAGGAGATAAACCACTAAAATTATATTCTATTTATGCACCACCTAATCATCCTAAAGGAACAATTGACAAAATAAAAAAAGATGAAATAGATTAAAATCAAAAAATAAAAAGGTTTCCAATAAAGATTGAAAACCTTGGTGCACCAGGAGGGATTCGAACCCCCGACCTCTCGGTTCGTAGCCGAGTACTCTATCCAGCTAAGCTACTGGTGCATAAATTTATTATTAAGCATTACTATTATACTTTAAAAATCAAAAAAATTCAACAAATTTTGAAAAAAACTTGCATATTTTAAAAATTTATGATAAACTATAAAACGTGTTAAGAAATATCGAGGCGTAGCGCAGTTGGTAGCGCGCGTGGTTTGGGACCATGAGGTCGCAGGTTCGATCCCTGTCGCCTCGACCAGAAAATTGAAATTTTGTAGGAAACTACAAAAGGACGAAAATTATATCAAAAGTGCTAAAAACACATTATTTCAAGAAATTGAAGTAATGTGTTTTTGCTTTATTCAGTATTCTAAAATCCCTCTCCAGTTTTAAATTTTGTTCTAGAAAAACGTTCTAGAACAAAAGCAAGTTCAAAATAAAATATTATAGAAAATTTTGTAAAGAACAAAATCTTGTCATATCAAGCATTTAAGGATTATTTTTTAGAAATTTTCTAGAACAAAAACAGAAAATTTAAAATAGAGAGAGGTCAAAAATGTATGAATTTACACCATATAAAAAATCAGATAAACTTAAATTTAATAGCTTTATACAAGTTCCAAGAGAACTATTAGAAAGAGCTGAATATAAAGAACTTACACCTAATGCAATATTATTGTTTTCTATTTTAGCCGATAGGCTTGAATTATCATTTAAACAAATAGATAAAAATTCAAAAGTAAAGTTTTATGATGATAAAGGAAATATGTATGTAATATTTAAAAGAGATGAAATCCAAGAAAAACTCCATTTCAAACGTTCAGCACTTGATAATGCAATTGCTTTACTAAAAAAGTGTAACCTAATTAAAGAAAAAAAGCAAGGAAAAAATTTACCCAATATTATTTATTTAGGTAAAACAATTAATATGATAGAACAAGAAAAAATATTAGATTTTAGGGATGTACAAAAACAGCATTTAGGAATGAATAAAACAAACAATCCTGAATGTTCAAAAACAGCACTCCATAATAACTATAATAATATAAATAAAAATAATATATATAATAACAGAGAAAGTAAATTTCATTCTTTTGGAAATGTAGAAGAATATAAAAAACGAAATGGAATTAAAAGTTTTGATTGTTTATATGCAAATAAATTTTAAGGAGATTTGATTATGAATAATGAAAAAATAAAAATTGAATATACAAAATTTGGCGATTATTACTTGCCAAATTTAACATTACCAAAACCAAGAAGAACAGGAACTATTGGAAAATATGGTAGATTAAAATTAAATCATATGAAGAAATATAATATTCCAGAATACACAGAAATGTTATTAAATAATGAATTAAAAAGTTATCTTTTAGATATTGATGATGAATGTAAAAACAAGCTAGAAATTTTAATAAAACAAATGGCAGAAAACGAAAATATAACTGAAGAATTAAAAGCAAATAATCAATTAGAATGGGTTGGCAAAATGAACTAGATTAAACATTCAGCTGAAGAAATTATATTAAATGAAATAATTTATGTGTAGAAAGGTGAAGAATATGGAAGAAATAAAATTATATGATATAGATTCAATAGAATTTAATGAATTAATAGATAATGCAAGAATGGAACTTAAGTATAACAATTCTGAATATAAAGAATTACAAAATGAAGTTAGCAAAATTATGGAAAAATATCCAAATTTACAATTACTTTTTGAAGATGATAAGGTTATAAATTTAAATGAAGAAGAATGTAAAATGTTACAAAAATTAGTATCACTTCATTTACAAATAAGTGGTTATGAAGATAGAAAAATTTTCTTTTTAGGAGCAAAAGAAAACTATTTTTACTTCAAAAATATTGGAATTTTAAAATAAAAAATGCTTAAAATTTCATGTTAGAATATTAAAAGCAAGCGACGCATTTATACTCCCGTATAAGTACAGCTTGTCAGTTTTAAGATTAAACTGAATTATGGGGAATTTATTCCCCAATCCTCTTATAAAAACAAATAAATTTTTAAAACAGTCATAAAAAATATGGCTGTTTTTATTTTGAAAGGAGACGATCGTTATGAGAAAAAGGACAATAAAAAAACAATTATGGTTAGATACAAATGAAAATAATTTATTAAAAGAAAAAGCAAATAAATCTGGATTAACTGAATCAGAATTTTTAAGAAATTGTATTAAAGGTTATGCAATAAAAGAACAACCAAATGAAGATATAAAATATTTCCAAAGAAAAATAAATGGAATAGCAAATAATATAAATCAAATTGCTCACAAAGCAAATAGTTATGGTTATGTTCAAGATAATAATTTAAATTATATAAAAAGTGTTTTAACATATTTTATTATAAAGTTTGAAAAGAAAATATATTCAAGAGAAAGATGAAAGGAGTTGGCTTTATGGCTGTTATAAAAATAAAATCAATTAAAAAAAATTTACAAGCTGTTGTTAATTATGCAAAAAATGGAGATAAAACAGAAAATGGTATTTTAGTATCAGGTGTTAATTGTATTCCTGATTCTGCGTATGAACAAATGGCATTAACAAAAAAATTCTATCATAAAGAAAATAATATTCAAGGATTTCATATTATACAATCTTTTAAAGGAAATGAAGCATCCCCTAAAAAAGCAAATCAAATTGGTAAAGAACTTGCAGAAGAACTATGGGGAGATAAATATCAAATTTTAATTTGTACTCATGTAAATAAAGAAAATGTGCATAATCATATAGTTCTAAATTCTGTGTCTTTTATAGATGGCTTAAAATATCATAATAGTAATTCTGAAATTGCTATTATGAAAGATACTTCAGATAGATTATGTTATAAATATGGGTTATCTGTTGTAGAAACTCGGACGTTCAAAACAAGAAAAAATTTTCATGGACAAAAGAATTGATAATTTTAATCGTAGCAACTCAAAAATGCAAAAGATAAGAAATGATATTGATGATGCAATAAAATCCTCTAAAAAGTATTCTGACTTCAAATTTGTATTAATTGCAAAAGGATATGAGATATATGATACAGGAAAATATTTTACTGTTAAAACTCCATATTTTTCAAGAAAAGTAAGATTAGACAGAACTTTTGGAGATAACTATTCTTCAGGTGGTATAAAAGAAAGAATATATTATAAGCAAAAGGAAGATTTGCCTGTTGCAAATTTAAAAAAGAAATATTATAAAAAAACTTATAAAGGTCCGAAAATAAATAGTCATTTATTAAATACAAGCTCTTTTTATAAGTTATATGTCCATTATTTATATGCTTTTAAAATATTACCTGCTAAAATATATGCAAAAGAATTGACTCCAGAATATTATAAACAAAAGCGAAAAAATGATATGATATTTGAAGAATTAAATTTTCTTGCTAGAAATAAATTTGAAAAGATTACAGATGTTATAGAATATAAAATCAATATAGAAAGTGAACTTCCTATGCTTAAAGGTCAGAGAGAATGCTTATGGAGAAAATATAACAAAACTACTAATGAAAACGACAAAAGTACTATTCTTAAAGAAATTACACAACTGGCTGAAAAGATTGATATTGCTCAAGCTCATAAAAATGCTTGCATTCGTATTATTAATAGATATTCTCAAATAAAAAAAGATTATGAAAAAGAAATTGAAGTTAAAAATAAAACAACAGAATTGATTAAAGAAGATAAGAAGAAAAAAATGAGATGTAGATAAATTATTTTAAAACTAATATTAGTTGTTATAATACTAATATTTAAAGCTATCTTGACAAAAATCAATCAGTGTGTTAACATAATAACATACCAATATAAATTGCCACATTTTTCCATGACATAAGGAGGGATATTATGAACAAAAATAGTATTTTAACAGCAAAACAATTTTCAGCAGTAAACATGGAAACTGGAAAAACAATCTGGTTTTCACGGACACACTCTCCACAACATCTCTATCCTTTAACGGAAAAAGATTATTGTGAAGCTATTAAGTATGCCATTCAACATGGTATAGACCAAATGCCAATTCTTTCAATAAGTTCTAAAGATTTTCCGTATTGCGATTTTGATTGTAAAGACTGTTTAGCATGTCCAAGTAGAAAATGGGCTGTAGCAGATCAGCATATCAAATATCCTATCATTCCTATCGATAAATACAAAAACATATTGGATGAAATTTCTTCTTATTCATCTAGACGAGGATTTAATACCGTTAGATTTGAAATTTGTGGGGAAGGAAATCCAGATTTGTATAAAGATAGAATTAGTATGATAGAACATGCTAATCAAAAGTGTAATATGGGAATTGTCTATGTAAGTACAGGAAGCAAGATATCAGATAAATTATTAGATTGTCTGGTTGAAAATGCATCCTTTATAAGAATAAGTTTTCCAGGAATTTCAGCAGATGCCTATAAAACTTATTCCAATCAAAAATCAAAAAATAATGATTTTTCGTACGATGATGCAATTCATCTTTTAGATAAATTGTGTAATGCCAGAGCAAAAATTGGTAGAGAAAATTCATTATTGATTGGTACAAGAACTTGCATTAGACCATTAAATGCTGGACATTATGATGATTTTATTAGAACTATCGCAAATGTTGGTGTAGATGTATTTCAAGGAGTAAAAGTCCTTATTCCAGACTTTGAAAGTGTTAAAGATGAAATCGTTTCTTTAGATGTTATAGAAGAACTCGTATCATTAAAAGAAACAGCTTATTCTTATGGACTTAAGGACTATCAAATTCCTAATGATTTAAATACTATCTATAATAACAGAGCCATGGTAGAACGAGAAAAGCCATCTAGATGTTGGAGTTCTCTCATCTCTCCTCCATTATATGGAACTAATCTTCTGTGTTGTGTACTCTGGGATAGAATCACAGATCTTAATTATCACTACGGAGTATTAGAAGGGAGAAAAGGTGAACTTGAAGAATTAATGCATGGTGAACGCGCAAAATTCATTATGAAAAACTGTCCTAAAAACTGTACAGAATGTTGTTCTTTTAAAGACAATAATTTTATGGAAAGTTTGTGGCGCGTATTGAAACTCCAGGAAAACCTGGATGCTGTGAAATTTATCACAAATTACTAATTAATCAATACGTATAATAAGAGTATGCCCTACATAGAGCATACTCTTATTTAAAATTCTCTTTAATTTTATCAATACAATTTAAAAGTTCTTTTCTATAATCGTCACTTACATTTAGAACCTCTTTAGCATAAATCCCCATATTCCCAAAATTTGCATGAAATTGATTCATCCATTCATGACTAGGTATAAAATTGATGTGTAAATATCCTGAACTAGACTCATCTTGATATATCATTACTTTTTCAAATCCACAATTATGCATAGTTTCCAGTAATCTATTTGATAAATCAACTAATTTATTTCTTTCATCTTTTGTTAAATCCGTTATCGTACGTATTGGCTTATTTATTGCTAGTATCATATATCCCTTTATAGGAATTTCAGGGTCTGTTGCAATATTAAAAAGTTCATCTTCATATACATAGCTACCTGGAAAATTTGTTATTTCATGGTTAGCAATAGCAGAACTCAAATTTCCTTCAAATTCCATTTCCTGACCTAACCAATTTAAAATTTTTTTCATATCATTTAACTCCTTTTTTAGTTTGTATAAAATCTTTCAAACAATTTAATTCAAATTCAAATTCATATCTAGTAAATGTTGTATCTTTTTTATCATTTTCACCAATAGAATGTATAATAAATTTATTACAATTACTTAATATTCCCCTATAAATAGGATTTTGTATTGCAGAAATATATAATTCATCAACTAACATTTCATATTCTTTACTATCTCTTTTTATTTCTTTACCTTGCCAATAAATTAAGCCACTTTTTTTCCAGTCATAATCAGTTGCAGCTTTTATATGAACAGCTTGTGTTCCATAATATGTAAATACATAATTTTGCACTTTTTTATCTTTAAACTTAATTCCTTGAAAAAAATTTTCAATACTTTGCAGCTTTTTTCCTCTAAATTTAAATGTATAAGGAAATAAATTTGATAACATTTGAGCATAGTCTCCTCTGTTTCTGTACCCAACATCAACCCATCTTTCTGTTTCACTGATTTTATTTCCGTTCTTTATCTTGAAGCAACTCATTATCACAGTAAATGCATTCATCTTTTTGTATTAAATCTTTTTGTAAAAATTTATAATTGCTTTTGTATTCTAAAAATTCTTTTAATTCTTTTTTTATTTTATTCATCTCTACCTCTATCTTGAGACGGAAAGTCTCTTATTATTTCTTTAATTTGTTCTCTTAATTTAGTACATAAAAAAGCTGAAGTCTTTTTTATTTTCTTACTGTTCATATCATACAAATCAATCTCTGAACTTTGAGAATATTTTTCTGCAAGTTGCATTAAAATTGCAATATCTGGATGTTCATCTTGACGAAGTCCTTCTTTCTTCATAATAGATACATAAGCATCACCGTCTGTTTCTTTTAATGCTGTGATAGAATCTCTCATAATCCAATATCCAGGGTCATCTAATATTGTTAGGAAATCAACATCTGATACATCGAAAGTTGGATGGTCTAACTCACCATGTTTTACTTGATTGTAAAAATTCCAATTATATTTAATTGCTCCAAATTTACACGTTTTCCCTCTTTCTTTTAACTTTTCTCTAATTGTGTTCATTGTATTACATGAACCTACATTATCATCAATTAACACAAGTTGATTATTTGTATCTTTCCATAAATCATTACTAAATATATCGTCAAAATTCTTTTGAGCAGAAATAGCTCTTAATTTTTCGTCTTTAGAATATAAGCTAAATAATATATTAGTATATTCAAATCCATACATACTTTTTAACATTGGACCAACAAAGATTGAACCCAATCCAGGAGTTATTATATGTTTAGGCGTATTAAATTTTAAATTTGAGCAAAACATATATAATATTTGTTTATTATCCATCTCAATGTGACGTTCTAGGATTTTACTTTTTCCATCTGGTAAATCATATCTAATATTTTGTAATGGTTCATTTTTAAAAAATCTTACTATATTTGCGCAATCTTCTTCAAAACACTTTTGTGCTTCTATAACTTGATTATCTTGATTTTCTATTTTTTTCTTTAATTCTTCAAAATATACTTTTACAGATGAATTTGCCAAATATTCAAGTATTACAAAGTTTTTCTTTGAAAAATCTTCTGTTAAAAGTTTGCTTAATTTTTTTCTATCATCAGAAAGTTCTGAATATGTTTTAGCTTCATAGAAAGAAGAATTTCTTGACAAATATCTTCCATTTCTCAATGGTGATACAAGGTTTTCTATTCCAGTAGCATCTTCTAAATCAAATATTCCATTAGAATCAAATTCATATAAATGAAGTCTTTCATTTTCTTTTAAAATTGGCTCTGTTATATCCGAAATATTTCTTCCTTCATCTTGATATAAAACAGTATGTTTAAGATTCTTACAATATTCTTTAAATACCAAATTCCCATTTTCAATTTTATATGAAATATTTTCTCCTTCAGATTTAGTATATATAACTCCATTTTGTATAAAAATATTATTATTTATAATATCTTCTAATGAATATCCTTTATTTAATAAATTATTTTCAAATTTATTAAACAATCTTAAAAACTCATTGTTATGTACTATATTTCTGTCAGCTCCATTACTTTTTAAATATTTTAATAATTTAACTGGATATTTAGGCTTTATGAATATATTATTTTCTTTTACAATATTCTTCCATGTATCTTCATCATATTCTAATACAGTATTATTTAATGATAAAATATAATTATTATTATCAAAATTGATAACTACTCCTCTTTTTCTATTTTCTTTATTTATAAGTATATTCTTTAAATTTTCATCTTTCAAATCTTTATTATCTACAAAAAAGCTGTAAACATGAATTTGTTCTTGTTCCGTATCTGTAAATAATTCTTTAATTACAATATTAGAAAACATCACCAAATCTACAATACCATTTAAGTTCTTTCTATTGTTCAAATATTTACTTATAAATTTTAACTTTAACTCGGTTTTTTCCTTCTCTGAAAATTTTCTTCCATCATATTCTTGTCCTAGCAATTCAAATGCAACTGAATCATTAGTTTTTAATAGTTCTTCTATATTATCTAATTTTTTTTTTAATAATTTAAAAAAATCATTTAAATATATTCCATCATTTTTGTATCCAATTTTAGTATCAATTTCCGCTAAAGTATTCTCATTTAGAAAACTAATATTATTTAATATTCCTGTATAATTACTATTATAATATTCTTCTGAAGCAAAATTATTTGTTCTCATGCTTACTTGCATTTCAATTAAGTCAGTTAATGGATCGACTATATAGTTTTTCCCATTTTTGGTTTTTATAAGTAAATCAACATGTCTAAATTTATCTTCAAAAGGTGACACTAATTCAGAATCAATATTATAAACTTGCTTTAATAAATCCATGATTATATTACAGTAACTTTTACATACAATTGCAAAATCTTGAATATTATTTAGGTCTACTTCCTTATTATAAATACCTTCTCTGTCTTTTATATTTTCTTTATCCAAGAAAAAAGTATAATCACGATAAAACATTTTAGAAGCTTCTTTCATAACATATCTTACAATAGCTAATTCACGAACATCTTCATCAATGTTATTTATTTTATCTATATGTATATTATTGTTAAAATAATCAAATAAATTCATAACAAACATATCCTTTTTATAAAGTTTAGGGAGAATAATATATTCTCCCCATTTTAGCTAATTCGTTTTAAGAAAATCTTTAACTTTTTCTGCAAATACTAACATTTCTCTTTTCTGTTCTAGAGTCATATTTTTTCTAGCATACATTGTGATTTGTTTAAGATTTTTTCCTCTTCCAAACCGGAACATCCAATCATCAGAAGGAATAATCCATCTTCTATAATGTTCAACAAATCCATCTTCAAATAAGAGAATGTTTTTTTGTCCCAGAGATTCCAGAGCTAATTTCACCTTGTTGGTAATATCTTCTATTCGGATTCTTTCCTCTCTTGTCATTAATGTAGTAGTAGCTACATGCCTTCTACTTCCTACAACAATAAACCCCTTAATAGGAATTTCTGGATCTATTGTTACGTTGACGAGTTCATCTTCATATAAATATCCACCAGGTAAATTTGTAATTGCATGATTTCCAATCGCACAACTTTTACATCCTTCAAAAATCATTTCTTCATTCATGAAGTTTGTAACAGTTACTTCTTCGCCACTTGTATTTAAGTAGCATCTTTTTCCTTCTTTGTCTACAACTCCGAGTTTGCTTTGAAAATCTCCTACAGCTTCATATCTGATTTCACAGATTTGAGAGCCATTTTCATTGATATACCCCCATTTATTATCTATTCTGACTGCTGCAATTCCTTCTGAAAAATCCCGCACCTCATCATAGATAAATTCACAAATAGGTTCATTTTTTTCGTTGACAAATCCCCACTTACCAATTACTTCTTTCTTTGTGTATAACATAAATAGTCCTCCTTAAATAAATAGTTTAAATTTTAGAGATAGGAACGAATTAGCTAAATATAGTAAAAACTACATACTTATTATATCACTCTTTCCAAATTATGTCAATCACATATTTCAAGCTTTTTTAGCATAATTTCAGTACTTACAGAGATTTCATCTGGTTCCATATGATGTTTAACATTTTTCATTTCTATAAGTTCAAATTCAGGTCTATTTGTTATAAATTTATATGTATCTGTAATTGGAGCAGTATCATCTAAATCTCCTTGGATTATAAGTATCTTTCTTTTCTCTTTATATTTTATATACAAATCATGTTCTATTAAATCTTCATAAAAGGAATATGGTACTATTATCTTTCCACCATGTCCAGTCTTTGCTCTTCCATTCTTCTTATATTCTTCAAATTCTTCTTTTAATAAACAATTTGTAAAAATATCTTTCATATTAAAAGCAGGAGATCTTAAAACTATATTATCATATTCATTATTGTCTCCTATAAGTTTATTTAAGAGAATATATGCTCCAAAACTAATAGCGTAAAATGAAATTTTTATATTTTCGCCATATTGTTCTTTTATATATTCGATAATGGAATCTATATATGAAATACATACATCTACTTTCAATTTATCAGTACCTTGCACACTATCTATATGTCCTGGAAAGTCAAAAGAAATAGAAGGAATATTATGTTCTAATAATTTATTAGCTACTATTTTAACTGAATTACTTCCTTTTCCACTACAATATCCATGACAAAATATAAATATATTAGTTTTTATTGAGTCTTCTTCATTATAAAATATTTTTGCTTTTATGTTACATTCTTCTTTTTTATTATAAATATCTATATTTTTTTCCATATTAAATCCTTTCCATATAATATTTTTTTATTGTTCATTCAGCCAATTGATATATTCTTCTTGAGATAATTCTCCATTATTTATCTGTTCTTTTAGTTCTGCATTTTTCTTTTTAAAAGCTATAAACTCTGTTTCATACTGTGTATTATCAGGATTTCTCCTTGTTCTTAATAATAACTTTTGATAAACATTTCTATAAACTTTTAAATCATTATTTTCTTCCATTAATTTTTGTTTTACTTTAAAAGGACCAACTTCTTTGCAAGTCTTATCATTTTCAAAAATATTATTACAATATAATTCATCAGACCTTTTTTCTGGTACAAAGAATTTACCACAGTTTTTACATTTCTTGATTTCTATGTTTTCTATTGAAGTTAATTCAAATAATTCTATAATAAAACTAGGTATAATGTTTTCACAAAGATAATTATATGGTAATGTTTCACTATCTCGTACAAATTTTGCAATTTCTTGGGCATCTTCTTCTTTTGTAATTGGAAATTGATTAAAATCTCCAAAATTATTAAAACATAATTTGATTTTATTATGTTCAAAAATATTTAAAAGTTGAGATTTTTCTTTACGAGTTCTTAATATGTATAATCTTTGTGCTGGAGATAATTCACTTAATTCTTCCAAATTATTTAAATTATATATGTATTCAATATCTTTTATAAATACTTTTTGAATTTTCTTTATCTTGTCAGCTGTTTTCTCTATAACAGTTTTAACCATTTCATTATATTCATTTTCTGTATAATATGTATAAATTGGAACTTTTCCTATTTCAGCAATTGCAGATACACTGTATTGGTCAATAAATTTCTTAACATTTTCAAATGAATGGAAATCTGTGTTTAAAAAATCACAAAGTTGTATTCCTAATTTTAACTTTTCACGTTTATTGTACCATTCATATCCTTTATCTTTCTTTGTTTTTCTAAAACTTTTATAAGCTATTAATTTTGTTTTTGATATTTTATCAATATAAAATTGATTGCTTAATAGTATCTCTATTTTTTCCATAACGACCTCTTTCTATAAAAATGTTATATTTCTATAATTATTTTATCACAAACTATTGACTTTTGCAATATCCCATGTTAAAATTTTGTTAGTAACTAATAAAAGCATTACTAAATACTAAATAGGCACATTGAAAATTGAATATTTCCGTTGTTAGATAGAAGCAGAAATGCTCTCCTACATAGTCACAGTTCGAGCGTTGAAGTGGAATAGATCCATGAGCCGTCGCAAGCAATGAGTGTAGTTAGCCATGAATGGGTAAAGGTGAAATTCCAGAGATTTAATTTTAAAATTAACGACTAACAAAAGCCCACCGTATTTTAGGGTATTAGAAAAATTTAAAATACAATTTCACAAAAACAATTGACAAAGCTATGAAGTTATGTTAATAAAATATATAAATCTATCAAAAGTATTCTAGAACATATTTATATATCTTTTATTACTTACATCATAGATAAAAACACAAAAGTTAGAAAATTTAGAATAAAACGAAAGGAGAAATAAATATGTTTGAAATTGGTGGAATAAAAATGTTTTCAGCTGAAGATATAACAAAAGCTTTACATGTAAGCAAAGAAACAGCTTATAGGATAATAAAATCCAAAGAGGCACATGCTAAAACAATTGGAAGAAAAATATTAGTAAGTGAAGAAAATTTAAGAAAAGTTCTTAATAATGTAAAAGTGTAAATAAAAAGAAGATTTAAATTAGCCCTTTAAACCTTCTAACCGATGCTTAAGTTATACACTTAAGACTTTTATATGTAAAATATTTTACAAGCAAGAATACCTTGCTCTTCATTTATTATTATAATCCAATAATCTTGATTTGACAAGGTATTCTTCAAAATTTCCAAAAGAAAATAAGGAGAATATTGATATGACAAGAAAAAATAAAGATTACAAGGTTGGGACGTATCTTGTTAAAAAACCTCGTCCTAAAAAAGAAAAAACAATATGTCCTACTTGTGCAAAATGTTTAAATAAAGATTTCTGTAAAAACAGAAAAAATACTAAACTAATGAACAAATGCACAGATTGTAGCAATTGTAATGATGCTCAAAATTGTGATAAATTTTATATCACAGAACAACACAGTATTACAATTCCTATAGGTATTGATGAACAAACAGGAGAAACAATAAGAAAAAAGTTCTCTGGCAAAACAGAAAATGAAGCTATTTACAAAGCAGAACAATTTAAAAAAGAAAATCCTTTTGGTGTAACTTCAAAACCCAGAAAAATACTTCCACAAACAATAGAAGCAATAACTTTAGAGTTTATGAAAAAGAAAAACAGCAATGGAATTAACATTGATAGCACTTACAGAACATATACTCAAATATTAAATAGAATTAAAAATAATGCTGGAAGTTGGTTGGATAAGCCCATAAATAAAATTGCTAGAAACGAAGTTGAAGATTTTTTCATATATGAAAGAGAAAAAGGATACGCTCAAAACACTTTAAAAAAGGATTATCAGTTAATTAAACAAGCCTTTGGAATAGCTAGAGAAAGAAATTATATTAAAGATGATTTTTTCGTTGGATATTATGGTATTCAAATGCCAAAAAGTATCAAGAAAACACAAAAAGTTAAATCTTTTGAATATAATGACTGTATCAAATTATTAAAATACCTATATAGTAAAGAATTTGCATATTCACATAGAGATGAATATTTAATTTCAATTCATTGTGGATTACGAATTGGTGAAGTATTAGCTCTTGAAAAACAAGATATTGACTTTGAAAAAGGCTTAATTCATGTGAAAAGAACTACTACATCAGATAAAGAGGGACATATTATTTTAGGAACTCACACAAAAACACCTAGTGGTGAACGTGATATTCCTATAACAGAATTAACAAGACCTATATTAAAACATGCTATTGAAAATATGATTCCAAATGAAAATGATTTACTTTTTTGTACTGGAAAAGGCTCTGTTTTTACAGATAGCACTTTAAATAGTTGCCTAAAAAGGATTTGTAAGAAAATCGGTATTTTAGACAATGCTCATAATCACAAATTAAGACATTCATTTTCTACAAATGGAGTTACAGCAGGAATTGATTATATGGTTTTAAAAGAAACTATGGGACATTCTGATATAAGAGAAACTATTGATACTTATGCAGATGCCCAAATGCAATTTAAAGAAGATGAATTGCAAAAATATGTTGATAAGATAAAAGCTGAATTAGGAGATAAGCTTAATTGTTTTTATCCAAAAGATGAAAAACTTGCAATACCTTAAATTATATTATGATATTATGCAGAGGGATTTATAAGATTAAAAATTAATAATTTTCTAGAAGTTTTTTCTAGAATAGAAGTAATGTGCCAAGTTACTGATATAATTGTGGTTGAGTGCTGGCGAACAAAAGTCGCCTCGACCATACAATAGCAATTTTTAGAAAGCTGAACAAAATTGCAAAAGTCTAAAAGAGTATTAATCGAATGATTTTGATTAATACTCTTTTTCTATAGAAGTTTCAAAATAATATAAAATAATTTAAAATAGTTCTAAAACAGAACCTTTTAGTGCAATATCAGTAACGTAAATGATATTCCTGACAGTGATGACCATATTTTTTATGAAGAAATAAACTGAAGAAATCTATTTAAGAATATATTACTAATATGAGTGCTTTTAAATCCTACTTTGATGATTTTTGTCAGAGAAAAAATTTCTAAAATATTATATTAGGTATGCAAACGTTACTATATAAACAAAAATTACTCATTTTTATTCGTTATATAAAACTTCATAACATTTTTGTTGTTATAAAAACAAGAAGAATAATAGTAAATGCAATATATTTAATAAAAATTTATAATAATTAACTTCTTATTAATACAAAATTTTTAATCAATTACTAAACAACTAAATTAATTGTTTTATTATTAAAAAAATCTTGCTTTTTCAATAAATATATATTAATATAAATGTAAGTAAAAATAAAGAGGGATAAATATGAAAAAAGAAGTTAAACAAATTATAATTAAAATTTTAGTAATGGTTAGTATTTCTATTTTTGTACTATTAATGTTTGCTGCTGAAATGCCTGAAAAACAGCAAATTATGAACCATTTAGACTATGATGTAACTTTAAATGAAAATGGAAGTGCTACTGTAACAGAAACATGGGATATTTATATAAAAAATACAAATACTATATTTAAAACATTTAAAATATCTCCATCAAAATATGGAGAAATAACAGATGTTACAGTAAAAGATTTAAAGAAAGATGAAAATTTAAATAGAATAAATCAAGAAATGTACCATGTTACCAAAAACTCTTATTATGCACTAGTAACACAAAAAAATGAATTTGAAGTAGCCTGGGGAGTTGGAATGGACAATAAATCAGGAAAAAGAAAATTTCAATTACAATACACAATAAATGATGTAATAACTGATTATAAAGATTTACAAGAATTTTACTGGCAATTTTTAGGGAAAGGACAAAATGCAGTTCCAGTAAAAAAAGTTACAGGAAGAATAAAATTACCAAAAGACGTTGAAAATATTGAAAACTTGAAAGTATGGGGCCACGGACCATTAAACGGTGAAATACATCCTATAAGCAAAAACAAAGTAGAATTTAAAATAAAAAATTTAAAACCAGGACAAATGCTTGAAGTTAGAGTAGTAAACACAGACAAAATGTTTAATGTTAACAATAATAAAATAAGAAATTATAATTATCTAAAAACTCTTTTAAATGAAGAACAAAAATGGGCAGATGAATCAAATAATGCAAGAGAAGAAAAAATAAATCTTTTAAGAACACTTTTTATAATATATATAATTATAATTTTAGTAAATATTTTTAAAATAAGAAAATATCTAAAAATGAGAAAAGAAAATCCAGAAAAAGTTACTAAAATAGAATATTATAGAGATATACCTAGAAAAGGAGATTCAACACCAGCTGAAGCAAATTATTTATATAAATTTAATAAAGAAAGATTATCAGCAAAAAAAGTACAAAACACATCAGTAAGTGCAACAATATTAGATTTATGCTTAAAGAAAATTATAAGCTTAAGAACGCAAGAAAACAAAGTATATGTAAAAATACTAAAAAACCCTGAAAACTTAAAAGAAGATGAATTAGAAATATATAAATTATTAAAAGAAGTTGGGAAAAATAAAGAAGAATTTGAAATTGAAGAATTAAATAAATTTGCAAATAAAGAATATTATAAGTATAGTGAATATATAAACAAAGTAGTTAAATCTACTAGAAACAATTTATATAAAATGAAATTAATAGATAAAGCAAATGAAAAGAAATATATTAAATATGTTAATGCTAGTTCTAAAGAAAAAATAGTAAAAAATATTTCAGAATGGATATTAATTACATTAATAGTTACATTGTTGCCACCATTTCATAAGATACCTCTAATATCATTTGGCACAGGATATCTAGAATTTTCATTAAAATGGATTGTTATTTTAGCACCAATAATATTAGAAAAATTATATATTTGGAAAATACAAGCACAGATAAAAAATAAAATTTCAGTAATGACTAAAGAAGGTGCAGAAGAACAAGAAGAGTGGAAAGGCTTAAAAAGATATATGGAAAATTTCTCATTACTAGAAGAAAGAGAAATACCAGAACTCGCAATATGGGAAGAATATTTAGTATATGCTACAGCATTTGGAATAGCAGATAAAGTAATAGAACAAATGAAAGCAGCATATCCAAAAGTATTTGTAGAAGAAAAATGGGAAGAAAACGAAGAATTAGTTGAGTATCCATTAATTCGATTTTCTATCTCACATACTCCAACAATAAATCCGATAGAAAGAATAAATAGTATTTCAAGTAAAGCATACAGTAGTTCAATGCATCAAATATCAGTTCATTCATCAAGTAGCTCTGGTGGAGGAAGCGGAGGCGGATTTTCAGGAGGCGGCGGAGGCCGGAGGTGGCGGAGGCCGGTATGGGAGGACGTTAAAATACAAAAAATAGACTAGAGGGTGTATAATACGGTGGATAATTACTATATTTTGTAATTCACACATCATATTATACACCCCCTTTTCAATTAAAATCTTCAATAAATAAAGCCTTAGCTATAAAAGGAACAACCTCATCTACATCATACCATCCAGAACTTTTACTATCATTTTCCAATCCATTTGGATTAGAAACATAAACCATATTATCTCCATCAGTAGCAAGTAAAACCATATAATGGGACTTAGTTGTCCATCGATTATTATTAGGCTTATTCCAAGTACAAACAATAATAGGTCTATTAGTAAGCAAATGATTTATTATAGCTTCATTACATAAATGCTTTGAATCATAATAAAAATTAGAATTTTTAATTTTATAACTCTTAGTAAGTTCACTAGACAAATTATCATAATTCATAGAAGGATAATATTTTTTTCTCAAATCCTCAGGAGTACAATTTTTACCATATCCACTAAGAACAATAGCTAAAGAAACAATTCCACAGCCACTTTCATTCATAGTAGAATTCCAATATTTTTTATCACTCCAAGAAGCATTTCCGTTTTGTTTGAATTCTTTATAAATTTTTTTATATTCATTTCCAGTAGTAAAAGTTGAAAAATAGCCATCCTTGTTTTTAACTTTTTCTTGTCCAATTCCAACATATTTTTTGTTATAATCTTGCTTTATAACCATATAATTACCATTATTAGTAGAAGAATCAAAAGATGTATTAATATCAGAAGAAACATTAACAAATTTATTATGTAAAATAAATATGAAAAATAGTAAAACTAAAAATAATAATACTTTTCTAAACTTAAAAAATCTTCTTTTCCTTTTTTTCATAACATATACCTCCAAATAAAATACAACATAAATTATATAAATAAAAAAAGAAAAAGTATAAAAAATGAATTAAGAATTTCTTAAATTTTTCTTAAAATTCATAAATATATAAAAAAAATAAAATTACTATGATATAATACACAAAAAAGAGAAAGGGGCGTATAGACATTAAAAAGCTATACAACAAAAAATGAATATATTAGTAGTAGATGATGAAAAAGAAATAGCAGACTTAATAGAAGTATACTTAAAAAATGAAAATTATAATATTTTAAAATTCTATACATCAGAAGAAGCCATAAAATGTATAGATAATAACAAAATAGATTTAGCAATATTAGATATAATGTTACAAGGAAAAAATGGATTTGAAATTTGCAAATATATTAGAAACAAAAAACTAGACTTTCCAGTTATAATGGTGACCGCTAAAATTGAAGATAATGACAAAATAAAAGGCTTAACATTACGGAGCAGATGATTACATAACAAAACCATTTAATCCACTAGAATTAGTAGCTAGAGTAAAATCAGCAATTAGAAGATATACATTATATAATTCAAATAAAACACAAAAAAATATAGATGACATTATAGAAGTGAAAGGTTTAGTAATTAATAAAAAAGAGCATACATGTTTTTTATATGGTAAATCCATTGACCTTACCAAGATAGAATTTGATATATTATTATACTTAGCAACAAATAAAGGTAAAGTAGTAAGCTCAGAAGAACTATTTGAAAACGTATGGAAAGAAAAATATTTTGATAGTAACAATACTGTAATGGTACATATAAGAAAAATTAGAGAAAAATTACAAGAAGATTCGAAAAATCCTAAATTCATAAAAACAGTATGGGGAGTAGGTTATAAAATTGAAAAATAAGAAAACAAAAAAAATAAAATTTAAACTATGGATAGAATTAATAAGTACAATTTGCATAGCGTTAATAGTATATTTCATAATTGACATATTATTTGAAGATGAAATAGCTATAAGTTTATCAAAAATTAATTACAGACTATACTATTGGATAGTTCACAATAGAGAACTAGCAGAATATATAACATTTGTAATTATAGCTATGTTTGTATCATATATATTTATATCAAAATACGTAAATACAACAAATGAAGTATATAATTCACTTGAAAAAATTTTGAAAGAAGATAACGAGAAAATAAAAATAAAAAACGACGAATACCAATTTGGAGAAAAACTAAATGAAATAAAATATAACTATATAATATCAAAAAACAACCAACGAGAAGCGGAACAAAAAAAGAACGATTTAATAATGTATATGGCACATGACTTAAAAACTCCACTAACATCAATAATTGGATACTTAACACTACTTACAGAAGAACAAGAAATATCAGCAAAGAATAGAAAAAAATACACAAAAATAGCATTAGACAAATCACTAAGAGTAGAAGAATTAATTAATCAATTTTTCGATATAACAAGATACAACTTACATTCTATGCCAATTAATAAAAATAAAATTGATTTATCATTCCTTTTAAGACAATTAGTAGATGAATGTTATCCTATGTTAGAAAAAAACAACCTAAAATGTAAATTAACAATACCAGAAAAAACAATATACAATGCAGATGGTGATAAACTTGCAAGAGCATTTGATAATCTATTAAAAAATGCAATAAATTATAGTTATGAAAATACTATAATAAATATATTTATGGAAGAAAATGAAGAAAAAATAACTATCAAATTTATAAACAAAGGAGAAAAAATTCCAGAATATAAACTAGATAAAATATTTGAAAAATTTTATAGAGCAGATGATTCAAGAACTAGTAAAACAGGAGGAGCACGGATTAGGTCTTGCAATAACAAAAGAAATTATAGAATTGCATAATGGAAATATAAAAGTAACAAACATAAATGATGATATAGAATTTTATATAGAATTATTAAAAAATAAAGAAAACAATAACTAAAAAAGCCACTTTTAACTGGCTTTTTTAGTTATTATATCAAAATTCCATAAAATAAAATTCTACCACTTCTTTTTTAAGTTAAATAATTCAGAAAAATATCCACTTAAACAATAAGGTGTTAAAAAGAAAGGATAAAGAAAAACATAAAAAAGAAAAGAAAGAATGCTTCTATTATCGAATTTAATATCAATATTTTCCAAAATTTTATTTCTTCTAGTCTCGATTAAAAAGCAAAGAAATAAACCTAAAGGAATAACTAAAAGAGAAATAAAACCAATTAATAAAGGATTAGAAAATAAAAGTAATATTAATCCTAAAGGCAAGAAAAACAAAAAAGCTAAATCAATAAAAGGAAAAAATATATTTAAAAACATTAATAATTTGGATTTAATATTAAGATTTTTAGAGCCAAACACATTAACCCTTTTAAAAGCTTCAATCATTCCTCTAGCCCATCTTTTTCTCTGTTTACCTAAAGTGTGCATACTCTCAGGAACAAAAGTAAAACCAACAGCATCTGCAGCAAAATTTGTTCTATAACCATGACTTAATAAATCCCAAGTTAAAACAATATCTTCTCCAACACAATCTTGCCAACCACCAATTTCTTTCAATACAGAAGTTTTATAAACACTAAAAGCACCTTGAGTAACTAAAGTAGAATTATAAAATCCTTGAATTAACTTAACACCAAAAATCCCCAAAGAATAATCCCATGCTTGTAATTTAGCAACAAAATTATTTTTAACATTTTTAGCAAATAAACATCCAGCAGTAGCAACAACATTAGCATTAGAAGTTAAAGCTTTTTTCATAATATTTCTAATAGCTAAATCATGCAAAAAAGTATCACTATCAACACTAATAACATAATCAGTATTAACCAAATCTAACCCATTATTTAAAGCAAAAGCTTTTCCAAGATGACTAGACTCTATAATTTCTAAATCATTATCTGACTCAAAACTTTTAATTATTTCTAAAGAATTATCAGTAGAACCATCATCAATAACAATAACATTAATAGAACCGTCATAAATTTGATTTTTAATAGAATTTAAAGTATCCAAAATACAATCTTCAGAATTATAAACAGGAATCAAAACAGTAACATCCGGATCTTTTACTAAAAAAGAAGATTTAATATACTTATTAAACACCAAACTACAAACCGAAAAAACATAACTAAATCCTGGAACTAAAGATACAAAAGTAACAATATAAACTGCAAAAAAATAACCAAAGCAATAGGCAATATCATTTATCCAATTAATACTTATAAAAGTAGAGATAACAAAACAAATAAAAGCAAAAATAAGCGATATTAAAAACATAAATTATCACCCCTAAGATATATTATGAAAATAAAGAAAAAAGGTGAAATATGAAGAAAAAAGTCGATAAAAAATAGCAAAAAAATATTGTAATAAATTAAAGTGTATGATATTATTTACTAGAAAAAATTTAACTAAAAAAATAGAAAACAAAAAAAGGAGAAGATAATAAAATGGCATCACAATTAATCATATTAGTAGTATTAATTTTAATAAATGCATTTTTTGCAGCAAGTGAAATAGCCTTTATATCATTAAACGATGCAAAAATAGAAAAACAAGCAAAAGAAGGAAATAAAAAAGCAAAGCAGATACAAAAAATGTTAGAAAAACCAAGTGCATTTTTAGCAACAATACAAATAGGAATAACCCTAGCAGGATTTTTATCAAGTGCTTTTGCATCAGACGCATTTGCAGAAAAAATAGCACCAATAATATATAACGCAATTCCATATATAAGCTTAGGAACATGGAAAAATATATCAATAATATTAATAACAATAATATTATCATTTTTCACACTAGTATTTGGTGAACTAGTACCAAAAAGAATAGCAATGAAAAACTATGAAAAAATAGCGTTTAAATCAATAACAATAATAAGAGCAATAGCAATTGTAACATCACCATTTGTAAAAATATTAACCAAAGTAACAAATGGAATATCAAAACTATTTGGAGTAGGAGAAAATGAAAAAGAATCAGTTACAGAAGAAGAAATAAAAATGATGGTAGACCAAGGAAAAGAAACAGGAACGATAAAAGAAGAAGAAAAAGAACTAATAAATAATGTATTTGAATTTAATGATATAACAGTATCAGAAATAATGACACATAGAAAAGATATATCTGCAGTAGACATAAACATAAGCAATGAAGAATTAATGCATGAATTAACTAAAGAAGAATATAGATATAGTAGAATACCGGTATATGACGAAACTATAGATGAGATAAAAGGAATGCTATATATAAAAGATATTTTAAAAAATATAAATAAAAAAACATTTAAAGTAAAAAATGTAATGAAAGATGCATACTTTGTATCACAAAATAGATTAATAAATGAAGTATTTAAAGAATTACAACAAAATAAAAAACAAATAGCAATAATAGTAGATGAATATGGAGGAACAGCAGGGATAATCACAATGGAAGATATATTAGAAGAACTAGTAGGCGATATATTTGATGAATATGACAAAGAAGAAAAACAATTTGAAAAAATAGATGAAACAACATTTATACTAAATGGAAATATGCCAATATATGAAGTAAATAAAATACTACAAACAAACATACCAGAAGGTGATTATGACACAATTTCAGGATATTTACAAGAAGAATTAGGAAGAATACCTAAAGATGAAGAAAAACCAGTAATAGAAACAGAAAAAGTAACATACAAAATTGAAGAATACGAAGATAAAAGAATATTAAAAATAAAGGCATGTAAAAATTTAGCAGAAGAAAATATCAAAGAGAGTGAAGAATAATAACTCTCTTTTAAGTTAAAATTAAAGCCTAAAAAGCATTAAGTATACATAAAGTTGACAAATATGTGAAAAATTGGTATAATTAAAATGTAACAATTCAAAAGAATAAGCAGGAGGAAAAAATATGGGATTCATAAGACGAGGAGAAGTAGAAGAAGTAGCAAAGAGTGCAAAAATATGGGAGATGGAATGTCTTGCAATTACAATGGAACCACTAATTCGGAAAAAACAGCTGGTTACAGCAATTCAAATAGAGCAAGCTTTAGAAGATTATCAATTCGGAAAAGAAATAGAAAAAATTCTATATAAAGCAATTGGAAATTATGAAGCACAGCTCCAATTAGTAAGAAAAATGCAAGAAACAATCTTGAAAAAAATATCTGCAGAGGAAGTTACAGATGAAGAAATCTGTATGTTAAGTAATTTTTTCTCTGAAGAAGATATTAAAGAACTTAAAACAAAAAAAGATAAGAAAATAGTGAAATTAGCAATGGCTGTATTCTTAGGCCCATATGCAACAGAAAATTGCCAAGGCGAGAACTCTATGTTAGAGAAATTAGCTAAAGCATATTATGCATTAATTCAGTAACCCCATATAAAAACAGGTGGAAATTCCACCTGTTTTTTGCATTAAGGACTAAAAAAAGAATATATTTTATAAAGACAATACAAACTTAACATAAATCATTGCAAAAAAAAATAAAATATGTTAAAATAAAAAATAACATTAAAAAATAAAGAAGGAGAAAAAAGATGGAAAAATTTAAAAAAATAAACAAATTTTATTTAGATAAAGAAAAAGACATCATAATAAATCTATATAAAACAGCTGAAGATGAATTGACATACATATTAGAAACTCCAAACCATAAAAAAGGAACATTAATAACAAACCTAGCAAAAATATGTAATTTAGAAACAATAAAAAACGAAAATGATATGAAAATAATAAAAGGAAAAATGGAAGCAACAATAAATGGCAACAACGAAGAAGTATACATATTTAGACTAGGTGGAATAAAAATAGCAAACATCTATCAAGATAGAATAGAAATAAAAGCGCAAATACCAGCAATAAGTAAGACACTTATGTCACAAACAAAAAACTATAAACTACCGATAGAAAAGACACTAGTAAAAACATACATATTGAAAAAAAATAAATTTAGAACAGACTTACATACACATATGAATGCAATCTTAACTCCAGACTGTTTAATAGCATTAGGAATAAAACATCAAATAAGATACCCTTTATACTACATCAAAAAATTAAACTTAAAAATGTCTGAAAAACAAGAAAAAGAAATATTAAAACAAAGAGAAGAAGTAGAAAAGAGATATGTAGATTCAGAATTAACAGGAAAATACTTAACAAGGAAAATAGACGATAATACATTTATAAACTTTGCAGACTTCATACTAAACAATTTAGAAAACGCACAAAGAAACATAGAAAAAATAAGAACAAGTCTATCAATATTAAAAGATGGGCAAGCAGTATTTACAAACCTAGAAAAATGCTATATCTATAGATATGTATTTGCAAAAGGTATAACATCAGAAAATAAAATAGAAGTAAATGCTAAAACACTAGAAGATCTATCAGAAAAAGATATAAAAGAAATAACAATAAAAATGCTAGAAGATAATAAAAAAGATAGTCCATATAAAAACAACAATTTAAGACAAGATAAATTCCTATGGATAGCAAGAGAATATGAAAAACAAGGAATAAAATATGTAGAAATAGCAGATACAAACTTAGTAAAAATAGGAATACCAGCAATAGAAGTATTAGAAGAAGCACATGAAATATTCCCACAAATAGAAAAAGAAACTGGAGTAAAAATAAGATTTTTAGCAGCTATAAGAAGAATAGTATTAACAATAATAAAAGATCAAAAAACAAGTGATAAATATTTAAGAGAAAATATAGAAGTATTAAAAGTAATAGCAAAAGATCCATATGTAGTAGGAAGTGACATAATAGGAGAAGAAATAAATGACATAGAAGACTTAAAACCAGCAATTCAAGAAATAGTGCAAGAAATAGCAAGCAAAGATGAAGGATTTACAATAAGAATACATGCAGGAGAAAATGATAGCTTAAGAGATAATGTAGGAAAATCAATAAAATGTGTAGAAGAATCTTTAAAACCAGGACAAAAAATGCCAAGAATAAGAATAGGACATGGGCTATATACACATCATCCAGACACAGAAGAAGGAAAAAAACTAATCAAAAAAATAAAAGAAACAAACACAATAATTGAATTCCAATTAACATCAAATATCAGATTAAACAACTTAACGACATTAGATAATCATCCAATAAAAAGATTTATAAAAGAAGGAATAAATTGTGTACAAGGAACAGATGGAAATGGATTCTATGGAACAGATACATTTGATGAACAATTAGCATTACAAAACTTACTAGGACTAGAAAATAAAGACTTTGAAAAAATGAGAGAAGTAGAAGATAAATTATTAAAAGAAAATGAAAAAAATTTCGAAGAAAAAACAAAAAGCTTTAATCAATTCCTAAAAGGAAGAACAATTAGAGAAGCAATATTAGAAGAAGAAACTAAAAATTTAGAACAAATAAAAGACCAAGAAGGAGACTTAAGAATAGTAACAACACTAGAATCAGAAAAAGTGTTAAAAGAAAAAATAAAAGAATTACCAATAGATAAAATGCCAGTTATAATAGCAGGAGGAAGTTTCAATAAAAAAGGAAGAAAAACTAAAATAGATGAATATGGTGAAAAAATAATAGAAAACTTAGTTAAAAAATTAGACAGCAAAAAAGTATATTTTGTAATTGGACATAAGATGGAAGGATATGAAAAGACACTAGTAGATATGACAAAAAAATATGACAAAAATTTTGAGATAGATGCAATAATACCTAAAATGGTAAGCAAAGATGAAAAGACAAAATTAGAAGACAAAAGCATATCAGGAATAAGAGTATCAACAGAAAGTGAAGAACTAGGAATATATAAAAGTTTTAACTATGAAATATTTGAAAGAAGAAAATCAATAGTAATAGCATTTGATGGAAACTCACCTGTTTCAAACTTAGTACAAGAAGCAAAAAATGGTAAAGGAAAATCAAAAATATATGTAAATCGAGAAAACGAGGTATTAAGACAAAAGGTAGATTCATTAGCAGGATATATAGTACCATTTAGTTTAGAAGAAAATATAGTAGAAAGAATTATTAATGAAAATCCAGAAATAAAATAAAAAACGAACTAGATTGCTTTTTAGAAGAAATCTAGTTCAATAAACAATAAATATAAACATATAAATATATGATTTATAAATAAATTTTAGCAAAAAAACTAAGTTAAGTCAATAAAAAATCACTTTTTTAAAAAAGAAAGTGATTTTTTATATTTTTTATGATATACTAACAACATAAATTGAATAAAACAAGTAAACTGGCACAAAATAAAAAGGAAAGGAAGGAAAAAAATGAGTGAGAATTTAAAAGAAAAATTATTTACAAAAAGAGAATGTGGCTGGGAAAATTTAGAAGAAGGTAAAAAAGAAGAAATACTAAAAGTATCAGATAAATATATGGCATTTTTAAATAAAGCAAAAACAGAAAGAGAATTTATAAAAGAAGCAAAAAAACTAGCAGATGAAAATGGATTTACAGATATAATGAATAAACAAGAATTAAGACCAGGAGATAAAATATACTTTATAAACAGAGAAAAAAGTATGTACTTAGCAGTAATAGGAGAAAACAACATTGAAGAAGATGGAATGCATATAATAGGTTCACATGTAGACTCACCAAGATTAGACTTAAAACCAAATCCAGTAGGAGAAGAAGGAGGATTTGCATATTTTAAAACACACTATTATGGAGGAATAAAAAAATATCAATGGACTACAATACCATTAAGCCTACATGGAGTAATAGTTAAAACAACAGGAGAAAAAATAGAAGTGAATATAGGAGAAAAAGAAGAAGATCCAATATTTACAATAACAGATCTATTACCACATCTAGCGCAAGACCAAATGGAGAAAAAGCTAAAGAATGGAATAGATGGAGAAGATTTAAAACTATTAATAGGAAGTATCCCATATGATGATGAAAAAGTACAAGAAAAAGTCAAATTAAATATATTAAATTTATTAAATCAAAAATACGGAATAACAGAAACAGACTTCATGAGTGCAGAACTAGAATTAGTACCAGCATTTAGAGCAAGAACATTAGGATTTGACAATAGCATGGTGGCAGCCTATGGACAAGATGATAAAGTATGTGCATATACATCTTTAGCAGCAATGATGGGATTGGAAAATGTAAAAAATACAGCAATATGCATTTTATCAGATAAAGAAGAAATAGGAAGTATGGGTAATACTGGAATGGAATCACATATGTTTGATTTCTTTGTATCAGAAATACTAAATAAATTAGGAATAAATAAACCAAATTTATTAGACAAAGTATTTTGTTTTTCAAAAATGTTATCATCTGATGTAGATGCAGGATATGATCCAATATATGCTCAAGTATCAGATTCACTAAATGCAGGATATTTAGGAAGAGGTATAACATTAAATAAATATACAGGAGCAAGAGGAAAATCAGGAGCATCAGATGCAAATGCAGAATATGTTGCATGGGTAAGAAATATATTAGAAAAAAATGAAATCAAATATCAAATAACAGAATTAGGAAAAGTAGATATTGGAGGAGGAGGAACAATAGCATACATCCTAGCAAACAAAGGAACAGATGTAATAGACTGTGGAGTTCCTGTGCTTTCAATGCACTCACCATATGAAGTAACAAGCAAATATGATATATATTCAGCATATAAAACATACGAAACATTTTGGAAAGAATAAAAAATAAAAAAACTATGTACAACTACATAGTTTTTTATTTTATAATAACATTAATTCATCTAAAAAAGTATTTAAAAATTTCAACTTTTCTTCTGACAATTCACTTATTTTATCTGACAAATCAACTTGAGCTTTTACTGTTGGATTAGTCATTAACTCCTTAAAAACCACATTAGGAGCAATTCCTAAAATATTCATATAATTAACTAAAGTTTCTAATTTAACTCCACTATTTCCATTTTCAAATCTAGAAATATATTTTTCAGAAATATCAAGTTTTTCTGCCATTTTTTCTTGAGTTAGATGTTGCATTTTTCTATAAGATTTAAAGATTTTACCTATAGAAGAATCAATATTTGATTTTTTATTATCTGCCATAATACACCTCCACTAGAATATAAATAAGTATATCAATTCCATAGTTAACATTGAACAAACTTAAAATGAGAAAAGAAAAAAACAAAACAAATAAAAAAAATCAATCATCATAAAGAAAACAAGATAAAATCATAAAAAATAAAGTTATACTATTAGTTATATAAAGTAAAACTAAAAATATACTAACAAAAAAATGGAAAAAATAAACTAAGAAAAAAATCATATATTAATAGAAATAAAAAAACATTATTAATATAACGAATAAAAATATAAAAAATATGAAAAAATTAACAAAACAATATTTGAAAGCGAAAATAAAAAACAAGATATATCAATAAGACTTTATTTAGAATCAAAATAAAAAAATATATGAAAATAGAATTAAAAAAAATAATTAATAAAAAATAAAAGAAAAAAGTGAAAAAATAAAAATAGGAAAAACAAAAAAAGCTTTATAAAGTAATTTAAATTACCTATAAAACTTTTTTGTATCTAATTATGGTGAGCCAGGAGGGATTCGAACCCCCGACCCCAGGCTTAGAAGGCCTGTGCTCTATCCAACTGAGCTACTGACCCATAACATAGAACGTTTATATATTATCATAAAACAAATAAAAAGTCAATAGGAAAATAAAAATAAATATAAATAACCTTGTATAATTGAAAAAAGATAGAAGTTATTTTAAAAAATTCACAAAATCTATTGACAAATCAACGATAAAAGAATATACTTATCAAGAAGTGATTAATTAATAATTACTCAAAATTTTAACAAATTCATAAAAATTAGTTATAAAATAAATTTTTATGAATAAAATAATTATATATCGCGGGGTGGAGCAGTTGGCAGCTCGTTGGGCTCATAACCCAAAGGTCGATAGTTCGAGTCTATCCCCCGCAACCAGCAATAGCAAGTCTTTTATGACTTGCTTATTTTTATGTTTGAGTAAAAAAGCTACGAAAAAGCTACGAAAAAGCTACGAAAATATTTTTTTACATATTTTTTATTAAAATAAACTTAAAAAGAAGAGATGAAATCCTCTTCAATTTTTATGCTTTCATTGATAAAATATTATTCATTGTATTAGCAACTTCTTTAAACTCATTATCAAAGAAATGCGAATATATTGAATGTGTTGTTGAAACACTTGAATGCCCTGCTCTTTTAGAAATAATTTGAGATTGAATTCCCTGTGATATTTGTAAAGAAATACTTGTATGTCTTAAACCGTGAAATGATATTCTTTTTAAATTGTACTTTTTTATTATTTTATCAAATATTTTTGAAGGTGTATCAGGGTGCATTGTTCCACCAAATGAATTTGTAAAGATTCTATTTGAATTTTGCCATTTACTACCAAGTTTTAATTTGTTTTCTAGTTGTTCCTTTTTATATTCTTTTAAAACTTCTATTGTTTTATTAGATAAATAAATAATTCTATCACTAGTTTGTGTTTTAGTAGTTTTTTCAAATATTCCCAGTTCTTTAGTGTATTGTACACTTTTATTTATATCTAAAGTTTGTTTTGTTAAATCAACATCATTCCAAGTTAAACCTACAATTTCCCCTCTTCTTGCTCCACTATCTAATGCAAGATATATCATAGCTGGATATTTTAAACATTCATTTGGTAAAACACTTAAAAGAGATTCCACTTCTTCAGGAGAATAACATTCTATTTCTTTTTTTCTAACTTTAGGTTTTTCAATATATGAATTAGGATTATTTTTTATATATCCCCATATAATAGCCCTTTTTAATGATGTAGATATTATTGTATAAAAGTGTTGTATTGTTTTATCAGAATAATTTGTATTTTCCCTTATATCCCTATAAAAATCTTCTAATATTTTGACATTTATATCTTGTAATTTTATATGACCAATAGATTTACTTATAACATCACACCAATGTACATTTGCGACATAAGTTTTAGGTGACCATATATTTTTTGAATATTTAAGCCATTCTTCAAGTAACTCTTTCATTGTAATTCTTGATTTATTTACAAAAGAATTATCTTTAATTTGCATTTTTATTTCATTTTCTCTTAATATAGCTTCTTTTTTTCCACCATAAAATGTTTCATAGTGATTTATTCTTTTATTTCCGTTATATCCAATAGCAACAGTTATTTTATATTTTTTATTTCTTTCTAGTTCCTTTACACTCATTTTTTTCACATTCTTGTTTTGTTTTTATAAATTTATTATATTCGTTTTTAAATTTTTCATCAATCTTGTATTGTTCAGAATTATAATAATCCTTCATTGCCTCTTTTTCTTCCTGGTCACTCATTTGAATAGATTTTCCAAGCTCTTCTAATGGAACATCACTAATTGATTTTTCAGTAATATAATTGACATATTCAAAAAGTAAATCAGGATTTTTTTTAACAATAGAATGAATATTTTCTCCAATAGACTTATTGAGATTTATTAGCGACTCTAAAATATCATAAAAAGTATATTTTGAGTTATCTAGTTCACTAGGAAAAGGTATTGTAAATCTAAAAGCAGAAGCCATTTTTTCATTTTTATCAAGATATTTAGTTAAATTACTATTTATTAAATAAGCAGATAAATTTTTTATAAAAGTTTCATCGTTCAAAATAGTTTTAATGGTAATCGATAAAAGTTTATCTTTTTTATAGGTTTCTAGATGTTTTAAATTTTCTTCAGTTAAACCATATTTCGCATATATCTCTTTTACTTTAACATCTGTTGATGGCTCATCCGTTAAGCCTTGAATATAATCAGTCGAAACATTAAAATAACGTGCTAAATCTTCGATTCTTTCAAAACTTTTAGGTGGAGTATTACCTTTTAAATAGTTTCTAATTGTATTTCTAGATATATTACAATCCTTTTTTGTATCTTTTGAAAATTTTTTTAAATTATCTTCTAGTTTTTCTGGGGATAAATTATATTCTTTCATTAACTCTTTTAATCTATCTTTAAACTCTATCATATTTGAGAAATTTCCTCCTTCATAATTAATTCTACAACGTATTTTAGCTTTATTGACTTTAGTAAAACTTATTGCTATTATAATAACATAGAAAGAAATTAAAGTCAATAACGACAAGTAATTTCTTGATTTAATAAAGGAGGTGAAAAGCTGTGCAAAACAATATTGAAATTAGAAATGCTATATTTACAAATAATATTAAAAAATGGAAAATAGCGGAAAAATTAGGTGTTACAGATAGCACATTTTCAAAAATGTTAAGAAAAGAATTAACTAAAGAAAAGAAAAATACAATATTAAATATTATTAAAGATTTACAAAAAGAGGTGAAATAGAATGAACGAAACATTTAATATCCAAGAAGTTTCAACATACCTAAAATGTAGTATTTCAGGTGTAAGAAATTTAGTACGAAGTAAGTCAATACTACATTATAGAATACGGCAATAGATTATTCTTTAAAAAATCGAGTATTGATTTATGGATACAAAATCAAGAAATAAAAAGTGTTCAAAATGATAATTATGAGGTAAAGATAAAATCATTTAAAAGTGAGGTGGCACAAAATGTATGACATAAAGAAAAAAAGTGGATTTTATAAGACTTCAAAAACTAAATAAAATACCACTTCTATATAATAACCTACATAAGCTATTTGTATTATTATACTTTATTTTATTAGAAATAGCAATATTTAAAAGTAGGTGATTAAATGAAAAAAGCTAATAAATTAAAGCTACCAATAAATTACAAATTTGAAAGTCAAAATCAAAAGTATGATTTTACAAAAATTTGCAGAGATATGCAAAAATCAAAAGCTTGGTGTGATTTATCTTTAAGACAACAACGGATTATATTTATATTTAAAATCAAAGTTTACGGTAAATACAAAAACTTTGGAAACCAATGAAAATAATATATCAATTCCAAAAAAAGAAGCTTTAACATTATATTCAGACTTAAGAACTTTTAGAAAAGATATTGATAAATTAATAACTAATGGCTTTATTAGACAAATAATAAATGGATATTTTACAAGAAGTGCAAATATTTATGGTTTTTCGGATAATTGGAAATTATATGTAATAGATAATTTTTCTATTCCAATACAAGACAAAAGAGCTGGTAAGCTATAAAGTAACAATTTTATCTTATTATATGGTAATAATATAAAGGATATGTAAAATCACATACTATAAGAATAAAATTTAAAAACATTATAAAATAAGAATTTCCTTGAAATATTAGGAATAAGCCAAAAACAGTGAATGTAAAATAACATACTGTAGAAATATCATAATTAATTGGTAGTATGTAAAACAACATACTTCTAGTGTGTAAAAATGTACTAGCTAAAAGAAAGAAAGGTGAAAAATTTGAAATATTATAATACTTGTTTAGAAGAACAAGAATCAATTATAAATATTGATTATCAAGCTAAGACTCTAACAATATATTCTTCAAGAAAATCAGTAATAGAAAGATTAATTAATAAATTAGGAAATCCAACATCAACATATACAATAGATAATTTGATAACAGGTGCAAGTTGGAAAATTCCATTTAAAGAAAAGAATAAGATAAGAAATGCATTAAGTAAAACAATTCTTATTGCGCAATTATAATAACATTTAAAATCAAATATATGCTTAAAATTCATTGAGAAAATCAATGAATTTTAGAATTATATATTAAAGTAATGTTATTACATATCTTTTATATAAAAATTATTATAAAAGCATTTAAAAGGAAAAAATGAAAGGAGAAAGAAAATGAAGTTAGTAAAAGATAAAAAATAAAGAAATATGAAAAAAGTCCGGAAGAAGAGCATAGTTTTGCTTTTGATTTATTATGTAATATGGGACAAAATTATAGAATAGCAAGAAATATTGCAATACTAGAAGCAATTACAATATTTTTATTAGTATTAAAATTTATAATTATAAAATAAAATTTAAAATAAAAAGAAGGTAAAAACTTCTTTTTATTTTATTATATAATTCTAAAAATCTATTTTTGTTTAGATAAAAAACTAGGTAACACTCTAATTGTTAAGATTGATAAAAAGAGGGACGGGTACATATATAATATATAAAATAATATACATATATATATTATTATTATTTAAATATTAATTGAAACCCACCAAATGACAAACGGTTTATTATTATAGAATTTCCATCCTTATTGAATTTTACAAAGTCACTTGATAAATATTTTTTATCTGTTCCAAGCGTTATTCCTAAATAGTTATTATAATCCTCTTCATTACTAAAATTTTCTCGTTTAGCAGAAACAATATCAAGATTAGCAATGGCTTGTTTTATAGATAAAAATTCTAAATCAGTTGCTATTCTATCTAAATTATGTACAATAGAACGTTGAATATATATAGACCACAATTTTGAATTTTTATAACTAAAGGTTAAATCAATATCCTTAAACTTATAGTATAAAGTGATAAAAGAGTCATCTATAGAAAAGCTGTCTAAATTAAACTGTTCATTTTTATAAATATTTTTATTATTCTCAGTTCCTAGTGTTTTTGACATAATTTCATTTAAGATTTCATTGGCATTATTTTTTATGTTAGGGTAATCATCTATTGATTTTTCTTCTGAAATAGGTTCTCTATCAGGGTTAGTTGGTTGCATATTTTTTTCAGGAAAGAATATTGTACATATTATTACTATTATGCAAAGAACAACAGCAATTGAATTTATTAATTTATCCTTTTTTCTAATTAACTGAACAATTCCTAAAATAAAAGCTATTATAGCTAAAGGTATTGATAAATCAACACCCATAATATCAACTCCGAACAAAAGATGAAATACTAAAGAATAAAGCAATTACTGACATTTAAACACCTCCTTTCAATATTATACCATATAATATCATATTATTTTATTATATGCAATACAATTGCTATGCATATTTAAAGCGAAATATGGCATATACTATATACAAATGTATTGCAGAGGTGATAAAAATTAAAAAATTTAAAATTCCATCAATTCCACCAACAACCAATAAATGTATTAGGTTTCCAAATAATGTTATTGAAGAAGTTGAAAAAGCTATACAAGGTAAAGATTGTACATTTACAGCATTTGTTGTAGAAGCAGTAAAAATAGCTTTAGAGAATCTTAAAGAAGAAGAAAAATAAAAAGCTACGAAAGTTTTAAAAACATATAAAAAGATATAGTAGTTAAAGATAATATAAAACAATGTAAGTGTTGAAATATAAAGGGTTAAAATATTTTGTAATATTTTATAAAAAGTACCAAAATGCACTCATAACCCAAAGGTCGCAAGTTCGAGTCTTGCCCCCGCAACCAATTTTGAGGCTTTTAGCCTCTTTTTTTATTTTTTACGATTTATTCCCAGCATTGCTCATAAAAATTGTATTTCAAAAGTTTTGGGAGCAATTTTTGCTGCCTTTAGTTTTTTAAAGTAATACAAAATTTTTTAATAATTCTCCATTATCTTTCATATAACTTATCATCTTCTTTATCCATAGTTTTAATAAAAATATTTGGCTCATCTAAAGTTAATAAATTCGCATTTGAATTATCAGTTAAATTTTGTTCCATATAATATTCATTTACTTTTTCAAGTTAATCTCTCTTATAGTTATCAAATACAGAAGAATATGCATTTAATGTTACAGAACATCAATGTTTTCCATTAATTTTTGTAATACTACTGGACTTATTTTTTATTTTTCCTGTATTTTGTGTTATAAAAATAATTTGATTCTTACACATATTAATACAATGACTTTCATATTTTACATATCTTCTGTTCTTTTAGAGAAATCTATAAACATTTTAAATATTCCATCTACATATTGTTCGTTTAGCATTAATTCAGGATGCCATTTTATACCCATCGCAAACTTTTTATTATTTAATTCAAAACTTTCAACTAGTCCATCTTCAGAATATGATGAGATTTTTGCTAGTGGTTCAACAGATTCTTTTGTGGCTACCATTGAATGAATACTATTAACATCAATTTTATCTTTTTTTATAATACTATATAATATTGTATCTTTAACAATAGTTATAGGATGTCTATAGTTTTCATCTAAATAATTATGACTATTTGTATTATCTAACTCCACATTTCCTCCTAATGCTCTCAATAAATTATTAAATCCAGAACAAATTCCTATAATAGGTTTATTTAATTCAACGGCTTTTTTTGCATATTCAATTTCATAATTTGAACTAGTCATTCCACCTTGAAGAATAATACCATCACATGATTTTACTAATTCAAAGATATCGTCTTTTTCTTGTTGTGTTAATATTTTTTTATCATTAATATCATCTTTATTAAAATCCATTGTTTCTTCTGGAGATAATAAAGATATTGCTAGTCCACCATTTTTTACTATTAAATACCTGATCTCATCAGCAATATACATCTTATTCCATATATTTTTTTCTTTTTTTTGTTTAGGTTTACTTACAATTCCTATTATTGGTTTTCTCATTAAACTTTCCCCCTTGTATAATGCGGTTGTGAAAAGTTTTTATATAAAAAATAGCTTAAAGTGTTAATATTAAATCATCTCTTTAAAAATAAGCTTTACTCCTTTATACTAAATTAATCATGTATAACCTTAACTAAAAGCTATATGCTTTTTAAGTTTTGTAAATACTGGGAAAACCTATTTAAGCTATTATAAAACATATTATAATAGGCTAGAAAGATAAGTTTTAAGCAACTTATGTCTGCTATTTTTTATATTTAATTTTACACTACCTATAATACAATTATTTTATACAATTTTAATATTAAAGTCAATATGAAAAACAGTGCTACATTTTTTTGTAGCACTGTTCTCAATAGTAAGTTGTTTACATTCAGAAACTAAACCACAATTTATTTCAGTTACAAATTCTGCAAGTGCAATTTCTACATCTTTCCTAGATCCATGAAATGTTTTAATTTTTCTAGATTTTGAATCATCCAAGTTTTTGCCAATTGATACGATTAACCTGTAAGTCATTTCGCCCCTTTTTTTAATACTTCCATCCATTGCTTTTTCACCTTATTTCAACATTCATATGGTGGAATAAGCTCATATTCAATTGAGAGTATTATACATCCTTTCTATTACATTTCGATAACTTTTTTTGCCTTGCAAACTATTTATTACAATTCATAATATTTCTCATATAAGACATTAAAAATCTTTACGAAATGTAATAATTATTTTATGAAGTCAAAAGATGGCAAACAATCTAAATGAAAGTTAAAGTTATATAATGAAAAATAGGAGATAAAATACAAAAAGTGATATAATGTGACCAAAAGTAAAAAGGTAAGACATAATTTATAAAAATAAATTATTTTACATTTTACGAGAATAAGAAAGGGGATATATTATAATGTCAGAACATCTAGAAAAGGAAAAGAAACCTATTTATAAAAAATGGTGGTTTTGGTTAATAGTAATTATTGTAGTAATAGGAATAGCTGGAAGTGGTTCTTCTGATAATAATTCTACTACTCAAACTAGTTCATCAACAACTTCTTCTAATACTAAAGTAGAAGATGAAAACAAAATTTATAATGTGGGAGAAGAAGCTATTTTAGGTAAAGGGTCTGTTACTGTAACAAAAATTGAAAAATCAAAAGGTTCATCTTTTGATAAGCCAAAAGCGGGAAAAGAATTTGTAATTATTCATGTTACAATAAAAAACAAAGGAACCTCAAATTTAAGTTATAATCCTTATTATTTTAAGCTTCAAAATAGTCAAGGGCAACAAGAAAATATTACACTTAGTACAGAAAATAATGACACTGCTTTAAATCATGGTGAATTAATTGAAAACGGATCTGTTTCAGGAACTATTATTTTTGAAGAACCAATTAATGATTCTAATTTAACTTTAGTTTACCAAGATAATTTATGGAGTAACAAATCTATTAAAATAAAATTACAATAACAATACAAAGTAAATTTAACAAAAATAGAGATAATAATCATATCTCTATTTTTTAGTCTAATAATACTAGTATTTTTCAATATACTCATATTTAGGATAATTAGAACATCCAATAAATTTACCATATTTACCAGAACATTTAACTAATGTTCCACTACATTTAGCACAAATCATATTATTTTGTTTTTCTTCATTTATTTTTATACTTTTTGACCAATATATTTTATAACACCACTATAAGATGTATTTTCTTGTCTTTCATCTAAAAAGAATGATTCTGTTACTAATAAAAGCTTAAAGTCACTAAATAAATTTTTTATTTCTTCTTTAGTAAAGAAACTAATATAAGTATCATTAATTTTATTATGAAAAATATGATTTTCTAATTCTTCAAAATCAGGAGTGTTAGAAAAATTTTTTATTCTAAAATCTTCAGTAGAAAACACTGTTATATAAATTAATCCATTTTCTTTTACATTATTTTTCATATTTTCAATTATTTTATAACTTTCATCTTTATGAAGAAAGTGTAATACATATCTAGATAGCATTAAATCATATTTGTTTTTTTCTATATTAAAAGCTCTAATATCACTTTGAATTAAATTTATTTCTGGACAATTTTCTTTGCAGATGTGTAAACATTTAGATGAACAATCAACTCCTGTAATATTGAATCCTTGTTTGAATAAAGGTATAGAATTAGTACCTTGTCCAATTCCTAAATCTAAAACTTCTTTTCCAGGTACAAAATGTAAAAATCTTTTTAATTCTGAATCAAATTGTACTTTTAGTATTGGAAAGTTTTCTTCTTTTTTATTATCGTAGTTAAATGAATTTCCTATCATAAAATTAACTCCTTAATTTTGTTTATACTTAATTTAATTTAAAATAATATAATCTTTCGCCATTTTTCAAATTCTTCAAATAAATTGCTCCAAATTTTTCATAATAATTTACTAAATTTGTTTTTAAATAAATATTTTTAAATCCTCTTTTCTTTGCTTCAAAAAGAATAGCATCATTCAAAATTTTAGAATAGCCTTTATTTCTATAACAACTTTTAACAAACATAGTTGAATACCAAGGTTCCAAGTCTAGACATTCGTCACCATCACTAGGAAATATAGATATAAATCCAACCAAACCATTATCTTTTAGTAATATTAACTTACAATAAAGAGGATTATTAAAATTAGCTTTAATTTTTGATATTTTAGTTGATATTTTTTCTTTTACCTTTTCTTTTGAATAAGAAATGTTACCCCATTCTTTTTGTGTTAAAGTAGCAACTTCTTCAATATATTCAGGCTTATCCATTAAATTATAAATTTTTAACATAGAAACTCCTTAAAAAATTAATTATTTTAGAATTAAATAAAATTTCAAAATAGATTTTTTCATATTACTATAAATATTTAAAAATGGTTTCTGGATATAATATTTTTTTCTTATTTTTAAATTCATCAATATCTATCCATTTCGCTGTATATTCACACTTTTCTTCTTTTATATGGTATTCTTCTTTATAATATTCATCTAGTATTTCAACTGAATAGAAAAAGACTAATTCATGTGCATTTTTACCATTTAGAACGAATATGCTCTCAGAGACACCTAAAAAATCTTTTATAACTATATCCACATTTATTTCTTCTTTAAATTCTCTTTTTAAAGCATCAGTACTTTTTTCTAAAAATTCTATTCCACCACCTAAACATCTGTAGAAAGTTTGATTTTTAACATTATCATAAAATTCTCCAACAAGTATTTTATTATTTTTAATTGCAAGACCTAATACGATTGGTCTTATTTCTCTAAATTTATCCATTATCCATATTGACCTCCTTAATTTATACTTTTCAAAATATTTTTATTATTAGTAAAATCTATTAACCATTTATTTAAATCTTTTTGATTTTTAAAAGTTAGAATTTTTTCTTTTGGAATATCTTTTAAAATTTGTATAAGTTTTAGCCTTTTAGTTTTGTTATAAGTTGCAACATATTTTATAAAACTAAAATTAAGACGTTCTTTACATCCAGGAATTTCTGCTCTTTCTTTGTTGTGTAAATTAATATATCTTTTAAATATTCCTTTTAAAAGAGCAAAAGTAGAATAATCAAGCCATATTATTAAATCTGCTTTATCCAAACGCTCTTTGAGAGTTTTATTATAGTTTCCATCTATAATCCATTTATCTGCTTTAGATTTTTCTGAAATTATTTTATCACGTTCATTTTTATCAATTTCAGTCCAGTTCTCATTAAAGTTGATACTATCTAAATGAATAGCAGGTATTTGTAATTCTTTAGATAAAAGAGTAGCTAAAGTACTTTTACCACTACCAGAGCCACCTATGATAGAAATTCGATTATACATAATAAACCTCCATATAATTTATTTTTAGTTATATTATATATTATTTTTTGGAATAATTCTAGTTAAATATTTTTTTATACGTTGCAAAAATAAAAAAAGTTAAAAAATGTTAGAAACTAAAAATAAATTTAATAAGAAAAAAGGTATTCAAAGATTTCATGCAGTGCAATCTTTTAAGAATGGAGAATTAGATGCAAAAACTGCTCATGAAATTGGTGTAAGACTTGCAGAAGGAATGTGGGGCGGTAGATTTGAAGTTGTTGTTTCAACACATTTAAATACAGATAATTTACACAATCATTTTGTAATAAATTCAGTATCATTTAAAGATGAAAAAAAGTATTATAGTAATTTAACAAATACAGCTTTACTTCGTAAAACTTCTGATGAACTTTGTGAAGAATATGGATTAAGTGTATCACAAGAAAAAACTTGTAAATCAGAAATAAATTTTGAAAATTCTATAAAAAATCTATGCAAGAAACAGATTATTATAAATTTGCAAAAGAGGATGTGGATTATGCTATTATATATGCTTTTGCACCAATAGAATTTTAGAAGTGTTTAAGAAGTATGGGATATCATTATTACTACAGAGCAAATAAATTAAGAATAAGAAGAGATCCTTACAAAAGATATATTAGATTAGAAAGGGAATTTGGAGAAGATTATTTACCAGAAAATATTAATAGAAAAATATTAGAGCATGAAATAGAAAGACCACAAAGACCAGTATTTTATAAAACAAGTAAATGTAAATATTATTCAAGAAAAAATGAATATAAAAAGAAATACAAACCTAAAGGAATAATAGCACTTTATTATTACTACAGATATTTATTAAAACTATATCCTAAATATAATGAAAAACATAAATTAACACCTGAAATGAGAGCTGAAGTTAAGAAGATGGATATGTATTCTGAAATAATTAGATTTACTTGTAAATACAAAATAGAAACAATTGAAGATGGGAAAGCAATTAAAGAACTAAAACAAGATAAATTAAATAAAACTTTAAATGAAAGAAATAGACTTTATTATAAAAGATATAATCTTAAGTTAGATGAAGAAAAAGATGAAGTTACTAAAGAAATAATGGAGGTTTCAGATAGGATAACAAGTTTAAGAAAAGAGATTAAAACTTGTGAAAAAATTGAGAAGGAAAGTATAGAAGTAAAGGAAAAGATAAAAGAATTTGCTAGACAGAATGAAAAGAAAAAGCTAATATTATAAATTCCTTGTGTAAAAAATCCCAATTTTATACCAAGAAAATTCGACAAATATTTACAAAAAATAGGAAAATATTTGAAAAAATAATTTATATATGATATATATGTATTATATTTAAATACGGTAAGAAAGAATTATATATATTTATTATGATTATTATTGGATATTATTATAAAATTTTTGGGAGGATATTAAAATGGCAAAAAAAGTAAAAGAAGAAAGATTAAATTTAGATAAAATTCTATTTAATTGTAGAGATTATTTAAGAGCTGCTCGAAATTCTGGTTCTTTTTTTGAAAAAAGAGATATGATGTTAACTTTAGTTTTTCTTAGATTTATTGGAGAAAAATATGAAGATGGGATAGAGAATTTAAGGAAGAAATTGATTGAGCAAAATTTAAATCCAGATGATGAAAATATAAGAAAGGCTTTTTTTGAAGATGCCACTTTTACTGATGGAACATATTATTTACCTAAAGAGGCTAGATGGAGTGAGATTATAAATACTCCAGCAACACAATTAAATGTTGCTCTGGACAATGCATTGAAAGTTATTAATGATAGTAGCGAACAATTGAAAGGATGTTTTGTTGAAGGTACATTTACTCAAAGAAATTTAGCTGCTAATGATATTAAAAAAATAGTAGATGAAGTAAATAAAATATCTCATAAGACATTTGGGGAAGAAAAAGATCTTATAGGTCGTGTATATGAATATTTTTTGAAAGAATTTGCTGTAAATGCAACAAAAGAAGAAGGAGAATTTTATACACCACATGATGTAGTTAAATTAATAGCATCTTTAATAGAACCATATGATGGAACTTTATATGATCCATGTTGTGGGTCAGGTGGTATGTTTATACAATGTGCTGACCTAGTAAAATCTAAGCAAGGAGATATTAGTAAAATTAATGTTTATGGCCAAGAAAAAGAGGCTGCTACGTATAGATTAGCTAAGATGAATTTAGCTTTAAGAGGAATAAGTCATAATTTAGGAAATGATTATGAATCTACTTTTACGAAAGATCTACATAAAGGTATAGATTTTGATTATATAATGGCTAATCCACCTTTTAATTTGAAAGGCTGGTATAATTCTAATCTCGCTGATGATTCAAGATGGGCAGAGTATGCTATTCCTCCAGAAAGTAATGCTAATTATGCATGGATATTACATATGCTTTCGCATTTGAAAAAAACAGATGGTGTTGCAGGATTTTTACTTGCAAATGGTGCTTTAAATGATAGTGATACTTTAGAAATTCGTAAAAAGTTAATTCAAAAGGATAAGATAGAAGCAATTATTGTACTTCCAAGAGAATTATTTATTACAACAGATATAAGTGTTACACTTTGGATTCTTAATCAAAATAAAAAAGGTGGTATATATCATAATAGAACTTTACGAAATAGAGAAAATGAAATATTATTTATGGATTTGAGAACTTGGACAGACAATTCTGTAAAAGGTGAAAATAAAAAGAAAGTTCAATTGGATGAAGAACAAATCAAAAAAGTATCAAATTTTTACCATATTTGGCAATCTGAAGGAACTGATGGAGAAAAATACGAATTTCCAGAACTTTATAGAAGTGTAGATATAGATGAAATAAAAGAAAAAGGATGGACTTTAATACCAAGTAAATATATTGAATTTATTGATCATGATCTTGATATTGATTTTTCTAAAGAGATGGCTCGTATTCAAAATGAAATGAAAGAAATTATGAAAATAGAAAAAAAATCTCAAAAAATGCTTGAAGATGCTTTTAGGGGGATTAATTATGAAATTGATTAAATATAAATTAGGAGAATTAATAGAACAAAGAAGAGAAAAATATGATGGAGTTGAAGATTTACCTATAAGAGGAGTATCTCGTGAAGGTTTTATATTACCTAAACAAGAAGGAGCTGATCTTTCTTTATATAATGTATATTATAAAAATGATTTTGTATTTAATCCAGCTAGAATGGAATTAAATTCAATTGCGCTTAATATATTTTGGGATAAAGCTATTTGTTCTTCTTTGTATGAAGTATTTTACGTTTCACGTACGGATATATTACTTACGGAATATCTTAATTTATTCATAAAAAGAGATGAATTTGCACGTAAATGCTGGTTTGAAGCTATGGGATCTGCACGTAATTATTTTAGAATTAGTAATTTGTCTGAATTTGAAATAGAGCTCCCAAGTATTGAAATTCAACAAAAATATGTAGATATATATAATGCTATGTGTGAAAATCAAAAGAGTTATGATAGAGGTCTTGAGGATATGAAACTATTATGCGATGCATATATTGAAGATTTAAGAAGAAAAAATGATTCTGCAGAAATTGGAGATTATATAATTAGGCAGGATATTAGAAATGGCCCAAATGGAACAAAAAATGTTATGGGTGTTAGTACTAGTAAAGAATTTAGAGAACCAACATCAAAGGTTAATCGTAATGAATTATCAAATTATAAATTAGTAAAACCACGTCAAATCAGTTTTGTACAAACCACTCATAATGAAAAAGTATTTTGTAATGCTTTTAATAATACGAACGAGGATATAGTTGTTACTTCTGTAAATGAAGTATTTTATACAAATGAGAAATTTTTACTTCCTGAATATTTAATTATGTTTTTAAATAGGGCGGAATTTGATAGATATGCGAGATTTCATTCGTGGGGAAGTGCTAGAGAAACGTTTACTTGGGATGATTTAATTAAAGTCAAGATACCTATTGTTGATATAAATATTCAAAAAAATATAGTTAATATTTATAATGTTTATAAGGAAAGAAAAAATATAAATGAAAAGTTAAAAGAGCAAATTAAGAATATATGTCCTATTTTAATTAAAGGTTCTATTGAAGAAGCTCAAAAGGAGGCGTAATATATGGATGAGTTTAAAGAATATAATGGTCATTATTGTGAATCGGATTATGAAAATGCTTTAATTTCTTTTTTAGAAAACGAGGGCTGGACTTATTTATATGGTAAAAAGTTTCCTAGAGAAACTAAAAGAGATGTTTTAAATATACAGGATTTAAATGAATATTTAGGTAATAAGTATCCATATTTAAATGAAGAAGAAAGAAAAAGGATTATTGATAATATTAAATTAGTTGGTGCTGAAACAGATTTTGCAACATTACATAAAGTTTATAAATGGATGGTTGATGGATATCAATTTAAATTAGATTCAGGTGAAGTAGTAATATTAGACTTAATTGATTATGAAATATTAGAGAATAATATTTATAAGGTAGTTAATCAACTTTTGATAGATTATACTAATAATGGAAAAAAAGAAAATAGAAGACCGGATGTATTATTATATATAAATGGATTACCTGTTTGCATTATGGAATTAAAGAATCCTGCAGATTATAATGCTACAATACATGATGCTTGGGAACAAATAAATATTAGATATTGGAGAGATATTCCTGATTTATTACATTATTGCCCATTAGCGTGTATTTCTGATGGAGTTAAAACTCGTTTAGGTACAGTTAAAGCTCCATATGAACATTTTTATGCATGGAGAAGAGTAAATTCAGATGATAAATTGTCAACACTACCTTTTGAAGAAACAATTAATATGATAAAAGGTGTTTTTTCGCCTAAAAGGTTTTTGGAAATATTTAGGGATTATATTTATTTTCAAGATTCTGAATATGATAAGGATGAAATTGAAATAGTATGTAGATATCCTCAATTTTTTGCTTCAAGATTATTAAAAGAAAGTATTATTAAATCAGTAAAAGAAAAAACTGGAAAAGGTGGTACATATTTTGGAGCAACTGGATGTGGTAAAACATATACTATGGCTTTTCTTGCTCGACAATTATCATTAAGATGCACAGATATTCCAGAAATGGGTTCGACAACTATTGTAATGATAGTAGATAGAAATGAATTACAAGAGCAAAGTTCTAAATTATTTACTAAGAGTAAAGAATTTCTAAATTTAGGGGAAGTTAACGTTACAAGTAGTAGAAATGATTTAAGACAAGAATTAGGATTAAGACAAAGTGGTGGATTTTATATTTGTACAATTCAAAAATTTTGCGATAGGAAAGATGATAAAATTGGTTTAATTAATGACAGATCAAATATTATTTGTTTTTCTGATGAAGCACATAGAACACAATTAGATCATTCTAAAAAAATTCAATTTAGTAAAGATGCTGATGAAAATATGAAAGCAATGATTTCAAAACCATATGCTAAAGTATTAAGAGAAGCTTTTCCAAATGCAACATTTGTGGGATTTACAGGGACACCTATAGCAGAAACATATCAAACGTTTGGTGATGAAATAGATAGATATACTATGGATCAATCGGTTGCAGATGGTTTAACTGTTCCTATAAAATATCATCCAAGAATAGCGAAGGTATTATTAGATGAAAGAAAAGCTGAAGAAATAGAAAATTATTATAAAATATGTGCAGATGAAGGAGCGTCAATTGAAGAAATTGAAAAAAGTAAAAGAGCTATGAGTTCAATGGATGTAATATTAGGTGAACCTTCTAGATTAGATAGACTTGCAGTAGATATTCATAATCATTATGTATCATCTTGTGAAAAAGATCCAGATAGAATTCAAAAAGCAATGATAGTTTGTTCAAATAGAACAATAGCTTATTCTTTATTGCAAAAGTTTAAAGAACATTATCCAGAATGGTTTGAGGAAAAGAAAACTCCTTCTGGTACTGAAATATCTGAAGAAGAATTAAAAAAATTAAAACCTATGCCATTTATTGCTATGGTATCAAGTGTTGGAAGTAATGATCCTACAGAAATGTATAATTATTTAGGAGGCACTGCTAATGATAAGAGATCAGAAAAATTAGATTCTGCATTTAAGGAAGATAAATCTAATTTTAGAATTGTTATTGTTGTTGATATGTGGATTACAGGATTTGATGTTCCAACATTAACATATATGTATAATGATAAACCATTGCAAAAGCATTTATTAATTCAAACAATAAGTAGAGTAAACAGAAAATATCCAGGTAAAGAATATGGGCTAATAGTTGATTATATAGGAATAAGAGATAATATGAGAAAAGCTATGTCGTTATATGGTGGAGATAGTTCAATAGCTCCTTCAGATGATGATGTAAATCAAGCAACAAATATTTTTAGAGAACATTTAGGAATTTTAAAAAGTTTATTTATTGGATTTGATTTAAGTCCTTTTTTAAATCCAGATGCTAATCCAGCAGATAGATATATTGCTCTTTCAAAAGCGGCAGAATATGTTTTTGCTTCTAGTGAAGAGTTGAATCTTATATCTGATAATGGTAAAAAAACGAATAAAGTTAGTTTTAAAACATATTTTTTGAAAATAACAAGAAGGATGAGAGCAGCTTATGATATATCACAGCCATCAGGAGTTTTAAATGAAGAAGAATCTGCTTTAGCACAATGTTTTATGGCAATAGCAGGATTTGTAAGAAAAATGACAGGAACGAGTCATGTTGATGTGGACACAATGAATAAAAACGTATCAAAAATGGTTGAAGAAGCGTTAAAATATAATAAAGTTGAAAGTATTTTAGATTTTGGAGAAGAAGATATTTTTAGTCCAGAATATTATAATAATCTTATTGACGTTAAAATGCCAGCTTCAAAACTAGAATTGCTTGTTAAAATGTTAAAAAAGCAAATAGCTGAATATCAAAAAGTAAATCAATTAGCTGGTAAAAAGTTTCAAGAAATGTTAGATGAAACAATAAAACTATATCATGAACGTAGAAAAAATTTAACAGAAGATGAAGCTAATGTAACACACGAAGAAACAACTGAAGAAATTATAAAAAATGCAACAGCACAAGTATTGAGAATTTTAAAAGATATGAATGCTGATAGAAAAAGTTTCCGCAAAATTGATTTGACTTTTGAGGAAAAAGCATTTTATGATATCCTTTTAAATTTAAGAGATAAATTTAATTTTGAATATGGAGAAGATAAATTTGTTGGTGGAATAATTCTTAATAATAAATGTAAAAATTTAGCAAAGAAAATTAAAAAGATTATAGATGAAAAATCTTCATATGCAGATTGGATTAATAATCAAAATGTAAGAAATCAACTTAAATTTGATATAAAGATTTGTTTAATAAAGAATGGGTATCCACCAGAATATAGTCCAGAAGTATTTAGCAAAGTAATGGAACAAGCTGAAAATTTTGAAAAATATAATTAGTAAAATATTAATTAATGTGAGTATATTAAGATTTGAAATTTAACATATGATAAAAGAAATTATTTTAAAATAAAGGTGGTAAATTATGAGAGCAAAAGAAACTAATTTTTTGAAATTAATGGAAAGTCAATTTAATCAATACATAGTGCCAATATATCAAAGAACATATAGTTGGGGAGAAAAGCAATGTCAAGTATTGTGGGAAGATATTATAAAAATAAGTAAAAGAAAAAATACTGATAGACATTTTATAGGATCTGCTGTTTGCTTTAAAACAGAAGAAATTGATTTACCAGGCCAAATTAAACAAGAAATAATTATTGATGGGCAACAAAGAATTACAACATTGTCTTTATTAATGATTGCAATAGCAAGAACATATGAGAAAATTGGACAAGAAAATGTAGCTGTTGCTATTAGAAAAAATTATTTAATAAATGAAGATGGTAAAAATGAAGAAAGATATAAATTATTGCCTATTAACCAAGATAAAGAAACATATTTAGATTTAGTTAATGGAACTGAAAATGAATTGAAAAATGCATCAAAACCTGTAATGGACGCTTTTAATTTATTTATGTCATTACTAGAAGGCGATGAAGAAATATTAAAATGTGCATATATAGGATTACAGAAATTAGATTTAGTGTATATTGGTTTAAGTTCTGATTCTGATAATCCACAATTAATATTTGAAAGTATGAATTCAACTGGATTAAAACTTACACAAGGTGATTTATTAAGAAATTATTTATTATTAGATTTAAATTTTAAAGAACAAGAAGAAGTTTATAAAAAATATTGGAGACCAATAGAATTAGATTTTGGTGTTGAAGCATATAAAGAAAAATTTGATTATTTCATTAGAGATTATTTAATGATTAAATAAAGAAGAACAACAATAAGACTTGATTCAGGATATGAAGAATATAAATCATATTATGAAGATAGTGGAAAGAGTAAAGAAGAAGCATTAGAAGATTTAAGAAAATATGCTAAATATTATGCAAGAATATATAGATGTAATGACCAAGATGTTGAATTAAATGAATTATGGAAAGAATTAAAAATGCAAAGAGTAGAAGTTGCCAATCCATTCTTAATTCAAGTGTATAATGATTATGAAGAAGCAACAGAAGATAAAACAATAAATCTTTCTAAAGAAGACTTTATAGAAATAGTAAAAGCAGTAAATTCATATGTATATAGAAGATACGTATGTAGTATTCCTACAAACTCATTAAATAAGACATTTGCTTTATTGGGAGATAATATTGAAAAGGAAAATTATAAAGAAAGTGTATTTGCAGCATTAATCTTATTAGAGGATTATAAAGAATTTCCAGAGGATGAAGAATTTAAAAAATCATTTATTGAAAAAGATGTATATAATGGAAGATTAAGAAATTATACTTTAATCAAACTAGAAAACTATGCTCATGATAAAGATAAAATGAGTTTTGAAAATAAAGATATAACTATAGAGCATGTTTTGCCAGAAGGTAAAAATCTAAAACAATGTTGGAGAGACATATTAGGAGAAAATTGGCAAGAATTACAGAAAAAATATGTACATACAGTAGGGAATTTAACTTTTTCAAATAGGCCATATAATTCTAAAATGCAGGATGATTCTTTTGAAGATAAAATGAGTGTACCTGGAGGAATTAAATATAGTAATTATAGATTAAGTGATGATATTGCAATGTGTTCAAAATGGGATATTAATGAGATTACTTCAAGAAGTAAAAGACTTGCAGAAGATGCAGTTAAGATTTGGAAAAAATGTGAATTACCAAAAGAAATCCTTAAAAAATATAAAAACAATATAAAAGCTGAAAAGATAAAATATGATAATATGGATCATTATCCAGAAATGAGAAAAGAAATAAAAGAAAAATATGAAGAATTAGATAAAAGAATTCTAGCATTAAATGATAATATTGAAAGAGTGTATACTAAATATTATGTTGCTTATAAATATGAATATAGCAATTTTGCAGAGATTATAATATATAAATGGTCAATTAATTTATTATTAGATATTCCTTATGATAACATCTTGGATGAAAGAAATATTTGTGAAGATATTTCAAATGTAGGAAGTTGGGGAACAGGACATGTTCAAATTAAAATTAGAAATGATGCAGATATTGATTATATAATTGGATTAATAAAGCAATCATTGGAAAATGCTGAAAGAGGCGAATAATAAATTTTATTAAAATAATTAAATAAGCTAAAGAAAGCAAGATAATAATGTGAACATTACAGAATTATTTTGCTTTTTTGATAAATTATTACAAAATTCGACAAAATATTTATAAAAATAGTGATAATATTATAAGAAATAATAAAAACTCATAAATATTGATATAATTAGGGGGCGATTATGAATAATAACGAGTTGCTAAATAAAATTAAAGAAAATGAATGTTATTTGATTGGACAAATTCCATTATCTGATAGAGAAATAAAAGAAATTATAGATTATGCTAAGAGTATTATAAATTTGAATGAAAAATATCTTGTAATAGGACCAGATTTAGTTTTATCAACTGCATTAGTACAGGTAGCAATAAATGATTATCAGGATGGAAAGTATTGGGAGATACTTAAAGATAAATTAAATATTGATGATATTTCTCCACAGAGGCAAGGAATATTAGGGAAAATTTTTATAGAAACTATTAGAAAATATAAATTATTTGAACTTGAAAAAAATCCTAATGGTACGATGAGATACGTAGAAAATATAAAGGCTCATGCATTTGTTACTAATAATTATATGGAAGGGTACTACGATTTCTTAAATGATTATTATGAAAAAAATTTGTTTAGGGATATAACACAAGGAGTTGAAGAAACCTTACAAGATTTATCGGATTATATAAAAAAAACGATAAAACAAAATATAGATACAATTTATTCAAGTGATAATAATCAAACTAAAAAGTCATATAAATTACTTAAATCTACTAGAGAAGTAATAGCACAATCTTCAGGAGATATATTATATCAGCTATTTTATCCTTCACTTAAAATTATAGATGAGAAATTTTATGATGGTATATTACCTGAAGATTTAGATAATAGATTTTCACAAATTTATATTAAATGGATTGAAAAAGAAGAAAATCAGAAAAAAATCACAAGTAGAAATAAAAGTGAGCGAAAGTTTCATAGTTATAAACCATATTTAACAATTAATACAAGTAAATATATAAGGACACCATTTACTTTAGTTATTCCCAAAAGAAGATATAGAAAGACAGAATGTGATGGCAAGGTTTTTGCAAAAATAACAATTAATGGAACTTCAAGGCAAAAAGAATTAGAAGTTAGCACAAATATGGGAACTTATATTTCAGAAGAATTGAGATATCCAATAGGATATCCATTTGATGAGATAAAAGTAGAGATAGCATCATTAGATAATAATATAACTATTATACCAGAAAGTAGATATGTTATTTTTAATAGTCAAAATATTAGGACAAGTAGATTGGAAAACGGAACAAATTATCTATTAGTAAAAAAAGATATAAATGTCGATTTTTCTGATAAAGAAAAGATTCTAATTAATAAAGAAAAGTTTGATGAATGGATTCAATATAAGTTAGATATTGATGAAAATTCTATTTGTTATGTCGATAGTAAACCGTTAACAAATATTGGTGAATTCTCAAAAGAACCAATATATGATTATAAAATAAACTTTTTTAATGCGTATGATGAAAAGAAAAATAAAATAATAGCTGCTAGATCACATCCAATAATATCTTTTGAGTTGGATAAAAGTAAAATTGAAGGTGCAACAATTCAGATAAATAATAAAAATTATTCTGTTGAGAAAAATAGTAGTATAGCAATATATGAATCACCAATAAATAATTCTCAAATAATAGTTTCGGCAGATTTAAATAGAATACTTGAATTAAAGACAGGATACTATAATGTTGAATTAAATTTAGCAGGTGAAAGCAACAAAAAGATAGCAAATTATTTGTTATTATGTCATGTATATTTTTTGTTTGATAAACCCAGATATATTGATGAAGAAATAGCAAAATTAACTATGAAAACAGAAGGTTTAGATTTAAAAATAATTGATAATGAATGCAAACTTGTATATATAAATGATTATAGAAATAACTACTATTATGAAATAGATCTTGATAGTAATTATAAATTAATTAATGCTAAATTAAATTTATCTGAAAAAACATTTTATATAGAAGTTCCAATAAAAATGATGTTATATGGATTTTCTGAGAAAAATCTTAAATATGGAAAATTTGATGAAATTTGGTATAGCAAACTGGAACAATTATTATATATAAAATTTCCAGGAGCTCAAAAATTAGGTATTTATAGCAATATAGATTTTAATAAAATAGTATGGGGAGAAGAAATAAAAGAAAATTTTTATAGAATAAATATTACATCATTAATTTCTGATATTAAAAGTAGTGATAATCAGTGGAATTGTTTGTATATTAAATATACAGATAATAGAGCAAGATGGTTAGAAATATTCAAAGTTAAAAAAAGTATAAGAATTAGTCCATATTTTGAATTTGAATATTATAATAATATACCATGCTTTAATGTTGAATTTAAAGAAGAGGAAGGAGTTAAAATTTTTTATTCAATTGATGAATACATTTCACATAAGCATATAGTAGTTCATGAAGAATTAAAACCAGGAATAAATTATTTACCAGAAATTAAACGAGAAGTGTATTATAATATAATTCCAACAATAGAAGAAAATGATAAATTTGGATTAAATAGAAATGTGATAACACTACCGAGAAGAAAACAAGGAATAATAAGTTATGTATCAGATAAAAATAACTATAATTATATTAATATAATAGGAAATAAATTATTGATTGAAGAAATTAAGTTTAACGATACTTTACTAGAAATTAATAAAAATTTTAAGTATAAAATAGAAGTTGAATCAATAGATGATGAAAAAAATTTTATTGGAAAATTATATGAGTATGAATATTATGCAAAATATAATAATTTAAATGATTTATCAGAAAAAAGTAAAAGATATATTGGAAATGTTAGAATTATGGACATTAAGAAGTTAAAAGAAAATAAAATTATATTTTCTTTAGAAAATTATTCAAAATTAGATGAAGAATGGTATGAATTATATTACAATAAAAAAAGTAATAAGATCGTAGAAAATGATAATAAGATATTAGAAGTATTAACGTCAAATAATGTAATAAGTTTAGAAAAAGGAATTACTCAATATGAAGCAGAAATAAAACATAGGAGGAGATAAAATATGATTTTTAGACCATCAGAAAGTTCAAGAAAAATAACTGAATTTTATAGAAGATATTTATTAACTAGATTTAATACAAATAATGAAAAATATAATGAACAATTAAAAAAAGAATTGGAAAAGAAAAAAGCAATAGCAGATGGACCGTATATAAGTATGTCGGATCCGTATAAAAAAGGAGAAAAAATCGAGAAATTAGCTCAAGAAGGAATTTTATCTAAAGAAATGATGAAATTAAAAAAGTTTCATCCTAATGATAGAAATTTATATAAACATCAAGAAGAAGCTATAAGAAAAGCCAAAAATGGACAAAACTTAATTGTTACAACTCGGAACAGGATCAGGAAAAACAGAATCTTTTTTAATTCCAGTAATAAATGAATTATTAGAAGAAAAAGAAAAAGGAACTTTGGGGCCTGGTGTAAGAACTTTAATAATATATCCAATGAATGCTTTAGTTAATGATCAAATTAGAAGAATAAGAGAAATATTATATGATATGGATTTGGATGAAGCTATTACTTTTGGAAGATTCACAGGAGAAACAAAAGAAAAGCAAAAAGATGCAGAAAGAATATATTCTGAAATAGAAGATGATAAATATCCTTGGAGAAAAAATGAAATAATAAGTAGGGAACAAATGAGAATAACCCCCCCTAATATATTAATTACGAATTATGCTATGTTAGAATATATCTTATTAAGACCAGGTGATAATATTATTCTAGGATCTGAATATTCAGATAAATGGAAATATATAGTTTTGGATGAAGCACATTCGTATAGTGGAGCAAATGGAATAGAAGTTGCTACACTACTAAAAAGAGTTAAAGCTATGTTAAAAAGAGAAGATTTACAATACATTTTAACTAGTGCAACTTTGGGTAATGAAAAATCAAATAATGAGATTATTAATTTTGCAGAATCATTGTGTGATTCAAGATTTAATGATTCTTCTATTATAAGAGCATATACTAATCCTAATACAACTACAGAAAATTTAAATGAAGTTTCTTTTGAATTATATAATAATTTAGCAGAGCTAATTAGAGATAATAAAGATAATGAAATTAAAGAAAAGTTAGAATCTAATAATTTAATTGGAAAAACAAATGAAGAAATGATTTATAATTTGGTCTTACATGATAAGTTTTATTATAAAGTAAGAAAAGCTTTATATAAACAAGTAAAGAGTTTAAACATGGTTGCCAACGAATTAAATATTTCTGTTGATGATTTTACAGATTTTATTGCAGTAGCTTCTAACGCTGTGAAGAATGATGAAAAATTGTTTGAGGCTAAATATCACATGTTCTTTAGAGGAATAGAGGGTATCTTTGTTACATTAAAACCTTTAGAAAAGCTATTTATAAATAAAATGGAAACATATAAAGAAAATAAATATGATGAGAGTGATATTGGATATAAAGTATATGAGGTTTCATATTGCAGTAATTGCAATGCCTTGTTTATTACTGGTCAAGTTGAAGATGGTCATTTAGTACAAAAATCTAAATTTAATGATGAATATAGTCCAGAGGTTTATTTGATTAGCGGTGATTATGATCCAGATGATGAGGATAATGAGGATGAGAATACTTATCAAATATGTGCTAAATGTGGAGAGATAAAAAAGGCGTCTTCGGTTAATGGATTGCAATGTGGTCATGGAAGTAAATATATAAATAAAATAATTAAGGTTAAAGAAAAAGCAAAAGTTCTACATAAATGTCCATGCTGTCATAGTACAAATAGTAAAACTACTATATTAAGACCATATTATTTAGGAAGTGAAGCTGCTACAGCAGTAATTTCTACAGCACTATATAATGAATTACCAAGTGTTGAAATGCATAAGAAAATTGAAGTCGTTGAAGATGAATTTTTTGGGAATTATAAGATTGAAAAAGATGAAAGCAAAAAAATATCTAAACAATTTTTGGCTTTTTCAGATGGAAGACAAACTGCTGCTTTTTTTGCATCATATCTAGAAAGAACATATAGAAATACATTGGTTAAAAGAATTATGTATGAAATTTTAACTGAAAATGAAAAAGAGTTTGATAATGGTATGTGTCTTGATCAATTTGCAAGAATTTTAGCAGATAAATTTAAAAAATATAATGTAATTCCAAATGCAAGCGAAAATACTTTACAAAAAGAAGCTTGGATACAAATATTGCTTGAAATATCAAATTATAAAGCTAAAAATTCATTGTTAAGAAATGGTTTTTTGAAATTTGAAATAGATTTTGATATGCCACCGATTCCTCAATTAGAATTATCTAAAGAAGAAGTTAATGATATCTGTAAAGAATTAACAATTTCTTTTATGAAAGATGCAGCAATAAAAACAGGAATGGTTTTTACTGATGAAGAAGTGGGACGATTTACATTCTCTGGTTTTCAAAAAGGATATGAATGTAAAACAGAAAAAATAAATACTATTGAATCTTGGATTCCAGAAGATGGTAAAACTAATAAAAGATTGAAATATTTAAAAAAGATTTTAAATAATGATGAAATGAAAGCCAGAAAATTATTATTATCTATATGGAATAATTTTATAAAAAATAATTATATTCAACAAGTTGAATTTAGAAATAATAAAAAACCATATCAATTAAATATTGAAAATATTAAAGTTAAAAAAGTAGATAAATTATATATTTGTAAAGAGTGTAAAAATATATCTGCTTATAATGTAAAAGAAATATGCAATAATCCTAGATGTAATGGAAAATTAGTAGAATATGAATATAAAGATAAATTGAAAGAAAACCATTATTATAATTTATATAGAAAATTAAATATTTCTCCAATGGTAGTTAAAGAACATACTGCACAATTGTCAAGTGATAAAGCATATGAATATCAAAAAAAATTCAAAGAGAAAGATATAAATGTTTTGAGTTGCTCTACTACATTTGAAATGGGAGTTGATGTTGGAACACTGGAAACTGTATTAATGAGAAACATGCCACCTTCTCCAGCTAATTATGTACAGAGAGCAGGTAGGGCAGGACGTAGTTTAAAATCAGCAGCATATGCTGTCACATTTTGTCCAAATAGTTCACATGATTTAAATTATTTTAAAAATCCAGTTGATATGATAGAGGGGTCTATTGTACCACCAGTATTAAATATTAAAAATGAGAAAATTGTTTTAAGACATATTTTAGCGTCAGCTTTTTCATTTTTTTGGAAAAATAATATAAATATGTATATGGATAATATTGGAAAATTCATTGATAATAATGGATTTGAAAAATTAAATAAATATTTAGAGAGTCATCCAGAAGATTTAAGAAAATACTTAATTAGTGTTGTGCCAAATGAATTACATTCAAAATTTGGAATTAATTCATTTAAATGGGTTGAAAAATTATTTGCTCCAGATAAAATGAATGGCATAGCAGATATAGCTATTAATAAATATAATAAAATGATAATTGAATTAAATAATGAAAAAGAAAGAAGATTTAAAGATAATAAGCCAACAGATTGGATAAAAAGGTCTATTGATACTTTGAGGGATCAAAGAATAATAGAATTTTTATCAAAAAATAATATAATTCCTAAATATGGTTTCCCTGTTGATTCAGTTGAATTACAAGAACCTTCATACAAAAATAGTAATACTGGAAATATTAATTTAAGTAGAGATTTGATTTCAGCAATATCAGAATATGCACCTGAATCTGAAGTGGTGGCAGATGGAAAATTATACAAGAGTAGATATATTAAAAAAATTGCTGGTTACGAATGGCCAGAGTATTATTACTATGAATGCCCAGAATGTGCAACATTAACAATACAATCAATAACTGAACCAATTAAAGAATGTAGACAGTGTGGAAATAAAGTTAATTCTAGATTAGATAAATATATAATACCAAAATTTGGATTTGTATTAGATACAGAAGGACCTAAAGATGTAGGACTAAATAAACCAGAAAAAACATATAGAGGGCAAATAGCTTATATTGGTAATGACAATAATATTAGTTATAAAAATTATAACCTTGGATGTCAAAGAATATCAATAGGAAATAGTAATATGGATTCGCTTGCAGTATTAAATAAATCTGATTTTTATATATGTAAAAATTGTGGGTACGGAATGATTAGTGATAAGTTTTCAGGAAATACGGAACAATATAAACATAAAACACCAAGTGGTCATGAATGCAATGGTATTTTATATAAATATACATTAGGACATGAATTTCAAACTGATGTTATTTTTTTAAAGTTTAGAGATATAGAAATGAGACAACCTGATAGAGCATGGACTATTTTATATTCTTTATTAGAAGGACTTAGTAGAGCATTGAACATAGATAGAAAAGAATTATCTGGTTGTATACAATGGTATAGAGATAATAGTACACCAATGGGAAATTTCGGATGTATATTATTTGATAATACTCCTGGTGGTGCTGGATATGTTAGAAAATTAGAAGATACGGAAGTATTTATAAAGATGCTAAAATATGGTAAATATGTTGTTAATAGTTGTACATGTGGTGGAGAAGAAAAAAATACAGCGTGTTATAGTTGCTTATGTAATTATTATAATCAAAGGCAGCATGAAATGTTAAAAAGAATATATGCAATCGAATTTTATGAAAAATTTTCTATAAACAATGAAATAATTAAAGAAATGGATGAAATAGAGCTAGATAATTCAAAGTGTATAGAGGAGAAAACAGATTGCATGAAAGGAATTGATTTGATTTTAAAAAATATTGGAAGTTACCAAGATGCAAATTCTGTTAATGAAATTTGGACAAATTTATTAGAAGATTGTAATGACGAAGAAGCAATGATAGTAGATAAAATTATAAGAAAATCTAAAAATATTGAGATTAATAAACCTATTTATAATGAGGTGTTAATAAATAAAGAGACAAAAGAAGAATTTATGGCAAATGAATTATGGAAAAATAATAAAGTAATGCTTTTCTTGGAAAGTAATTATGAGGATTATAAAAAAGCAAAAAAAACTGGTTGGAAATGCTTTTGTACAAAAGATGAATTTGATATAGATGAATTTTTGAAATTGATAGAGGTGTAAAATATGGCTATAATGTATCCAGATAAACCCAAAGAGTTTTCTAAAAATAGTAAAGAAGATTTAATGTTTGATGCATTATCACAATTATCTGATGAATATTATGTTTTTCATTCATTTAAAATAGTTAATGTTGTTAAAGATAGAATTTATGAAAGTGAAACTGATTTTGTAATATTTAATCCTAAAAAAGGAATTTTGTGTATTGAAGCCAAAGCAGGAAATGTTAAATATGAAGAAGAAAAATGGAAATACGGAAGTGATATTGTAATGAGCCATGATGGCCCATTTCATCAAGCTAGTAATAATAAATGGAAATTAAGTAATTATATAAAGAGTAATGGATTAGAATATATTTTGAAAAAATGTAAATTACTACATGCGGTTTGGTTTCCTTCTATTTCAAAAGAATGGCTAATGGAAATAAATTTGCCTTCTGAAGCAGACAAAAATATAATATTAACTAGTGAATCAATAGATAATATTGAAGAAGATATATCTAAAATTTTTTCTATTCAATTGCCTAATTTAATAGAAACAAAACTTGATAGAAATGAGACTAAAATATTATTAGATAGAGTTTTAGCACCAAGTTTTAATATGATTTCAATTGCTGAAATAAAGTTAAACCATAAAAAGCAAGTTTTTAAAAAAATGTTAAATGAACAAGTGGCTTTATTAAATTATTTAGAAGAACAAGATAATGCTATAATAAATGGGATGGCTGGAACTGGAAAAACTGTAATGGCTTTAGAAAAAGCGAGAAGACATTCGCTTAAAAATGAAAAAGTATTATTCCTTTGCTATAATTTTTATTTAAAAGAATATTTAAAGGAAAACTATTATTACGAAAATGTTGATTTTATGACTATAGATGGATTAGCATGTAAAATGACTAATTTATCAAAGCCTAATTATGAAGCATTAAATGAAACTTTAATTAAAATGTATGATAATAAAACATTTCCATACAAGCATATAATTATTGATGAAGGACAAGATTTTGGTAAATGTAATATTGAAGAGGAAGAAATTGTAGATCTATTAAAAGCAAATGTAGTGGATAATGAAAGCGTTAATGGAACATTTTATATGTTTTATGATAAAAATCAAATGATTCAATCTACACAAATTCCGAGTTATATATCAGAGGCTGATTGTAAATTGACATTATATAAAAATTGTAGAAACACAATAAATATTGCAAGAACTTCTTTAAGGTTTTTAGGTAATAATAAAACACCTAAAATGTATGATGGTGCTGTAATAGGAGAACAAGCTGAAATGTATTATGCAACAGAAATAAATGAAAATATACATATACTTAATTATTTGATAGATAAATTATTAGAAAATAAATATGAAAGTATACAAATATTAACTTGTAAAACTGAAGAAAATAGTATATTTAAGGATGAATGTTCAGAAGGAAAATATTTGTATAATGGTAAAAAATATCCTTTTACTACTTGTAGAAAATATAAAGGATTAGAGGCTGATGCTGTAATTTTAGTGGATATTGATAAAAGCTTATTAAAAGAAGAATTAGAACAATTATTGTATGTAGGAGCATCTAGAGCAAAATATAAACTTAATATAATAGCTAATTTAACTAAAGAAGAATGTTGCATATTAGAAGAGAGATTAGGCGTAAGAAAAGGAAAAAATCCTTATAAATCTTTTACTACTTTATTTAATGCTAGATATATAAATATTAATGATGAATATTAAAATGAATATGTTTAAAATTTTAAAAGAACAAAAAGAAATGAAATTAAAAGGAAGCTTATATCAATATACACAAGTAAGTTTTGCGTATAATTCAAATAAAATAGAAGGTAATGAACTAACAGAAGAACAAATTAGAAATATATATGAACTAAACAATATATTAGTATAATGACAAACTGTTATAAAAGTAGATGATATATTTGAAACTGTAAATCATTTTAAATTAGTTGATTATATGTTAGATATTGCAGATGAAGATTTAATAGAAGAAATAATAAAAAATTTTATAAAATATTAAAAGAAGGAACAATCAGATAGTAGAAAAAATTGGCTTAATGTAGCAGAATATAAGAAATTTGCTAATGAAGTTGGAAGTATGAAAACAACTATGCTTAAAAATGTGGGAAAAGATATGCAAAAATTAATGGATTGGTACAATTCATTATAAAAAATAACAATAAAAGAAATAATTGAATTTCATTCAAGATTTGAAAAGATACATCCATTTCAAGATGACAATGGTAGAGTATGAAGATGATAGCGTTTAAAGAATGCTTGAAATATGATATTGTATCATTTATTATATTAGATAAAGATAAAGTTTTTTATTATAGAGGGTTAAAAAATATCAATCTAATAGAGAAAAAGGATATTTAGTTGATACTTGTTTAAATGAACAAAATTTGTATATATAAAAATTTAATAATATTTTAATAATAAGCAAAAGGGTAGGTAAAAATATGCAACCATTTTATAAAAAATACAAGAAAGAAGAAATAATTGATGTTTTGAATAGTAGATATTTAATGCCTTATAAATATCATATCGATAAGGATATATATGTCTCTGAAAAATATAAAATAAAAATTAGAAATATAAATGATATGGAAATTGATATATTAAAACAAGGGTTAATTAATGACATTGAAAATTTTTAGATTATGTAGAGGATATAGAGAAATTAAAAGAAGAACATGTATATAGAAAATTAAAAGAAACATATATACGAGATATAATGCAATATGATACTTCAGTCCCAATTTGTTTTGATATAGATTCATATAATAAAATCGATGAAGTTGAGAAAATAATTGATATTGTTTATAAAGAAATAAAAAATAATAAAATAAATATAGAAGACAATAAAGAAAAAATAATTAATAGTATCATAGTAGGATATTTAAAAGACAGTATAATAATTGAATTGGAAGATAGACATATAATATCTAAAAGCATAGAAAACTATGAAAAAATTGATGATGAAGACGTAAATTGGTTAGGCAAAATAGATGATTTTATTTATCAATATTTTAATTTGCTAAATACAATAAATTTTAAACAGGAAGAGTATTTTGGATTTAAAATAAATAGGCTTAATACGGAGAGAAAAAACATATTGAATTTACAAACTTTAAATAGTGGTGTTAGAGATAGAGAAATAATAAGTGTTTTAAATAATATAAAAAGTATTGATATTAAAGATGAACAAATATTTATGTTTTTATTAAGTAGATTTAATTTTTACTATTTAGATGTAAGAAATAAAATACTACTATATATTTCATTAATTGAATTTTTCATAGTTCATAAACCAAAAGAAAATGATTTTAGTATATGTAAACAGATAGAATATAATATAGAGGAATGTTATAGATATGTAAATAAGAGTTTCTCAAAAAAAGAAATAGGACTAATATATGATTATAGATGTAATTTGTTACATGGGAATTTTAAAGATATTAAAAAAAATTTAAAAAAATTATCAAAAGAAGATTTTTTTGTAATGATAAAGAAAAAAAGAGGTTAAATGAATAATATTTTAGAAAATTTAAGAGAACAAAAAGAAATGAAATTAAAAGGTAACTTATATCATTATACACAAGTAAGTTTTGCGTATAATTCAAATAAAATAGAAGGTAATGAATTAACAGAAGAACAGGTTAGATATATTTATGAATTAAATAGTATATTAGTAGAAGGACAAACTGCTATAAAGGTAGATGGTATATTTAAAACTGTAAACCATTTTAAATTAGTTGATTATATGTTGGATATTGTAGATGAAGATTTAACAGATGATATGATTAAAGAATTTCATAAAATATTAAAAGAAGGAACATCTGATAGTAGAAGAGATTGATTTAATGTTGGAGAATATAAGGAGTTAGCTAATGAAGTCCGAAATATGAAAACAACATTGCCTAAAAATATGGAAAGAGATATACAAAAATTAATGGATTAGTATAATTCATTAGAAAAAGTAACAATAAAAGAAATAATTGAATTTCATGCAAGATTTGAAAAGATACATCCATTTCAAGATGGTAATGGCAGAGTCGGAAGAAGGATAGCATTTAAAGAATGCTTAAATATAATATTGTACCATTTATTATATTAGATAAAGATAAATTATTTTATTATAGAGGTTTAAATGAATATCAATCTAATAAAGAAAAAGGTTATTTAATTGATACGTGTTTAAATGCACAAGAGCAATATATTGAAAAAGTTAAATATTTTTTAGGATAATAATTTAAAGTTGGTAGAATATTAGTTTACAAATATATAAGAAAATTAAATTGTTTATTTAAGTCGGTAAAAGAGATATATTGTTAAAAAATCTGATAGAAATTTTAATTTAAAGAGGTTAATTAGTATAATAATATTATTTAAGGAGAAAAAAATATGAAGATAAAAGAAATACATATTGAAAATGTGTTAAGTTATATTGACGAAACAATAAAATTTAATAATGATTTAAATATTTTTGTAGGAGCAAATGGAACAGGAAAATCCAACTTAATAAATATAGTAATATATACATTGAAAAAATATTGTTTTAAAAATTTTGAAATAAATAGAAGCTTTGGAATGGATAGAATTGGATATGCAAAATATTCAATTAGAGAAAAAAATCCATTATACAATTCATCTGAAAATTTTTTCTTAAAAAAACATAAACAAAAAGAGAAGGAAAAGAGTAATATAGAATTTAAAATTAAATTCGAAAAAATAGATATAGATAATTTAAATGAAATAAAAAGATATAAAAATGAAATTAATAATTTTTTAACAAATATGATTGATAATATTTCTTTTATGGATGATCCATACAGTGTAAGTAAAGAAGAGATAGTTGAATTTTTTGATGTACAGAAAAAAGATTTAAAAATAGGGAAAGAAATAGCAATAAAAATAATTGAACAAAATGGAATATGGAAAATAGAAAATCCTGAATTAAAACTTTTCAAATATATGAAATATTTTAGTTTAATGAGTAATATCCTTAATTTAATTGAAGTTAATCATAATGTTAAAACCCCATTTACTTTTTTTGAGGCATATAGAAATAATGCTAAAGAAACAACAATTGTCGGAATATCAGATTTTCAAAATCAAAGTTACATAAATACACAGACTATTGCAAATATGTCCAGTTTAGCTTATTCCATTGGAAATAATAGTACATATATAATGCTAGCAACAAAAAAATATGGGCTTTTACATAGAAAATATATACAAGAAGAAGGAGGTTATCAAAAATTTTATAATCTTCCTGAATATGTAAAAATGAAACAATATTTTAAAAAATTTAATTATGATATAGAAATAGAATGTATAGAACCAAATAATAATACATATCAATTTTATTTAATAAAAGATGGGTTAAAAATGGAAATTGATACAATAAGTAGTGGAGAAAGAGAAATAATTAATTTTATTTTTGGATTATTTATGGAAAAGTTTCAAGATGGAATTGTAATAATAGATGAACCTGAATTACATTTACATCCAAGTTGGCAAAAGAAATTAGTACAAATTTTAAAAGAAGAAACTCAAGATAAGAATGTACAAATAATGTTTGTAACTCATTCAACATCATTTATAAATTATAGTTTATTAAATAATATATTTAGAATATATAAAAAAGAAGGTGAAAGTAAATGTATAAAAATAAATGATTTTTTAAAAGAAAATAATAAGGATAACAGAAAAAAATTAAAAGTAATAAATGAAACTAATAATGAAAAAATATTCTTTGCAAAAGCAGTAATATTAGTTGAAGGAATTACGGATGAAATTTTACTTAGAAAAATATATAAATCAGAATTTGATAATGAAGAAGAAATTGAATTTGTCAATATAAATGGAAAAGCAAATTATAAAAATTTTTCAGAGATATTAGAAAAAATTGGAGTTCAATATTTTTTTATAGGAGATTATGATAATTTATTTGATTTTAGTGAGATGAAATCTTTTTTTAATACTGATAAGGAAAAACAAAATAAAGATTTAATTAAGAAAAATAAGAGTTACAGTTGTTTAGAATTGTTGAAAGCAATATCAAATTATATAAATATACATAATAAACGTAATTTTAAAATATTAAAAGATAGTTATGCAGAGTATGAAGTTAGATTTTTAAAAAAGAAAGAATGTTTAACTTTAGAAGAAGAAAACAGTATAAAAAAATTTATAGAAAAACAATATGATAATAATTTTTACATATTAAGTAAAGGGGAATTAGAAGACTATTTAGATAATGAAATAAAAAATAAAGCAAAAAATTTTGAAAGAATTATTGAAATTGTAACAGATGAAAATGAATATAATAAATTTAAGAAAAATGAAGGCTTTAAAGAGATAAGAGATATATTAAATAATATAAATAATAAAATAATTAAAGCTTAAAATGAATTTTAGAACATATATAAATAATGATATAAAATAGCAATAAATAACCAATGTATGTATTTTCGACAATCTTATATATGGATCAACTAAAGACGGAATTATATAATGTTCAGGAACTTATGTTTTGAGAACAATAAAAGTATTGGGCGAAGATATGGAAGTTATAAGACAATAATTTTTTAAAAATATTATTATAAGTAAAACTAATATATCTATATTTTTTGGATATAAGATAATCTAATATATATAAATAAAAAGAAAAGAGATACTATGAAAATAGGAAAAAGATAAAATAATATAACAATAAAATTAAAGTGCAATTTTTAGAATTTAAAGTGCAAAAACTGCACTTTAAACATTGATATTATACTTAATAACTGATATAATATATGTGTAGGAGGTATTTCTAATGAATAAAAAAGAAGATTGGAATTTAGAATTATCAGAATATATTAAACAAGGTGAACAAAGTAAAGTAGAGAAAACTAGAACATGGGAGACTGCAATAGGTCTTCAAGATGTTGATGGGTTAAAACCATCAAAATACTTAATTAAAACAGCTAAAGAGCATATTGAAGGAAATATAGATATTAAAGAAGTTAAGACAAGAATAGATGAATATTATGAAGCTCAAGGAAGTAGAAAAAATTTTGAAGCAGAAAATGAAGAAGCAGATAAAGTATCAGTAAGAATAGCAGAAATATTAAGTGAAAAAACTTTTAATTTTTCACCAATGGAATTATTAAATATTCATAAAAGATTGTTTAAAGATATATTTGATGGTGCTGGAGTATATAGAGATTACAATTTTACAAAAAAAGAATGGATTTTAAATGGAGATACAGTAATATATGCATCATTTGATACAATTAAAGAAACATTAGATTATGATTTTAATCAAGAGAAGGATTTTTCGTATAAAGATTTAAATTTGGATGAATCTATAAAACATTTATGCAAATTCATATCAAATATATGGCAAGTACATCCATTTTGTGAAGGTAATACAAGAACAACAGCAGTATATATGATTAAATATTTAAGAACATTTGGATTTAATATAAATGATGAAGTATTTGCAGAAAATTCATGGTATTTTAGAAACGCATTAGTAAGAGCTAATTATAAAAATTTTGAAAAAAATATATTTGAAAATACAATATTTCTAGAGAGATTTTTATATAATTTACTTACAAATTCAAAATTTGAATTAAAGAATAGATATACACATATAGATAATATTAAAAGTGAAAAAACTTATGATTTAAAGTGCAATAATTACACGTTAGAAGAACAAGCTATAATAAATATATTAAAAGAAAATCCAAAAATAACACAAGAAGAAATTGCACATAGAATAAATAAATCTTTAAGGACAATTAAAAGTTATATGTCTGAAATGAAAGAAAAAGGTTTAATAGAACGAAAAAATAGCAAAAAAAACGGCGAATGGATAGTAAATAAATAATATTATTTAAGTTAATAGTTTATAAATCTAAAGATTAATTTTACAAATATACGACAAAATTAAGAAATGTGGTATAAGTCATAAAATATGAAATTTAAAAAATAAATTAAATAATACATTAAAGAAAGCAAGGTATTTTTGTTAACAGATAAGAATATTTTGCTTTTTTGATATATTATTACAAAATTCGACAAGATTATTAGTAATTTTATGATAATATAATAATTAAGTATTAAAATAAAGAAGGTATAGATTAAAATGGATGATTATTTGAAATATATGTTAGATACAAAAGAAAATTTTCAAGATAAAGATAGAAGTCAGATAAATATTATTAGAGAAGAATTAAAAAAATATAATATGATAGATTTTTTAGAAAATATTTCAGTGTTAATGTTATTCCCTGAGAATCAAAGTAAATTTGTTATTTTTCAAGCTATGATTAGTACAGCACTTTCTATTCCAAAAGAAGAATTAAATTTTTCAAATATAATGAGTTATGGAAAGTTTAAAAAAATTGTTAATGAATTTTCAAATTTACAAAGAATAGAAATGGTTGATCCACCAGAATTTCCATTTGTTTTACCAGTTTTATATTATAATAATTATCATTTATTTATGGGAACAAATTCAATATCAACATTAGATTTTAATAATTTATTAAAGGTATTTTATTTAAGTAGAAATAAAATTGAAAATAATTTATATAACAAATTAAATAAAATAATTATTGGATTATTAGATGTATCAGAAAAAATATATAAAAAAACCAAAATAGATTTAAAAAAATTAAAGTCATATGATAAAGATTTAGATATATATATCCCCAATTCTAGCGTTTTAGCAGAATATAAAGAATATATTAAATTCCCTAAAAAATATATAAATTTAGAATTTGCTGATTTTATAGAAGAATTACAATGTGATTTTGGAGATGTAAAAGAAAAAGAAATATTGAATTTTGATAATCAAATATTTTATGATAAACCATTTTTAGTATTTAATAATGAATATATTTTATTAGATGCTACCTCAATAATAAGTTTATTAATGAAAAAAATAATAAAAGATACATTAGATAGTGAAAGTATTAATATAGTAAATGAATATAATAACTTTTCATATATGGAAATAAATAAATTTTTTGCTAGAATGGGTAATATGTATATTGATCCTCAAAAATTTGATATAGAATTAATAATTAATGAGAATTATGTAGAAAGCTTATATTTTAATGACATAGACGGTATTATTCTTAATATTATAATATTTGATAATGGAGAAAAATTTAAAGAAAATAAAAAATATAAAAGTAATTTAAATAAAGAGTTTATTGGCAATAGGATAGAATATATAAAAAATATATTATTAAATAAAAAAGTGAATAAAGATAAAATAATTGTAGTTATAACTCCAATAACAATTGGTAGAGATATGTATTATTCACTTAAAAAATGTATAATGAATGATTTTTTAATATTAGCACCATATGAAATTGAAACAATTTCTATAAATGAAACAAAAGAAAATATGTTTTTACAAAGATATTTAATTGCTAGGCAAAGATTAAAAGATTATGAAAAAAATAGTTTTAGTGAACTTAATATGATAGCATTATATGTGAATAAAGATTATTCCTTCTATTTAGATGATACAGTTGATTTAAAAGATATATATTTGTTTTGTATTGGTGAATATAGTGCAGATTATATTTTAAAAGCATATAATAAACAGGAAAAACATTTATGTGAAATTAATGAAAAAAGTAAAATAGAGGTAATAAAAGATGATAAAAATGTGTTTTTTTGTCCAGAATTATTTATAAGTAAGATTATGAATCAAGTTTATGAAAATAATAATTTTATTTTATGGTGTATTTCAGATGAAATAAAAAATTCAAATTTATATAGTATTTATAAAACGTTTATAGATATTATAATGTATTGGTTTAATCAAATGTCACAATTTTTTGAAGATAAAGTTGGAAAACATATTATAAGAATAAAAACTTTTAATAAATATGATGACTTTTTATTTAAAAAAGAAATATCAAAAAGTATAGAAGAATTATTAAATTATGAAGAAAAAGATAATGAAATAATTATATTATTGACACCCGAGCTATTGCAATATTTTAATTATTTTGATAATTCAAGAGAAAAAGAATTTATTAAATATATTTTAAAAATATTAAAGTATGAGATTGATGAGATAAAAATAAATAAAATATTTGAAAATCAATATAAGAAAAAAACAATTTCAATTGATTCTGCTGAAGAACCATATATGGTTCCGATTAAAGATAAAGATCAACTTCAAATTTCTCATTCAGATGAAAATATAATCTTAGACAATATAGGAAGTTATTTAATAAGAAAATTAGAAATTAAATATGGAATAATAAATGATGATCAAATAATAAACAAAGTAGTTGAAGAGTTATATTTAGAGTTATTAAAGAGAATAGAAAAATTTGATAAAAATAAATTACTAAATTATTTATATTTAGAGTTTGAAAAAATAATTTCTAATTTGCATATAAGAAAAAAATATTATTCAAACGATATTGAATGCTATCCTGAACATGAATTGGATATAAAGAAGAATTTTAATGAATTGAATAAAATTTCTGTAGCATTAAAATTTTTAATAGAATTAGAAAGTTCATTAAAAGTTACAGGAAATAAAGATATAAGTTATTACGAAATTGAATATATGTTGGCCATGGCTTCGGAAATTATAGAATGGGCATATGTTGGTGATTTAGTTCATTATCATATGATGAATTCACCAGTCGAATTATTAAAATCAAATAGAATAGGGTTTGATCATGAAATAATAGATAAAGCAAGTATTTCCATGTTCAAAGCAAGAGAAGACAAAATGACTGCTGAAGGAAAAGAAAAAATAAAAGAATTGGAAAAATATGAAACTAAAACAATAAAGAATGAATTAAGCTTTGAAAAGGCCTTTAAAGAGGAATTTGGATTTGAATTAAAGGACTATATTGAAGTAGTAATATATTTGTTAGAATATTCATCTAAAAATAATAAATTTTTAAATAATATAACTGAAATTAATATAAATTTCTTAATAAATGAATTAAAAAATAAAATTGAAAAAACAATAATATTAGATATATTAGATAAAATATCTTTACAAGAAAGAGAAAATTATTTGGAACCACCAATACCATATAGAAAAGAAGATGTTTATCCATGGAGATTTAATAGAGAGTTATCTATAACAAGGAAACCATTAATTATCTATGGTGAAAAAATAATATATGGGTATAGAATTTTATCAAATTCAGTTGGATTTTTATATAGTTTGATTAGTTCATGTAAGTTTCAAGCTAAAAGTAATGAAATGAAACGATATATTTCTAAAATAGAGAAAATAAAAGGGCAGGATTTTAATGATTTGGTTTATAATCGAATAGCTTCATATAAAGAATTTATTCTTGATAAAAATGTAAAAAAAATAAATAAAAAAAGAATAGTTGATAATGCTAATAATGATTTGGGAGATATTGATGTTTTATGTATATCAGAGAATAAAGGAATAATTAATGTTATTGAAACAAAGAACTTTGAATTATCGAAAAATTTTTATGAGATATATAATGAATATAAGAAAATGTTTGATGTTTCAAATAATAAAAGTTTTTATAATAAGCATATGAGAAGAGTAGACTGGATAAAGGAGCATATTGATGATATTAAAATTGAATATCATCTTTCGGATAGAAGATGGGAAGTGAAATATTTATTTATAGTAGAAAATGCACTTGTAAGTAAGGATGTTTTTGAAATAGATACTAGAATAACAACATTAATGGATTTGAATAAAAATATATTATTAAAAAAATAAAAAAGCCTATTATGAAGTGAACCCCATTTTGTTCACTTGAAAATAAAGAGTTTTTTGATAAAATAGTACCAACGAAAGGAGGTGCTATTTTTTATGGCTAATAAAGGGCAAAAATATAATAAATATTCTTCTGAATTAAAACAAGAAATAGTAAAAAAATATTTTGATGGATGAGGTTCTTCTAGAAGTTTAGCAAAAGAATATAATATATCACATAAATCAATAGAAAATATGATATATACATTCAAAAGACAAGGTCATTTAAATAATCAAAAGAAAGGCAGACCTAAAATAGAGGAATAAATAGACTATAAAGAAAAATATGAAATACTAAAAAAATACTAAACCTTCCTAAAGGCACAACGCAACAAAAAGTAACATTTATCAATTTATATATTGATAAGTATAAACTTTCAAATATGTGTACCGTTTTAGAAATATCCAAAAGAACATATTATAAATATAGAAATTCTGAAGATAAAGATTATTATGATTATTTGATAATAAAAGAAATATTTGATGAATCAAAAGGTACATATGGTTATCGTAGGATTACAGAAGGTTTAATGATTAAATATGGTGTAATATTTAACCATAAAAAAGTCTTAAGAATAATGGAAAAATATGGAATAAAACCTAAATATGCACGAAAAAAACAGAAAAAAACAGAAAAATTCATATAAAAGAATAGAAGAAAATATAAAACCCAATTTAGTAAATAGAAAATTTAATGTAGATAAGTCAAATAAAATATGGGTAACTGATATAACATATTTAATATTTAAGCAAAAACGAGCTTATTTATCAACTATATTGGATTTATATGATAGAAAAGTAGTTGCATATCAGATATCTAAATTTAATAATAATAAATTAGTAATAGATACATTAAATGAAGCTTTAGGTAAAAGAAAAGATGTACAAGGCCTAATCATTCATAGTGATCAAGGCTTTCAATATACATCTTTTGAATACAAAGCTATATGTGAGTCAAATGGTATACAAATTTCAATGTCCCGAAAAGGTACACCAATAGATGATTCACCTATGGAATCTTTCCATGGTATATTAAAGAAAGAAACTTTGTATAATAATAATATCACATCTTTACAAGAATATATAGTGTTAGTTGAAGATTGGATAGAATTTTATAATACAAAAAGATTAAAAAACAAGAAGAAGTAGAAAGTTTCTACTTCTTCTTTATAGCTCTTTTTTTATTTTGAATTTTTGGGGTTCACTTCATTAAGGCTTTTTTATTTTAAAAATGTTTTGTCAATTCAACACCATCACAGAAACCATTTCTATAATATTTTTCATTCCAATAAGAAATATAATCAATAAAATTATTATCAAGAATTTCAAGTTGCTTATTAACAAAATATTTTTTATTTTTAGGAACATTACTTAAAATTTTTTCTTTTATTTCATCTAAATTAATAAAATGTTTTTTATCTTCTGGACAAGATAATGTAGATATTTCTTCATCTCTAAAAAGCATCCATTCTTGTAAAATATCGTTTTTAACTTCTCTTAAATTACTCATATTAAATCCTCCATATATTGTAATATAATTGAATATAAAAGCTTAAAACCATTGTAATGCCAGTAGAAATATAACATAATGTGTATAATATTTTTGACAAAAAAAGGTACCGAAGTCGATTTTTTAGACCTAGAGCCACAAGGATTTCAAAACCTTGGGGACAGTCTGGGGACAAAAACGTAAAAAATCAACAAAAAATAGCATAAAAAATCATTAAATAAAATCGCTGTAATACTTGAAATACCAACTAAAACACAACTAATCAATAAAATTCAAAAAGTGTATCGAAAACGCTCATAACCCAAAGGCCGATAGTTCAAATTTTACTGCTACAACCACTAAAAAACCACTGTTTAAGCATATTACAGTGGTTTTTTTATATCTATCAAAAATTCATTTATGACTACTAAAAAACATTAAAAGATATTTCATAAATGGTAAAAACAGGATATTAATAATAATTAATTTAATATTGAAATATCAAGACTTTAGCAATAGTTAAGGTCTTTTTTGAAGGCTTATTAATCATGTGTTTTTATAAAAATAATTTAATAAAATATTTTCAAGAAATCTATTGACTTTTAATAGTTAGTCTCAAATATGTTAGCAATATTTATTTTTCCTTGCCTTTTCCAATATTGAATAATGCCCATAGATTTAATAATGAATTAGTTTGATCTTTAGACAGACCTAAGTTTTCTCCTGTTTCATCTATATTCTTACTAAACCATTTATAAAGATCAAAGATAAAAAATACGCCAACAATGATTATTATAATTACCCAAAACATAATAAATACACCCCTATCTTTAAAAATATATTTTAATTATATCATTTTTTACTTAGTGTAGTCAATTTTAAAGCATTTATAATAAAATTAGAAAATAGTAAAAAAAGTACATATAAAAAAGAGTAGTAAAAAAAGACTATAAGCTTAAAATAAATATGTCACATGTAAATTGAAAATAAAATATTGAAAGAGAGCACTAAAAATGATAATGTTTAAGTGACAAAAAAATAAACATATCGGAGGTGCTCTCTTATGGGTAATAATATTATATCTAAATTAAAATATAAAGAGTCTGTAGTAAAATTTTCATATAAATATGGACTAACAAAGGCAGCGGTTAAATTTTGTGAATGTAAAAGAACAATATATAGGTGGAGAAAAAGATATGATGGGACATTAGAAAGTCTAAAGGATAAGTCGAGACGACTACATTCATATCCAAATCAACATACAGCAGAAGAAATAAAATTAATAAAAAACTATAAAGCAAACAATAAAGATACAGGATTAGTAGTATTATGGGTAAAATTAAGAAGAGCAGGATATACAAGAACAATTCAAGGATTATACCATGTGATGCAAAGAATGGGTATATATAAGAAGACACCAAGCAAGAAAAAAGCAAGCGAACCAAACAAATGGATAACAGGGGAATATACAGGATAAAAAGCAGATGGAGATGTAAAATATGTTCCAAAAAAATGTATGAGTCCGGAATTGCAAGAAATGGGAGAAAAGTTTTATCAATATACAGCAATAGATGAGTGTTCAAGATTAAGATATACATGGTTTACGAACGCACATGATACTTATGCATCAAGTGAATTTGCAAGAAGATTAGTGAGATATTTTCCATTTGAAATAAAAACAATACAAACATATAATGGATTTGAATTTACAAATAGATTAAGTTGGCAAGCTTTTTTGAAAAATAAAAAACAAAATTTGAGAATACATTAGAAGAATTAAGATTAGAGTATAAAGAGATAAAACCACATACACCAAAGCAAAATGGAAGGGTGGAAAGAAGTCATAGAAAAAATTAAGAAATATTTTATTATAATAAGGTATTTTGCAGTTTAGAAGATTTAAGAAATCGAGGAGCTGGATGGAGGAAAGAATATAATATTTATCCAATAAGGGCATTAGGGTAGCTTAGTCCCAATGAGTTCATAAAAAAATATAAAAGTCAAGGAGAATCACTTACAACAATATAGAGTGTTCAAACTATATATTTTCAAAAAAGTGTGACATATGATTGACTAACCTACATACTGTAAAGTAGCTGCTGTAACTCCATTTTTATAAGAATATTTAATAACGGATTGCTTAAATTTGATATTTTGTGTTATACTATTCATGAGAAATACCTCCATATATAAAAGTTTTTGTCGTTAAAAACATTTTATATATGGAGGTATTTCTCACTTTTATTTTTTATCTTGGTGTGACATATATATTGTAAACCTATACCTAATATTTTACATTTTCATAATTGTTAAAATATAAATAAAAAAATCTGTTACAAATAAAAAGTTTATGATATAATAAAAGAAAAAAGGGGGAAATAAATGAAACAAAAATATTTTAAAAAAGTAATATTAATAATAATGTTTGTAGTTTTATTTTTATTGCTTGGAACAAAAGTAAGTAGAGCTGCTCAACATCTGGACAACTTAGATTTTGAAGCTAAGATAGACTCAAGTGGGGACATGCAAGTAACAGAAATTTGGGATATAGATATATCAAATACAAATACATTATTTAAGACTTTTAAAGAAGACAAAAATAAGTATACTGATATAAGAAATGTAAGAGTAACAGATATAACTAACAATCAATCTAAAAATTTAAGAAAAATACATACAGAAATGTATCATGTGACAAAAGATTCATATTATGCACTTAAAAATAAAGAAAATCTTTTTGAAATTGCATGGGGAGTAGGATTAGATAATAGTAGAGAAAAGCGAAAATATAAAATAGAATATACAGTTAGAGGGGCAATAGCAAAATATAATGATTGTGCAGAATTGTATTGGCAGTTCCTTGGAGATGATTTTAAGATTAATGCAGACAAAATAAACGGAACAATAATATTACCAACTAATGCTAATTCAAAAGAGGACATAAAGGTTTGGGGGCATATAAAAACCTTGAATGGAACAATCTATGCAACAGAAAATAATAAAGTAGAGTTTTCTATTGATAAGTATAATAGAGGAAACTATTTAGAAGTAAGAGTTGCTATGCCTACAAATATGATAGAGATATCATCAAGAACGTATGATACTGATAAATTAAATAGTATAATAAAAGAAGAAAGTGTTTGGGCAGAAAAAGCAAATAAACAAAGAAAAAATGAAAAAATACTTAATATAATAAGAAAAATAATAGAAGTTATCATAATTATCATTTTAATAATTAAAATTATTAAAAGTATAAGTATATTGGTAAAAACTAAAAATATAAAACCAACAATGAAATTTGAATATTACAGAGAATTACCTTATGAGGATGCAACACCTGCAAAAGCAATATACATATTAAAAAATAGATTTTCAAACTTTAATAGTAACATAGGAAAGATTTTTTCAGCAACAATTTTAAGTTTAAGTCTAAAAAAGGTAATAGAAATATCAATGGAAACTGGTAAAAAGGGAAAAGATGAAGCTATAATAAAAGTATTAGATAAAAATCCTTCTAATCTTCCAGAAGATGAAAAAGTGATATTTAATTTTATAAAAAATTCAGGAAGAGGAAAAGATACTATTCCAATAAAAAAAATAGAGCAGTATATAAAAGATTACCCAACAAAGGCAGAAGAATTAAGTGATAATCTTCATAAATTAGTAGAAAATGATTTAGCAAAAACGGAAAAAATTGATATAGAAGCAAAAAATAAAAAGGCAAAATATCAATCAAGGATATCAATTTATTTTTGGATGTCAATTTTTGCAATTAATATTTTTAATTCTACTATATTAATACTTTTGATTATAAATATGATTTTATCATATCTAGTTTCTATAAAAATAAATGTTTTAAAACAAAAAGGAGTCGATGAACAAGAAAAATGGAAAGCATTTAAAAAATATATGGAGAAATTTTCATTATTGAAAGATAAAGAAGCACCATCATTAACAGTGTGGGAACACTATTTAGTATTTGCAACAGCGTTTGGAATATCTAAAAAAGTTTTAAAACAGCTAAAAGTCATTTATCCAGAAATAAATGATAATGATAAAATAAATACATATTCAACATTATATGTAATGACAAATATGAATTTTTATTCATCTTTGGGAAGAAGTATAAACTCTTCATTTTCATCTGCATTATCTTCAGGAAGTGGAAGCGGAGGAGGATTTTCTGGTGGCGGCGGAGGCCGGACGGAGGAGGCCGGTGGCGGTGGAGGTCGCTAAATATATGGAGTTGATTATATAAATAGGATATAATAATTTAAAATATAAAGGGGGATTTTATTATGCCGAATATTTCAACAGGAATTAACATGGATTCTAATTTTTTAAATCTTAAATCTATGGAGATAAAAGAAGTACGTCCAGAAGTAGAAAGTTTATTAGTAGAAGGAGAAAAAATGATGTGTGCATTTAAAACAGTAAGAGATCAAGTTGTTTTTACTACTAATAGAATTTTCGTAATAAATGTAAAGGGATTAACTGGTAAAAAAATTGCTTATTTTTCTTATCCATATTCTAGAATTCAGTATTACGGAATTGAAACAGCAGGACTATTAGATATAGATAGTGAATTAATAATTACTTTTAGTAATGGGCATATATTGCAATTTGATTTTAAATCAGATGTAAATATTAAGATGATAAATTCATTGATATCAAAATATGTTTTATAGACATATTTAATAGTGAAAATATTAAAAAGATATTATTAGAAATAAGACTAATAATATCTTTTTTTGATATAATACGATGTGTAATATAGATAGCCTATAAAAAAAGTGAATTTAAGAATATTGGATATATATTAAAGATGGTAACGGTAGAAAAAGAAGTATAGCTTGTAAAGAATGCTTAAATGATACTTGATAAATAAATAAAATCAATATGTTGAGAAAATATTATTTAGGCTAGTAATTTATAGTTGATATATAATTTACAAATAAACCACAAACTATGAATTTGTGGTTTATTACTCATATAGACGTAAGAGTTAGGTATAAAAATTTAACTAATAATATACTTTAATATTTTAAAAAAATAATAAAATTAGTTAAATATATATTCTTAGAAATATTCTTGAAGAAATTATTTATTTCTAAAAGTATATTAAGAAATTATATAAAGGATATTTATTTTGAAGTAAGAATATTAGGAAATTTAGAAGTATTAATAGATAAAAATATAATAAATCAGTTATATTAATTTATTGTTAAATAAATATTTTTTGCACCCAAATTTAATAAAACTTTTATCTATTATATATAAAAACATTGAAAGGAGGAAAAATTTTGGAAGAACTAATCAGGAAAATTCAAAATGGCGATGAAGAAGCTTTTAAACAATTGGTTCAAAGCATAGAAAATGATTTGTATAGAATAGCAAAAACAAGATTAAGAAGTGATGATGATATAATGGATGCAATTCAAAATACTATGATATATACATACAAAAATTCAAAAAAAATAAAGAATTTAGAATTTTTTAAAACTTGGATGATTAGGATTCTTATCAATGAGTGTAATAAAATCTATAATTCCAATAAAAAGAACTATGAGATTTTTAATCGAATTGTCAAAAATAGTAGTTTTTATTCTTACGATAATTCTATACAAAAAATCAATGACAAAATTAATTTCGAAAATCTCATAAATACATTAAATTATAATGAACGTATAATTATCACTCTACATTATAACAGTCAATTTTCTTGTAGCCAAATTGCCAAGATATTAAATATTAGTGTTAATACTGTAAAAAGTAGGTTAACCAGAGGAACAAATAAGTTAAAAAAATTATACGAGGAGGTAAATTTATATGAATCAAACAAATAATTTTGAGGAAAAAATTTATAAATATTTTAAAGAAAACGATGAGGTTCCTTTTAAAATAAAAAAAGGTATTTCAGAAATTAAATTAGAAAAAAACAAAAGAAGAGTATTCAATTTTTATGATTTTAGAAAAATTGCCGTTGCTTCTGTTTCTTTAATAACAATTACTACGGGTGTAGTTTTTGCAAAAGATATTTCGAAAATTGTTAAAAATTTATTCAATGATAATAGTGGTGTTAGTACAGCAATAGAAAATGAATATGTATATCAAGAACCAACCACTTTTTCTAAATCTGACAATACAGAGACAAGAATTACAGAAATGATAATGGATGACTATACTTTAGATTTAAATTTATTGATTAATTTTGATGAAAATATTGATGTAACAGGAATTACAAAAGTAAAAATTCCAGATATGATTATTACAGATGACAATAATAATATTTTATATAGTGCAAATAGTGAGGTTTCAAAAGAATTTTGCAAAGAAAAGGGAATTTCTACGGATTATGAATCTATTAAAAATATAACTACAAATACATCTTCTTCAATTTTTATTTATAGTGCTGATAAAAATGCATTGATTTTGACATGTAATATATCTGCTAGTGACATAAAATTTCCAAAAAGCAAAAATATTTATCTAGCTTTTAAAACAATCCAAATGGAAGGAAATGATAAAAACTATAATGTAACCGGAAATTGGGATAATACAATAGCAGTTCCTACTAAATTTTTAAATAGAGAATCATCTATGTATAAAGTGACAAGTTGTAATAATAATAATGTTTATATGGATTCTATTATAGCCGAAGTATATGAAACAGGAACGAATTTTCAAATGAGCATGTATTGGGGGGATTATGGAGTAGAACATGCGAAAATGGAAGAAGCTAGAAAAAAGAGCGTTTTATCAAGTCAATTAATAAAACAAGAAGAATCTTATGTAGAAAATGAAAATGGAGAAAGATTTTATCCAGCACAAAGTTCATCATCAGATGGAGGCTATAGTTTCAATACTGACGGAAAATTGCATAAATGGGAAACGTTTACTTTAACAAAATTTGATGCTACAAACAAATTAAAGGTAGTACTAACAACTATAAATAATGATCAAATTATTATTAACTTGAAAAAATAAAGTTATATTAATATAAGAATAAAAATTAGTAGATAATATTTTTATCTACTAATTTTTTATATTCAAAAACATTTATAAATTGCAAAATCTCAAATGAAAACAGCTATGCTCCAAAATGTGGGGAAAGTTGGAAAATAAATGCTCAAAAAAGCCCAAACAAAATACACAAATGTTTTTAAAACAAAACCTATGTAAATAGCATAATATCAACAAAAACTTTAAACTTCATAAAAATTCAAAAACACGTTTTACAGTGCTCATACCTAAAAGGCCATAAGTTCGATTCCTACCTTCGAAACCAATACTTAATTACTAGAAGTATAAAGGCTATAGCGATTTTTATAATTTTAATGTTTATTCTAGAATTACTATTTTGATATTATTAGAACTAAAATAGAAATTATAAGAACTAGAATGAAAACTATATTAAGAATAAATTAAAAATAATTGCAACAATTAATAAATAAAATAAAAGCAAGAAAAAAGTTTAAAAGTATAGCTATATTAGGGATTATGATATATGGATAGGCAAAATAAAAAATAAACGAATAAAAAAATTCAGATAATTTGTAAATTTTACAAGACAAAAAGATTATATATGATATAATATGATATATATTATAAAAAAATGGGGGACGTTATGAAAAAATATAGATTTTTATTAATATCTTTTTGTATAATAATTATATTGTTTTTGGGAAATAAAGTATGTGCATCATCTAAAGAAACACAAAATCAAAAATTATTATATCAAGACATAACAATTAATGAAGATGGGTCTATAACAGTAAAAGAAGCTATGTGGCTTAATGGAAAATATAATGGCGCAAATAGAGAAATTAAATTTAAAGACAATTATTCTTATCCATTTACAGGAACATATAGTAATTTTTCAGGAGATACAGATATTTATGATGCAACAAAAGTTTCTGATATAAAGGTATATGATATTTCTCAATCTAATTTTAATTCTATCCAAGATATAGGGAAGAACGAAAAAGAATTTAAGAAAGTTAAGAGTGCATCTAAAGGTAAATATGGTGTTTATACTGTTACAAATAACAGTTCTAATTCAGAAGTTTCAATATACTGTCCATCAAAAAAAGAAAAAGTTTTATGTTTAGAATATACAATACAAGACGCTGTTGTAGTACATAATGATGTTGCTGAATTATATTGGTGCTTTGCAGAAAATATATCTTCTGAAATGATTTTAGATTATCAAGCGAGAGTACATTTGCCACAAGAAGACAGAAATGTAATGGTGTGGTCTCATGGACCAGCTACTGGAAGATGTAGTATAGATGACTATAAAACCCTATCATTGAAAGATACAAATATTGCTCCATATAAATTTGAAACATTAAGAATTATGTTTGATAAAAACTTAGTTCCACACGCTAAAAAAACATCAAATGTTAATGGAAAAGAATATATAATACAATATGAAAACGCAATGGCTAACCCTAATACTGCAGCTGAAGAAACAAAAAGAATAAATATAGAAAATCGATTAAGTAAAACATTTATTGAATTACAAGAAAAGTATTATATCTTTTTATACAATGATGCAAATAAATTGTTAGAAGAATTAACATGGAATGATGAATTAAAACAAAAATATAAAAAAACATTAGTTAATGTAAAAGAAAAAGTTAATCAAGAGTGGAAAGAATCCGTTGAATGGAACTATAACTTTATGATAAAATATGGAAATATTTCTCAATCTGAAATTAATAGTATAAGGAAAAAAATCGATGAAGGATTTGATGAAGAAGCTAAAACTAAATACCATGAAAAAGTTGATGATTTACAAAATCAATTAAATGCAAGAAAACTTTCTAATAAACAAAATATATTAAAAATCGTTTTAATTTTATATAGTATTTTAGGAATAATTTCTGGATTAGTTGTAATAAAAATAATTATTGAAAGAAAAAGCTATAATATAAAATATTATCGTGATTTTCCTAGCGATGATAATGCCTATATAATAGATTACTTAATAAATAAAAAAGTTACGGCAAAAACATTTCTAGTAACAATTTTAGATTTAATTTCAAAGAAAAAAATATTATTAGAGAAAAACAGTGATATGGAAGATGATATTATTTTTGTGTTGCCAAAAAAACATACTCAAAGAACTAGGGTAGAAAAAACAGTTATAGAAACATTATTTAAATTAATTGCTAAAGATAACAAATGCTCTTTAAACGAATTGAAAAATTATGGAACAAATAAAAATTATTCAAAGAATTTAATAAAATATTTTGAAAAATTTGAAAAAAATATAGAAAAAGAAATTAAGGAAAAAGAATATTTTAAAAAAGACGCCAAATGTAATAAAATATTAAAAAAATTAATTATCATAATTACATTAATCAGTTTTATTTTAGGATTTTTCATAAATGAAAATGGATATATAAGTACATTAAATTACTATATTGTAACTACAATATTAAGTTTTGCTTTTTATCGAATAATATCTAGTGATAAGGAGAGAACAAAAAAAGGTAGACTTGAATATTCTAAATGGTTAGCACATAAGAGATTTTTAAAAGATTTTGGAAGATTTGAAACAAAAGAATTACCTGAAATTATATTATGGGAAAGATATTTTGTAACAGCTGCTACTTTAGGTTGCTCAGAAAAAGTTTTAAGAAAATTGAAAATGACTCTAGTAGACTATGAAGTTATAGATGAATTACAACCAATTGCATATGAATATATGCAATATAAAAATATAGGACACTTAGAAAAAACAATGGATAGATTAATGAATAATGCAAAATTAAATTCTACACTAGAAAGTTATTCAACTGGTAGTAACAGTAGTAGTTATTCATCAGGAGGAGGTTTTGGAGGAGGTTCATCCTCAGGAGGCTCTGGCGGTGGAGGCGGCGGATGGAGCCGTTTCTAATTCTAAATTATATGAAATAAACTAAATAAAAAACATAGAATATTATCTTTTGATAATATTCTATGTTTTTACAAAATATGTTTCTTTTTTTATATCACAATGCTAATAGCCCAAAATGCCACAAGCCTAAGTCTTGCCACCACAACCAAGTACTTAATCTCGTTATAGCTATAAAAGTTGTAACATTTTTAGGTATGGGTAATAATTTGATAAAGTATTAAAAAATGAACAAGTATATGATAATAAAAAAGCTAAAAAAATATTGTAAAATAACTTTTGTAGCTTTCTAAAGCTACTTATAACAAAAAATGTTATAAGAAAAACTAAAATAACCATTATCATCATTTTAGAAATAAGTAATGATGATAATGGTTATTTTAGTTTTAAATTATATTACAACATATATATTGCAACATTATTTAATGATTTCTTCAGAATCTTTCTTATTAATATTTTTATATATTTTATCTTTTTTATTAACAAGAGCTTTAAAACTATAAAGAATAAGTTCTTTTAGCTTATTTAAATTCTCAGGAGAATTACACTGGTCACCTAGATTATTACAATATATTTGAAAGGATTTATCTAAATGCAATTTTAATAATTCGATACAATCAGATGAATGTATAAATTCAAGCTTAAATTTATCCTTTTTGTCTTTTATAGATGCAAGTTGAGAAAAAGAATTAATATAATTCATTAATTCTTCGTGAGAATTAATTACAGTAGGCTCGCCATATACTAATTTCAAAATTCTATTACTACAATTAATATTATTAGTGATCGCTTCAGTTAATTCAAGAGAAATTGGTGTATTTGCAGGGCAAACTAGTAATGTATCTGAAGCGTTTAAACTAATTAAAAAATTAGATAAAATAGGTGATAAATTAATAAAAGAAAAGTACGGACTATCGTTGAATTTATAATAAGAAGCTAAATGATTGTGCAACAAGGTAGAAATTTGATGAATATCAATGTCTGTTTGTACATGTCCTTTTAAAGTATTTGAAGGCTTTAATAAAGTTGATGAAAATAAAACGATATTAATTGGATATGACAAGTTTTCACTAATATACTTTTTAAAAGCTTCTTTAGACAACTCATTAGTGATAGGATGCCTTATAAGAATATCTAATAGCTGAGAAATGGAAGAATATTGTATATTTCCTAATTCATGTATAGAATCTTCAGTTAATACTAGATTTCTAGAGTTAGACATCATATCATATTTAGAGGATTGAAGCAGATTATCAATAATTTTAACATCTTCTAATGAAATTGGATTATTTTGAATTTTGCAAAATAGAGGACTATCTTGTAAAGATGCATCGATAGTATCTGTAGTTACCATAGTTGATTGAAAAATAGAGTCTAATATATTTGCAAAAATAGGTTCACTATCTTTTTGAGTATTATGTGTAGGATCAAATCGTAAACTATCAAAAAAATCCTGTAACCCACTAGTTATAGAAGAAACAAGTTGCGGTATTGAATTAGAAATACCAGAGATAGAAGCATTATGAGAGGTAGCTTTCATTAAACTAACATATTCTTCAGCTGATTTATATGCTGCATAAAAATTATTTGTTTGTCCAAACTCACTTCCAGCACAAGTAATACTTATCTGAAAGTTATTAGGAGCGATACCTCCAAATATCTCATTTCTTTTATTTGCTAAAGTTGGATTTATCAATTTTATATAATTATTTGCATCTTTTAAATTGTAATCTTCCATAATAAAAGCAAATTCATCACCAGCAATCCTTGAGATTTTCGTTGATGCAGGAAAAATAGATCTAATAACCTTAATAGATTCAAACATGATTTCAGAACCTTTTTCAAATCCATATGTTTTATTAATATGGTTAAGTTTATCAAAATCAGCAAATACAACACAACCGTTAGTTGTTATATCTTTCATATATTTTTTAAATAAAACATTAAAAAAATATTGCTTAGATAAAACATTTTGCTCTTTATAGCTTGAGTCAAATGAAAAATCTAATATTTTTTTAAATGAATTTATTTTTATAGATAACATTTTAGAATTCATATCTCTACTCCATATAATTATATAATAAAATAATATTAATGTGTGTTTTTTACTGTGTATATCTATTATACAACGATTTGGATATAAATGTCAACAAATCCATAAATTTCAATAAATTTCCATAAAAATTTCATAAATATTGACAAAAAATCTATTTTATATACAAATTTCGACAAATTTCATTCCTACAAAATAATATTATATAACTAAAAGAAAAATAAAAAATGCAAAAATAGAAATCAAAAGCAGAAAATGTGGTAAAGCATTAGATAAAATAAAGAAAAAATAGAAAAAATAAATTTATAGTAAATTTAAAACTGCAACATTAAATAACGGAAGAATTTCAAAAAATAGAAGGTATTAAAAAATTACATGTTGGAAGAAGAAAAAGCAAATAGCAGAAGTGTATTATGCTCATTTCTATAGATCAAGAGAGCATAGAAATAATGAAAATGTGAATAGATTAATAAAATTTATACCAAAAGAAATCAATATAAAGGTAATCTCAGAAGAAACTATATAAAAAAAGAAGAACGAATAGATAATTGTCTAAGAGCTATGTTAAATTAAAGAAATACCAACGAATATTAAGAAACTTATAGGCATAATAAAGTGGAATTTATAATTTTATTTTAAATCCATATTTTCTCCTGTTATAAAGCATGAAATATGATTCTCTATCATAGAAATGAATGATATAGAATATTTAAAAGAAGTTATAAGAATAGCAAAAACAACTAAAGATGAAAAGTTAAAAAAATTAGCATTTTTATCTCTACCGAATAATAAAATGATTGAACGGTATATATTATGGATTAATGGTGTCAGAAGAACAAGTAAAGTTTGAAGGCAGAGAGGTGATATTATCAGAATCTGATAAGCAATTTTTAAGAGATTTAAAAGATTTGTTAAATCCAACCAATGAATTGAGAAATCAAACAGGAGATAATTTTCATGAAGAAAATTGTTTGTATGTTAAAAGCTCTAAAAAACAGGATACTGATTTTGTCTTGGAACAATTGAAGAAAATTTTAGAGATAGATTATTTAAATAATAATGAAGTTGATAAAATGGGAGTGATACCTTGGCAAAATTCGATTACTTTATATAAAAATAAAAAAGGAGAAAAAATTTATTTAGAAGATAAAAAAGGAAAAATTTATGAATATAGTCAATCACCTAGACATCTACCTATAAAAAAGAAATGAAATCAGGACTTATTTTATTAGTTCCGATTTTAGAGTCAAAAGGATTTTCAAAAGATCAAATTGATAAAGCAAAGAATTATATAAAAAGTTATAATAAACAATTAGCATTAGAGGAAAAACAAAAAAATTTTAAACATATATTAAGTAAAAATAGTGACAACAAGGATTAATCTTTTATGAAAAAATATAATAGAATATATAGATTATTATATAACAAAAGGATGAAAGGCAAACTAAAAGGAATGAGTTCTGTACAATAAAGAACTCATTCCTTTTAGTTTGCCTAGTACCTAATAAAAATGACCAATTTTTGGATTCAGTACTTTTAACCAAAAACTACCTAGTATTTTAGCAACTGATATAAAAACATATAAAGAAGAACAATTAACCATTAAAATAAAACAAAAAATAAAAGTGTTATATGGAAATCAAAAGATGAAACAATTGCTAGTATAAATTTAAATGGTAATAGTATTGCTAAAAAAACGGAGATTGTAAATAAAAATATTTGATAAAAAATAATTAAAACAAAGCAATTAAGATGATAAATATCACTAAAATAACCATATAAAATAAAAAACAAATAACAAAAAACAAAAAAAGCAAAAAAATGTATTGACAATTATAAAAAAATAATGTATACTTTAATTCGTATTAAGCAAATAAGCTCCCTTAGCTCAGTTGGTCAGAGCAACCGGCTCATAACCGGTGGGTCCAAGGTTCGAATCCTTGAGGGAGCACCATAAAATGAGACTATACCTTAAAAACTAAAGAAAGGATAGTCTTTTTTTAATATAAAAAGAAAAATAAGGAATGATATTAAATGAAAAAAAATCAAAAGACAATAAGAAATTTAATGATATTTTTATTACTAATAATATTAACATTTGTACTTATATTAAAAGACCAAGATATAACAGAAATATTCGAAGTACTAAAAACAACCAAAAAAAGCTTTATTATGATAGCTATATTAAGCATGGGAATGTATATACTATGTGAAGCAATTAATATTAAAAGAACATTAAAAATATTAAAAGAAAAAACAAACTTCTTAAAAAACATCAAATATTCATTAATAGGATTTTTCTTTAGTGCAATAACACCAGCAGCAAGTGGAGGACAAGCAATGCAAATATACTATATGTATAAAGATAAAATACCAGTAGCACATTCAACACTAGCACTACTGATAAATTTAAGTTGTATGCAAATAGTAACAATAACAACAGCAATAATAGGATTTTTAGTGAATTATAAAAACTTAGATAGTAGAATAATAGGATTTTTTATATTTGGAATATTATTAAACATAACAGCATTAATAATATTACTAATATCAATATTTTCAAAAAGAATGACAAACGGAATAATAAAAATAACAATAAAAATATTAAAGTTTTTTAGAATTAAAAATTTAGAAGAAAAACAACAAAAAATAGAAAAAGAATTAAATAAATACCAAGGAAGCGCAAAATATATAAAAGAAAATATAAGATTAATTATAAAAATATTACTAACAACATATATTCAATACCTATTTTATTTTAGTACAGCATATTGGGTATATAGAGCATTAGGATTAAATCAAAATAATATATGGGAACTAATAGCAATGCAAGCAGTATTATATGCAACAGTATCAGGAATACCATCACCAGGAGCAGTAGGTGTAAGTGAAGGAGGCTTTATAGCTATATTTAGTAACGTATTTCCGAAAAATATGATTAATGGCGCAATGGTACTAAATAGAGGAGTGAATTTTTATTTACTAGTATTTATTAGCTCAATAGTAGCATTTATAAGTAGCATTAAACATAAAGATGAAAACAAAGATGAAATAGAATATTAAAAAAATAGTTGAAAAAAATAAAAAAATAATGTATAATGCAAAATGAATGTTATAACAAAAGTTATAAAGTAATAGGGGAAGATAAAATGAACATATTATTATGCGGAAATGAAAAAGTATTTGATGGAGCAATGACGGAACTGATTTCTATAACAAATAAAACAAAAGAAACTATTAAATGTTACATATTCACAATGGAATTAACAAGAATAAAATCAGAATATACGTCAATAACAGATGAACAAATACAATTTTTAAATAAAATAGTAAAAACAAAAAAAGAAGAAAATGAAGTAATAAAAATAGATGTTACAGAATTATATGAACAAGAATTTGGAAAATGTAAAAACGAAAATGCGTATTGTACACCATATACATTATTAAGATTACTAGCAGACTTAGTACCAGAAATTCCAAATAAAATATTATATTTAGATATAGATATGATGGCACAAAAAGATATATCAAAATTATATAATATAGACATTGAAGAATATGAATATGGAGCAGTAAAAGAAAAATATGGTTCGAAACTATTAAAATCAGATTACATAAACGCAGGAATGCTATTGCTAAATATGAAAAAAATAAAAGAAACAAAACTATTAGAAAAAGCAAGAGAGCTTATAAGAACAAAAAAAATGTTATTTGCAGACCAAGATGCAATATATAGAGCAACGACAAATAAAAAATTATTACCAAGAATATATAATGAGCAAGGAAGCTTTAAAAAAGAAGATTCAGTAATTGTACATTTTTGCAAAAGATTAATGTTGTTACCATACCCACATACAGAAAACTTTAAACAATGGCAAATAGATGAAATACATAAAGAATTAAAATGTTATACATTTGATAAAGATTTAGAAGAATATTTAAAATGGAAAGAACAATATAAAAATAGAGTAGGAGAAATGATAAATGAATAAGAACAAAGAAATGATACCAATATTTTTTGCAGTAGACGATGCATATGTGCCATTTTTAGCAGTAGCATTACAATCGTTAGTAGAAAAATCTAACATAGAAAACAATTATGAAATAAGAATTTTATATACAAATATAACAGAAGAAAATAGAATAAAGATAAGTAAATATAAAAGAGAAAATATAACTATAGAATTTGTAGACTTAAATGAATATTTAGAAACAATAAAAGATAAATTACATACAAGGGATTATTACTCAAAAACAACATATTATAGATTATTTATAGCAGAATTATATCCAGAATATGATAAAGCACTATATTTAGATAGCGACATAGTAATAAAATCAGATATAGCAAACTTATATAACATAGATATCGAAGACAATTTACTAGGAGCAGTAACAGACGAAGTAATACAAAGCCAAAAAGTATTTAAAGACTATGTAGAAAAAGTAATAGGAGTTGCACAATCAACAAACTACTTTAATGCAGGAGTTCTTGTAATGAATCTAAAAGAACTTAGAAAAACAAAATTCCAAGAAAAATTCATATATTTATTAGGAACAGTAAAATACGCACTAGTACAAGATGAAGATTATCTAAATAGAATTTGTAAAGGAAATGTTAAATTAATAGACAAAACATGGAATAAAATGCCAATTGGAGGAGAAACAGTAAAAAGAGAAGACATAAATATAATACATTATACATTGACATCAAAACCATGGCACTTTGATGGAATATTGTATGAAGAAGAATTTTGGGAATATGCAAATAAAACAGAATATAAAACAGATATTCAAGAAATAAGAAAAAATCATACAAAAGAAAAACAAGAAAAAGAAATTAATGATAGTAATAATCTTATAAAACTTGCACAATTAGAAGCAGATTGTGTAGGCGATGATAGAAAAAATAGGTGAAACCAAATGGAAAAAGATATAAAACTTGCACAAGACAGAGTGGAAATATTAGAAAAAATAAAACGATTTGAAAAAGAAGGAAGATTTGATCAGGATCCAGAAAATGATCCACCAACAATAGAACTATTACCAGAAAATGTAGATTATTTAAAAACAAAAAGCAAAAGTAAACTAAAAGCAAAAGTTGCAAATAAAATGGGAAAAAAGTTTTTAGATAAAATATTAAAAGATAATAAATTGATAATAAAAGAAGTAAAAGGACTAGAAAACTTAGAAAAAATAAAAAGTGGAGCAATATTAACATGTAACCATTTTAATCCATTCGATGTATTCACAATAGAAACAATATTTAGAATGGCAAAACAAGACAAAAATAAAACATTATTTAAAGTAATAAGAGAAGGAAATTACACAAATTTTCCAGGATTTTATGGGTTCTTATTTAGAAACTCTGATACGTTACCACTTAGTTCAAATAAAAGAACAATGGTAGAATTCATGCATGCAGTAGACAAAATATTGCAAAGAGGAGATTTTATACTAATATATCCAGAACAAAGCTTATGGTGGAACTATAGGAAGCCAAAGCCACTAAAAAATGGAGCATATAGAATAGCATCAAGAAACTTAGTACCAGTTATTCCAATATTCATAACAATGGAAGATAGTGACAAAATAGGAGAAGATGGTTTTCCAATACAAGAATATACAGTACATATAAAAGAACCAATATATCCTAACGAAGATCTAAAGATTAAAGAAAATACTGAAATAATGAAAGAAAAAAATTATCAGATATGGAAAGAAATATATGAAGATTTTTATAAAATTCCATTAGAATATACAACTGAAAAGAAAGAATGTGTTGAAGATGGAAAATAGAAAAGTAATATATTATGAAGATGAACTAAATGATGAATTTTCAACAGCTAAGATAAAGCCTAGAATAATAGACGGAAAATATAAGTATCTTCATAAAAATCCAATCTGGAATATATCATCATACCTAGTACAAAATATATTTACAATGCCAATAAAAATACTATATTCAAAAATCAAATTTAGAATAAAATATATAGGCAAAGACAAATTAAAAAAATATAAAGACCAAGGTTATTTCATATATGTAAATCATACACAAGTATTTGCTGACACATTTATACCAAGTTTAGGAAACTATCCTAAAAGAAACTTCTTTATAGTAAATCCAGAAAATGTATCAATGAAATACATGCAAAATTTTGTAGAACTATGTGGAGCATTGCCAGTGCCAGCTAATAAAGAAGCAATGAAAAACTTTTTAGAAGCTATAGAAGAAAAAATAAAAAAGAAATCATCAATAACAATATATCCAGAAGCGCACATATGGCCATATTACACAAAAATAAGACCATTTAAAGATGTATCATTCAAATATCCAATAAACTTGGAAACACCAGCATTTTGTATGACAAATACATATCAAGAGTATGGAAAAAACAAGGATAAAATAAAAATAGTTACATATATAGACGGACCATTTTTTGCGGATGAAGGACTAACTAAAAAAGAAAAACAAAAAAACTTAAGAGACAAAATATATAATTGTATGGTAGAAAGAAGTAAAAACAGCAACATAGAATTTATTAAATATATAAAAAAATAACAAAAAAGTATTGACAAGGAGCATCTTAAATAGTATAATAAATAAGCATTTGAAAAGATGCTCTAATTTAATAATGGGTAGGTGGCCGAGTGGCTAAAGGCGGCAGACTGTAAATCTGTTCTCATACGAGTACGATGGTTCGAATCCATCTCTACCCACCATTAAACTGTGAATAACTCACAGTTTTTTTGTTATATTAAGATTTATATTTATAAAAAAATTAAGACTTTTTGAAAATAGCTAATAAATAGTAAATTTAAATATGGATATTACAAAAAATACATTTTATGTTGACAAAAATACTATTATATAATATAATTAAATTGTTGAGTTAATATTTGACTCAAAAAGGGTAGGTTCGACCATATTTAATTTAATTTTATAAATATAGTATAAAAATTAAATATGGAGCACATGCTTAAATAAAATTATGACTGATGCATGTGATTTACATTTGATCCAATAATTATGACCACTATATTAAGTCACAATTAAGTCACACAAAAACCCAAAAGATTAAATGTAACCCTGTAAATGAACCACAACATAAAAACATAGAAACACTAAATGCCCAAAAAGTGTTTCTATGTTTTTTATATTTCCATTAATCATAAACAACTATCATATACATCATAATATAATAATGATAAACAAATAAAAGTAAATATAGAATAAAGCAAGTATAAATAAGAAAAAAGCTAAGTTAAATAAATTACTAGAATATTTTGGCAATTTAATTAACACTATTGAAAAATAAACATAAATAAATTTTAAAATAAGCACGTTATAAAAGAACAAATATTAGTTGATAATTAATCACTGTTATGTTATTATTTAACCATAAAATAGTAATTTGTAAAAATAGGAGCAAAAAATGAACATATCAAAACAGCACAAAATATTATTAAACAATTTAAGAAAAATAGATAATTTATTAGAAGAATTTGAAAAAGATGATGAGATAGAAAATATAACTATTGATAACTATAAAAAAGAAGATATTGAACTTAATAAGATCACAATTAGAAAAGCAATAATAAACAATATAGAAATTATAGGGAGTAATTTAGAAAAAAATACTTTTATAGATGTAGAGTTTAATAATTGCAATTTTTCTAATACAACTTTTAATAATTGTAGCTTAATAAGATGCAAATTTGATAATTGCAAATTGACAGGTTGCAATTTTATTGAAAGTGGATTATCTGATGTAAGTTTCATAGAAACAAATATGATTTATGCTAATTTAGCAATTAATAATATGAAAAATCTAATATTTAAAAATACATTGTTAAGAAATGCTAACTTTCAAGAAAATAAAATAAAAAATATCCTATTTAAAGAAGCAGATTTAACTGAAGTACAATTTTTTAAGACTAGTTTAAATGGAATTGATTTATCAACTAGTACAATTCAAGGAATAGCAGTATCTATTGAAGATATAAAAGGAGCAATAATAAATGAGTTTCAAGCAATAGATTTACTATACCTGCTAGGCGTAAAAGTAAAATAAATCAATTACAAAGAAATTAAATATCTTGGTAGATGTAAATAATTGAATTTACATCTAATTTTTTATCATAAAAATTCAAACTATCAAAGCGCATATTATCATAGTTAGCGAAAAGAAAAAATATAATTAAACAATTACAAAATAAAATTAAAGAAATCATTTAATAAATAAAACAAGTTTAACAGATAGAACAATTAACAATAAAAATAATCAAAATACAAACTAATCTCTTGAAAATAAAGAAAAAATGTGATAAAAATATAGAAAAAGAAAAAAGAAAAAAGATATCAATTAGGAGGAAAAAATGTATAACCAAACACAAGAAATATCAAACACACCAAGAATAAAAGTAATAGGAGTAGGTGGAGCAGGAAACAATGCAGTAAATAGAATGATAGAAGATAATATAAAAGGAGTATCATATTACCTAATAAATACAGAAACAGGAATACTAAAAAGAGCCAAAACAAGAAATACATTACAAATAGGAATTCAAACAACAAAAGGACTAGGAGCAGGAGCAAATGAAAATGTAGGAGAAAGAGCAGCAATAGAAAATAAAGAAGATATAAAAGACATATTAAGAGGAACAGACCTAGTATTTATAGTAGCTGGAATGGGCGGAGGAACAGGAACAGGAGCGGCACCAGTAGTAGCAGAAATTGCAAAAGAAATGGGAATTTTAACAATAGGAGTTGCAACAAAACCATTCATGTTTGAAGGAAAAGCAAGAAAACTAAGAGCAGAAAACGGAGCAGAAAAATTAAAAAACAATGTAGATGATTTAATAGTAATACTAAATGACAAACTATTAAAACTAGCAGATACAAAAATAACATTAAATTCAGCATTCCAAGTAGCAGATAAAGTATTAGAACAAGCAATAACAGGGATAACAGATTTACTAACAACAATAGGAGAAGTAAATATCGACTTTGCAGATATAGCAACAACAGTAAGATATAGAGGGAATGCATATATGGGAATAGGAAAAGCAAAAGGAGAAATGAAAGTAGAAGAAGCAGTAAGACAAGCAATAGAAAATCCATTAACAGAAAGCAAAATAAAAGGAGCAAAAGGCGTAATATTCAATATTAAAGGAAATGACAAATTAAGTTTACTAGAAATAAATAGTGCCATTGGAATAATAAATGACCAAATAGACGAAAATGCAAATGTAATATTTGGAACAGTAATAGATAACACTATGGATGATGAAGTATCAGTAACATTAATAGCAACAGGAGTAGAAGAAAAAGTTTTAGTAAAATAATTAAAAAATATTCAATAAAGAAAGAGATGATAAAATATTGAAAAAGTTAATTATTACTATATGTATCTTACTACTAATATTCTTAACCCTATTTTTCTACACAAAAACTAACCAACAAAAACAAGAACTAACAATAGAAGAAATAGAAAAAATAGAAAAATACATATCAACAATATATATGTGGAAAGAAGTAACAAAAGATGCATTACCCAAATTTAATACAATAAACGAAGCACCAGAAAAGTGGATATGGGAAGTAGTCAAAAAAAATATAGATAACTACGATCTACTAACAATAGAAGAAATAAATAAAAAAGGAAAAGAAATATTTGGAGACAAATTAGAAAAAGAATATCAAAAGGACCAAAAAGATATATTTATATTAAATCAAGAAACAAATAGCTATGAGCCGATAAGCACAGAACTAGATAACCTAAACGATACATTCTTTATAAATAAAATAGAAAAAGAAAAAAAAGGATATAAAGTAGAAATAGTAGAATATTTAGAAGATTATACAGAAGAAACAATGGGAAAAGAAGAATATGAAATTAGTATAAAAAATACAAAAGAAGAAGAAATTTCAAAAGTTAAAAACACTGAAGAAAACCAAAAAATAATAGAAGAAGTAAAAAATAATATAGAAAAATTCAATAAAAAAACTATCCAATTAGAAAAGACATCTAATGGAATAATATGTAAAAATGTCCAATAGAAAAGCTTTTGGACATTTTTTAATTAGATAGGAGTAAAAAATGTTAGAAAAATGCACACTATGTCCACACAATTGTAAAATAAATAGAGAACAAGGAAAAATAGGGAGATGTAAATCAACTAATAAAATAAAAATAGCAAATTATTCAATATATAACTATGAAGAACCATGTATAAGTGGAAAAAATGGTTCAGGAGCAGTGTTTTTTTCAAATTGTAATCTAAACTGTAAATTCTGCCAAAATTATGAAATAAGTCAATTAGGAAAAGGAAAAGAAATAGAAGTAAAAAAACTAGCTGAAATTTTTTTAGAATTGCAATCAAAAAAAGCAGAAAATATAAACCTAGTAACACCAACAACTTATGTACCACAAATAATTGAAGCGTTAAAATTAGCCAAAGAAGAAGGACTGACAATACCAATAGTATATAACACAAATAGCTATGAAAATATAGAAACACTAAAAATGTTAGAAGGATATATAGATATATATATTCCAGACCTAAAATATGCAAGTAATAAACTAGGAGAAGAACTTTCAAATGTAACAAAATACTTTGATATAGCACGAAAATCAATAAAAGAAATGCAAAGACAAGTAGGAAAAACGGTAATAAATAATAAAGGAATAATGGAAAAGGGGCTGATAATAAGACATCTAGTATTGCCAAACCATATTTTGAATTCAAAACTAGTTTTAAAATGGATAAAAGAAAACCTATCTAAGGATACATATATAAGCATAATGGCACAATATTTTCCTACATATAAAGCAAAAGAAGATAAAAAGATAAATAGAAAATTAAATAATCAAGAATGGAACGAAATAGTAAAATATATAGACAAGCTAGAATTAAAAAATGGATATATACAAGAATTAGGTGAACACGAAGAAGAATATGTACCAAATTGGGATTTTTAATAAAAGCCAAATATCTCATCATAGCGGATTTACAAAAAACTAAAAAGTTAAGAAATTTATTACTATCAAACAAAAAACATATTAAAATATTAGTAGTAAAAGGTGGTATAAACATAAGTGAATAAAATGTGGAAATTTGTATATAAAAAGTAAAAAAAGCAAAATAAAACATGAAATTTTAGAAATAAAAGTATAGAAAATAAAAAAATTATATGGTATACTCTAATTGTAAAAGTAATAAAGGAGGAACTAAAATGACACAAGCAGACGAACAATTTATAAAAACATGTAAAGAAATAATAAAAAATGGATATTCATCAAAAGGAACAAATGTAAGAACAAGATGGCAAGATGGAGAAGAAGCAAACTATATATCAATTGTAGGAGTACAAAACAAATATGATGTAGGAAAAGAATTTCCAATGATAACACTAAGAAATAATACAAAAACAATAAAAAATGCAATTGATGAAATATTATGGATATGGCAAAAAAAATCAAATGATGTAAATAAATTAAATTCACACATCTGGGATCAATGGGCAGGAGAAGATGGAACAATAGGAAAATCATATGGATATCAACTAGGAAAAAAATATGATTTCAAAACAAAAGAAGGAATCAAAAAAATGGACCAAGTAGATTATGTCTTATATCTACTAAAAAATGATCCATCAAGTAGAAGAATAATGACAAACTTATTTAACCATGAAGAGCTAAAAGATATGAATTTAGAACCATGTGCATATGGAACACAATGGTTAGTAAAAGAAAATAAGTTGCATCTAATATTAAATCAAAGATCACAAGATATGTTAACTGCAAATGGATGGAACGTAATGCAATATGCAGCTTTACAATGTATGTTCGCACAAGTGTCAAACTTAGAAGTAGGAACATTAACACATAATATAGGTGACTGCCATATATATGATAGACATATAGAACTAGTAGAAAAACTACTAGAAGCAAAACCACAAGAAGTAACTCCAAAACTAATAATAAAAAATCCAACTAAAAACTTCTATGACTTTAAAGTAGAAGATTTCGAAATAGAAGGATATGACTATAATAAAGAAGTAAAAATAGGAAAAATTCCAGTAGCAATTTAGAAAATATAAAAAGAGGTGTATAAAAAATGTTAAGTATAATAGTAGCAAAAGCAAAAAATAATATAATAGGAAAGGATAATAAACTTTTATGGCACATACCAGAAGACCTAAAAAGATTCAAAAATTTAACAACAGGTCATACAATAATAATGGGAAGAAAAACATTTGAATCATTAGGAGGAATATTACCAAACAGAAAACATGTAGTATTTAGTAGAAATCCAGATTATAACATAAAAGACGAAAATGTAGAAATGGCAAGATCACTATTACAAATTCAAGAATACATTGAAAGTGAAGAAGAATATTTTGTAATAGGAGGAGCAATGATATATAATCTACTTATGCCATATGTGCAAAAAATGTATGTAACAGAAGTAGATAAAGATTATGAAGGAGACACATTCTTCCCAAAAATAAATAAAGAAATATGGAAAGAAACATCAAGAGAAAAACAAGAGCCAACTAAAGATGGTATAACATATAGTTATGTAATATATGAAAGAAGAAAATAAGGGGATAAATCTATCCCTTTATCTTCATATATAATTAGAAAATATTGAAAAAAGGAGTAATAACTATGAAAACAGAAAAAAGAAAAGATTATTTAACATGGGATGAATACTTTATGACACTTGCTAAACTATCAGGAATGAGAAGCAAAGATCCATCAACACAAGTAGGAGCATGTATAGTAAGTAAAGATAACAGAATACTATCAATAGGATATAACGGAGCACCAAACGGATTTGATGATGATAACTTTCCTTGGGGAAGAGAAGGGGAAAATCTAGATACAAAATACCCATATGTATGTCACGCAGAACTAAATGCAATAGTAAATTTTAGAGGAAATAGAAAAGATTTAGAAAATGCTAAAATATATGTAGATTTATTTCCATGTAATGAATGTGCAAAAATAATAATACAATCAGGAATAAAAGAAGTAATATATTTATCAGATAAATATGCAACATCAGAAAATAACATAGCATCAAGAAGACTATTTGATGAATGTGGAGTAAAATACGAAAAAATAAAACTTGATGAGAAAAGGGATATACATATAGAAATATAAAAAAGGAAGGAACAAGATGGATTACTTAGAAAAATTAGAATACAAAAAAATATTAGAAGAACTATCTAAATATTGCAAAACCACTAAAGCGAAAGAATTGATAAAAAATTTAAGGCCATGCACTAAAAAAGAAGAAGTGATAAAAAAGTTACAAGAAACAAATGAAGCAGTAAATATAATATATAGAAGCAGTATGCCACCTAAAATAGAATACGAAGATGAGGAAAGCGTAATTTCAATAAAAAATCTAAAAAATTATGGAACATTACCAATAAAATCACTTCTAAATTTAAGCAACATATTAAAAAATGCAGAAGAATGGAAAACATATTTTTATCAAGAATATATAAACCCATCTGACTATCCTATATTAGAAACAATATTTTCAGAACTATATATAAATAAAGACATAACTTCAAAAATAATGAAAAGTATAAACAGTGAAAATATGGTAGAAGACAATGCATCTAAGAACTTATCAACAATAAGAAGAAATAAAAAAAATACAGAACAAGATATAAAGCAAAAATTAAACAACCTAGTGCATTCAAGTAAATATTCAAAATATATACAAGAAAGTATAGTAACAATAAGAAATGACAGATATGTAATACCAGTAAAAGAAGAATATAGAGGACAAATAAAAGGATTTATACATGATATATCAAGTTCAGGATCAACAATATTCATAGAACCAATTTCAATATTTGAATTAAATAATAAAATAAATCAATTAAAAATAGAAGAAAATATAGAAATAGAAAAAATACTACAAAACCTAACAAAACTTTTCTATCCATATATAACGGAACTAGAAAAAAATCTAGAGAATTTAAGCAAGTTAGACTTTATATTTGCAAAAGCTAAATATTCTAGAAATATTAATGGAAAAATGCCGAAAATAAATAATGAAAAATATATTATTTTAGAAGAAGCAAAACATCCGCTAATAGATACAAAAAAAGTAGTACCAACTACAATAAAAATAGGAAAAGACTATCAAACACTAATAATAACAGGACCAAATACAGGAGGAAAAACAGTAACACTAAAAACAGTAGGACTTTTAGTAGCAATGGCGTGTAGTGGACTAAATATTCCAGCTAAAAATACATCATCAATTTATGTATTTGAAAATATATTTGCAGATATAGGGGATGACCAAAGTATAGCAGATTCTCTAAGTACATTCTCAGCACATATGACACACATTGTAGATATTGTAAATAGAGCAGATGAAAATTCATTAATACTAGTTGATGAACTAGGCTCAGGAACAGATCCAATAGAAGGACAAGCATTAGCAATAAGCATATTAGAAAACCTAAAGCAAAAAGGAGCATTGACAATAGCGACTTCACATTATGAAGAACTAAAAAAATATGCACTAGTAACCAAAGGATTTGAAAATGCATCAGTGGACTTTGATGTAGAAACCCTAACACCAACATATCATCTATTAATAGGAGTACCTGGAAAAAGTAATGCATTTGCAATAAGTAAAAAACTAGGACTAACTGAAGAAATATTAAAAAAAGCAAGCCAAAGAATTGGAAAAGAAGATATAGATTTTGAAAAATTGATAAAAAATATATATAATGACAAAAAAGAAATAGAAATTAAAAAAGAAAAAATATCAAAAGAGCTAGAAGAAATAGAAAAATTAAAACAAGAATTAGAAACAAAAAATCTAAAAAAACTAGAAGAAGAAAAAAACATAATACAAAATGCAAAAATTCAAGGAAGAAATATATTACTAGAAGCAAAAGAAGAAGCAAATCAAATTATAAAATCTATGCAAGAAATAAATAAAAATGAAAGCAAAAAAGCAAATGAATTAAGAAATAGATTAAATAAAGATATAAAAGAAATAACCAAAACAGAAAAAGAAGAAACAAAAAAACAAATTGAAAATAGTATAGAAGATATTAAAATAAATACCATTGTATGGTATGAAAACGTAAATCAAGAAGGTACTGTAATATCAAAAGTATCAAAAGATAACCAAGTACAAGTACAATTTGGAAGTATAAAAATGAATGTTCCAATAAACAAACTAAAAATAATAAAAAAAGAAAATAAAAAAGCAAAAAATAATGGAATAGTAAGTATGAAATCTTTCCAAAAATCACAAACAGCAACAACTCAATTAAATGTTATAGGATTAAATGTAGATGAAGCAATATTTTTAGTAGATAAGTTTTTAGATGATAGTAGTTTAGCAAAACTATCAACAGTAAGAATAATCCACGGAAAAGGAACAGGAAAATTAAGGATAGGAATTCAAAACTACCTAAAAAAACACCCACACGTAAAATCATTTAGAGTAGGAACATTTGGAGAAGGAGAAATGGGAGTTACAGTTGTTGAAATAAAATAAAAGAGGAAAAAATGAAAAAATGAAAAATTATTATGAAATATTACAAGTTAATGAAAAGGCAACAAAAGAGGTTATAGAAAAAATATATAAAGTATTAGTAAAAAAATATCATCCAGACTTACAAGAAGATAAATTACAAAAAGAGGAATTAGAAAAAAAATTAAAAGAAATAAATGAGGCATATGAAATTTTATCAGATGAGTTTTTAAGAAAACAATATGATATAGAATTAGAAAAAGAAAGACAAGCTAAATACAAGAAAAAATATGGAGAAAAAGCATATAATACAGAAACAGGAGTAAATTATAAATCAAATATAAATAAAACTAACTTTTCATATGGCAAAGACATAAATACAAATAAAACAAACAAACCAAAGAAAAAACTAATATATTGTATAATAGATACCATAAAAGAATTATATTATAATAAAGAAAAAAGAGATGAAACTAAAGAAAGCTTAAAAAAAGACATAATAGCACTTATACTAACAATAATAATAGTCTTATTAGTCACAATAATTTTAAAAATAAATCATATTTCTCTTTTTGAATTTTAAAATATTAAAAAAGTAAAAAGTACAATAAAAAATGAGGAGGTATATTATGAAACAAAAATTTTTTGTTTGTAATAAATGTGGAAATATAATTGAGAAAGTAAAAGATACAAAATTACCTATAATGTGCTGCGAAGAAAAAATGGAAGAAATGGAACCAGGGATAGTTGATGCAGCAAAAGAAAAACATATTCCAATTTATAAGGTAGAAGGAAATAAAGTTACTGTGAAAGTGGGAGAAACTGAACATCCGATGAAAGAAGAACACTATATAGAATGGATTTCAATACAAACAAAAGAAGGAAAACAAATAAAAGAACTAAAACCAAATGATAAACCAGAAATATGTTTTGCAATATGTGAAGATGATGAAGTAGAATCAGTATATGCATTTTGTAACTTACATAAATTATGGAAAAACACTAAATAGACAATAAAGCAGATTTTCAATAAAAAATATTAAATAGTAGCAAAAAAAACAAAAAAACATCATAAAGCCATCAAACTCTATTGACAACTAAACTTCTTTAATGTATAATATTGATTGTTATAGGGTTATCCCACATACATAAACGTATGACCGGAAGGAGGGAATTAAATAAATGTCAGAGATTAAAGTAAATGATGGAAATATAGAAGATGCCTTAAGAAGGTTTAAAAGACAATGCGCAAGAAATGGAGTTATCCAAGAAGTTCGTAAAAGAGAACATTATGAAAAACCTAGTGTAAAAAGAAAGAAAAAATCAGAGGCAGCAAGAAAAAGAAAATTCTAGAAAGAAAAAAGGGGTAGAAGTATTGAGTATAATAAATATACTCATACTTCTTTTTGCGTTAAAAATGAATAAAAATTAAAATAAAACAAAAAATAAAAATATAGGAGGAAAATAGCATGAAATATCAAGAAAAAGAAATAAAAGAAGGAATAAACCTTCATTTAATAAATACAAGTAAATTTAAAACAAATTTAATAGCAGTATTTTTAACAACAAGCTTAAATAAAGAAAACGTAACAAAAAATGCACTAATACCAGCAATATTAAGAAGAGGAACTAAGAATATGCCAACACAAGAAGAAATTAGTAAAAACTTAGAAGATATGTATGGAGCATCATTTAATTGTGGAATAGATAAAAAAGGAGACAATCAAATATTAAAATTCTATATGGAAAGTATAAATGATAACTTTTTACCAAAAGAAAACGAAAATATGCTAAAACAAACAATAAACAAACTATTTGAAATAATTTTCAATCCATACCTAGAAAATGGACAATTTTCAAAAGAATATCTAAACCAAGAAAAAAACAACCTAAAACAATTAATAGAAGGAAAAATAGACAACAAAGCTCAATACGCAATGGAAAGATGCACAGAAGAAATGTACAAAGGAAAACCATATAGCCTATTTAAATATGGATATACAAAAGATTTAGAAAAAATAACTGAAAAAGACCTATACACCTACTATAAAGCTCTATTACAAGAATGTAAAATAGATATATTTATATCAGGGATAATAGATGAAAAAATATATGAAACAATAGAAAACATGGAAGAAATCAAAAAGTTAGAGCCAAGAAAAACAAAAATAAAAGATCAAAATCTAGAAACAGAAACACAAAACAAAGAAAAAATAGTAACAGAATCAATGGATGTAGCACAAGGAAAATTAATATTAGGACTAAATGCACCAGTTAAAAACGAAGATATGAAATATTCAGTTATGATATATAACAGTATATTAGGAGGAAGTGCAAATTCAAAACTATTTCAAAATGTAAGAGAAAAAGCAAGTTTAGCATATGCAGCAGGATCAAAATATTTAAGAACAAAAAATAATATCTTCATAAGCTGTGGAATAGAAATAAAAAACTATGAAAAAGCATTAAAATTAATAAAAGAACAAATAGAGGAAATAAAAAATGGAGAATTCACAAAAGAAGATGTTGAAATTGCAAAAAAAGGAATAATAGATGGAATAAAAACAATAAATGATGAACAATCAAGTGAAATAGTATATCTATTTGGCCAAGAATTTAACACTGAAAAAATAAATATAAATGAATATATAGAAAAAATATCAGAAATAACAAAAGAAGACATCTTAAAAGTAGCTAAAAACATAGAAATAGATTTAATATACTTTTTAAAAGACTAAAAAATGAAAGGAGAAAAAAATGAAAATTATAGAAAACTCAAAAGTAAAAGAAAAGCTATATCTAGAAAAATTAGAAAATGGCTTAACAATAATGATAATACCTAAAAAAGATATACAAAAAAAATATATTATATGGGGAACAAATTATGGCTCAAATGAAAGCACATTTATAGTACCAGGAGAAACTCAAATAACAAAAGTACCAGATGGAGTAGCACACTACTTAGAACACAAACTATTTGAACAACGAACAGGAAAAAACAGTCTAGATGTATTAACTAGTTTAGGAGTAGATGCAAATGCATATACAACAAATGACCACACAGCATATTTATATGAATGCACAGACAATTTCTATGAAGCATTAGACGAGTTTATGGACTATGTACAAAATCCATATTTCACAGATGAAAATGTAGAAAAAGAAAAAGGAATAATCGGACAAGAAATAATGATGTACAATGATTATCCAGACTGGAAAGTATATCTAAATGCAATACAAGCAATGTATCACAAATACCCAATAAGAATAGATACAGCAGGAACAATAGAAAGTATAAGTCATATAACAAAAGAAACTTTATATAAATGTTATAATACTTTTTATAACCCATCAAACATGACATTAGTAGTATGTGGAGATTTTAATCCAGAAGAACTATTAAAAGAAATAAAAAAAAGGTTGTTAGATATTAAAGGAACAGGAGAAATAAAAAGAATATATCCAGAAGAACCAGAAGAAATACTTAAAGAATATATAACACAAAATATGGAAGTAAGTAGACCGCTATACACAATAGGAATAAAAGATAAACCATTTAACGAAAATGCAAGTCAAGAAGAAAAAATAAAAAAACATATATGTATAGAAATCCTATTAGACATCTTGTTAGGAGAAAGTTCAAACCTATATAAAACACTATATAACAAAGGAAATATATCAGATAAGCCAAGCATGGATTATGAATTTTCAAGAGGATATGCACATATAACAATAGGAGGACAAGCAAATAATCCAGAAGAAATATATGAAGAACTAAAAAAAGAAATAAAAAAATTAAAAGAACAAGGAATAAATGAAGAAGAATTTACAAGACTAAAAAAGACAATTTATGGAGATTATATCAAAGAATATAATGATGTAGCAAACATAGCAAGAATGTTTTTGGCAGATAGCTTTAAAGGAATAAACAGTTTTGAATATATAAATCAAATAGAAAATGTAGACCTAAAATATGCAAATGAAACCGTAAAAGAAGTATTTAATGAAAATAAAATGGTATTATCAACGGTAAAAGCAAAATAAAAAACTGTGAATTTAAAAACGAAAAATGCAAGAAAAAAAGAATAAAAATAATGTAAAAATACGAGTATAAATTATATATAATGATTTATGCCGTATTTTTTTACATATAAATGTCAAAAAATGTCGAGATATGTCGCACGAAAAATGCGAAAAAAATAAAAATAACTTGACTAAAAAGGAAAAATATGGTAATTTATAGTTGTACAAAAGAGAAAAAAGAAAAAATAAAGGAGAGATGAAAAATGATAAATGATGAAATTTGTAAATTAAGAGATAAACTGAATAAAAGTATAGAAAATGAAGAAGATTATGCGGTAATTTATAAACTTAGTGTCGAATTAGATGAATTGATATCAAAATATTATAAAGTAAATAAAAAAAGCAAAGAAGAGATAAAAACATGATTTTTTAAGTTGCACCAAAAAAGAAATTCAAATGTAAAAAATAGAAGTTAAACCTTCTATTTTTTTCTTTTCTTTCTTGAACACTACTAAAAACAAATGAAACATCTTGTAAAAAAAGTTAAAATATAATATAATATAAAGTCAGAAAAGGAGAAAAAAATATGCAAATAAGTAAAAGTGTTATGGAAAATTTAACAGAAGATGCAGGATATGAAAGAACGCAAAAGGCTAAAAAATATCAAAAACAACAAAAAGTAGAAATAGAATACAAAGATTATATAGATGAAAATAATTTTGAAATAAAAGCAAAAGTATATGGTATGGAAGAATATAAAGTATACGTTTTAGTAGAAAAAGGAGAAATTGAAGACATAACATGTACATGTGAAGACTATGAAAGACATTATGGAGTATGTAAACATTCTTTAGCAGCTGTTTTAGAATTACAAAACACAGAAAACAAAAATAAAAAACAAATTGAAGAATACATTGAAAAAGACTTAACAAACACAAAAAAGCAAAAAAGCGAGACAAAATATAGAACATTTAGACAAATAGTAAATAGCATATATAATGAGGAATTAGAAAATCTACAACAAGAAATAAACGAAAAGCAAATAGAAAAACAAGGAAAAATAAAAATAGAGCCAAAAATAATATATGATAGATATACAAAAAATATAAAAATAGAATTCAAACTCGGAAACAAAAGAATGTACAAATTAAAAAATTTAAGAGAATTCTATGAAAGAATGTTAAATAATACTATATATAGATATGGAAATCAACTAGAATTTATACATAAGAAAGAAAACTTTGAAGAAAAAAGCCAAGAACTTTTAGAATTTATTCTAAAACATGCAGAAATAATAAAATATGCAAATCAAAATACAAATAATAGCTATTATGGAAAACAATTAAATGAAACAAACATAACAATAACAAATAGTGGAATAGATGACCTATTTGAAGTAATGAAAGGGAAAATATGTGAATTTGAAAATAACTATTTAGAAGAAACATTAGAATTTATGGAAAAAGATCCTCAAATAGAATTCCAACTAGAAAAAACAAAAAAAGATGAGTATAGTATAACAACAAATATAGACATATACAAACTAACAAAAATAAAAGGAAGGAAATACCAATACATACTATATGAAAATAAATTATACAAATTATCAAAAGAATTTGAACAAACGAAATTAAGACTTATTCAAATATTTAAAGACAACTATATCACAAGCCTAGAATTAGAAGAAAAAGACTTACAAGACTTTTTTGCAATAATAATGCCAAAAATAAATAATAAAATACAATTAGCAAATGTACGGAGAAGAAGAATTAGAAAAATATAAACCAAAAAAATTAGGAGTAAAAATATATCTAGATGTTGATAAAAATGATTATATAACAGCAGATATAAAATTTTGCTATGACCAACAAGAATTTAACCCGTTAAATGAAATAGAAGAAATAAAAACACCAAGAAACAAAATAGAAGAAACTAAAGCGATAAATATATTCAGAAAAACAGGTTTTATGTATGAAGAAGAAAATAAAAGATTAATATTACCAGAAGATGATAAAATTTATGAATTCTTAACAAATGATATTCAAGAATATATGCAAAAATTTGAAGTAATGGTAACTGATAACTTTAAAACAAAACAAATAGTAAATCCAAAAATAGAAACATTAGGAGTAAAAATAGAAAATAATCTATTGAAAATAGATTTTAGTAAAATAGATTTTAATATAAACGAATTAGAAGAAATAATGCAAAAATATAAGTTAAAAAAGAAATATCATAGATTAAAAGATGGAACATTTTTAACACTTGAAGGAAATAAGGAAATAGACTTTTTTGATAAATTAGTAACAGGAATGGATATCAAATATAACGATTTGGAAGAAGGAGAAATACAGTTACCAATAAACAGAAGCCTATACTTAAACCAATTATTAAAAGGAATAAAAGGAGCACAAATCCTAAAAAATCAAGAATATAAAGAGGTTGTAAATAATCTAAATCAAGAAATGCTAGAAGAATATGAAACACCTAAGAACTTAAATGCAGATCTAAGATATTACCAAAAAACAGGATTTAATTGGCTAAAAACATTAGATAAATACAAAATGGGAGGGATATTAGCAGATGATATGGGGTTAGGTAAAACACTACAAGTATTATCAATAATCCTAGATTATAAAGAAGAATGTAAAAAACATAATAAAAAAACAAAATCAAGTATAGTAATATCACCAAGTTCACTAACTCTAAACTGGTTAAATGAAGCAAGTAAATTTGCACCAGAATTAAAAGTAGAAGTAATAAATGGAACAACAACAGAAAGAAAAGAAAAAATTAAAAAAATAGATAACTATGATTTAGTAATAACAGCATATGATTTAATAAAAAGAGATATAGAGATATATAAAGAAACAGAATATACATTTAGGTATGCAATAACAGATGAAGCACAATATTTAAAAAATAGTAACACACAAAACGCAAAAGCAGTAAAAAAAATAAAAGCTACTTCCAAATTTGCGCTAACAGGAACACCAATAGAAAACTCATTAGCAGAATTATGGTCAATATTTGATTTCATAATGCCAGGGTATCTATTTACATATAAGAACTTTAAACAAACATATGAAACACCAATTGTAAAAGATAATGATGAAAGAGCATTGAAAAAATTAAAAATGCTAATAGAACCATTTATACTAAGAAGAACCAAAAAAGAAGTTTTAACAGAATTACCAGAAAAAACAATAACAGTATTAAATAACGAAATGGAAGAAGAACAAAAAAATATATACCTATCATACTTAGCACAAGCAAAAGAAGAAGTGGCAAATGAAATAGATGTAAAAGGATTTAATGGAAGTCAAATAAAAATATTAGCAGCATTAACTAGACTAAGACAAATATGTTGCCATCCAAGCCTGTTCATAGAAAACTATCAAGGTCAAAGTAGTAAATTAAACCAATGTATGGAATTAGTAGAAGATGGCGTGAAATCAGGACATAAAATATTAATATTTTCTACATATACATCAATGTTTGAATTTTTAGAAGATGAATTAAAAAGTAAAAATATAAAATATTTTAAATTAACAGGAGGAACCAAAGTAAGCCAAAGAATTGAAATGGTAGATGAATTTAACCGAAATCCAGAAATTAAAGTGTTTTTAATATCACTAAAAGCAGGAGGAACAGGATTAAACTTAACAGGAGCAGATATAGTGATTCATTATGATCCTTGGTGGAATTTATCTGCAGAAAATCAAGCAACTGACAGAGCATATCGAATAGGACAAAAGAATAATGTACAAGTATATAAATTAATAACAAAAAATTCTATAGAAGAAAAAATATATGAATTGCAAGAAAAGAAAGCAAGACTTGCAGAAAATATGCTTAACACAAAAACTACATTTGTAAGTAAGCTATCAAAAGATGAAATTATGAAATTATTTAGTAAAATTTAAAAGGAAGAATAGTTATGGAAAAATATATAAATATAATAGGTGGAGGATTAGCAGGTTCAGAAGCGGCCTATCAAATAGCTAAAAAAGGAATAAGAGTAAAACTATATGAAATGAAACCAAAAAAATATTCACCAGCACATAGTAATAAAAATCTAGCAGAAATTGTATGTAGTAACTCATTTAAATCAAATCTACTAACAAATGCATGTGGACTTTTAAAAGAAGAATTAAGAAATTTAGATTCTTTACTAATTAAAATAGCAGATGAAGTAAAAGTACCAGCAGGACAAGCACTAGCAGTTGATAGAGAAGAATTTTCTAAAAGAGTAACTGAAGAACTAGAAAAAAATGAGTTAATAGAAATAATAAATTGTGAAATAGGAAAAGATATTTCAATAAAACAACTAGTAAAAGAGACAATAACAATAATAGCAACAGGACCATTAACATCAGAAAGTTTAGCAAAAGAAATACAAGAACTAACAGGAGAAGATAAATTCTATTTTTATGATGCAGCAGCCCCAATAGTATCAAAAGAAAGCATCGATTTTGGCATTGCTTTTTATGGAGATAGATACAATCAAGAAAAGAAAAAAGATGAAGAAATTGAACAATGGAAACAAAGACTAGAAAATCAAGAAGAAAATAGTTATATAAATTTACCATTTAATCAAGAAGAATATGAAAAGTTTTGGCAAGAACTTGTAAATGCTGAAGTAGTAACTTTACATGAATTTGAAAAACGAGAAATATTTGAAGGATGTATGCCAATAGAAATAATGGCAAAAAGAGGAATAGATACATTGAGATTTGGACCTCTAAAACCAGTAGGATTTGATGATCCAAGAACTGCTAAAAGACCATATGCAGTTGTACAATTAAGACAAGATGACAAACAAGCAAGTTTATACAATTTGGTTGGATTTCAAACTAATTTAAAATATGGAGAACAAAAAAGAATATTTTCAATGATACCAGGATTAGAAAACGCAGAATTTATAAAATATGGAGTAATGCATAAAAATACATTCATTAACTCACCAGAACTATTGGAAGAAACATACCAATTAAAGAAAAATAAAAATATATATTTTGCAGGACAACTAACAGGTGTAGAAGGATATGTCGAATCAATTTCTTCTGGAATGGTTGCAGCCCTAAATGCAATAGAACAAATAAGAAAAACAAATAAAAAAATAATATTTTCAGAAAATACAGTAATTGGAGCACTAGCAAAATATATATCAACTAAAAACACAAAATTTCAACCAATGAATGCAAATTTTGGAATATTACCAGAACTTGAAGGCAAAAAAATAAAAGATAAAAAAGAAAGATATATGAAATTAGCCAACAGAAGTTTACAAGAATTTAATGCTTAATATTACAAAAACATTACAAATAGATTAAAATTTAATGTCATATCAAACAAATTTACATAAAACTATTGAATGTTTTACAGTGTTTTGGTATAATAAAAAATGAATATGTAAAATTTGTACACTAATTATTAGTTTGAAAGGGGTAATAATATGAGTAAAAAAAGAAAATTAGATGAAAGATATGAAGTTATTAAAAAAGAGTTAGAAGGAAAATCTGAACAAGAAATAGAAAAAGAAATGGAAAACTTAAAAAAAGAAATAGATGGAAAAAAAGCAAGACTAGAAAAAGATATCAAAATGACACCTGAAAAAATGGAAAACTTAAAAAAAGATATTAAAAATTTAGAAATGATGCAAAATAATTTAAAAGGATATATAAAATACAAAGATCAAATTCATAAAATAAAAGATTACAAAAGTAATTTAGAAAATAAATTATCAGTAGTAACTAAAACAGAAGAAAATTTATCAAAAGAAGTAAAAAAAATAAAAACAAAACTTCAAACAATAAACAAAAAAATAGAGAATGAAAAATATACTATAAAGCTTACAGAACCAGAATATCAAGAACTATTAAAAAACAAAGATATTCTAACAAAAGAAGTTATGAAAACTAAAAAAGAATTAGAAAATACAAAAAAAAGAAAAATAGAATTACAAGGAAAAATAGGTAAATGTGATTTAGCTTGGAGAACACTATTTACAAATAAAGGTTGGGACGAGATTCAAAGAAGAGCAACAGCAGATAAAAGATTTACAAGAAAAATAGATGAAAAAAATCCACCAATAAAAACTGCTAAAACTCAAAAAGAATTAAATATAGTAGAAGAAGAGAAAAAATTAGAAGAAGAACGAGCAAAATTTGTAAAGCAAGTTAGTAAAGAACAAGAAGAAAATAAAATATCTGATGAAGTAAGTAAATGGGATAAATTTAAAAATGGGATTAAACAAACACCTGGAAAAATTAAAAACATATTTAATAAAGATAAGCAAGAAGAAAACAACTTACCTGCTAAAGTAAGTAAATGGAGTAATTTTAAAAATTGGTTTAAACAAGTAACTGAAAATATTCAAAATAAAGTCGATAAAGATAAAGAAAAAATAAAGAAAGAAGAACCAAAGAGAGAAGAACCAAAACAAGAAAAAATAGAAAGAGATGAATTCTTAGAAGGATTAAGACAATATGTAGATATCGACTATAAAAAACAAATAAAAGAAGAAAAAGAAACCGAATATATGCATAATCACGAAGTAAAAACTAAAACAGAAGAAAAAGAACCAGAAATTTAACAAAATTAAAACGGAGCATAAAAGTATTAAATACTATATGCTTTGTTTTTTTATTTCATAAAAAATATTTATACCTAAATAAATACGACAATACATTAAATATACACCTTACTTTGCTAGTATTTTATTAAAAGTTTCAAAAAATAGAAAATTTTACAAAAATATACTTTAAAATATCAAAAAAACATTGACAAACCCACAAAAAATCTGGTAAAATATAATATGAATTTTATGCAATTTTTTAATCAAAGGAAAAATTTAAATCTAAAAGTTTTCAATTTTAAGCAAAGAGGAATTAAATATAGAAACCCATAAGAAAATTTAAAATGCAAAGCAGACATTTTAAATATCTTAAAGGAACTATATATTAAGAAGGACTTTACTTAAAATCAAATAAATTCAATCTGCTTTAATAAAATTAAGGAGTGATTTTTTTGAAAATTAGAGACATTAATTATGAAAAAGCTTCAAGAAAAGATTTTGCTAAAGTTGGAGATTTTATCGAAATGCCAAACCTAATCAAAGTACAAAGAGATTCATATGAATGGTTTTTAGAAGAAGGACTAGGGGAAGTATTAAAAGATATATCACCAATTGAAGATTATTCAGGCAATCTTGTTTTGGAGTTTTTTGATTATTACATGGAAGAAAAAACAAAATACACATTAGAAGAAGCAAAAGAAAGAGATGCTACATATTCAACAAGATTACATGTAAAGGTAAGACTAATAAATAGAGAAACAGGAGAAATTAAAGAACAAGAAATCTATTTAGGAGATTTTCCACTTATGACAGATAGTGGAACATTTGTAATAAATGGAGCAGAAAGAGTTGTAGTAAGCCAATTAGTACGTTCACCAAATTGCTACTATGATGAAATATTTGATACAAAAACAGGAAAGAAAACATACACATCAACAGTTATGCCACTAAGAGGTGCATGGCTAGAATATGAAACAGACGGAAATGATATTTTCTGGGTACGTGTTGATAGAACAAGAAAGGTACCTGTTACAACATTATTAAGAGCAATAGGAATAATTACAGATGACCAAATAAGAAGTGTATTTGGAAATGAAGATTTGTTGGAAGCAACAATAGCAAAAGATACAATTAAAACACAAGAAGAAGCATTAATTGAAATATATAAAAAATTAAGACCAGGAGAATTACCAACAGTTGATGCAGCTAGAAATTTATTTAACGGACTATTTTATGATAATAGAAGATATGATTTAGCAAAAGTAGGAAGATATAAATTTAACCAAAAATTAGGACTAGCAGGTAGAATTACAGGAAAAATAGCAGCAGAAAACATAATGGACCAAGAAACAGGAGAAGTATTTGTTCAAGCAGGAGAAGTAATTAAAGAAGAAATTGCAGAAGATATTCAAAATGCAGGGATAAATATTGTAGATGTTTTAGTTGGAGAAAGAAAAGTTAGAATAATAGGAAATGGAACAGTAAATCCACACAAAATATTACCAAATATAGATTTAAGTGAATTACACTTCAAAGAGAATGTAAATTATGAAGTACTTAAAAATATAATAGATAATACTGAAGAAGCTGATTTAGTAAAAGCAATAAAAGAAAGATATGAAGAATTACTACCAAAACATATAACAACAGAAGACATGATAGCATCAATTAACTATTTATTAAATCTAGCACATGGATTAGGAAAACCAGATGATATAGATCACTTAGCAAATCGTAGAATACGTTGTGTAGGAGAACTTTTACAAAATCAATTTAGAATTGGTTTAGCAAGACTAGAAAGAGTAGTTCGTGAAAGAATGACAATCCAAGATTTAGATGTAGTAACACCACAAACATTAATAAACACAAAACCAATCACATCAGCAATAAGAGAATTCTTTGGAAGTTCACAATTATCACAATTCATGGATCAAACAAACCCACTATCAGAATTAACACATAAAAGAAGAATATCAGCATTAGGACCTGGTGGATTGACAAGAGAAAGAGCTGGATTTGAGGTTCGTGACGTTCACTATACTCACTATGGTAGATTATGTCCAATAGAATCACCGGAAGGACCAAACATTGGATTAATATCAGCACTTTCATCATTTGCAAGCATAAATGAATATGGATTTATAGAAACACCATATAGAAAAATAGATCCTGAAACACATAAAGCAACAGACGTAGTAGAATATATGAGTGCAGATGTTGAAGATAACTATATAATTGCTCAAGCATCAGAACCAATGAATGAAGATGGGGAATTTATGAATGACAGAATAAGAGTTAGATACAGAAATGATATAATTGAAGTTGATAAAAACCAAGTACAATATGTTGATATATCACCAAAACAATTAGTATCAGTTGCAGCAGCAATGATTCCATTCTTAGAACATGATGATGCTAAAAGAGCGCTTATGGGAGCAAACATGCAACGTCAAGCGGTTCCACTTATGATTACAGATAGACCAATAGTAGGAACAGGAATTGAATACAGAGCAGCAAAAGATTCTGGAATATTAGTATTAGCAGAAGAAGATGGTGTAATTGAAAAAGTTACAGCAGATAGCATTACTGTTAAATATAATAATGGAAAAACAGTAGTACATAAACTTCGCAAATTTAAAAGAACAAATGGTGGAACATGTATAAACCAAAAACCAATAGTAAAAAAAGGAGAAATAGTTAAAAAAGGAGATGCTATAGCTGATGGACCATCAACTCAAGATGGAGAAATGGCACTTGGTAAAAACGTATTAGTAGCATTCTCAACATGGGAAGGATATAACTACGAAGATGCTATTTTATTAAATGAAAGATTAGTAAAAGAAGATGTATTTACATCAATACATATTGAAGAATATGATTGTGAATGTAGAGATACAAAATTAGGACCAGAAGAAATAACAAGAGATATTCCAAATGTAGGAGATGACGTATTAAAAGATTTAGATGAAAATGGAATAATAAGAATAGGAGCAGAAGTAAGACCTGGTGACATTTTAGTTGGTAAAGTAACACCAAAAGGAGAAACAGAATTAACAGCAGAAGAAAGATTACTTCGTGCTATATTTGGAGAAAAAGCTAGAGAAGTAAGAGATACATCATTAAGAGTACCACATGGAGAGGCAGGAACAATAGTAGATGTTAAAATCTTTACTAGAGATAATTCAGATGAATTAGGACCTGGAGTAAATCAAATAATAAGATGCTATATAGCAACAAAAAGAAAAATTTCAGTCGGAGATAAAATGGCCGGCCGTCATGGTAACAAAGGTGTTATATCAAGAGTATTACCAGAAGAAGATATGCCATTTTTACCAGATGGAACACCAATAGACATCCTATTAAACCCATTAGGTGTGCCTTCACGTATGAACTTAGGACAAGTTTTAGAAGTACATTTAGGAGGAGCAGCAAAAAAATTAGGATGGCATGTATCAACACCAGTATTTGATGGTGCAACAGAAGAAGATGTACGTGAATTATTAGCACAAGCTGGAATGAATGAAGATGGAAAATCAGTACTATATGATGGACGTACAGGAGATCCATTTGCAAAACCAGTAACAGTTGGAGTTATGTACATGTTAAAACTACACCACTTAGTAGATGATAAAATACATGCACGTTCAACAGGACCATATTCACTAGTTACACAACAACCATTAGGAGGTAAAGCACAATTTGGTGGACAACGTTTTGGAGAGATGGAAGTTTGGGCACTAGAAGCATATGGAGCAGCATACACATTACAAGAAATGCTTACAGTAAAATCAGATGATGTTGTAGGTAGAGTTAAAACTTATGAAGCAATAGTAAAAGGTGAAAATATCCCAGAACCAGGAGTTCCAGAAAGCTTTAAAGTTTTAGTAAAAGAATTACAATCATTAGGATTAGATGTAAGACTATATTCAGATGATAACCAAGAATTAGAACTAAAAGAAAACATTGAAGATGGAATAGAATATGATCCAGAAAAAGAAAAAAGATTCTTACCAGAAGAAGACGTAGTAGAAAAAGATGATTTAGAAGATGGTTATATTGAAGAAGATGTGATATTAGAAGATGATGAAAGTGATGAACTTTTTGAAGACTTAGATGAAGAAGATGATGATGAAATATTTGATTCTTATTCAGAAGAATAAAATGAGCAAATAATTAAATAAATATTAGAAAGCCAAAAAGCGACCAAAAGGAATTGTTCGAGCAGTGGATAGCTTTTTTGGTTGTTCTAATATTACCCAAAATATTAAAAAATGTGAAGGGAGAAAAAAGTGGACGAATTAGATATTTTTAATAAATTAAAAATAGGAGTTGCATCAGATGAAAAAATTAGAGAATGGTCAAAAGGAGAGGTAAAAAAACCAGAAACTATAAATTACAGAACACTAAAACCAGAAAAAGATGGTTTATTTTGCGAAAGAATATTTGGGCCAACAAAAGACTGGGAATGCCATTGTGGAAAATATAAAAGAGTAAGATATAAAGGAATAATTTGTGATCGTTGTGGTGTAGAAGTAACAAAAGCAAAAGTAAGACGTGAAAGAATGGGACATATAGAATTAGCAGCACCAGTAGCGCACATTTGGTATTTCAAAGGAATACCAAGTAGAATTGCTTTAATGCTAGACGTATCACCAAGAAATCTTGAAAAAGTTATATATTTCGCATCATATATAGTTGTAGATAAAGGAACATCAGGATTAGAAAAATGCCAAGTTTTAAATGAAAAAGAATACCATGAAGCAGAAGAAAAATATGGTAAAGGTTCATTTAAAGCTCAAATGGGAGCAGAAGCAATAAGAACTTTATTAGCCGAAATAGATGTAGAAAAATTATCAAAAGAAATACAAAAAGAAATAACAAAAGCAACTGAACAAAAAAAATCAAAGTTAATAAAAAGATTAGATACAGTAGAGGCATTTAGACTATCTGGAAATAAACCAGAATGGATGGTAATGGGAGTAGTACCAGTAATTCCACCAGAATTAAGACCAATGGTACAATTAGATGGTGGTAGATTTGCAACATCAGATCTAAATGACTTATACCGTAGAGTAATAAACAGAAACAATAGACTAAAAAGACTATTAGAACTAGGCGCACCAGAAATTATTGTACGTAACGAAAAACGTATGCTACAAGAATCAGTTGATGCTTTAATAGATAATGGAAGACGTGGAAGACCAGTAACAGGGGCAGGAAATAGACCATTAAAATCATTATCAGATATGTTAAAAGGAAAACAAGGACGTTTCCGTCAAAACTTACTAGGAAAACGTGTTGACTATTCTGGACGTTCAGTTATAGTTGTAGGACCTGAACTTAAAATTTATCAATGTGGACTTCCAAAAGAAATGGCAATAGAATTATTTAAACCATTTGTAATGAAAGAACTAGTTGGTAGAGGAATAGCACAAAATATTAAAAGTGCAAAAAGAATGGTAGAAAGATTAAATCCAGAAGTATGGGGAATATTAGAAGATGTTATAAAAGATCATCCTGTAATGTTAAACCGTGCGCCGACTCTACATAGATTAGGTATTCAAGCATTTGAACCAGTTTTAGTAGAAGGTAGAGCAATAAAACTACATCCACTTGTTTGTGAAGCATTCAATGCTGACTTTGACGGTGACCAAATGGCAATTCACTTACCACTATCACCAGAAGCACAAGCAGAAGCTAGATATTTAATGCTTGCAACAAACAACTTGCTAAAACCACAAGATGGTAAACCAGTTGCAGTACCAAGACTAGACATGATTTTAGGAAGTTATTATTTAACAATGGTGCTAGATGGAGAAGAAGGAGAAGGAAAATACTTCAAAGATCCAGAAGAAGCAATTATGGCTTATGAAAATCATGCAGTTTCAATCCATGCTAAAATCTTTGTTAGAATAACAAAAGAAATTAACGGAGAGATGAAAACTGGAAAAATTGAAACAAGTGTTGGTAGAATTATATTTAACCAAGGCATACCACAAAATTTAGGATTTATTGACAGAGAAAAAGAACCATTACAATATGAAATTAGTTTCCCAGTTATGAAAAAATCAATGGGAGAAATAATTGAAAGAGTAATAAGAACTCATGGATTAACAGAATCAGCAGAAGTAATAGATTATGTCAAAGCATTAGGGTATAAATATGCAACATTAGCAGGTATAACATATTCTATGGATGATGTTAAAGTCCCAGCTGCTAAAAAAGATATTTTAGCAGAAGCAGATGCTAAAGTTGAAAATATAAGAAAACAATATGCTAGAGGTTTAATAACTAATGACGAAAGATATAATGCAGTTATTAGTGTATGGGAAAAGACAACAAAAGATGTAAGTAAAGCGATGGAAGACAACTTTGACGACTTAAACCCAGTTTATATGATGGTTAAATCTGGTGCCCGTGGTAATATGAACCAATTAAGACAAATAGCAGGTATGAGAGGACTTATGGCTAGTACAACAGGTAAAGCGGTAGAAATCCCTATTAAATCTTCATTTGCAGATGGACTAGATGCATTAGAGTACTTTATATCAGCCCATGGAGCAAGAAAAGGACTATCAGATACAGCCTTAAGAACAGCCGATTCAGGATATTTAACAAGAAGATTAGTTGATGTTTCTCAAGATATAATAGTTAGAGAAAAAGACTGTGGTACACATGAAGGTATAATGGTTTATACTATAAAAGATGGAAACCAAGTAATTGAAAAGATGGAAGAAAGATTAGTTGGAAGATATGTAGTAAATGATGTTATAAACCCAGAAACAAAAGAATTAATAGTTGATACAGATACTATGATAACAGAAGACATAGCTGATAAAATCGTTAAAGCTGGAATTGAAAAAATAGAAGTACGTTCAGCATTAGCATGTCATTCAAAACATGGTGTATGTCAAAAATGTTATGGTATGGGATTAGCAAGAAGAGATTTAGTATCAATAGGAGAATCAGTTGGTATTATAGCAGCACAATCAATAGGTGAACCAGGAACACAGCTTACAATGAGAACAATTCACTCTGGTGGTGTTGCAGGTGTTGCAGATATCACACAAGGTTTACCTAGGGTTGAGGAATTATTTGAAGCTAGAAAACCAAAGGGATTAGCAATTATTTCAGAAATTGCTGGTAAAGTTAAAGTCAAAGATACTAAGAAGAAAAAAGAAGTTGTTGTTACTTCTGATGATGAAGCTAAAACATACACAATACCATTTGGATCTAAGATGAAAGTAAAAGATGGAGATATGGTAGAAGTTGGAGAACCATTAATTGAAGGTTCAATCAATCCAGCTGAAATATTGGCTATTAAAGGACCAGAAGGAGTATATGAATACTTGATTTCAGAAGTACAAAAAGTATATAGAAATCAAGGTGTTGACATCAATGATAAACATATTGAAGTCATTGGTAGACAAATGCTTAAAAAAGTAAGAGTTGAAGATAGTGGAGATACTGATATGTTTGCTGGATCATTAGTGGATATGTATGATTTTGAAGATAAAAATAATGAAGCAATAAAAGAAGGAAAAAGACCAGCTAAAGGAAAACGTGCGTTATTAGGAATTACAAAAGCATCTCTTGCAACAGATAGCTTCTTATCAGCAGCATCATTCCAAGAAACAACAAGAGTATTAACAGAAGCAGCAATTAAAGGTAAAACAGATGAACTAGTTGGATTAAAGGAAAATGTTATAATTGGTAAATTAATCCCAGCTGGAACTGGTATGAAAAAATACCAAGACATTAAAATTAACACTGAAATAGAAGAAAAAGTTGAAGAGACTTGTGAGGAAGAATAATGACAATAAAAATCAATGTATTTTTATAAATACATTGATTTTTTTTATCATTAATAGTAAAATAGTTATAGGTGAAAATCATATGAAAAATGAAAAAAAAGAAATAAAAAAAATAAATAAAAACAAAGGAGAAAGAGGCTCTATAACAGTTTTAGTATTAGCAAGCCTTTTATTCTTTTTGATGTTTTTTATGAGCTTATATGCAAAAAATTCAAATAAACTATCTTCACAAGAAAAAGAAATAAAGGAAGTTGAAAAAGCATATAATGAAGATATTGAATTGGCATACAATAGAAAAAAATATAATAATAATGAAGTAATTGATCCATCAACAGTATTAAAAGGTGGAATACCATTTTCTAGAGCAAATGGAAAGATTGATATACAATTTTTAGAAGGAGTCTCATATAATCCAATACCTTCTGGAAATATAATAAAAGCAAACAAACCTAAGATAGATAAAAACAATATGATACCACTTAATTGGAATGGGAATAACTGGGTAATAACAGATGAAGAAAATTGGAAATATAGCTACGATGAAAATAAAAAAGAATGGGCAAATGTAATGTTAACAGATGGAACATATAAAATAGGAACAAAAGTAGGGACAGTTGTTGATGATTATCAGTTAGGGAGTATGTTGGTATGGATACCAAGATATGCATATAAAATAACATATTACGATGAAAAAGACATAAATAAAACTGGAAAACCAATTGGATATTCCGATGCTAGAGGATTGGTAGATGGTCTAGGAAGAACCCCAGAAGGTATGAAACAGCCAGCTACAAGTAGAAAAATAGGAGAATATTATAGGCCACATCCAGCATTTGAAAATGGAGTAAAAACAGGATTTACTCAAGGAGAATGGGATAAAAATTTATCTGGAATTTGGATGGGAAAATTTGAAACCACAAAAACAAATAATAAAATAGATATAAAACCTGATACAAATATTTATACACAAATGAGTATTAGTGATTTTTATAGTGAAGCAAGAAATTTAAACGTAGCAAATAGCCACATGACAAAAAATAGTGAATGGGGGGCAATGTCATATTTAGCATATAGTAAGTATGGAAGAAATGGTGTAAAGGTACAAAAAAATGAAAATTTTTATAAAATAACAGGAGGAGGAAACTATAAAGCGAATGTAAATCAGAGCACAACTGGAAATATATATGGAATATATGATACTAATGGAGGTTGCTGGGAGTATACAGCAGCATATATACCAGATAGTTCAACAACATATGGATATAAATTTGCATCGAAAGATCCTAACAATACAAACGCTAAAAATGATAAGACTGAAAGTACAAAATTTTCAACAACATATGAATATAATTTTCAAAATAAAACCCTTCAAAAAAATTATACAGAAAATATAAATAGAAAATTTGGCGATGCAATAGTTGAAACTTCAAATGAAGGAACAGGAATAACATCTTGGAATTCAGAAGACTCGGTATTTGCTGGAAAAATCAATAATAATTATTATCCATTTTTTACTAGAAGTGGTGTTTTTACATATACAACAGGAGGAATTTTCTATTTTGACCATGCTACAGGTCAAGCTGACCCAGGAGGCGGATTCAGAATGGTTTGCGTAGTAGACTAAAATGACTAATTTTATTTATGAATTTAGAATATAATTATAATATAATGCAAATTAAAATAAAATATAAATAATAAAATTGACAAAATGCCCAAAATACAGTAAAATAAAGGATGAGGGGTGAATATATGCAAAATGCAAATAGAAAATTTTTTGATAGTTTAGTATCAAGAAATAAAATATATTTAGTGATAATACTAATTTTATTAATAGTAATATGTATAAAAGTGCCTAAAATGATTTTTCCATCTATTTTATTGCTTGCTAGCATATTAGGTTACACATATTTTGCTAATAATAAAAGAAAAAGTGAAATATCAGAAACATTAGAAGATTTAGTTTTAAACGTTGACACAGTTGCAAAAAGCACATTAATAAATTCTCCGTTTCCTTTAATAATATTAGAAACAGATGGAAATGTAATATGGAGAAGTTCAAAATTTGTTTCTGAATTTGAAAAAATAAACATGGATAAATATGTCGATGATTTACTAGTTGAATTCAAAAGTGAAATTACAGACAGAGAAAAAAATGACCAAAATAATAAAATGCTTCAAAAAGAAATTCAAATTAATAATAAAACATATGAGATAACAGGAAAATTTGCTAATTCAAGAAATAAAAAAAATAAAGATGAATATATGCTTATGCTATATTTTATTAATGTTACAGAAAATAGACAATTGAAACAAAAACTATTTGACTCAAAATCATGTGCATGCATAATAATGATAGATAATTATGAAGAAAATATGCAATTATTAGAAAGTGAAGAAAAACCACAAGTAATAGCCCAAATTGATAAAGTTGTATATGAATGGACTAATAGTACAAATGGAATACTTTTAAAAACAGATAGAGATAGATATATATATATATTTGAACAAAGATATTTAGAAGAAATAAAAGAAGATAAATTTAGCATTTTAGACAAAATAAAAGAAATAGATATAAAAGATAAAGTACAATTCACATTAAGTATAGCGGTATCAAATGAAGGGGATACAAATAATGACAAATATAAATCTGCACAAGCAGCAATGGATGTAGTCTTAGGAAGAGGTGGAGATCAAGCAGTAATAAGAGAAAACGAAATATATCGCTTCTTTGGAGCAAGAACTAAAGAAGTGGAAAAAAGAACAAAAGTAAAAGCAAGAGTAGTAGCAAATGCATTAGAAAATCTAATAAAGGAATCAAGTAAAATAATGATAATGGGACATAAAAACCCAGATATAGATGTAATGGGTTCAGCTATGGGAATATATAGACTTGCAAAATCATTAAATAAAAACGCATATATAATCGGAAGTGAAAAAGAAACAGCACTAGAAAAATTCAAACAAGAGCTAGCTAAAGATATAGAATATGAAGATGTAACAATTAGCAAAGAAGTAGCACTAGAAAACATAGAAGAAGATACTTTACTAGTCGTAGTAGACACTAATAAGAAAAATCATGTAATTGAACCACAAATATTAAAAAAAGCTAAAAAAGTAGTAGTAATAGACCATCATATAAGAAGCGCAGAATATATCGAAAATGCAACAATTACTTTCCAAGAAGTATATGCATCTTCAACAGCAGAATTAGTGACAGAAATATTGCAATACACAAAAACAAAAATAGAATTAAAACAAATAGAAGCAGAAAGCTTATATGCAGGAATAATGATGGACACAAAAAACTTTACTTTTAAAACAGGGGTAAGAACATTTGAAGCAGCAGCATATTTGCGTAAGTGTGGAATTGATATAATAAGAGTAAAAAAATGGTTCCAAAGTGATTTAGAAGGATTTAATAAAATAGCAGATATTGTAAAAACAGCAGAAATAGTAAATAATTCAATAGCAATAGCAATATATCCAGAAATAAAAAAAGACACATCAATATTATGTGCAAAAGCAGCAGATGAGTTATTAACAATAAGTAATATAACAGCATCATTTGTATTAGGAAATACAGGAGAAAAAATATGTATTAGTGGAAGATCAATAGGAGATATAAATGTTCAAGTTATCTTAGAAAAACTAGGAGGAGGAGGACATATGACACTAGCAGGAGCACAAATTGAAGGGATGACAATAGAAGAAACAAAACAAGAACTAATAAACAAAATTAATGAAGGATAGATTGGATAATTTTTATAATTTTAAAAATAGAGCAAAAATTATCGCTCTATTTTTAAAATTATTTTTTTATTAATAAAAAACTGATAATTAAGATTGAATTATCGCGATAAAAATTATATAATACTACTAAATTAAATTAAGAAAGAGGGATTAATATGAAAGTAATATTACTAGATAATATAAAAGGTGTAGGAAAAAAAGATGAAGTAATAAACGCATCAGATGGATATGCAAGAAACTTCTTATTTCCTAAAAAATTAGCAGTAGAGGCAAATAAAGAAAATATGTCAAAATTAAAAGCAAAACAAGATTCAAAAACATTCAAAAAAGAACAAGATAAAGAAGAAGCAAAAAAAATAGCGCAAAAAATGAGTAAAATAATATTAAAAATATCAGTAAAATCAGGTGAAAATGGAAAAATATTTGGAGGAGTATCATCAAAGGAAATAGCTGAAAACTTAGAAAAACAACATAATATTAAAGTAGATAAAAAGAAAATTGATTTAAAAGAAACAATAAAAGAATTAGGGATAAAAACAGTAGATATAAAACTATTTGAAGGAGTAATTGGAAAAATAAAAATAGATGTAATTTCAGAAAGGTAGATGTAAAATGGATATAGGAAAAATACCACCACATGATTTAGAAGCAGAACAAGCAGTAATAGGATCAATGCTTACAGATAACGATGCAGTAATAGCAAGTTCAGAAGTATTAAAAGACACAGATTTCTATAGAGAAGATAATAGATTAATATATGAAGCAATGATGAACTTGTATGCAAAATCAGAACCAATAGACTTAATAACAGTGAAAGCAGAATTAGAATCAATGGGAAAATTTGAACAAGTAGGTGGATTTGAATATCTAGCAGAGCTACCAGAAAAAGTACCAACAACTGCAAATGCAACAAAATATATAAAAATAGTAGAAGAAAAATCAATACTAAGAAATTTAATTAAAACTGCAAATGAAATAATAGAACTAGGATATGACCCAACAGAAGAAATAGATGGAATTATGGAAAGTGCAGAAAAAAGAATATTTAATTTGATGCAAGGAAAAAATCAAAAAGGATATGCTGCAATGAAAGACATATTAGTAGATAGTTTTACACAATTAGAAGAACTATATAATAAAAAACAGCACATAACAGGAGTACCAAGTGGATTTGCAGATTTAGACTATAGAACAGCTGGATTCCATGGCTCAGAACTAATACTAGTAGCAGCAAGACCTGCAATGGGGAAATCAGCATTTGCATTAAATATAGCAACAAATGCAGCAACAAAAGCAAATATTCCAGTTGCAATATTTAACTTAGAAATGTCAAAAGGACAATTAGGAAACAGAATATTATGCAGTGAAGCAATGGTAGATAGTAACAAGGTTAGAACAGGAAAATTAGAAGAACAAGATTGGGGAAAATTAGCAGAAACAATAGGACCATTATCAGAAGCAGAAATATATATAGATGATACACCAGGTATATCAATTACAGAAATAAGAGCAAAATGTAGAAAATTAAAATTAGAAAAAAATATAGGATTAATAGTAATAGACTATTTGCAACTAATACAAGGATCAAATAAAAGATCATCAGGAAGTCGTGAACAAGAGATAGCAGAAATAAGTCGTTCATTAAAAGTATTAGCAAAAGAATTAGATGTACCAGTAATAGCATTATCACAGTTATCAAGAGCAGTAGAACAAAGACCAGACCATAGGCCAATGCTTTCAGACTTACGTGAATCTGGAGCAATAGAACAAGATGCGGATATCGTTATGTTCCTGTATCGAGATGACTACTATAACGAGGAAAGCGAAAAGAAAAATATAGCAGAAGTAATAATAGCTAAACATAGAGGAGGCTCAACAGGAACAGTAGAATTACGTTGGCTTGGAGAATACACAAAATTTGTTAATTTAGAAAGAAGATATGATGATTAGGAGTTAATATGAAACAAAAAGTTTTAAAAACAATAAAAAAATATAAATTAATAGAAGATAACGATAAAATTGTATTAGCAGTATCTGGAGGACCAGACTCAATTGCTATGCTAAATATATTACTTGAATTAAAAAAAGAAGGAAACATTAAAGCAGAATTTGTAGTTGCACATGTAAATCATATGATTAGGGATGAAGCGATAATAGATGAAAAATTTGTTAAAAACTTTTGTGAAAAGTTTAATATACCTTTTTTTGTTAAAAAAATTGATGTAACAAAAAATGCGAAAGAAAATAAAATAGGATTAGAAGAAGCAGGAAGAAATGCAAGATACAATTTTTTTGATGAAATTATTAAAAAAACGAATGCAAACAAAATAGCAATAGCACATAATTTAAATGATAAAATAGAAACAATATTAATGAATATATTAAGAGGAAGCGGAATATCAGGATTAAAAGGAATTGAGCCAGTAAAAAATAATAAATATATAAGACCATTAATAGAATGTGAAAGAATAGAAATAGAAAAATATTGCGAAGAAGAAAAACTAAATCCTAGAATTGATAAAACTAATTTTGACAACACTTATACAAGAAACAAAATAAGGAACGTAGTAATTCCGTATATAAAAGAAGAATTTAACCCTAATATAATAAATACAATAAATAGACTATCAGAGTTAGTTAGTGAAGAGGAAAAATATTTTCAAAAAGAAGTTGAAAAAATATTTAATTCTCTATTGCTTGAAGAAATGAAAAAAAAAGATAGTTCTTTCATAAAATTAAGCCTAAAAAAATTTAATTCACAAGAAAAAGTTATAAAATCTAAAATTTTGTTATACACTATAGGGAGACTATTAGGAAGTACAAAAGGCATTGAAAAGATACATATAGAAGATATAATAAAACTATGTGACAAAAATGTAGGAAACAAATATTTAACACCAAATAAAAATATAAAAATATTTGTAAACAAAGGACAACTTTTTTTCATAGACCAAAGATAACTAGCCGTAGTAGTCGTAGATTTGTTACAAAAAAAACACATAAAAAAGCTTGAAAAACTTAAAGATATATGTTATAAAAGCAAATATAAATAAAATTGCACAAAAGTGATAGGAGGAATTATTTTGAAAAAAAGTATAAAAACATTAGCAATGTGGTTAATAATAGGAGTAATTTTTATAGTAGTATTATCATCAATTATGGAAAACTCAAACAAAAAAATGAAATACTCTGAATTAATTACAAAAATAAATGAAGGAAAAGTAGAAACAATCCAAATAGAAGCAAATGAAAAAACGGCAAATGTAGAACTAAGTGGAGATAAACTTGTAAAACAAGTAAACATACCTGATATGGAAAGTTTTATGAACTATGCAGAGGAATTTATAAAAAATGGCTCATTTACATTAGAAGAAAAATCAGAATCAATGTTTATGACAATTCTTAGTTTGCTAACACCATTTGGGTTATTAATAATATTTTTCATATTCTGGTTTTTAATGATGGGAGGAGCAAATGCAAATCAAGCAGGAGGAAAAACTTTATCATTTGGAAAAAGTAAAGCAAGAATGATGACACCAGCAGATAGAAATAAAGTTACATTTGATGATGTAGCAGGAGTAGATGAAGAAAAAGAAGAATTGCAAGAAGTAGTAGAATTCTTAAAAAATCCAAAAAAATATACAGATATGGGAGCAAGAATACCAAAAGGTGTCTTATTAGTAGGGCAACCAGGAACAGGTAAAACATTACTTGCAAAAGCAGTCGCAGGAGAAGCGGGAGTACCATTTTTTATAATAAGTGGTTCAGACTTTGTTGAAATGTTCGTAGGAGTGGGAGCATCAAGAGTAAGAGATTTATTTGAAGAAGCAAAGAAAAACGCACCATGTATAATATTTATAGATGAAATAGATGCAGTAGGACGTCAAAGAGGTGCAGGACTTGGTGGAGGACATGACGAAAGAGAACAAACATTAAATCAATTATTAGTTGAAATGGATGGATTTTCAGAAAATGAAGGAGTAATAGTTTTAGCAGCAACAAACAGACCAGATGTATTAGATAAAGCGCTATTACGTGCAGGAAGATTTGATAGACAAATAGTAGTAGGTGCACCAGATGTTAAGGCAAGAGAACAAATATTAGAAGTACATGCAAGAAAGAAAAAATTAGCAGATGATGTAGACTTAAAAGTAATTGCAAAAAACACATCAGGATTTGCAGGAGCAGATCTAGAAAATATATTAAATGAAGCAGCATTATTATCAGCAAGAAGAAACTTATATGAAATAGGAATGAAAGAAATTGAAGATGCAATGGTAAAAGTAACTATGGGACCTGAAAAGAAAACAAGAGTAAGAAGTGAAAAAGAAAATAAATTAGTTTCTTATCATGAAGCAGGTCATGCAGTAGTAAGTCACTACTTAGAAACACAAGACCCAGTACATCAAATTTCGATAGTACCTAGAGGAATGGCTGGAGGATATACAATGTATAGACCAACAGAGGATAAAAATTTCATGTCAAAAACAGAAATGGAAGAAAATATTGTATCACTATTGGGTGGTAGAGCTGCAGAAGAATTAATATTAAATGATATATCAACAGGAGCAAGTAACGATATAGAAAGAGCAACAAGTATAGCAAGAAGTATGGTAACAAAATATGGAATGAGTAAAAGAATAGGAACATTAATGTTAGGCTCAGATCAAAGCGAAGTATTTTTAGGAAGAGATTTTGCACAATCAAAAGAATATTCAGAAGAAACAGCAGGAATAATTGATGAAGAAGTTAAAAAAATAATAGACGAAGCATATCATAGAGCAAAACAAATTCTAACAGAACATGCAGACAAATTACATGCAGTTGCTGGTATATTGTTAGAAAAAGAAAAAATTGAAGCAGAAGAATTTGAAGAAATATTTTAATTCTTTTTGAAATACATTAAAAAAAGTATCACTTTAAAGTGATACTTTTTTTAATGTATTTCAAAATAGAACAACCGAATAACCAGTACAAAACACGTAAAAACTATTGCAAAAATATTAAAATAAATATATAATGATGAATATAAATGAAAGGATAAAAATATGAATAAAACCAAGAGAAAAATATTTGAAACTTCCATGAAGTTATTTGCGGAAAAAGGCTATGATGCTACAAGTATAGAAGAAATAACTGCAACTGTGGGTGTAGCAAAAGGAACATTATATTACCACTTTTCTAGTAAAGAGGAAATATTTAATTTTTTGATTGAAGAAGGAATGAAATTATTACAAAATAGCATTGAAATCAAAACCGCTAAATTAGAAAATTATATAGATAAAATAAAAGCAATAATTTTAATTGAAATAAAAATAGTTAATAAATATGAAAATTTGATTAAAATTTTATTAAGTCAATTTTATGGGAAAGAAGCAAGAAATCAAAAATGCCAAAAACATATTTATGAATATATTGATGCAATAGAAGAAATAGTAAAAGAAGGAATTAAAAATGGACAAATAAAAAAAGGAAATGCTAAAACTATAGCGTCAGAAATATATGGAGTAATTTGCTCAAGCTTAGTATACAAATTAAGAAATGAAGATAGCTTTGAAGTAATGAAAATTTACAAAGAATTTGAAAACACTTTAATAGAAGGATTAAAAACAAAATAAAGGAGTAAAAATATGAGAAAGCCAATTTATAAAGTAGAAAAATATAAAGATTTAAAGGAAATGCTAAAAGTTTCCGGAGAAAAATATGGAAATAGACCAGCATATATTATAAAAACAGAAAATGAAAATGAAAAAAAATATAAAGAAATAACACATAAAGAATTTAGAAATCATATTAATTATTTAGGAACAAAACTAATAGATATGGGACTAAAAGGAAAAAGAATTGCAGTTATTTCAGATAATAGATATGAATGGGCAGTAGCATATTTATCAATTGTAACAGGAACAGGAATAGTAGTTCCTCTAGATAAAGCATTACCAAGTAATGAAATTGAAAGTTTAATTATACGTTCAGGGGCCGAAGCAATTTTTTATTCTAACAAATATAATGACGTTATGAATGAAATAAAAGAAAAGAAAAATACAAAACTTAAATATTTTATTTCAATGGACTTAAAGGAAAAAGAAAAAGATACTGACTCTATCCATGAATTAATAGAAGAAGGAAAAAAAATATTAGATAATGGAGATACTAGATTTTTAGATGCAAAAATTAATCCAGATGAAATGCAAATAATGTTATTCACATCAGGAACTACAGCTATTTCAAAAGCAGTAGCGTTATCACATAAAAATCTCACAAGCAACATTTTTGATATGGCAAGTGTGATTAAAATCACTGAAAAAGACACTTTATTATCATTTTTGCCGCTACATCATACATTTGAATCATCAGTTGGATTTTTATATCCAATTTCAGTAGGAGCTAGAATTGCTTTTTGTGATGGAATTAGACATATTGCGGAAAATATAAAAGAGTATGATGTATCTGCTATGATATCTGTACCAGCACTTTTTGAAGGAATATATAAACAAGTAAAAAAAGCTATTGTTAAACAAGGAAAGTGGGAAAAAGTTGAACAAGGATTTAAAATATGCAATATGCTTGATAAAGTTGGGATTAACTTACGACCAATAATATTTAGAGAAATTCATGAAAAACTAGGAAAAAACTTAAGATTAATGGTTGCAGGAGGAGCAGCATTTGATCCAGAAATACAAAAGAATTTTATGGATTTAGGCTTTAATATTTATCAAGGATACGGATTAACAGAAACTTCACCAGTAGTTGCAGCAGAAGATGATAAATACAGAAGATTAGGCTCTATAGGAAAAGCTTTTCCAAGTGTTGATGTAAAATTGTTTGAACCAAATGCAGAAGGAATTGGAGAACTAATTGTAAAAGCACCAACTGTAATGCTAGGATACTACAATAACGAAGAAGCAACAAAAGAAACTATAGATAGTGACGGATGGCTTCATACAGGCGATTTAGCAAGAATAGATGAAGATGGATATATATTTATAACAGGAAGAAAAAAATATGTAATAGTTTTACAAAATGGAAAAAATATATTCCCTGAAGAATTAGAAATTCTAATAAATAAGATTGAAGGGGTAAAAGAAAGCTTTGTTTTTGGAAATCCAGATGGAAAAGGTGACTACAAAATATGTGCAAAAATTGTTTATGATAAAGATATATATAAAAGTGATGAGAGCCAAATCAAAGATTTAATTTGGTATGAAGTTAAAAAAATTAATAAGACAATGCCAGCATACAAATACATAAGAGATATTATAGTAACTGACAAAGAATTAATAAAAACAACAACACAAAAAATTAAAAGACATGAAGAAATGAAGCAAATTTTAAAAGAAGGCTAGGGAAAAATAAACTACTTGTAACACATTTGTAATATTTTTGTAACACAAATGTAAACAAAAATATTACAAATGCACTTGTAGTTTTTAATTTGTTCGTGTATAATAATAAGTGTAAGATTATAAAAAGCTATTAAGCGTAGGAAGAAGGAGGTAGTTTACATTGTCTAAGAGTGGCATAGTAAACGTGAGAATGGTAATCACGGAAGAAAAAATATTATCAAATATAGAAAAAGTTCAAAAACTAATAAATCCAAAAAGTAAAAAACAAATTGTACAATTAGAAGAAGACACGTATTTTAAAGATTTAGTTGAATCAATAAAGACATATTTAAATGAATATCCAAAAAAGAAAAACTTCCCAAGCAGTGTATATAATGCTGCCTATGGCTTAGTCGAATACGCAACAAATCAGTTTGAAGAAAACACAAAACAAATAGAAGAATTAATTCGCCAAAGAGAGCAGAATATAATATTATCTGGAGAATTAAAAGAAATAGTAGAGACAGTGGCAGAAAAAGAAGAAAACTGGAAAGATAAAATAGAAGAAGCTAAAAAAACTTTTTCAGAAGATATAATAGATACTTTAAATACATTAGGAAAAACTAAAAGTAAAACATCTCAAAATTATAAAGATTGTATGAAACTTTTAAATGCAAGAATAAATAATTTAGAATCAAATCTTCATATAGAAATAGATATGGAAAGAATAGAAGATAGATCAAAAGCATTAAGCTATATAGGAATAGAAGTAGCAGATGCATTAAAATCTATACCAACACCAGTAGAAGATATTATTATCGAACAAGAAGTACAAGAAATATCAAAACCAAAAACAGTAGAACCTATAGTTGAACAAAGCAAAGAAGAAGAAAAACAAGAATATATCAAAGAAACAACATTTGAGAAAAAACCATCATTATGGCAAAAAATTAAAAACAGTAAAATAGTAAGAAGTATCAAGTATGTAATGAGAATAAGAGTTGTTCTTGATTATCCTGCTTTACCTGAAGGAAGAGGGGAAAATAGTTAAAATAAAAAAGATAAGATTGCATTCTTATCTTTTTTGCATTTTTTACAAAAACATGATATAATATAGTTATGTAACCAATTTATAGATTCAGGCTATATATAGCCAGAAAAGGAGACATCATGAAACAAATAAAAAAATTCCTAATAACTATACTCTTAATATTGTTTGCTGTAGGAATATTAAAAATGATATCAATGATATCATTCAAAACGATATTCCGGTGGTTAGAAAATAACTGGGTAGGAATAATTATAGGAGTTTTATTTTCTCAAGTAGGAGATGCGATTTTCTCAAAAATAACAAAAAATAAAGAATGAGGAATGACAAAAAACAAGAAAAGCTAGTATTTAAAAAAAATACTGGCTTTTCTTGACTTGAATAAAAAAATATGGTAAAATAATAAATGTTATGGATTACTGATATTCTGTAATTCCGTAGCATTTGATTACTTTTAAAGTAATAAATTTAAAATAGGAGGTGAATTTTAAGTGCCAACAATTAATCAATTAGTAAGAAAAGGAAGAAAATCAGGAGTAACAAAATCAAATTCTCCAGCTTTACAACATGGATACAATTCAAAAACAAAATCATTAACAAATAGTAGAGCACCACAAAAAAGAGGAGTTTGTACAGTTGTTAAAACAGTTACACCTAAAAAACCAAACTCAGCTATGAGAAAAGTAGCCAGAGTTAGACTTTCAAACGGTTATGAAGTTACATCTTATATCCCAGGTATAGGACATAACTTACAAGAACACAGTGTTGTTTTAATTAGAGGAGGTAGAGTAAAAGACCTTCCAGGAGTTAGATACCATATTATTAGAGGAACATTAGATACAGCTGGAGTTAAAGACAGAATGCAAGCACGTTCTAAATATGGAGCTAAAAAACCAAAGAAATAAACAAGACTAAAATTTAATTAGTGCTTGTATTCTTACTAAACTTAAGGTACTTAAATTTAGAATAGATATAAAGCACTATACGGGAAAGAAAAACTTTCCAGAGTAACTTTGGTATTTTGAATAAATACCTATTAAATAGAAAAGGAGTGAAGAATAGTGCCAAGAAAAGGATTTATAGCAAAAAGAGACGTATTACCAGATCCAATATATAATAGCAAAGTTGTTACAAAATTAGTAAACAATATTATGTTAGATGGTAAAAAATCAGTTGCTCAAAAAATAGTATATGATGCATTTGATATCATAAAAGAAAAAGAAAACAAAAATCCATTAGAAGTTTTTGAAGCAGCTTTAGAAAATATAATGCCAGTTCTTGAAGTTAAAGCAAGAAGAGTAGGTGGAGCTACATACCAAGTTCCATTAGAAATAAGACCAGAAAGAAGACAAACTTTAGGATTAAGATGGTTAGTTAATTATGCTAGAAACAGACATGAAAAAACAATGGCTGAAAAATTAGCAAACGAAATCATGGATGCAGTAGCTGGAAACGGTGGAGCATTCAAGAAAAAAGAAGATACACATAGAATGGCAGAAGCTAATAAAGCATTTGCACATTATAAATGGTAAAATTAATACAAGAAAATTGAAGGGAGGAAATATAAAATGGCAGGAAGAGCATACCCATTAGAGAGAACAAGAAATATAGGAATAATGGCTCATATAGATGCAGGAAAAACAACAACAACAGAAAGAATCTTATTCTATACAGGAAAAGTTCACAAAATAGGAGAAACACACGAAGGAGCTGCAACAATGGACTGGATGGCTCAAGAACAAGAAAGAGGTATCACAATTACATCTGCTGCTACAACATGTTTCTGGAACAATAACAGAATCAATATTATTGATACTCCAGGACACGTTGACTTTACAGTAGAAGTACAAAGATCACTTAGAGTTCTTGATGGTGCAGTTACAGTTTTAGCTGCAAAAGGTGGAGTACAACCACAAACAGAAACAGTTTGGAGACAAGCTGACAAATACAAGGTTCCAAGAATGGTATATGTAAATAAAATGGATATAACAGGTGCTAACTTTATGCTTTGTGTTGATCAATTAAAAAACAGATTAAAAGCAAATGCAGTACCAATCCAATTACCAATAGGAGCTGAAGGTGACTTTAAAGGTATAGTTGATTTAATCAAAATGAGAGCATTCATTCATAAAGATGATTTAGGAAGAGAAATTGAAGAAATGGATATTCCTGAAGATATGAAAGCTCAAGCAGAAGAATTCAGAGCTAATATGATTGAAGCAGTTGCAGACCAAGATGAAGAGTTAATGATGAAATATTTAGAAGGTGAAGAACTAACTGAAGAAGAAATCAAAAAAGGTTTAAGAGCTGGAACAATAGCAAATAAAATAGTACCAGTAACATGTGGTTCTTCATACAAAAACAAAGGTGTACAAGAATTATTAAATGCAATAGTTGATTTCATGCCATCACCACTTGACGTAGATGATATCAAAGGTGAGACATTAGATGGAGAAGAAACAGAAGCTAAAACTTCTGATAAAGAACCATTTGCAGCATTAGCATTTAAAATTGCAACAGACCCATTTGTTGGTAAACTATGTTTCTTTAGAGTTTATTCAGGAACATTAGAATCAGGTTCTACAGTATTAAACTCAAGTAAAGACAAAAAAGAAAGAATCGGAAGAATTCTTCAAATGCATTCAAATCATAGAGAAGATATTGATAAGGTATATGCAGGTGATATCGCAGCAGCTGTAGGAATGAAAGATGTTGCAACAGGAAACACACTATGTGATCCAGATCATCCAATTATACTTGAATCAATGGAATTCCCAGAACCAGTTATTGATATAGCTATTGAGCCAAAAGATAAAGCTGCTCAAGAAAAAATGGGAATCGCTTTAGCAAAATTAGCTGAAGAAGATCCAACATTTAAAGCTTATACAAACCATGAAACTGGACAAACAATTATAGCAGGTATGGGTGAATTACACTTAGATATAATTGTTGATAGATTAAAAAGAGAATTCAAAGTTGAATGTAATGTAGGTAAACCACAAGTTGCTTACAAAGAAACAATCAGAAATAAAGTAAAAGTACAAGGTAAATTCATTCGTCAATCTGGTGGTAAAGGACAATATGGTGATGTTTGGTTTGAAATGGAACCATTAGAACCAGGAAAAGGAATTGAATTTGAAAGTAAAATTGTTGGTGGAGCTGTTCCAAAAGAATATATTAAACCAATAGAACAAGGAATGAGAGAAGCTGCTGAAACAGGAATTTTAGCTGGATATCCAGTAATAGATTTCAAAGTTTCATTAGTTGATGGTTCATACCATGAAGTTGACTCTTCAGAAATGGCCTTCAAAATAGCATCTTCAATGGCATTCAAAGAAGGATGTAAACAAGCTAAATCTGTTATATTAGAACCAATTATGAAAGTTGAAATTGTAGTTCCAGAAGAATACATGGGAGACGTAATTGGAGACATAAACTCAAGACGTGGAAGAATGGAAGGTATGGACAATGAAGATGGAATGCAAGAAATCCACTCATTCATACCACTTTCAGAAATGTTTGGTTATGCAACAGATTTACGTTCAAAAACACAAGGTAGAGGTACATACTCTATGGAACCATCTCACTACGAAGAAGTTCCAAAATCAGTTTTAGAACAAATTGTAGCATCTAGAGGTAAAAAAGAAGCTTAAATAGCAATAAAATTATAAAAAATACTTGCATTTTTTAGCGAAATGTTATAAAATGCAAGTACAATATTAAAATGTTAATAATTTAAAAAATAAAAAGGAGGAATTTTAAATGGCAAAAGCAAAATTTGAAAGAACAAAACCACACGTTAACATCGGTACAATCGGACATGTTGACCACGGTAAAACAACAACAACAGCAGCTATTACAAAATATTTATCATTATTAGGAAAAGCTAAATTTGAAGCTTACGATCAAATCGACGGAGCTCCAGAAGAAAGAAACAGAGGTATTACTATTAATACAGCTCACGTAGAATATGAAACAGATAACAGACACTATGCACACGTTGACTGTCCAGGACATGCTGACTATGTTAAAAACATGATCACAGGTGCAGCTCAAATGGATGGAGCAATATTAGTTGTTTCAGCAGCTGATGGACCTATGCCACAAACAAGAGAACACATCTTATTAGCTAGACAAGTTGGTGTTAAATACATCGTTGTTTACTTAAATAAATGTGATATGGTTGATGATCCAGAATTATTAGAATTAGTTGAAATGGAAGTTAGAGAATTATTAAGTGAATATGGTTTCCCAGGAGATGATATTCCAATTGTTAAAGGTTCATCTTTACAAGTTCTAGAATGTACTTCTGAAGATCCAAATGAAGCTGTTTACCAACCAATAAAAGAATTAATGGATGCAGTTGATAGCTATATCCCAACACCAGAAAGACCAATCGATCAACCATTCTTAATGCCAGTTGAAGACGTATTCACAATTACAGGACGTGGAACAGTTGCAACAGGTAGAGTTGAAAGAGGACAAGTTAAATTACAAGACGAAGTTGAAATCATAGGATTATCAGCAGAAAGAAGAAAAACTGTAGTAACAGGTGTTGAAATGTTCAGAAAATTATTAGATCAAGCAGAAGCTGGAGATAATATTGGTGTTCTATTAAGAGGTATCGATAGAAAAGATATCGAAAGAGGACAAGTTTTATGTAAACCAGGAACAATCAATCCACATACTAAATTTACTTCTGAAGTTTATGTATTAACTAAAGAAGAAGGTGGAAGACATACACCATTCTTCAATGGATATAGACCACAATTCTATTTCAGAACAACAGACGTTACAGGTGTTATTGATTTAGCAGCTGGAACAGAAATGGTTATGCCAGGAGATAATATTTCAATGACAATCGAATTAATTACACCTATCGCTATCGAAAAAGGATTAAGATTCGCTATTCGTGAAGGTGGTAGAACAGTTGGTTCAGGTGTTGTTGCTGATATAATCGAATAATAAATACTTGAAAAATAAACAAAATAGCAAAATAGCAAGAAATTGCATTTTGCTATTTTTTATTTGCCATTTTATCTAATTAAATTAAAAAAATACTTGATTTTTTTAAAAAACAATAATAAAATATATATATTAAAAATATAATAATAAAAAACAATGGAGGAAGATTATGAAAATTATATTAGATGCAATGGGAGGAGACAATGCACCAGATGCGAATATAAAAGGGACAATAAATGCAATAAACAAGATAAAAGCAGAAGTAATATTAGTAGGAAAAGAAGAAATAATTAGAAATAAAGTCAAAGAATTTTATGGAAAAGAAATAGAAGAAATATCTAATAGAATAAAGATTAAAAATGCCACAGAGACAATAGAAATGGAAGATATACCAACAAAAGCAATAAAAAACAAAAAAGATTCATCAATGGTAGTTGGTTTTAAAATGCTAAAAGAAAATGAAGGAGATGTCTTTATATCAGCAGGTAATTCAGGAGCTTTATTAACAGGAGCAACTCTAATAGTAGGAAGAATAAAAGGAATAGATAGACCAGCATTAGCTGGAATATTACCAGCATATCATAGTAGATTAGTATTAATAGATGCAGGATCAAATACAAATTGTAAACCAATCAATCTTTTGCAATTTGCACAAATGTCTTCAATATATATAAAAAATACATTTGGAGTAGAACATCCAAAAATTGGATTGCTAAATATTGGAACAGAAGAAACAAAAGGAAATGAATTAGTAAAAGAGAGTTATAATTTACTAAAAGAAAAAGCAGAAGAATTAAATATTAATTTTATAGGTAATATAGAAGGGAGAGAAGCTTTTTCAGGAAAAGTGGATGCAATAGTAGCAGATGGATTTACAGGAAATGTATTTTTAAAAACAACAGAAGGATTAGGAAAATTTGTAAAGGCATCACTAACAGAAAGTTTAAAGAAAAACTGGTTATCTAAGTTATGTGCAATTCCTACACTTCCAGCAATAAATAGATTTAAGAAAACTATGGATTATAAAACATATGGTGGAGCTCTATTTTTAGGAGTGAAAAAACCAGTAGTTAAAGCACATGGAAGCAGTGATGCAAAACTTTTTGAATATACAATTATACAAGCAGAAAAATTTGTAGAAAATAAAGCAGTAGATAAAATGATAGAAGAGTTTCAAATTAAATAAAGTTTATTTTTGACTTAGCAGTCAGAAAAGTGAAATATTTATAAAATATACTTGACAAAAATATAAACATATATTATAAAGTATGTAAGTAATAATAAATAATTATTTGAATATAATATTTACAAACTTGAGAGGAGGTGAACTCGCAAGATGAGTTCAGAAGAAGTATTAGAAAGAGTAAAAGCAATAATCATTGAGCAATTAGGAGTAACAGAAAATGCAGTTACAATGGAAGCATCATTTATAGATGACTTAGGAGCAGATTCACTAGACATAGTAGAATTAGTTATGGCTATAGAAGAAGAATTTGATATAGAAATTCCAGATAGCGATGCAGAGAAAGTTGTAACAGTAGGAGATGTTGTTGACTATATCAAAGAAAACGTTGAATAATAAAAAATTCTATCTTTTTAGATAGAATTTTTTATATATAATTTATAATTTTTGATGAAATTAAAAAAATAATTAAGAATATTTTTATTTCTAATATTTTGACTAGTTACAATATCACAAGAAGCTAATATTAAATTACCTGCTTTAACATCTATATTTCCAACTATACTGTTTTTATTCAATGGAGCAGTAACAACATGTTTACAATTAATTTCAACTCTAATATCTTTTATATTTTCTTTTTTAATAGTAATAATATCATAAGCTAAATTAGCAATATCAAGTTCAAGACTATTTTTTAAACCTTTTTCAACATAAAAATAATTTCTGTTATTTTCTAACCAATTATTAAATTCATTATTAATTTTATTCTTAATATTTACAGGTTCAAAATTTTCAAAAGTATAATTAATTAAATTAATACTATCAGAAGTTCTGAATTTTTTAGTATCAGCCCCCAAAACTACACAAATAATATCCATACTATTTCTTTTGCAAGCACTTACAAGACAACGGTTAGCACCATTAGTAAAACCAGTTTTAACTCCATAAACCCCAGCTAAAAAACCTAATAACTCATTAGTATTATTAATAGATTTAGGTTCGTTATTAATATTTACAGTATAAGACTTAGTATTAACAATATTAGAAAACACATCATTTTTCATTGCATAATTTGCAAGAGTGGCAAGTTCATATGCTGTAGTGTAATGATTATTACTATCCAAACCATGAGGTGACTCAAAATTAGTATTAGATAATCCGAAGTTTTTCAGCTTTATCATTCATAACCAAAGAAAAATTCTCGATACTTCCACTATAATATTCAGCAAGAGCAATAGCACAATCATTTCCGGATTTAAGCATTAAGCCATAAAGTAAATCATGAATAGATATCTTATCAGAAGTTTTTAATCCCAATCGAGAACCATGAACAGTAGCAGCATTTTTAGAAATAGTAATTACTTCAGATAAATTACAATTTTCTATAATAATAATACCAGTCATAATTTTAGTAGTAGAAGCCATTTTTCTTCTTTCATTTTCATTTTTACCTAAAAGAACTTTATTAGTTTTACGATCTAAAACAACATAAGAACGAGAATTAATATTTTGAAGTTTATTAGAAGCTGCAAAGACAGGAGAGGAACACATAAAAAGAATTAGAAAAAAACATAAAACAAATTTTAAAACATAAAAGTTTTTATTCATATTTATACCCCCATTTAATTATATAAAAAAAATTCAAATATATGATTAAAACAAGCAAAGTATAGTAAATACAAGAAAAATTGTACAAATATATGTTAAAATATTGAAATTGTAACAAAAATGTAATATAATTGTAATATAAGCTTAAAAATATAATTGAGACATAAAAAAAGCAAATCCGTAGGCTAAAAAAAAACCAAAAAAACACATTGTGAAAATTGGGAAAAATAGCTATTGACTTAAACAAAAAATAGTGTAAAATATTAATTAGAATATTAAAGGAGAGAAAACTATGAAAAGTAAAAAAATTAATCTAATAATTGCATTTTGTATTATAATCTTAACGGCATTATTTATACCTAAAAATGTAGAAGCAACAAATCTTAATCCAAATTTATTTTTAGGAGTACAAGAATTTAGACAAAATACAGTTCCAACTAATATGGCATATGGAATTAATAATCCAGATAGAAATGGAACAGTAGACGATATTGTCGGTGCTAAGATATGGAAAATTGTAAAATTTAATAGTTTAACAGATTCAACATATGATGATAAAACAACATATTACTGCGTAAAGGCAGGAGTTGGTTTTGCTAATACTGGTGATAAAGCAACATATGATGTATCATATGATTTTAAAAAAGAAAGAAATTTAATTTTACAACGAAATGATCCACATTTAAATAGTATTGTTAATACAGAAAACGGTGTTTATTATAAAATAATGGCAATTTCAGATTTATTATATATACCAGGAGTATCTAGTGAACAAGAAAAACAAGAATTATTATCACACATACCAGATGATGGATATACAGTTACATTAACAGATAGTGATATTGATGCAATTCAACAAGCTGCAATTTGGTATTTTACAAACTATGACGACAAAAATTATGATAAAGTATATAATCAACTAGGTAAAACAGCATGGCTTACATATAAAACAGAAGAAGAAGATAGAAATGGAACAACATATCATTCTTTAAGAGACTATAAACTAGAAACAAAAGAAGGAGAACAAAGAGAAAAACAAGCACTAGCATTATACGAATATTTAATCAATACAGCTAAGACAAATTCAGCAAACTATGAAAAGGGGACAGCAAAATCAAATACACATATAACACTATATACACATTCAACAAATGCAAACCAACAACCAGTAATAGAAATAACAAGAGAAAAAGAATTTGATTTAGCATTAAGAAAATATATAACAAAAATAAATGAAAAAGCAGTAAGTAATTCAAGAAATCCACAAATAGATGAAAGTACAATAGCAACAAATAAAACAGCTACATATAAACATAGAAAAGACCCTCTACTTGTAAAAACAGGAGATATAGTAACATATAATCTAACAATATATAACGAAGGTGAAAAATCAGGTAGAGCGACAAAAATAGTAGACCAATTACCAACAGGATTAGAATATGTAAAAGTAAATACACAAGGATTTACAGGGACAATAGATAATAGTACAAATAAATTAACAATTTCAAGAGATTCAGGCAATACAATAAATCTTCCAGCATACACAAATGGAAATCTAAGTTCAGAAACAATAGAAATAGAATGTAAAGTAGTAGAAAAACCACAAGATACTGATGTAGTATTAACAAACGTTGCATGGATAGAAGAAGAATTTGATGCAGAAGCAAATGTTACAATAATAAACCAAGAAGGAGCAGACAGAGATTCAGAACCAGCAACAAAACCAAATGTAAACAAAGACAATATGAGTGGATATAAAGGAACAACAAACGAAACAGACTTATCAAAAAATATATACTATCCAGGAGAACAAGATGATGATGACTTTGAAAAATTAATATTAAAACCAATAGAATTTGACTTGAAATTAATAAAATCAATTGTAGAAGTAAATAAAAACAAAGTCCCAGAAAGAATTGAAAATATAGATTTAAGCAAACTAAATACATTAGACAATAATGGTAAAAAAATAACAACAGCTGATTACCAATTAAATAAAGAACCAGTAGCAGTAAAAAAAGGAGATATTGTAAAATATCGTCTACGTATATATAATGAAGGTGAATTAGATGGATATGCAGCAGAAATATCAGAAGATATACCAGAAGGATTAGAATTTATATGGTCAACAAAAACAGAAGAAGAAATAAAAAATGATAAAACATTATCACAAGCAGAAAAAGAAGCAATATTATATAATCAACTAGTTTGGGATAATCCAGTTGTTTCAGAAAATGGAAAAATAGAATTAATAAAATCAACATATTTAGCAAAAGGAAAAGGAGAAGATTTATTAAATAGTAATTTAATAAAAGCTTTTGATAAAACAAAAACACCATTAGAAATAGACTATAAAGAAATATATGTATATATGAAAGTTGTATCAGAAAATATTGCCGGAACAATAATTAGAAATGAAGCGGCAATAACAGATGATAGAGATAAAAACAATGATTCAGTAACAGATAGAGACTCTAAGCCAGAAGATTGGGTTAAATATGAAGATGATGAAGATTTTGATAATATAAAATTACAAAATTTTGACTTAGCACTAAGAAAATTCATAATAGCAATAAGCAAAGATAATGTTATAGAAGAAGAAGAATATTTAAAACAAAGTAATGGAAAATATACAAGAGAACCTGAAGTAGATACATCAAAATTAAATACACTAGGAGAAGATGGAAAGTTAATAACAACAGCAACATATAATCATACAAAAAAACCAGTAGAACTTACTAGAAATGACACAGTAGTATACATGTTAAGAGTATATAATGAAGGTGAAATTTCAGGTTATGCAGAAGAAATAACAGACTATTTACCAGAAGGATTAGAGTTTGTAGAAGGTGAATACAATACAAAATATGGTTGGTCATATGACAAAGAAACTAGAAAAGTAAAAACAACATACTTAAAAGATAGTTTAATAAAAGCAACATCAAAAGTAGATGGAAAAATTGAATTAGACTACAAAGAAGTACCAATTATGTGTAAAGTTAAAGATACAGTAAAATCAAATATCAACCAAACAAATATTGCAGAAATATCAATAAGTAAAGATGAAAACAAACAAGATATAACAGACAGAGATTCAAAAACAGATAATATAGTAGTTCCAGAAGAAAACAAAAAACCAACATACAAAGATGAAGAAAAAGGAAACTACGTACCAGGACAAGAAGATGATGATGACTTTGAAAAAGTTGTAGTAAGAGAATTTGACTTAGCTTTAAGAAAATGGGTAACACAAGCAATAGTAATAGAAGATGGAAAAGAGACAATAACTAATACAGGTCATACTGCAGAACAAGACCCAGAACCAGTTGTAAAAGTAGATTTACATCGTAAAAAATTAGACAAAGTAGAAGTTAAATTTAGATACTCAATAAGAGTTACAAATGAAGGAGATATTGCAGGATATGCAAAAGAAATAAAAGACTATATACCACAAGGGTTAAAATTTATAAAAGAAGATAACCCAGGTTGGACAGATTTAGGAAATAATGTAATATCAACAAATTTATTAGCAGACAAACTATTACAACCAGGAGAAAGTGCAGAAGTAGAAGTATTATTAACATGGATCAAAGGAAAAGAAAATGTAGGATTAAAAGTAAATACAGCAGAAATATCAAAAGACTATAATGACAAAGGTGTACCAGATAGAGATTCAACACCAGACAATAAAAAACCAGGAGAAGATGATATAGATGATGCACCAGTAATTCTAGCAGTTGAAACAGGTATTACAGGAAATCCAAAAGTATATTTAGGATTAGGAATGGTAATATTAGTAACAATAGCAGGTGGAATAGTTTTAATTAAGAAATATGTATTATAATAAAAATAGATTATAAAATAAAAAAGTAACAACTAATAATTATTAGTTGTTACTTTTTTAAATTATAATTCCTATATTTTCAACTGTATTAGGAATTTCAATTTTTTCCAAATTATATGCCCCAAAAAAAACAGTATTTTTCAAAATTTGATACTAATTGGAATTTAAATTGATTTTAAGTTTTTCTTACCATAAAAACAATATGTTCTAATTGTTTCTACATTAGTAGGTATATTATACACATCTAAATCCTTAGTTGTACAACATAAAGTTTTACCATCCTTACTCAAAATCATAGTTCCATCTGGTGTAATAAAGTTTGACTTATTTTTTGATATAATAACAATACGATTCGTTTCATAGAAAGCAGAGATTTTAATTTTTTTAGGCTTACTCCTATATATTCTAATAATGAATTAGTTAATAAAATTTGACACTTTCTGCTAAATTTAATTGTTTTATATTTGATAGACCTATTAAAGCTCCATTTCCTATCTTTGTTACTCTATCTGGTATTGTTTCTGTTCCTGTTTCATCTATTAATAGTAAATTTCCATATTATGAAAGCAAGTCACTATTTACTATATCGTATGGATTTACTTGAATACTCAAAGATTATGCTAACTCTATTTCTTTTCTATCTTTTGAATTTAATAATAATTCTTCTTTTAGTATCTCTAACTTTCTACAAAAATCGCTATTTTTTAAACTTGGTATTACATCATATATATTACCAGTTTCTCCTTCTTTTTATGTATTATATATTAAATTTGTTTTTCCAGCTACCAAACTTGCCCTTTTAAAATTATTATTTTTTAATAATTTCTGAGTTAAAAACATCTCATATTCTTCCTTATACTGTGATAATAATGTCATTTTTTAGCTTTTACTGAATTTGTTAGTATTCCACTACCTCGAGTTAATGGAGGTGTATTAAAAGTATAATTATTGTAATAACTAAAGCTACTAGTGTAATACCAGTTGATTTTTAATTCTCCTTCTAAATTTTTCTAATATTAAAGTTAAATATATTTTTATCTTTGAATGTTATATATAATGTAGTTTTTCCAATTTATAAGACTTTTAACGATACACTTATATAATATCAAAATTACTATATATATTAATATAACAAAAGTCAATAAAAAAACAAGACAAAAATGTCGTTCTTTTTTATAATCAATTAGTATATAATTTAATCATTAACTAAATTGGAGGCTAAAAATGATAAAGAAGCATAGACTAGCTATGAAATATCACAAGAAGAATTTGCAGAAGAAGTAGGAATTAGTATAAGACAATTACAAAGACTAGAATACAATGAAGAAAATACTCGTTTATCCACATTTTAAAAAATAGTAAAGGCACTAAATATACCAGATGATGAAATTATAGAATTTATAAAAAGATAACAATTAGATTGAACTACTCTAGCTGTTATCTTTTATATTTTTAATATAAATAAATTTTATCACATAGTACACTAATAGTAACAAAAAACACTTGCAAAATACTAAATTAAAATTTTCTATTAAATCATTTACAATTAAAACTAGCTATGATATAATTTTTACTATAATAACAAAAGAGGTGTAAAATATGAATCAAATTCTATCAACAGGTGAAAATAATAGAAAAATTAAAAAAGAAAAAAAATATAATAACCCAAATAAATCAGAATTAAGCACAGTAATAAAAGTATTTGCAATAATATTAATAATATTCTCCATATTTATGATAGGTAGTGGAGCATATGCTTTATACAAAAACGATACAAACAAAAAAGAAGAAAAATTAGATATAAAACCAACAATCTCAGTAGAAAATATAGAAGGGGAAAATAACACAATAATATTGAAAGTAGCAAGCAAGTTAGGTATAGAAAATGTAACATATAACTGGAATGATGAAAAAGAAGTTACATTAAATGGAAATGGTGGAGAATATCTTGAACAAAAAATAAAAGTACCAAATGGAACAAATAATTTTAATATTAAAGCATTAGACACAAAAGGAAATGAAACAGAATTCAAAAAACAATATGTTGTAAATAGCAACATTAATCTAGAAGCAACAGAAAATGGAAAAATAAATATCAAATACAAAGGAGATACAGAGGTAGCATATTTAACATATCGCTGGGACGATGGAGAAGAAAAAAAGGTAGAAATTAAAGATTTAGAATTTGAATATGAAATAGATGTAATAGCGGGAAGACATACATTGACAATTGTAGTAGTAGATATTAATAACAATACAGAAACAAAAGTACAAGAAACAAGTGGAATATCTATTCCAGAAATTGAAATTGCACTAAATGAAAACAAAACAGGATATGCAATTAAAGTTAAAGATAGTATTGAATTAAAAGAGATAGTAATAACTTTGGATGAAGATGAGAACAAGAGATTTGGACAAAAATTATCAGGTAAAGAATTTAAAATAGAATTACCATTTAAAAAAGGAGAAAATAAAATAAAAGTAGAAGTTACAAACTCAGATGATCAAAAAGCTAAAAAATTAATGAAAAATACAGTAGAGTAAGGAGATTTGAGATGATGCAAGAAATATATATTATTGACGATGATGATTCATCAATCTTAGTATTTAAAGAGTTATTTAAAGAAGATAAAGAATATAAATTTATTAGTGTAAAATCAGATATGATAGATATTGCATTAAAAAACATACCAACAATGATAATAATAAATGAAGACGCAATAGAAGTAGATATTATAGATTTATGCAAAAAAATAAGAAATGACGATGATAATATTATAACGCCAGTAATAGTAGTATCTTCTAATACTAACAAAGAACACAGAATAAAAATATTGAAAGAATCAATAGAATATTATATAAAAAAACCAGTCAATGAAGAATATCTATATTACACAGTAAAAAACATTATAAGATTATTAATAATAAATAGAAGGATAAGTCCATTAACAGGATTACCAGGAAATGTGCAAATACATGCAGAACTAAAAAAACGTTTGGCAAATAAAGAGCCGTTTTCAGTACTATATCTAGATTTAGACAATTTCAAAGCATATAATGATGTATATGGATTTTTAAAAGGTGATGAGATAATAAAATTTACAGCTAACATAATATTAAATTGTGTACATGATATAATACCAGAAGGGAGTTTTGTAGGACATATTGGAGGAGATGATTTTGTTGCAATAGTACCAACATTATCATGTGAAAAGATATGTCAAAATGTAATAACAAATTTTGATAAAAAAGTACAAACTTTCTTCACACCAGAAGACTTAGAAAAAGGATATATAGAAGTCGCAAATAGAAAAGGAATAATTGAGCAATTCCCATTAACATCAATTTCAATAGGGGTAGTTGTAGCAGATAAAGATAGATTCTACAATATGTTAGAAATAGGAGAAGTAGGAGCACAAGTAAAACATGCAGCTAAATCAGTAATAGGAAGCAGTTATTCAATAGATAGAAGAAAAAATATATAAAAAAATATAAGTGAAGTAAAGATTAATATTTATAAAAAACGAATTGACATTTTTTTCCAGTGTTGCTAAAATAAAAAAGAGGTGGGAAATATGGAAAATCGTTTTTTATTTATATGGCAAGATAGTGGACTATCTACAAAATCAAATCATGTAAATGCACCATATCATTTTGTGCATTTTGGAGAAGTAATAAATTATGTAGAAAAAAATTTAGAAGAAAAAGTAGATTATATTGATATAGAAGCAAATCAAACTGAATTTCAAGATGTAATAACTAAAATAATATCAAATAATTACAAGGCAGTAGCATTCTATATAAATACAGAAAATTTACAAAATTCAATAAAATTAAATGACTACATAAAAGAAATTTCACCAAATTGTAAAACAATTGCATATGGAGAAATGCCACTATATCTTCCAAAATTTTTTAAAGAAACAAACTTTAATGCAATAGTATCAAAAGAATGCGATCAAGAAGTAGCAATATTAGACTTTTTTAAATATGCAAATAATAAGCTAGGAAAAAGAGAAATGCGAGGAGTAATATTAATAGAAAACAAAAGATTTACATTGTCAAAAAAAGGAGAAATTTTAGATAGCAGTAAATGGGGATTAACAGATTGCGAAAAAATGCCAGTTAATTCCTATTTTAAAATGGAAAAAAGACAACAAGTAGTAGTAACAGTAGCAAGAGGATGTCCGTATAACTGTCCATATTGTAATGCAGTATTATACTATGGAAAAAAAGAAAGAAGAAGACCAATAAAAGATGTAATAGACTATATAAATAGTAATAATTATGAATACTACAAGTTTTTTGCACCAGATTTTACATTAAATGAAAAATACGTAATAGATTTTTGTAATGAATTAATAAAAAATGAAAGAAAAATAAAATGGTCATGTACAACAAGGCCAGATTTATTAGAGAATGAAGAAATGGTAAAAAAAATGGCTGAATCAGGTTGCTATAAAATAGCAATAGGGATAGAATCTATAGAACCAGAGGATTTAAAAAGTATTGACAAAAAATATGATGAAAAAGTAATAGCAAAAGGAATTAAATTATTGCAAAAGTATGGAATAGAATATAAAGCACTTATTATGTTTGGAGTACCTAATCAAACCAAAAAAAGTATAGAATATACATTAGACTTTTTGAATAAATATAAAGTAAAAGCAAGACCAACAGCATTCACACCATTTTACGAAATGAATCATAATATGAATGCAGAGCAAATAGCTAAATATGACAAAAGAACATATTATGAAGGAATAGAAGATTTGAGTTATGGAAATTTTCTAAGACTTATATATGACACTAAAAATTATAAAGAAATATTAAAAGAGGAGGTAGATAGTAATTGTATGATAGGTTAAGAGAAAAAATAGATGCATCAATCAAAAAAAATACCCCCAAATCTGTCTTATTTTCAGGAGGTATTGACAGTTCAGCTATATTATATCATGCAAATGAATATAACAAAGATGTAATGGCAATAACAGTAGGAGTAGAAGGAAAAGAAAATCCAGATGTAGAATATAGTAAAAAAGTAGCTAATGAATTAGGAATAAAAAATCATCAGATATATTACGTTCCGGAAGATCAAGTAAAATCAATGGTAGAATATGCAGTAAAAATACTAGGTTCATTTAATCCAGAATGGATAAGTTCAACAACAACTTTGTTATTAGGAACAATGTATGCTAAAAATGCTAATTTACAAAGCATTTCTAGTGGAGAAGGAGCAGATGATATATTAGGAAGTTTTCCATTTTTCACAAATTGGAAAGGGGATAGCAAAAGTCTAGAAGGACTAATAAAAACAAGAGTAGAAGAAATTGTAGTAATGTCAGACTTAATTGCTAAAAATTTAAATATGGAATATATTGCACCATTTCAAGACAGAGAAGTAAAAAAAGAAATCCTAGAAATTCCTATTCAAGAACGTATGAAAGTTACAAAAGATATTAAAACAAAATATCCACTAAGAAAAGCGTACGAAGGAATATTACCTTCAATATGTATAACAAGACCACAGACAATGGCATTTAGCGGATCTGGAATATATGATACAATAAAAAGTATAGGTGATAATATACCAGATGAAGAATTTTTCAAAGCGTGTAAAAAATATTTTAAATTTAGAAATAAATTTGAATATGAATTATTCAAATTATATAAAAAACATTTTCCGTTTAACCAAGTCAAAGACGGATGTGTACATTGTGGTAGTGATATGAATGGAAATAAAGTAAATTGCAAAACATGTGCTACACTACAAATAGACGGAAAGGAATTAAGCTTTGATGGAAGCACAAAAGAAGAAAAAATTAAAGGTGCAGAAGCAATTATTATGCATAATGGTAATATTGTTTTAGGAATGCAAAACAAGAATAGATGGTATAAATTACCAAATGGAAATAAAGCAACAGCCATAAAAACAATAGGTGGAAAAATGGAAGAAAAAGATGAAAACGATTCCCAAAAAGCTGTTATAAGAGAATTATTTGAAGAAATTGAAGGAATAGATAAAAAAGACATTAAAATTACGAAAAATCCAGTTTTTAATAAGCAGGTACAACTAAAAGAAATAAATCCTTATGAAAATAATTCAAAAATAGAGTTGAATGCTGATTTCTATGTAATAAATATAGAAGGAAAAAAACAAATATTTCCAAAAGACATACCAGGAATTGTTGAAATTCCAGTAGCAGACTTTATGAAAATGGAAATATCTAAAGATATATCAATAGAAGAATTGAAAAATAGAGGAAATATTACCTTAAAAGAAGAAGAAAATATGCCAGATAATTTTGCAATTATGGCACCAAAAGAAATGAAAGATTTTTTGCAATCAATTTCTATTCCAAATGAAGTAGAAGAAAGATAAAATTATAGTTAAATCATAAAATAAAAAACTTTTAATATAATATATTAAAAGTTTTTTATTTTAAGGAGGAAATATGATAGTATTAAACAGAAAAAGAATAAGTTTAATGTTATTGATAATATTACTAGGAATTTTTACTTTTTCATACAATAAAGAAGAAGTAGAATTAGAAAAAGAACAACTTGTAACAGCAACACCAGTATCAAATAAAGTTATTGTATTAGATGCAGGACATGGAATTCCAGATGAAGGAGCTCAAAGCAGCAATGGAACAACAGAAGCTGAAACTAACCTAAAAATAACATTAAAATTACAAAAACTATTAGAACAAAGTGGATGTACAGTAATACTAACTAGGTCAGATGAAAATGCAATATATAGTCTAGATGCAAAAACATTGAGAGAAAAAAAGATTTCAGACATAAGAAACAGAGTAAAAATAGGAAATGAAAGTTCAGCAGATTTATTTGTTTCAATTCATCTAAATAAAATACCTAAACCACAATATTATGGCTGGCAATGTTTCTACAAACCAGGCGATGAAAAAAGCATAAAATTAGCAAAAAGCATACAAGCAAATCTAAATAAATCAATACAAAAAGAAAACAAGAGAGTAGCAATGAAATTAGATAAAGTATATATTATAAAACATGTAGAAATACCAATATCAATAGTAGAATGCGGATTTTTGTCAAATCCAGAAGAAGAAAAGCAATTATTAAATGATGAATACCAAGATAGATTAGCATGGGGAATATACAATGGAATTAACGATTATTTTTATGAATAAAATAAATAAGATATAAGAAATAGAATAAAACTTCTTAAACTAGCATACATATATAGTAGCTTGTTTAGGAGGTTTTTTAAATGTTTTTTGTAATTAATAAAGATAAGATATATGCGTATGGCATATCAATATTAACAGTAATTTTACTATTTTGTGTAGCAAATATTATGGTATCAGAAAATGGAGAACAAATAATTCCAACATCATCAGCAAATAAATTATTGCCAATATACAATGTAGAAACAAAAGAAAAGAAGGTAGCTTTAACATTAAATTGTGCTTGGAATGATAGTGACATAGATAAAATAATAGAAGTATTAGAAAAAAATAATTGCAAAGTTACTTTTTTTATGGTAGGTGATTGGGTAGAAAAATATCCTAAAGCAGCTAAGAAAATAAAAGAAGCGGGTCATGAAATAGGGAGCCATTCATATTCACATCCACATGTAAATAATCTAACTTATGAAGAAAATTCGAAAGAAATTAGTAAAAGCGTAAAAGTTATAAAAGATATAACAGGATATGATGTAAAGCTATATCGACCACCATATGGAGAATATAATAATACAGTTATAAAAGTAGCAAACGAAATGAAATATATACCAATACAATGGTCACTAGATACACTAGATTACACAAATATAACAGGAGAGGAAATGTGGAATAGACTAAAAGAAAAAATAAAAGAAGGAGATATAATCTTAATGCACAATGGAGCAAAACATACAGCAGATTCCCTAGAAATGTTAATAAAAAACATAAAAGAAAAAGGTTATGAAATTATACCAGTATCTAATTTAATACATCAAGAGAATTATACAATAGATGCAAATGGAACACAAAAAGTAAAAAAATAAAAACATATGTATAAAATTTCCTAAAATGGAAATAATATAAGAAATAAGAGGTTTTGTTTATGATATTTGTTGGTGTTATTTGTAAAGAAAAAGACTTTGAATTAATAGAAGATGTTCTACTAAATACTGTTAAAGATGTTAAATTGATTTATCTAAATGAAGAAAACATTAAAAACTTCCAAAATGTAAAATTTGATTCTATTATTTTAAATGAAGAACTAAATATAAAAAAGTGTAATGAAAAAATAATACAGAAGATATGTAATAATTTAAAATATTTATTGATAAATACAGATAAAAATATCAATCTTAATATATTTAATGGAAATATGCTAAATATTATAACATATGGATTAAATCATAAATGTACAATTACTCCATCTAGCATAAAAGAAGAGTATATAATGCTAGCAATACAAAGAGAAATATTGGATAAGTATGGAAGATTAATAGAAATAGGAGAAAAAAAGATAATAAATAATAAAGATCTAGATATATATGGAAATGCTTTAATTTGTATAATAGAAATCTTATATAAAAAAGACATAAAAAATTAAATAGCACATAGGTGTTAAATGTAATTAAACACAATTAAATACTGATAAATAAAGCAAAAAACAGAAAAAAATGACAAATTTAACTTTTTATGTAGACAAAACCAAAAAAATGTAGTATAATGAAAAAAGAAAAGTACTTATGAGATTATTATACATTTGAAAAATAAAATAAAAAAATAGGAGGAAAAGAATTTGGATACAAATTATTTAGAAAACAACTATTTAACATTAGTTGGAAAAGTTACAGGAGAAAAGGAATTTAGCCATGAAATTTATGGAGAAAGATTTTATATCTTTAAACTATCAATTGCACGTTTAAGTGGAAGCGCAGATATAATTCCAATAACTGCATCAGAAAGATTATTCACAGAAGAAATGTTACAAGAAGGTAAAAAATTATTAGTAAAAGGACAATTTAGATCATATAATAGCTATGATAAAGAAAAAAATAGATTAGTTTTAACAGTATTTGCAAAAGATATTGAAGAACTAAATCAAGAAGAAGAAGAAAATGAAATAGTAAAAAAAGATATGATAACAAACGAAGTAGTATTAACAGGATTTATATGTAAAAAACCAATTTATAGACAAACACCATTTGGTAGAGAAATAGCAGATATTTTATTAGCAGTAAATAGAGCATATAACAAATCAGATTATATTCCATGTATTGCATGGGGAAGAAATGCAAGATTTTCTCAAAACCTAGAAGTAGGAAAAAAAGTTAAGATTGTAGGAAGAGTACAATCAAGAGAATATGAGAAAAAATATGAAGATGGAAGAGTAGAATTAAGAGTAGCTTATGAAATATCAGTTGGAAGCTTAGAGGTTGTTGAAGAAGAAAACATAGAAAAAGAAGAAGTAAGCGAAAATCAAGAAGCTGTATAGTATTAAATGACAATAGAGAAAAATATCCAGTAGTTTATTAAATAAACAACTGGATATTTTTTATTTAATAATAAAAAAATCACTTATACAGAAAAAGTTTAGTTTTTCTGGATTTTTTAAATATTTTCTGCTATAATAAAAACATAAAAATTGGGAGTGAACAATAATGAAAATTGAAAAAATGAAAAAAAATAAAATATCACAAGAAACTAAATTTACAATATTAGCAATGCTACTAATTTGCATATTTTCTATAGCAATATGTCCAGTGAAGATGCAAAACGATACATTTTATACAATAAAGATAGGAGAACATATAAACCAATCTGGAATAGATATGAAAGATCCATTTTCATGGCATGAAGGATTAGATTACACATATCCACATTGGCTATATGACCTATGCACCTACTACATCTATTCAGCATTTGGAATGCAAGGAATATTTATAGCAACATGTATATTATCATGTGTACTAGGAATTTCTTTATATCTAGTATCATCAAAATTAACAAAAAATAAAATTATATCATTCATAATAACAATAGGAGCAATGTATGTATTAAAACCATATATAGCAGCAAGAGCTCAATTAGTAACATTTATCCTATTTATATGGGAGCTATATTCTATAGAAAAGTTTTTAGAAAGCAAAAAGATAAGATATGCTATATTTTTAATTGGAATATCAATACTAATAGCAAACTTACATGTAGCAGTATGGCCGTTTTTCTTTGTAATATTTTTACCATATATAGCACAATATTTAATAGCAATAATTTCAGATATAATATTTTACTCTAAAATACAAGAATTTGTATTAAAACAAGAAATAAAAAGATTAGAAAAAAATAAAGCAAAAGGAAAAAAAGTAGAAGAAAAATTAGAAAAGCTAAATGAAAAATTAAGAAAATTAGAAGAATTAAAAGCAAAAATAAAAATAAAAAGAGAAGGAACAAATAAAAGTCCATATAAAATAAAAATCACAAAAAACGATAATGTAAAATATCTAATAATAATTATGATAATATGTGCATTAACAGGTATATTAACACCATTAGGAGATACTCCATATACATATTTATATAAAACAATGAAAGGAAATACTACACAAAATATAAATGAACATTTACCAATGCAATTAGCAGAAAATACAGAAGCAATGTGCATAATCATAATATTTTTAGCAATATTAATTTTTACCAAGACAAAAATAAATTTAAGTGATTTATTTTTTCTAGGAGGATTATCATACTTAATGTTAAAGACAAGAAGACAACTAACAATGTTTACAATAATAGGAACAGTAATATTAGCAAAAATGTTAGTAACCATGCTTAAAGAGTATAAAATAGATAGCAATAAATGGATAGAAATAATATTAAGCCCATTAGTTACAGCTTTCATAATTATATTATTTGTGTTAGTAAGTACAAAAATGATAAAACCAAAAGTACATCAAAAATACATAAGTGAAACATCATATCCAGTAGAAGCATGTGAATACATATTAGAAAATATAGATATAGGAAAAGCCAAATTCTATAACGAATACAATTATGGAAGCTATATGTTATTCAAAGGAATACCAGTATTCATAGACTCAAGAGCAGACTTATACGCCCCAGAATTTAGTGGGTTAGAAGATGATATATTTATGGACTTCATAAACACATCATCTATAGGAACATATTATGAAGATACATTTGAAAAATATGGAATAACACATGTAATAACATATAAAGACTCAAAAATGAATAATATAATCAAAAAAACAGAAGATAAAAATTTAAAACAAATATATGAAGACAAAAGTTTTACCATATATGAAAGATTAAATAGTGAATATTTTAAGAAATAGAGGAAATAAAGTGGAAGAAATAATAATAAAAGAAGAGCAAAATATTAGAATAGATGCATATTTAGCAAATAAAAAAGAAATATCAAGAGAAAATATAAAAAGAAGACTAGAAGAAGAAAATATATTAGTAAATGGAAAAAAAGTAAAACCATCATATAAAGTACAAATAAATGATTTAGTCACAATAAAAGAAGAAGAAGTAAAAGAAATATCATTAAAAGCAGAAAAGATACCATTAGAAATAATTTATGAAGACACAGATATATTAGTAGTAAACAAAGAAAAAGGAATGGTAGTTCACCCAGGAAATGGTAATCCAGATGGAACATTAGTAAATGCAGTAATGGCAATATGTAAAGATACCCTGTCAGGAATAGGTGGGGAAATAAGACCAGGAATAGTACATAGACTAGATAAAGACACATCAGGAATAATAATTATTGCTAAAAATGATAAAGCACATATAAACTTAAGTGAAATGTTAAAAAATCGTGAAGTAGAAAAAACATATATAGCATTAGCAAGAGGAATAGTAAAAGAAAATGAAGCAACAATAAATATGCCAATAGCAAGAAGTAAAAGTGATAGAAAAAAGATGTCAGTATCAAAAGAAGGAAAAGAAGCAATAACACATTTTAAAGTATTAGATAGATTTTATAACAATAATGTAACACTTTTAGAAGTAAAAATAGAAACAGGAAGAACACATCAAATAAGAGTACATCTAGCACAAATAGGATATCCAATAATAGGAGATGAAGTGTATTCAAATGGAAAAAATAAATGGCAAATACAAGGACAAATATTACATGCAAAATCATTAAAATTTAAGCATCCAATAACTAAAAAAGAAATGTATCTAGAAGCAAAAGAACCAAAATATTTCAGTGAAATAATAGAAAACTGCAAAAAAGAAGAAAAAGAAAATTAAAATTAAAAGGAAGAAAAAAGGATGGAAGAAATAAGATTACAAAAATATTTAGCAGATTGTGGAATAGGCTCAAGAAGAAAATGTGAAGAATATATATTAGAAGGAAAAGTAGAAATAGATGGTAAAAAAATAACAGAATTAGGAACAAAAGTAACAGGAAAAGAAAATATCACCTTTAATGGAAAAAAAGTGGAAAAAGAAGAAAAAAAAGTATATATTTTACTAAATAAACCAATAGGATACGTAACAACAGTAAAAGATCAATTTGGAAGAGATACAGTAATGGAACTAGTAAAAGTAAAAGAAAGAATAGTACCAGTAGGAAGATTAGACATGTATACATCAGGAGCACTAATTCTTACAAACGATGGAGACTTTGTATATAGATATACACATCCAAAACATGAAATAACCAAAACTTATACAGTAACATTAAAAGGAATAGTAAAAAAAGAAGAAGTGGAAAAATTAAGAAAAGGCGTAGATATTGGAGGATATATAACAAGACCAGCAAAAGTAAAGATACTAAAAACAGATGAAGAAAAAGATATATCAAGATTAGAAATAACAATACATGAAGGAAAAAACAGGCAAGTAAGAAGAATGTGTGAAAGTGTAGGAAGAAAAGTATTAGCATTACACAGGAGCAAAATAGGAAATATAGGAGTAAAAGACTTACCACTAGGAAAATGGAAATATATAGATGATTTTTTGGAAATACATAGATGATTTATAAAATACAAAAAACATCACTAATTCTAAAATTTTAATACTTGAAATTTTAGAAAATACATAAAAAATATTTTTTATGCACATATCAAAATAATCTTGCAAAAAAAACATATAAAGTATATAATTAAGAAAACATAAGAAAAAAGGAGAATACAAATGAATTCATTTAATTTTTTACCAGAAGGCTGGAATAAAGAAATATTTCATTTAGAAGGAAAAAACATAGAAAAATACATAAATAATAATGTATACCAAGGAATAGTAGAAAACTGTGATAGCAATTTTAATTTACAAATTAATCTGGGAAATGATGTTTTAGGAATAATGCCAAGAAAAGAAATTGAAGGAATTAACCTTGAAAAAGATGGATTACCAAAAGAAAATTTATGTACAGGAAAAGTTCATAAATTTGTACAATTCAAAATAAGAGAAATAGATGAAAATAATATACCAATATTATCTAGAAAAATTGTTCAAGAAGAAGCGGTAAATATGGCAAAACAAGAACTACGAGTAGGTGACAATATAAAAGGAATAGTAAAAAATATTACACCATATGGAGCATTTATAGAAATAGGAGGAGGACTAGTTGGACTAGCACATATTGAAGATTTGTCAGTAGCAAGGATAAAAACACCGGCTGAAAGGTTGAAAATTGGACAAAAAGTAAAAGTTGTGGTAAAATATATAGACAGAGATAGTGGGAAAATTTCATTGTCATATAAAGAAAACTTTGGAACATGGGAAGAAAATGCTAACCAATTTAAACAAGGTGAAAAAGTAAAAGGAATTGTCAGAGAAACAGAAAAACATAAAAATGGAATCTTTATAGAACTATTACCAAATTTAGTAGGAATGGCAGAATATAAAGAAGGGCTAGAATATGGTAAAGAAATTGAAGTATATATAAAAAAAATCGACTATCAAAAACAAAAAGTTAAGCTATATGTAGTATAAAACAACTTGATAAAAATTATTAATTAGTTTCTATTTAAAAAATAGATATTTCTATATTAAAAAGGAGGAATTAAAATGGTTGAAGATAACCAAATTAAAGCAGAAGTTTCACCATTTGCAATTAGAGAAGGTGAAATAAAAACATTTGATGGTAAAGATGGCTATGTGTCAATGAACCAAATTGTACATAAGATAAATATAGGACATATAACAGATATACATTTTGATATTTTGGATTTAGTAAATCAATTTGAATTTATAACATCAAGACAATTATTCCAAATGCTAGAAATAAAAGGGAAAAATCCTGCATCGCAAGACAAATTAAACAATAAATTAGAATCACTTGTAAAATCAAAAATATTAACAAGATACTACTTTACATCTGATGAAGGAAAAGGAATATATAGAATATATTGCCTAGAAAAGATGGGAAAATACCTATTAAATTCTAAAGAAGTAGAATGTAAATGGCAACCGTCAGATAATACAAAACCAGTAGCAATGATTAAAAAAAGATTAGCTGGAAATCAAACATTAATAGCATATTTAAGAAAAGTAAAAGCATTTGATGAATTTACAGTAAAACCAGCAATTACAGCAAAAACAGCAGGTAAAACATTTAAAGCAACTGGTGGATGTGTTAAATTAACAAAAAATAAAAAATCAATACAATTCTTATTTGAAGTAATAAGAAGAGAAGAAGATTGGCAAAAAAAATTAGTAGATAAAATTAGACTATATAAAGATTTCTATGAAAACTTTGTAATGGGAGACTCTGGGTTTAGTGCACTACCACAACTAATTTTAGTATGTGAAGATGAAAAACATATGGCCCAAACTTTCAAAGAAATAGTTACAAATCAAGTAGAAATACCACAAATAAAACTATATTTTACAACTGATTTAAGACAAAATAAAGAAACTATGGAAAATACATTAGTGGAATTTAAATTAGTTGACGGAAAATATAAAATGGAAAATGTAGAATTAAAATTATTAGGAATAAAATAAAAGTAATTTGGCCATGTGAAAAGATGCACATGGTCAAATTTGCAATAAAAGAGGTTAAAACATGGAAATAATAGTAGGAAAAACAGCAGGATTTTGCTATGGTGTAAAACGAGCAGTAGAAGGATGCTATAAAGCGCTCGAAAAAGAAAAAAATGTATATTGTTTAGGAGAAATAGTACATAATGAAAATGTAATCAAAAAATTAGAAAAAAATGGCTTAAAATTTATTGAAAATATTAAGGAAAGTAACGGAACAACAATAATTAGAGCACATGGGATAAAAAGAGAAATATATGAATATGCTGACCAAAATCATATTAATATAGTTGATTTAACATGTCCAAATGTTCTAAGAATACATGATATAGCAAGTAACTATGCTAAAAAAGGATATTATATCCTATTGTGTGGAAGCAAAACACACCCAGAAACAATGGGAACATTAAGTTATTGTGGAAAAAATGTAGAGCTACTAGAAGAAGAAAAAGATGTATTAGAGGCAATAGAAAATTTAAAAAAATCAACAATAAAAAAAGTATTATTAATCTCACAAACAACATATAGTTTAGAAAAGTTTAAAAATATAGAAAAAATATTAAAAGAAAAATTAGATAATTATAAATTAGAAGTAAACAATACAATTTGTCTGGCAACTAAAACAAGACAAGAAGAAACAAAAAAAATATCGTCACAAGTAGAATATATGATAATAATAGGAGGAAAAAACAGTTCCAATACAAAAAAACTATATGAAATAGCTAAAAAAGAATGTAAAAACTGCATTATGATTCAAGACAAAAAAGAAGTAGATGCAAAAGAAGTATTAAAATATGAAAAAATTGGAATAATGGCAGGAGCATCTACACCAGAAAAAAATATAGAAGAGGTAGTAAATATTATAAAAATTAGTGACAAAAAATAAAAAAAGTAGTAAAATAGTTATGTAACCAAAAATGGAATGTAGAAAATATGGAGGTAAAAAAAGTATGAACGGAAATTAGAGAATATCAATTAGCTATGAAAACATTAAATAAAAAAGAACATGAAAGTTTACTAAAAGTAGCAGACATGATTTCAAAAATTTGCGAACAATTACCAGAAGAAAATATATTTAGAAAAAGATATATTTCTTTAAAGTACATAATTCCGATTAAAATTATATCTATGGATAACACGTTTGATAAAGGAAAATGGTGTTTTAAGACAAGATGTATAAAAAAAAGAGGAATTAGAAAAAATCATTACCATAGTTAATGATAAAAAAGAGATGAAACCATTAAAGCATTTTTAAAATATGTTTTAGAAGAAGTATATATATCATTAAAATATATTTTAAAAGAACTAGAATCAGAACTGCATAATGAAAGGTAAAAATATGTCAAAATTCAGATTTTTAGAACAAGCAGAAACATTACTTCAAAAAGAAAAGTTTGAAGACTGGATAGGAGCAGTAGACTATATAGCTTTAGGATGTGTAGAATATTTACCTAAAACAAGCAAAAGCTATAAAAAATATATAAATCTAAAAAATCAAGTTAAAACAGAAAAAATTACTGTAGTAGTTAATAAACATAAGACTGTCAAAAAAATAGAATTTGAACAAATTTTGATTAAAGGTGTAAACAATAAAGAAATATTGAAGAAATATTTACAAGATGCACTAGAAGAAATTAAAAATGAATTAATGGAATAACAAAATAGAAAAACCGAAGTTAAAATTTTAACTTCGGTTTTTTCTTATATTTCTAAAATCATCTTAGCTCTTTCAATATCATCTTTAGTTGCATCTTTAACGTGATCAAGTAAATATTTTTCTCCTAACTTATCCCATTTATATTTTCCCATACTATGATAAGGTAAAAGTTCAATATTTTCTACATTATTTAAAGTACCAATAAAATCTTTTAATTTTAACAAATCATTTTTTTCATCAGTATATCCTGGAATAATAACTTGCCTTAGCCAAATAGGAATATTTTGATCACTTAAATATTTGGCAAATTCTAATTCTAGCTGATTATCAAATCCAACCAATTCTTTACACTTATTATTATTAATATGCTTAATATCTAACAAAACCAAATCAGTTAGATCTAACAGCTTTTTAATATCATCAGTAATTTTAACCATTCCAGAAGTATCAATACAAGTATGAATATTACTACTTTTTAATTTTTTGAATAGCTCAATCAAAAAATTTACTTGTAATAAAGGTTCTCCACCAGTGACTGTAACTCCTCCAGTTGGACAAATATAGTTTCTATATCTTAAAATTTTTTCATAAATTTCATCCAAGGATTTGTAACTTCCACCATTAAGATCCCAAGTATCTCTATTATGGCAGTATTTACATTTTAAATGGCAACCTTGCAAAAACAAAACAAAACGAATACCAGGACCATCAACAGTACCAAATGACTCAAAAGAGTGAACTTTAGCGTAATATTTTAATTCTTCTTTTTCCATATTTTTTAGTAACTAACCAGTTCCTCCAATCTAAATTTTTTCATGAATAGTTCTATTAATAACATCTAATTGCTGTTCTCTAGTCAATTTAGTAAATTTAACAGCATAACCAGAAACTCTAATTGTAAGTTGAGGATATTTTTCAGGATGCTCCATAGCATCTTCTAATAAAGATCTATCAAAAACATTAACATTAATATGATGACCAGTTTGTTTAAAATATCCATCTAACATAGTAACTAAATTGTTAATTTGTTCAGGTCTTGTTTTACCAAGAGTACCAGGAGTAATAGAAAATGTATAAGAAATTCCATCTTCAGCACTATCGAAAGGAAGTTTAGCAATAGAATTCATAACAGCTAAAGATCCATTAGTATCTCTACCATGAAGAGGGTTAGCACCTGGTCCAAATGGAGCGCCAGCACGTCTGCCATCAGGAGTATTTCCTGTTGCTTTACCATAAACAACATTTGAAGTTATTGTTAAAATTGATAAAGTTTGCTTAGAATTCCTATATGTTCTATGTTTTTGTAATTTAACCAAAAAAGTTTTAACAATATCAACAGCAATTTGATCAACTCTATCATCATCATTACCAAATTTAGGGAAATCACCTTCAACTTTATAATCAATAACCATATTATTTTCATCTCGAATAGTTTTAACTTTAGCATATTTAATAGCAGATAAAGAATCAGCAACAACAGATAATCCAGCTATTCCACAAGCCATTGTTCTTATAATATCTTTATCATGTAAAGCCATTTCAATTGCCTCATAAGAATATTTATCATGCATATAATGAATAGCATTTAATGCTTTTATATATATTTTAGCAACATAGTCCATCATTTGGTCAAACTTTTCCATTACTTCGTTATAATCTAAATATTCAGAAGTAATAGGAGCAAATTTTGGAGTTATCTGTTTTCCAGTTTTTTCATCTTTACCACCATTAATAGCATATAATAAAGTTTTAGCTAAATTTGCTCTAGCACCAAAAAATTGCATTTGTTTTCCAATTTTCATAGGAGAAACACAACAAGCAATACCATAGTCATCCCCAAGCGTAATTCTCATTAAATCATCATTCTCGTATTGAATTGAAGAAGTTTCAATAGATAAATTAGCAACATACTTTTTGAAGTTTTCAGGCAATCTATCAGACCATAAAATAGTCATATTTGGTTCAGGTGCAGGACCTAAATTTTCCAAAGAATGCAATAATCTGTATGAATTTTTAGTAACTAAAGTTCTACCATCAATTCCCATACCACCAATACTTTCAGTAACCCATACAGGATCACCACTAAATAATTCATTGTATTCAGGTGTTCTTAAAAATCTAACAAGTCTTAATTTCATAATAAAATGATCCATGATTTCTTGAGCTTCAGCTTCAGTTAGAACACCATTTTTTAAATCTCTTTCAAAATAAATATCCAAAAATGTAGAAGTTCTACCTAAACTCATAGCAGCACCATTTTGATCTTTAATTGCACCTAAATAAGCAAAATATAACCATTGAACAGCCTCTTTAGCATTAGAAGCTGGAATAGAAATATCAAAACCATATTTAGAAGCCATAACTTTTAATTCATTTAAAGCCTTAATTTGTTCTTTAATTTCTTCTCTTTCACGTATAATATCTTCAGTTAAATCATCAACATCCAAAATATTCAAATCATTATTTTTTTCTTCAATTAATTTATCAACACCATATAAAGCAACTCTTCTATAATCACCAATAATTCTTCCACGGCCATAACCATCAGGCAACCCTGTAATCAAATGACTAGAACGAGCAGCTCTAATATCTGGAGTATAAACATCAAAAACACCATCATTATGAGTTTTCCTATAACTATGAAAAATATTTTCAACATCTGCATCAACTTTTCTGCCATAAGCCTCACAAGACTTTTCAACAATTCTAATACCACCATAAGGCATAATAGCTCTTTTTAAAGGTTTATCAGTTTGAAGACCAACAATAGTTTCCAAATCTTTATCGATATATCCAGCATCATGAGCAGAAACAGTAGAAACTGTTTTAGTATCAATATCTAAAACTCCACCTTCAGCTTCTTGTTCTTTTTTGAATAAATCCAAAACTTCATTCCATAATTTTTCTGTTTTAGGACTAGCATTTTCCAAAAAATCACTAGAACCCTCATAAGGTGTATAATTATTTTGTATAAAATCCCTAACATTAATTTCAGATTTCCAATCACCTTTTTTAAAATCTTTCCATTCTTTAAACTCCATAAAATTACCTCCTATATAGATATATTTCCCTTTTATTCAATTATTATAATACCATAATAGAAAAAAAAATACAATAAAAAATTGAATGTTAAAAAAGAAAAATAATAAAAAAATCATAATTACAAATAATAGTAATTATGATTAAAAAATAAAAGTTAATCCTACATAAAAACATTATAAAAAGAAAATTTTAAATTAATCTTCTTCAGTTTCTGCAATTGCTTTAGCAACATTATATATTAATTTTTGTTTTTTAGGAGATACTGATTTTAATAATTCTGCAAATTCATGCTCTAAATAATTTTTAGAATTATTAGAAGCACCATTCAAAATATATCCTTCAGAAACATCTAATAATCCACAAATTTGATTTAATCTTTTTAAATTTATGTGTGAATTACCTCTCTCAACTCTACTTAAAAATGCAACAGATATATCAATTTTATCAGCTAAATCTTCTTGTGTAAGGTTTTTAGACAATCTTGCTTCTTTGATTCTTGAACCAATTACTGAGTAATCTATAGCCATATTTATCACCTTCCTATTCTTATAATTTAATATACCATTTAACTTATAAGTTTTGAAGTAACTTAAAATACAAAATGGAACATATAAGTTAACATGAAAAATAGGAAAGGAAAAAATATAACATTTACAAAATTTAACAGTCTATAAACACAAATAAAAAGTAGCACTTTTAACATTAAAATAGTAAAAAATGATAAATTTTAAAGTTATAAAATTAGAATATAAACAAAAACGAAGAAAAATGAAGAAAAATAGAGAAAAACGAAGAAAAAAACAAAAAAACAAGAAAAAATAAAGAAAAAAGATGGATTAAAACTGATAAAATGACAAAATAAGGTATACATAATTTGAAAAATGTTAAAATATATAGTATAATAGAATTTAATCGCTTATAACAAATAAAAATAAAAAAGGAGAGTGAAATATATTTTAAAAACAAGAAAATTAAAAATCTGTACAAAAGAAATTTTAAAGTTTTTTAATTTTACCACAATAGGATTAGCAATTATATTAGTAATTATATTAATAAAATATAAGCCAATGTATGAAGTCAAAATGAGTGGACAAAAAATAGGATATATTGAAAACAAAAATGAATTCAACAAAGATATACAAGAAAATATTAAAAATTATAAAGCGAAAAATGTATCTGATGTAGAACTAACATCAAATCCAGAATATAAATTAAAACTTGTAAATAGAACACAAAAATCAACCAAAAGAGATGCTTTAGTAGCAATACAGCAAGAAACAAAAATAATGTATGAATATTATGATATATATATTGATAATAAAAAAATAGAATCAGTAGACACATTAGAAGAAGCTAAAAACATTAAAGAAGAGATAAAACAAAAAAACGATAAGGATATAAAAGATATAGATATTGAAATAAAAGAAAATATTACAGAAAATGTTGATGAAATAAAAACAAACAAAATGGAAATAGCAAAAGAAAATATATTTAAACAGTTAAATATAATAGAAGAGGAGAAAAAAGAAGAAGAAAGAAAAACTATAAACGGAATAAAGCTAGCAACTCTACCACTTCAAGGAAAAATCACATCAAGATATGGTCAAAGTAGTAGACTAAGAAAAGCAGAACATACTGGACTAGACATAGCAGCAACGACAGGAACTCCAATAAAAGCAACAGCGGAAGGAAAAATAATATGTGCAAAATATAGTGGATCATATGGAAACTTAGTAAAAATAGACCATGGAAACGGAGTAGAAACTTGGTATGGGCATGCAAGCAAAATATTAGTAAAAGAAGGACAACAAGTAAAAAGTGGAGATATAATTGCCAATGTAGGTTCAACAGGAAATTCAACAGGACCACACCTACATTTTGAAATAAGAATAAACGGCAAACATATAAATCCGCAAAAATGTATGTACTAATTATACTTTTGGGGACATAACTCCCCCAAAAATAAAAAATCATAATTGTCTCTAAAAGAGATAATTATGATTTTTAAAATTCGAAAATTTTAAAAAATATAAACATAAAAAACAACTTGACTTTTACTGATAATATTTATATAATTGGGAAAACTAATGATAATAGGAGGAGAAAAATGGAAGATAAAGAAAGACAAGAAGAAGCTAAAAATATGATAAATGAATTAGTTAAAAGAGCTAAAATTGCTTCAAAAGAATATATGAAATTAGATCAAGAACAAATAAATAATGTAATAAAAGCAATGTCTATGGCAGGATTAGAACACCATATGGAACTTGCCAAAATGGCAGTTGAAGAAACTAATAGAGGAGTATATGAAGACAAAATTACTAAAAATATGTTTGCGACAGAATATATTTATCATAGCATAAAATATGAAAAAACAGTCGGCGTAATAAACGAAAATGAAGAAGAAGGATATGTAGAAATTGCAGAACCAGTAGGTATAATTGCAGGTGTAACACCAGTTACAAATCCTACATCTACAACAATGTTTAAGTCTATTATAGCTGCCAAAACAAGAAACGTAATAATATTTGGATTTCATCCATCTGCTCAAAAATGTAGCAGTAAAGCAGCTGAAATTTTAAGAGATGCAGCAATAAAAGCAGGAGCACCTAAAGACTGTATACTTTGGGTAGAAGAACCTTCAATAGAAGCTACAAGAGAACTTATGAATCATCCAGATGTAGATTTAATATTAGCAACAGGAGGAACAGGAATGGTAAAAGCGGCATACTCATGTGGAAAACCAGCACTAGGAGTAGGTCCAGGAAACGTCCCTTGCTATATTGATAAAACAGCAAAATTACGAACGTCAGTAAATGATCTAGTAATGTCAAAATCTTTTGATAATGGTATGATATGTGCATCAGAACAAGCAGTATTAGTAGACAAAGACATCTACCAAGAATTTGAAAAAATAATGAGAGAAGATGGAGCGTACTTTGTAAATCCAGAAGAAAAAGAAAAACTAAAAAATTCAATGTTTGAATATAAAGAAGGACAGGGCTATAAATTAAAATCACATGTACCAGGAAAATCTGCATATAAAATAGCTAAAGAAGCAGGAGTCGAAGTACCAAAAGATACAAAAGTTCTAGTAGTATATGAAGAAGGAATAGGAGAAGAATATCCATTTTCAAAAGAAAAATTAAGTCCAGTTTTAACATACTATATAGTAGAAGATGAAAATGAAGGAATAGAAAAAGCAGAAAAATTATTAGAATTTGGTGGACTAGGACATTCAGCAGTAATACACTCAGAAAATCAAGAAACAATACTAAAATTTTCTGAAACATTAAAAGCAGGTAGAATTATAGTAAATTCACCATCAACACATGGAGCAATAGGAGATATATATAACACAAATATGCCATCACTTACACTTGGATGTGGTTCATTTGGAGGTAATTCTACAACAGCAAATGTATCATCAGTAAATTTAATAAATGTAAAAAAAGTAGCTAATAGGAGGGTTAATATGCAATGGTTTAAAGTTCCAGAAAAAATATATTTTGAATCAGGTTCAATATCATATTTAGAAAAAATGCCCAATATAGAAAGAGCATTTATAGTAACAGATGAGGCAATGATAAAATTAGGATATATTGATAAAATCCTATACCATCTAAGAAAAAGACAAAAATACGTACATTCAGAAATATTTAGTGAAGTAGAACCAGATCCATCTTTTGAAACAATCCAAAAAGGATTAAAAATGATGGAAAGTTTTAAACCAGATGTAATAATTGCAATAGGTGGAGGAAGTCCAATAGATGCAGCAAAAGGAATGTGGTTATTTTATGAACAACCAGAAGCAGATATCGAAGGTTTGAAATTAAAATTTATGGATATAAGAAAAAGAACATACAAATTCCCTAAATTAGGAGATAAATGCAAAATGGTAGCAATACCAACAACATCAGGAACAGGTTCAGAAGTAACATCATTTGCAGTAATTACAGATAAAAATACAAACAAAAAATATCCACTTGCAGATTATGAATTAACACCAGATGTAGCAATAGTAGACCCAGATTTAGTAATGAGCTTACCAAAATCAATAACGGCAGATACAGGAATGGATGTTTTAACACATGCACTAGAAGCATATGTATCAAATATGGCATCAGATTATACAGATGGACTAGCAGAAAAAGCCATTGAATTAGTATTAGAAAATCTAGAAAAAGCATATATAGATGGAACAAATAAAATAGCAAGAGAAAAAATGCATAATGCAAGTACAATAGCAGGAATGGCATTTACAAATGCATTTTTAGGAGTAAATCATTCAATAGCACACAAAATAGGGGCAGAGTTCCATTTACCACATGGTAGAATAAATGCAATTTTACTACCATATGTAATAAAATATAATAGCAACAAACCTACAAAATTAGTATCATTTCCAAAATATGAATACTTTATAGCAGACCAAAAATATGCTAAAATTGCAAAAAAAGTAGGATTAAAAGCAGATACAGTAGAACAAGGAGTAGAAAGTCTAATTGAAAAAATAAAAGAATTAAATAAAAAATTAAATATACCAAAATCATTTAAAGAAGCAGGAATTGAAGAAGAAGCGTTTTTAGCAAAAGTTGACATTCTTGCAGATAGAGCATTTGAAGATCAATGTACAACAGCAAATCCAAGAGTTCCACTAGTTTCAGAAATTAAGCAAATTTTATTAGATAGTTACTATGGTAAATAATTTACCAAAAGGACACATAAAAACTGATAAAATATAACAAATAACATATAAACTAAGCATATACTAAAATAGGAAAAAATAAGGAGCTTGGTATATATGAAGAAAAAAGGAAATAACCAATTAATTAAAATTGAAAATTTTCTAGATAGGAATGAGAAACTAGAAAAAAATACAAGAACATATGAAAAAATAATGTTTATTTATTCTACTGCAATGAAAGAACTAGAATTAAAAATAGAAACAATCCAAAAAGAATTCAAAATATTTTACGATTATGATTTAATAGACCATATACAAACAAGAATAAAAACAGAAGAAAGTACTATAAAAAAAATGCAAGACAAAAATTTAGAACTCACCTACAAAGATATGATAGAAAATATAAATGATATAGCAGGAATAAGGATAATATGCCCATTAAAAAAAGACATATTTGCGATAAGAGATTTGTTAAAAAATATTCCAGGAATAATTATAGAAAAAGAAAAAGACTATGTTACAACACCTAAAAAAAGTGGATATTCTAGCTACCATATGATATTAAATGTTCCAATAATATTATCACAAAAAATGCTATATGTAAAAGTGGAAATACAAATAAGAACAATGGCAATGGACTTTTGGGCAAGTTTAGAACATAAATTTAAATATAAACCTAAAAAAGAATTAGCAAAATCTAAATCTAAAGAACTACTAGCATATGCAAAAATTATTAATAAACTAGATAACAAAATGATGATGCTAAATAAAGAAAATTAAATATAGGCTACATATCGATAATTGAGATGTAAAGTTAAAAAAGCTTTATATCCCAATTTTTTTACATAATTTAATGTTTATATTAAATTTTCAATTATAATATATTTTAATATTTCTGGATTCGCATTTTTATTTAATATGAGATGGTTGCTGTAAATCTATAAACTAAGCAAAAGAAAATAAAAAAGAACTTGAAAAGAAAAATTTGCTATGATATAATTTTAAAAAATAAAAAAGTTAAAAAATCCACAAAATAAGTAGTACATAAAAACATGCAAATAAAAATATAAGAAATAAATTATTAATTTATTTATGAGAATAACATAAGAAAATATATCAAAGGGGAGAAAAAAATGAAAAGCAGATCAAATAAAGGTATAACTTTAATTGCGTTAGTTATAACAATAATTGTTTTATTAATCTTAGCAGGAGTTACAATAGCATCTTTAAGTGGAGAAAATGGAATCTTAACTAAAGCAGTAGAAGCAAGAGAAAAAACAAAGAAGCAGCAAAAAGAAGAAGAAAAGATTATTAAAGATTTGGAATATTATATGTCAAATATAGAAAACAGCTCAACATTTAATCCAAAAACCAAGGTTAATGAACCACAACTAGCAACAGGAATGACAAGAATTATGTTTGATGGAAGTAATAAAGTGATAAAAGATGGAGAAGCTGGATTTGATAAAGATAATTGGTATAACTATACTGACAAAAAATGGGCAAATGTCGAAACAGAAGATGGAAGTATGTGGGTATGGATACCAAGATTTGCATATAAAATAAATGATAAT
>JARHYK010000008.1 GCA_029258515.1 Clostridia bacterium | reverse complement strand
GTTATCCTTTGCTTTCTGTTTCTATTGCTTTTCTTCCTTCTGATGCTCCTTATCTCGCTTCTGTTTGGGTTGTTGATTTGTTTGGTTCTTTCGGTCGTAAGCGTGTTTTTGTTTCTCGTTCTTTGGCTGGTGCTAAGCAATGGTGGAAGACTCATAGCGGCCTTTATATTTGACTTTGTGGGAGGGGACTGGTTCCCCTCCCACCTCTTTTTTACGCCCGCAGGCGTGGGAGCCACGGTACTGGGTTGTTTGTTGCTTGTGGCCTCTCTGGCGGTCTCTGGTGGCTTCTTGGTTTGCTTTTCCATTTCCCTCTTGTATGCCATACCGCCACTGTACAGCCGATTGATTGAGTGCTTGCGGTGCGGAATTGATGAAGACTTATTGACATACCTTTTTGCGTGTGGTATAGTTGTTGTAGGGAGAACCCCCGGTTACTAACAGGGGGGTAGTAATTACAGGGAGGTTTTATCATGGATAACTTAGATTATGTTGCAGTTGCCGATTCTTTTGGTTCACGGTCGAATACTATTTCCTTTGATTGGCTTACTTTTACGGGTAAGTCTTTAGATCCTGATTTTTATTTTTCTTTGCTTGGGCTTGATCGTTCGCACTTTGAAGTTATTGATAAGTATATGAATGGGTATGCTCATCGTTATTATTGCGAAGGTATATCTATTATGTATGGTGGTCATGATGATTCTATGGGATGCTGTGTCAATATTTCTGGTTCTGGTTGTCGTTTTTTTGAAGAGTCTTCTAAATATGATTGGAAAGAATTGATTTCTTTGTTGGTCTCTTCTGATTCTTTTCATGTTACTCGTCTTGATGTTGCATATGATGATTATACAGGTGTATTAGATTTGTCTGTTTTGCGTTCTTTTGTAGATTCTGGCTCTTTTGTTTCACGCTGTCGGTCTTGGTCTGTTACTTATGGTTCTACTGGTACTACTTTGTATTTTGGTTCCCGTAAAAGTGATTTTATGATTCGTATTTATGATAAATGGGCAGAACAACATAAGCAAGGAGAGGGTCACTGGGTGCGTTTGGAAATGCAAATGCGTGATAAACATGCTACTGAGTATCTTAAAAAATCTTTATCTATGCCTGCTGGTGAGTTGTTTTGTGGTGTTTTATTTAACTATTTGCGGTTTGTTGATTTAGACGATTCTAATAAGTCTCGTTGTTCTGTTGCTTCGTTTTGGCGTATATTTTGTGATGGTGTTAAACGGATTCGTCTCTGGACTAAACGGGGTATTGTTGTTACTATTGACAAGCTGGCTGATTATGTAGTTAGACAGGCTGGTAATGCTTTTTGGACTGTTGCCCATTGCTTGGGACTCGAGTATACTTATACTTTAATTCGTAATCGTGCGACTGACTTACCGGATAAATATAGGAGGGTTATCGATGAATATAACTGTTAAACGGTCTCTTTGTTTTTTCTTGTTGTTCGCTTTGATTCTTCCTTTTTTTCTTAATTCTTCTGTTGATGCTAAAGAAATGAAGGGTCAATATAATTCTGTCGATTTACTACAGAATGCTTTTTATCCTGCTGGGCCTTTGGTTGATACTTTTAGCGGTTCTTCTGGTAAGTTTGATTTTACTGTCAATTCTAAAAATGAGTTTGCTCGTGTTTTTGTTGTTGTTTCTGCTCCTGTTCGTCCTACTTCTGTTCGTGTCAATAATTATAGTGGTACTTATGTTCGTGATATTCCGGGCAGAGGTTATTTGTATGAAATAAAATTTGGTGCTGATATTGTTTTAAGTGGTATTACTATAACTTTTTCGTTTTCTTCTTCCGGCACTCGTAAAGTTGCTATTACTGGTTTTTATGGTTTTACTTTGGATCAATATATACAGGATTCTTATTCTATTCGGTATAAATATTTTGCTCCTTATTCTTCGCACGATTGGCAAGTCTTAAATGGTAAAATGCCTGACCATTTTTATTTTACTAATTCTTATGATAATTTAGGTTTTTATACTAGTGGTTATTATTCTTTCTATCAACTTTGGTTCGCTATTCCTTACGATTGTGATTATGTGACTGTTGAATTTACTGTCCCTGGTATGCGTTATTATAATAATGACGAAACACAAGGCCATAAAAGTAGTGAAAAGCTTTACCCTTATTCTGCTTTGTATGATACGCCTGTCGGTTCTGTTTCATCTTCTATAGGTGGTCGTACTTATCCGGTTTCTATTCTTTCTTGTGAAGCTCGTTTTAATCCTAATGAATATTCTATGGGTTCTATTAAATCTCCTTTTTCTTACACTTATGTTTGTACTTTTGATTTGCGGGGACTTGATACTGCTTTTTCTGTAAATAGTTTTTTTGCTGTAGAATTTGGTTGTTTTCCGTATGTTCATAATAATAATTCTTCTAGTACTCCTACTAATTATACTTTATGTTATGGTGTAGATGCTAATTCTTGTGTTTTTGGCAATTTTAATGATGATGGTTCTAGTTCTTTTGATTCTTTCCCTGTTTGGTTATCTCGTCAATTTAAATTGTTGCAAGATGCTATTACCCGTTTTAACGGTGATTTTAATAAATTCCCTTCTTTTTTTCAACAACAAATCAACCGTATTATTACTGCTATTGAGGCTTTAGATCATAAAAATGACCCTTCTCCGCAGAAAGACAGCTTCGAGAATAATGTGGGGGCTATGGAAGATTTTGAACAATCTCAGTTTGATTCTATCAACTCAGGTTCTGCGAATGCTGGCGGCGTTGTGCAGAATGGTATTGATGGTTTTAGTGGTGCTTTGGCTTTTGTGTCGCATTATACTACAGGTATTGCCGATGGTATTAAAGATTATTTGATTGTTTTTACTTTGCCTATTTTTATCGGTATATTTATGTTTGCTTGTTCTCGTGCTCCTGGTATTACTCACGCTGTTCGTGCTCGTAAGTCTAATAGAGGTGATGCTAATGAGTAAAATTATTGAATTTTTTGAAACTATATTTAAGTTTTTGTCTACTCTTATTAGTGGCGTTTTGTGGGCTATTACTAATATTCCTACTATGGCAAATTCGTTTATTAGTATTTTTGCGTATGCGCCTCCTTTCCTTTCTGTTTTTTTAACTTTGTGCTTGACTTTGACCATTACTTATGCTATATTGAAATTACTTTGATAGGGGGTGTTGCTTTGGTTGTGCAGTACTTGGACTATCTGGTTTTTCGGTTGTTGCCTGATTTTTTTGGTAAACTTAATTCTTTAATTATTGTTCCCGGTGTTTCTCTTTTAGGTTTTTGTATTGCTGTTTCTATCATTTGTATCGGTATTGGTGCTATTTTGATGCGTGTATAGGAGTTGATTTTTTGTGAGGTGTTTTCATCGTGTCTTCTTATTTTCGGTTTGCTGTGCCTTGGTTTTTGGCCTTTGTTGTACTGTTGGTGCTACAGTTGTTTATGCGGACGATGATGCCTTTAATAATGGTGAGACTTTGCCGGATGTTCCCGGCTCTGATTCCTCTACGCTACCGACTTCCCCGCCTGATAAACCGTCTGTTCCGTTATCTGGTAATCAGTCTTTTGACTTTTCTTCTTTGCCTCCCATTTCTGTACAGGGCGTTGACGGTTCTCCTATAGAGGCGCATTTATCTGAGGACAGTATAAATGCTATTCGTTCTGCCTTTGAGTCTGCTGTTTCTCGTTTGCCTTTGCATCCGGTTACTCCTCCGTCTTTGCCGTCTGAAAAGATTGAAGAAGATTATAGCACTTATTCTTTTTCTTCGGATGATCGTGCTATTTCTGGTCTTTCTGGTGGTTATTATATGGTCGTTGATTGTGCTTTAGGTCGTAATATTAAATTTTGGATTCCTTCGGATTTTGCTTCGGGTTCTATTGCCCTTGATGGTTCTAACCCTGTAAATATGACTGATCGTACAATTTATCTGATGCCGGATGATTCTCGCTTTTCCGATTATACTTTTAGTTCTGGTCGTTTTCAGTCTTTTCGCTATCGTCCTCCCCGTGGTGACTATTCTTCTTTGAATATTACTGCTATTCATGATAGTAATATTTCTTTTCTTCAGCATGAGTCTAAAGCAGTTTCATCTTCTGACTATTTCCGTTTACTTATTGTCGTTGTTATGATTATTGCTTTAGTTGTCATTCTTGGTCGTTTTAGACTTATCTAGTAGGGGGTGTTTCTTTTGAGCTTGCTTGATGAAGTTCGGCGTTTGATTGGTTCTAGTCCTCCTGGTTATGAGTTCTTGGAATATGTTTTCGTCGGCTTTTTTCTGTTGCTCTTGGTTCTTTCTGCTTTATCTTTGCTTCGGGCTGTTTTCAACTGGATAGGGGGCTTCTGATGCTCAATTATTTGCCTTCTATTTTTTCCTTTGTTTGGAAACAAATAAGCTCTATTTGGTCTTTGTACACTACCTGTTCTGTTCTTTCTGGTTTTTTCGTTTTATGGATTCTTGATCGTATGTTCCACATTTTTGATATACTAAAGCGTTAGCTTTAATATAAATTTTATGAAAGGAGATTGCAGGATGTATCATTTTATGGTTGACCCTGCGCCTAAGCCTATGACTGCTTTGCTTACCACTCTGGGGGAAATTGCAACTGCTATCTTTACGCAGGTTGGCACTGTTGCTAAGACTATCGTGGAAACTCCTCTTCTGCTGTTTACCGTTGGCTTCCTCTTTGTAGGTGGAGCCGTTGGTATTTTCGGTCGCCTTTTGTCCCGTAATTAAATAACCTCTTAGGCCCGGTGCCCCACGCTTCAGCGGGCACCGGGCCAAATTACTTTGTGGGTGATTGTAATGAATGATTTTATTTCTTCTGTCTTTTCTCTTGCTCTTTTTCCTTTTCGTTCTTCTACTTTTCTTCTTACTGTCCCTGCTATGATTTTTTATGTTGGTGCTTTGTTTGGTTTGATTTATCGTTTAGTACGGAGGGATTTTCGTGTTTCTCATTAAGCTTTCTTTTTTTATCGTTTTAATCGCTTTGATTTATAATTTCCTTACCCGAAAATATATAAATCCTTATAAGCTTTGTATGGTTTTTGGTAAGAAAGGTTCTGGCAAGACTACTTTGCTTACTCGTCTTGCCTTTTCTCACCTTAAAAAGGGCTGGACTGTCTTTTCCACTGTGCCTATAGATGGATGTTATACTATTGACTATAATGATATTGGTTTTTATCAATTTCCACCTGATTCTGTTCTTCTCGTTGATGAAGTCGGCATGATTTGGGACAATAGAAATTTTAAAAATTTTAAGAATGAAGTTAGGGACTGGTTTAAACTTCAACGCCATTATCATGTCAAAGTCTTTTTGTTTTCTCAAACTTTTGATATTGATAAAAAATTACGGGATTTGACCGATGAAATGTATCTCTGCGAATGTAAGTTCCGTGTTTTATCTTGGGCCAAGCGTATTACACGCCGGGTTATTTTGACTAAACCCATGGGCGATTCTCCTGCTCGTATTGACGAAGAATTGCGTTTTGATTCTTTGTTATTTTGGCCTTTTGGTGCTCGTATTATGACTTTTATTCCTAGTTATGCTAAATATTTTGATAGTCATGATGCACCTAGGCTTAAAGAAAAAGAATTTGACTATAGACCGCCTCTTAATGTTCCTAAATCTCTTTTAAAAAATAAAAAGAGGGGGTTGACAAAGTAGCTTTTTTATGATATATTCATGATATCCCATTAAATAAGGAGGTTTTTATAAGAATGTATAAACTGATGGGTTATCGTATGGTTGATTTTACTGATAAGACTGGTAAACATGTTTCCGGCGTTTCGCTGTATGTTTCCTATCCTCTCAATGGCGTTAACGGGTCTGCAACTGATAAGCTGTTTGTACGGCCTGAGCTTTTTCGGGATTTGGCTGTCGTTCCCGGTGATGATCTGGACATTCGTTTCAACCGCTTCGGCAAGGTTGATTCTATCACCCTTGTTTGATTTTTCTTCCTGTCTCCTTGTTTCCCTTACTCCCTTTCCCCCCGCTATGCGGGGGGAAATTTTTTTTTTATGTTGGGTTCGTCATTGTGCATAAAAATATGTACTAGATTTGTACCGTTCTTTGTTTATTTTGTCTATTGCAATTTTGGTATAATTGTGGTATAATGTTGGTACAACCTAAAGGAAACAGGTTGAATCAATTTTGGAGGTTTTTGATATGTCTAGTTGTTGGGTTTGCTCTTCTTCTCCCTGTTTGGTTTGGCAGCGCTGTTTTTTTGATTCTTTTTACGGTGAGGCTTCTTTTAGGATCGTTTCGGCAGATGGTGTTTATCTCGTTTATTGGGTTCGTGGTCTTCTTCCTGAAGTGCATATTGCTACCCATCGTACTCTTTCGTCTGCTAAAGCTTGGGTTGGTCAGCGTTGGTACCGTTATGCTAAAGGAGGTGTTTGCCGTGGCTGATCGTGTGTACTGGTCTCCTTATGATTGGGACGATTCTGGTCGTCCTGTTGCTTATCGTCGCCGTTATCCTTTGCTTTCTGTTTCTATTGCTTTTCTTCCTTCTGATGCTCCTTATCTCGCTTCTGTTTGGGTTGTTGATTTGTTTGGTTCTTTCGGTCGTAAGCGTGTTTTTGTTTCTCGTTCTTTGGC
>JARHYK010000035.1 GCA_029258515.1 Clostridia bacterium | reverse complement strand
GGAAGACACCATTAATAAATAAGAGACTATCAGTGAAGATGTACGGAGGTAGCAACTCCTGCTCGCCACCCTCTGCAACATAACTCCATGGAACTGTTCTTTGTGCAACATCAGAAGTCAAGCTTTGTACAATGCCCTCTAATTGCACATCTTGCTTCTTGTTCCAATCGGTGTGCTTCTTATCTACTTCATCGAGCTGCCCCTTGTTAACTGCATCCTTCGGGTCGGTGCCAGCACCAAGATTAGTAATCTTGTTCCCAGCCCAGCTAACATTCTGCTTAATGAAGTAGCCATCAGGGTAGAACCCATCTAAAAGCTCTTGGCTTATTTCTAATAAGTGGATGAAGGAGTTATTAAGAGACTTCATATCCAGAGTTACACCCCTATCAAATTCCGCGTAAGGATACTCTTTGGCAACCACTCTTCGAATCCGAAAGTGTAACCCAGAAGAAGGGGGAGTTGTGAATGTAATCTGATGTGTCCCTGAAAGTGACCATCCTCGGTTGATATTTGTCCAGCTGCCATCTGACAACTGCTCTACGGTGACATCAGCAGCACGTAAGTAGCCCTTGTCCCGTCCGGCGAACCGAAACGGGAAGGTTACTTGCACGCCGTCACCTGTATGCTCAGTAACGGTATAACTCATCAATCCTCCAGTGCATCAATGCCTGCTGTTAAGGCATTCTGTATACCAATGACATTAGATAGTGGAACTAGGCGCAGGAAGCGTTTAGCTACATCCACACCCTCCACTTCACCTTCTGCGTAATCCCTTACTGATTTAGTTAGTCGATATAAATCATCACCTACACCGAGCATAGGTACGGACTCTAAGAGTCCTTTATTTTGGAAGCCAGCTTCATACCGGGATTGGATTAGTTCGGAGGGCAGCACGCCAAGCCCACCAAGAATATCCCCGCCTAAGCTGAACATAGCAGTAGTGCTCATTGTACTCATAGCCCCAAAGGCCAACCCTTTAGGTGATAGACGTTCTGCTAGATACTCATCTTGGTCTTCTCTGCCAATAGAGTTCACATAGGCTTTAGCTGCATAGATGATAGAACTTAATGCAAACCCAAGAGCGGTCTTCTTAGCTAGGCGTATTTTATCGTGACGGATACCTCGTCCAAACTGCTTCTCACCGGAGACCATTGAGAATGACTTTAGTTGGGCGAAGGTTTTACCTAATGCCTTATTCATCCATACACTTTCATCCCCGATGAAGTTACGTTGAATAATTAAGCCAGACTTGCGACGAATCGCATTTGCCAGAGCTTCGGCCATCGGGTAGGGCATGGAGTCAAAACCAAGAAGCCCGCTACCCTTAGAGTGTATATTAAAGTGCTCTTGGATGGAATCCATTTGCTCTTTAGTCAACCCTAGTTCATCTAGCTTCTTCTGCGGAATTAACTTCTTACCCTCCAAGTGGTCAATCAAGGACAATGCAATCTGTCTATTAGTCATGCGCTCAAGGCTGCCCTGTGTAAGCCTAAACAAGGATAGATTAGTTTGGACTCTACGAAGACTATTCATGGTTTGGTCGAAGTTAGCCATCATGCCACGGACACTGGTAACATCCCCAAACTCATCAGGGCGAGCACCTTTGGTTGACAGCCAGTTATCTTCGCCGATATAGCCCACCATACGCTCAACTTCCGCAAGGTTCTTATCCCTAAAGAAGCCATCACCATTACGCAGACCTTTGGAGGTAAAGCGGAATTGCTTACCGAGAGCAGCAAAGGTAGCTGCGACGCCGAATTCCCCCATGAAGTTAGCCAATTCGCCAAGCTGCGCAAATCCCATTTGCCCTAAGCGAAGGAGGCCTGTATAGTCACGTGCTCGTCGTAAGGCTTTATTAGTAATGGCTTGTGGGTCTTCATCAATGGATTTGCCCATGATGAGGCGGAGGCCATCACGCATCTGCTGGACTTCCGTATCAATATTAAGGCTTGCTTTTGCAGACTTAGCGGCATTACGTGCGTTACGCTCAACAAGGTCTATAGCATTCAATGCAGCTTGATAGGTTGGGAAGCCTTGACGTGCCAGGGCGGCTCCACCTGCTGCCTCTTTCATGTAGTTGTCAGTTAGCTCCTCTACGTTAGTATTCATGAAGTCACGCATCTTGATGCCCTTGTACTCCATGCTAACATCCAAGCCAAGACTCATCTTGGCACGATTGGAGATATTGTCCCTAATCTCCTTATTATCTAAAGCGTCCACCATCTGCTGGATTTCATCATCATCAAATCCTGCCTTCTTCATGATGGCTTCATAGTCAGCCTTAGATTGTCCAGACATTGCTTTCTCAAAGCTTACACGGCCAGTTAGGGTTGAATCTAACACACGAGAGACTTGTGCTCTAGCAATCTCGTCTGCTGCTTCCTTCGGTATCTTACGTGCCCCATTTTGGTACGCACGTGAGAAGAGCTCAATGATGTCTTCCTTATCGTGTAAGTCAAACTGCCGTCTAGCTTTCATGTTATCGAAGACGTCTGGCATGTATTTATCGTCTGGCTTCACCTTCTCGAATCCGGCCTCTCCAGAGCGCTGCCGTAAAGCAAGAGCCTCACGGTACATTGCCTGCTGCCCCTCCGCTGCCATGCGGATTGATTTTGGTGTTCCTTCGTCCATACCAATGCGAACCGCAGCCCATACCTGAGAGTTGTACTCCTCAATGTAACGAGCATTAGTGTGTCCAGCAACAGGGTTGATGTTGTTCTCTTTTAACCACAAATCAAAGCCATTGTTGAACCTATTTTGGTCTGCTGATTTAAGAATATTCAAATTAGTATTCTGCATTAACCCAGCAGATGCACGTTGCGCTCCTAGGCCTTGAGGTGACTCAAACAGGCGTGCGCCTAAGCCGCGAATACCAGCATCCTCAGAGGAATGCACAACGGTTCCGAGGGCAGAGAAGCGCCCTGCCCACTTACGTGGCTGTAGCTCAATGGCATTGCCTTCTCTTTGAAGTGATGTTAGTAAATCTTCCCCTTTAACTGGGAT
>JARHYK010000013.1 GCA_029258515.1 Clostridia bacterium | reverse complement strand
ATGTACTATTTTAGGAGTTGTTTGTCCTTCTGAAACTTTTGTTACATCATAATCTCTTTCATAAGTTTTTCCAGAGTTATCTTGATTACTTTTTCCTACTAAAAAAGTTACATCTGTTATATTTTGTGTTGTTCCTTCATTTCCTGCTATAACTGTTTTATATTGCTTTATACTATATGCATATCTTGGTACCCACACAAACATACTTCCCAATTCATTTTCTTTTACTACTTGGCCTATATTATTTTTATCTTTATATGTTCCATCTGATAACATTATATTTGCCCAGTTTTTTCTTGTATAATCATACCATTCATTATCATTTTCTGAACATATTACCCAGTCATTTCCATTAAACTTTACTGGTATCATTCCTTCTGCTACTTGTGGTCTATTTACTCCTTTTTCTCCATTATATATAGTTTCTCCTACATTTTCTATATATGCATTTAACTCTTCTAATTTTGCTAGTTCATCTTTTTTTGCATTTTCTGTAACAATTTTAGCTTCTTTTGCTTTTGTTAATATTCCATTTTCTCCACTTAGTGAAGCTATTGTAACTCCTGCTAAAATTAAAAGCACAATTATCGTTATTACTAGTGCTATTAATGTAATACCTTTATTCCTTTTTAATTTATTTTTCATTTTTTATTTTCCCCTTTCATTTTTCATTTGTTTTTTCTTATATTAACTATTATTCACTAGATTAAAAATAGTATACATTTCATATTTTATTCATATTATATATATACTATTTTATAATTTCAATGAGTCTTTTTCCGATATTTGATGCTATTATCCACTATTTAAAAATTGATAGGTTGTAAAGTTTTAATATTTTACATTCTATCAATTCTTAACTTAATAGTTATTTTATTTACTTATCTAATCACTTTAATTTTTCATTTTTACATAGCAACCAAGATTGGACGGAAACCGTACATTGAAGCTGACAACGCCACGGCTACCGTGAGAAGCAAACACTCCGGCGTAATTTCCATCCCCCCAACCGCCTCCGCGAAGCAAGAAAGACTGAGCACAATTTCCTATTAATGCATAATCCTTATTATAACATGTTGAACCGTATGGTATTACACTAGGTGGAGTTACGTCCTTTTTCCATTCATAATTGTTGTCCGCTTTCTTCCCAAAATATGAATACTCTCCTGCTTTAATTACTTCATATAGAACATCTCCTTTTTTATTTTTCATAAGATTAAATCTATTATCTGTTATTTCTTTTCTTATATTATTAAAGGTATTGTCCTTATCCCATAATCCTTTTCTGTCTTCATCTTTTTCTTTTTGACTTACTTCATATTTATCCCAATATTTTTCATATTCTGGTTTTAATTTATTTTCAGTAAAATATTTACTTGTTCCTTGACTTGATATATTTCCAGTTTCATTATCCCAATATGCTGCTACATATTCCCATGCACCACCATTTAAATCATATATTCCTGTTACATTTCCTGTTGTACTTTGAGATATATTTGTTTTATAGTCTTTTGCTCCTGACCATTCACTATATCCTTCAATTTCTGTTGATGATACATTTTCCTTTGTATATTTACTGTTCATTGTTGGTGTAACTCCATATTGTGATGTTGCTAAATATACTATTGCTCCCCATTCATTAATCTTCATTAAATGGCTGTCTGTTGAATTGCTTAATTTATATATATTATTTGTTTTATTCATATTTAAACAATTATCAAATATATTTCCTACTTTTATATATCTCCATGTTAGTGCATTTGGTAATATTTTTACTGTTTTTGTTGTTACATCATTGTTATTAACAGTATTATTATTGTTTTCTGCCATACTTGCTTCAAATTTTGCACTCCATATTCCTGTTAATTCTTTTTCTCCAAAAGTAAATGCAGGATGCACTATTTTAGGAGTTGCTTGTCCTTCTGAAACTTTTGTTACATCATAATCTCTTTCATAAGTTTTTCCATCTTTATCTTTGTTACTTTTTCCTACTAAAAAAGTTACATCTGTTATATTTTGTGTTGTTCCTTCATTTCCTGCTACTGCTGTTTTGTATTTATTTATACTATATGCATATCTTGGTGCCCACACAAACATACTTCCTAATTCATTTTCTTTTACTACTTGTCCTATATTATTTTTATCTTTATATGTTCCATCACTTAACATTATATTTGCCCAGTTTTTATTTGTATAATCATACCATTCATTATCATCTTCTGCACATATTACCCAATCATTTCCATTAAACTTTACTGGTATCATTCCTTCTGTTACTTGTGGTCTATTTACTTCTTTTGCTCCATTAAATATTCCTGTTCCTCCATTTTCTATATATGCATTTAATTCTTCTAATTTTTCTAGTTCATCTTTTTTTGCATTTTCTGTAGCAATCTTTGCTTCTTTTGCTCTTGTTAATATACCATTTTCTCCACTTAATGAAGCTATTGTTACTCCTGCTAAAATTAAAAGCACAATTATCGTTATTACTAGTACTATTAATGTAATACCTTTGTTTTTTTTGAATTTAGTTTTCATTTTTTTATTTTCCCCTTTCATTTTTCATTTGTTTTTTCTTATATTAACTATTATTCACTAGATCAAAAATACTATACATTTCATATTTTATTCATATTATATATATACTATTTTATAAATTCCATGAGT
>JARHYK010000011.1 GCA_029258515.1 Clostridia bacterium | reverse complement strand
TTATCAGTCATTGCTGCCTGAGAATCGCAGACGCAAGGAAGCACGTAACCTCCGTAAGCCTGACCGTTATGAGGATTTGGCTACTGTGGCATTGCCTAACACATCTAATCGAAGTGTATTGGTAATCCCGGACTGCCATGCTCCTTATGAGCACCCGGATACTCTGCCCTTCTTGTCTGCGGTGGCTGCTCGCTATCGCCCCGATGCAGTGGTGCATCTTGGTGATGAGGCCGATAAACATGCTATGTCTTTTCATGACTCCGACCCAAACCTAGACAGTGCTGGTGTGGAGCTAGAAAAGGCTCGTGTGTTTATGCATAAGCTGAACAAGATGTTCCCAGTAATGCGTCTGTGCCATTCAAATCATGGCTCTATGCATTTCCGTAAAGCTAATGCGCACGGCATCCCGGTACACTACTTGCGTACTTATCGGGAAGTCTTCTTCCCTAATGGTGGTGGTGAGCAATGGGAGTGGCGGCACACTCATATCCTAGAGTTGCCTAACGGAGAGCAGGTGGCCTTTAAGCATCAGCCAGCGGGCAGTGTACTTACTGATGCAGCGCATGAGCGTATGCATCTCGTCTGTGGGCACCTGCATGGTAAGATGTCTATTGAGTATGCTCGTAATAGCACCGAGCAGTATTGGGCTGCGCAAGGTGGGTGCTTGATTGATGAGTCCTCTCTTGCTTTTGCTTATGGACGTGAATCTAAATATAAGCCTGCATTGGGTTGTTTAGTTATCCTTGAAGGGGTTCCGCACATTATCCCTATGCAGACTAAGATTGATGGTCGTTGGTCTGGTAATATTTAGCCGCCACTATAGAACAAAGGGCAGCTGGTGTTGCCCTTGATTGTACAGTGATTGGAGGATTAAATATGTTATGTCCTGTTTGCCATAAAGATGAACGTGGATGTGAGGGGCATAGTGCTCCTGCTAAAGATGAACTCACTATAGGCACTAAGGTAGTTCGTAAACCAGAATACCGCAATGCCGCATGGCATGCTTACTGTAAAGATAACAAAGCGCACCCTGCTGGGGTTTTTACTGTTAAGGGGCATTATAGTTCTAGTGTCGGCAACTTCCTATGTCTCGAAGAGTTACCAAGAGCTCCCGGAGGTTGGGCTCCAGATAAGTTTGATGTTGTTACATATCTGAATGAAGAAGTCAAACCTGTATATAAAGTAGATGTAGTGAAAGCACCTAGCCATTACCAGTTCTTCCCAGGATGTGAAGCCATTGAGGTGATTGCATCCAGCATGACAGAAGAAATGTTCAAAGGCTATTGCATGGGGAATCGCCTCAAGTATCGCCTGCGTGCGGGCAACAAAGATAAGCTGGAGCAGGATATTGCTAAGTCCGACTTCTATGTAGAGCTTTATAATAAGCATAAGCATCTTTGCCAGAGGCCTTTCTAATGAACATCTTCGAATTTATGGAGCTTCCTGCTGACCACCGTAAACACCCCTTTCAGTTGGTCAAGCATCGCGATGAAGTCCCGGCTAGCAAAATTGCATTCCCCGTATACGCACAGGTGAAACGAGATGGTGTGTTTGCCGCTGTAGTTGTGCGACCTGATGAAGTAGCTATCTTCGGTCGCACTGGTAAGCGATTCACTAATACTGAGAAGTTGTGTGAAGAGTTTCGCGCATTTCCCTTAGGTATTTATCTAGGAGAGATGCAGACTATGGCCATTGCTCATCTGGAAGCTCTGTCTGGCGTGGTTAACCCAAATCGGACAGAGGAGCTAGATTGGCACCAGCAACAAATCAAAGACCACCTGTACATCGACTTCTTCGATATGCTTACCTTTCAAGCCTTCCGCGAAGGGTACACCTGCGTCAAGTTTGTTGACCGCTTCAATGCGCTAAAGCGTCGCATCCAAGAGAAGTTGGTAGGCTACAATGATATCCTTCCGATTGTGCCTATCTACACCGAAGAGGGTGTCCGCGACTACGCGCAACAGCATATTGATAAAGGCAGAGAAGGGGCAGTCTTCAAACTAAATGAGGACTATGAAGCTGGGCACAAGGGCTATCGTCAGACTAAGATTGTCCGTGGTGTGTCTTATGACCTACTCTGCATCGGGACTGAGGAAGGTAGTGGTAAGTACGCCAATAAGGTAGCTAACCTTATTTTCCAATGGAAAGGCGGGAAGACTGTTAAAGCCATGCTCGGTCGCGGGTGGTCTCATGAAGATGCTGCGGATTTCTTCCTGCATCCTGAGAAAGCCGTCGGTCATATCTTTGCTGTCAAGGCGCTGCAAGAGTCTAGTAAAGGTGTGCTACGTCTACCCAAGGCGGGGGAGTTGAGGCACGATAAGGAGAGCCCTGATGTTTGATTCTTTTAAGGCCACACGTGCAGTGGAGATAGCAGAGGCTATCTTTGAATCTCTGTCCTGTGGTATGGAGCCAGCCTATACGCTTCTGATTGAAGCAGAGGAGTATGGTATTTCTATTGAAGCTATCCGTGAAAAGGTGGAAGAGCTTTATGGATGTGAAGAAGAAGAAGCCGACGATTTCTGCTGAGGGTATGGAGATGCTTGAGATAATCCTCAAGCCATCTACCCCTCGTCTTACTAAGACCCACGAAGAGTTATTAGTGGACGAAGTAAAACGGCACATTCTAACATGCGTGTATGCGCAACTGGTGGTGCAATGATAAGAGAAGCTTGCTGCCTTGATGTGCTTAGTATCCTTAATCTTGGAGAGCGGTATTCGAGAGAAGCCTCCGCTACTGGGAGGCACTCCTCCGTATGGGATGCAAGTGTAGCCAGTGCAGCATTAATGGAGTCCTGTTGCAGCAA
>JARHYK010000001.1 GCA_029258515.1 Clostridia bacterium | reverse complement strand
ATTTTCTATATTTGACATATAATATTCCAAATCTTTAATAATCTTTTCTTCTTCTTTTTGCTGCTTCTTTGTTTTTTCTCTAGCTTCTACTGCTTTAGTTAAGATTCCATTTTCTCCACTTAAAGAAGCTATTGTAACTCCTGCTAAGATTAGTAAAACAATTATCGTTATAACTAACGCAATTAAAGTTATACCATTACTTTGTTTCTTTTCCATTTTTCTCCCCTTTAATATATTTTTCTATTATTTCAAATATATCCTAAAATTTTTATTTACATATTCTTTCTTCTGTACTATTTACTTTTTACAATATTTAATTTTGTAAATTATAATATATCCAAGTACTAAAAAATAACCAAAACTGAGCGGAAACCATTGTGCCAATGGCTATTGCCATTACTTCTATAGAAGGCTAACAAGCCGGCATTACTACCACTATGGCAAGCACCTCCACGTACGAAGAACGGACTATCCAAAGCAGGGAAATACGAGTAGTCGCCATCCCATGAAGCAGCACCTTTTCCTAGTGTACTTGTTTCTCTTACTGTATCACCATAAATTAATGTATTTTTCGCATGATTTGCTTCACCTGTTAAATCATAATCACTTACTCCTGCTTTATCTGCATTACTATCAAATGGATAAACTGTTGTATATTTTGTACTTACTTCTCCTGTTTTAGTTATGCTTTTACCATAATTATTTCTATTTTCTTGTCCTACAGGATTATTTATATATGCTGCTGTTCTTTCCCAAGTTCCTCCTGCCATATCAAATACTCCATATACTGTTCCTGAAGAACTTGATTTTTTAGTTCCTTCAACTTCATTCCATTGTTTACTAGCATCGTCATATCCTGAAACTGCATATACACTTGTAGGTGTATTATTTAGATTTTTGTTATTTAAAGCAATTGCTGTACTTCCTAAACCATATTGGCTTTTTCCCAAATATGCCACAGCTCCCCATTCACTATTTTTCATCAAATGACTATCTGTTGTCTTACTTAATCCATATGGATTAGATACATCTGTCAAAGCTTTTGAAATATTAAATGCATCATTATGATTTATATAATTCATTGAATATGTTGAACCTTTAAATACTGGATATTTTATAGATGTTGTTTTACTTCCATATTCTCCATCTAACCAGTTTCTTGCTGGTAAATTTCCATCTTTATCTCCTGTTTCTACTGCATGAGCCCATACTTTAGTTTGAGAATAATTTACATTACTTGCTTTAAAATTATTTTTATCTGCATAACCTGCTTCAAATTTTGCTACCCATATTCCTGATAGTTCTTTGTCCCAACCACCATTTGCAAATCCTATATTGGCTTCGTTTGTAAATGCTGGATGTACTGTATATCCCACTTTTGTATCTATTTTTTCTCCTACTTCTTTTTGTCTTTTAGCTGTTTTTATTCCATCTTTTTCATAATAATCATCTGATGTTCCTATTAAAAATTTAACATCTACTGTTTTATTGTCATTTATCTTATATGCGAATCTTGGTATCCATACCCACATACTTCCATCTTCTGTTTCAATATTTGCCCATTTCTTGTCAGTATAATTATACCAATTATCTTTATCAAACCCAGATTCTCCATCTTTTATTACTTTATTACTTGCATCAAACATGATTTTTGTCATTCCTGTTGCTATTTGTGGTTCATTGACTTTTGTTTTTGGATTAAATGTTGATCCTTCTTCTATATTTGACACATAATATTCTAAATCTTTTATAATCTCTTCTTCTTCTTTTTGTTGCTCTTTTGTTTTTTCTCTAGCCTCTACTGCTTTACTCAAAATTCCATTTTCTCCACCTAAAGAAGCTATTGTAACTCCTGCTAATATTAATAACACAATTATCGTTATAACTAATGCAATTAAAGTTATACCTTTTATTTTCTTTTCTTCAATTTTTTGCATTTAAAAATCCCCCTTATTTTTATTTTAATTTCAAATATTTTTTTATTATTAATTTTTAAATAGCAATAATAAACCATGCTAAAATTAGCATAGCTCTTTATTGCTATTATTTATTTTTATATTATTCTTTTTTAAATCACTTACATATCTATTTGTATGTATTTTTACAACAAACATATCATTTTTATTCATTTGTATTTCCTCTTTTCTTTTTTCTAGTTTGTTCTTTAATTTGCTTAATTATTCTTATATGTACTAATTTACATTTAAATTATATATTTTTGCTTTTAAAAAATCTATGAATTTTTCTCCACATTAAAGTGGATATTGTTTTGTCTTATTTTTACTCATACATTTTGACATCTTATATTCTGTTTATATCAAGCGTTACAAGCTATATTTTCTTTCTATTTCTGAACTATTTTTAATGTTACATTTTTATTACAATTAAAAACTGTGTAAACCCAAAATTAAGTTTTTGAATTTACACAGTTAGATTTTAACATTTACAATAATTAAATTTTAATAAAAATAAGCCTTCTTTATTAATTTTATTATCTATATAGTGTTTTTATTTATATTTTACTTACTATATTATTGTAAATCTATAAAAATAGAGTAAATTTAATATATTAAATTTACTCTATTTTATTTTAATTATTAATAATTTTCAGCTTTTATTTCAAAGAATGATTTTGGATGGTTACATACTGGACAAATTTCTGGTGCTGAATTTCCAATTACTATATGTCCACAATTCCTACATTTCCAAATTCTATCCCCATCTTTACTAAATACTATTCCTTCTTCTATATTTCCAACTAATTTTTTATATCTTTCTTCATGTTCTTTTTCGATTTTTCCTACTTCTGAAAATAAGAATGCTATGTGGTCAAATCCTTCTTCTTTTGCTTCTTTTGCCATTCTGTCATACATATCTGTCCATTCGTAGTTTTCTCCTTCAGCTGCTGCTTTTAGGTTGTCTAATGTAGGTTTGATTTCTCCACCTTGTAATAATTTAAACCATATTTTGGCATGTTCTTTTTCGTTGGCTGCTGTTTCTTCAAATATTGCAGCTATTTGCTCATATCCATCTTTTTTTGCTTTACTTGCAAAATATGTATATTTATTTCTTGCTTGTGATTCTCCTGCAAATGCCTCCATTAAGTTTTTTTCTGTTTTTGAACCTTTTAATTCCATATTAGTTACCTCCTTTTTCTTTTCATATTTTATATTACTATTTTTTAATTGTCAACAAGTTTTTGTGATTTTTTTATAATATTTTTTAGTCAAAAGTATGGACATTAGCTTTTTTTTGTGCTAATATATTATTGTTATTGATTTGCCGGTGTGCTGGAATTGGTAGACGGGGCAGACTCAAAATCTGTTGTCAGCAATGGCGTGTGGGTTCGAGTCCCACCACCGGCACCATATATTTTTATTATAAAACTAAGAGTCTTATTGAAATTCTTAGTTTTATTTTTTATTTTCACAATTTTTGTTTTCTTTTCATATAGTATACTAATATTTTATGAAAGGTTTTTATATATGAATATTATTCCTACAAATATTAATTATACATATTCTATTTTAAACACAAATATCCTAGAGCTTTCCAAAGTTTTTCCTTTTTTAACTGTTCAATCTGTTGGTAAAAGTGTTATGGGCAAAAATTTATATGTATTACAATTAGGTTCTGGTACAAATAAAGTTTTTTATTCTGCTGGTTTTCATGCGAATGAATGGATTACGAGTATTATTTTAATAAAATTTATTGAGGATTTATGTAAATTATATATAAATAATTCTTATATATATGGTCATAGAATTAAAGATATTTTAAATTATTCCAGTCTTTTTATTATGCCTATGATTAATCCTGATGGTATTGACTTAGTAAATGGTTCTATCCCTTCTAATTCTTTTTATTATAAGAAAGCTAAAAAGATTTCTTTAAAATATCCTAATATTTCTTTTCCTAACGGCTGGAAATCAAATATTAATGGTGTGGATTTAAATCTTCAATTCCCTACAGGCTGGGAAAGTGCTAAAAAAATTAAATTTTCTCAAGGCTATATATCTCCTGCTCCTAGAGATTTTGTTGGTCTTGCTCCTTTGACTGAACCTGAGGCTTTAGCTGTTTATAATCTGACTTTAAAAAATGAGTTTGATTTGGTTCTTTGTTATCATACTCAGGGTAAAGAGATTTACTGGAAGTATAAAAACTTTATTCCTAAAAATAGTTTAAAATTTGGTAAACATTTTTCTAAAGTTAGTAATTATATTTTAGCAAATACTCCATATAATTCTAGTTTTGCAGGTTATAAGGATTGGTTTATAGAAAAATATAATAAGCCTCGGATATACTATTGAAGCAGGTATAGGTAATAATCCTTTACCTATTTCACAGTTTGATGAAATATATAAAGATAATTTAGGGATTTTATTTTCTAGTATGGTATTATAATCATTTAGTCCATATTTGATTTTAATTTGTTGTTATAAAAAATAAAACCAAAACAAAATGTTCTTGGTTTTATTTTTATCGCATTTTTATGCAGTTTCTTTTTTATTTGTAATATGTTCTCTTTCCTTTTTAGTTTTTGACTTTTTTTCTTTTTTTTCATTTATTACTAATTCAGGCTTTTTATTTTCTAAAATTGTTTCTTTAGTTATTGTACATTTTTCTATATTAGGATTTGATGGTACGTCAAACATAATATCTCTCATAATTTCTTCTATTATTGAACGTAAACCTCTTGCGCCTGTTTTTCTTTCTATTGCTTTATCAACTATTGTTTCTAAAGCCTCTTTAGTAAATTCTAGTTCTACCCCATCTATTTCTAATAACTTTTTGTATTGTTTTACCAATGAATTTTTTGGCTCTGTAACTATTTTTACTAGCGCTTCTTTATCTAAATCTTTTAGACTTGCAATTATCGGTAATCTACCTATAAATTCTGGAATAAGCCCAAATTTTAATAAATCTTGTGGTAATAGTTCTTTAAATATTTCGTATTTATTTAATTCTTTTTTACTTTCTATTTTTGTTCCAAATCCAATTTTCTTTTCTCCAGTTCTTTCTCTTATTATTTCTTCTAAACCTTCAAATGCTCCACCACAAATAAATAATATATTTTCTGTATTTATTTGCAATAGTTCTTGATTTGGATGTTTTCTTCCTCCTTGTGGAGGTACTGATGCTACTGTTCCTTCTATTATCTTTAATAATGCTTGTTGTACACCTTCTCCGCTCACGTCTCTTGTTATTGATGGATTTTCTGATTTTCTTGTTATCTTATCTATTTCATCTATATATATTATTCCCTTTTCTGCCTTTTCAATATCTCCATCTGCTGCTTGTATTAATTTTAATAAAATATTTTCAACATCTTCACCTACATAGCCTGCTTCTGTTAGTGTTGTAGCATCTGCTATTGAAAATGGTACATTTAATATTTTAGCAAGTGTTCTTGCTAATAGTGTTTTTCCACAACCTGTTGGACCTAATAATAAAATGTTACTTTTTTGTATTTCAACATCTTCATCTTTTTTTGCTTGTTCTTCATGTGCTATTCTCTTATAATGATTATATACTGCTACAGATAATGTTTTTTTAGCATCCTCTTGGCCTATTACATATTCATCTAATGTTTTTTTTATTTCTTTTGGTGTTGGTATTTCTTCTGTTAATGTATATTCTTCCTCATCAATAAACTTTTCTGATTCAATTATATTTGTACATAAATCTATACATTCATCACATATATATACTCCTGGTCCTGCTACTAGTCTTTTGACATTTTGTTGTGCTTTTCCACAAAACGAACATCTAACATTTTTAGGTGTCTCATTATTTTTTGCCATGATATATAACTCCTTATTATTTATTTTCTATGGTCCATAATTCCATCTATTAAACCATATTTTAGTGCTTCTTCAGCTGTCATGTAGTTATCTCTTTCTGTATCTTTTTCAATAACATCAATTGGTTGACCTGTTCTATCACTTAGGAATTTGTTTAGTTTTTCCCTTGTTTTAACTAAGTGATCTGCATGAATTTTAACTTCTGTTGCTTGACCAGAAATTCCTCCTCCACCAATTAATGGTTGATGTATCAATATTTCAGCATTTGGTGTTGCAAATCTTTTTCCTTTTTCTCCTGCTGATAATAAAGCTGCTCCCATACTTGCTGCCATTCCTATGCATATTGTTGACACTGGACATTTGATATAGTTCATTGTATCTATTATTCCCATTCCGTCTGTTATTGATCCTCCTGGTGAATTGATGTATAAATATATATCTTTATCCGGATCTTCTGATTCTAAAAATAATAGTTGTGCTATTACTAGGCTTGATGTTGTTGGATTTACATCTTCTCCTAAAAATATGATTCTATCTCTTAATAATCTTGAAAAAATATCATATGATCTTTCTCCTTTTCCTGTTTGTTCAATTACATATGGTACTAAACTGTTTTTTTCTAACATTTTTCATTCCTCCTAATTTTATTAATAAAGAAAAGAGGAAGTCCCTCATTTTCTTTTATAGAACCCCCTCTATTTCATTTTGGCATTTTTAACTAAGAAATCTAAGGCTTTTTCGTTTTTCATTGATTGTTTAATATATGTTTTAACATTTTCATTTTTTAAGAATTCTTTGTCATTTTCTTTTCCATAGTTTTTAGCCATTTCTTTCATTTTTTCATTAACTTCTTTAGTTTCTACTTCTATTTTTTCTGCTTTGATTACTGCTTCTAACATTAATCTTGATTTTATTGCCTCTATTGCTTGAGGTTCATATTCTTTTTTCATTTCTTCCATTGTTTTACCTAAAATTTGTAGATATTGTTCTAATTTTAATCCTTGATATGATAATCTTGTTTCAATATCTTTTAACATATTTTCTACTTCTAATTCTATCATACCTTCTGGAATTTCTACTTCTACGTTTTCACATACTGCTTTTATAACAGCATCTTCTGTTTCATATTTTTGTTTATTAGAATTTTCTGTTTCTAATTTTTCTTTTATATCTTTTTTTAGGTCCGCTAATGTATCAAATTCACTAACATCTTTTGCGAATTCGTCATCTAATTTTGGAAGTTCTTTTTTCTTTATTTCATGTAATTTCACTTTGAATACTGCATCTTTATCAGCTAAATCTTTTGAGAAATATTCTTTAGGGAATTTTACTTTTATATCTCTTTCTTCATCAATTTTCATTCCTATTATTTGATCTTCAAATCCTGGTATAAATGTGTTACTTCCTATTTCTAAATCATATCCTTCTGCTTTTCCACCTTCAAATGGTACATTATCTACTGATCCTTCGTAATCTATTGTTGTTGTATCTCCTTTTTCTACTGCTCTATCATCTACTGTTACCATTCTTGAATTACGATCTTGTAATTCTTTTATTTTTGCATCAATATCTTCATCTTTTACAGTATACTCTATTTTTTTAATTTCTATACCTTTATATTTTCCAAGTTTTGCTTCTGGTTTTGTTGAAAATACTGCTGTAAATATTAAATCTTTTCCTTTTTCGATTTGTTTTACATCGATATCTGGTCTACTTACAACTTCTAATTTTTTTTCTTTTACTGCTTCTTCTAATGTTTCTGGTACTATTTCATTAAATGCATCTTCATAGAAAATTTCTTTTCCGTAATATTTTTCTACTACATTTAAAGGTGCTTTTCCTTTTCTAAATCCTGGTATATTAAAATATTTTGCACTTTTAAAATATACTTTTTTTATTGCTTCATCAAATTTTGAAGCTTCTACTGTTATTTCAAATTTTACCTCATTTGCGTTTTTAGTTTTTTCTACTTTACAATTCATTTTATTCATCCTTTCAATTTTATTATTAGCTTTTATATTATATCACAAAATCCATTTTTTGCAAGTTTTTTTGTGTTTTTTGTTTGAATTACTTATATTTCAATTTCTTTTTCCCTTTTTTTGAATTTTGGAATGGAGTATTTATTTCTATATTTTAATTCTCCTGTTTGTTCTTTTTTACGTAATTCTTCCTCTTTTATTTCTCTACATTGTTTAGTTTTATCTTCATATATATAATAAAAAATTTTATTTTCTTTTAAAAATGCTACTTCGAAAAGTATACTTTCATTATAATTATTTGTGTCATCTGATAGAAATATACTTATATCTTCTATTCTCGTTTGTTCATTTTCTTCTTGTTCTAATAAATCATGATAAATTTTTTTATAAAATTTATTTATTTCATCTATTTTCATTGTTTTTTCTTTTGAATAGTTATTTTTAAAGTTTTTAAATAAAAAATCTATTTTGACTTTTGTAATTAAATCTTTCTTTTTTATTAATTCACTCTCTTTTATGTATTTTTTTAAGTTTTCTCCATCTTTCATTTCTTCTTTTAGCATTTTTATTACAGTATCTGTATAAATTCCATTTGTTATATAACCTATTTTTGTATCTATTTTTTCATTTTCTTTGTCTGAAATATTTTCAAATTTTATTTTTTCTACTTTTTCTTTTATATTTGGATATTTCAATAGTTCTTGTTCGAGATTTTCTTTACTTGGCGCAAAATATTTTGTTTTCATTCCTTTTTGAATTCTAAATAAATCTTTATATAAATCTAAATAATAATTTTTATCATTTATTGCTAATTGCGTTATTACATGTTTTTCTTGTTCTTCTTCATATCCTATTGTTTTTGCTTTTATATATTCTTTTCCTTGTATCATACTTATTTTATTAATTGCTTCTGTCAGTATTTCTTCTATTTGTTTGCATATCACTGTTATTTTATTTTGATAATTTGATTGTTCTATTTTTTCTAGTGTGATTTTTTCATCATAAATATCTTTTGTTATTCTATCATCAAATATGTATTTATATTCTCCATTATATGTGAATATCTCTCCTAATTTTAAATAGATGCTTTTTATTTGTTCTATATCTTCTAAGTTTTCTTCTTTTAGTACTTGTTCTATAATTTTATCTATACTTATTTTCATTTTTATTATCTCCTTTTATTCATGCTGCTGCTTATTTTCTTTTATTTTTAAAATCATAATATTGTTCATTTTATTTTTACTATTTTTCTTTACTTTTTTATTATATCATTAAAAACTATTTTTACATAGTTTTTTATAGTTTTTTTATTTTTTTTTTATACATTGCAATTTTTAGCAAAAAATGTTGAAATTTTACATTCTTTTGTGATATAATAGATATCGTTAAAAAGGGAGGAATTTAAAATGAAAAAAGATTTAAGAAAAACTAAAATCGTTGGAACAATCGGACCTGCTAGTGAAAACAGATTAGAAGAATTATTCAATGCAGGTTTAAATGTTACAAGAATTAACTATTCTCACGGAAGTTGGGATGAACAAGGTGAAAAAACAGAAGAAATTATCAGATTAAGAAAGGAACTTGATATTCCAGTTGCTTTATTACTTGATATGCAAGGACCAGAAATTAGAACTGGTATGTTAGTAACAGGGAAAAATGAAAAAATCCTATTAGAAGATGGTCAAAAATTCACTTTAGTTAATGAAGATATTGTTGGAGATAAAGATAAAGTATCTGTAACTTACAAAAATTTATACCAAGATATTAAACCAGGTTCAAAAGTTTTAATTGATGATGGAGCAATAGAATTAGTTGTTGATGAAATCGTTGATAAAGATATAGTTTGTACTGTTGTTCATGGTAATCCTTTAGGAAGTAGAAAAACTATGAATTTACCTGGTACTGCTATTCGTTTACCAGCATTAAAAGAAAAAGATATTAATGATTTAAAAACTGCTTGTGAACATGATTATGATTATGTTGCAATGTCATTTACTAGAAATACTGATGACATTGCTCAAGTTAGAAAAATATTAGATGAAAATGGTGGAAAAGATATTAAAATAATTACAAAAGTTGAAAATGTTGAAGGTTTAGAAAACATGGAAGCTATTGTAGGAGCTGCTGATGGTCAAATGATTGCTCGTGGTGATATGGCTACAGAAACAGATTTCACAGAACCACCTGTTATGCAAAAAAGATTTATTAAATTATCAAATCAATCTCAAAAACCTGCTATAACAGCAACTCAAATGTTAGAAACTATGACATATAACCCATTACCTACTAGAGCTGAAGCAAGTGATGTTGCTAATGCTATTTATGATAGAACTAGTGCTGTTATGCTTTCTGGTGAATGTGCTATGGGTAAATATCCAGTTGAATGTGTTAAAACAATGGTAAAAATAGCTAATAGAGTAGAAAATGATATTGATTACTGGAAGAGATTTAGAAATAATGAATTGGTTAATTTAGATGATTTTGAGTCTAAAGTTGCATATTCAACATGTGTTTCTGCTATGAATATGAAAGCTGATGCTATCGTTTGCTATACTCATACAGGTGATTCTGCTAGAAGATTAGCTGGTTTTGGTGCTGGATGCCCTATCTTAGCTATTACAGATAACAGAAAAACATTTAATCAATTAGCTCTTGTATGGAATGTTACTCCTGTATTTATGGAAAAACAAGAATCTATTGATAAAACTGTTGAATTAGGAATTGAAAAATTAAAAGAAAAAGAATTATTAGAAAAAGGTGACACAATCGTTGTTTCTGGTGGAGCTGATTTCTTAGATTCTGCTGAATATAGTAAAATTATGGGAGCTATGGCTAAAATTTAATTTTAAATTTTTTTAAAGCGAAAACTATAAAGTTTTCGCTTTTACTTTTGTTTGTGCATAATTCTTATACTCATTCTTGCAATGCTTTTATTATTTGTTCTTTTGTAATACTTCCTTCTCTTAATATATATGGTTTATTATCAATTACCTCAACTATTGTAGATCCTATTCCTAGTTTACTTTTTCCTCCATCTATATAGTAATCTACTTTTTTATCAAACTCTTTTATTATAGATTCTATATTAGTATTATTTAGTTTTCCAGAAATGTTAGCGCTTGAAGTGGCTAGCGGAACTTTTGAATATTCAATTAATTTTAATGCTATTTCATTAGCTGGCATTCTTATTCCTACCGTTTCTTTATTTGAAGTTAATACGTCTGGTACTATTTCTTTTTTCTTTAATATTAATGTTAATGGTCCTGGAAAAAATTTTTCTATTAATTTATATTCTTCCTTTGTAATTTCTGCTACTTGCTTTATCATTTCTATGCTATTTACTAATAAGCTTATTGGCTTGATTGTTGGTCTTTTTTTTATTTGATATAATTTTTCTATTCCTTTTTCGTTTAATCCATTTGTTCCTATTCCATATACTGTTTCTGTTGGAAATATAGCTATTTTTCCTTTATTAATTTCTCCGTGCTATCTCTTGCAATTTTTTGTCATTTATCTCTTCTAAATTAAAATACTTGCTCATTTTTTCCTTCTTTCTTTTTATTTTTATTATACTTTATTTCAAAACTTCATATAGAACTTTTGCTAAATATTTCATACTTGTTATAGATTGTTCCAAAGTATTTCCTGTTGCACCTACTTCCATTATGCTTGCATGTTTTCCGTGTATGTTGATTATATCTATATTTAGTTAACATTATAGGTTTAAAAAGCCCTGGATACATTTCCTCTGCTTTTTCTTGTACTTTTATTGCAAATTTTAAGTTTTGTTGCCAATTAGGGTGTTCTAATCCACCTTCATTTGTTCCTATTACATACATGATTTGTGCCGCTACATCATCGCCTATTTTTACTATTGGTGCATAATCTGATCTTGAGCCTATTGCATCTCTATGTATATCTATTATGATATCTGATTTATTCTGGCTCAATATATTTTGCACTGTCTGTAAAGATCTTGTATATGAACCATTGTATGACGGATAATCATGATAATTTATGTTATGTATTGTGGGTATTTTATATTCCTTTAAATGTTTTTCTAATTCTTCTCCTAATCTTGCTACTGAAAAATTCAAATCTGTAGTTCTAAAGTTTCCTGTTTGTTGATATTGATATTTTTCGCTTGGTGTATAACTTTCGCATGTGTGTGTATGGAATATTAGTACGTTTTTATTATCTATTTTTATATCTGGCTTCATAATTTCTTCTGTTAAATTAATGTTGGTTCCATTTCTTATTTTAACTTTTCCATATTCTGTATTATATACTTCTTTAATTGGATTATTAGTGATTACTTCTGTTTTTACATTTGTTGATGCTAGTTTAACCTCTTCTTTCTTTTCTTCATTTTTTGTTTTCTCTTCATCTTTTGGTTCTTTTTGTTCTTTATTATTTTCTTCTATTTTCTCTTTATTGTTTTCTATTCCTTCTAAACTACTTAATTCTGTTTTCATGAATTGTTTTAGATATCCTACATTAGTTTCTTTTTCTTGCTCTAGCTTTTGTTCTTGATTTTTGTCTTTACTACTTTTTTTCAGACTTATAATTTGATTGTCTATAGTTTTTGTATTACTATTTGATAATATCTTTTGCATTTTTGTTTCTATTATATTGGTTTTTATTTCTTTTTTTTCTTCTTTATTAGTTGAAAAATATTTTGCACAGCTTATGGTTATTAATATTGTTATTGATATATATGTAAAATATTTTATCATATCTTTTAATTTAAAAACTGCAACATTAAACATATTTATTCTCCTTTGTATTTTGGTTCCTATAAATATATTTATGCTTGCAGTTTGTATATTATTCTTATTTATTATTTATTATTTGTTTTTTGTTCTTCTATTTTTGTTGTTTTTTCACTTTTTTTATCTAGATAATCTAATACATCAAATTTTCTATCTAGATAATTTAGATAATATAATTTTTTATTTGATTCTATTATCATATATATATCGTCTGCCCTTGTTGGAAATACTTCTTCTCCTGTTGCATTTATCATTCCATATTTATTTTGCTTGTTTGTTATTATTACATCATATTCTGGAATTAACAATAAATTAAATGCATCTTTATTACTTGTTGCAATATATCCAAATCCATCATATTCTAATCCTACAATTTGGTTTCCTTTTTTATCAAATAGACCCCATTTTTTGTTTTTACATACTGGAATTAGATTGTTTGCTAATAAATATTTGTTTTTGATGTCATTTTTTTCGAATTTTGATATATCTACTCCTATTGCGTCATATTCTATATATAGTTTTGTATTTCCTCTTGTATCTATTATTCCATATTTGTTTTCTTTTTTTACTAGAAATAATTCTGCATCTTTGTCCATTAGTTCAATACTATCATATATTATTTGTACTTTCATTTCTCCATTTTTTGACATTATTCCTACTTTTCCATTACTAGATATTAAATAGTCTGTAAGTTCTGGTATATATGTTATTTCATCATATTTAGGCTCAGCAATTATATTTCCCTTTAAATCTATTAAACCTATTTGACCTTTATCTTGTGGCTGTGCTTTATTTACTATTAATCTTTCATCGAAAATTGATTTTTGGTTGTTAAATGTTTTGCTTAACTCTGTGTAACCATAATCTAATACTTTCTTTCTATAGCTATCTATTAAATTTTCCATTGTATATATCGTTATTTTATAGTTTTCTCTATTGTCGTTAAATGTTATATTAAATGCTTTTTCTATTCCATCTATTGAAAGATATAGCTTTCCATCTATTGATTTTACTGGTTTTTTAGCATAATAATATTGATATTCTGTTCCTGATGATTTTTGTTTTTTAAATATTTTATTTGAATTTAGTGAAAATATAGCTATTTCATCTTTATTTTCTACGTAGCATTTATTTTTTGCTTCTGACCTTTCTGTGTAATCTCCATTATAGCTTTGATATCCAATTTGAGCTGCAAATTCTCTTATTGGAACATATATTGTATCTTTTTCATATACTAACATATTTTTCACTTCATCATTTCTAGCATTATTGATGTATAGTTTTAATGTTGTTTTTTCTATATGTGATAATACTGCTGCTATTGCTACAATTCCTATTACTAATACTATAATTAGACTTAATATTACTTTGGGTAATATTTTATTCTTTTTTGTTTCTTTTTTTTCATTGAAACTTTCGTCAATTATATTCATTTGTGTTTCCCCCTTATTTCTCATATCCATATTTTTTATAAAACTCATTTTTGAAGTTTAGTAAATTATCATTCTCTATTTCTATTCTAACTCTTTCCATTAGTTTAGTCAAGAATCTTAAATTATGAATTGATAATAATCGTACACCTAGTATCTCATTTGTTTTTACTAAATGTCTTAGATATGCTCTAGAATAGTTTTTGCAAGTATAACAATCACATTCTGCATCAAGTGGGCTCCAGTCTCTTTCGTAAGTTGCATTTCTTACTACAACTTTTCCATTCCAAGTAAGTGCTGTTCCATTCCTTGCAATTCTTGTTGGTAATACACAATCACACATATCAATTCCAGCTATAGCTGCTTCTATTAAATAATCTGGTGTTCCTACTCCCATTAAATATCTTGGTTTATCCTTTGGCATTAATGGGGCTGTATAATATAGCATTTTTAAGAACTCTTCTTTTGGTTCTCCTACACTAATTCCTCCTATTGCATAGCCTGGTAAATCTAGTTTTATTAAATCTTCAGCTGACTTTTTTCTTAAATCTTCATAAAATCCACCTTGAATTATTCCAAATAAAGCTTGATTTTCAGTTTTATGTGCGTCTTTACATCTTTTTGCCCATCTAGTAGTTCTTTCCATAGAATTTTTTGTGTATTCATATGTTTCAGGGTATTTAACACATTCATCAAAAGCCATTATTATATCTGCTCCTAGGTCTTCTTCTGTTTTCATTACACTTTCTGGCGAAAAGAAATGTTTACTTCCATCTAAGTGAGATTTAAATTCAACACCTTCTTCTGTAATATGTCTTAAATCTCCCAAACTAAAAACTTGGAATCCCCCACTATCTGTTAAAATTGGTCTATCCCAATTCATGAATTTGTGTAATCCACCTGCTTCTTTTACAATATCTTGCCCTGGTCTTAAATACAAATGATATGTATTTGATAAAATAATTTGCGCTTCAACTTCATTTTTTAATTCTTCTGGTGTCATAGATTTTACAGTTGCTTGTGTTCCAACTGGCATAAACACAGGAGTTTGTATGTCTCCATGTGGTGTATGAACAACTCCTCTTCTTGCACCTGTTTGTTTACATTCATGTAATAATTCATAAGTTACTGCTGGTTTCATTTTTCCTCCTACTTATCTTTTTTCTTTTAATCCTTTTGGAGACGTTTCAAAAAAGATTATAAAATTAACATTCCATCTCCAAAGCTGAAAAACCTATATTTTTCTTGTACTGCTTCTTTATATGCCTTCATTATATAGTCTTTTTCTGCTAGGGCTGATACTAACATTAGTAATGTTGATTGCGGTAAATGGAAGTTTGTTATTAATCCATCTAGTATTTTGAATTTATATCCTGGATATATGAATATTTTTGTATCTCCTTCTGTTTCTTCTACATATCCTTCTTCATTTGCTACTGTTTCTAATACTCTACATGATGTTGTTCCTATTGCTATTACTCTTTTTCCATTTTTCTTTGCTTTGTTTATTTTATCAGCATCTTCTTGTTTTATATAGTAGTGTTCTGTATGCATTTCATGGTTTTCTACTGTTTCTTCTTTTACTGGTCTAAATGTTCCTATTCCCACATGTAATGTTACATTTGCTATTTCAATTCCTTTTTCTTCTATTTTCTTTAATAGTTCTGGTGTAAAGTGTAACCCTGCTGTTGGTGCTGCTGCTGATCCTTCATGTTTTGCATATACTGTTTGGTATCTATCTTTTTCTTTTAATTCCTCATGAATATATGGTGGCAATGGCATAAGTCCTATTTTGTCTAATATTTCATTGAATATTCCTTCATATTCAAATTTTACTTTTCTTGTGCCTCCTGGCATTATATCTAAAATTTCAGCTTTTAATATACCATCACCAAATATTACTTTTGTTCCAACATGAAGTTTGTTTCCTGGTCTTACTATACTTTCCCATATGTCTCCTTCGATATTGTTTAGTAATAGAAATTCTACATTTGCTCCAGTTTCTTTTTTTCCATATATTCTTGCTGGTATTACTTTTGTATTGTTTCTTACTAAGCAATCTCCTGGTTCTAAGTAGTCTATTATATCTTTGAATATTTTATGTTCTATTGTTTTATTTTTTCTATTTAATACCATTAATCTTGATTCGTCTCTTTTTTCAATTGGTGTTTGTGCTATTAGATTTTCTGGTAATTCATAGTTAAATTCTGATACTTTCACTTCTTTTTGCTCCTCATTATAAATCTTTCATTGTTAAGTTTATTCTTCCTTGGTCATCTATTTCTGTTACTTTTACTGTTACTTTATCTCCTACATGTAATACATCTTCTACATTGTTTACTCTTTCTTTTGATATTTGAGATATATGAACTAGTCCTTCTTTTCCACCACATCCTAAATCTACAAATGCTCCAAATGTCATTAATCTTGTTACTTCTCCATAATATATTCCATCTACTTCTACTTCTCTTACTATGTCTTCTACCATTTCTAGAGCTTGGATTGCTTTTTCTGAATCTTGTGAATATATAAATACTTGTCCATTTTCTTCTATATCTATTTTTACACCTGTTTCTTCTATGATTTTATTTATCATTTTTCCACCAGGTCCTATTACATCTTTTATTTTATCTACTTTTATTGTTGTTGTTACTATTCTTGGTGCATATTTTGATATTTCTTGTCTTGGCTCACTTATTACTGGTGCCATTACATCTTCTAAGATATGTTTTCTTGCAATTCTTGTTCTTTCAAATGCTTCTTTTATTACTTCATATGATAAACCATCTACTTTGATATCTACTTGTATTGCTGTTATTCCTTTTTCTGTTCCTCCAACTTTAAAGTCCATATCTCCAAAGAAGTCTTCTAGTCCTTGAATATCTGTTAACATTACATAGTCATTTTCGTCTTCTGGATTTGTTACTAATCCTGTTGATATTCCGGCTACTGGTCTTTTAATTGGTACTCCTGCTGCCATTAATGATAATGTACTTCCACATATACTTGCTTGTGATGTTGAGCCATTTGATGATAATACTTCTGATACTACCCTTATGGCATATGGAAATTCTTCTTTTGATGGTAATACTGGAACCAATGCTTTTTCTGCTAATGCTCCATGTCCTATTTCTCTTCTTCCTGGTCCTCTTGATGGTCTTGCTTCACCTACACTGTAGCTTGGGAAGTTATAATGATGCATATATCTTTTTGTTTCTTGATTATCTAGTCCATCTAATGTTTGTTCTTCGCTTATCATTCCTAATGTTGTTACTGATAATACTTGTGTTTGTCCTCTTGTAAATAATGCACTTCCATGTGTGCGTGGTAATAGGTCTATTTCACATGATAAAGGTCTTATTTCATCTATTTTTCTTCCATCTACTCTTTTATGCTCATAGAATATTAAGTCTCTTACACATTTTTTTTCTAATTTATATATTGCCTCACCTATATCTTGTTTATTTGCTTCTGCTAGTTCTTCTCCAAATTTTTCTTTATATGAATTAGCTATTTTTTCTGATATTTCAGCAATATTATTGTCTCTTGTTTCTTTGTCTGCTTCTTGAACTTTTTCTTTCATTTCTTCAGTAAAGTTTTCTGCAACATAGTTATATACTTCTTTTGATATTTCAAATGATTTATATTCAAATTTTGGTTTCCCTATTTCTTCTTTCATTTTTTCAATGAATTCGCATATTTTTTTGATTTCTTCATGCCCTTTTTTTATTGCTTCTAACATTACATCATCTGGAACTTCATTTGCTCCTGCTTCTATCATTGCTATTTTTTCTTTAGTTCCTGCTACTGTCAATGTTAAATCTGATTTTTCTCTTTGTTCTTCTGTTGGGTTTATTACTATTTCACCATTAACTAAGCCTACATTTACTGCTGCTGTTGGTCCTCCAAATGGTATATCTGATATTGATAGTGCTGCTGATGCTCCTATCATTGCTGCTACTTCTGGTGAATTGTCTTGTTCTACTGATAATACAGTTGCAACTACAACTACATCATTTCTGAAATCTTTTGGGAATAATGGTCTTAATGGTCTATCTATTGCTCTTGATGTTAATATTGCTTTATCTGCTGGTTTTCCTTCTCTTTTTTGAAATGATCCTGGTATTTTCCCTACTGAGTATAGTTTTTCTTCATAATCTACTGATAATGGAAAAAAGTCTATTCCATCTCTTGGTTCTTTTGATGCTGTAACATTTACTATTACAACTGTTTCTCCATATCTTACAAGGACACTTCCGTTTGCTAATCCTGCCATTTTTCCTGTTTCAAATACTAGCTTTCTTCCGGCTAGTTCGGTTTCATATGTTTTAAACATTTTTATTCCTCCTATTTTCTTTTAAAGCAATATTTAGATTGTAACCTCTATTATATATTAATTTTATTAATACATAATACAAGCTACTTCCCTAAATATCTTACTTTAATTATCTTGCACCACATTTCACAAAAAGCCCATGCCACAAATTAAGCACAGGCTTTTAGTATTTATTTTCTTAATCCTAATTTTTCTACGATATCTCTATATCTTTGAACATCTTTTTTAGCTAGGTAGTTTAATAGGTTTCTTCTTTTACCTACCATTTTTAATAGTCCACGTCTTGAATGGTTATCTTTTACGTGTACTTTTAAATGTTCTGTTAATTCATTAATTCTTTCTGTTAAAAGAGCGATTTGAACTTCTGATGATCCAGTATCTTTTTCATCTCTTTTATATGTATTAATGATTTCTTGTTTTCTTTCCTTTGTCATATTTACACCTCCTATTTTTTAATCCCTTAAACTGAGCTTATAGTTTGGTGCTTTTCTTGTAAGCTAAGTAAAAGGTATAATTTCTACGTATTTATTGTACTATATTTTGTGATAAAAATCAAGGTTTTATTTGTGTTTTTTTTGCTATTTTTTGTTTTTTGACTTTTTTATGTAAATCTGGTATAATATTTGTATGTAACTTATAGTTTTGGTTTCAAGCAGTGTACTGCTAGGAGGGATGGTAATTATGAATATAATTGATTATAATCAATTACAGTATGAGTCTGCTAATGCTTTATGGAGTGGAGATTATATGTTTAAGAAAAGAGATTCTAAAAAATATTTTTTGCTGAATATTTCTTCTCTTCCTTCTCTTACTTTAAGAAGTGTTATTTCAAGATGGGAATGTACTTCTCATATTGAATGGGAAGCACTTTTAGCTAATTGGTTTCTTTCTGCAATTGCTAATTCTCAAAGAAAACATTTAGTTTATGCAGATATCACCGATATTTTTTCTCACGATTTATCTGCTTCGCGAGGACTTTTTTGGGGTCAAATAGAAATCTATCAACATTTAATTTCTTTTTTTGATATTGTCCAAGAAACAGATTCAACTGTTTTACTTGTGCTAAAAAAAGATTTTTAATATTGCAAATGGTGAGAAAAGCAAGAGACACTTTTTTTAAAAGTGTCTTTTGCTTTTTCTTTTTATAAAGTTCTAATAATTGCGTATTTTTTATTCTTCCCATTCTAATTCCCAATCAGAAATATATACTGTGTCTCCATCACATATTCCTAATTCTTTTAGTTTTGCATCTATTCCCATATTTTTTAGGCATTTGTGGAAATAGTACATTGATTCGTTGTCTTCTATATTTATTCTTCCCATTAATCTATCTACTGCTCTTCCTGTTACATAGAATTCATTTCCTTCTCTTTTTGCTTCCCATTCTTGATCTTTTTCTTCTAATGTATATACAATTCTTTCTTCTTGTTCAATTAGTTCTTCTTTTGGCAATTCTTTTAGCATTTTTGAAGTATAATCTAATAATTCTTCTACTCCTTCTCCTGTCACTGAAGATATTTTAAAGATTTTTAGATTTTCTTTTTTAGCTAATTTTTCTAATTCTTTAAATCCACTATCATCTTGTATAGTATCTACTTTTGTTGCAACTATTATTTGTTTTCTTGTTGCTAATTTCTCACTATATTTTTTTAGTTCTTCATTTATTGTTTTATAGTCTTCTACTGGATTTCTTCCTTCTTGGCCTGATACATCAATAAAATGTAGTAATAGTCTTGTTCTTTCAACATGTCTTAAAAATTGAATTCCAAGCCCTACTCCTTCACTTGCTCCTTCTATAATTCCTGGAATATCTGCAATTACGAATCCATCTCCACCTTTCATTTTTACCACCCCTAGGTTTGGTTCTAGTGTTGTAAAATGGTAGTTAGCAATTTTAGGTCTTGCTTCTGTTACTGTTGATAGAAATGTTGATTTTCCTACATTTGGAAAGCCTAGTAGTCCTACATCTGCTAATAATTTTAATTCTAATATTATTTCTTTTTCCTCTCCTTTGTCTCCTGCTTCTGAGAATCTAGGAACTTGTCTTGTTGGTGTTGCAAAATGCGAGTTTCCTCTTCCACCTCTTCCACCTTTTAATACTAATTCTGTTTGACCTGGTTTTGATAAATCTGCTATTATTTTATTAGTTTCTTTATCTCTTAAAATTGTTCCTATTGGTACTTTGATATATAGGTCTTCTCCATATTTTCCATTGCAACGGCTTCCGCTTCCATTTTCGCCATTTCCAGCTTTATATCTTTTATTATATCTAAAATCTATTAATGTGTTTTTATCTTTATCTACTTGAAAATATATGTCTCCGCCTTTTCCTCCGTCTCCACCATCTGGTCCACCTGCTGCTACATATTTTTCTCTACGAAATGTTGCTGCTCCATTTCCTCCATCTCCAGATTTTATTATTATTTTTGTATAATCTGTAAACATTTTTTTCTCTCCTTAATCATCAAAATAATTTAATTTCATTGCTTCTTTTACTTTCTTTAGTGTTTGTTTTGCTACTTCTCTTGCCTTTTTTGTTCCTTCAATTAAAATTTCATCTACTTCTTCTGGATGCTTTTCGTAATATTCTCTTTTTTCTCTAATCGGTCTTAGTGTTTCAGTTATATTTTTTGCTAATTCTTTTTTACATTTTACGCATCCTCTTTTGCCCGCTCTACATTCTGCACATACATTTTTTACTTCTTCTTTATCAGTAAATAAATTATGATAATATGCTACCATACATACATCAGGATTTCCTAAATCATCTTTTTTAATTCTATTAGGATCTGTTACTGCTCCCATTACTTTTTTTGTTATTTCTTCTTCACTATCTGATAAGTATATTGCATTTCCTAATGATTTTCCCATTTTATCATTTCCATCTAGACCTTTTATTCTTTTTGCATTTGATAAAACTGCTTTTGGTTCTTTTAATATTTCTCCATATATGCTATTGAATTTTCTTACTATTTCTCTTGCTTGTTCTATTAATGGTAGTTGGTCTTCTCCTACTGGTACTAGTTCTCCTTCAAAAGTTGTTATATCTGCTGTTTGATTTACTGGATATCCTAAAAATCCATATGTTATATTGTCTCCAAATACATTTTTCTTTTGAGCTAGCTCTGTTTTTACTGTTGGGTTTCTTTCTAATCTTGCTACTGTTACTAGATTTGAATAATATAGAGTTAATTCTGCTGTTTCTGGTATCATTGATTGGATATATATTGTTGTTTTTTTAGGGTCTATTCCTACTGATAGATAATCAATTGCAACTTCTCTTACATTTTTTCTTACTTTTTCTGGATTATTGAAGTTGTCTGTTAATGCTTGTACATCTGCTATTAGTATAAATGGGTCATATTCAGGATTATCTTGCATTTCTACTCTTGTTTTTAGTGATCCAAAATAGTGTCCTATATGTAATCTTCCTGTTGGTCTATCTCCTGTTAATATTCTTTTTTTTGACATTTTTATTCTCCTCTCTGTTTTCTTCCTGGAAAATATTCATTTGCTCTTTCTTCCATTTTATTAATTATTTGATTATTGCTTATTTCAAAATTTTCTTTTTTAATACTTATAAATTCTTCATAGGTTTTTTCTATGCTGCCTTCTCCTCTATATCCACACATTTTTGCTAATCTTTCCCATGTAATTTTAGTATTTGGTATATAATCAGTTGCTTTTATTATTTCATGGGTATGTGAATCATTGTTTTTATCAGTATCTATTACTGTAACATCTTTTTTAGGACATTCTCCATGTTTTCTATCTTCTTCAAGTATTTTTTTTGCTTCTCTTTCTCCTACTCCCTTATCTTTCATAAATTGTCTTACATCATTTGCTTGAATATGTGTTCTTTGAGTTTCTAGTTCTACATCTACATATTTATTTTCCTGTGGTGAGTATTTTGAATATTTTATTTCTTTTCCAAAAGTTTCATCATAGCCACATGTTAAGTATTCATCTTTTCTGTTTACTATACGATAACTTGATGTTATTTTTTCGTTTTTTACGCTCCCATCATTGTTTATTGTTAAATTTTCTTGTGTCGGATTTGTTCCTAATTTATTATCTGGTTCTAAAATATCTTCGCCTAATACTTCTTTTTCTCCATTTTTTCTAATTACCACAAAACTATCTACTTGACTATGCTTTTTATCTACATATTTGTTTACATTATGTGAAGATACTCTTACTAATTTTATTCCATCTGTTATTCCTTTTTCTTTTAGGCCTAACTTTGTTTCTAATGTTTCACCTTTTATATTTTGGTTTAATAAAGTTTCTTCTTTTGTTTGCATTCCTTTATATTGTTCTTCGGTAATTGTATTATTTTCTTTTGGCTCCTTAATTTTTTGTTTTAAGTCAAGTTCTTTTGTTTCTTCTATTTCATTTAGGCTTATTCCTATAATTTCTGCTAGTTCTACTTTTATTTTAGTTTCTAATTCATTTAAGTCTAAAATGCCTTGTTTATCTAGTTGTTTTAGTTGTTCTATCTTTTCTTCTTGATTTAATTCTGTTTTTGTAGGTACTATTCCAAATTTTTTTTCCATATCTTCTACTGCAAGTACCTCTAAATTCTCAGTTACATATTTTTGTAATTCTACTGGTACTTTTTTTTTATTTTCATTGATTCTTTCTATTTGTTCTATAATTAAATATATATCTTGTTTTTTTCCATCAATTTCAATTTTTCCTAAATATTTAATATTTTTAACAAAATCAGTTTCTTGAAGTTTGTCAAATTCTTCATTTGTAAATTCTTCGCCTAATTTATTTTCAACAATTTTTGTTGTTTCTTCAAATCTTATTTTTCTCATAATGTCTAGGATTTCTTCTTTTTCTTCCATGTTTTAATCTCCTCTTACATTATTTTTCCTATTAAGTCATAATCATTTACACTCTCTATTTTGCACATCACAAATTGATTTAATAGGTTTTTATTGCTTTCATTTTTTATATATACTAAACCATCTATATCTGGTGCATCTTCTAAAGTTCTTCCGATATAGTAGTTGCCATCAAATGATATATTTTCTATCAATACTTGATATACTTTTCCTATTTTATTTTCTAGGTTTTCTTTTGATATTTGTTGTTGCAATTTCATTATTTTATTGTATCTTGATTTTTTAGTATTTCCATGTATTTGTTCAGGCATTCTTGCTGCTGGTGTTCCTTCTTCTTTTGAATACATAAATGTTCCTAATTTATCAAATTTTGCCTTAGACACAAATTCTTCTAATTCTTCAAAGTCTTTTTTAGTTTCTCCTGGAAAACCTACTATTAGGCTTGTCCTTAATATTACATTTGGTATTTTTTCTCTTATTTTTATTAATAAATTTTCTATTTGCTTTTTGTTTGTTCTTCTATTCATTTTCTTTAATATATCATCTGATATATGTTGTATTGGTATATCAAAATATTTTGCTATTTTATCATTTTTTGCAACTATATCTATTAATTCATCTGTTATTCCTTCTGGGTATGTATATAGGAAACGTATCCATTTTATTTCTTCGATTTGGCTTAATTTGTCTAATAGTTCTACTAGTTTTGGTTTTCCATATATATCCATTCCATATTTACTTGTGTCTTGTGCTATTATTATTAATTCTTTTATTCCTTTTTTAGCTAGTATATTTGCTTCTTCAAGTATATCTTCTATTTTTCTACTTATAAACTCTCCTCTAATATATGGAATTGCACAATATGTACATCTATTACTACATCCTTCACCTATTTTTATATATGCATAATTTTTTCCTGTTGATAATACTCTTTCTAAATAGTCATGTTCTTCTAGCATTGGAAATTTTCCTATTTCTGATATTTTTTTAGGTTTAGTGTTTTGTGGCTTTAATTTAATGTCTCTTTTTATTAAATCTTCTATTGCTTTCCATAGTTTATCGTAATCTTCTATTCTAAGGAACAGGTCAACTTCTGGTAAGCATTTTATTAAATCTTCATAATATCTTTGTACTAAGCATCCCATTACTATTAAATATTTACACTTTTTATTTTTGTATTCAGCCATTTCTAAAATAGTATTTATTGCTTCTTCTTTAGCTGATTCTATAAAACCACATGTATTTATTAATAATATTTCTGCTTCATTTGGATCATTTACTATCTTATGTCCATGATTTTTAAACATTCCTATTGTTACTTCTGTATCTATTAAATTTTTGCTACATCCTAATGATATAAATCCTACATTCATTTATTTATTCCCTTCTTATTTTTGTTCTTTATGACTACATATATGTTTTCTTGTCATTTCCATTAAATCTAATCTTGTAAATCCTTCTAGTTGTGTTTTACTTCTGTCTTTTTTTAGATTTTCTTCTAAAAGTTTTTGGATTTTTTGTTTATTTTCTTCTTTTTGCATATCTATATAGTCTATTATTATAATTCCACCTATATCTTTTAATCTCAATTGTTTTGCTATTTCTATTGTTGCTTCTTCATTTACTTTATACACTGTTTTTTCTAAATCTTTTGTTCCTGTAAATTTTCCTGAATTTACATCTATTGCTGTTAATGCTTCTGTTTTATCTATTGTTATAAAACCACCACATTTTAGCCATATTTTTCTGTTATTTATTTTAGATATTTGTTGTTCTAAATCATATTTATCAAATATATTTTTATTTTCTAATTCTATTTTTGTGTTTTCAAGTTCTTTATTTTCTTCTTTTATTTTTAATATTTTTTCATATTCTTCTTTGTCATTTGTTACTATTTTTTCTATGTTTTTATCTGCTAAATCTATTATCATTTTTTCTAAAATTGTTGCTGTTTTATATATTAATTTTGTTTCTTTATCATTTTCATTAAATTTATTTTCGATTTTTTCCCATTTTTCTTCTAGTTTTTTTAGTTCTTCTATTATTTCTTTTTCTTTTTTTACTGCTGCTGTTCTGATTACACATCCGTTTTCTTTAGTTATATTTTCTTTTACTAGTCTTTTTAGTCTTTCTTGCTCTTTTTCGTTAGTTATTTTTTGTGAAACTGTTATAATATCTGTATTAGGCATTAATACTACATATTTTCCTGGTAAACTAATATGTGATGATACTCTGGCTCCTTTTTTATCATTACTATCTTTTTTTACTTGGACTAATATTTTTTGATTAAGCTTTAATATGTCTTTTATTTTAATATCTTTATCTTTTTTTTGTTTTGTTTCATCTGCTTTTGGTAAAATATCTTTTAAATGAATAAAGGTGTTCTTTTCTGCTCCTATATCTACAAAAGCCGCTTCCATTCCATTTACTATATCTTTTACTATTCCTGAATAGATATTTCCTTCTTTTCTCTCCCCATTTTCAATTTCTTCATAATATTCAAGTAAGTTTCCATTTTCTACTAATGCTATTTTTGTTTTTTCTTGATTTTTATTTGTTAAAATTTCTAACATTTTATGTTTCTCCTTTTTAGTTAAATTTATTCATTGCTCTATCTATTCCAATTTTAATAATTTCTGGTATAGCTTCTGCTGCTTTATCTATTCCACATTCTAATATGTCTTTTTCTTCTTTTGATATTTTTCCTATTACATAATTTATTTTATCATAGTTTTTTTCTGGTCTTCCTATTCCTATACGTATTCTATTAAAATTTGTTGTTTGTATATTTTCTATTACTGATTTCATTCCATTATGAGAACCTGGACCACCATTTTTTCTTATTTTCATTGTTCCTTTTTCTATATCCATATCATCATATATTACTATTAGTTCTGATATATCTATATTAAAATAGTTCATTACTTCTATTATAGAATCTCCACTTAAATTCATATATGTTTGAGGCTTTAATAGAATAACTTTTTGATTTTCTATTATTCCTGTTCCATAAAGTCCTTTAAATTTATTTTTTGTTATATTTATATTATATTTTTTAGCTAATTTGTTGATTACATCAAATCCCATATTATGTCTAGTATTACTATATTCTTCTTCTGGATTTCCTAATCCTACTATTAAGTACATTTTTCTTTCTCCTTTTACATTCTTCTCTTGTCTATTTTACATTGTTTTAGGCTTTTTTTCAAGTGTTTTTGAGTTTTTTTATTATATTGTTGAATAATTAGTTACTTATAAAATATATAAAAAAAGTCTAACTTTTTTTAAAAATTAGACTTTTTTTATATATTACATTAATTCAATTATTTCAGCATTTTTAATATTTGCTGGTTTTAAGACTTTATTTTCTGGTATTCCTTCAAAATATGCTTTTATTGCTCTTGATGTTCCACCATGTGATACTAATAATATGTTTTTATCTGGATATTTTTCTTTTATTTCATCTAGTAGGTTCCATATCCTTTTACATAGAATTTTAACTGTTTCTATATTGTAGATGTTAGTATTTTTTTCTAAATCATAGGTGCTATCATTTTTATAAAAAGCATCTCCTTTTATTATTTTTCCTTCTAACTCTCCATACCCTCTTTCCATTAATTCTTCTTTATATATTATAGGAATATTAGTACCTTCAGATACAAGTTTTGCTGTTTGTTTAGCTCTTATTAATGGTGATGATATTATTAAGTCTATATTTAATCTTTCAAATTTTTCTCTTGCACTAATTGCTTGTTGTCTTCCATTCTCATTTAGCTCTATATCTGTTCTTCCTTGCATTCTTTTTTCTTTATTCCAATTTGTTTCGCCATGTCTCATTAAATATATTTTCATTTTATTTAAATCTCTTCCCTTTGCTTTTTTTCTTCTTTGGTTTTTCTTCTTCAATATTTTCTTCTATTATTTCTTCTTGATTTTCTTTTTTGTTTTCTACATATGGTTCTATATATTCGTTATCATATCCATAATTAAATTCTTCATTTTTTCTTTTCTTTTTGATTAGTATTATTAGAAGTATTGTTATAACAATAATTGTACTTCCTATAATTACTGATTTTTTTATATTTTCTGCTTTTGCTTCTTTTTCTTTATCTACTAAACTTTTATTTACTGTTATTTGATATGTAATTGTATTTTCGCCTTCTTGATCAGATACAAGTATTGAAATTATATTTTGACCTTCTTTTAAATTTTCATTTCCTAATATTTCTATTTTTTCTGATTCATCTAATGCTTCTGTTTCTATTTCTAATGTTTCTTTTTCGCCAATCAATTTTGTTTCATATTCATATACGTCTTTTTTAAATTCTGGCACTAATGAAACACCTTCAATTTTTAATGTTTTTAGTCCTAATTCAATATTTGTTTCTTCTTTACTTGTTATATTTTCTGTAGCTGTTGTCTCTCTTGTTATATTAATAACATATGTGTTACTTGTTTTTCCATCTTCTGCTGTCACTGTTATATTAAAAGTATTTTTTCCTTCTTGTAATTCTTTTTTTCCTATTCCTTCTATTTTTTGTCCTTCTTTTCCTTTTTTTGCATATATTTCAATAGATTTAACATCAGTTGGAACTGTTACAAAATATTCATTTTTATTAGGAGAAAATCCTTTGAAGTCATTTGGTTTTATTCCTAAATTTGCAAGTGTTACATTTGTTGATTGATTATTTTTATTTTCTTCTCCTTCTACTATGTTTAGTGTGCAAGTTGCTGGATTTAGAGTAACTTCATTTCCATTTAATGTCATCGGTTTTTGTGGTGTAGCTGTTAATGTCACTTTTCCTGCTTGTTTAGCAGTAAGTTTAAAAGATTGTGAATCTCCATTTAAACTTACTCTATCTCCTGTTATTTCAGCATTACTACTTACTTTTAAATTTACTCTACCTTTTGAATCAGAAGACACAGTAACCATTGTACTTTCTCCTGGTTTTAATGTTCCTTTATCTGCTTTTATTATTAATGTACTTGCTTTTACTTTATTTGGTGCAATAACACATAAAGTTGTCAATGTTAAAAATATTATTAAGTTTAGTATTGTTTTTTTCTTCATAATTATTTTTTCCTTTCGATTTTCTATTTAAAAATATATTACTTTTTTCTATATTTTTCGAGCTTATTATATCATTACTAATTTTCTTAGTCAACGAAATTTATATTATTAAATAAAATGTAATATGTTTGTAATATTTAAATTTATATGCTATAATATTTTTGAAATTTTATGTTAGAAGAAGGAATTAAATTATGGTAGAATTATTATCCCCAGTAGGGAATTTTGAAGCATTAAAAGCAGCTGTTCAAAATGGTGCAGATGCTGTATATTTTGGTGCGAATTTATTTAGCGCAAGAGCTTTTGCTGATAATTTTAATTTAGATGAATTAAAAAAAGCTATTACATATGCTAAACTTCGTGGTGTTAAAACTAATTTGACTTTAAATACTTTATTAAAAGATTCTGAATTAGAAGATGCATTTACTTTAGCCAAAACTGCCTATGAATGTGGTATTGATGCGATCATCGTCCAAGATTTAGGTTTGGCTAGTTTACTTATTAAAGCATTTCCTGATTTACCTATTCATGCAAGCACTCAAATGTCAATTCATAATTTAGAAGGTGTTTTAAAATTAGAAAATTTAGGATTTAAAAGAGTTGTGTTATCTAGAGAGGTTTCAATAAATGAAATTGAATATATTTGTAAAAATTCAAATGCCGAACTTGAATGTTTTGTACACGGTGCCTTATGTATTTCATATTCTGGCCAATGCTTATTTTCAAGTATGATAGGCGGACGTTCTGGAAATAGAGGAAAATGTGCTCAAAGTTGTAGACTTCCTTATGAATTATTAGAAAACGACAAAAAAATTGATAATGGGTATCTTTTAAGTACTAGAGATTTATGTGCTTTAGACTTTATTCCACAGCTTATTTTAGCAGGTGTTAAAAGTTTTAAAATTGAAGGTAGAATGAAAAGTAGTGAATATGTTGCAAGTGTTACTAGGATTTATAGGAAATATATTGATTTAGCAAATATGTGCATAAAGTCTGATAACTTAGATGAATATGTAGTTGATGAAAAAGATAGAAAAGAACTTATGCAAGTTTTTAATAGAGGCAATTTTTCTACTGGTCATTTGGATGTAGAAGCAAATAGAAATTTAGTTTATAAAGAGAAACCTAATAATATGGGCTTATTTTTAGGTATTGTTCAAAAGTATAATCAAAATAAAGGATATATTTCTTTTAAATTGAATGAGCAAATTGAAATTGGTGATACTATTTCTTTAGAAAATGAAACTGGTTCATATACTATTTCTGAATTGCTGCAAAAAGGTAAAAATATTAAAGATACTAAAATTGGTGACTTTGTGACTATTGGTAGAATGAAAGGAAATATTAAGCCTGGTGATAAAATTTATAAAATATCCTCTAAAAAATTGTTAAAAGATGCAAAAGATAGTTTTTGGGGTGAACATAGAAAAGTTTTATTAGATGCTTTTATTACTATTAAAAAAGGGGTTTCTCTTTCTTTGGTTGTTGTTCCTCATTTTAATGGTTATAAAAATGAAGTTTACAAAAATATGAAAATTGAATGTAATCTTCCTAATGCTATACCTACAGAAGCAAAAAATTGTCCTTTAGATATTGGAACAGTTATTGCTCACATTTCTAAAACTACTGATACTCCTTATGAATTTAATAAAATTAATATTGATTTAGATGATAATTTATTCTTGCCTAAAATTAGTATGCTTAATGAATTACGAAGATTGGCTTTAGAAAAAGTTGAACAATTTGCTTGTAATAATATTTATAGAGTTTGTGATAGAAGTTATAACTATTTTTGTGATATGGAAGTTGATAATATTGATAATGATGATTTTAATACTTTGCAAGTAGAGAATAATTTTAATATTTCAGTTTTATTAAATATTTTAAATCCATCATATACTTATGAAAATTTAAGTAAGTCAATTTCTAATTTATATATTCCTTTAAAATATTTTTCTAATAGCCATTATAAAAAAATACTTAAATTTTTAAGTGATAATTTTAATTTATATATTTATTTGCCAACTATTATAAGGTCAAATTCTAGAAACTTACTTGTTTCTTATATTAATTTAGCATTAGAAGAATTTTCTATTAAAGGGTTTGTACTTTCAAATATTGGTAATATCCAACTATTAGAAAATATCGGAATTAATTTTAATGACTATGATATTATTGGAAATTATACTTTGAATGTATATAATGAAAAAACTATTTCAAAATTTAAAAATGTAGGAATTAATAAATTTACACCAGCTTGCGAATTGGATAAAGATACTGTTTTAGCTTTGTGTGATTCTAATATTTTACCTAAAGAACTTATAGTCTATGGAAAAACACCTTTAATGAATATGAGATATTGTTTACTTGGAAAATCTAATTTGTGCTATCCTAAATGTGATGCTAAATGTATGAATTTAGATAATAAATATTATTTGAAAGATAGATTAAATATGAAGTTTAGGATATTGCCTGATAATCTTCAAACTATTACAACCATATATAATTCAAAGACTCTTTCAATCTTACCTAATGATTTTGATAATGTTACTTCTTATAGAATAGATATTTTAGATGAAAATATTGAAGAAATAAATACTATTGTAGATAAAGTAAAAAATAATGAAAGATTTGAAGGAAAAGATTTTACTAATGGAAATTTAAAAAGAGAAATATGATCCTTTTTGGGACGTTCCTAAAAAGGATCATTTCCTTTTGATAATTCTATTATTAAATCCATATTATCATCTTTTGCTGCTTTATTTTTTCTTATTGCTCCACATTTTTTGCATTTGAATATTATTACATATCCTTTTTTATTGTTTATTTCTAATCCTATTGGTTCTAAATCCCCCTGACATGTTTCTTCTCTATCTCCTGGATTTTTATCAACATGTTTTGAATGTAAACAATATGGGCAATGATTTCTACAAGAATATCCTAATTTTGTTACTTTTTTTCCACAATTTTCACATATGAATTCTTCATCAATTTCTGTAAATCTTCCTTTTTCTAACATCTTATTTGCTCCTTTTTTATACGTTATATTTATATTACTATTTTTTTTAGTTAGAAGTCAAGTATCTTATGATATTTTATTTTATTTTATTTTATTTTTAATAAATATTCATAATTTTAACATAATCAATGAGTTTTAAGTATATTCAAAACTCCTTGATTATTATAAGATTATAATTACATCATACCTTACATAATTTTGTATCTCATATAATTAGATTATATATTAAAGTACTAAACATACAAACTACTATTCCACACACAGTAGGAATTAAAAATGCTAATCCAGTCCATTTTCTACTTCCTGTTTCTTTTTTGATTGTTAAAAGTGTTGTAGCACAAGGAAAATGAAAAATTGTGAATAACATTGTATTTATTGCAGTTAGCATAGTCCAACCATTTTGAATTAATATTTCTCCTAGTGCAAATGGGTCTGATATTTCCATTAATACATTTGATTTTAGGTAGCACATTAGGATAATTGGAAATACTATTTCATTTGCTGGAATTCCTAATATAAATGCTGTTAATATATATCCATCTAATCCCATTAGTTTGGCAAATGGGTCAAAGAAATTTGCAACAATTGATAAAACGCTTTGTCCTTGAATTCCTATATTTGACATAAGCCATATTACTAACCCTGCAGGGGCTGCAACTTTTATTGCTCTTCCTAAAACATATAATGTTCTATCAAATATAGATCTTACAATTATTTTTCCTAATTCTGGTTTTCTATATGGTGGTAATTCTAATACAAATGATGATGGCATTCCTTTTAATATTGTTTTTGATAATATTTTAGATATTAATAGTGTTACAAGTACTCCTAATATCACAACTGCTATAACTGCTAGAGTAGCTAATATAGAAGAAAATCCACCTAAATTACCTGCTATAAATATCGTTGCAATAGTTATTAATATTGGAAATCTACCGATTACAAGGTATTAAACTATTGGTTAAAATTGCAATTAATCTTTCTCTTGGTGAATTTATAATTCTACATCCTACTACTCCACAGGCATTACAACCAAATCCCATACACATCGTTATCATTTGTTTTCCTGTGCAGCATGCTTTTTTGAAGAATTTATCCATGTTAAACGCTATTCTTGGTAAGTATCCTAAATCTTCTAAAAAAGTAAACAGCGGAAAAAATATTGCCATTGGTGGTAGCATAACAGCTATTACCCATGTAAGTGTATCATATACCCCATTTAATAAAATATCTGCTAAAAGTTTTGGCATATAAATAAATTCAAAAAATTTATTTATCCATTCTTTAAGCCAATGAAAAAATGTAAATAACATTTCTGATGGATAATTTGCTCCTTCAATTGTTATCCAAAAAATCAAACCTAAAAATAAAATCATAATAGGAATACCAAATGTTTTTGATGTTAAAATCTTGTCTATTTTTCTATCTTTACTACTATAATTTTTATTTTCAAATGTGCATACTTCTTTACATATTTCTTCTGATTTATTTAGAATTTCCTCTGTGACTTTTTCTTTAAAATCTTCTTTTTCAATGTTTTCTTCTTGGAGTTTTGCTCTTACTGATTTAATTTCCTGTTTTAAATTTTTACTATCAATATTTAATTTTGTATTCTTTTTAATAGAATTTAAAATTCCTTCTTCTCCATCAATTAATTTTAATGACACCCATCTTAAAAAATCATCATCATACTTTTTTTGTTCATTTTCTGTATGTTCTATTATTTCAATATTTTCTTTTTTCAAAGATTTTTCTACTTGGTTGATAGAGTCTTCTATTATATCTTTATAAACCATTTTATTGGGTCTAACTTCTCTTTCACCTGTACATACTTTATATATTACATCTTTTAAATTTTCTAAAGTCTTTTTATCTTTTGCAACGGTGCCAACTACTGGAATTTTTAATAATTTTGAAAGTTTTTTTAAATTTATTTTAATTTTTTTCTTTTTTGCTTCATCTAATAAATTTACACATAAAATTACATTTGGAGTAATTTCCATAACTTGGTAAACTAGGTTAAGATTTCTTTCTAGGCAAGTGCTATCTACAACAACGATAGTCGCATCTGGGTTTCCAAAGCAAATGTAATCTCTTGCTATTTCTTCTTCTTCAGAATTCGACATAATTGAATATGTACCTGGAATATCTACAAATTTAAAATTTTTTCCATTTATCAAAGTTCCCCCTGTAGCATTTGCAACAGTTTTTCCTGGCCAATTTCCTGTATGTTGATGCATACCAGTTAAATTATTAAAAATAGTAGATTTGCCAACATTGGGATTACCAGCTAAAGCAACTGTGAAATTATTTTGCTCTTTTTTTGGGCGTGCCAAAAAAAATCATCCCCTTTCTATTTCAATTAATTTTGTATCATCTTCTCTTATTGCAATTAATGTTCCTCTTATATCAAATGCTTTTGGATCTCCTGATGGACTTTTTAGAACTGGTGATATTTTTGTTCCTTTTACCATTCCTAGATCTAGTAATCTTCTTTTTACATTTTCTTCACACTTTATTTCTAAAATTTCACCTGTTTCTTTTAAATTTAACTCATTTAAACGCATTTTCTCCTCCTTTTTTATTTTTGTATTATTATTATTATTATTATATTAAGTATAAATATTATTGTTACTTTTGATATAAACTTTATTTTTCCTATATTTAATTCTTATTTTTTAAAATCCATATACTTTTTTTAAAAAACTCTTGTTTTTTTTGGTATTTTATGTTAGACTTATAAATAGTCAATTTATTTTAAAAATTAGGAGGTGCTAAACATGGCAAAATGCGAAATTTGTAATAAAACTCAAAATACTGGTAATAAATTAAGTATTACTCGTTCACATATAAGCAAAAGAACACTTCGTACATGGAAACCAAACTTAAGAACTGTTAGAGCTATAGTAGATGGTCAAGTTAAAAAAGTTCATGTATGTGCAAAATGTTTAAAAAACGGAAAAGTAAAAAGAGCCTAAGCTCTTTTTTTTATTCTTTTATTCTAAATATAAATTTTACAAATCCACGTAAAAATTTAGGTACTTTCTTTACAACAATAGTCATTTTATGTACTCCCTCCTTTTATTTTAACATGCAAGCCACATTAATCCAACACATGCAAGAGCTACTCCTATTATAAATAGCCAACCTGTTATTGGAAGCAATAACACAAGTAATATGCCTAACCCTATTCCTATTAAACAAACCCCTATTGTTTTTCTTAATAAATGAAACATGTTATCCTTCCTTTCCTTTTAGTATATTTTATTCATTTTTATTTTATATGTTACTATTTATGTCAAATTAGATATTGACCATTTTTTAAAAATATTATAAAATTATTCTAGGAGATGATAGATTATGACAAAAAAAGATGGAAAAAAAATAGTTGAATTATTGCAAGAAGCATATCCAGATGCTAAATGCAGTTTAGATTTTACTACTCCTTTTGAAATGGTTGTTTCGGTTATGCTTTCTGCACAATGTACTGATGAACGTGTAAATAAAACAACTCCTATTCTTTTTGATAGATGTAAAACTTTAGAAGATTATATTGATATTGATATTCATGAATTAGAAAAAATTATTTATCCATGTGGATTTTATAAAAATAAAGCAAAAAATATAAAATTATGTGCTGAACAAATTTCTAAAAACTTTAATGGTGTTGTTCCAAATAATATGAAAGATTTATTAACTTTAGCTGGTGTTCGGTAGAAAATCTGCAAATGTTATTTTATTAGAAGTCTATGGTATTGCAAATGGAATTGCTGTTGATACACACGCTAAAAGAATTTCTAATTTGATGGGTTTATCTAATGAAAATGAACCTCTAAAAATAGAACAAGATTTAATAAAAATTTTTCCTAAAGATTTGCTTCGCTATATTAATCACTTATTTGTCTGGCATGGGCGAAATACTTGTATTGCTAGAAAGCCTCAATGCAATTCTTGTCCTATAAAATCATATTGCAAATATTACAAAATTAATAATGCATAAATATTTTTTAACTAGATATACTATAAATGAATTATTTAGTTTTGGAAGTGATTTTTTTGACTAATATTAATTGTTCTCAAAATTGCATATATCAAAGAGATGGAAAATGTTCATATAATATAGTATGTATGTCAAATGTTGCTAAAAACTCTGATTGTGCATATTTTATTCCTTGTAATCCTTTTTTGGATGTTCTTAAAAAGGATCAGTCTTAAATAATTATAAAAAAAATAACGAGAATTTTTGTTCTCGTTATTTTTATTTTTTATAAAGTGATTCTTTTTAAGAATGTTCCAAAAATGGTTACTTCTTTAACTCTTTGATTATCTGGCTATAATCTCTTGCTTTTAGTATTGCTGTTCCTGCTACTAATATGTTGGCACCTGCTTTTTTTACTTCTTCCATTGTGTTTAAATTAATTCCACCATCTACTTCTATATCTATTTCTAGTTTTTTTTCATCTATATATTTTTTTAAATTTTCTATTTTTTTTGTCATTTCTTTTAAATATGTTTGTCCACCTTTTCCTGGTTCTACTGTCATTATTAATACATTATGAATGTATGGCAAAAAATCATAGATTTCTTCTATTTTTGTTTCTGGTTTTATGCTTATCCCAACCTTACAATGTATATCTTTTATTTTACTAATATATTTCATAACTTCTTCTTTATTTTTGCAAGCCTCGTAGTGAAATGTTATCATATTAGGTTCTATATCTCCAAATTCTTTTATCCCTTTTTCTACATCTTCTATCATCAAATGTATATCCAAAGGTAAGTTTGATAATCTTTTTATATATTCTGCATATTCTAGCATTTTTTGATATGTATCTTTTTCTACAAATTTTCCATCCATTACATCTATATGGAAATAATCTGTTTTTGATTTTTCTAATGTCAAAAATACTTCTGCTTCTTCTCCCTTTTTTACTGATAATATTGATGTTGATACTTCTACCATTTTCTTTTCTCCTTTTCTTTTAAATTTTCGTATATTTTACAAAATCTTTCATATCTTTCTTTTGATATTTCTTCGTTTTTAACCGCTTCTTTTATTCCACAGTTTTCTTCTTTTATATGAGTACAACCTACAAATTCGCAATTATCTACATATTCATTAAATTCTATAAAATATTTATATAAGTCTTTTGCCTCTATTTCTGTTATTTCAAAAGTTGCAAATCCTGGTGTATCTGCTATGTATGTATTTTTATCTATTTCATATAGTTTTATTGCAGTTGTAGTATTTTTACCTTTTTTATTCTTTTTACTTATTTCTCCTTCTTGGGTTAAATCTTTATTGAAGATTCCATTTATTAAAGTTGATTTTCCTACTCCTGAATTTCCTGAAAAAGCATTTATATTTCCTTGTAATTCTTTTTTTAGTTCTTCTATTCCAATTTTATTTTTTGCTTCTGCTTCTATTACTTTATACCCAATATTTTGATATATTTTTTTTATTTCTTTAAATTCTTCTTTTTTATCTAAATCAACTTTATTTAATACAATTAAGCTTTTTATTCCTAAGTATTTAGCAAATGCTAACTGTTTATCCAATAGTAATAAATCGGGCTTAGGATTTTTGCTAGAAACTACTAATATTAGCTGAGTTATATTTGCAAGTTTTGGTCTTTTTATATAGACTTTTCTAGGACAAATTTCTTCAATTACTGCTTTTTTATTTTCTTCATCTATGTTTGATATTTTAACATAATCTCCGACTATTGGTGTAATTGCGTCATTTTTTAATTTTCCTCTTGCTACTGTTTCATATTCTTCATTATCTACTTTTACTATATATATGTTAGATATATTTTGGGTAATTAGTCCTTCTTTCAATTAATTCCTCCTTTTTATAAAGACCTTAAGCCCTGAATTAGAGCTTAAGGCTTATTATTTTTTATATTATTAAAATTCAATATGATTTGTTGTATTAAAGTCTATTGTTTTAGTCATTAATTTTTGTCCTATTTTTAATTGAACTGTTGCCATTCCTTTTCCTGATATTTCTATATTATTTATTGTTTTATTTTTATCTGCTTTTGAATCTGCATAGAAAACTGTATTATTTACTTTTAGTTCCACTTGTACAGTTTTTTCAATATTTGATGATGTTTCATCTGTTTTGTTTTCTGTTGGCTTTTCTTCTTTATATCCTCCTGTTATTGACTTAACATTAATAGTTACTGTTGCTTTTTTAGTTTCTTCTTTTTTATTTACTGTTAATGTGACAGTTGTACCTTCTTCAATTACTTTTCCTTGATCTATACTTTGTTTTAGAACTATTCCATTTTCATTTGATTTGTTATCTTCATAGACTACTGATACTTTTAATCCTAAATTTTCTAATTCTTTTTTAGCTTGTTCTTCTTGTTTGTTTGTAACATTTATCATTGTTACTTCTTTTATTCCTGTTCCAATACTTACATGGATTTTTATAGTATCTCCTGCTAAAACTTCTGTATCTTCTTTTATGTCTTGTTTTATTACATATCCTACTTGTACTTTTCTACTTGTTTCTTCTATTATTTCTGCTTTTAATTTTGCTTTTTCTAATTCTTCTATTGCTTCATCTTGCTTTTTGCCAACTACTTTTGGAACTTTAGTTTTTTCTGTTCCCTTGCTTATTACTACTTTTACAGTGCTTCCTTGTTTTACTGAGTGATATTTTTCTGAATATGGTGGATCTTGACTTATTATATATCCTTCTGGTACTTCTAAATCAAATTCTTCTTTTTCTACTTCATATTTTAATTTTGCTTTTTTTATTTGTTCTTCTGCTTCTTCTTTTGATAATCCTACAATGTTTGGCAAATCTACTTCTTTTGGATTTGTTATATTTAATACTAACATTGTTCCACCAAATGCTATGAAAAATAGTAGTATTAGTCCTATAACTATACTTAGTTTTTTATGTTCTTTAATAAATTTTTTTAATTTATTTTCTTTTTTGTTTGCGCGAGCATTTCTGCTTTTATTTTTTTCATACATATTTGTTTGGATTTTTTGTGTTTTAGCTGTTTCATCATATTCTAGTTCTTCTACAAAATCTCCTTTTGGATTTTTTAATGCTTGTTTTAAATCTACTAATAATTCCATACTTGTTTGATATCTTAATAATGGATCTTTTTGTAATGTTTTCATTATTATTTTATTTATTGATTCTGGAATATGTGGATTTAATTTTTTTGGTTCTACTGGTTCTTCTTGCATATGTTTTAATGCCACTGATACTGGTGTATCTGCATCAAATGGTACTTTTCCTGTTAGCATTTCATACATTACTACTCCTAAAGAATATATGTCTGATTTTACATCTGTAAATCCTCCTCTTGCATGTTCTGGTGAGAAATAGTGTACTGATCCTATTGTTGTACCGAATGCTGTTATTGTTGAATTTGAAACTGCCTTTGCTATTCCAAAGTCTGTTACTTTTGCTACTCCGTCTTCTGTTATTATTATATTATGTGGTTTTATATCTCTATGGATAATATTATTTTTATGTGCCATATCTAATGCTTGTGCTATTTGTATTGCTACATTTATTGACCATTTCCATGGTAATGGTCCATTTTCTTCTACTATTATTTCTTTTAAAGTTTTTCCGTGTATTAATTCCATTACGATATAGTAAATCCCATTATCTACTCCTACGTCAAATATTGATACTATATTTGCATGTGTTAATCTTGCTGCTGATTGTGCTTCTGTTTCAAATCTTCTTATAAATTCTTCATCTGTTGTGAATTCATCTCTTAAAACTTTTACTGCTACATTTCTATTAAGTACTATATCTCGTGCTTTGTATACTATTGCCATTCCGTCCATTTCCTACTTTTTGTATTATTTCATAACGATTTCCTAATACTTTACCTTCTAGAATCATTTTTATCTCTCCTTAATTTCTCGTTTTTTACCTAGTAGCTATATATTTTTTATTACTGCTACAGTTATATTGTCATAGCCACCTCTTTCATTTGCTAATTCTACAAATTCTTTTGGTGCTTGCTCTATATTATTTTTCAAAACTATATCATACATTTCCTCTTGTTCTACTAAATTGCTTAATCCATCTGAACACATTATATAGACATCCTCTTTTAGAAATCCTCTTACTAATATATCTGGTTCAATAAAAGCATTACATCCTAATGCTTTCATTAACATATTTTTTTGTGGATGGTGTTTTGCTTCTTCTTGTGTTATAGTACCATCTTTTACTAATTTTTGCACATAACTATGATCTTGTGTTAGTTTTCTTATAAATGATTTTCTTATTCTATATATTCTGCTATCTCCAATGTGCCCTATAAATGCTTTGTTTCCATATACTAGTACTATTTCTAATGTTGTTCCCATATTTTCTAATTCTTTGTCTTCTTTTGATTTTTCATATACTACCATGTTTGCATATTCCATACTACTTGCAAGTAGTTGAATTATACTATCTCTATCTTTTGGAATTTCTTTGAAATTATTTTGTATATAGCTTTTAGCTGATTGGATAGCTAGTTTACTTGCTATCTCTCCTCCTTTATATCCGCCCATTCCATCTGCTAGCATATATAGCTGAACTTCATCTAATGATTGTGATATATAGTAGCTATCTTGGTTCATCTCTCTGACTTTGCCTGGATCGGATTTAGCATATGCCTTTATCATTTTTTCACCTCATTATTTTTATTATTATTTAATTTATATCACAATTATATGTTTTTTGCAATTGATTTTTATAAATTTTATGATATAATAACATAAATTATGAACATTGTTTAAATGTTAATTAAAGGAGGTTTTTATATATGTCTACACCACATAACGAAGCAAATTTAGGTGATATCGCAAAGACTGTTATTATGCCAGGAGATCCTTTACGTGCTAAATATATTGCCGAAAATTTTTTAGAGGATTATACTTTGGTTAATAAAGTAAGAGGAATGTATGCATACACTGGATTTTATAAAGGAAAAAAAATTACTGTTATGGCTTCTGGTATGGGAATGCCTAGTATGGGAATTTATGCTTATGAACTTTATAAATTTTATGATGTTGAAAATATTATTAGAATTGGTTCTTGTGGAGGTTATTTACCAGAACTAAAACTCTTTAATATTGTTCTTTCTAAGAGAGTTTTTTCAGAAGGAAATTTTGCTTTAACTTTAAATAATGATGACTGCCATGAAGTTGATGGAAGTGAATTTTTAAACTCTGTTATTAAAAATACTGCTGAAAATAATAATATTAAAATTTTTGAAGGTAATACTATTTGCGCTGATTGTTTTGATGTTTATATGGCTAATGTTGATGAGTTTTTAAAAAGAATTCCTGATGGGTTTAATCCTTATAGTGCTGAAATGGAAGCTTTTGCCTTATTTTATGTTGCTAAAATATTAAATAAAAATGCGTCTTGTTTAATGAGTGTTGTTGATTCTAAGTTTATTAAAGAAATTGCAACTCCTGAAGAAAGACAAACTGGATTAAATAATATGATTAAATTGGCTTTGGAAAGTTCATTAGAGTTAAATTAACATTTTTTAAAAGCACAACTATATATATTAGTTGTGCTTTATTATTATATTTATTTTTCAATTGATAAAATTTTATATTTCATAATTCCTGCTGGTGCATTTACTTCTACTGTTTGGTTTTTTCTAGCACCTAAAAGAGCTGCTCCTAAAGGAGATTCATTAGATATTTTGTTTTCTAATAGATTAACTTCTGTTGATCCTACTATTGTATATTCAATTTTTTCATCAAATGATAAATCATGAACTTTTACAACATTTCCTATTTGTACTGTTTCAGTATCAATTTCACTTTCATCTATAATTTTTGCATGTCTTACTTTATTTTCTAATTCTGCAATTTTAACTTCGTTTTTTGCTTGTGCATTTTTTGCTTCATCGTATTCAGAGTTTTCTGATAAATCTCCAAATCCTAAAGCTACTTTTATTCTATCTGCAATTTCTGCTCTTTTTTCTGTTTTTAAATAGTTTAATTCTTCTTCTAACTTATCGTATCCTTCTTGTGTTAAGATAACTTCTTTCTCTTCCATTGTTTTTTACTTCCTTTCATTTTGTTTTAAAATCTTTATATATATTAAGCTAGTTTTTTTAATTTGTCAAGTTATTTTAAATATTATACCCATTTTTAATCTTTTAATAATTTTTTTCCACCTTTTAAATAGTCAATTCCTGAAAATATTGTCGCTATTACTTGGATAATCATCATTATGGTTACAACAAAATTTAGTACTAAGTCTGAACCTGCCAATACCCCTGAAAAACATTTTCCAAATTCGTTGCTATCTAAAAATGCTAAAATTATTGCGGTCATTTGTGTTACTGTTTTTAATTTTCCCCATTTTGAAGCAGCAATTACTTTTCCACCTTTTTCTACTGCTATTAATCTATATCCTGATACTACAAATTCTCTTGCTAATACAATTATTGGTATCCATGCTGGTATTTTTCCCATTTCTACTAACATTACCATTGCAGATAGTACTAAAATTTTATCTGCTAGCGGATCTAGAAATTTTCCAAATGTTGTTACTTGATTTCTGCTTCTTGCTAGGTATCCATCTAATTTGTCTGTTATTGATGCTAGTATAAATATTAGGTCAACTAATAAATATGTTAATGGTATTCCTGCTATTTTTGTTTCTATATTGAAAAATGGTATTATTACCATTATTGGTACTAACAGTATTCTAATTATTGTTAATTTATTTGGTAAGTTCATTTTTTTATCACCCTTCTATTTTAAAATTTCTATTGCTTTTTTTAGTTGTGTATCTTCATTTTCTGGTATAATTAATTTGTTTTTATATTCTTCTTTTAATTCCACTTTTTCATCTGGTTCAATTCCAACTTTATTAATCTTATTATGGTTTGGTGTTTGATATTCTTCTACCGTAATTTTTAATCCACTTCCATCTCTTAAGGATAATATCTGTTGAATAACTCCTTTTCCAAATGTTTTTGTTCCTACTATTTTTGCTTTTCCTAAATCTTTTAATGCTCCTGCTAATATTTCAGATGCACTTGCTGTATTTTGATTTGTTAATATTACTATTGGCATATTGATTATTGGGTCATTTTCTGATTTTTTTATTTTTTCATTATTATTTTTGTCTACTTCATATAGTAATGTATCATTTTTATTTGTCACATAATCTGCTATTTTTAATGCTTGATCTACTAATCCTCCACCATTGTTTCTTAAGTCTATTATTAATGATTTTATACCTTTACGATTTAATTCTTCAAATTTATTTTTAAAATCTTCTGCTGTTGTCTCGTCAAATGATGAAAAATTTATATATCCTATTTTATTTTCTAGTACTTTTCCTTCTACTATGTTCATTTTTATGTTTTCTCTTTTAATTTTAAAATCAAGTATTTCTGCTTTTCTTAATATTTTTAAATTAACTTCAGTTCCTTCTTTTCCTTTAATATTATTTGACATTTGGTCCATTTCATCTGCTGAATATTCTTTTCCTTCTACTTCTAGTATTAAGTCATCTGGTAAAAGTCCTGCTTTTTCAGCTGGTGACCCTTTTATTGGTGTCAATACTTTTACTTTGTTTGTTTGCTTGTCTTTTACCATATATATTCCTATTCCAACATAGTTGCCTAATGCTTCTTGCATATATTCGTCCATTTCTTCTTTTGAAATATATTCTGTATATGGATCATCTAAACCTTCTATATATCCTCTTATTGCTCCTTCTTTTAGTTTATTTTCATCTACTTCTCCTAAAAAATATTTATCAATCATTAATTTGAACTTAGATAATTCTTTTGATATATCTCCTTGTTCTTTTGTATTTATAGCTGATAATTTTCCACCGTTTTGAAGATATGTAAATATTCCAGTTGCTGTTATCATAAATGTTATAAATGCTGTAAGTATGATTATCATTATTGTTTTGTACACTTTATATGCTTTTTTATTCATTTATATCCTTCTTTCTTGTATTATATAATTTTAGGCGGATTGTTTTTCCGCCTTTTTATTATTATATGTAATTTATTTTTTGTCAATACCTATGGCAAATAATTTATTGGATTTTTTCTGTTTTCATATGTTCCTGGGCTTGTTCTTACTTCAAAATGTAAATGTGGTCCTGATGAATTTCCTGTACTTCCTACTCTCATTATTTGCTGTCCTTGTTTTACTCTTTGTCCTTGTGATACTGCTATTGAACCTAGTTGTCCATGTGCATATAATGTATATAGTCCATTATCGTGTGCAATCAAAATATAGTTTCCATAACTAGTAGTTAATGCTTGTGTAGTTACAACATATCCATCAGCTACTGCATATATAGGTTGTCCATTTATTCCACTTGTTCCAAAATCCACAGCTCCATGTAATCTTCCACTTGAATAATACCAACCTGTTGTTACTTTTGCATAAGCTGATGGAACTGGATTTATAAATCCGCTTTTACTTGGATTTGTTGATGGTTTACTTGTTCCGGTTGTATTGTTATTTTTATCATTTTTATCATTTTTATTGTTTTGATTTTTCTTTTCTTCTTCTTTTCTTTTTCTTTCAAGTTCTTGTTGATATTTTAGAATTTGTGCATCTATTCCTATATTTATTTGTCTCATTTCATCTATTTTTGCTTGTAGATTTTTTTCTTCCTCTGATAGTTCTTCTACACGTTTTGATTTTTCACTTTTACTTTTTTCTAATTTATTAGAAACATCTACTTTATTTTGCTTTACTTCTGTTAGTTCTTTTTTACTTTCTTCTAGTTCTTGTTTTGCTCGTTCTATTTCTTTTTTTTCTTTTTCTATGCTATTTAATAGTTCTGTATCACTTTCTGCTATTTCTGAAATTATGTAATAGCTTGATATGAAATCTCCAATATTATCTGATGATAATAATACATCTAAATACGAAGTTTCTCCTGCTTCATATAGTGCAACTATTCTTTCTTCTAATGTTTGTTGTTGTTTTTCATAGTTTTCTTTTGCTTTATTTATTTTTGCATTTGTTTCTTCTATCTTTGAATTTGCATTTGATATTTTGCTATCAAGGTTATTTATTTCACTTTGATAACTATCTATTTCTTTATCTAAGCTTGCTACTTCTTTTACTGTTTTATCTTTTATTTCATGTATTTTTTCTTTTTCTTTTTTTGTTTCTTCTATCTGTTGATTATTTGATTTTTTTTCATTATCTAATTGTTTTTGATTAAAGGCAAATGACATATTTGTACTTAATATTATAATTACTAATAATAATCCTAGTATTTTTTTTCCTGTATTTTTCATGAGTTCCTCCCTTTTTCCTTTTTGGAATTTATTTTAGTTTTTTTGTTCTTCTTTTTCGATTTCAGTTTTATTTTCTTCTTGAATTTGTTTGTTATCTTCTTCAGAATTTGGTACTATGCCATTTGTTATATATGGCATTGGATTTACTACTTTTCCATTTTTTCTTACTTCAAAATGTGCATGTGGTCCTGTTGAATATCCTGTTGAACCTACTTTTAATATTGCTTCATTTCTTGTTACTTTTTGTCCTACTTCTACTAACATTTCTGAACCATGTGCATATAATGTAGAAATTCCTCCACCATGGTCTATCATTACCATTTTCCCATATGCCATATTATATTCTGCTTTAACTACAATTCCATCATTTGCTGCTACAAAGTTTGCTCCCATCGGTGCTGATATATCTACTCCTGTGTGTAGTTTGTATATTTTTGTTATTGGATGTACTCTCATTCCATATGGTGAACTTATTCTCGTATATCCTGGTACTGGCCAAGCTAGTTCTCCTCCGATATATGAAGTATCTAGTCCTTGTTTTGCTAAATCTAATATCTGATTATTAACTTCATTTAATGTTTTATTATATTCATCTAATTTTTCTTGTGTTTGTTTTTCTTTCTCTGATAGCCTGTTTATATAATTTTCTCTAAAAGATTTTGTTGTCTTTAATATGTTTGATGTTCTTGTTTCTCTTTCAAGTATTACTGACATTTCTTCTTTTTCTTTTTTTAGTTTTTTATCTGCATTTTCAATGTTTCTCTTTTTTTCTTCTATTATATCTAATAATTCTTTATCTGATTCTGCTATTTCAGATATTACATAGTATGATGATAAAAATTCTGATAGGTTTCTAGAACTTACTATTACATCTAAAAATTGTGTTTCTCCTGCTTCATAAAGAGCTATCATTCTTTCTTCAAATATTTCTTTTTGTTTAGAGTATTTTTCTTGTTCTTCTTTTAATGTTTTCTCTGTTGATTCTATTGTTTGTTTTAATTTTTCTGCTTGTTCAGAAGATTCTTTTAACTCATTTTCTGCTTTTTCAATTTTTTCATCCAGTTTTTGTATTTGTTCTAAGTTTTCTGTCATATCTATTTTTAATTCTGATAATTCTCCTTGGGCTTGATTTATTTGTTCTTGTACTTCTTTTTGCTTTATTTTCAATTCATCATTTTCTGCAAATACTATTATGCTTGAAAAAATAATTAAGAAATTTAGTATTATACATACAAATTTACGCATTTTTTCTCCTTTATACTTCTAAATATTTCTTCATAGATATCATACTTCCTATAACACCTATTCCCATTCCTAAAAGCATATATACTATTATTATTGTCGTTATCATATCACTAAATCCAACTAGGTTCATTCCTATTTGTTTTATAAAAGATGTATTTATTAATTGTTTTGCAATTAGATTATATACCCCTCCTACTATTAATATTGATATTAAACTTGCTACTATTCCTATTATCATACCTTCTACGATGAAAGGCCATCTTATGAAGCCATTTGTTGCTCCTACGTATTTCATTATTGATATTTCTTTTCTTCTTGCGTGCATTGTCAATTTAATTGTGTTTGCTATTATGAAAATTGAAATTACTACTAATAATAGAAGTATAACTCCTGTTACAATTCTAACACCTTTTGCTAAATTTATTAATGTTGTTATTGTTTCATCACTACTTGTTATTTTGGCTACATTGTCCATTTTTAGAATTTTGTCTTGGATTTCTTTACTTTTTTCTAGTTTATCTACTTTTACCATATATGAAGCTTTTATTCTATCTATATTAAACCCATCTAATACACCTTTTTTTTCTTTTAGCCTTTCTTTCATTATGTTTAATCCATCTTGTTTTGAAACAAATTCTACAGTACTTATATTATCTAGTTTTCTTATTTCTTCTTCTACTTTTTTTATTTCTTCATCTGTTGCATCTACTTTTATAAATACTTGAAATCCTTGTTCTGATTTGATATCTGATACAAATTTATTTATGTTTTCTCCTAGTATTAAAAATACACCAAAAATTATCATTGTTGCACACATTATCATAAGTGATGCCCCTGTTGATTTTTTATTTTTAAATATATTACTAAATCCTTCTCCTATTAAATATCCTAATCTGTTATATCTCACGATTATACCCACCTTTTTTATCATCTCTTACAATGCTGCCTTTATCTATAGCTATAACTCTTTTTTTCATTTTATCTACAATATCTTTTGCGTGTGTTGCAACTACTACTGTTGTTCCTCTTAAATTAATATCATTTAATAAATTCATTATGTCCCATGCTGTATCTGGATCCAAGTTTCCTGTTGGTTCATCTGCTATTAGCATTGATGGATTATTTACAAGAGCTCTTGCTAATGCTACTCTTTGTTGTTCTCCTCCTGATAATTCATTTGGATACATTTTTGCTTTATTACTTAATCCTACAAGTGATAAAACCATTGGTACTTGTCTTCTAATATGTCTTGGTGTTGCTCTTACTATATACATTGCATATGCTACATTGTCATATACTGTTTTATCTTGTAAAAGTCTAAAATCTTGGAATACAACTCCCATACTCCTTCTTAAAAAAGGTACTCTATTTGGTTTTAAAAATGTTGTATCTTTTCCATTTATTATTATGTTTCCTGATGTTGGTTCTTCTTCTTTTAATATTAATTTCATCAAGGTTGATTTTCCACTTCCTGATGAACCTACTAAAAATGCAAATTCTCCTTTTTCTATTCTGAAATTAGCATTTTTTAGTGCTTTTGTTCCTGTATCATATGTTTTACATACATTTCTAAATTCTATCATTTATTACATTCCTTTCGGGGTTAATTACGTTATCTTATTTCTTATATATAATAACAATAATCTTCATTTTTTGCAATACTTTTTTTCTATTTATTTTGTGGTTTTTCTTCTTTTTTTTTCCTTATTTGCTTATTTTTTCAAGTTTTTTAATTTTAAATATTTTTTTATTTCACAAAAAATTCACATACTTCTAAATAAACTGTTTAATTATTGTTTTAGAAGTTATTTCAAATTTTTCCATCAATTCTTCTGCTTTTCCTGATTTTCCAAAAGTATCTTTTATTCCTAGTCTTATTAATTTTTTGGGCTCATTTTCTGTTAATACTTCTGATATTGCACTTCCTAGTCCACCTATTATATTATGATCTTCTATTGATACTAATTTTTTAGTTTCTCTTGCTGATTTTATGATTAATTCTTTGTCAATTGGTTTTATTGTGTGGATATCTACTACTCTAATATTTATTCCTTGTTTTTTTAACTCTTCTTTTGCTTTTAATGCTTGGCTAACAGTTACGCCTGTCGCAAAAACTGTTCCATCAGTTCCATTTCCTATTTCAATTCCTTTTCCAATTTCAAATTTTTGATTTTCTTCATATATTATATTTGTTGCTAGTCTTGAAAGTCTTAAATATACAGGTCCTTCTATTTTTGATATTTCTTTTACTGCCCATTTTGTTTCAATATCATCGCTTACTGATATTACTTTCATATTTGGTATAGTTCTCATTAAAGATATATCTTCTAACATTTGATGTGTTGCTCCATCTTCGCCTACTGTTATTCCAGCATGTGTTGCACATATTTTTACGTTTAAATTTGGATAGCATATACTATTTCTAATTTGGTCATACCCTCTTCCTGCTGCAAACATTGCAAATGTGCTCACATATGGTATTTTACCGCATGTTGCAAGTCCTGCTGCTGTTCCTAACATATCTTGTTCTGCTATTCCAATATCAAAAAATCTTTTCGGAAATTCTTTGGCAAATATATTTGTTTTTGTTGCTTTTGATAAATCTGCATCTAATACTACAATCTTTTCATTTTCTTTTCCTAGCTCTAACAAAGCTTCTCCATAGCTTTGACGTGTTGCTTTTTTTTCGTTTTTCATTTTTTTCCTTCTTTCTTAATCTTTTTAGGACGTTCTTATAAAGAATTATTTTGAAATCCTTTTAAGAACGTCCCTAAAAGGATCGTTTTTTAATCTAAATATGCTGAGAATAGGAATCCTCCCATGTACACACTGATACAAGGTACTAATACTACTATTACAAAGAATATTAAAACTATTCCCACTATTGAATATACAACTTGTGGTAACGCTTTCATTATCTTATCCATTATATCATCTATATCTATTTGCATATATTCTACTAACTTTCCCATCATTTCTGTTAAGTCTGTTTTCATTCCTATATTTAACATTTCTGTCATCATAGGTTTACACAATCCTGATTTTTCAAATGGTTCTATCCATGAAGCTCCTATTAGCATATTATTTATTGATGTTTCTATTATTGATAGCATTACATAATTTTTTATTACGTTTTTGCTTACATCCATTGCTTCTTGTATTCTCATACCATTTTGTAAGTTCAGCAACATTGCTTTAATAAGTCTTGAAAAGTCAAGTGCAAATATTAACTCTCCAAATATTGGCATTTTATATTTGAAATAGTCAAAGTTGTATTTTCCTTTTGGAGTTTTTATATATATTAATATAATTGAAACTATTCCTATTATTATTAATACTGGTATATACCAATACTGGATTGCTACGTTCATGAATCTTTGAAACATAAGTGTCATTTTAGGTAATTCATCTTTTGAACCTAGTTCTTGATACACATTTTGTATTGCTGGTATTGCTACTAACGTTCCTACAACTAACATTACTAATAGTAGTACAAATTGTATTATGTTTGGTATCAATATATTTCTTAATTTTTTATTTAAGTCGTTTGTATCATCTAAATATTTTACTGCTTGTTCTAATGAGTTTGTAAGCGAACCTGATAATTCTCCTACTTTTATCATATTTGTATAAATATATGGAAATACATCTGAATAATATTCCATCGTTGTATATATATTTTCTCCTGCTTCAACTCCTGCTAATATATCTTCTATTATTTGTTTTAAAAAGTAATTTTCTGTACTTTCTAAGATTGTTTTTAGTGCATGTATATTGTTGAAGTTTGCTTTTTTTAGTAAGTAGAAATTTTGTGTAAATACTACTATATCTCTTGATGTTATTTTTTTACTTTTCTCAAAATATTGTTTTATTTTTTCTGTATTTGATTTTTTTTCGTTTTTTGTTCTTATGTCAGTAGTATTTAGGTTTTTCATGAATTCTTCCATATCTGTTTTATTCTTTTTTTGTTTTCTTTGATTTTTTGGTCCATAGGCAATTTTATCAATACTTATTGGCAATAAATCATTTTCTTTTAACATTCTAACTAAAGTTTGTTTTGTTGGTACTTCTACTTTATTTTTTACTATTGTACCTGTCTTTGTTGCTGCTTTATATATAAATGTAGGCATTATTAATATCCTCCTATATTATCCTTTCTGATTTTCAATTGCATTATTGTTCTATTTAATATTTCTAGGTTTTTTTCTTCTATTTGTGATTTTGCTTGTTCTAATGTTATTTTGTCTTCAACAAATGCTTTTGCTATTGAATTTATTAAACCTATACTTCCCTTTTCTGCATTACTTTGTATTGCATCTTCTATTTCAGCTACACTTATTTTTTCTTTTCTAATTATTCCTGCTACTATATTATCTACTACCATTACTTCTGGTATTAATACTAATTTTCCATCTTTTCCTTTTAATAATCTTTGTGATACTACTAATTTTAATAGTGCTGATAATAGGTATTTTATACTTGCTTGGTCTCTTACTTCATAAAAATTTATCATTCTATCTATAGTTTCTGCACATGATTTTGTGTGTAATGTTCCAATTACTAAATGTCCTGATTCTGCCATCTCTATTGCCGCTTCCATTGTTACTTTGTCTCTTATTTCTCCTATTACTAAAATATCACAATCTTCTCTTAATGAGTTTTTAACACCGTCACTAAATGATAGTGAGTCTTGTCCTCTTCCTATTTCTTTTTGTACTATTAGTGACTTTTTTGAATGATGTCTAAATTCTACAGGATTTTCAAGTGTTAATATTTTTCTTGTTTGTGTTTCGTTTATTTCATTTATTAATGAGTTTAAAGTTGTTGTTTTTCCAGAGTTTGTTTTTCCTGTTACTAAGATTAGTCCTTGTGGTTGATATGTCATTCTTCTTACTATATCTGGAACTCCTAATTCTTCAAATGATGGTAAAGTGTTTTTTATTAATCTCAATGTGCAAAGTGGTACATCAAATGAATTTGATATATTTACCCTTAGACGTATTCCTTTATATTCATATGATGTATCTAGTTTTCTTGTTTCTCTAAACACTTCATCTTTATTTATATTTCCTCTTACTAAAAAGTCATAAACTTCGGTCATATCATCTGGAGTTAATTCTTCCATTTCTTCTATTCTTTTTAGTTCTCTTGAAATTCTTAAAATTGGTTTATTTCCTGATATTAAATGTATATCTGATGCATCTTTTTCTATTGCCTCATCTAAAATTTTATTCATATTTACCATGTTTTCTCTTCCCCTTTTGTTTAATATATTAATAATTTATTGTTAAGTTCTTCTAAAGTTGTCTCTCCTTTTAATACTTTTTTTATTCCATCTACTACTAATGGTCTGTAATCTAATTGTAATGCTTTTTCTCTTATTTCCATTGTTGATGAGCCATTTACTATTAATTGTTTTATTTCGTCAGCTACATTTAATATTTCAAATACTCCTATTCTGCCATAGTATCCTGTGTTATTACACATTTTGCATCCTACTGTTTCATATGTTTTAAGATCTGTAAAATCTACTTTTTCACCATATTTATCCATTATTTTTGTTATTATCTTCTTTTCTTCTTCTGTGAATTGTCTTTCTTTTTTACAATGTGGACATATTCTTCTTACTAATCTTTGTGATACTGACGTTGCTAAGATACTTGCTATGTCATAATTTGATACACCCATTTTTCTCAAACGGTTTATTACTTCTATACTATCTATTGTGTGGATTGTTGATAATACATAATGTCCTGTTTGTCCTGCTTGTATTGCTATTTCTGCTGTTTCTAAGTCTCTAATTTCTCCTACCAAAATTATATCTGGATCTTGTCTTAATACAGTTCTTAGTGATCCTGAAAATGTTGCTTTGGGTCCTATTTCTATTTGATTTAATCCGTCTATTCTTATTTCTACTGGATCTTCTATTGTTGTTATATTAATTTCTGGTCTATTTAAATAATCTATTATACTATATAGTGTTGTTGTTTTTCCTTCTCCTGTTGGTGCTGCTATTATTGTTATACTATTTTTTTTGTTAAAGCTTTTTCTTACGCTTTGTTCATCTCCTGGGTATCCTAATTCGAATATGCTTTTTATATTTACATTTTTCTTTAATAGTCTTAAAACAAATTTTTCTCCATAGACATTTGGTTGTGATGATACACGAATATTATAGTCATTATATAGTAATATTCTACCATCTTGCGCTTCTTGCTTTTCTTGATGCATATTTGATATTGCTTTTAATCTTCCTATTACTTGTTGTTGTTTTTCTTTTTCTATCTTAGCTGCTGTAAATAGTTCTCCATCTATACGATATCTTATTCTTAATTCTTTTTCTTGTGGTTCTATATGAATATCACTTGCACGTCTTTCTATTCCTGTTTTTATTATACTATCAACTAATTCTGTTATTGGTGTATTTTTTCCTGTATTTGTTATATTTTCACTTGCATTCCCTTCTAAAGATGACAATACTTTATCTATTTGTTGTTGAAACGTTATATATGGTTCCATTACTAAACCTTTATTTAAAAATAGTAAGCGTATTGTATTCATTTTTTGGTTATCAATTATATTTGGAAAACATACTTTTATTTTTCCTCCTGATACTTCAAATGGTATTGCTTTATTGGCCTTTGCTATATCTATTGAAATGTAATCATTTACTTTAATTTTAATTAAATCATGTGTTAATAGAATTCCCTTTGCTCCTATTAGTTCTCCTATTTCTTCTATTAATTTTACTGGGTCACATATATTTAATTCATATAAAATATCTCCTAATTTCATATTAGAATGGTTTCGTTGATAATCTAATGCTTTTTCTATATCATTTTCTGTTACAATCCCTTTTTTTACAAGTTCAATTCCTATAGGTTGTTTTATTCTTAATTCCATTATTTTTCGCTCCTTTCATTTGTGTTGTTCGTTTATATTATACTATATTTTTATTTTTTTTGTTGTTTTTTTGTTATTTTGTATTATTTTTCTTTGATATAAAAGGTAATATTTTTGTTAAAGTTTTCTGATATAAAATTTAATGTTATAGATTTTTTATTTGGTATATTTGTATCTATCGTAAAAGAACAATATTCTACATCATCTGCTATTTTTACATTATTTTTATATATACTTTTATTTTCTAGTGAATAATTATATTGATTTCCATTGGTAAATTTTATTTTAGCTGTTTCTTGATTTTTTATGTTATCATTTGTTATTCCGTTTCCTTCTTCTTGTATGTCTTGTGCAAAATAGCTCATAAATGTTGTAAAGTTTTTGGCACTTTTTTCTTTAAATATCGCTGTTTCTATTTGCTTATGAAAATATGTTGAAATTGTTGCTAGTGTTGCTAATACTACTAATACAACTATTACATATATAATTACTGATGATGTTGTTATACCTCTTTCGTTTTTCATATTTTCTCCCTTCTTATTCTTTAACCTTTACAACTGATAAATTTATATTTTTGTCTTTTTCTTTGTCTTTATATGATATTGTTACTGTTATTTTTTTCGCTACATCTGGCTGTGCATTTTTTTGTTGGTTTTCTGGAATTTGAGTGTAGTCTATAACTTCTGTTGTTCTATAATATGGGGTTTCTTTCCCTATATTATTTTTGACATATCCATCTTCTAGGCTTGGTATTTTATTATTTACTTGATCTGTAGTTTTAGGTAAATCGTTAAAATTTAAGCCTTTTACTTGTTCTATTGAATTTATTGCATAATATAAAGCTTCAGCATTTCTTCCTGTTTCTTTTACTTTTGTTTCTATATTAAATGATAGTGTTACTAAAATTCCTATAAATATCGTTATTAATATTATGGATAGCGTTATATCTATACCTGTTATTCCTTTTTCACTTTTAAAATTCATATTAACCTTCTTTATATTAAAAATTTTTTGATAATTAGTGTTGATATTAGTACACAAATATTTGCTATTCCTAAGCAATATCCTAATGTCAGTTTGTTTCCTATTTTTATTTTTTCTACTCTTTGCTTCTTTGTTTTTATATTTATTTTTTTTATTCCTATATAAATTAATATTGATAATCCTACTATTATTAATGTTAATAAAGCTGTTTTACCTTGTGTAAACACTGACATTGCTATTAGTGTAAATATTATTCCATTTAAGTAACAATCTTTTGCTGATTTTTTTAATGTTATTGAATCTACTGCTAACATTAAGATATAGCAAACAAGATATATAGCATATCTATGTATATTAACTTTTTCTACTATGTATAGATATACCATATACATTATAGATATAATAATTCCATATATTGTTACACTTTTTTCTATTTTTCTATATTCTTTATCTATTCCTGACATTAATATTATAAATGTAAAGTATAAGACTGTAAATGAAAAGTTAATAATACTATTTATTGTTAGATTTTGTAAATTGAAGTTCATTAAATATGCAATTACCACAAAAAATAATCCAGATAGGCACTCTAATATAAAATATCTTGGTCTTATTTTTTCTTTGCAATATCTACATTTTCCTCCTAAAAAGATATAGCTAAACACTGGTATTAGGTCAAAAAAGCCTAATTTATGTCCACAGTTTGGGCAATATGAACGTGTATGTGTTATATCTTCTGTTTTTGGTATTCTATATACGCATAATGTATAAAAACTTCCAAATAATATCCCTATTACAAATATAAATATGTAAAATATTATATCCATTTTCCCCTTGTTCTCCTTTATCATATTTTTATAATTTAAGGCATATACATTTCATGCATATGCCTATATAATTTAGTATACTAGTTTATATTATTGTTCGTTTGTTAAAGCATCTCCTGACCATGTGATTTTTCCATTTTTATCAAGTGTTGCTTTTAAAGTTTGTCCTTTAGCATCTTTTACATTTGATGTAATTACACTTGTTCCTTCTGCTGTACTAGCTGGAGTAATTGAAGCTATTACGCTACTTGCTTGTCCATTTCCTGCTGTTTTAGAAGCTTGCATTTTTAATGCTACGTACCATCCCATGTTTTCACCTGCTGTTGTAAGATTTGCGTCTTTTGAATTATCAACTACATATTTTTCGTTGTAAAATGTTGTTATATTTTCTGAAACTTCCAAACTGATTAAATCTTTTGCATTAGCTACATTTGTTTGTACTTTTGCTTCTTTTCCTCTTTTTAATATACCATTATCTCCTGATAATGCTGCTATTGTTACACCTGCTAAAATTAATAATACTATAATTGTTATTACTAATGCTACAAGTGTAATACCTTTTTGATTATTTTTCATTTTATTTTCCTCCTATTATATTTTTACTATTTTTGCATAACATCTCCTGCCCATGTGATTTTTCCATTGCTATCTAATGTTGCTGTTAAAGCTGCACCATTTGCATCTTTTACATTTGTTTCAATTTTTGTTGATGCTCCTGGAGTTACTGTTTTTATTACATTGCTTGCTTGTCCATTTCCTGCTGCTTTAGATTTTTGCATTTTTAATCCTACAAACCAACCTATATTTTCTCCTGCTGTTGAAAGATCTGCATCACTTGAAGCATTGACTACATATTTTTCATTATAAAATGTTGTTATATGTTCTGAAACTTCTAAACTTATTAAATCTTTCGCATTTGCAATATTTGTTTGTACTTTTGATTCTTTCCCTCTTTTTAATATGCCATTATCTCCTGATAATGCTGCTATTGTTACACCTGCTAAAATTAATAATACTATAATTGTTATTACTAGTGCTACAAGTGTAATACCTTTTTGATTATTTTTCATATTTTCACCCCTTTTCTTTTGCATATTTTATTTGTGATATCTTTATATTTTTATTTCATATAAAGATAATTATAAAATCTATTTTATTTGTTTGTCTGGCCAATAATTTGTTGTTTCTTTGTTGTTAGTAGTATTGTTATTTTTTTTATTTGTTGTTGTATTTGTTGTTGTATTTGTTGTTGCATTTGTTGTTTCTCCTTGCCCTGATGTCTCTTTATTATTTTCTACTTGTTCTTCTATTGTGCCAAACGGATTTTTTCTTCCTGGAATATATTCTTTTACTTTTTTATAGTCGTTTAAATCTGTTGAAGTTACTGTATATGATGTTATTGGTATTTCTTCTTTTTTTTCATTTAATTCTGTTGATATTTGTTTTACTTCTTCACTTGCTGTATATTTTACTTTTTCTGGTATTACTTTATTCATTGGTACATAATCATATAGTAATACTCCTATCAAAAGTATTATTGCTAAAGTTAATAATAAAATGATTATTATTTCTTTTAAAATATTTTTAGTCATTTTAATAACTCCTTTTCTTTTATTTTATGGTACCATACCTTCATTAGTTGTTTCAGGCATTGTAGTTGTATTTTTTTGTGTATCATCTGGCATATCATCATTTTTTTGTTGTTGTTCTTTATTTTTATCTTCTTCTAGTAGTATTTTATCATTTGATACTCCTTTTATTGCTATATCTTTACAAGTAAATGTTGCTTGGACATTTTTCTCATCTGGTACCATTTTAAAATTATCAATTCTAAAGCCTAATTGTGAATTATTTTCGATGTCAGCTATATATAAAGAAATATTTGGATATCCACCTTGTAAAGTGAATTTTATATCATAATAATTATAATCTGGTTGTTCATTATTTCTTTTTATCGGCATTCTTGTGCCTGGCATTGGTTCAAAAGTTGCATTTAATCCTTCATATCTTGCAAGCATTCCTAATTTTTCCCATAACTTATCTATTGTATATACTTGTTCTTGGATTGTTGATTTTATTTCACTTTGATTGCCTGTTGTCATCATATCTTCATATTTTTGTTTTTCATTTTTCATTTCTTTCAAGTTATTGTCTAAATTTTGTAATTTTTGTGGATATGATACACTTACTAATGTTGTTGCTTCTTTTATTTTATTTTCTAGTTTGGCATTTTCTTCTTTTATTTGTTTTATTCCTAGTATTGGTAAATTCCCAACATGTATACCTTTAACTATTGTTAAAGACGTTAGAATTAAAACTAAAGCAATTGCAAGACTAATTAATAGTTTTTTCATGGTAACACTCCTTCTATTTTTACAGTGATTATATCATTATTTTTTTGTCCTGATGTCGAAATTACCTCTGTTAATATTACATCTGTTTTTATACTTCCTATAAAGAACGCTATTTGTTCATATTGCTTTGATTGAACTAATATTTCAACTTTTCCACCATTTAAGTTTTCTATTGATTTAATTTGAACACCTTTTGGAATAATATTCATAAGTTGATTTAATAGTCCTGGTATTGCACCTTTAACTTTGTTTTTTTCTTCTGCTATTTGTGTTGTTTTGCTTAATTCTTCTATATAACTTGTATATATATCTTTTTGCTGTTTTATGTTGCTACTGTCTTGTTCTATCATTTGTATTTCTTGTTTTGTACTTGTAATAGTTGCTTCTGTTTCTGATATTTTCTTTTCAAATTGTTTTTTCAGCATTGTTGAAAATCCGCTAAATACTACAAACATTATAATTAAAGTTGCTAAAACATTTAATAATATTTTTTCTGTACTATCTAATGGCATTTTCAAATCATTATTTATTTTAAAATTAATTGACTTTTTATTTTTTGTTACTTTATTATTAATTTTTTTATTTTTATTTGGTACAATCTCTGCTGTTAGCAGTGATTTTATTGTGTTTCTAAATGATTTTGCTTTAAAATTCATTTCATTTAAGCCTTCTCCTAAGCCCATTAAACCTAATGATATTGCTGAATTTACCTCAATATAGTCTTTTATATTTATGTTTGGAGATTTTTTAATGAAATTAGGTTTTAATATTTCACATTTTATTCCCTCTAAATATTCTTGGAAATATAAATCAATATTATTTATTAATGCTGCTGTTCCTGATATATATATTTTCGAAATTTTTTCCATATTTTCATTTAATGTTTTTTGAACTTGTCCAACTATCGAATATAATGTAGGCATTATATCTTCTAAATATCCTGTTTCTATATTTCCCAGTTCTCTTCCTTCTGATGTATATATAGTTGTTTCTTTACACATCTCATATGCTTTTGAATATGAATTTTCTTTTAAATTTATATTGCTTAAGAATTTTTCGCTTCCTTCATCTAATACTTTAACATTATATATTTTTCTATTTATTATTGTTGTAAGTGTTGTTTTTTCTTCTATATTTACTATTATTGAGTTTTCTTTGCTAGTTTCTTCTTCATCTAATAGTGTTGTTATCGCTATTGGCAATGGTACTACATTAGTCAAATTATATTCTTCAAACATTTGAACTTTTTTATTTAATTCTATTTTATTTGTAGATATATATATTACTTTTAATCTTTCTTTATCATTTAATTTTTCTACTACTGCATATCTTCCTTCTAGTGCATTTGAATTAAATCCTTTATCTGTACAAAAAGAGTCAAATTCTGTTTTTATTGCCTTTTCTAGGTCTGTTTTCTTTAATAACGCAAACATATCAAAATAGTTATATGTTTCCTTTGTTAAATTTATACAAATTGGTATTTTATAACTATATGTTTCATCTATTATTTGTTTTATTCCATCTTCTAGCTTTGTATAAAATTTTACACCATAAGTTTCAACTTTTTTTACATCTTTTTCCTTTGAAACTTTTGCATATTTTATTAAGTTGTTTTCTATATATAATCCTAGACAGCTTGGCATTTTTTTACTCCTTTTTCTTTATATTTATATCATTTGCAATTTGCTTAAAATAATACTTTCTTATATTTCTTTAATTAGAAATTTATACTATTTCCTCTCTTCAATTTTATCTTTTTTTAGCAAAAAGTCAAGGGTTTTAATTTAATTGTAATATAATTGTAATATAATTGTAATATTGCATTTTTTTGATTTATTTTTCTTTTTTTTACTCTTTTTTTTCTAATTTAGCAATAAAAAATCCATCTTGCAATTCATTCGGTAAAATTTCTAAAAATTTTTCATTTTTAATCTTCTCTAATTCAAAATTTTTATTTTTTTCCAAAAACTTATATATATTTTTTTCGTTTTCTTCTTTCAGTATGCTACAAGTTGAATATATCATTTCCCCACCTTTTTTTAGATATTTTGAGCATGTTTCAAGTATTTTTTGTTGTATATTGCTTATTTGTTCTATATCTTCATTTTTTCTTTGCCATTTAATATCTGGTTTTCTTTTTATTACACCTATTCCTAAGCATGGTACATCTAATAAAATTTTATCAAATTTTTCTTTTTTATTTTCATCGTAAATTGTAGCATCCATTATTTTCGTTTTTATTATTGTTATCCCTAATCTTTTTGCATTTTCTTCTATTAAATTTGTACGCGATTTATGAATATCCCATGCTTCAATATATCCATTATTGTTCATAATCTCTGCTAAATATGTAGTTTTTCCTCCTGGCGCTGAACATGCATCTAATATTTTTTCATTTTCTTTTGGTTCTAATAAAAATGCTGATAATCCTGCAGATATGTCTTGAACAGTAAAATAACCTTTTTTAAATTCTTCCATATCTTCTATTTTTTTTATTTTATCTACGACATAAAAATCTTCATTTATTTTACTATTCTCAAATTTGTATTTTTTATCTTTTAATATTTCTTCAAAATTTTGTTTTGATATTTTAAGATTGTTTCTTCTTATTACTGTTTTAGGTCTTTTATTTAATTCTTTGCATATATTTTCTACTTCATCAATATTTTCTCTATCTTTTTTTAATTCTTCTACAATCCATTCAGGCGTGGAAGTTGTTTTTGATATTCTTTGTATATCATCTTTAATATCAAAAAATCCTTCATAGTCTTCATACTCGATTTTTCTTAAGATAGCATTTACGAAATTACTACTTGATTTATGTCCATATCTTTTTGCTAAATTTACACTTTCATTAACAGCTGCTGATTTTGGAATTTTGTCTAAAAAAATTATTTGATAAATTCCCATTCTTAAAATATTTAAAATCCAACTAGAAATTTTTTTAATTTTAATTTTAGAATATTTTTTAATTATTTCGTCTAGTGTAAGCTTCCAGTTTGTTACTCCATAAACAATTTCTGAAATTAATCCAATATCCTTATTTGTTAGTTTGTCTTTGTTTTCGTTAATATATTCATTTAATACTATATTTGAATATCCTTTTTCTTTATCTATTTTATATAATATTTTCAAAGCTATTTCTCTAGGTTTATCAATCATCTTTTTTCCTTTCTTGACCTTTTTTGTTACACTTTAAAAAAGAATCTCTTTTTTATATGTATTTTATCATTTAATTTTTTAATTGTAAATTAAAATCTAATTTAAAATGTATATTTTTTCAAGAAGTGGCAAAAATACTAATAAATTATTTTGGAGGTATTTATTTATGGAAATTGAAAAACATTTGATTATTACAGGTAATTCTAGTGTTTCTTGGAAGGATGCTATTGTTAAAGCTATTTACGAAACTTCCAAGACTATTGATTATCTGTCTAATGTTACTATTTTAAAGCAATATGCTAAAATTGATGGAAATAAGATTTGTGATTATTTTGTTGATTTAGATATTAGTTTTATTGTTGATTTAAATAGAAATAAAAGTAACGATAATGGAAAGGGTGATTTTTAATGAATATGAATTCTATCAATCCCATGGAAAGTAAAGAAAAATATCAAGAATATGTTAATAAAAAATCACCTAATTCTCCTATTTTCAAAAATTGTTTTAATGCTTTTTGGGTTGGTGGTTTGATTTGTACTATTGGTCAAATTATTTTTAATATTTGTCAAGTTCGAGGATTAGATGTTTCTACTTCTGGAACCATTGTTTCTATTATTTTAATAGGCCTTTCTGCTTTTTTAACAGGTCTTAATATTTTTAATAAAATTGGTAAATTTGCTGGTGCAGGTTCCCTTGTTCCTATTACTGGATTTGCTAATTCAATAGTTTCTCCTGCAATAGAATATAAGTCTGAAGGATATATTATGGGAGTTGGAGGTAAAATGTTTACCGTTTCTGGTCCTGTTCTTGTTTTTGGTATATCTACATCTATTATTGTAGGTCTAATTTATTTAATTTTTAATACTCAAAATATTACATTAGTTTAATAATCTTTTTTGCTTGATTTACAAAAAGGATTAAGATAGGAGATGATTTTTTTGAAAAAAGTTGGTAAGCAAACTATTTTGTTTGATAATCCACCCACAATTTCAGAATGTGCTAGTATTGTAGGTCCTAAAGAGGCTCAAGGCCCTTTAGCAAAATTTTTTGACCAAACTTTAGAAGATGAATTTTGGGGTGAAAAAAGTTGGGAAAAAGCTGAAAGTAAAATTTTAAAAGAAACTGTTAATATTGCTATTTCTAAGTCTGGTATACCAGTAAATAAAATTGATTGTTGTTTTTCTGGTGATTTACTTAATCAATGTATTTCTTCTGGTTTTGGACTTCGTGGATTAAATATTCCTTTTTTTGGAGTTTTTGGTGCTTGTTCTACTTTTGTTGAATCTATGAGTTTAGCCGCTATTTTAGCTGAAAGTTTTGCTGAAAATGTTTTGTGTGCTACTTCTAGTCATTTTTGTAGTGCAGAAAAGCAATTTCGTTTTCCTTTGGAATTAGGTAACCAAAGATCTCCTTCTGCTCAATGGACTGTTACTGGTGCTGGTTCTGCCATTGTTTCTAAATCAGGTCAAGGTCCTTTTATTACTTCTATTACTCCTGGTAAAATTATTGACATGGGGATTAAAGATGCTAGTAATATGGGTTCTGCTATGGCTCCTGCCTTTGCTGATACACTGCTTGCTCATTTTTTAGATACTGGTAGAAATCCTAGCTATTATGATGCTATTATTAGTGGAGATTTAGGTTATATTGGTAAAGATATTTCTATTGATATTTTGAAGTCACAAGGTTATGATATTAAAGCTAATTATAATGACTGTGGTGTTTTAATTTTTGATAAAAATTCACAAGATACTCATGCTGGAGGTAGTGGTTGCGGTTGTTGTGCTTCTGTTTTTTCTGGATATTTGTTTAAAGAACTGAAAAATAAAAATATCAAGAAAATATTGCTTATTGCTACTGGTGCTTTGATGAATTCTACTACTTCGCAGCAAGGTGAAAGTATTCCTAGTATTGCCCACGCTATAAGTATTGAAATTTAATTTGAAAGGAGCTTATTTTTTATGAATATTAATTGGATAGAAGTTTTTGATTGGTGGTCTTTACTAAAAAGTTTTGTTGTTGGTGGTCTTATTTGTATAATTGGACAAATTTTAATTGATAAAACTAAACTTACTCCTGCTAGAATTTTAGTAGCTTTTGTTACCACTGGTGTCATTTTAGGTGGTTTAGGAATTTATGAGCATTTGGTCAATTTTGCAGGTTGTGGTGCTACTGTTCCTTTAACTGGGTTTGGATATAATTTAGCCAAAGGCGCTATTGAAGGTGTTAAACAATTTGGTATTGTTGGTGCTTTTATTGGTGGTGTTAAAGCCTCTGCTGGTGGAATTGCTGCTGCTATTTTCTTTGGATATATTGCTTCTTTGATTTCTAAACCTAAAATAAAAAAGCAGTGAATTATAAGCAAAAAAGCAAGTTAAAATTTTAACTTGCTTTTTGTCCTTTTGGATTGACTCTATATTAATTATTCTATCTATAGAAACTTCATTTTTTCTTATTCAATACATAATTTATGTTTACAAAATGTATCTAAGATTCAATTCACTTTCTAAGTACTAAATTACCAATACTGAGCGAAACCCGTAGCGATCGTAACTCAAACCACTAGTAATATTTGAGCACAGTACACCTGCATCAGTACCATTATTGCAATAGCTACCACGCAGCACAAACGGACAGACGATATGACCTATTAGCACTAAATCATTGTTCCATGCTCTTCCATATTCTTCTTTTCCTACTACTGCTTGTGCTACTGTTCTGAACCATCCCCATGGTTGTCCATTTTTTCCATCTCCATACGGAGCATAAAACGAAAATGTTGTTCCTACTTCATTTACTCCTATCCCTTTATGTTTTTTCATATTATTGTATATCTCTTCTGTTATTCTTAATCTTGCTTTTTGATGCTTTTCTTCTCTTTTATTCCAATCCCACAATTCGTTTTGAGTTAATGTTGTTCCATCTCCCATTGATATTTTATTTGTTCTTTCTTCTTCACTTACTTCATATTTATTCCATAATTTTTCATAGTTTGGATTCAATTTTCCATTTTCAAAATATTTTATACTTCCATCTGCACTTTTCCCATAATTGTTTAAGTTACTATTTCCATTATCTAAATATCCTGCTACTCTTTCCCATGAACCTCCACTCATATCGTATATTCCCGTTATATTTCCTGTTGTACTTGCTAATATTCCATTTTCAGTATTGTAATCATGACTATTGTCTGTTCTATTATACCAACCTTCATCTGTTGCTGTTTTTGGTCCTTGACCCGTATATAAATCATACCAATAACTATTATAATTTCCTACACTATTTATTTTTGGCACATTTCCATATTGGCTGTAACATAAATATGCTACTGCTCCCCATTCATCATTTTTCATTAAATGACTATTTGTATAATCTAAACCATATTTTTCTTTTGCTGTTGTAGCTATATCCATACTTCTTCTTTGACTTTCTCCTACTGTTATATGTCTCCAACTTATTTTATTTGGCAAGCTTTTTGCTATTGTTGTTTCATCTGGTTTATATTGTTCAGCTGATGAAGTGCTACTTGCATTTCCTACTGCTTTTCCATCTTTGTTTGTTCCACTTGTTTCAAATTTTGCTACCCATATTCCACTTAATTCTACTCCTCCTAAATTAAATGCCGGGTGTACTATTTTTGTTGTTTTTGTATCTACATCTTCACTTGTTGTATATTCAATTCCTTCTTTATCTATATTTGTATTTCCTTTTAAAAATGTTACTTCTATATTCTTTTCTCCTGCTATTTTATATGCATATCTTGGTATCCACACATACATACTTCCTAGTTCATTTTCTTTTATTATTTGTCCTTCTCTTACTTTTCCTTCTTTATATTTTCCATCACTTAACATTATATTTGCCCATTTTTTTGTACTATCATAACTATACCATTCTGTGTCATCTTTTGAACACACTACCCAATCTGTTCCGTTCCATTTTATTAGGATCATTCCTTTGGTTGTTTTTGGATTATTTACATTTTTATTATTGTTATATCCTTCTTCTGATGGCACTTCACTTGTTATTTTATCTAGCATGTTTTGTAACTGTTTTTCTTCTTCTTTCTTTGCTTCTTCTGTTTTTTTCTTTGCTTCTTGTGCTTTTGTTATTATTCCATTATCACCTGTTAGACTTGCTATTGCTACTCCAGCTAGTATTAGCAATACTATTATTGTTATCACTAATGCTATTAATGTTATACCTTTTTCACTTTTGTACTTTTTTAACATCTTTATCTTTCCTTTCTTTTGCTTTTTATTGATTATTTTTTATTTTATAAAGTATCAATATTTATCATATTGATTATATCTTTATATTTAATTTTTGTAAATAGATTTTACTGCTTTAATAAACCATTCCCATAATTGACTATTGTTTTTCTGTTCCTGATGAATATTGTGCATAAAATAAAAATGTTGTTCTTACTTCGTTTACTCCTATTCCTTTATGTTTTTTCATATTGTTGTAATTTGCCTCTGTCTTCCTTAACCTTGCTTCATGATGTTTTTCTTCTCTCTTATTCCAGTCCCATAATTCATTTTGAGTTAATATTGTTCCATCTTTTAGTTTTATTTTATTTGTTTTTTCTTCTTCACTTACTTCATATATATCCCATAAACTTTCATATTTCCAATTTAAATTTCCATTTTCAGTATTCTGATCATGACTATTATCTGTTCTATTATACGCTCCTTCGTCTGTTTCGTTTTAGTTCCTTGTCCTTTATATAAATCATACCAATAACTTTTATTTTCATACTGACTATAACATAAATATACTACAGCTTCCCATTCACTGTTTTTATCAAATAGCTTGTTACCTAATCTAACTCATATTGTTATTTTTTATATTTTTCGACTAGCAATTTATATTGTAATCCTTTCTAGCACAAAAAGCACTTTTGATAAAGTGCTTTTTTAAAGTCTTTTGCTTTCAGGTTATAAATTAAAACTGTTGCTTGTTTATTTAAACAGCATGCTTCAACTTTATTCTTATCTTTTTTGATAATTCAATTTCATCTAAAATTTTTTCTATTTCTTTTTTTAAGTTTACAAATCACGCTATGTTTTCCTATATTTTTACTTGATAATTAGTTTATCTCAAAGTATAATTTACAAGTTGATTTTCTTTCAAAGTCTCTTGAACGTCCAATATTCTTTGATTTGATGAACCTCTGAATTTAAGCTTTAAGTCTTTTTTATCTTCTTCAAATTTCCCATCAACTACAACATCTAAATATTTTAATAATTCTTTTGTTGTTTCATTGTTTGATGCCATCTTTCCTACTACATCTTTTTCAAAATCAAATCCTGTATAACACCATATGTTTTTATTTGGAAATTTTTCTTTTACTTTTTTTACAAGTGGTAGTAATCCTTCTTGGTTTTGTTTTTCAAGTGGTTCTCCTCCTAATAATGAAAGTCCTGATATATAATCATGGTCAAGATAATTTATAACTTTATCAATTTCTTCATCTGTAAATTTATTTCCATAATTAAAATCCCAAGCGCATTGATTAAAACATCCTTTACAATGATGATTACACCCACTAACAAAAACTGATACTCTTACTCCTTCACCATTTGCGACATCTACTTTTTTTATATCTGCATAATTCATAACTTGCTCCTTTCGTTGTAGAAAGAGGAGATACTTCTTTCTACAAATGCATTACTCTTTGTTTTATTTCTTTAGTTTTTCCTGCATTCCAAAAATTTTCTCCTAAATATCCACATGTTCTTCTTACTACCGTCATTTTTGAACGATCTTTATTTCCACAGTTTGGGCATTCCCATTCATTATCTTTATTTATTATAATTTCTCCATCAAATCCACACTCATGGCAAAAATCTGATTTTGTATTAAATTCTGCATATTGTATATTATCATAAATAAACTTCACTGCTGTTTCTAAGGCTTCTATATTGTTTTGCATATTTGGTATTTCTATATATGATATAGCTCCACCTGATGATATTTTTTGGAACTCACTTTCGAATGATAACTTTTCAAATGCATCTATTTTTTCTCTAACATCTACGTGATAAGAATTTGTATAATATCCTTTATCAGTTACATCTTTAATTGTTCCAAATTTTTCTTTATCAATTCTTGCAAATTTATAGCATAGACTTTCTGCTGGTGTTCCATATAATGCAAATCCAATATTTGTTTCTTCTTTCCATTTATCTGTTGCTTTTCTTAAACATTTCATTATTCTTATTGCAAATTCATGTCCTTTTGGATCTGTATGAGATACTCCTGTCATTAACTTTGTCGTTTCATATATTCCTATATAGCCTAATGACATCGTAGAATATCCTCCATATAACAATTTATCTATTTTTTCACCTTTTTTAAGGCGTGCTATTGCGCCATATTGCCAATGAATTGGACTTATATCTGAATGTGTCCCTAACAATGCATAATGTCTACACATTAAAGCTTCCTTACATAATTCTAATCTTTCTTCTAATAAATCCCAGAATTTTTTTTCATCTCCATCTGCAATTATTGCTACTTGTGGTAAATTAATACTTACCACTCCTTGGTTGAATCTTCCTTCAAATTTATATTCGCCATTTTCATCTTTCCATGGAGATAAGAAACTTCTACATCCCATTGGGCTAAATACATTTCCTTCATAATTTTCTTTCATTTTTTTAGCTGATATATAATCTGGATACATTCTTTTAGCTGAACATTTAACTGCAAGTTTTGTTAAATAATCATATTCTCCGCCTTTTAAACTATTGAATTCATCTAAAACATATACAAGTTTTGGAAATGCTGGTGTTACATATATTCCTGCTTCATTTTTTATTCCCTCATATCTTTGTCTTAATACTTCTTCTATTATCATTGCATTTTCTTTTATATATGGGTCATTTTCTTCTAAGTGTAAAAATAATGTTACGAATGGAGATTGTCCATTTGTTGTCATTAATGTATTTATTTGATATTGAATAGTTTGTACTCCAGCTTTTAATTCAGTTTTTAATCTATCTTGAACCAAATCTTCTATTGTTTCTTTTGACAATTTTTCTTTATATTTTTGTTCAATTTCTTTTTTGAATTTTTCATAACTTTTTCTTAAATATTTTCCTAAATGAATTAAATCTACTGATTGTCCTCCATATTGATTACTTGCCACTGCTGCAATAACTTGTGTTGTTACTGTACAAGCAACTTGAAAACTTTTTGGACTTTCTATCATTTTTCCATTCATTACAGTTCCATTATCTAGCATATCTTCAATATTTACTAAGCAACAATTAAATATTGGTTGTACAAAATAATCCGCATCGTGAAAATGTAAAATTCCTTCTGCATCGGCTTTTGCTATTTTTTCAGGCAACAATAATCTTTTTGTTAAATCTCTAGACACTTCACCTGCTATATAATCTCTTTGTGTTGATGCAAGCATTGTGTTTTTATTAGAATTTTCTTCTGCTAGTTCTTTATTATCATTTCTTATTATTCCTAATATTGTTTCATCAGTCGTATTTTGTTTTCTTACTAATGCTCTTGTATATCTATATACTATATATTTTTTAGCTAATTCATATTTTTCTATTTCCATTAACTTTTCTTCTATAATATCTTGTATATCTTCTACTAGCATTCTTTTTTTATTCATCTCTTCTATAGTTTGAATAATTCTTTTTATTTCTTCCTTTGATGCTCTTTCTCTAGGTTTTACTTCTTGATTTGCTTTTTCAATTGCCACTTGAATTTTTGCCCTATCATAATCTACAGCTCTTCCATCTCTTTTAATAACTTTCATTTTACATTTCCTCCCTTAAAAAGTATATTCATATTATATATCAAATTTATAGTTTTTCTGTTGCAAAAGCAACAAATTATTTATCATTTTCTATATCACTATATTTTGATGGGTTTTGAGCTATATTACAATTGTGTTACAAAAATATTACAATTATGTTACAATGATATTTTCAACATTTTATTGTTTTTTATCTTTTTTTACTGTATAATGTTTATATATAATAAAGGAGTGGTGTTCATGAATACTAGTTTTAGCATAGAAGATTTCATCTATGATTTTTCTACAAAATGTAACAAAGTTCAAGTAAAATCTTTTTCAAAGAATGAAACAATTACCTCTTACATTCAAAAGCGCAATCAATTATGTATATTAGTATCTGGAACAGCTGATTTAGTAAGATATGATTTAAACGGAAATAGAACTATAGTGCAACATTTCTCAAAAAATTCTCTATTTGGTGAAGTTTTTTATAATATAACTATTAATAATGAATTATTAGTCGAAGCAAGATCTAATTGTGAAGTTCTCTTCTATATTTATGACGAAACATTTCAAAAATGTAAAAACAATTGTAAATTTCATCAAAATTTGTCAGAAAAGCTTCCGAAATTAATATTAAATAAAGTTACTGAACTTAATACTAGAATAGAATTACTTACTAAAAGATCTATTAGAGATAAGCTATTAGAATATTTTTCTTTAATCTCTACTAGAAATTTAAATACTACCTTTGAACTTCCTCTTTCTTTAACAGACTTAGCTGATTATCTAAGCATTGATAGAAGTGCAATGATGAGAGAATTAAAACTCTTAAAGGATGATGGAGTTATTGAAAAAAGTGGAAATATAATTAAGTTAAATCGAAATTAAAAACCTAATTATGATAAACAAAATATCATAATTAGGTTTTTAATTTAACACAAATTAATATATCTGCTCAAATATAAAAGTTTATATACCAACTAAAACTTACGCAGTTTTGTTTTAATATTTTTAAGTACTAACCCCAACCAACACTGCTCGAAATCCATATGTGTGGTAGTTAAAGCCATTAGTAACGTGTGAATACAAGACTCCCACATTAGAGCCACTAAAGCAATCACCACCACGTACAACAAATGTATAATCACTATTTCCTATTAATACTAAATCATTATCCCATGTTTTTCCATATTCTTGTGTTCCTGACATTGCTTGTTGTAGTGTTCTAAACCATCCCCATTGTTGTTCATTTTTTCCATCTCCATATGGTGCGCAAAATGAAAATGTTGTTCCTACTTCATTTACTCCTATTCCTTTATGTTTTTTCATATTGTTGTAATTTGCTTGTGTCATCCTTAATCTTGCTTCATGATGTTTTTCTTCTCTCTTATTCCAGTTCCTGCTTCCCCTTCAATAAAATCAATTTACCTCTTTTATCGTTTTTTATGCTTTAATCACTTTTTCTATAATCAATTCTTTAGCCTTTATTGTAATTACTCCAATTATACAAAAAATATTAACAAATCTTCCTAAAACAGATACTTTTATATTTCCTAGCATTACTCCCCGTACTTTAGCTAGATTTTTAGAAAAATTTAATGCAACTAATTGCATTACTGATCGTATTCATCCACATGTTCTAAGACATACTTATGCAACTAGGTGTATAGAAGCTGGAATGAATATAAAAGTATTACAAAAAAAGTTGGGACATAAGAATATACAAACAACATTAGATACTTATGCTAGTGTATTTGATAAATTTGAAGGACAAGAAGATTTCAAATTAACTGAGTATTTTGATTGGGTTGCATTAAAATTGCATTAAAAACATATAAAAAGCAGAGTGTTTAAATCTCTGCTTTTCTTACTTTGGTGCGGATGAAGGGACTCGAACCCCCACGCTTTTGGCACTGGTTCCTAAGACCAGCGCGTCTACCAGTTCCGCCACATCCGCATATTTACTTGACAATTTATATAATAACATATTTATATTTGTAATGTCAAGTAATTTTTGAATTTTTCTATATTCTATTTAAAAAACATTAAAATTATTCCTCCTATTATCGAAATAATAAAACCTGTTATTTTTAATCCACTTGCACCTTCATTTTGATCTCCAAAACTAAAAAATTTATTTGTTATGCTACGTGCATCAAAGATGCAAATAACTCCTAGTGCTATTATTGTTATACATATTAACTTTACTACTAATTTTAACATTTCACATACTTCCTTTTATTATAAACTACCTTTCTCAATTATTTCTAATTTTTTCTCTACGATGTTTCTTAATTTTATATTTTCTTCTTTTTCTAGTTTTGTATCTTTCTCAATTATATTTTTAGCTACTTTTTGTACTACTTGCAATATATTCATATCTTCAAATAAATTAGCAATTTTGAATTCTGGAAGTCCATGTTGCATTGTTCCAAAGAAATCTCCACTTCCTCTTAATTCTAAGTCTTTTTCAGATATTATGAAGCCATTATTTGTATCACACATTACTTTCATTCTTTTTCTTGTATTTTCGCTATTTCCCTCGTATTTTAAAATACAATATGATTGATATTCTCCTCTTCCTACTCTTCCACGTAATTGATGAAGTTGTGCTAATCCAAATCTTTGTGCATCTTCTATTACCATTATATTAGCATTTGGAACATCTACTCCTACTTCTATTACTGTTGTTGAGATTAGAATATCTATTTCATGATTTTTAAATCTTAGCATTATTTCATCTTTTTCTTTTGGCCTCATTTTCCCATGTAAATATTCAATTTTGTATTCAGGAAATATTTCTTTTTGATATTTTTCAGTTAATTCTATAACTGATTTTAAAGAATTATCTTCTCCTTCTTCTACTAATGGACATACTATATATGCTTGCCTTCCTTGTTCAATTTGTTTTTTTATAAAATTATCTACTCTTTCAGTCATACTTTTTGTTACTGCAAATGTTTCTATCTTTTTTCTATTTGGTGGTAATTCATCTATTATTGAAATGTCTAAATCTCCATATAGTATTAAAGCTAATGTTCTTGGAATTGGTGTTGCTGACATTACTAATACATCTGGGTTATTTCCTTTTTTTATTATCTTATTTCTTTGTTTTACCCCAAATCTATGCTGTTCATCTGTTACTACTAATCCTAGATTTTTAAATTCTACATTATCTTCTAATATTGCATGGGTTCCTATTAAAATATCAATTTCACCTATTTTTAATTTTTCTAATAGTTCTTCTTTTTTCTTTTTAGTAATGCCTGATATTAATAGTTCACATCTTATTCCTAGTTCTTCTAACATCTTATTAAAATTTTCTAAATGTTGAGTTGCAAGTATTGCTGTTGGTGCCATTATTGCTGCTTGATAACCGCTTCTTACTGCTTTATATGCTGAACACATAGCAACTGCTGTTTTCCCTGAACCAACGTCCCCTTGTAATAATCTATTCATTGTTTGAGGTTTTTCCATATCTTCTTCAATTTCATTTAAGACTCTTTTTTGTGCATTTGTTAGTTCAAATGGAAATCTTTTCATCATTTCTTCTATTTTATATTCTTTACTAAACTGTATTCCTTTTTCTTCTGATATATTTCTATTTTTTAGAGCTAGTAACGCTAGTTGAGTAATTAATAGTTCTTCAAAAACTAATCTTCTTCTTGCTATTTCAAATTCTTTCAAATCTTTTGGAAAGTGTATATTTTTTATTGCTTCGTTTATATTTTGTAACAAACTCTTTTTTATTAAATATTCAGGTAAAGTTTCTCCAATATTACCATATACTTCTTTAACTGCATTCTCCATTATTTTTCTTAATGTATTTTGTGTTAAATTATATGTTAATGGATATATTGGTATAATTCTTCCTGTATTTTTAGTTGTTCCATATTCATCATATACTGGTGAAGATATTTGAATTCTACCATATTTTTTGCTTATTTTTCCATACATACGATATTTTTTGCCTTCTATTATTTTAGTTTTAAGATATGATTGATTAAACCATATTGCTTCTGCTACTGTGCTTTCGTCTCTTATCATTACTTTTTGCATTGTCTTTCTTCCATATCTTGTTTCTAAAATTTTACTTGTTACTAACACTTCTATTAAGTTTTCTGAACCATCTTCGCATTCTGACAATGTTTTAGGCTTACTCCTATCTTCATATGTTCGTGGATAATATGAAATTAAATCTTCTAATGTAAATATACCTAATTTATTAAGTAATGTTACTCTATTTGGTCCTACTCCTTTTATGTATTTTACATCTTTTTTTAAATCTAGCATTTGTTTCTCCTTATATTATTTTTGCCAATTTAAAATCTAATGAATCTGCACTTACTAATTGTAATTCAATCCCATCAATATTTCCATGTATTGCTTCTGTTATAGCTGCTCCATGTAAATGGCCATATATACATTTTTCTACATTGTATTTTTTCATTAATTTAATAAATTCTGATTTTATATTATTTTGAATATTGTATTTTGTAAGTGGTGGGAAGTGCATTATTACTATTATTGGTTTGTCTTTTCCATATTTTTTTATACCTTCTTGAAGCGATAGTTCTAATCTTATTAGTTCTCTTTTTACTAATCTTTTATCTTCTTCCTCGTTTGATTGTACCCATCCTCTTGTTCCTGTTATTATATTTCCTTCTATTTCATAGCTGTTATTGTATAAAAAGTCAATATTTTGAAAGTTATTTTGTTTTAGATAATTTTTCATTTTTGTAACTGTTGTCCACCAATAATCATGGTTTCCTTTTAATAAAATCTTTTTTCCTGGCAGTGAATTTAAATATTCAAAATCTGCATAAGAATTTTGTAAATACATTGACCACGAAAAGTCTCCTGGTAATAAGACGTAATCTTCTTGTTTTACTTTTTTTAACCAATCTTTTTTTATTTTTTCTTCATGTTTTACCCAATTTTCTCCAAATATGTCCATTGGTTTGTTTTCGTTAAATGATAAATGTAAATCTCCTATTGCATATATTGACATATTTTAATTCACCTTCTTTTTATTATAGTTTTAAGTTTGGTACAGCATTTAGATCTAGATTATCTCTTTTTCCTGAAATATAGTTATAATAGCCTGCTGATCCTATCATTGCGGCATTGTCTGTACATAGTTTTAAGTCTGGCATATATACTTTTATATCTTCTTTTTCTAATTTTAAAAATTCTTTTCTAATATAACTATTTGCTGATACTCCTCCTGCTAATGCTATTACTTTTATTCCTGTTTGGTTAATTGCCTTTTTTGTGTTTTCTAATAATATTTCTGTTACTGTTTTTTGAAAACTTGCACATAAATCTGCTCTATTTATATCTGGATTTTTATGATGCAAATTTATTACCGCTGTTTTTATTCCACTAAAGCTAAAATCAAGATTTTCAAAATGAGTTTTTGGCAATTCTATATTTGGTTTTCCTTCTTTAGCTAATTTATCTACTTTTGGTCCTCCTGGATATCCCAATCCTACTACTCTTGCTACTTTATCAAATGCTTCTCCTATTGCATCATCACGCGTTTTTCCTAGTACTTGAAATTTAGTATAGTCTTCTACCTTTACAATTTGAGTATTTCCTCCTGATGTCATTACACATATAAATGGTGGCTTTAATTCTTTATATGTTAGATAATTTGCTGCTATATGTCCTTGAATATGATTTACTCCTACTAATGGTTTTTTTATCGCATAACTTAATGCTTTTGCATATGATAGTCCTACTAATAGAGCTCCTACTAAACCTGGCCCATATGTTGGAGTTATTGCATCTATTTGTAACAGTGAAATATTAGCATCTTTTATTGCTTTTTTTGTTACTCTAGAAATAGCCTCTATATGATTTCTAGAGGCTATTTCTGGCACAACACCACCATATTTTTCATGTATTGGTATTTGTGTATCTATTATGTTAGATAATATTTCTCTTCCATTTTTTATTACTGCTACTGATGTTTCATCACAACTTGATTCTATCCCTAATGTTATTATATCTTTCATTTTTCCTCTTTTCCTACATTCCAAATATTAATTTTGCTAAATTCAAAATTCCTGTACTTACTCCACTTATTACTGGTGTTATTATTGTTCCTGCTAATCCTGTTATCCAGGTTAGTACAAATATTATATAAAATATTCTTTCATTATTCAAAAACCATCTTTTTGCATTATATGGTAAAAATGGTAGTAATACTTTTGAACCATCTAATGGTGGTAATGGTATTAAGTTAAATACCCCTAATCCTATATTTACTGATATTGCACTTGCTATTATCATCATTGTTGCACTTCCTGCTGTTGACATTATAAATCCTATTTTTGCAAATTTATGTATTGCACAATATATTATTGAAAATATGAATGCTAGTATAAAGTTCATTATTGGTCCTGCTACTGATACTAATGCTTCTCCTTTTTCCATTGACATTTTTCTTGTATAGTTAGTTGGGTTTACATGTACTGGTTTTCCCCATCCAAAACCTGCTACTAATAGCATTAATGTTCCTACTGGGTCTAAGTGGTCTTTTGGATTTAAACTTAATCTTCCTTCTCTTCTTGCTGTGTCATCTCCTAATTTATCTGCTACATAAGCATGTGCAAATTCATGGAATGTAATTGCTATTAATACTCCTGGTGCACTTATTAATATACTCATTAGTGCTCCTGGATTTGAAATTAATTGTACTATTCCTGATAATATTAAAATCCCTAATATTATATAAAGCATTTTTTTATCTAACATTTTTTCCTCCTAGTTTTATTTTTTATTATTATATCATAATTTTATTTTTTTTCAATTATTTTATATTATTTTTTGCGTCGAAGAGTAAATAATATTCAAATGATAGAGAAATTATATACAAAATTAAACTAATAAAAAATTAAAACTTAATTTTTTATTAGTTTGAATTTTTCTTTTTTCTAAATTCTTAATCTTTGACCTACAAAAATTAAATTAGGATTTCTAATATCATTTAATTGTACTATACTTTCTACTGTTGTATCAAATCTTATTGCTAATTCTGATAAGGTATCTCCAGGTCTTACTGTGTATAAATCTTTTCCAGCTGCTCCTGTTTGATTAAAATTCGTATTTGTAATGATTTCTAGTCTTTCTCCTACAAATATTAAGTTTGGATTTCTGATATTATTTAGTCTAGCTATTTCATCTATTGTCACATCAAATTGTCTTGATAATCCCCATAAAGTATCTCCTGGTTTTACTATATATGTTATTCTTTCTGATACATTGTCTTCTTTTTTACCTTCTGTCTTTTGTATTTTACTGTTATCTTCTAAAAATATTTCTTGAGTAAATATATCTCTATCTACATTTCCACTTATTCCTGATATTTTACCCATATCTTCAAATTGCTGACCTTGCCAAAATTCCCAATTTGTTTTTACATTTTCTATTTCTTCATAATTCCCATAATATGCTAGCCATAATGGATATTCATCTGCTAATTCAAATGTGTTTATTGCATTAAATAAATCACTATATACTATTAGTTTTCTGTTTGTTAATCTTTCTACTTCGCTCATAAATGTTCTTGATATATTGTTTATTTCTTCTTTAGTTAAATTTCCAAAGCTTTCAAAGTCCATTGCAAGTTTACAATCTATTTCTTTTTCTGATATTATTGATGCGAAAAATTTTGCTTGATTAGTTGCTTCTTCTTCATTTCTTGCTGTTAAGTAATGATATACTCCAACTTTTAGTCCATTTTTCTTTGCGTTTTCATAGTTTGATTCAAAATATGGGTCTTTATAGTTATCTCCTTGTGATGATTTTATATATACTATTTCTATTCCTTCATTTTTTACTTCTTCGTAATTAATATATCCTTGCCAGTTACTTACATCTATTCCTTGAGTAAAGTTTGTTGATTGTGGACTTACTGCTAAAGCTGTCGTTTCTATCATTAAAAAAGTTAACAAATTCAAAAGAATAATTTTTGTTATTTTTTTCATTTTTTACCTCCATTTCTATTTATTATTATATATTATATGAAATTACTTAAAAATGGCTACTTTTTCTTTTAGGTTAGATACTATGTAAATCATGTGTAAATTCTTTTTGCTTCATATTTTGCTAAATTTTAGATATTTTTTATCTTCAAAAAGCACCTAAAATCAATATTGATTTTAGGTGCTTTTGTTAATTTATTTTTTCTTCTCTCTTTTCTTCATTCATTTCTTTTTCTCCATTATATTCGTTTACTAAATATAGTGGTCTATGTTTTGTTTCATTAAATATTCTTCCTAAGTATTCTCCTATTATTCCAAATAGTAAAATTTGTATTCCTGAGAAAAATAGGATTAGTAATATTATTGCTTGATATGCTTGTATTGGTTCGTTTACTACAAATGTTTTTGCTATTACATATATGAAATATATGAATAATACTATAAATGTTGGTATTGCTATGAATGTTGATATTCTTAATGGAGATGTTGTAAATGATGTTATTCCATCTATTGCTAAATCTACTAATTTCATATAATTCCATTTTGTTTGTCCTGCTATTCTTGGATCTCTATCATATAATACTTCTTTTTTGTTATATCCTATCCAACTAAACATGCTTTTGGTATTTCTTTGTGATTCTCTTAATTTTTTTAATGCATTTACACATCTTCTATCTAACAATCTAAAGTCTCCTGTATCTTTTTGAATTTCTATTCTTGTTACTTTTTGAAGAACTTTATAATACATTTTGGATGTGAATTTTTTTAGCCATGTTTCTCCTTTTCTTGATTTTCTTTTTGCATATACATCATCATATCCTTGTTCCCAATATTTTACTAATTCTGGTATTAATTCTGGTGGATCTTGTAAATCTGCATCCATGAAGATTACACAATCTCCTTTAGCATAATCTAATCCTGCTATCATCGCTATTTCTTTTCCAAAATTTCTTGAAAAATCTACATAGCAAATTCTATTGTCTTTTTCTCTCATTTGTTTTATTATCTTTATTGTGTTATCTTTACTTCCATCATTTACAAATAGAATTTCAAATTCATAATTTGGCATTAATTCCATTATTTTTTCCATTCTTTGGTATAATGTTGGTAATGATTCTTCTTCATTATATGCAGGTATTATTACACTTATTTTTTTCATTTATGCTACCTTCTTTCTACTTTTAAAGCTCTATTTTTTTGATTTAAATGCGAAGAATTTACTTATAAAAAAGTTTAATATTATTACTATTACTGTTAGTCCTGTTTTTGTTATGATTTTAGGAATTGGAAATTTAAATAGTATTAAACCTCCTACAAATTCCAATATCATTGTTATAGTTCTTCCTAACATAAACTTTACAAATTCAAATAATTTTTCCTTATTTTCTTTTGCTTGAGAATGAAATACTAAATCTTTATTGGTTATATATGCAAATATTATAGCTATTAAAATAGCTATAATATTTGATAGATTTTCATTCCATTTTAATATAGAATTCATTATATAAAAAGATCCTATATTCGCAAGTGTTGTAAATATTCCAAATATTATATATAGTATTATTTCTTTTGTGCAGAATTTTTTAATTATTTCTTTCATTTTACTCCTCTTTATACAATGTTTATTTGATATATTTTATCTTTATTTTTCTTTTTATAGGTAAGTTACTACAATTTGTGCTAAAGCAACAAAATTGATTATAATAGCAATATAGCTAATGGTATTTTTTAAATTAATTTTCCCTTTTTTCTCTACCATTTTATTTTGTCCTAACAATATGGTTAATGGTAATAATAATGGTATGAAATATCTTCCTTGTATTCCATTTATGAAGAACCACTTTAATGGTGACCATTGTACATATAGGCTAGTTGCTATTAAACCTGTTATGATGAATAATATTATTCCTAATAGTATTTTAAAGTTAAATTCTAATTTTTCTTTTAATTCATCATCCAATAAAATTTCTAAAACAAATATTATTATCATTGGTAATGTTACTATCATTCCATTATTAACTAAATCATTGTGTAATAGTTTTCCTCCAAATAATTCTGATATTAAATTTCCAAATTCATGTTGTACTGAATATAATGCTACTCTTATATATTCTGGTATATTTGATAAAATATTTGCTGTTTGTGAACTTGCTTTGTTATTATCTATTAAAGCTAAATGTTGCCCTGCTATTGCTAGCCATATTAAATTTAGTATTATAGGTACTATAAACATAATTCCTAAGCTTGTCCAGTATTTCTTTTTGTTTTCATATCTGTCTTTTGGTATTAGTAGTACTAATGCTATAAATGGTATATATACAATTTTACATAAAGACACTATGATACCTAATATTGTAATATAACTAACTTCTTTTTTAGTAATTTTTCTTTTTTCATATATTAATTTTATTAAATAACTAATAAATAAAATGCATGATGTTATTGTCGTTGCATCTGGCGATAGCGAAGATATTTGTGTCATTGTTGTTGGAGTAATTGTAATCAAAAATATTATTATTTTGCCAAATGGTATTATTTTCATTGCAAAATAAAGTATTAGTATTGCAACTAGTAAATTCACTAATCTGGCGCCATAAAAAATCACTGCTACATTATCTGTTATAATATCTAATATTGATATAGTCAAAGCTTGAGGTATATATGGTATTGGAGAATATACTGCCATATAGCATCCATTTTCTGTTATATTTTCGTTTTCCTTAGTTTCTGTTTTTAGGAAATCTATCACTTCTTTATAATGTGTTTCATTGCAATATTTTCCACTTTCCTTAGTTATATCTTCAAATGCTTTTGGAATCTGTGTAAGTGACATATTGTTATCTATTTTTGTATTTAGTACTCCTTTTGATATTTCATATGCTCTAAAGAAATGTGCATGCTCATCATGTCCTCTATATATAGGTACAATAAATACATAACAAATTCCTATTGCAATTGAAAGTAAAATAAATACTTTTTCTAAATTCATTTTTTTATAAGTTATTAGCCAAATAGCTGCTATTGCTAAGATGTTTAATCCTATCATAGTTGCTCCCCATACAATATTTGCATAGTTACTATGATAATATAACTCAAAACTAATATTAGCTTTTTGTTCTTCTCCATTTATGTATAAATTTCCTTGGTTAAAGTTTTTTTGTGAATCATAAAGTACTGCATTTTCCTTGCTTCCATTTTCATATGTAATTTTTATTATATACTCTTTTTCGAAAGATTTAGGTTGCTTTTTGAATTCAAATTTATATTTTTTGTAATCTTGTACCGGAGATGTGTATATACTATCATATTCTCCAATTATATTTTGCGTATCTTTTTCTATAATTTGAATTTTTATTGGCTCTTTATTGTATGTTCTAAATTCTTTATCAAATCCGTATAGCCACAGCTTCTAAATTTTTTCCATTTGCTATAAAGTTTTGTTCTATTACTACCTTACCTTCTATTTTATATGAATTGTTATATTGCAAATGATTTTCTGTGTAATAACTATTTTCATTATATATGAATTTACTGTAAAAAATCACATTTAAAGCTATTATTAATATTGTTAATGAAATAAATATAATTAATTTATTATATTTTTTTTCTTTATTTTTAGGCATTACCTTTTTCCTCCCTGTCTTTTTTTTCAATTTGTTCATATCTTAACAAATTTAATTCATAACTTTCTCTATGTTGTTTTACTATTGTTTCTAGGATTATTCCACATTGTTCACTAATAACAGCTAAAGTAATTAAACCTGTTGCTAATAAAGCTGAAGGCATTTTGGTAATATATCCTGTTTTGCAAAATTCTACAATTACTGGTATTCCCACACTTAAACCTATAATTAAGAATATCATAAAGATAATTGAAAAGAATTTTAATGGTTTATGATCTTTAAACATTTTTATTATTGTTTTCATTACTTTTATACCATCTGAAAATGTATTTATTTTAGATTCACTTCCTTCTGGTCTTTCTCTGAAAACAATTGGTATTTCTTTAATTCTATATTTTTTATCTAATGCAAATAATGTCATTTCAGTTTCAAGTTCAAATTTTGGACTCATTACTGGCATGTTTTTTACAAAAGTTCTATTAAATACTCTATATCCTGTCATTATGTCTTTTAAATTATTATTAAATAATAAATTTATTGCATTTCTTACCAAATTATTTCCAAACTCATGAAAATTCTTTTTTATTTCTTTTTGATATGTTCCATTAGATAATCTATCTCCAATTGTCATGTCTGCTTCATCATTTACTACTGGTTTTATTAATTCATGTACAAATTCAGCTGGATATGTGTCATCTCCATCTACCATAACATAAATATCTGCATCTATTTCTCTAAACATTGTTCTAACTACATTGCCTTTTCCTTGTCTGTTTTCTTTTCTAACAATTGCTCCTGCTTCTTTAGCTATTTGTGCTGTTTTATCTTTTGAGTTGTTGTCATATACATATATGTCTGCATTTGGTAATTCTTTTTTGAAATCTTCTATTACTTTTTTTATCGTTAATTCCTCATTATAGCAAGGAATAAGTACTGCTATTCTTTCCATATTCTTCTCCTTTTATTTATATTATAATTGTTCTGCAAATCCTTTTTGCAATTTGTTAAATATCATATATCCAATAAAACATATAATTATTGATATTGCTATTATATTTATTAAGGCCATTATATCTGGTGTTTGTTGATAATAAAATATATCTCTATATCCATTTATTATATATGTCATAGGATTAAATTTTAATATCCATTGAAAATCTACTGGTATTGTTTCTGGTGAATATACTATTGGTGCAGCATAAAATAATAATTGTAGTATTACGCCTATTAAATGTTGTAAATCTCTTACATAAACAGATATACTTGATACAATAAATGATATCCCTATCAATAATAAATATTGTGCTAGTAATATTAGTGGATAAAATATTATATATTTTGTGATTCCTATTCCTCCAAAAATAACAAATCCTAAGATTATTATTGATGATATTAAAAAGTTTACTGTTTCACTTGTTACTATGGAAATTGGTAATATTTCTCTTGGAAAATATACTTTTTTTAATATATTTCCATTTTCGACCATTGTAAATGCTGACCTTGTTATTGCTGATGCAAAAAATGTCCATGGTATTAATCCACAACAAATAAATATTGAATAGTTTTCTTGTGGATTTTTTAAAATTAGTTGGAATATTATTGCATATACCATTATTTGTAATAATGGATTTAAAAATGACCATAATACCCCTAAAAATGAGTTCTTATATTTACCTCTTACTTCTTTTTTTATATTTGTTTTTAATAATTCTCTGTAATTATATAAGCTTTTAAAAAACTTAACCATTTTTTTCTCCTTTTTATTTTTTTATTATCTTTTTAATTTTGTCATATAAATGTAATTTTGTTAATATTACATAAAATGGATGTTTTATTTTGTATTCTAATGTATTTTCATAATATAATCTTTTCTTTTCTTGTTTAGCATATTTATAATCGTAATCTACTTGTACTTTGTTTAATTCGTTTGCTAACCAATTATATTCCATTTTTTGTCCTATAAAATATTTAGTAATCAGTTCTTTTGTTATATCCTTATTATTATGCATTTGTTTAGCTTGTAGTATTTTTTCTTGATTTGGATTTTTTACGGTTTCCTCAAATATTGTTTCCATATTTTTTATCATATTGTCTATTGTAAATCCTTTTATTATCCTTTTTCTTGCATTTGATTTATATTCATTCAAATCTTTTAATATTTTATTGATTCCATTAACATATGGTACTATTTCTTTTTCTTTATAGTCATACTTAAAAATGTCTTTTTCTTCTTGTAGACATGGTACAATTATTCCAACCTCTTCATCTACAAGTTCCTTTTGTCCTCCTACATCACATGATATAACAGGAACTCCCATTGATAATGATTCATATGCTGTTAAAGCTAATCCTTCTTTTATAGAACAATTAATTGTTATATCACTAATAGCATATATTTCTTCTGTTTTGCTTATATTTCCTAGAAATATGATGTTATCTTTAATTTTTAATCTTTCAGCTTCATTTTTCATTCCTTCTAGCAAAGGTCCTTCTCCTGCAATTATGAATAAAATATCTTTTCTTTCAGTTAGCAATTTTTTTATTATTTGTAATAATAAAAATGGCCTTTTTTGCTCAGAAATTCTACATATATAGCTAATCACATATTTTCCGTTTGTCTCTATTTTTCTTTTTTCAAGAATTCTTTGTTTGTCAAATTTAGTTGGATTATATTTTTTTTCATCAACTCCAATATAAACTGTATTAACATCTTTTGGATTTCTTCCAAAATAATCTACTAATATTTTTTCACTATTTTTATTGCATACATACGTTTTATCTATTACAGATGCTACTGTGCTAGAATCTCTTGAAAATCCACCATTACGATTATACCATTCTTCCATATGTACATAATCTATTATCGGAATTTCAGGATGGTTTACTTTTAAATATGGTAAAATCGCATATCCAAAAGTTGTATTTGTATTTAAGATAAGATCTATATCATTTTTATTAATTATATAGTTCACAAATGAAACCCAGTCTTTTCTATCTAAGAATGTTGTTATATCATATATTGTTGCATTTTCTTCAAAATATTGTCCCCACTCATTTGTGCTTGGCTCTGTTGTTAATATTGTAAATTCAAATTTGTCTTTGTTACATTTTTGTATAATATCTAAATTAAATTTATCTGCTCCTCCAATTTTCATCCATGGTATAATCATTAATATCTGGATTTTTCCATTTTTAGATTTTTTAAATGTTTTTATGTTTTCTTGATTATCTTTTATTATTTCCCAATTATAGTCTTCTTTTGGAAATTGGATTGCATCTTTTAATTCAAGCAATTCTCTTTTTTCTTTTTGTTCAATTCTTTTTGCTATTTTATTTACATATCTCATTGCATTTTCTTTATTGTTAGCATTTGATTGTTGCAATTCACTTTCTTCTTTTGGTTTTTTTCTATACCAAAATCCTAACAAATTCATTCTAACTGGAAACCTTTGTTGTTCTATTAATTTTAGCCATAAGCACCAGTCTTCATAAATGTTTTTTTCATAAATCTCAAAGCCATTTACTGCTAATATAGCTTCTTTTTTTACCATTGCTGTCATTACTAATATATTTTCTTTTTTCATTTTGTGGACTTGATACCATTTTCTCCATAAAAATTCTTCTCCATCAAAATTAACTGTATCACAATAGGTCCAGTCTGCTTTTGGATGTGTTTCCAATGTCCAATATGCACATTCTAAAAATGTTTTTATTATTAAATCATCTGCATCTAAGAATACTACATATTTGCTAGTTGTACTTGCTTTTTTTATTCCAAAATCTCTAGCTGCTGCTGGTCCTTCATTTTTTTTATGATATATTTTTATTCTTTTATCTATATTTTCTATTTCATTTAACTTTTCTATGCTTTTTTTGTTTTTTGATCCATCATCTACTATTATCCATTCCCATGCTGGAAAAGTTTGGTTTAATATTGAATTTGCAGTTTCTTCTATATACTTATCACCATTATAGTATGGTGTTATAATTGTAACTATTGGATTTTCTATGTTTTTTTCTTCAAAATTTATTATTTTTCTTTCTTTTCCTGGATATAATTTATAATCCATTTATTTTTCCATCCTTTCTATGCTGTTTGTTTTATATATTCATCTACTATTTTTTCTGTTTTACCATCCATCTTTATTTTTCCATCACATAACCATATTGTTCTATCACATAATTTTTTTACAGCTCCCATGCTATGAGTTACAAAAACCATTGTTTTACCTTGTTTTTTTAATTCTAACATTTTATCAAAACATTTATTTTGGAAATGTTCATCTCCTACTGACAATATTTCATCTATTAGTAATATGTCAGCATCTACATTTATTGCTACTGAAAATGCTAGTCTCATATACATTCCTGATGAATATGTTCGCACTGGATTATCTATAAAATCTTTCAATTCAGAAAATTCTATTATATCATCTAGTCTTGCGTCAATTTCTTTTTTTGTTAAGCCAAAAATTGAAGCATTAAAGTATATATTTTCTCTTCCTGAAAAGTCTGGATGAAATCCTGCTCCTAATTCAAGTAGTGATGTTAATTTTCCTTTTGTTTCTATTTTTCCTTTATTAGGATATATTATTTTTGTCAATAATTTTAATAATGTTGATTTTCCACTTCCATTTACTCCTATTAGAGCAACTACTTCACCTTTTTTTATATTTGCATTTATTCCTTTTAATACTTCTCTTTTTTGTTTTTTATTCCTTGAAAAAAGGAATAATAATTTTTCTTTAATTGTATTTGCTTTATCTAGATATACGTTAAAAGTTTTATATACATCTTGAATTATAATACTATATTCTTCTTTTTCTTTATCCATTTTTTAAGTTCCTTTCTGCTTTTTATTATATATGTATTCTAACATTTTCCCTTTTTTATTGCAAGAATATCTCCTAAATTTGTTAATTTTTTTATAGTTTTATTTTTTTTTACTTTAAAAACAAAAATAGACAAAACTATTTTTGTCTATTTTTGTTCTTTCTATTTTATTTTGTTTTTTTCAATAGTATTAGTAATAAAATTATTATTACTACTAGTACTCCAAGTATAATACTCATATTAATCCTTTTTTTATTTTCCTTTTGTTTTTCTTCTCTTGTTATATTTAAATTATAAACAGTTATTTTATCTTTATTTTTTTCATCTATTACTTTGATATTTATTTTATTTTTTCCAACTTCAATTTCTTTTTCACCTTTTATTTCTGTATACGCTCCATCACTGGGTTCGGTTTCAATTTCTAAACTTGAAATTTCATTTGGTACAGTTATGTCATATTCAAAATTATTTGAATTGAATAATGGATTTAATATTAGTTTTTCCTTATTTTTTGTATTTTCATTTATCCCATATATCTTTAAATTTTTTAACTCTATATTAGATTGATCTTTACCATATTCTACTTTTAAATTATATATTTGTACGTTTCCATTTTCAGCAGTTACTATAATTTTTAACTCATTTATTCCATCATGTAGTTCTATTTCACCTATTCCTTCTATTGTTGCTTTTTCATCTTCTGCTTGAGCTTTTATGTTTATCTTTTTGTTTTTTTTGTTTTCCAATTTCACATTATAGTCTACATATTGTCTATTAAATTCTGGTTCTATTTTTGCATTTTCGATACTTAGTGATTTTAAATAAGTATTGCTTGATTTCCCAATATAGTTTTCTGCTTTTTTAGTTGTTTCTTTTTTTATTTCTTCTTCTGCTTTTTGATCTGTAAAATCTGCTTTTCCTGAACTATTTGGTGGATATTCTATATCATAAAATGCTGCATATGTATTTAATGGTATTATTACCATACTTATCATAACAATTGCTATTATTATTTTTTTAAAATCAACCATTTTTTATTGCTCCTTAAACTTATTTTAAATATCTCGCAGGTGCATATGCTTGTCTTCCATCATCTAAAATAATTCTATCCCATTCATATCCATCGATATTATATGGTTTTTCATCTATTGTTGTAACTGTTGTTCCATCAGATAATACTCCTGCTTGTTTTACATATATACTTGGTCCTATTCTTATTTTTATTCCACTTCCATCATTTGTTTTGACTGTTTTTTTAATATTACATTTTATTATATCTGGTATTATTTGTACATAATCACCTGAAATGTATCCTATTATTCCATCATCTGTCACTACATGATTCCAATTTCCATTTATTGCTCTTTCCATTGATAATAGATGTGTTCCATTTGGTACTTCTTTAAGTATTTCAGAATTTATGTCTGCATTTTTTCTTATTCTTACTACTGAATCTACATTTGTTACTTTTACATCTTGTGGGCCTACACTAGCTGTTTTATTAGATGGTTTTTGGCTTATTTCTTTTGGCATATTTTCAAATACTGGTATTATAAATTTAAAGTTAGAATTTACTTTATTTGTGTCTAAATAACAATTTCTTAATATTCTTGCTTCACTATATGCTGCTGAAAGATTTTGCATATATTCGTGTGTAAATAGACTACTTCCATTTCTTGTGTCTATATCAAATTTATTTTGATATAGAGTATTTTGATAATTTTCTAACCATGCTTCTTTTAAGAAATCTATTCCTCCTATTATTGCTTTTTCCATGCTGTCCCATCCTTTTTCTTTTGCTTTTGCTAGTGCTGTGTTGTAATCATTTCCTACTTGAGCTCCTATATTAAATGGGTTATAGTATGTTTTTCCATCGCCTCCATCCATGCCTGTTCCTATTGTTGTACCATTTCTTCCTTGTTCTTGGAATAACCTTGCTATTACATAATATGGATTTACATTTTGTTTTAAAGATGCATTATTAATGTCTGCTGCATAATTTTTCAAAAATGTACCTTTTACTTGTTTTTGTATTCCTTCTAATGTTACGCTATTTCTTTCGTATTCGTTTAGGTCTAAAAATTGGAATATGTCTATATCATTAAAAAAGTTTCTTGTATCCATAAAATACGCTATTCCTTTGTATGATGCTGAATACCAATTTCCTGATTTATATGGATTATCTGCTATCCATTCTCCTTGATATGTATTTGTATCTACTAAACAATTTCTTTTTCGTTGATATTCTCCATTTACTACATCATAAAAATTTAGTCCTGTATATAATATTTCAAATTCCCAGTTTGGATGTTTACTCTTTAATTCTTCCAATTTATCTTTTATTCCTGGATATTTGTTTTCATCTATATTTACTATTCCTATGTTTTCAAATTTAAATAATTGATTATTTCCTGAATGATTAGAATATAGATTTATTCCTGTTCCATTTGAAGCATTGTAGTCAGGTATATCCATACTTAAATTTGTTGATTTTGATATTATACTGTAGTATTTTCCATTAGGTTTTAATATCCATTTTTGATTTTCATTTTCATAATTTAATGGATATTGATTTATTTGATTTCCACATACTTGTATTGCTTTTTGTGAATTCATATTAACTATGTAATAATATCCATTTTTATATATAAGTTCAAATTGTTGCTGCATTGCATTTACATATTCCCATATTTGTAATCTTGCTCCATCTTCTTTACTTGCTCCAGTAATATCTAGCACTTTTGTTTCGTTTAGTTTAGTTGATATTTTATATGTTCCTTCTTTTTGATATTTTTCTGTTTTTATACTTTGTTTTACTAATTTGAATTTTTGTGCATTTGTACCATTTCCTTCATAAAGTTGCACATTTTTCCCTTTTTCTATATGGCCGTATTCTACATCTAAGTATAATCCATTCAATTTTGATATAATACTATATGTTCCATCTGCATTTTGTGCTATTTCCCATCTTTGGGCAAGTGATCCATTATTTTCATATTGCCAAATATTAGTACCTTTTTCCATTCCCGCATATGCTACATCTAAGACATTTCCAGAGTTTATTGATGATATTATATAACTTCCTTTATCATATTTTATATTAAACTCATTGACTATATTTTTATTAGAATCTCCTAATTCTACATTAGCTGTTTGCTCTATTGAATCATTATTTATACTTATTGAAATATTTTGATTTGAAGCTGTAATTATTTTATATGTTCCCTCTTCAATTTTTGTTTCTTTGCTTTTTATAAAATTAAACTTTTGAGCATTTGTACCATTTCCTTCATAAAGCTGTACATTTTTTCCTTTTTCTATAATGCCATATTCTACATCTAGATATAATCCATTTAATTTTGATATTACATTATAACTTCCATCTGCTTTTTTTGTTATTTTCCATTTTTGAGCATCTGATCCATTTTTGTCATATTGCCATACATTAGTTCCATTTTTCATTCCTGCATATGCTACATCTAACATTTTTCCTGAACTTAATGATTCTATTTCATAACATCCGTCTTTTGCATCATATTTTATTTTAAATTTGTTTTTTTCTCTATTTTCCAATAATCCTAATTGTGCATTTGCTCCTGCTTCTTTCAAACCTTTTTCTATTTCTATTCCTAAATTTGAATAATTTTTATCATATATTGCTATTTTATATATTCCATCTTCTAGTATTTTCCCAGGTTCATTATCTACTTTTACAAAATTGAATTTTTGAGCATTTGTATTATTTTCTTCATAAAGTTGTATATTTTTTCCTTTTTCTAAAATTCCATATTCTACATCTAAACATAATCCATTTAATTTTGATATTACATTATAACTTCCATCTGTTTTTTTTGTTATTTCCCATTTTTGAGCATCTGATCCATTTTTGTCATATTGCCATACATTAGTTCCATTTTTCATTCCTGCATATGCTACATCTAACATTTTTCCTGAACTTAATGATTCTATTTCATAATATCCATCTTTTGCATCATATTTTATTTTAAATTTGTTTTTTTCTCTATTTTCCAATAATCCTAATTGTGCATTTGCTCCTGCTTCTTTCAAGCCTTTTTCTATTTCTATTCCTAAATTTGAATAATTTTTATCATATATTGCTATTTTATATATTCCATCTTCTAGTATTTTTTCAGGTTTATTATCTAATTTTACAAAATTGAATTTTTGGGCATTTGTATCATTTCTCTCATAAAGTTGTATGTTTTTTCCTTTTTCTAGAATTCCATATTCTACATCTAGACATAATCCATTTAGTTTTGATATTACATTATAGCTCCCATCTGATTTTTTTTCTATTTCCCATTTTTGAGCATCTGATCCATTTTTGTCATATTGCCATACATTAGTTCCATTCTTCATTCCTGCATATGCTACATCTAACATTTTTCCTGAACTTAATGATTCTATTTCATAATATCCATCTTTTGTATCATATTTTATTTTAAATTTATTTTTTTCTTTGTTTTCCCATAGTCCTAATTGAGCATTTGCTCCTGCTTCTTTCAAACCTTTTTCTATTTCTATTCCTAGGTGTGAATAATTTTTGTCATTCATTACTATTTTATATATTCCATCTTCTAGTATTCTTTTAGATTTATTTTTAGCTTTAAGTGTTTTTGTATTTTCACTTTCTTTTTTTATGATATTTTCTTGATTGTTTTTTTCTTCATTGTCTTTTTGTTTCTTTTCTAATTTTACATTCTCACTTTCTTCTGCAGTGTTTTCTTTATTCTTCTTTTGTTTATCTTCTAGCTTTAATTTTTCAGATTCTTCTATTTTATTATTTTGTAATTTTTCTATTTTTTCTTTATCGCTTGTAGCAAAACTACAATTCATTATATATATACCAAGTACGTTAGATAATAAAATAGTGATTAATAATACTACTATTAATTTTTTTTTCATATTTTTTCCTCCACATTTTTATAATTTTATATTATCGATTATTTCGCTAATTATATCTTGATAGTTTGATTTTTTATGTTTATTTCTTGTTATAATATAAAGCATTTTATTTTTATCTTCAAAATATTCATAAGGCATATATGGATCCATATCTTCGAATGGATATTCTACAATTTCTCCTGTTACTTCATCTAGGATATAACAAGTTGAATTAATATCTATCGATATCGAATTCTTACCATTTAGTATTTTTTTTATCTTCTCGTCATATTTGTTCATTTTATTACTTTCTTGTTGTACCAAATATCCTTGTTCATTTATTGTATATTTACCTTTTGTAATTGATTTTAGTACGTCTAAAAATTCTTTTCGTGAATTTTTGCTTACCCATATTCCTTTTTGATTTATTAATTTTGTTTCTAGCTCTTTAATTTCTAAATATTGCGGTTTTTTTTGTTGTATAACTCCTGCCATTGCAGTTATGTATTGGACTTCTGGTTTTATTTTTATTGTTTTTGTATTGTCAAATTCTTTAGAAATACTATATATCTCATCTTGTCCTGTTATTCCTAACTGTTTTTTTAATTCTTGTATTTCATTTTCTTCTTTAGATTCACTATATATTTCATCTTTTGTAGCTATTTTAAATTTTGGCATTGTAAATATAAAAAGAATAATTATAGTTAACAAAAATATTAATATCACTTTTTTTGTTTTGTTCATTTTTATGTTTCCTTTCATTTTTATTAGATTACATATCTTTTAACATGTTTAAAGTTGCATTTATGTATTTATTGCTAAGTTTTTGTTCTATAACTTGATTCTCATTTTTTACTGTAGGTAATTCTATTAAAGCTGAACGTGCAGTTCTTCCATTATATCCTAAATTTGTTCTAGCCCAATTTATCAAATATCCTGAACCATAAGTATATATTTGTCTATTCATTCCAAATTGTTCTCTATAGTATGAGCCAATCCATTCATCTCCTATCGCTTCATTTAACCATCCATGTAAGTCTACTAATACTGTTTGCCCTTCTGTAGCTCGTTTACTTAATAAAAAATCTCTTAAAGCTCTTGCTTCGTAACATTGAAATGGTTCTGTTCCATTAAAATTCCTATTATCTTTCATTGGGCGATATCCTGTACTCCAACATCTATTTATATCTATTCCTTTATTTCTATATGCGTCACTATATAAAGTAGTTCTACCTGGACCATTATTTGTGTGCCCATGATATTCTCCATCTGGATTTACTGAAGGAAATAGGTAAATTGTCCATTTTTTTGCTAGGTTTTCATCTTGCATTTCTAATAACTTATTTTTAAAATCTTCAGCAATTTTAGTTAATTCTTGTCCATCATAATTCCATTCATCTTCAAATCCATGTACTGCAAATGTTCCGAAAAATACATTTGGACCATTTCCAATTTTATAATATTTTAAATTTGTTCCTCTATTGTCTCCTTTTATTTTTAATCCACTTGCACCGTAATATCCTGTTTCTAGTTCTACTTTTTCTTTTTCTACTATCCTAAATAATTGATTATCTTTTCCATGATAGTTATATAATGTTAAATCTACTCCATTTGTTGCATTAAAATTTGTTACATCCATACTTAATTTTGTTGTTTTTGATGTTATTGAATAATATCCATTTATTTCCTTTAATATCCATTTTTGTTTTTCATTTTTATAATCTAATGTATATTGTCTTATTTGATTTCCTGTTTCTTGTAAAGCTTTATTTGAATTTATATTTATTATATAGTAATATCCATTATTGTATCTTATTTCAAATTGTTGTTGTTTTGCTCGTTCATAATCCCATATTTGTAATATACCACCGTTTTCTTTGCTTGCTGATTCTATGTCAAATCCCATTTTTTTGTCTAATTTTGTAAATATTTTATATGTTCCATCTTCTATGTATTTTTCTGTTTTTGGCTCTTGTTTTATAAATTTAAATTTTTGAGCATTTGTTCCATTTGATGTAAATACTTGAATGTTAGTTTCTTCTTTCATTTGACCATTTGATACATCTAAATATAATCCATTCTTCTTTGAAATTATATTATATGTATCACTTTCTTCATCATGTAATATTGTCCATTTTTGTGCATCTGTTCCATTAGATTTATGTTGCCATACGTTTGTTCCTGCTGTCATTCCTCCATTTTGTACGTCTAGCACATTTCCTGAATTTATGTTTTTTATTTCATAATATCCATTTCCTACTGATTTTAAATTAAATTCATTTACTAATGTTTCTTTTTCTTTTCCTAATTCTATGTTTGCTTCTACTTTTCTTTCTCCATTTTTTACTTTTATTGATAAATCTGGATTGCTTGCTACTACTATTTTATATGTTCCTTCTTCTATTTTTTCTTCTTCGTTTATTTTATTTACTTTCGCTATGTTAAATTTTTGTGTATCTTCTTGTTTTTTATTTACTAGTTCAATATTCCCGTTTTTATTGTTCAAATATAGTCCGCTTTTTTTATTTGAGATAGCATATGTTCCATCACTATTTTTTTCTATTTTCCATCTTTGTGCATCTGTATAATTTCCAGCATATTGCCATACATTTGTACCTGTTTCCATTCCACCATTTTGTGCATCTAGTACTTTTCCTGAATTTAAATTTTCTATCTCGTAATATCCATCTTCTTTATATGTTAATTGGAATTTTTTATTTGCATTTACATAGTTTGTCCAATCTCCAATTTCAACATTTGCTGCATTTTCAGTTGATTCATTTTTTATTTGCATAACTTTATTTGTGTTTATTTTTGTTTCTAGTTTATATATTCCATTTTCTATTACTTTTTGTGGTTTTTTATCTAATGATATTAATTGGAATTTTTGTTCTTTTTGGTTGTTTGATTTTTCTATATTTATATTTTCTTTATCTACATTTAGTTTTAGTCCATTCTTTTTTGATATAAAACTATAGCTTCCATCTTGATTTTTTTCTATTTCCCATTTTTGTGCGTCTGTTCCGTTTGGCTTATGTTGCCATACATTTGTTCCTGGATTCATTCCCCCATTTTGTACATCTAACATATTTCCTGAATTTATATTTTTAATTGTGTAAAATCCACTTGCATTATCATATATTATTTCAAATTTATTTTTTTCATTATCTATGTTTTTCCAGCTTCCTATTTTTACATTTGCTGTTACATCTTTTGAACCATCTTCTATTTCTATTACTTCATGTACATTTTCTTTTCCAAATCTTGATATTCTATATATTCCATTTTCTATGGTTTTTGTTGGTTTATATTTATTTATTGAGTTTATTTTAAATTTTTGTGTATCTTCTTGTTTTTTATTTACTAGTTCAATATTTCCGTTTTTATTGTTCAAATATAGCCCACTTTTTTTATTTGAGATAGCATATGTTCCATCACTATTTTTTTCTATTTTCCATCTTTGTGCATCTGTATAATTTCCAGCATGTTGCCATACATTTGTCCCTGTTTCCATTCCACCATTTTGTGCGTCTAGTACTTTTCCAGAATTTAAATTTTCTATTTCGTAATATCCATCTTCTTTATATGTTAATTTGAATTTTTTATTTGCATTTGCATAGTTTGTCCAATCTCCAATTTCAACATTTGCTGCATTTTCAGTTGATTCATTTTTTATTTGTATAACTTTATTTGGGTTTGTTTTTGTTTCTAGTTTATATATTCCATTTTCTATTACTTTTTGTGGTTTTCTATCTAATGATATTAATTGGAATTTTTGTTCTTTTTGGTTATTTGTTTTTTCTACATTTATATTTTCTTTATCTACATTTAGCTTTAGTCCATTCTTTTTTGATATGAAGCTGTAGCTTCCATCTTGATTTTTTTCTATTTTCCATTTTTGTGCATCTGTTCCATTTGGTTTATGTTGCCATACATTTGTTCCTGGATTCATTCCTCCGTTTTGTACATCTAACATATTTCCTGAATTTATATTTTTAATTGTGTAAAATCCACTTAAATTATCATATATTATTTCAAATTTATTTTTTTCATTATCTATGTTTTTCCAGCTTCCTAGTTTTACATTTGCTGTTACATCTTTTGACCCATTTTCTATTTCTATTACTTCATGTATATTTTCTTTTCCAAATCTTGATATTCTGTATATTCCATTTTCTATTATTTGAGTTTCTGGCATTTTTTCTTCTATATATGCTAGACTATAATTAACTGTGCTAAATATTATATAAGTTATCGCTATAATTGATAAAATTAATTTTTTATTCATTTTTCCCTCCATGTTTCATTTATATTATACAATTTTAAAATATTATAATCAACATATTTTTATTAGTTTTTTTTTCCTTTTATTATTTGTTTTATCTTATTAGCTAATTTCCATGTTTTACTGTTATATACACTATTTAATTCTTCTTTTGCCTCATTTAATATTTTGTTTGTTTTTTCACTTTGTGTTTCTTTATTTTTTAATTCTAATTCTAAACTTTCTACCTTTTTTTGTAGTTTTTTATATTCTTCATATATTTTTTCTTTTTCAATTATTTCTTTCGAATATGAGTTTTGTATTTTCATTATACTTTGTATTAAATTTTGTGGATTTATGACTAGATTTTGTTTAAATATTACATCTATAAAATGTATATTATTACTTATATTTAAATTTTTATATATATATTTATAATTTTCTTCTGCTATTTTGTCTATTTTCTCTTTCGTTAATTTTTCTATTATTTCTATTATTTCTGGTATAGTTTTGATTTCAATATTTTCTCCTGAAAAATTGTTTTCAGCTAGTTTATCAATTATTTCTGGCATAACTATATTTTTCATTTCTTCATATCCACTTATTATTGCTATTTTTTTCATTGCTATTGCTTCTAATATGCATCTATCTATCCCTATTACTACATCATTTTTTGAAATAATATTCATTACATCATTTCTTTTTCCTAAAAATGTTGTTACATCTTCTATATCTTTTGCTTCTTTTTCTATATTTTCTTTTATTTCTCCATCTCCAACTATTGTTAACTTTGCTTCCTTGTTTTTTTCATGATATTTTTTAAAAAGTACTATTGCATTTTTTATAGATATTTCTTTTTCTTTATCTAATCTACTTATGATTAAGAAATTATTTATTTTTGTTGGTTCTTTGCTTTCTTTAATATATTTATCTTCAAAATTTATACTATTTTTTATTATGATATATTTTTCATCTGGTATTTTATATTTTTTTTGATTTTCTTCTTTTGCTTGGTTTGTTATTGGAATTATTTTTTGTGCACAATTAAAATATATTTCAAACATTTCCTTGTATCCCGGAAAGCTATTTTCAAACCAATCATATACTCCTTTGATTCCTGTATGTGCATATGCTATATATGGAGTGTTTTTTATTACACAAGCTGGAAAAACAGAATTTATGCAGTCAAATTGATGAATATGAACTTGCTCTATTTTGTATTTTTCTATTATTTCAATTACTTTTTCTATTTTTTTATTGTCATATATATTTTCTACTTTAAATTCAAATTCTTCAAAAATCGCACCATATTCTTCAAATTTTTTTCTATATATTCCATCTTTAGCTAGAATAACTACTTTATAATTGTTTTCTATTAATTTTATTGTATAGTTCAATACTGCTGTTTCTACTCCTCCTATACCAAGTTGGTTAAGACATATTAATATCGTTCTCATTTTTTATATTTCCTCCTTCGAAATATATATTATTTTCATTTATAATATATCACATTTTAAATCATTCTACAATCTGATTTTAGAATATTTTATTTTTTCTCATTAATATATAATTTTAAATTTTTTTGTCTTTTGGGTCTATTTTTTAATCTGAATCTATTTTAACTTAAAGTTTATTTTTATTAATAAAAAAATATTGAGATAGAAATATTAAAATTTTCTTCCTCAATATTTTTTATTTTATATCATCTTTCCTGTTGTAAGTTTTCAAGTTCTTTTAGCTTTTCATTAATATTTTTTTCAAATGGAGTTTCTTTGGCTAAATCTAAATACCATTGTTTTGTCTCTTTTATATATTTTTGTTGAAACTTTTCTGTACCATAGTGTGCTTCAGTAAGATTATGAAGTCTGTCAGCTAATTTAACCATTCTTGCCATATCATTTTTTTTTATTCTATCTATGTATTTTTTCATTTCATATCCTTCTTCTTTTGTTACTAGTCTTACTGCATTTACTATCTCAGGATTTGAAATTCCCAAAAGTTCTTCATATGTTGTTTTTGTGTCTTCTATTAAATCATGGAATAATCCTGCTATTTGATAATCTACTGAAAATCCCTTTTTTTCTAATATTTTTGCTACAAATGCTGGATGCTTATAAAATGGGGTTCCTTGTTTTCTAGTTTGACCAGCATGTTTTCCTTTAATAAATTCTATATACTCATTGTATTCCATTTTTTACTCCATTTATTTTAATATTTTATTTTTAATATAACTTTGCACCTGCTGGGATGTGTGGATCAACCATAAGACAATGAAGTTTTTCAATTCCTTCTTCATGGTGAACTGCACTGATAATCATGCCGCATGAATCAATCCCCATCATTTTACGAGGTGGTAAATTAGTTATAGCAATTAAAGTTTTACCAATTAATTCTTCTGGTTCATAAGTATCATGAATACCACTTAAAATTATTCTATCTATCCCTGTTCCATCATCTAAAACAAATTTTAAAAGTTTTTTAGATTTTTTAACTGCTTCACATTCTTTAACTTTAACAGCACGAAAATCAGATTTAGCAAATGTATCAAAATCAACAAATTCTTTAAATAAAGGTTCAATTTCTACTTTACTAAAATCGATATTTTCTTTAGAATCAAATGCTGTTTCACTATTGTTTGTTGGTTTAGATATTTCTATTTTATTTAATGGTTTCATTGTAGGGAATAATAAAGCATCTCTTATTGATTGAGCATTTGTTAATAACATAACTAATCTATCTATTCCTATTCCTAATCCTCCTGTTGGTGGTAATCCTATTTCTAGAGCTTGGATATAGTCTTCATCCATCATTCCTGCTTCTTCGTCTCCTGCTTCTTTAGCTTCTACTTGTTTTTTGAATCTTTCATATTGATCTATTGGATCATTTAATTCTGAGAATGAATTTCCGTATTCACGTCCTCCAATAAATACTTCAAATCTTTCTGTCATTTTTTTATTGTTTGGACATTTTTTTGCAAGTGGTGATATTTCTACTGGATATTCGTATATAAATGTTGGTTGTATAAGTGTTTCTTCTACATACTCATCAAAGAATAAACTTATTACATCTCCTCTTGTTTCTTTTGTTTTGTCTGGTATTTCAATTTTTCTTTCTTTTGCTAAAGCTACTGCTTCTTCATCTGTTTTTATTTCATTGAAGTCAATTCCTGTTACTTCTTTTATTGAATCTACCATTGTTATTCTTTTCCATCCTGGTGTTAAATCTATATCTTGTCCTTGATAATTAATTTTTGTTGTCCCTAGTACTTCTTTTGCTGTTCTTGAGAATATTTCTTCTGTTATATCCATCATATCATGAAAATCTTGATATGCAGCATATAGTTCTAGCATTGTAAATTCCGGATTGTGTCTTATATCCATTCCTTCATTTCTAAATACTCTTCCTATTTCATATACTTTATCAAATCCACCTACAATTAATCTTTTTAAATTCAATTCTAGTGCAATTCTTAAATACATATCTATATTTAATGAATTATGGTGTGTTATAAATGGTTTTGCTGTTGCCCCTCCTGATATTGTATTTAATATTGGTGTTTCAACTTCTAAATATCCTTTTTCTTCTAATATTTGTCTTACTTTGCTTATTATTTTACTTCTTAATACAAAGCTTTCTTTTACTTCTGGATTTACTATTAAATCTGTATATCTTTGTCTATATCTTAAATCTGGATCTTTTAAACCATGGAATTTTTCTGGTAATGGTCTTAAAGATTTAGAAAGTAATGTTACTTCTTTTGCGTGAATAGATATTTCTTCTGTTCTTGTTTTGAATACAAATCCAGTTATTCCTATTATATCTCCTATGTCATATGTTTTAAATGATTTATAGCTCTCTTCTCCTAAATCATTTATACTTACATAACTTTGTATTCTTTCATCACAGTCTTGTATTGTACAAAAAGATGCTTTTCCCATTATTCTTTTTGCAATTATTCTTCCAGCTACTGTTACATCTTTTTCTTCAAATCGTTCATAGTTTGATTTAATTTCTCCAGCAGTATTTGTTCTATTAAACTTTGTTATTTCAAATGGATCTTTTCCTTGTTTTTGTAATTCTTCTAATTTTTCTTTTCTTATTTGCATTAGATGGTTCATATCTAATTCTTGTTCTTCTTTTTGATTTTCATTTTTTTGCATTTATATCTCTCCTATCTTTTTTGACTTATGTATATATTATATAGTAAAAATAGCAAAAAGTAAAGAAATTTTTACTTAAAAAATGTGTGATTCACTTCTTCATTGGATAATTTCAAAATTTTTGTAATAGAAAGTATATCTGAAATATAGAATTTTTCTTTTCCTTTTATTTTTTTTATTAGCTCTTGCTCTTTGATTTCCATTTTTTTTGATATTTCTTTTATTGTTATGTTATTATCTTTTATTATTTTTTCTACATTTTTTCCTACGTTTTTTGGATTCATTTTTTTCTCCTTCGGTTTCTTTATTAGAAACATACTATATTATATTTATTTTTTTGTCAATATCTTTTAGTGTTTTTTACTCTAATTTTTAAATTTTTAGTTATTTACAAAAATTCTTTTACGTGTTATACTTTATTCAATAATTATTTACACTTTTATTTTTCATTGTGTATTTTTAATAGGAGGTTTTTTAAATTGGATAATCTTTTTCCAGAAAGGTTCACTGAATTATTGAATGAATCTGATATGAATTATGACGAAGTTGCTGAAAAATTAGGATTTAAGTCTAAAGGTACTATATCTAAATATGCTAATGGAAAAAACAAAAAAGTTGATATTAGTACTGTTATACAAATTTCTAATTTATTTAATGTTTCTCCTATTTGGCTTATTGGTTTAACTGATGATAGAAATTATACAATTAAATAATATATTAGCATAAAATAGGAACAGTACACATTTTATTTACAAAAAAGCTAAAATACTTTGTATTTTAGCTCTTTTTTCTTTTCATATACTATTTGTCGAATTTTGTCTTATTTGTTGTTTTTTAATATTACTTTATCATCTTTTACAGTAATTATGGTTTCTTTATTCTTTTTTAGATTTCCGTCTAAAATTTCTTCTGCTAATACATCTTCTACTAAGTTTTGTATTGTTCTTCTCATTGGTCTTGCTCCAAAGTTTTTGTCTATTCCTTTTTTTGATAGCATTTCTTTTACTTTTTCGTCTATTTTTATATTGTAATTTTGTTCTTTTAATCTGTTTTCTACTTCTTTTAACATTAAGTCTATTATTTTAGATATCTCTTCTTCTCCTAATTTATGGAATACTATTATTTCATCAATACGATTTATGAATTCTGGTCTTAATTCTCTTTTTACGACTTCCATAACTTCTTTTTTAGTTTCTTCATATTGCTTTTTAGTATCAACTTCTTCTTTAGTTGTAAATCCTAAAGATTTTTTATCTGTTATCATTCTAGCACCTAAGTTTGATGTCATAATTATTACTGTATCTTTAAAATTTACTGTTCTTCCTTGGCTGTCTGTTAATCTTCCATCTTCTAGTATTTGAAGCAAAATATTCATAACATCTGGATGTGCCTTTTCTATTTCATCAAACAAAATTACTGCATATGGTTTTCTTCTTATTTTTTCTGTTAATTGTCCTCCTTCATCAAATCCAACATATCCTGGAGGTGAACCTATTAGTTTTGATACAGAATGCGATTCCATATATTCTGACATATCTATTCTTATCATTGCGTTTTCGTCGCCAAATAAATTTTCAGCTAATGCTTTTGACAATTCTGTTTTTCCTACTCCTGTTGGTCCTAAAAATAGGAATGAACCTATTGGTCTTTTTGGATCCTTTAATCCTACTCTTCCTCTTCTTATTGCTTTACTTACCGCTTCTACTGCTTCATTTTGTCCGATAACTCTTTCATGTAATTCTTTTTCTAAATTTTTAAGTTTTTTGTTTTCATCTTGTGTAATTCTTTTTACAGGAATACCTAAACTACTTGCAATTACTTCTGCTATATTTTCTTCTGTAATATTTGTTACTGATTTTGTATTTTTATTTTTCCATTTTGTTTGTTCTTTTTCGAATATTTCTTTTAAATTTCTTTCTTTATCTCTTAAGTTTGCAGCTTTTTCAAATTTTTGATTTAATACTGCTTCTTCTTTATCTTTTTTAATTTCTTCAATTTCTTCTTGCATTTTTCTTAAATTTTCTGGCTCTGTATATCTGTTTAATCTAGCTTTTGATGCGGCTTCATCTATTAGATCTATTGCTTTATCTGGTAAAAATCTATCATTGATATATCTAATAGACAATTTAACAGCTGCTTTTATTGCTTCATTTGTAATTTTAACATTATGGTGTGCTTCATATTTATCTCTTATTCCTTGTAAAATTTTTATAGTGTCTTCACTTGATGGTTCACTCACTGTTACAGGACTAAATCTTCTTTCTAGTGCTGAATCTTTTTCTATATATTTTCTATATTCGTTTAATGTAGTCGCACCTACTAGTTGTATTTCTCCTCTTGCTAACAATGGCTTTAAAATATTTGCTGCATCTATTGCTCCTTCTGCTGCTCCAGCACCCACTATTGTATGAATTTCATCTATGAATAATATAATATCTCCTGCTTTTTTTACTTCTTCTAGTGCTTTTTTTATTCTTTCTTCAAAGTCTCCTCTATATTTTGCCCCTGCTACCATTCCTGAAATATCTAGTGTTACGACTCTTTTATCTTTTAATATTTCTGGTACATCATCTGCTACTATTTTTTCTGCTAGTCCTTCTACGACTGCTGTTTTACCAACTCCAGGTTCTCCTATTAAACATGGATTATTTTTTGTTCTTCTTGATAGTATTTGTATTACTCTATTTATTTCATCTTTTCTACCTATTATTGGATCTAGTTTTCCTTCTTTAGCTTTTATTGTTAGATCTTCTCCAAATTGATTTAATGTTGGTGTTTTATTAAAACTTCCTTTATTTTGGTTTGAATTTCTTCTTTCTCCTTCTGTTCCCGCTTCTTGGTTATATGAATCACCTCCATCCAAAACTTTTATAATTTCATTATATAGTTTTGGAATATTTACATCTAAATCTAATAAAATTCTTGTAGCTATACAGTCTCCTTCTTTTAATATTCCTATTAATATATGTTCTGTTCCTATATAGTTATATCCTTGCTTTCTCGCCTCTAAAAATGCAAGTTCGATAACTCTTTTTGTTCTTGGTGTAAAGTCAATTACTTCTTCTATTGGTTGTTCTTCACCTATAAATTCTTGTATTTTATTTAATATATTTTCAGCTATCACATTTTGTTTTTGCAATACTTTGCTTGCTACTCCATTTTCCTCTTTTGCTAATCCATAAAGTATGTGTTCTGTTCCTATATAGTTATGTCCTAATTTTGTAGCAATGTCATTTGCGAGTTCTATTACATTATTACTGCTATTTGTAAATTTATATGTCATCTTGTTTTCACTCCTTCCTTATTTTTCATTAATTATTTGTTTTATGATTTCTGCTCTTTTTATATTTAATTCTATAATGCTATATTTATTACCTAAATATTTTTCTAGATTTGCTGGTTTAGATAATAGTATCATTTTTTGAATTTTAGCATCTGTTAATTCTTGTAATATTCCTATATCTTTTCCTAGTTTTAATATTGATAAATATTCTTTTGCTTCTTCCAAAGAAAGAGTTCTGCAATTTGCTAAAATACCATAACTTCTATATATTCTATCTTCTAATTCTATCCCTTTATTTGCTAATATTTTTCTCAGTTCTCTTTCTTTTTCTATTATTTTTTCTGTTAGTATGTTTATTTCTTTTGCTATTTCATTTTCTGTATTTCCAAGTGTTTTTATATTTGATATTTCAAATACATCATTTGTGTTTTCGACTGGTTTTATATTTATTTCAAAATTACTTAATGCATCAAATATTGTTCTCATGTTTTTAGTTTCAAGTAATGCTGGTAATTGAAGCATTACTGATACTTTTAAACCTGTTCCACAATTATTAGGATATGTTGTTAGATATCCATATTTTTTATTTTTGGCATATCCTAATACTTCATCTATTTTGTTATCTAATTCTATTGCATAATTTAATGTATTTTTTAAGTCTAACCCACTACTAAATACTTGAACTTCTAAATGATCTTCTGTACTAACCATTATACATATATTTTCTTCGTCATTGATTAGTATACTATTTAATCCATTTTTATTTTTTGCAAATTCTTCTGTTATTAAATTTTTTTCTACTAAACTATATCTTGTTACTTCATCTATATTTTTTAATTCTATATATCTTAGGCCATATCCTATTAAATATATATTTTCTTTTATTTTGGCTTGTAATTCTTCTATTTGTTTTTTGTTTTTTAAGTTAAATGGGAAACCTACTATATTTCTATTAAACTTAATTTTTGTGCTTAATGCCACATCTGAATCTTTGCCACTTTGTAAGTACCAGTTCATTTATATCCCTCCTAGTTTGATAATTTTTTTATTTCATCTCTTAGTTTTGCTGCATCTTCATATCTTTCTTCTTTTATTGCTTGTTTTAAATCTTTTTCTAATTTTTCTAGTTTTGTTTCTTCTTTTTTCTCCTCTTTTTTATCTTCTTCTTTTTCTATATTTATTTTATTTTCTTCTATTTTTCCTAGTCTTCCTATATGTCTATTTGTTCCTTGTATTCTTTTTAATATTGGGTCTAATCTATCTTCAAATGTTTCATAACAATCTGGACATCCTAATTTCCCGGTATTTACTATATCATCAAAACTTATGCCACAACTTTTACATTTTATATCTCTTATTTCAGTAAATAACGGCATAAATTCTGGTTCTATAAAATCTTCAAACATTCCTCCAAATAGGCTTGGAAATTCTAATCCCATATGAATTTGCATTTTATCTTCAATTCCTAATTTATGACTACATTCTTCACATAAATGCAATTCTTTTTTTACTCCATTTATATTTTCTAAATATCTTACTTGTGCTTCTTTTCTTTTACAGTTATCACATAACATACTTACCACTCCTTTTAATTCATATTTATTAACATATTTTTAAATATTCTTGCTCTAACTTCATCTTTTGTTGGATTTTCTAGTTTTAATACTCCATCATTTGTTGCTACTTTTAATAGTTTTGCTTCTTCTTCATTTAGTAATTCATATGTAAGAAGGTCTGATATAATGATTTCAGCATCTAGTTGTGTTAGAGTTTCTCCTATTTCGTTTACAAATTCTAGTAATATATTTTCATCTGGAAATATGGCTTTTTTTATTACTATTCCGACCTCCTCCCCCTCTTCTACTTTCTACATAATATCCTTGTGTTGGTTTAAATCTTGTTGATATTACATAGTTTATTTGTGATGGTACACAATTAAATTTATGTGCTAGTTCATTTCTTTGTATTTCTATTTCATCTTTTTCGTTTAACATTTCTTTTATAAATTGTTCTATTATATCTGATATTCGCACATAATCACCTCTTTTCTTTTATTTATTTTGACTTTGACTTTCTTTGACCTTTATAATATCATTATACTATCTTTTTTTTAGTTTTCAATTTCTATTTTTCTTTAAATCATTGCATTTTCTGGCTTTTTTCTCCTGTTTTATTTCTTTATCTCTTTTTTTCTTATTTTTTCTCGTTTTTCTTGTTATTTTCTTCATTTTTAGTCATTTTATTTAATTCTATAGCTCTTTCTTTTTGTTTTGATAATGGTATCCAGTCAAAATATGTGCAAATATATTCTCCATATTCTGTGTCTTTATTATCTTTCTCGTTTATTTTATCTATATTTACTAATTTATTTTTTTTCATTTTAATCCCTCTTTTCTTTTTAAGTATTTGCTATTTTATTTTTTTTATACACTTTAAACCAAAAAAATGTATGTATACTTAGATACATACATTTTTTATTCATTCTTTTTTCTCTTTGAATCAAAAGCTACCAGTATATATGATAATCCTAAAATAAATAATAATATTACAATTAGCCATTTTATTACTGCTGATATTCCTATTTTTTCATAATCTAAAAAAAAGTATGCAAATTTTCTAGAACCTCCTATGCTATAAAAGGTTCCCCCTAAATAACTGTAACTATATACATATATAGTATAACTTATTGGGAATACTGTCCATGTAAATGGATAGTACCATGAAAAATTTCCTTTTTTATCAAAGATTATGTAATCAAATATCACAAGCAGTGGCGATACTGTATGAACAAGATGGTTAGCAATTAATTTATTATTTATTGCTATCATTAAGCTGTCCATTTTAAAATCTCCTGGTGCTAATGCTATATGATATATACATGCTGTTATTGCAATACAAATAATTATTCCACCTTTTATTTTATAATATCTTTTTGTCTTGTATTTTATATTTTGTATTTCTTTAATAAAAAATATAATAAAATATATTAAACATATTATATTACTTTGCATTGTATAGTATGACAGCATTGCACTTATAGATGTTGTATTTATTAGATTTAAATATATACCTAGTGAAAGAGAAATGATTACTAGTAATTTATATGCTAGGGAAATTTTTCTCCGTAACATGATTACCTCCTTTTACTAATATATTGATTGTTGCTTTTTTATTTTATCATATTTTGTATTTAGATTAAATGTTTTTTGCTTTAAAATTTTATTTTTTTGTATTTTTGCTATATTTCTTGCATATTGATTAAATGGTGATCTAAATGAAAACAAAAACACATTTTTTTGTAGTTAAATTTAAAAGAAATTTTTTTGCTATTATTTTTTTATTTTTTGCTTTCTCTTTAGTACTTTTTTCTAAAAATAATTTAGCTGCAGTCAAAAACGGATTAACTTTATGGGCTACTACTGTTGTTCCTTCTTTATTTCCTTTTTTTGTTGCTACTCAGTTATTGATGCATACAAATATTGTTAATTTCTTTGGACGCGCTTTAAATAATTTTATGAAGCCAATTTTTAATATTGATGGTAAGGGTTCTTTTTGTTTTATTATGGGCCTACTTAGTGGATATCCTGTTGGTGCTAAAATTGCTTCTGAGTTTAGAAAAAATAATATATGTTCTAAGGTTGAATGTGAAAGGTTATTAAGTTTTACAAACAATTCTGGTCCTTTATTTATTATTGCTACTGTTGGTATTAGTATGTTTGGTAATAGTACTATTGGTGTTTTATTGCTTTTAACTCATGTTTTAGGCTGTTTTACTGTTGGCTTTATTTTTAGATTTTACCATAAAAGGAATTATAGGAATAGTTTAAGTAATGATGGCAAATATATTTCTAATTATGTTTCTTTTTCTAATTTAGGTGAAGTTTTGAGTGAAAGTATTTCTTCTAGTATTAGTACTATTTTAACTATTGGTGGTTTTGTTGTTATTTTTTCTAGTATTATTTCTATATTAAAGTCAAGTGGTATTTTATCTGGCTTATGTATGATACTTACTCCTGTCTTTAATTTTTTACATATTGATACTAGTTTTATATCACCTCTTATTACTGGTTTTTTAGAAATTACAAATGGTATTAGTATTATTTCTGATATTAAAATTAAAAATATTTCTGTTAATATTATCTTTACTGCTTTTCTATTAGGTTTTGGTGGTATTTCTGTTTTGTTACAAGTTTGGAGTATTATTTCTAAAACTGATTTATCAATTAAGCCATATATTGTTGGTAAAATCCTTCATGGTTTAATTGCTAGCTTTTACACTTTTTTAGCAATTAATATGTTTAGCTTTTTTAATTTTAATCTTTATTAGTTATATTTTTTAGTTTTGTTTAATATCTATTATTTAGATTGGAGTGATTTTATGGAACGTGATTTTAATAATTTTCCATCTTCTTATATGGATTATTCTATGGGAATGCCTCCTCAAGGTGGGGATATGAATGACATGTTTAAGGATCCTATGTTTAGTCCTATTGTTCAATATGAACAAGCATATTATTATTACCGCTATCTAAGTATGCAAATGGAATACAAGATAAAATGCAAAGAATATGATAAAATGTGTACTAATGGTAATAGTGGAAGAAAAATGGAATAAATTTAAAGGGGATTAATTTTCCCCTTTTTCCATATCTTCTATATTTAATAATCTGTTATATTTAGCTACTCTATCTGTTCTACATGGTGCACCTGTTTTTATTTGAGTTGAATTTACTCCTACTGCTAAATCTGCAATAGTTGTATCTTCTGTTTCTCCTGAACGATGTGATATTACTATTTTATATCCATTTTCTTTTGCTCTTTTTATTGTGTCTAATGTTTCTGTTAGTGTTCCTATTTGATTTGGTTTTATTAATATTGCGTTTGCTATATTTTCTTTTATACCTTTATCTAATCTTTTTACGTTTGTTACAAATAAATCATCACCAACTAATTGTACTTTGCTTCCTAATTTATCTGTTAATTTTTTCCACCCTTTCCAATCTTCTTCTGCTAATCCATCTTCTATTGAAATAATTGGATATTTATTACATAAATGTTCAATATATTCTATCATTTCATCACTTGTTTTAAACTCATTTGTTTTCCAGAAATAATATCCTTTTTTTCCTATTTTTTGTGCTTCTTCATACATTTCTGTACTTGCTATATCTAATGCTAAGCAAATATCTTTTTTAGGTTCATATCCTGCTTTTTTTATCGCTTCTAATATAACATCCAAAGCTTCTTCTTCATTTTTTAAGTTTGGTGCAAAACCTCCTTCATCTCCTACTCCTACAAAATATCCTTTTTCTTTTAGAACTTTCTTTAATGTATGATATATTTCTGCTCCTCTTTTCAATCTTTCTTTAAATGTTATACTTCCTACTGGCATTATCATAAATTCTTGAATGTTTATGTTATTATCTGAGTGTTTTCCTCCATTTAGTATGTTCATCATTGGTATTGGCAATGTAGTTGCATATATTCCTCCTATATATTGATATAGTTCCATTCCTAATGATTTTGCTGTTGCTTTTGCTACTGCTAATGATATTCCTAATGTTGCATTTGCTCCTAAGTTTGATTTATTTAATGTATCATCTAATAATATTAGTTCTTCGTCTATTTTTCTTTGTTCATATGCATTCATTCCTATTATTTTCTTTGCTATTTTTTTATTAACATTATCTACAGCTTTTTGTACACCTTTTCCCATGTATCTTGATTTATCATTGTCTCTTAATTCAACTGCTTCAAAACTTCCAGTTGATGCTCCTGATGGAACTATTGCTCTTCCTAAATATCCATCTTCTAGTAAAACCTCTACTTGAACTGTTGGATTTCCTCTTGAATCTAATACTTCTAATGCCTTTACATCTTGTATCGGTAAAAAACTTTTCATAATTAGCACCTCTTTCTTATATATATATTGTACTAATTTTTCTATTTTATACCAAACTCTATGATGCTTTTTTATTTCTTAGTTCTGTTGCATATTTAATACTTATTTCATTTACTTCTCCTGCTGATATTCTTGCTATTTCTTTTAATTTTTCTTCTTCATTTAATACTTTCACTTTTGTACTTGTTCTTTCATTTTCTACATTTTTACTAATATAATAATGTGAATCTGCTAATGCTGCAATATTTGGTAAGTGTGAAATGCATAATACCTGGTGACTTTTTGCAATATGACTTAGTTTTTTAGCTACACTATTTGCTGCTTTTCCACTTATTCCTGTATCTATTTCATCAAATATTAATATTGATGTTTTATCAGTATCTGCTAATACTTTTTTTATTCCTAACATTATTCTTGATATTTCTCCCCCTGATGCTATTTTAGATAATTCTTTTTCATCTTCTCCTAAATTTGTTTTGATATAAAATGCAACTAGATCTTTTCCATCTTTGAAATATGTATCTTTTTTCTCTATATTTATATTTATTTTTGCATTTTTCATTTCTAATTCTTGCAATTCTACATTTATTTTTTTACTTAGTATTTTACCTTTTTCTTCTCTTATTAGATGTATTTTTTTTGCCAATTCATTTAATTCTTCTTCTACTTTTTCTTGCTCTATTTTTAATTTGTTCGTATATTCTTCTAAGTTTTCTATATGTTCTATTTCTTTTTTTATTTCTTCTTTATATTCTAGTATTTCTTCTATATTATTTCCGTACTTTCTTTTTAGTGAATTTATTTGATCTAGTCTTTCTTCTGTTTCGTTTCTTTCTTCCTCATCGAAATATACTTCTTCCTTATTATTTGATATTTCTCTTGCTATTTCTTGTAAATCGTAATATACATTTTTTAAGTTTGATACAGCTTCGCTATATTTATCATCTATACTTTCTATTTTTTCCATTGCTCTTATAGCTATACTTATTGAATCAATTGCACTTTCATTTAATATATTGTCTGCTTCTTTTAAATTATCGACTATCTTTTCTGAATTCATTATAAGTTTTCTTTTGTTTTCTAATTCTTCATCTTCTCCTTTTTTTAATTTTGCACCTTTTATTTCTTCATATTGGTATTTTAATAAATCTAGTTTTCTTTCTCTTTGTTTATCATCTCCATAATTTTCTTTTAACTTTTTTTGTATTTCTAAATAATACATATATTTTTCTTGATATTTTTCTTTTTCTTCTATTTTTCCTATATATCCATCTAAATAATCAATATGATATTTATTATCTAATAAAGCTTGGTTATCATGCTGTCCATGTATTTCTATTATGTTTATCATAAAATTTTTTAATTCATTTACTGTTACCATTCTTCCATTTATCTTGCATAAATTTCTTCCATTTAAATTTATTTCTCTTGATATTATAATATTTCCATCAATTGATTTTTCATTTTCTGGTAAATATATACATGCTTCTACAAAAGAATTTGTTTCTCCTTTTCTTATCATTTCTTTTGAAAATCTGCCTCCTGCAAGTATTGATAATGAATCTATTATTAATGTTTTACCCGCTCCTGTTTCTCCAGTTAATACATTTAATCCTTTACTTAAATCTATTGTTAATTCTTCTATAATTCCTATGTTTTTTATATGTAATGTTGTTATCATAAAATACCTCCTGTTTTGTTTTATACAATAAAAATGTGAATTGTTTTTTTATTATCAACTTGTTTCATTACGAACTTATGTTTGTTAGTATTCTATATCTATTTTTATTTTTTGTCAATAGTTTTACGAACATTTTTTCTTTTATTATATTTCTAAAAAATATAGGTTAACACTTGCTATTAAGTGTCAACCTACAAATTATTTTTATTGCTATTTTATGAATTTTAAAAATCTTTCCTTCTTTTTAATATTATTATTGGAGTCTATAAATTTAATTTCTGTTGTTTCTTGATTGTTTAATAAGTCTCTTTTTTCTAATATATTTTTTGCATTTTTAGCTACACCTTTAGCTCCATCAAAAAAATTAACTTTACCTAAAACATTTGATATTTCATCTTTTATTAATGGATAGTGTGTACAGCCTAACACTATATCTTGAACTTTTCCTTTATATTTTCTTAAGTTTTCTTCTAAATATTTTTCTATTTCTGAATTGTCATTTTTTTCTATTATTTCTGCCAATCCTATACATGGTAATATTATTGTATTTTCATTATAATATTTGTTAGCTAATTCTTGGAATTTTTTGCTTTTAATAGTTCCTTTTGTTGCCATTACTATACTTTTTTCATTTTTTGCATAATCATTTATCATTTTAAATGCAGGTTCTATTGCTAAAATTGGTATTTTAGTATATTTTTCTCTTAAATACTTTGCTGAAATAGCACTTGCTGTATTACATGCAATTACTATCATTTTACAATTTTTTTCTAATAGTTTTTTTACTATATCATCACATATTTTAATTATCTCTTTTTCTTCCTTATCTCCATATGGATTATTTTTCGAATCAGAGTAATAAATATAGTTTTCATTTGGTAGTACTTTTATCAATTCTCTTAATACTGTTACTCCTCCTATTCCAGAATCAAATATTCCAATTGGTAAATTTTTAATTTTGTTGTCCAATATCATAATAAATATCTCCTTTACCATTTTTAGATATTATTTTCATTATCCCTCCATTTACTATTGCCATTTGTGGAGCAACGTGTCCAATATCAGCATTACATATTATTGGTATTTGTATATCATCTAATGCTTGGGTTATAGCTTCTATAAAGGTTGTTTCATATTCTTTTTTAAAAAATAATGGTCTTCCAAATATTATACCTTGGGCATTATCAAAAAATCCTGAATTTTTAAATTGCCATAATATTCTAGTTAATTCTGCACTTGATGTATTAAAACTTTCTAGATACCATATAATTCCATCTTTTTTATATTTATTTATATAATTTACTATATTGTCATATTTAGTACCTACTATTCGTTGTATTACATCTAAACATCCACCTATCATTCTTCCTTCAATTTCTATTTTACTTTCGTTATTTATATTTATCCACTTTGTTTGCTTTGTTAAGCTATATCCTACATTTATATTTTCTTTTTTATTTTCTTCATCTTTTGCAAATGATTCTTCTATATTTTCAATAACTTCTTCACATTTTTCAAAAGATTCTTGTTTTAAGAATTTTCCTGATGCTATTTTTAAAGAATCTGTTAGATTTTTATATAGTGGTTTCATTGCATAACTTTTAACATTATCACAATATATTGAGGGCATTTCTAAAATTGTATTAAATATAAATTCTAGTCCCGTAATATCTGAATATCCTTGCATCCATTTTGGTTTTAGTTTTTTTATTTTTTCTAAATCTAAATGGTCTATCATTTCTAATAAATAATCTCCACCATTTGCAAATATTATTAGTTTTACTTCTTCATTTTCTAATAATTCCATAAATTCTTGTGCTCTTTTTTTCCCTGTATTACTTCTTCCTTTTTCATCTTTTCTTACGCTTGCAGTTTCTATTATTTTATATCCCATATTTTTTAAATTTTTAATTGCTTCATCTAATCTTTTTTTATCTACTTCGTTTGTTACTCCTCCTGATGGTGCACATATTCCAATTGTATCTCCTTTTTTTAAGCTTTCTGGATATTTCATTTTATACCTCCAAATTTCTTTTTTTACATTATATCTATTTTTATTTCATTTGTAAATAGAAAATTTATATTAGGAGTATATAGTCTGAACTTTAAAACAAAAAAATAACAGATAAGTAATTATATCTGTTGTTCGCTCATTTAGTTCTTCAGTATTCCAAAAATGAGAATATATATTCCTTATTTTTCATAGTTTAGTTTTATGATTATAATTTAACAGAATATTTTATGTTTGGCAAGACTATTTCAAAAATTATTATTTCTTCTTAACCTCTCATTTAATTCCCATAAAGCTGTTTTATTACTGTCATATTTTAGCTTTTCCATTGCTTCTTTATATGTTACCCACTTGAATTCTTTATGCTCATTAGAAAGTTTAATATTTAAATCTTTTACATATACTGCGAATGTATATTCAGGAACAACATACACATCTTTTCCCCATGTATAATCACCAGTTATATTAACTACTGGAATTGATGACTTTGAATCTAATTTTAATATTTGTTTCTTATCAATCTTTATTGATGTTTCTTCACTTATTTCTCTTATAACAGTTTCAAAAATACTTTCTCCTTCTTCTCCTCCTCCTGATATAAATTGCCAAATAGGATGAGTTATTCTATAAAATATAGCATAAAAAATTTTATCATGTTCTTCCTTATATAAAATTGTTAATGTTTGATATGGTGCTCTCATACGATATTCCTTCTTTCTATTTTTATTTAGTATAACATACTCTATAATAAATTAAAACTAAAAAACAACAAAAAAACCGAATGACCTAAGTCTTCGGTTTATCTGGCTCGTTTAGCACTTCCGTGTGCGAAAAATATGAGCTTATATTTATAATTATATTTTATGTTTGATTCTATGTTTATAATTTAACATAAATAAATATATAAATCAAGTAGTTTTGGAAAATTTTATTTCTTTTCACTTTCTATATATGTATAAGTTGATTTTTTTACTTTTGGTACTAAATATATTTTTTCATTATCTTTCATATAGTAAAATTCAATGATATCATTATTATATGTAAAATAAAATTTAAAAATCTTATTTTCAGTAGTAATATTAATATTTGTTACTCCATCAACATATTGAGTTTTATAATTTCCATGATATTCTACACCGTCTTCAACAACAACCGCAATATTATCCTTTAATTTAACACTCATTCCATTATTTGATACCCATTCGTCCTCGTAAATTTGAGATAAATTAGCTATAAAAATAATCATTGCTAAGATAATTAATATAATTCTTATTGGAATAATCCATTTTTTAATTTTAGATATTTTACTGATTATTATCTGTTTTATTTTTGGTATGAATGCTAATGCAACAATACTCCAACTAATGAATGGAAAAAATGTTTTTTCTAATGCAAAGCAAACTAAAGCCATCATAATTGAAAAAGCAGCTTGCATATAACACAAAATTTTGCATATGACATTAATCACTTTATTGCTAACTTTATCATTTTCATATTTTGCATTCTTTTTTCCATTATTAGAATAATCAGTTTTACTATCATTAGCTCTAATATTTTTCTTTTTTTCTTCCTTATTTATATATCCACAAAATGGACATTCTAAATTATCTTCTATGTCATTACCGCATTTATAACATTTCATATCTTTTTAATCCTTTAATTTTATTTCTTCAACATCAGATAAAGTTAATTCTGATAATTCTTCATCAGTCAAGTTATTTCCTTTGTTGGATAATCTATCTGCTTGTCTTATTAATGCTTTTTCAAAAAAATTTCTAACATCTCTTCCGTTAGCAAAATTTTCGTTACGATGAATATATCTTTTTTTAAAATAATCTTTTACATATTCTTGTGCTTCATCAGTTATATTAAATTTATAGCCCTTGCACATTTTCTCAAATATAGAATACAATTCTCCTGGTGTATAATCTTTAAAGAATAAGTATTTATTAAATCTAGATTTCAAGCCAGGATTTGACTCTAAAAAATCTTCCATCAAGTTTGTATACCCTGCTACTATCACTATAAGATTATCTCTATGGTCCTCCATCGCTTTCAGCAATGTATCTATTGCTTCTTTTCCATAATCATTTCCATCTTTATTTGAAGTAAGAGAGTATGCTTCATCAATGAAAAGTATTCCACCTATTGCTGACTTTACCACATCTTGCACTTTTAACGCTGTTTGTCCAACATACCCTCCAACTAAACCAGATCTATCAACTTCTACTAATTGTCCTTGACTTAACACTCCAATTTTATTATAAATACGTGCTAATAATCTTGCTACGGTAGTTTTACCTGTCCCTGGATTTCCCATAAATACTAAATGTAACGACATTGGTTGTTGTTTAAGATTTCTTTTTTCTCTAATTCTTCTAATTTGTATTAAATTAATTAATGATTGCACATCTTGTTTTACATCATCTAATCCAATTAAGCTATTTAGTTCGTTCAATAATTCTTGCAAACTTTTATCTTCATCTAGTTTTGTTACATTAACGTTGTCGTTACTTTCTAGGTTATTTGAATTATATATAGATTCATATTCTTGTGCTTCTTTTTTGTAATAATTAAGGTGTTTGGTATAAACTGCAATTTCCCTATCATCTATTACATCATCAACCATCATTACTTCTTTTCCAAGAATTTCATATATATTAATTAAAAAATCTGCAATATTTCCAGTATTATCATTTATTACTTTTTTCTCTCTTAATTTGCCATCTGCTTCTTTAAATACAATTATTCCTACTGGTATACTCATACTATCATTGGTTAATATTCCAGATGTTTTTATAACTTGCTTTAAATTTTCTATAGTCACATCTAAATCTAGATATCTATTTAAAAAATCAACTTCTGATTGTGTTATTTTACCATCAATTCCAATTATTCTAGAAACAAACTGCAATAATTCAAGTTTAACAATTTCTTTTGTTGTTTGATTATTATTTTCAGTTTGTCCGAGTTCCCGTATCTTTATATATTCTTTGTATTCCCACATTATATTCATCTATAATGTCTGCCAGCTGGAAAACTGTATCTACACTTTTCTTTAAATCCAACTTCATAACAACAACCCCTTCTACTTCTTATAAAACATATTTTTCTTTTTATCTTTTATTTCGATTTGTTCTTCTGTTTTCTCTTCAATATCTTCCTTTATTTCTTCTTTAGTTTCTTTGACAGCTGAATTATCAACTTCTATATTCTTAATGTTATTATTTTTTAATTGCATCCATCTTTTCTTTGTCATTAATACTTCTCTTGGCTTACTTCCTTGATATCCCGAAATTATACCTCTCTCTTCCATTTGGTCTATTATTCTTCCTGCTCTCGCATATCCTACTTTAAATCTTCTTTGTATAAATGAAGCTGAAGCTTGACCTGTTTCAATAACTAAATCTATCGCATCCATTAAGAAAGGATCTATTTCGTTATCTTCATAATCTTCTAAAATTTTTTCATTACTATTTTCTATTTTATTATTTATTTCTTCATTTTTAAATTTTTCTGTATTGTTTATTACTTCATTGATATCCTGTAATTTATCAGATTTATTCTCTTTAATACTATCATCCTTTTCTAATACTTTTTGCGATTGCAATACTCTTATTTGTTCTTTTAATATATTTCCTACTCCTTGTTTAGATAACATTATACATTCATTAAACCCTTTATCTCCATAAAAATTTATGTAAGAATAACTCATTATTGGATATCTTGGGTTATTCGCAAATCTTCTATCTGGTCCTCCACTTTTATTAACATATTTGTAAGTATAATCCACTACTGTTCCATCCCATGGTTTCATTTCTGTTTCAATGAAATTTCCATTTGTAACACTGATTCCTAAATTTTTATATGATAATGCTCCAACTTTTTTTCCTTCTATTATTAAAATCTTATCTGGGAAAAAATATAATTTTTGTTTTCCAACTGGAATACATGGAATTTTTACATTTGTCTTTATATATTTAGGAACTTTGTTTGCAATTATAATATCTTCTCTATTAACTAAACTTGATGCTCCTGAATTATATTTAGCATCAAAATTATAATTTTTAGATAAAATATACCATTTTCTTTTACACTTTGTTATCTCATCAAAAGAATCATAAAATTGTTGCAATCTTGATTCTGTTTCTTCATCTATATCATAAAATATAATAGTATTTTTTCTTTTATAGTCTAAATATGCAAATATAATAAAAGCCAATATAAATAGATATATATTAAATATAAACAATAAAGAAAACCATTTTAATGTGATTTTACTATAATTGTTTTTTATTTCTTCAACTAATTCTATTGAAGATGAATCACAAATTTCCTCTGTACTATATTCATCTAAATCTTCATTCTCACTTTTGGGCATATAATTATTTTGATTATATTTTTTTATATTTTGAGTATTATTATGTTTATTTTCTCCTCTTTTAGAATTTCCCCAGGTTTTCTTGTAGTAGATTCCGTTTCTTCCCATTTGGACATAATTTCCTCTTGGTCCACTTCCTATTCTAAATCCCTTAACACCAGTTGATACGCCAACTCCTGATTTTGAAAAATTGAATCTTAATCCACCTAAATTTACAGATTTTCTAAAATAAAACCCCATAAAATCCCTCTTTTACTCTTTATCACTATCATTGATATATATATTAGTTAAATTAATATTTTTTGTTATTTCTAATATTTTATCTTCAATATTGTTTATTTTCTCATCTTTATTTTCATTTTCAATCTTGTCTTTTTCTTCTCTTTTTTCTATGTTTTCATTAAAATCTTTAAGTTTAAATACAGGCTCTACAATATTAAAGTTATCTTCTTCAGTTAGAATATTATTTATTCTAGTTACTAGTTCAGAAACTGTTTTTTCTTTATTAACATAAAATTGACTTGCTCTTAATCTTATAAATTTCCATCCACATCTTATTAATACGTCTTGTTCAATGATATCAGCTTCATATTCTTCTTTGCTCTTAAAGTCATCTCCATCACATTCAATAGCAATCTTTTTGCCATTTTCATCATTAACTACAAAATCTATTTCATACTTACCTATTCTAAAATTAGATGTAACATCTATATTATTCTTTCTTAATTCCTTATATATTTCTTTTTCAAAATCTGTATTAAATTTTACGTCTCTATCAGCATTTTCATTTTTGTTAAAAGTATTATAATAAGTAATTAATTTATATCTTAAACAATCTTTGCTTAATTCATTTGGATGTATTGAATATATTAATATTACTTGTTCCTTTGCTCTTGAAGTCGCAACATTGAATGATCTTTCAAATTCTTTCGTTGTTAAGGCTTTCACAATTCTTGTTTCGCCGTTTTCTTGTTTTTTACTTATAACCATTGAAAGAATTATAACATCTCTTTCGTCCCCTTGAAATTCATATGAATTTCCAATTTTAATTCTTCTTTCTTTTATAAAATCACTACTAAAATTTTGCCAAATTGCTGTATTTAATGCTTTGATTTGTGCATTACTATTTTGTAATACTATAATTCCTATATCCTTATTTTTATATGATTTATTACTTTCTATATTTCTTAATATATCTACAACTTTATCAATTTCTTTTTGATTAATTAGATAGTTTGAACCTGCGACATTAACTGTAGCATCATCCAAGAAATATGTTTCAATAGGATTTTTAATTGTATTCTCATTGCTTCTTACTTTTAAGCAATTAATTTGATTTCCATAAAAATATTTATTAGAAAAATCTATTATTTCTGGTAAACATCTAAAATGCTCTTTTAATACTACCTTTTTGCTTCCACACACATTTTGAGCTAAATCATATATACTCATATCCATATCAAAGCCAACACCCAATCCAATATTTGTCAAATATTTATTCTGTAACGCTTTTAAACTATCTATTGTTATTCCTACTGATATTGGGCTTATTTGCTTATCATCTCCAACTATTATCATTTTTTTGCCTCTTAATAACGCTGTTAGTGATATAATTGAAGATTGAGAACTTTCATCCATTATAACAACATCAAATTGTGGTTTATTAGAATATGGATATTGTTCTATAACTTTATCTAATGGCATAATCCAAATTGGAATAGCCTCTTTTGCAATTTGCATTTGTTCTTGCATTTCTCTTCTAATAATATTAGCTCTTTTTCCAGTTCCTTTTCCCAACTTTGTTTTTAATAATAACCATTGTGATAAAGATTTGCATATTGTATTTGTCATACTATTTATTTGATTATACCAACTTTTTTGTTCAATCAACTTAACAACTATATCTTTTTCTTGTTTTTGTATTTCTTCTTTTTTATCTAATAATTCACTGAATTTTTGATTATTCAATTCTTGATAGAAGAAGTACATATTTAATCTATAATACTTTAATATTTCATCAAAGTTTTTAATTATGTTCCTTCTTTCTTCATCTTCAATTGATATGTATTTATTTATAAATTTTGGATAATTTTGTGTCTCATTTTCGTATTTCTTTTTTAGTTCATTATATCTTTTATCTACAACATAAATTTTTTCAATCTTTTCTCTCTCATTTTTAAAAGATTCAATATCTTTATTTTTTATTGATTCTATTATGTTTTCAAATACATCATATGTTTTTACACTTAATGCTTCTAAATTATGCAATTTATCATCATAGTTTGTTTGGCTATTTAAATATTCACTATAATCAATTGCTTTAGTAATTTCTTCATATATCTTTTCATATTCTTCATTTTTTATATATTGCAAAACTTTAACATTTGTCCTAAATATATCGTTTAGAGCATCTTTTAAATCTGAAATAATCTGAGAATAATTAATAAATGTAGAAAGCATTTCAATTAAAACTTCTAATGTTCTTGAAAATTCTTTCTCATTTACAAGTTCCCATAAACTACTTTCTCTCAATGTACCAGCTATATCATTTTTAATCTTTTCTATCTTTAATTCGTATTTTATTTTAGCTAGAGCCAATTTTAAGTTTTCTTCAGTGATGTTTTCGTCTAATTTCTTATTATTTACTATAATATTAGATAATTCTAATATTTCTTTTTTATATTTTATTTTCTCGAACATACTGATTTTTCCATCATTAGTTAAAGCTTCATATACAATATTTAATGCTTTGCTAAGATTAATTTTAGCATCAGATTTTAGTTCTATAGTATTTCCTATTAGTTCTGTTTCTGTCTTTTCAAAAAATTCCTTACTCTTATTACAATCATCAATTATAGCTTGAAGATTAGTCATTCTAGGTTTATATGTACAATTTTCAGTTATATATTTTCTATCATATAAATTTTCAAGTTTAATAACATTACTTATTGTAGTTGATAACATACTAATATCATAATTTTGTAAGTTCCTATCATCTATTCCTTCTTTTATTAATCCATCTACAATTCGATTGTTCTCTATCTTTTTTATGTTTTCTATTGCTAATTCATAGTTCTCCCAGTCTATTTGTTCTGGCAAATCAAATTCTCTTCCAAGTATGAAGTCTTTATATTTCTTTAAATCATTTATTATTGCATTTATTTCTAACAATAATTCTTTATCAAAGCTAATGTTGTTATAATTATTAGTATCTTCAATATAATTATATTTTGTATTATTATTTAAATATTTAGCTATATCTACTAATCTATAACTATCTAATTTGACATCTACTAAATTTAAGACCTCATCTTTATAATCATGGCTGTTATTAAGCAATATTTGCATAATTTGATCATAATTTATTTTTTTCAACTCTGTTATTTCAATTAATCTTTTTTCTAAACTTTCAATTTTATTTTGATACTCATATAAATAGTCCTTATCTTTATATCTATCTAACACTATCTGTATTGAATTTGATAATTCATTATTATTCTGTGTATCTGTAAGTAATGTCATGCTTAGATCTCTAATTTCTATTGGTAATTTATCTTTTATAACCTCTAGAGCTTTTGATTTTTCACTTGTAACTAATATTTTTTTACCATATGAAACATAATTTGAAATCAAATTTGCTATTGTATGTGATTTACCTGTTCCTGGAGGTCCTTGCACTAATACTAAATTACTATCATTTGTTTGTCTAACAACCTTATATTGTTCTCCATTAGAAGCTAATGGAAACAATACTAATGATTTTGTATTATCTTCAGAATGTAATAATTCTTTTATTTTTTCATCTTCTTTTTCAACAATTAAATATGGTAATATATTTTCAGGCTTAAATTCATTATTATCAATTTTATTTACTATATCATTCAAGTCTTCCATCCATAAAGTTGGTTGTTTTTTTCTTACAATGATATTGTCTTTGTTGAAAATATATGCTTTTTCTGGCTCTACATCGCTATAAAAAGTATCTTTTACATATTCATACTTAAAAGATACACAATTTAAGTATTTTTCAAATAGTTCATCAAAATTTATTTTGTCTTTCATCAAATATTGTTCTTCATATTCATTTTTTAATTTTAACAATGAGTCTATATCTTTTATTTTAAAATCAAAACCTGACAAAAAATTATATTCTATATTAGCTTTACTCTCTTTATCAATTCTTAAATAAATTGTATTATTTTCTTGCTTTATATCAATTTTTATTGGAGCTTCAAAAATATGTCTTCTTATTAAATATCCTTCTTTCGTTTTATACACAAACAATCCTTTTCCAAGTATTACCTCTATTTTTTCTTCAGACTCATTCTTCCTTCTATTTAATTCAAAAAACATTTCATATATTGAATTATATTTTTTTATTAATTCATTAACCCTTTTTGCTTCTTTGTATTCATTTATATACTGATTATATTTTTCTTTTATTTCTTTGCTAATATCTTCATCATTATTTAAAGATATTCCATTTTCATTCACTTCAACATAATCTTTTATTTCATTTGGTATTTTAGGCATAGATTTTTCCATACTAATATATTTAATAGTGAAATATTCTTCTTTCCCAGCTATATCATTAGAAATATCATGAATATCAGTTATATTTTCATATGTGTTTTTAAAGTCCTCTATATCAATTTCAGAATCAAACTTTTTATAATCTAATAGAACTTTAGTTTTTAGTTCATATATCTCTTTTAAATATTCAAATAAGTTCTTCATTTTCTCTTCCATAAACACTCATTCCTTTTTACATTTCTTCATAATTCTAATTATTTTATACAAAATACCGCATACAATGGAATTGATTTTATATTATTTTCAAATCCAAAATTTCTAGTAGAAAATCGTATTGCATATTTAGGTTTATATTCATTAATATACATATTTAAACTTACTGATCTTACATTATTTCCACTTTTAACTTCTATTGGAATTATTCCATCTTCTTCACTATACAATATAAAATCTATTTCAGCACTTCTTTTGGATGTCCAATAGTATAATGATTCTTCTTTAGAAGTTAATTCCTGTGCAACATAGTTCTCTGTAATAGCTCCTTTATAAATAAAAGTATTATCTAACATTATATCTGGGAATTTAATTTCACTCATATTTGTTAAAATACCTACATCGCTTAAATATAATTTAAAAGTATTTTCATCTATATATACTTTTAAAGGTATCTCCATACGTTTTGCATTGTAGTTTATAAAAATCATTTTTGAAGCTACTAACCAATCAATAGAACTTTCATATTTTCTTTTTCTGCCAGTTTCTTCAACAAAATTATATTTAAAATTCTTATTATCTTTTGCTAATTGACTAGGAATATTTTTATATACCTTTTCAATTTTCACAGTTTCAAAGCTATTTTTCACATACTTCTGCATATCTGCAATGTACATGTCTTTTATATCTGAAATAATATGTGAATCAAATCTTAATATATCTAATTTATTCTCTATAAAATTATTTACAGCTTCTGGCATACCACCAACACACAAATATCGTTTATATAATGTAATAGCTTGTTCATGTGCAAAGTCTGGCATTGGTGACATATCTTTATAACATTCCTTTATTTTATCTCGTAACATTTTATTTCCTGTAGCTATTAAAAATTCTTCAAAATTCATAGGGTACATATATTCCATTCTTATTTTACCCACTGGAAACGATCCTTTAAATCTATTTATCTTCACCCCAAGTAAACTTCCTGCACATATTATTTTATATGGTCTTTCAGATTCATTAAAGTATTTTAAGGATACTATAAAACTTTCACTAACTTGCACTTCATCGAAAAAGAATATTGTTTTTTCAATATCAATTTTTTTACCTAAGTATAATTCGATATCACTTATAATTCTTTCATCATCAATTGATTTTTCAAAAATATTTCTAACATCCATATTTTTTTCTAAATTGAAATACAAGTATTCTTCAAAATTCTCTTTGGCAAATTTTTCAACTGTATATGTTTTTCCAATTTGTCTTGCTCCAACAACCATCATAGGCTTTTTCATTCCTGATTCTTTCCAATCAAACAATCTTTTTTCGAATAATCTTTGCATAAATTCACTTCTCCTTTGCTAAGAATATTATCATATTTTCTATAAATAGTCAATAATTCTTTGCCACTTTTTGCAGGTTTATTTTTAAGTAACTTGCCACTTTTTGCAAGTTTCATTTTGAATGCTTTGCCATTTTTCATTATTTTATCCATTTATATTTTTTATTATTCGATTTGAGGAAATAAATTTATATAAGAATATAAATTAAATAGCAAAAATTTGTGATTTCGAGAATCACTATAAAATACTTATAAATTTTTAGAAATTTTTGTTTTTTATAGCAAAAAAGAAGCTAGTTTATAAAATCAAACTAACTTCTTTCTCTTTGTTGATTTTGTCGAAATTTTGAAATCCTTTTATATCAAGGTTTCAAAGTGGTTCGACGAAAATTGTCTATGGCTCCTCGTGTTGGATATCACACTTTCCTCGTGTTTTATATTTTTATATATTTTCTCTTATAGTATTAAAATCAACACTTTGCAAAGTTATTGTTTTTATCTTGTTTCTTCGCTTTATATATTTTCTCTTAGGCGTTGCATTAAAATTGCATTAAAAAAGAAGTCTATGCGACTTCTTTTGATAATTTAATTATCTTTTGAAAACTTCTAGTTTGACTTATGTATTTTAAACTTTCAGAATTAAGTAATAAATAATTATTAAGTAGTCTATTATATTCTTGTTTGTCTTTTATATTTAGTTTTTTTATCATTTGTAGAGATTTTTCGTACATTTCTTTCATACTATCATCTCCTTTTAGATAGTATAACATTTTATTTTTAATTTGTCGTAAGAATTTTGTCGAAAAAAAGAACTATTTCTAGTTCTCTTTCTGAATTTCTTGTATATTATTTTGTTGTTCTTTTTTTATCTCTTTACCAATATCACTACAGTTATATATTGCTCCTATCCATAAAATTATACATATTATTATTGCTGATATAAATACAATCCATGTACTTATTTTTATTTTATCTTGATATATGCTATATATAAAAATAACCATAAACATTCCAAATAATATAATACTACTCATAAATGGTAGTATATAATTAGTATCTATTTTTGTAATTGCTGTTATAGCTGTAGGAATAATAGAAAATGCTAAAACAATAGACAATATAGTTGTTATTATACTTTTAATATCATTCTTTATGTGTTTCATCTCTTCTGTTCTTAATTTAGCATCTTCTTCAAGCTTTTTTGCATTATGTGTTGTTTTATTTAATTTATCATTAAATTCTACTGTTTTTTGCCTTGTATTTTCCATTTGTTTACTAACTAATGTGTAGTTAGCACTCATTATAATGTACTCTAGTTGTATTATAAAACCTGCATTTTCTTGTTTGCTTTCCTTAGTTATAAAATAGGTATCTAGCAAACCACTTCCTTCATCACATATATTTTTCAATCTAAATATACTGTATTTCTTAAAATCTTTATTACTATAATTTCTGCAGAACCTTTTACAGTCTTCTATGATATTTATATTTTTCTTATTTTCTTTAGCTGTTTCTAATATTTTTTCTCTATCTAAATTAATGATATACGTTATTCTTTCTTTGTTTTTTTGTTTTTTATGACTTTTTGACATATTGTCTGAACCAATCTTTCATGCTTTCTTTTGAAATATCTCCATACGGATTATTTTCCCAAACTTCTTTCCAAGGAGAACCTTTTGCATGTGTGAAAGAAACCAACTCCATTGCACTAAAATCCTTAAATGTATTGTATAGTTCTTTCATTAATTTTTTCTTTTGCTCTGATATTTGATTTCCTTCTTCTTGTTCTTCTTTTGTTATTCGTATATCATCTTTTCCATAATCTTTATACATTTTATACAATCTAGGTGCTACTGGTCCAAAGTTCCATGCTTTATAGCCACACTCATATAGTTTATCTTCATTTGTTACGCTCATATAATATGATTCAAATAGAAACATTAATTTTTGTATATGTAATTGTGTTATTATTCTGTTCTCTTTATGAAATAAGTTAATTAAATAGTATGAATCTTTTATAATATCATTTTCTCTTTCCATAACAGCACCTCCTCAATTATTATATCATTTTCAACTATATTATATTACAACACTTAGTAATTTGCAACACTTATTTTTCTGGAAATATCAATAAAAAAGTAGCTCTTCAAATTCAATTTTAAGTCATTTTTATTTCATTCTAATATACTTACATTGTTTGATTTTAAGCCTTTTTCGATAATTTTAAAATATTTTTAATTTTTTTAAAGAAAGTATTGACATACGTATTTATACGTAGTATAATTATATTCAGAAAGGAGGATAATAAATGCGAAGTAAAGCGCTAATCAAGTTGCTAAAGCAAAATGGTTGGCGAGAAATATCTCAAAAAGGTTCTCATTTAAAAATGAGAAAGCGGAAATCAAACTGAGATAATTCCTGTACATAATAGTGAACTACCAATCGGTACCGCTGAGGCAATATTAAAAAGGACAGGGCTAAAGTAGTTAGCCCTTCCAAATATAATATAAAGTTTCAGCATAATTGAGGAGGATGCTTTAATTTTATATTTTAAATAAGGGTTTCTTTACTATGCATTTTTTCTTCTTTCTATTTTATTAATTTGGAGGTATAAAAATGAAAAATCAATTAACTGTCTTTCCTGCAATATTTACTTATGATGGCAAATATTATAATGTTGACTTTATTGATTTAAAAGGATGTTCAACTTTTGGAGACAGTATTCAAAAAGCTTATTTAATGGCTCAGGATGCTATGGGCTTATATTTGGATGAAACAACTAATTTCCCAAAACCTTCTTTGGATTTTTCAAATATTACTTTACAGAAAAATCAATTTATATCATTTGTTAGTATTGATATGGATGAATATCATAAAAAATTTAATAATAAATCAGTAAAGAAAACTTTAACCATACCAGAATGGTTAAATTACTTGTCAGAAAAAAATAATATTAACTTTTCTCAAGTATTACAAGAAGCATTAAAAGAAAAATTAGGTATTGACTAATTTTATTAAATATAATATAATATATATTAAAGGAATCGCATTTATTATCCTTGAAAAGGAGAGAACTAGATTAGTCTTTTGGCTAGTCTAGTTTTATTTTACACGTAAAAAAGCTAAGCTAGAAGAAATCAATCTCCCGCCTAGCTTTTTCTATTTATAATTTCTATTTATCATATATCCTATTTTTCCATTTACTCTAATTTTGACTTTATCCCAAGTGTAACCGTTTGAGTGAGCAACTGATTTTTCTAATACATACAAAGTGGTGTTGGCTAAATATAATGTTGCTGGAGAATCAGTATTTGGTTCTGTTCTCAAATTTGTATTTCTATCTAATGTTTTTAAAGTAGTAGCATTTTTTTCATCAATTTGATAATTGCTTGTGTTGTAATTTCCTACTCTGTTAGGGATTCCCATATAATCTGCTGGATTACTATTATCAGCATATTTATTGCTTGCATTTCTTATTTCAAAATGTAAGTGTTTACCTGTTGAATTTCCTGTTGCCCCCATAATCCCAATTACACTAGTTCTAGAAACGCTTTGTCCTTTATTTACATTTATTTTGCTTAAATGGCAAAACCAATGATACCTTCCATCATCATTATTTTTTACAACTATAAAATTGCCATAAGATTTATCGAATCCAGTTCTTGTAACAACTCCATTACAACTAGAATATATTTTATCATCATTTCCTACTAAATCTATGCCAGTATGCCACCCAGCAGCCCAATTTCCTTTTCTTTTGTACTCACATGTTACTTTAAATCTTCCTGTTAATGGTGTATTTATTGCCATCTTTTCATTCCTCCTTTTTTTGTTTTAAAATTTCTCCTAATTTACCTAAATCTAAACCTGCTTTTTTTAAATTTTCTAATATAGACATTATTTCCATGATACAGATATACACTGTTATTACTTGTGCAACTGCTTTGATTCCAAAAGCAAACTCTACTATATATCCTATTAATATAGCAATTATTAAAAGACATTTATGTAACAAACCTTCTCTCATTACTTTACTATCTACATTTTTATTTATTAAAGCTTGTATGTATCCTGTTAAAATGTCTAATCCACTCAAAACTAAAGGTGCTATTATTTGCCAAGCAATTGAACTAAATGTTAATGTTTGTATTAAATCTTCCATTCTACTTTTCCTCTCTTCCTAATAATTTAATTTGTTCTTCTATGTATGTTTCTTCTACTTTTAAAGTTAAATTTGCATATTCTTCGTCTGTTATTTGGTTAACTGCGTAAAATACAGCTAATTTACTTTGTATCTCTTCTTTATTTTTATAGAATTTCTTAGTAATTAAATTCTCTAGTAATTTTGATATTTGCATTTATAACACCTCGCTTTCTATATCTGTTTGTAAATTATCTAAAAGTACAGAGCTTGTCTTTGTTGTACTTAATAATTTGTTAATTGTATTTAATTGTTGCTCTAATGTATTTGTTTTATTATCTATATATGTTTTTGTATCCGCTATATACTCTATCCTTATATTAGCTATGCTATCTGTTGTTATAGTTGTTATAGTTTTATATACTTGCACTTTATTTAACAATTCCAGTTGTTTAATTAAAGTTTGGTCTATTATTTCTATTTCTTGTGGAGTTTTTAATACATATTTTAGTACGACTGGCTTTCCTTGTACTTTTTTATCTTTAAAAAATTGATTAACTTTTTCTTTTGTCCAAAAATTGTTTTCATTTGTAGTAGCATCTAATTTCAATCCAATTTTACATTCTTGATTTAAAGAACATCCCATTTGATTTTTAATTAATAAATTATCTTGTGAATTAGATGTTAAAATAGTACATAATACTTTTCCCGCTTTTTGATTAATTGTTTTTTGAGCATTATCTATTACTTTATTTCGTAACATATCATAAATTAAAAAAAATCCATTTTGAAACATAAAATTTGTTCCATATTTTTCCCCATCAACTTCAATAGTTTCTATTTTTTTATGCTTGTACCACTTTGCGCCTGCTTTGTGAAAATAATCTCTTGTTTCTTCTATTCCATCTAATTCATATCCTTTTGGAATTTGTAATACAAAATCTTGTTTTTGTCCTTGAACATATTTTGTTTTAATTTCTGACACTTCTACTTGCAATTCCTCTAATGCTAATTTTTGTATTTCTTCTGTTACTGTTGTAGCATTTCCAACTGCAACCCCTATAAATAAATAATTTGCTGATTTACTAGTTTGTATTTGTAATTCCTTTCCATCTGAAGCAGTTTTCCAATTATCAATAACATTTTTTCCTACTGAAGGATAGTCTTCAGTAGACATTGCACCTAGAGTCAAAGCAGAATTTATGCTTTTTGTATTTTTTCTTGAAATATAATAATTTTTTCCTCCAACTATAGGAATAACTATATACCATCCATTGCCATTTCTACCAACGACATTTCCACTTGTCCATAGTCCATTTTTAATAGTCATTAAGTTATTATATGAGTTTTTATTTGTAATATTAATTCCAACACTCCCAAAATTATATAAACTATATGATGTTGCTCTTGTACCTTTTTCTATTTTAATTTTACTTTCTAACAATAATTTATTCTCTATCGTAAATCTTATTGCACTATCTTGAGACAATGTAAATGTTACTGATTTAGAAGGACTAGTTACTTCTTTTGCTAAACTAACTATATACACACTAACATTACTACTTTCTTCAGCACTTATAGTATATGTTCCTGCTTTTAATAAGATATCATTTACATTTCTTATTCTAGTTGTTGAAGAATATTTATTTCCAGTTGAACCAGAATATCCTCCAAGTTCGACTGGCATTGTTGATTTATCGTAAATATTTATATTACTTCCAGTTGATTCAATTTCTTGTAGATACTCGACACTTGGACTTTTTCCATATTGTTCATATTCTAAAGCATCTTGTGTATGATCGCCTTCTACTATCATCGCTCGATATTCCATTGAACATACTTGTGTTAAACTATTAAAAGAGTTAGCATATACTCTGAATTTTGTATTTGTTATATCCGATTTTGACATAACTTTAAATTTATAAATTCCATTAGAGCTAATATTAGAAACAGATGTCTCAAAAAAACTTTCATTATTGGCACCGCCAAAAACTAAATAAATATTTCCAGATTTATTTCTAACTTCAAAAATAATAGTATATTCTGTGTCAGGTTTTATATTTAATCCTTCGGCTTTTATCCATGAATTGCAATATTGAGTACTTTGTTTTCCATCAAAATCAGCTTTTCCCCAACCATCTGTTAATGGTGTGAAATTAGAAGCAATAGAACTCCAAAAATTTGCATATGTTCTAGGTGTTGAAAATCCTTCTTTTTTGATTAAATTATATCCTTGCCTTGTTTCTTGCTTTGAATTCCCTAAAATCTCTAATTCAGCTTCTAAATCACTACTGTCTTCTATATGTATACTATGTCCTTCTGCTGTTAGATTTATCATGTTGTTTCTGTCTTTTTTTACTTGTTCTTCTAGTTTTGCACAGTTAGTTTTTAATATTGCTATTTCACTATCTTGCTTAATATCATTTTCAGAAATGTTTATTACTTTTTTGTTTATTTCTTCTTTTTCTTTTTCTATTAACATTGGAACTTCTATTGCTACTCTTCCAGAATATTCATCTAAACTGCATTTGTCTTTAGGCTCAAACACTGTCATATTGTTTACTTTTTTCAATTTCCATTAACCTCCTCGCAAGTAAATTTCTTAATTTCTTCACAAGTTTTTGTCTTTGTTTCTGCGCAAGTTAGATATCTAATTGCTTTTATTCTCAATTTAAAAACAGAACCCGTTTTAATTATTTCAGGCTCTGCTCTTATTTCTGTTATTTTCTGTATCATATGCACCATCTCCATTTGCCATTTTTCTTAACAATAAAAATAGCTTTCTTGCTTTCTCTATCTTTATCAAAATAAAATATTTTTGCTCTTTTACTATTTCTGTCTGTTATAAAATAATGTATAGATTTTGCATTTCCTTTAAACATACACTTTATAATTTTAGAGCTTGTCCATTCTTGTTCATCATTATTTGTTATTAGTATAAATTCCACATTTTGGTTACAGCTTGTTAAAGCCTTATACAAAATATCTAACTCCTCTTGTGTAAAATTAAGAGCTAAATTATCTGTTTCTAAATATCTTCTATTAATTATAGTAATTCCATTAGTTTTAATTGTTAAATAGTTGTTTTTTCCAGATGGATTTGTTTTAGAAATATTTATTACATCTCCGAAAGTAAATTTATTTAGAAATGTAAATTTAGCAATATCGTATGTAGAAGCATTATATACAGAAGAATATGTGTCTATTCCATTTACTGTTGCTTTAAGTTGTACAGTATAATTTGTGTTTGGAGTTAATCCTTCTATGGAGAAAGTAGCTTCTTTATTCCAGTTTCCCCACCATGGATATATGTTTTGCCAAACTCCACCATTTACTCTATATTGCATAGCTTCTACTGTTTTATCTAAATTATAATAAACATCAAATTTATTTAAATTCGTGGCTGGTATATTTACACTTGTAAAATTTGCTTGTCTTGGAATATGTTTTAGCCATACCCATGCGCTAGCTTCTCCCCATTCAGGTCCCCATCCAGAGCCATTTGGCAAATCTCCACTGGCTGCAATATATATACTGCAAGAACCGTCTGCACTATGAGGAATATTATAGTATGTTCCTGTTACTAGTTGAACAACTTTTCCGAGGAGATAAATTTATATTTTGTTTATTACTAAAATGCATTCCATCATTATCTTGATTAATGTCATTTTCAGAATATTCATCTAAGCTACATTTTATCCATAAATTCGTAGTTTTATTATTTTCATAGCTTGTATGAGAATTACATTTTATATAAGCAGTTGCTCTTACAGAAGATGTATTGTTCTGTTGGTTTACATCAAACTCTTCCCATTCTATATAGTATTCGTATGCGTCTGGTCTTTGTGTTACATATCCGTTTATTCTAGCCATATACTCTCCTCCTAATCAAAATATACAATTCCGAAATCCCCCTCTTTACCTTGTGAATTGTCTATTTCATTGTGAAAAATTTTGAATTTATCTTTTAATAAATACGCACTTCCATCTTCTACTTCTGCTAATAGGCCTTCTAATCTATCTAAAAATCCTTGGAAATCTTTTTGCATTAAGTCTATTATAGATTCATAGTCCACATATGTTCGCATATCTTTAAATTCTGTAATTCCTTGTGTTCCAGTCTTAAATCTAGCTAATTCGTACTGGTATGTACCTGCGTTATTCTTTATAATATCGTTTTGTGTTAAATTTGGATAGTTAGATGCATTTTTAACTATTTTATAATTTGCTTGTACAAAGTTTTTATCTGTATTTTCTAAATCCAAATTTATTTCTATTACTAATTTACAAAAAGCTGTCTCTGTTCCTGCGTTAAGTGTTGTTTCAGAGTTTTCTTCCACAAATCTTCCTCTAATACAAGCACTTCCAGTTGCAATAGAAACATTTGTACCTGCTGCAGTTACTTTCATCGCGTTTTTATATTGTCCTGCAATTCCACATTTGTGGTTTAACAAAATATCTATAAATAAAGCAAAAATTTGGTGTTCAAAAATTTGCTTATTAAATACATGTCCTTTTAACATTATTTTTTCCTCTCTTTCTGTAATTGTTTTTCCCAAAAACCATTTCTAATATTTCCAAGTTGGTATTCATAAAATTTGCTATTTGTTATCTTGACAGAAGAAATATAAGAATCTAATATAACAGATTTCTTAGTCTTTACTGCTACTGGGGTTCCTTGTTTTATGTAAGTATTAAACTTAAAACTAACATTATGATTATAAGAATTAGATTTAATAATGTCTAAAGCAGTTTGTCTAGCATCTTCTAATTTTTCTGTATAAACTACTGTTTCTTTGCCTCTAAGTCTATTTTTGTCTAACAAATCTTCTGTTGTAGTTCTATCTTTTCTTAAATATAATACATATTTTCCTTCATTTTTAGTTAGAACTGTAACTTTAGATATTACATTCTTCTCAAAGGTTTCTGTATAATTTGTAATAGAATGTGCATTTACATCTATTATTTTCTTTTTTAATTCTTTATTTTCTATTGTTATTATTAATTCTTTATTGGTTATTTCAAAATCATATGCTATGTTATAATTTTGTGTACAATTTGTCATATAAGTGTGTAAATTAAAAATATTATTGTTTACATTTGTAACACTTACTTCTTTTTTAGTATGTGTTTTTACTATTACTTTTAAATACGGTCTATTAACAAAGGTATCTTTATTTTTTATAAAATTGTCTTCTATCTCTTTTTTAATAAAGTCTTCTATACCTTCTTCTCTAATAATAGGTTCATCTATTTTTTCTAAAGAAAACTGTTGATTTGGTTTGGATAAGCTTTCAAAAATAAAAATGTTTGTATAATTATCTGTTTTACTATCTTGTACATCTAAGCAAAATCTTTGGTCATAACAGAAAAATGTATATGTACTATCTGCAACTTTTCTTATATGCCATTTTTGTGCTGCTCCATTATTTTCTGTATACATTCTTACATTTGTTGTATTTGTAAAATTACCATTTTCAACTTCCATCACTAATCCAGAAAACATAGCTTTTATTTGGTATGTGCCATCAGAATTTTTACTTATTTTAAATCTTTGTGCTTTTGTATCATTAAAATTACACAAATTAACATTTGCTCCTACTTCTGCAGAAGCATTTTGTACATCAACTGCTGTATTGACATCTAATTTGCTTCTTATAACATAATATCCTTCTTCTACTGTTTCTGTATTTATTCTTGTTCTTTTTAATTCAACTTCTTGGTCAAACATATTAGTTAAATATTTTGCAGATATTTGATAAGCAATACCACCATTTTCATTCTCTACATCTTGTACTACTCCCCAGTAGATTTTTTCATTATTCTTTTTTATTACAATAATATCGCTTTCTTCAATTGTTGTTTCTTTTAGTATTTTTATTATAGAATTTGCATTAGTTTCTTCATCTATGTAAATTTCGTAATCTGCTAATTCTACTATATCTTTAACCTTAAAATCTTTATAATCAAAAATCCACATAAATACTTTATTAGTATCTATATGGATTCTTTCTTTTATTAATATTTGTATATCTTTTGCAGTTTCATATTTATTTCTAAGTAAGTCTGTAAAATTAACATCTGCTTTATATATTCCGTCCTGTTTTAGGAGCTTCTAATTCTATTTCATATTCTTCTGTTTGCTTATTATATTTTGCTATATAGTCTTTATTATTAAATCTAACTGTTAAATCATTCATCTTATCCCTCCTATATAGCTATATAATATTCATATATTTTTATTATAGCAGATGTTATGTCTTCATTTGCCATAATTCTTAATTCACAGGACTTATTCTTTGGAAATCTTATAACATTATCATTATTTATATCTATTACATCTTCTTCAAACAAATCTACTATTGTTCCATCTGTATTTACTTTTTTAATATAAAATGCATTTTCTTTAGTCCCGTATAATAGCTTTTCATATTTGGCTATCTTTGTTGTTATCGGTACTGTTTGGTATGATTCTCCTTCTATATACAGTTCTAATCTTGGATTTGTTACTGGTCCATTTATTTCTATTTCTACTGGTGCTTCAACATGCCCATTATTAACATATTCTAGACTTCTATTGTTATATTCAACAAATCTACTAGTATCCCATTTAAAGTTCCATCTCATTTCATCTTTTTGAGAACTCATGTCAAAAATTATGTTTTTTTCTTGATACCACAGACTTAAACAGTCTATATTTATAGTCTCACTAAGTAATCCATTTATTTGTTTTTGAGTCTTACTTAGGCTTTGTATTTTTATATCTTTGAAATATTCTTTGGATCCATTTTGGAATGGAATCTTATATGCAAATTTGATTTTTTCAGAAGACGCAATAAAATCTACTAACGCTTTATAGTTATCATAGCTTTTAAAAAGTAGATTCCCTGTTATAGGCTCTTGCTGAATTTTGCTAATACTTTCTATAAATGCATTTCCTAATTGTTCATATTCTATTGTTCTGGAAAAACCTAATCCTCTTGGTTCTGCTAAAAAACAATAGTTTTCTAGCTCCATTAAAGAATATTTTTGTCCTTTTTCATTTACTAGTTTAAATTCTCTGACCATTTCTCCTCCATAATTAAAAAAGTGCCATTTCTGACACTCTTTTTGTTCAAGAAAGTTCAGGTAGGTTGACATTTCTACATCTCCTAACAATGTGTGGCGGATGCCTGTTCCTCCCTTATAAACTTTCTTTACTATTGTATGTTATAATATAATAACATACATTTTATTTTTTCAAGAATTTATTAATATTTTTTACATACTTAATCCTAATTGAATAAATTTTCTTACTCTATCATTGGCAGTATTCCATTTTCTTTTAATTTGTTATATAGAGATAAATTTAAAATTTCCCCAATAAAAATGTGTGTGTCTATTTTTTTATAAATCAAACTCTTTTTTATTATAATTATTTTGAAAATCTGCTATAAAATTATAAATTCCTGTTCTATCCCTATTTACTAGAAAACTAATATATTTGTTTTCATCTTTTTCTTTATATGTAAATATTAGGTAAAATCTTTCTTCTTTATCTACTTTTTCTTTTGTTCTTCCTCCTATCATTGCCCCTAGTGGTCCAAATAATAAAGCTCCACCTACCGCTCCTCCTATACTACTTACATAACTTTTTGTTATTTCTTTCTCACTTTTATCTGAAACATCTATAATTTTATCTTTAGATAAATTAAAAGTTGCTCCTTTTGATTCAAAAACTATTTTATCTTCGCACAAAAATAAATTGCACAAAGTTCCTTCTGCTACTGGCAGACCATAAAAGTGTTGTAAAGTTATAGCTTTTGTTGCTTTTAATTCTTCTTTTCTTGTTTCTCTTTTATTTTTTTCTTCTTCTGATATTGGATTTGTATAAGCAATTATCTGATAAATTACTATTCCTACCAATATTATTCCAATTATTAACAAAAACATTTTTTCCTCCTTTTATTATTATATAAAAGGATTATAGCACACTCAAAAATAATTATATGTCGAAATTTGTCGACATATAATTATTTTATGTTATATATTTTCCATATTTTTTATTTATAAAAGTAAAGGCTCTTTCCATTTCTGAATCTGTCATTTTTTGTGGATAAAAATTAATTGTAAAATTATTTGTTCTATTACTAATTTGCTGTGAAAGTCCTTTTAAATTAATACCTTTTGATTTACTTAATCTTTGCATATTCATTAATTGCGTATTTTCTTTTGCTGTTAGCACTCTTTCCCCTTTATGTAATCTAGCTACATAATTATCGTAAGGTACATAATCTAGTCCTGTTTTGTGTCCTGGTAACTGTTGTGTGCTTATTTTAGGAACTTTAATGGAAAGAGAAGATGTTATTGAACTAGCTAAACCTGATGCTACTCCTAAAATACTTTTTTGCCAAGAATTATTTTTTAAACCTGTCCACAAACCTTCTAATATAGATTTTCCACTTTCCTCTGATAAATCTTTTCTGTTTAGTTCATCTATAACTAGATTTACATCTTTAACACCTGCCTGTTTTAAAAATTCTTTTTTTTCCTCATCAGATAGTCCTTCTAAATATCCTTGAATAATATTTAAAGCTTTTTGTTTAGCATCAGCACTTTTATCAAATTCATGTACTGTTTGTTGTCCTAATCTTTCTGCAGCAGATTGCATTTGCGGTGTTCCTGCTGCAATCACTCCTGTTGTTTCTTGAATCTTTGCTTGCATTTCTGGTCCCATTTTAGATACTTCTTGGCTATAAGTTTCATATGAGTTATTAGCTAAATTTTTCCATGCTTCGATTTGTTGAGGAGTCATTTCTTGCGTTGTACTAGTCATTGCTACTAACTGTTGAGTTAATGTTTCTATTTGTTTTTGTCCTGCTTCTATTTGTTTTTGATTCTTTTCTGCATTTAAAGTATCTTGATTTTGCAAATCTTGTTGTCTTGCTAATCTATATTGCTCTACCTCATATTGTGTTTGTAATATATTATGGTTTATTACTTCTCCAATATCACTAGATGATTGTTGATATGTGTATGTTCTGTTTCTTATTAGTTCTTCAATTTTTTTTTCATTTCCACTTAATACAATTGCTTGATCATTTTCATATTTCGCAACCCAATCAAGATAGTCACTATAAATCCCCTTGCTATTATTCAAATTTTGTTCAGCTAACTTAACTGATTTTTTTTGCATTTCTAGCTGTTGTTTTAGCAAATTAGTTTGATTTATATTAACTTTTCCAGCATATGAATTGCTGAACTCTTGATATTCTTTTTCTTTCTTTATTAGTTCATTTTTTGCATTAGCCAATTCTTTTTCTTTTGAAATCATGTCATCATATGCTGATGTCTTTTTTTCTATTGCTTCGTTGTATTTTGCTTCTTCATTTTCTAAAATTGTATTTGCTCTCTTAGTTCTCATTACATCTTCAATACTTTTATTCAGCTCTTTATAATTAGTTATTACATCTCCAGTCATATTGTATTCTATACCTAAAGATTTTTTTAATTCATTTAATATGAATGAAACTCTATCTTTATAACCAGCTTTTACTTTACCATTTTCATCAACCAAACTTTTTAACTCTTCAGATAATTTTTGTGTATTATCTACTTCCGTTAAAGTAGCATTCATTATGTTGTTTTTTTCTTGAATAAATTCATTGTATTTCTTTTTTGTATTTTCTATTTGTTTGGCTGATTCCGAAATAGCTTGATTGTTTTTATTAGTTTCACTATAAAGTCCTACTAAAGCAACAGTAGTACCAACAATTGCTGTTGTTGTTAATCCTAAAGGACTTACCAATAGTCTTATTCCTTTTGCTAAATTATTTACATTAGTATTAGTCGATGTTGTTCCTGCTTTAACTACTGCTAATGCTTTAGAAAATGTAGATAGCCCTTTTGTAGTAGTTCCTATTCCTTTTCCTAGTTTTCCTACTATTTTTATTGCTGGGCCAATAGAAGCTACTAAAAGTGCATTTTTAACTATGTTTTGTTGTTCTTCGGATGAAAGTTCAGTAAATTTATCCACTAAGCCTTGTATCCACTTTGCTAAATCTCTAATTTGTGGAGATAATGCTTTTTGTATTGCAATTCCTGCACTTTCAAAAGAACCACTCAAACTTTCTAGAGAACCTGCCGTATTATCTAGCATTGTTTCTGCCATTTTAGCTGCTGCTCCATCACACTCTTTAAATGATTTTGTCATTCCTTCTAATTCATGTGAACCTCTATTTACTAATGCTAGCATACCTGATAGAGCTTCTGTTCCAAATATTTGAGCTAATGCTTGATTTTTAGTTTCATCACTTAGTCCTTTTGTATGTTCTTGCAATGTTTGTATTATTTCAGTTAAAGACTTCATTTTACCCTTGCTATTATAAAATTCTACTCCCAACATTTCCATTGCATCTCTAACCATTTTCGTAGGTTTTACAATTCTTGTTAAACCTCCCCTTAAAGTCGTACCAGCTTGGCTTCCTTTTACTCCAGCATCTGACATTATTCCTATTGCCGCAGCTGTTTCTTCAATACTTAAACCTACTGCTTTTGCTACTGGAGCAACATATTTCATTGCCTCTCCCATGTCTTCTGTCTGTGCATTTGTTCTAGCAGCTGCTTCAGCAAAAACATCAGCAACATGAGTTGAAACGTTCGCTTCTAATCCAAAACCACGTATTGCACTTGCTGTAATTTCAGCTGCATTTGCTAATTCCGCTCCACTTGATGCTGCTAAATCTAATAATCCAGGCATCGCTTTCATTATTTCATTTGTATCAAATCCTGCACTAGCTAAATTTTCCATGGCATCGGCTACTTGCGATGAACTAAATGATGTTTTAGCTCCTAATTCTATTGCTTGGTCAGTTAATTTTTCTAATTGCTCTTTTGTTGCTCCTGCAATAGCTTGAACTTTACTCATCTTAGCTTCAAATTCATTTCCGACTGTTGTTGCTGCTGTTCCTATCGCCAATATAGGCAATGTTAATCCTGTTGTTAAATTACTTCCTAATCCATCAATTTTTTCAGAAATTCTAGTAACTTTATTACTAAATTCTTCTAGGCTTTCTCCTGCTTTCGTCCATTTTGAAGCTTGTACTTGTAACTGCTTTAATTTATACTCTGTATTTGCTATTTCTCTTTGTAAATTTCTATAATTCTCTGGAGAAATTTTGTCCATATCTGCATTTGCCATCTCTTGCACTTTTCTAAGTTCTTCTAATTTTTTGGATGTCGATTCTATATTTTCTGCTAATACTTTTTGTTTTTGGCTTACAAGTTCAGTATTTCTAGGGTCTAACTTAAGCAAAGAATTAACACCTCTTAATTCCTTGCTTAAACTAGATGTAGCAGTGTTAACTTTTGTAATTGCTTTTTGTAGACCGCTTGTGTCCCCTCCAATTTCAACTATAATTCCTTTTATTGTTCCTGCCATATTTCCTCCTACATTGTAGCAACCAAATTATCTATTTCTTCTTGTGTGGCTTCTCTTTCATCATCGCTATTTATTTTTTCTTCACAAAAAGAAAGTAGTATTTTAATTGCATCTATATAAGTTAAAAATTTCAAATCTTGTATTGTTAATCCTATCTTTAAACACATTGCTAAAAAATCATGTTCTGGAAAAACATTTTCCTTGTCATCATTATTTTGTGGAAATTTTCTTTCTAATTCCTCAGATACCTTCTTGTCCACAAAAGCAATTTACGGCAAGTTCCGTTACCTCAACAATCCATTTATCGTTAGTGTTAATTCTTTTTATCGTTTTCAAAAAATCTTCATATTCTCCTATTTGACTATTAGCTGTATAGCAACATATGTATGTAACTCTTGTTATAGCTTCTATGTATTCATCTATGTAGTTAAGCATTGTTCTAGAGATTTCTCTTGTAATTTCTAGTTCAGTAATTTCAGGATTTTTCTTCTTTAAGTCTGCTGTTACTAACACTTGTAAATTTAAAAAATTATCTATTATTGAAAAGTCTTCAAAGATTCCTCTATTAAATTTTTTTCTAAATTGTAGATTCGTTAATGCATTACAATCAATATCAAATTCTTTATCACAAATTGTAATTTTCTTCATAAAAATTCTTTCCTTTCTGTTATAGAAAAAGTAGTATAGATTATATCTATACTACTTTTTCTCCTGGTTTTGGCACTTTATTAAAGAATGCATCATATACTGCTTTATTTGTATCATTTTGTGCTAATCTATATCTTATATCTCCTGTATCTGGTCTAGAAGAAGTAGTTATAGATAATGTGTCTGTATCTGGTTTCTTTGTGTCTTCTGTTGTATTTGCTTCTGCAGATGGTCTAGAAGCTGTTGTATGATAATAACAGAATCTTGTTCCTGTTTGGTCTCCTTCTATTTGATACATTAAAGCAAATGGAGATATAACATCATTTATATTTTCTAAAATCCCACCATTATCATCAACTTTTTGCCCAAAAATTTCTTTTAGAACCTCATCTGGTAATTGTGCCACTTCTAAATCTCCAGAATATCCATTATTCGCAAAACTTTCAAAATATTTCACATTATCTGCATAAAATGGTTCATTGTCTCCTTCAGCATCTAAACTTAGTTTTACTGCTCCTGGTATTTTTATTGGTTGTCCATATGTAACTTCATTATTTTCTCCTATTGTCATTTTAGCAACATGAACATTACATAATCCAAACTTAACTTTTCCTTTTTGTTTTGACATTTTTTATTTCCTCCTTTATAATTCAAAAAAATAACTTACTTGCCAAACATCTTCACTTTGCAAATAAGTTTCTTCCGTTTTATTCCAAGCAATATCTCTCAGAATTTCTTTTTCTATCTTATTTTGTTCTTCTACATTTTTATCTATATATGTATAATCTAACTTAATAGGTATTTTACAATAAAAAGCTTTATTGTCCGCCATGAAATTATTAGTATCAACTGTTATAGCAACTAGATGCGGAGGGTCCGTTGACTCTTTAAATTTGCCATAAGCATATTTAAATCCTGCTTTTTGACACTGTGCTTTTAGTTCTTGCAATGTCATATTATACCTCCTATTTTCTTTTTTAATTCTTTTTCAAATTCTTTCTTATATTTTTCCTCAGTTGGTCTAATATGTGGTTGTGGTTTAGTTTTTCCTCCATTTCTGGTAGCGTGACCAAACTCTAGCAAATGAGTTAATTGATAGTCTGTTTTATTATAAATTTTTACAAAATATTTATTTTTACCTAATTTATCTTTCTTAAGTCTCCACCCTTTGCAATAACTTTTTCTTGCACCGTTTGGAGATATTTGTTTAAGCTCTTCAACTGCATTTTTTCCCACACTATTCGCTACTGTTTCTACTTCGCCATCTATATCTTCTTTATATTCTTTGAGATATATCATAACCTCTTTACTTAATAAATTAGCATCTATTGTTTTTGGCATCTTTAATTTTCCTTTCACAAATAAGTACTATTTCATCGGCATATGGTTCACTTACTCTTATTATTGAATAAGTAATTCCCATATATATTAATTCTTTTTCATTATTATAATTTAAAGAACTAATACGAAGCCTTAAATTTGGCTTATGACCTTGTTGATTAGCTTTATAATATTCACTTGCATAAATATCTTCTGCCTTTATAATCGGGATTGTCTTTTTGATAATTTCTTTTGCTTGTACTCCTATGTCATTCTCTATTAAAGTAGTAGCTAATAATTCACAACTTATATCACGCATTATTATCCACCACCTTGTATTCAGAACTTAAACTTATATTATTGCAAAGAAGACTATATGTTCTTTGTGCTAATTCTTTCTCTTTAATATCTACATTTCCAAAATTCCCTTTTACAAACATAACAATAGCAGATTTTACTATATTATCTTTTTCATCTAAATTAGCTTTGATACCTTGTCTTTGTAAATCTGACACACCTGCTTGTATTAGCATTTTTAATTCTTCATCTTTTAGAGTTGCTGTTTCTACAATACTTAAACATTGTTTAACTAATTTTAACATTTCTTCCATATAGTCCTCCTATTTTTAAACTCCTGCTGCTGAAATTACTATTTTAGCATTTTGTTCTTTTGTTTTTTTATTTTTATCTGTTACAATTACTGTTATATTTTTTGTCCCCTCTGTCTCTATTTTAGTTTTTACTTTTACTGTTGATTGATCTATTTTAAAAACAGTATTATCTCCACCTGATTTTAAAGAATAAGTATATGGACCTTCTCCTCCAATTGTGTTAAGATCTGCAATCTTAGTTTCTACTTCTAGAGGAGCTTTCAGTCCACTTACAGGGGTTACTGTTAAATTGCTTATTTCAGGTTTAACTATTTTTTTTTTTATTCTAACAAATCCTTTATATTTTGAAACAGTACCACCAACAATTACATCTCCTCTATATGCTATAATACCTTTTTTAAATTGGTAATCTCTTGACTCTTCAATTTCTAGTGGTGAGAATATTGGTAATTCATAACTAGATAAAGCTCCATAAACCATTGTAAATTCTCCATTTCCAGTTGTAGAATCACTTAATGCCTTACAAGCTGAATTAATAGTATAAGGAACTTCAACTCCTCCTTGTGAATATCCTATTTTTCCAGTTTGTCCATTTCTTGCAATTTTATATACAAACCTTCCAGATGCATCTTTTATTTTTGAAAAAGCTTCTATATCTCTTTTATTTAAAACTAATTCTTGCTCATCTTCAATAGATTCATCTCCACCATAAGCAAATACTATTTTATTTAATGTATCTTCATCTATATTTGTTAATTCAATATCTGCTCCTGCTGATTTAGGTAATACTTTTTCATCTGCATTGTAAATACCTTTAATAGTATTAGCTGTGCCTGTACCTGTTATAATTTGTTTTCCAAGTTTCTTTCTTATTGCATCTCTAACTCTTTTTACTACTAAAGCTTGATAATTTGCATTTGGAAGCTTTGCAAGTTCTTTTGTAATTTCAGTATACGCTGTTATTTTAGCTCTTCCTGTATCTACATAGTCAGTCACAGGTTCTACGTCAGCATATTCTTCTCCTTCATTCTTACCATCTCCTTCTCCATAAGATTTTTCAAATGATACAGAATAAGAGTCTCCTCCATCTAACTGAATAGAATTTGTTCTATCTACTAATGCTGAAACTCTCTGAAAACTTTCATCAATATCTCTTTTATATTTTTTTTCAACTAATACAGAACCACTTGAAATAGTCACAGCTCTATCTTCATAATCCACTTTTATTAATTTTCCGTCTTTCAGATCTTGTCCTCTCTCTTCTAATACTTTATTATTTTCTTCCAACCTTTTTCTCTCCTCTCCTGGTTTTTCAATCTTATTTGCTTCTATTAAGTTTCTTTTTTCAATATCATTTGTTGTTTCAATTTCTTCTGCATTTTTTCTTAATATACTTCTTTCTTCTTCTATTTTTTTCTTTTCCTCTTCTGCCTTTTTTTCTTCCTCTTTTATAGAATCAAGTTCTGATTGTAAGCTTCTTAATTCTTCCATATCTTTAGCATTTTCTATTTTTTCTAAAAGTTCTTTTTTCTTTTTATCGTTCATGATAACCCTCCTATTTTTTATTTTTATAGCCTCTCGCTATTCTATAAAACTCCTATTTTGTCTCACACAAAAAAAGACACTCCCTCTCGAAATGCCTCATCGGATTTATATACTTAATTTAAGTTTTAATTTTTCTTTTTCAAATTTTAATTTTTGTTCTTCATAATTTCTTTTTTCTTCTTGTATTTCTTCTTTACTTCTAGCATACACTTCTGTCGCTTCATAAGCTGGTTCATCTACAACTGAAACATCAAATATTTTGTCGAATCTTAATATTCTTCTAGTTGTAGGTGTAGTTGAATAATCCCAATCGTTTTTTGATACAGAGAATCTAAATGACATTTTATCTACTAATCCTTCTTGAATAGATTTATATAAATCTCTATTGCTTACCGTGTCAATAAGTTCAGCTTCTATCTTTAATCCTTTATCATCTACAATTAGTTTTAAACTATTATTTTTGGTTCTTGCCATAATTGGGTAAGTTTCTTTATGATTATATCTTAGTACAACATCTTTCATATCACAACCATTGAAAGCATTTCTATCAACATATTCTATCCATTCTCCATATATTGGATGGCTAGGACTGTCAAAAACTACTGCATACCCCTCAATCTTCATTTTATTTTCGTCATTTTGCATTGCCCTCATTTCTGCTAGTCTTATTTCCTGTGTTCTTTTTTCCATTATTTTTTCCTCCTTGATATTGATCTGCTATATCTTGATTTATAACATTTAAAGTTTGTAATCTTTTTTTGCCTTCTTCTCCGCCTATTGCAGGCAAATCTAATATTTCTCTTGCTTCATCTATCGTATACAAACCCAATATTGCTGTTTCTTTTAATAAATTTATTTTTGTCTCTGTTTTTGCATATTTTATTCTATTAACATCAAAAACTATTTGATGTCCAGCTTTTATACTTTCTTTTCCAAATATTTTTATAGTAAAAGCATTGCTCATCTGTATCGACAATGGTTCAATTACTGACTCATAAAAAGCATTCCACTCAATATCATCAAATTTACTTCTTACAATATTCTCCGAAATGCTAAAATAATCAAATATATTGTAATTAACAAATTTCAATTGTTCTTTATCTAACGTTAGTGGTTTAAGATTAAGCTCTTGAAACTCTGCCTTTGAATCTAATCCAGCTATGCCGCTTCCATCTCCCATATTATCAATAAAGTCTTTTACAAATTGATCTCTATTCTTCTTTATATCTCTGTCTTTAAGCATTGCATTACTGTATTTAAGCACACCTTTTAATGATGTACTAGTTTTTATAGCATTTCTAATTCCTTCTGTTGCTGTGTTGGCTGTTTCTATTGCTCCTCGCAAAACTTCATTGTTTTCTCCATAAATGTCATGCTTATTAAAAAACCTTCTTAAGTGTATTACTTCATCATATAATGTAAAATAACTATTTCCATCGTTAAATTGAAATCTAATGTATATTTTTCCGTTTTTTTCGTATAAAGTACAATTATCTGGATGTAATGGATAAAATCCAGTTATCATTCCTTTTTTATCTTTATCAATAAATATAAATACATTATTTGCAGAATAAAGAATACTAGTTACTTTATATAAAAAATCATAAGTTGTCATCATGGGATTGGGTTGTACACTTAATAAGTAATTTATATCTCCTTTATATTGTTGCGTTATTCCATTTACTTTTTTTATATGTTTTGGCAACATTTTAGCAGCATGTGTTGCTATTGTGTTTATACATTCTCTAACAATATTGCTATCATATATATTGTCGCCTATATCTGTATATGTTGAATTATAACCAGACATTAGTTGTAAATAATTTCCGACTGCTTGCGTTATTTTTTTGCCAAATACCATGTTAAACAGACTTCTTTTTTCTTTATTCATTTTCTTCCTCCTGCATTACTAAATAATCATTCATTCTTTCAAATAAAACACAGTATGCTATAATTAAACTTACTGCTCCATCAATTCTTGCTCTTTGTTTTTTTCCTTTAACTGGTCTCATATTATCATTATCATCTCTTTTTACTGCTGTATTACATAAACACCATTTCAAAATAGGATTATTATTATAATTCACATTTTTTTCGATTAAATCTGCTTCTAATTGTTTCATTGGATTACTCATAGTTTTTGCTCCTTGTCTTACTTCTATCATTTCAAATCCATATTCTTTCATTTCTTCTACCCAGTATTGTGTATTCCAAGGATCATATCCAATCCACAATGTAGATATATCATATTCATTATGCATCTTCAAAAACCATTGTGTTACATCACTATACTTTACTTTTGCTCCTTCACATATCGTTACTAGACCACGTTTCTCCCACTTATCATAAGGAATCTTATCATCGTTTATCTTAAATTCTAATCTTTCACTAGGTATAAAATATTGTTGAATCACATATTTTCTTCCACTTTTAATAATAAGTAACGTTGCACATGTCAAGTCAGTTGTGCTTGATAAATCAACTCCACCCACAGCATAGTTATCAAATAAATCTTCTATGTTATATGTCATTGGATTATCTACAATATCAAATGTCAGCCATTTATCTTGTTCATTTTGTCTAACATTAAAATCTTTACAAAGTAAATTAGCTAATTCACTTGGATTATTTTTAGCCCTATTAACTTTATCTCTTAAATCTTTAATTTTTTTTATTGTTCCTAGTCCTGGATTAGCTTTGTACCACTTCTTTTCATCTTGCCACTCATTAGGATTGTCCAATTCATATATTATAGCTAATACTGTTTCATCTACTATTCCACCTTCTTTTCCCTCATAACCATCTATTATTGCACTAGCATATTCATACTCATTGTCAAATACACTTTCTCTGATAGTTCCCATCGTAGATGTCTCAAGCAAAAGCGGTTCTTCTCTAGCAGACATTGAATCATACATTACATCAAGCAAGTTTTTATCCTTCCAAGCATGTATTTCATCTCCTATGACAAAAAAAGCATTTAAACCATCTAGCGAATTGCTATCACTAGATAAAGCTTTGAAAAAACTGTCTGTTGCATCATAAAATAATCCATTTACTAAAGTTCTTATTCTTTTAGCTAAAGAAGGGCTTTTCTTTATCATCTTTTTAGCCTCTTCCCAAACTATTTTCGCTTGATCTTTTTTAGCTGCCACTGAATATACTTCAGCTCCACCTTCTCCCGCAGATGTAAGCATATAATTCCCTAGTCCTGCATCTATTGTTGATTTTCCATTTTTTCTTCCTACAAATAAAATACCTTTTTTAAATTTTCTTGTGCCTGTATCTTTATCTACAAAGCCATATAAAGCTTGAATAAAAGCTTTTTGCCATAATTCTAAGATAACAGGTTTTCCCGACCACTTTCCTTTTGAATGTTTACAAAATTTTTCTATAAATTCAATTGGTCTATTACCTTTTTTAAAATCAAATATGTATGTATGTATCTCATCCTCTTCTGTTATTTCATTAAAAAAAGAAACTTGTTTAGATTTATATAAATCTTGAACAAGTTTCTTATATGTAGTTAATACTTTGTAATTTGCTTTATCTGGATTTTTTAATAAAAATTGATAATATTCTTCTATATATGTCATGCTAAATCATTGAATTTATCAAATTCATCATCCTCATTAATCTTTTTTTGTTCTGGCATCATATCGTTTAATTGCTTTATTATATTCATATAGTTTTTTATCATAGTGTTATATGTCTTACTTTCTATTGACTCTTTAAATCCAAATTGGTCTTTTCCATTAACGTAAGTTTCTTTTACTCCATATTTTATTATATCTTTCTTTAAGTCTTCTAAAGTTACAGACATGAATCCAGCATTTTCTATTAGTCTTTCTGCTATTTTTTTCTTGTTTTTAGATAATTCTTTAAATACTTTTTTTAGTCTATTTATTTCTTTTTTTACTTTTTTATTTTTTTCAATTAATGCTTGTCCACTTAGACCTTCTTTCATTTGCTCTTCTTCCACTTCTTATCTGCACCTCCTTGACCACACCCCTCACGTAAAATTAGCTGTGTATTTTTTGAATGCCTACTCACCGTTCTCCCATAGTACTCACTTAAATATATTTATAGGGGGGCTATTTGAATTTTGTTGTTTCTTCATAAAAAATCACTGAATATTTATCTATAAACATCTTTAATCCAACTATACTTAATTAGCTTTTTATTATTCCTTAATTAAATTTCCGTTTTCATCAAAACAATATTCCTCTTCTTTACCAAAATGTTCTTGATTATGACATTTCTTGCAAAGACTCTCAGTATTATCTATATTAAAGAATACATTATCGTCTTCATAATTTTTGTCAGTTACATATTCTTTATGATGTATAAAATAAGCAGGTACATATAATCCGCTTCTTTAAACATCTTTCACATAATCCGTTTGTTAATAATAGTTTTTCTTTTCTTAATTTTTGCCATCTTCTGCTTTTATATTTGGCAGCAATTATAGGATTATCTCTATATGTCATTATTATTCTTCTTTCTACTTTTCTTTATTGCTGTTTCTGCTTTTACTTTTTTAGTTGCTACTTCTACTTCATCTACTATAACAGCATATGGTTCTCCATTCGATCTTATAGCTTTTAATATCTCTTCTGTTCTTTTATTGTTAAATTCTTTTACTTGTCCTACTTTGTATTCTTCCCCTGTATATTTATCAAGTACATTTACTAAAAATTTTAATCTTTTCATAACTCTTCTCCTTATTACAAATATAAAAAAATAAATTATTTAAGTATACATTTATCATTTATTCTATAGGGGCAATACACTTTTTGATTGTCTAACTCTAATATCTGTAATAATCTGCATTCTTTACATTCCTGTGGCAATTGTGCTTTTATCTTTTTTATTTTTAAATTGTATTCTTTTTCTTCTAATCTATCTATCATATTTATAGTTTCCTTACACTCATCTAATTTACATTCCTTACATTGTATATTGCAGTTACTGCATACTTTATTTGTTTTTAAACATCTTTCCATTATTCTTCCTCTTCTGTACAATAAGCTTTATCTCCTCTTACAACTATTTTACAATCTATATTTTTATTACATTTACTACATTGTTCTTTTTTATATTCTTGTATTAATTTTTCTTCACCCATATATTAACACCTCTTCTTATATACAAAGCCTTGCTAGAAAAAGCTTTTATTAAAATAAAAATGAAAGGAGTATATTTTATGACTTATATATTAATTATCTAGCATCATTAATACCATAACTAAAAAGAGTAGACATTAATATATTAACATCTACTCTCTTTCATAACTAAATATATTTCAGCATCTTTATTTAATTTTATTATTTTTGTCTTTCGACAGTTTTACTATTGTTATTATACTATATATATATATATTATAATACGACATTTTTATGACATTTTTACGACATTTTATAAATTTATCATCTTTTCTGTTGCTTTATCTATTATTCTTTGTATATGTCTATCACTTCGAGTTTGATTGAATAATTGAAAATATAATCTATTTCCAATGTCTTCTGCTGTTCTTCCCTCTACATAATAGGCTATTAATATTTCTCTTTCTTTATATTTCAATCCTACTAGTCTGTCATCTACTATTTCTACTTTCTCTTTTAATTTTTTTACTTCTTTTTGTAATTTTTTTATTTCCTCTTCTAATTGTTCTACCTTGCTTTCATTCTCTTCTATTTTATTTAATACTTTATTACTTATTTGATTTTTACTATGTATATCTTGATTTATTCCATATGCTGTTGTTAAACTTGTTTCAGATTCTTCTAATGTTTTCAACCTTGTTTTTGTTATCTTTAACTCCTTTTCCTTAATATTTAACTTAGCTTTGTTTTCTTTATATTCTTTTAACAATTCTATTAAATCAACTTTATTCATTTGTACCTCCTATATATTTTAATTTTTCAGGATTTAACTTAAATCCTTCCATTACATTTGTTTCACTTATTAACCCTAGTTCTTGATATAAAAAACATTCTTTTACACCTGTCATCATATCCTTATACAGTATAAATCTAGGATATTCTTGTACATATATGTATTGTTTTCCATTCTTCCCCATAACTTTTGGGATTCCCATTTTATCACTCACTTTCATTCTTCGTTTTTATTTTTAGCTTTGCTTTAAATATTTATATATTACTATTTCTTTATGTACTAAACTTTTGCAATTTGTTATCAATTTTCCACAATGTTAATGTCTTACTTCTGATTTTATTATTCTTATTTGCTGATTAAATTCTCTTATATATCTCCTCTAACTTATTTTTGCTTAATTCTCTTCTTCATTTTTCTAAAATTTCTTTTTCTGTCATACTAACACCTCAATGTTAGTATTGTTTCTTTTTAATATTTAATACTTAAGTTTACTCATCTTTCTTCTCCTTTATCTTTACTGGTTTAAATGCAGTATCTCCTTTATATCCAAAATTTTTATTTGTATAATCACATAATTCTTGTGCATTTTTTAATCTTTTATATTTAAATAACCTTAAACCTTTATTTATATCTTTTCCTTCAAATTCAAATGATTCGAGTGGATAACTACTTCTGTAGATTCTTCTTCTTCCTAAATCTTTTAAATAATATAATGCATATTTTTCTCCTTCTTCACTTTCTCTTAAACATATATAATATTCTTTTTCTTCTTTATTCATTATCTATCACTCACTTTCTTTAACTGTTTGTTTTTTCTTGTAAAGTATATGTTGTTCCTATTGGTATTGGAGAGCATGTACTTTCTATATGTTTATCTTTTCCGCTTCCCATATCTATTCCTATTGTTATTTCATTAGTTATTACTTCTACATTTTTTCTCAAATTATCAACACTTCTTAACATTCTATAATCTTTATCTCTTTGTTTTATTGGTAATGTTTTTGAATCTAATTCTTTTAGTAACCTAACTCTTAATTTAATTAATAAATTTTGTAAATTTATATAATCTTCCTCCTTCATTCTTCATCATCTTCCTTTGAAGCTGCTAATATACACATTATTGCAATTCCTACAAATGTTCATAATAAAAATTTAATCATTCTGTTTTCACTCCTCCTTTTATTTCTTATTTATTATTTTAGATTATATTGATTTTCTGACAATTTAATTATTAAATCTTCCTTAATATCTTTTTTTAAATCTTCTTGAATACTTAATAACTCAACCCAATTTTCAATATTAATTTTCATTGTTTTTTCAATTTTAGTATTATCTTTTTTAAGTTCTGCTATTATATCAATCGAGTATCTATTGTTTTCTTTTTTTGTTGAAAAATTATACTTAATTCTGTAGAATTTAAAGCAACTACTTAATATATAACTTAATATGTCTTTCACTAGTAAATCTTCACATTTTTCTTTTTCAATCTCCTGGAACTCTTTGATTTGTTTTAAATTTTCTTTATAATTTTTCATAATTATATATATTGTTGTGATTGTAATTCCTAATGCCAGTATCATTTCTATTAATATTTCCATTAATTTTCACCTTCCCATATTTCAACTTTGACCTTAGGTATTCTTGAATATTTTTTAATAACTGTACATTCTGTTATTTGATTATCATCTTTATATGCAAATTTATTTAGAGCATCGCAAATAATTTTTCCTATGTTATCCCAATCTGGCTTTTTAGTCGGATTAATAATTCCACCTAACATTTCCGCTTCTTTTAATTTACTAACATTTTTTGGTACTCTAAAATATGCTGTTATTTTCATATGTATTTCTTTTTCAAATGGTTTGAAATCATGATATTTATTAACAAATATATATCTAACTAAATACTCATAGTTCTTCGTTTTAGTTGGTGTGTATGCTTTTCCTGTTTTTGTATTCATTCGAGGTCTTGCTTTGCCTGTAATTTCCTCCTCAATTAATAATTCGATCACATTATTATTTTTTTTCATTTTACTCCTCCAAATCTTTTAAGAAACATTTTAGACATTTGTTGTGAATTGCTATTTGAATTTTGCCTCTATTTGTAATAGATGCTGGTAATTCCATAATATTTCCAGTTTGATTTTCCCATTTATCTGCTATTTTTATTTCTTTACCACAATAATCGCAATTATAATATTCATAATCTAAAATGCTTTTTTCTTTAACTAAATGACTCCCCTCAGTTTTAGGTTTATCTTTTCTATGTTTTATTATTTTATCTCTTTGAGCCCAAACTGAAAATTTAATTTTTAATTGTTGCTTATTAATATTCTTCACCTTCTTTTTTTAAACTTTTTCTATCAGCAATTTTATGAGCTGCCGCCATTTCTTCTTGTAAACAAAAAATAAAATAATTTAAAAATTCATTGATAGAATTTGAATTTTTCATATATTTTTTAGCTTTTAAAAATCTCAAAATAAATTGTTCACGAGTTAAATCGTTTAAAAAAATACTTAAAGAACTAAAATATATTTCTTTAATTGCCCAATATTGTATCTTATATTCTAATTTCTGTTCTTCTGAAAAATATTTTAAAACAATAGATGGATTTTCTATAAAAATATCTAATCTTTTAAGAATTTTGACTATTGCATCTTTTTCATTTTGTGAAATATCTTCAAACTTTTTTTGGGCGTTATTATATATTAAATAATTAAATAATAAGTCTAGTTTAGTTATTATGTGTTCGTTTGCTTTATCGGTTGCTTGTCTGTTCGGTTGTTCGTTTGGTTGTTCAAAATATAATTTAACAATAGAATATCGAGAAGCATCATTTTGATTAGTTCCGCTTCTTGTATTGAATATAATTATTAGTAATAAGCTCATTTCTCGCTCTTTGCAAAGCTGAAAGACTTAATCTACACTTACTTAAAAGAATTGAATTTGCTATTTTAATTTCATTTTTCCAATTTGATTTCTTAGCAATTTGCATTATAATTGTATATAAAGCTATTGCATTAGAGGAAACTGGTTTAAAATCTAAATTAGAATAAAATTCTTCAAGTTGCTTTTCTTGATTCATGTAATTTCCTTTCCGTAATTATTTTCTAAATAATTATGTAAATCTCTTGTGTTTTATGTAATTCTGTGATAAAATAATAATAGAAAATATTTACTAAAATATTTTTATATGAATCATCTATTTTCGATTTGGTTTGTCGGTAGATGATTCTCTTTTTATATAATCTTCACAAATAAATACTATTTCTTGAAGTGATTCTCTTAATTCCGCTTCGTGATGAAATTCATCGATATGACTTATTATATCTTTGATTTGTTCATATCCATCATTTATATTTTTAAAATTTATAATCTTATTTTTAGGCATTAATCTTCATTCCTTTCTTTTATTTCATTTTTTTCTAAATAATCTTCTAATATAACAATTACAATAGAAGGTATAATTGGTAGCAAATATTCTCCTCCAACTGTAGCATATCCTCTTATTTGATTTGCTAATTTAATTGATAAAATTGTTAGAATTATTGTTAGAAAGACAATCAATAATTCAACTATTCTTATAATAAATTTTTTCTTATTTTTAATTTTTAATTTCATATTTAATTCATTCCTTTCTTATTTAATAAAGTTTCAAACAATATTCTTTTATCTTTTTCTGATAACAACATGTCATGTAAAAGAACTGCTCTTTTATCTGCAACTTGTTTGACTCCAGTTCCTTTAATTCGAGGGAAATCCTTACTATTAAAGATTTCTCTAGCTTTAGTTTCCCCAATGCCTCTCCAATCCGCATAATCTAGCGGAGTTATTGTATCTGGTAATTCTTGATAAGTTTTTCTTGATTTAGTTTTTTTCATTGCTAATTAACTCCTTTCATTTTTAGTGTGGCTTCCGCATTTTAAATATTTCCATACTTTCCTCTTTTCTGTATCTTTTTAAGACACTTTTGAATTAAAAAAAATTTCATCTATCTCATTACTTGATAAATGGTATTTCTCTTTAATCTTTAAAATTTCACTTTGCGTAAATTCTGAGCCATTAGTTTCGTTCATTTTACTAGATAAAGTACTTCTGGCTATTTGCAAATAGTCTGCTAATTCTTTGCCTGTATCGCCATAAAAAGCCATTTTTGCTTTTAATTTGTTTGTATCCATTTTTATTCTCCTTTCTCGTATCTTTTTAAGACACCTATATATTATATCAATTATTTTTTATTGTCAATACTTTTTTTGCATTTTTAAGACACTTTTTCTAAAATACTTGTAAAACTTTTGGAAATATGTTAAAATTAAGACACTTGAAGGAGGTGGTAATATGAACATGGGTGAAAGAATCAAACAGTTGCGAATAGCAAATGGTCTTACTCAGGAAGAATTAGGTAAATATATTGGAGTCCAAAAATCCGCTATACGAAAATATGAAAAAGGCGAAGTTCAAAATATAAAAAGAAACTCAATACAGATTCTTTCTAATTTATTTGGTGTCTCTCCTTCATATCTAATGTGTATAGAAGATGAAGAAACTAAAACTAACAACTTTGCAAGTACTATACCTTTATTATCAAATTATACTGATTCGCTAACTGAATCCATAGATAATTTTTTTATTAAAGATATAAATATAAATGACAATTTACCAGAAGCTTCATTTGCTCTACAAATAAATAACAACTCTATGTTACCTCTTCTAGGTATCGGAGATATTGCTATTATAACAGAAACCTTTAGCTTTGAATCTGGTCAAACTTGTTTAATTTCTAAGGATAATATTTTAATGATAAGAAAAATAATAAAAACAGATGATGAATATAGTTTGGAAGCTTTAAACCCTTATTATCCTATAGAAAAAACAAAAAATCTAAAAATTTATGGCAAAGTTTTAAGTGCTGAAAACAAAAGTGCTTTTAAATAATTGATGTTAATAACAAATATAATAGGATGTTTAATATTGGATTATTTAATAATAATGTATCCAAAAAAGAAATAAAAGCAAAAGAATTATTATCTAAATATGAATTAGATAAATTAAGTACTGAATATGCAAATTCAATTAAAAATATTTCTCTTTCTCGTGCTGGAAATAGTTTAATTGAACTAGGTATTTAATAGGAATGAAACCAGAAGAAATATTAACTACATCATATTTAAAATCAATTGTTGCACAAAATTTTATTATTATTAGACAATTAGATGAAATAAGTAAAAAATTAAATAAATAAAAAAGGATAATGTGCATCTTTTTTGCGGAAGCCACACATTATCCAGGAGTAAACACTTTTTGGAAAGTGAATACCTTATATATTATATATATAATATTTTCATTTTTCAAGTGTTTTAATAAACTAATTTTAAAAATGGAGGTATTTTTTATGTCTAAAAAAGGAAATGGAGAAGGAACTATTTATTATAGTGAATCTTTAAAAAGATGGGTTGGACAATTTGTACAATATAGAAAATCTGATGGATCTTTAAAGAGAAAATCTCTTTATGGAAAAACAAGAAAAGAAGTTAGAGATAAAATGACTATTGCCATGGCTGAAGTTCAAACTAATTCTTATATAGAAAATTCAAATGTATCACTTGTAGAAATAATGGAAGAACGATTAGAAAATCAATTAGCATTAAATCAAATAATTGAATCAACTTATATTAGAACAAAAGCTAATATACAAATTATAAAAGATAATATGCAAATATCCGAAATGAGAATTCAAGATATTACTATTAATGATATAAATAAATCATTAAAAACTGTAACTAATTATTCAAATTCAGTACTTAAAAAACTATGTGGTTTATTATCTTCTGCTTATGATATAGCTGTAGTTAATAAAATTGTTAATTCAAATCCTTTTAGGATAGCTGGAGCAATAATTCGACCAAAATCAGACAAAGAAACTAAAAAAGTGGATGCATTAACTATCGAAGAACAAAAAGCTTTTATTGCTCAATTAGAAAACTACTATGAACCATATAAAACAATATTTTATATTGCCACCTATTCGGGAATGAGAATAGGAGAAATATTGGCACTAACTGCAGAAGATATAGATTATAAAAATAGAGTAATTCATGTAAAAAGAACTATAACTAGAGACAAAGAAGATAATATAATTATAGGAAAAACAACAAAAACATATAGTGGTCAAAGAGATATACCAATTATTAATGAATTATTTAAAGTTTTAAAAGATAGACCAATTCTTTTAAATCAAAAAGAATTATTATTTAGAGAAAAAGATCATCCAATTTCTCCGAATGTTGTCAACGCTCATTTTAAGAGAATTTGTAAAAATGCAGAAATTAGAGTCATAAAAGTTCCTACTAATAGTCATGGACGCAAAATTATGATGAATTCTAGTAAAGTAAATACTCACATGTTAAGACATACCTTTGCTACCAGATGTATTGAATCTGGAATGCAAGCTGTAGTATTATCGAAAATCCTTGGACACAAAGAAATTCAAACTACTTTAGATACATATACAAGTGTATTTGAGAAATTTAAAAATGATGAAGTAGAAAAAATTAATGCATTAATGTCAGAGTTGCATTAAAATTGCATTAAAATGATGAAAATAAAATCCGTAAGTCCTTATATATAAAGGGTTTACGGATTTTTATATGTTGGCTCCTCGTGTTGGGCTCGAACCAACGACCTATCGGTTAACAGCCGAGCGCTCTACCAACTGAGCTAACGAGGAATATATATAAATCTGGCAACAACCTATCTTTCCAACAGGGTAACCCGTAAGTATTTTCGGCACATTTAGGCTTGACTTCTGTGTTCGAGATGGGAACAGGTATTTCCCTAAATGTAATCATCACCAGAAAATTATTAACTTTTTATTTCGTACTTTTGCATTATATACTATTATATAATTTTTTGCAAGTACTTTTTTGAATTTTTTTATTTTTTTTAGCACACTCAAAAATACATAGATGAATTGTTTTAGGTTTTTCCGAGTTTAACTTAAATTGTGGTTAAGCCCTCGATTTATTAGTATTGGTCAGCTTAATATATCACTATACTTACACCTCCAAC
>JARHYK010000028.1 GCA_029258515.1 Clostridia bacterium | reverse complement strand
TATGATATATCATGATTTAATAATAGTTGGTGGCGGTGCTTCAGGACTAATGTCTGCTATTTTAGCTAAAGATTTTGGAATTGATGTTGCTATAGTTGAAGGAACAGATAGAGTTGGTAAAAAAATTCTTACTACTGGAAATGGAAGGTGTAACATTTCTAATTCATCAATTTCTTATCCATTTAAAAATTATCATAGCTCTAATAAAGACTTCTTTATTAATGCATTAAATAGTTTTTCAATAGAAGATACAAGAAATTTCTTTTTATCAATAGGATTACCAATAGTAGAACTTGAAAATAACAAACTTTATCCACAATCACTTCAAGCATCATCAGTTGTGGATATATTTAGGCTAGCTTTAGAGGATAGAAATATACCTTTATACACAAATTGTAAAGTAAAAACTATCCACAAAAATAAAAATTTTAAGTTATCCACAAATAATGATGAGTTTAAATACTTTAGCTGTTCAAAACTTCTCCTTTGTTGTGGAGGAAAATCTGCAGTTAAAACTGGATCTGATGGTTCTGGATTTAAGTTAGCTGAAGATTTAGGTCACTCTATTACAAAAACAATGCCTGGAATAGTTCAATTAAAGCTAGATTATCCTAGACTAAAAGGACTTTCTGGAATTAAATTTGATGGCAAAGTATCTTTAATGGTTAATAAAAAAATTGTTAGAGAAGAATCTGGGGAAATTTTATTCACAGACTACGGAATATCTGGTCCACCTATATTACAAATTTCATCCACAGCTTCTAGACATTTAAAAAATGATGATGATGTGTGGATAAAATTAGATATGATGCATAATAAATCATTAGATGAGGTTAGTAATTTCATTTATGGTCATTTATCAATATTTTCTCATAGAAGTATTTCTGATGCTCTAATTGGAGTTATAAATAAAAAACTTATCCCTATTCTTCTTAAAGATATTGGAGTTTCTAATATACACATTCCATGTTATGAACTTGACTGGAAGCATCAACAGGAACTAATAAATAAATTAAAAAATTGGGAATTTAAATGTATAGGAACTAAAGATTTTTCAAATGCACAAGTAACAGTTGGAGGAGTTAATACAAAAGAAGTTTCCGAAAACTCACTAGAATCTAATATTATTAAAAATCTCTATTTTGCTGGAGAAATTTTAGATGTTGATGGAGATTGTGGTGGTTTTAATCTTCAATGGGCTTGGAGTTCTGCATTTTTTGCTATAAATTCTATACTTAAAAACAAAAATTAGTTAAAAAAATAAAAAAGCAAAATACTAAACATTAAAGAGTAATAAAATTTAACTATACTCTCAGTTTACTATTTTGCTTTTTTTATAAGTATTCTATATTTTCAAACTATATTATTATAGATACTTAAAATTATAGCTATGTTTTAGTGAATGTTGATTTTGGATAATCCTTTAGACTTACTTAATTTCACAAAGAGTTTCTATTATTTATTAAAAACAAAGAACTTCTTCTATAAATTTAATCTTCTACCTTTGTCCAATGAGCTTCTAACAATGTTAGCTCTTCTCCATCTTTATTTGTAATTTTATGAAGAGTAATTAATTTATCTCCATCCTCTTTAACTTCTGCTGATACATGAATTTTATTTCCATAAGTAGTTTCTTTCTCAAAAACCACCTTTATTCTGCTTATTTGATAGTCCTTAACTACTTCTATTGGAACTGACTCTATAGCCCATTCAATATACTTAGCATTGTTTACATGAGTATTTGAGTCTATATCACTATATCGTATTTGGAATTCCTTATAGTAATCCTCTCTCGTAGGTTTTTCTATTTTTTCCATGTCTATAGCTTTATCTAAATCTTTTTCTTCATCATATATCTTATAGTATTCCTTTAATATTCTTGCAGGTCTTCTTTTTTCTATATTTATCAAGAAAAATAATGCTGTCGCTTCTGCAAGAAGTTCACCATCTTCACTTTCCACTAAATAATTTCTATAAGCATAAAACTTTTTAAATCCTGCTGGTATTGTTGTTACATTTATCTTTTGTCTATACTTTGGATATTTGTGAACCTTTATATCATATTTATAAAATACCCAAGTACATCCATGAGCTAATTGAAAATCTATTGTATCTCCTATTGTCTCAGCATGTATGCTCCCAACATCACAGAAAAAATCCACTATTGATTCTAACTTACATCTTAACTTATAATCCGAATCACGATATATAACCTCATATGGTTTTGTATATTTTTTTATGCAATTTTTCATTTACTACTCACCTCAAAATTTAAATATAGTATAATCCTATCTTAATCTATCTAAACTTTCTATTATATATTTTTATATTAAACTTATTTTTACAAAATATTAATTATATAAATCAAAACTACAATAATATTTTTTATTATAAAAAAGCAGATAGATTAAGTTCTATCTGCCTTTAAATAACTTAGGTTATATTACATTTCTTCTTTATTATTTAATGCTACTATTAGTGCATCTAAATTTAATCCGTGAACAGCTGCTGCTTCTTCTAATGTTTCAGCTTGAGCTGATGGACATCCAACACATCCCATTCCAAAAGCCATTAAAATTTCTGCTCTTGTTGGATCCTTATGAATTATTTCACCAATTGTCATATCCTTA
>JARHYK010000017.1 GCA_029258515.1 Clostridia bacterium | reverse complement strand
CTCTCTCTCTCTCTCTCTCTCTCTCTCTCTCTCTCTCTCTCTCTCTCTCTCTCTCTCTCTCTCTCTTTTTTTTTTTTTTTTTTTTTTTTTTAAACTGCGAAGGCTGGACAAGGTTTAAAGGGCAACTTTTTCTCATTACCCTATTTAAAAAACCTTACATGTGTATACATAGATATAACATATACATACTACAAAAACTAAGCTCTAGGTTAAGAGGAGCGCCAGCGGCGTGTGAAGTATACCGCGCCACCTATGACTTGCCACCTTCACCTGCTGAGTAGTCATCTCCTGCACTTGGGGTACAGTCGCTGTGAACATATTCCACAAGCGGGAGACTCTGCTGGTGAAGGTCCTCTGGTGCTGACTGGCATGCGACCTTGGCACCCCTACTAGCTCGTCACTGGACAGCACCGTTCTCGTGCTTCTGGTGAAGGCTCGCGGGGGAAGCCTCAATCCTGCCAGGTGTGGTACTCCTTGTACCTGGGCTTTATGGAGTACCGTCAGTGCAGCAACATCCCGACGGTGCTCCAAAGGGTCCAGGGGCGTCGTGTCCAATAAAGGGGGCTGGAGATTGTTATTCTCTACCAGCCGCAGGACTCGCCGCTCCACCTTGTCCAGTCTCCGTAGATGTGTAGGTGCACTAGACATCCAGGTCAGGGCACCATACTCTAAGTAAGGCCTTATCTGGGCCTTGTAGAGTAGTAGTATTCCTCGTTTGTCGAGAAGACTTGCTATTCTACGTAGGGCGGAGACTCGAAGAGAGGCTTGTCGAGCAATGTGTTTTAGATGGCGATCAAAGCGTAGTTCTTTGTCCAGATCCACTCCAAGGATTCTGATGTCATCCTTGAGTGGTAGAGTGACTCCTCCAAAGAGCACTCTTCCCGCAACAGCTTGTGAAGCAGCGGGGGACCTAGAGACTACCATCGCCTGGGTCTTTTCCGGGGCAAAGTTTACCTGCCAGCGTTTACCCCACTCCTCAATCAGGTGTAACTGCTGGTTGATCCCAGCAACCACTCGCTGACTGTCCTGACGGCTGTAGGAGCAGGAGAGGGTGCAGTCATCAGCATAGGCCGATATTGCTGGCAGGCCTCTCAGAAGGTCATCGATGTACAAGTTCCAGAGGACCGGGCCCAGCACAGATCCTTGAGGAACCGAGGCCCCTACGGGGAGGTCTCTGGACTGCTGTCCGTTGACGACGACGTGGAGAGTCCTTCCTCGAAGATAGTCGCCCATCAGACGAAGAAGGTCTCCTTGGATGCCTTTGACACGAAGCTTCTCCAGTAAGCCTTCGTGCCACACCCGATCAAAGGCACCCGCGATGTCCAGGGCGACGATAAGGGTGTCCAGACCCTCGTCCAGGGAGTCCTGCCAGTCCTTTGAGAGGAGTAAGAGGAGGTCTGAGGTAGATCGGCCCGACCTAAAACCAAACTGCTGGTTCGAGAGTAGGTTGTTGTCGTCGAGGTGGCGACAGATGACCTCCGCCACTATCCTCTCAAAGACTTTACCCACCACAGAGAGTAAGGATATCGGCCTGTAGTTCACAGGATCAGCCCTGGAGTTTTTCTTGTGAACTGGCACAACCCGGGCCTCCTTCCATACAGAGGGCCACGTGTTTCCTCCCACGCAGGCACTGAACACCTGTGAGAGCGGTCCTGCCAGCTCACTAGCGCAGTGCCGCAGAACCTGTGGGCTTATGTTGTCAGGCCCAGTGGCCTTTTTGACATCTACTGCTCTCAGCAGACGCTCCACTTGTTCCTGCGTCACCTCCACTGTCATCACAGTCTGGTCACTTTCCAGATCCAACTGTGGTGGAGATCTCGTGGGGTCATCGACGGTCATTTTGTTGGAGAACAGCTCTGCCAACAGCTCTGCCTTCTCTTTGCTATTAGTTGCAGTAGTACCGTCTCCCTTGGAGAGTGGAGGGATGGATTCCTGGTGGCTGGTTCCTTGTCTCTCCTTTACAAGGGTCCACCAGGTCTTGCTGCCAACCCCAGGTCCACTCAGTTTGCTCCTGAGGTCGTTCTCCCACCTCCGCCGTGCCCACCTGCTAGTGTCCACCATCTGCTTACACGCAGCTCGGTGCAGGTCTTTGTTACGGCGAGTAGGATTTCTCTTGTAGCGAAGCCACGTAGAGTATTTCCTCTCTGCCGCAAGTCGGCAGCGGTAACCAAACCAGGGTTGATCAGTGGGCTTGGAGGTGTATATGCGGTGCGGGACGTGTTTTTGCTGGAGAGCATAGAGTCGTTCAGTGAAGGCTCTCGCTTTTCTCTCCGCATCTCCATGTAAGAGTGAAGCCCAGTCGGTATGGCGCAATTCACTTTTGAGGGAGGGCCAGTCAGCTCTGTCCCAGAGCCAAATAGTACGAGTGACCGCCTCTTCTCGCGCCACGCCTATATTTATGTCAGTCAGGACTGCGTTGTGGTCAGAGCTGCCAACTTGCCCGAGCTGACGACACATGACTGTGCTTTCCCCAAGGTCGGTAATGACGGGATCCAGTGTCCCTCCCCGCTCGTGAGTTGGGAAGGTGACATGGTCTATCAGTCCCTGCACCGCTAGGAGGTTATCGTAGGCGTGACGCTCCAGGTGGTAATTCATATCACCTACAATCAGGACGTGCCTGCAGCGATGACGTGTTAGGAGGTCATCCAGGTTATCCGTCAGGAAATCCAGGATGAGAGGCCCTTGTCTCGGAGGGCGATATACAGCGCACAGGAGGAGGGCAGTTCCGTCTGTGAGCACTACACGAAAGAATAGCGCCTCTGTCGTTGGCGGTGTCTCTACGTGTAGCGTCTGTGCCTGTACTCCTTCCCTGAAGCACACAGCTACTCCGCCGCCCGCCCTTTGTGAGCGGTCCCTCCTGATCCAGTGGGTGTAACCAGGAGTCTTCCCGAAGGTTGGCTCCACCTCACTGTTAAGCCACGTTTCTGTGGCCACAGCAACATCAACCTGATGCCTCAGGGCAAAGCTGTGGGTCAGGTCTCCGATGTTGGTACGGAGGCCAGGCACGTTGGCAGAAAGGACCGTCAGCTGCTGGCAAGTCCTTCGTGGTGCCTCCGCCATCTCTGCTTACCTGATCTGAGCTGAGGGGGGGGCAGGGAG
>JARHYK010000004.1 GCA_029258515.1 Clostridia bacterium | reverse complement strand
CAGATACTGAAACTCATCTTCAGTCAAATCAATAATACCAGCACCCTCAACAAGCTTCAGGGTGGCGACAGCAGTAGAATAGCGAACCTCGGACATCAATAATTCCTCACAATTAGAAAATCACAGTTGCAACGCGGATCATTTACGACAGGAGGCAACCCAGAACAAATACAACAAGAAAGAGCTAACGCACAACAACACGAAATCACTTGTCATTCACCATTTCACCATTAGCATAACGGGCAGCAGTATCAAAATCACCGAAGGAGCAAGCTTCACCATCTTTCGTATCAAGAACAATGTAGAAACTCCGCTTAGCAATAGTTACACAGTAAACACGAGCACCAGTTACAGCATTACGCAATAAACATTTCATTTAACATTACCTTCTAAAGTCATAACAATCAAATCATCTTCAGAATAACCATGGTGCTTAATCAAATCACGACGCCAACGAACAGCTTCCTTGGGAGTGTCAAAAAAATGATAAACATCACAAAAAGGGTCTTCACCAAGAATAATGCGAACAGCAATCTTACTCATTTGAAGAATCCAACAGTTGTTTTAAACTGGAGATATCATAACCATTACGTACGAGAACTGTCAATAAATTATTTTCCTTTTTTTCCAAATTTTCCATTTCTAAAATCAACCAAGCACGCATCATGTTACAAGTGAGATTTAGAAACCGTTCATCAGAACACTGGTTTTTATCAGCCTGCACAATCGGATGCAAAGCAGCAACCAAAGCGCGACGATGCTTCATGAGTTCTTTACTTCGAGCCAAAAGCAATTTTGCGCGAGGATTGGAAACATTCCGAATGTACTCCGGCGTCCCGTAGGTACTGGATGACATCATTAGATAACTCCTCTACGTTCAAAGTCGGGTGAAACGAACGAATAGCTTTCAAAGCTTCCTTCGGGGACTCCATACTTGCGCGCAATGTTCGCATCAAGCGCAACAGGTTTACAGAATCCGGGCGTATTTGAACGATATGAGCTACCGACACGACTTCTTTCAAACGCTGCGCCAATTCTCTCTTCGCGGCGTGCGATACTATCTTCGGGATTGGGGTTGCCTGAAACGGCAAATTGGTCAATTGTATTAGATTCTCCGGTGACAGATTGGCCATCGAAGCGAGCGCCAGACCGAATCCGCGAGTCGCTCTCACCTTGAAGTTGTGCTTGGGGACGTAACTCAGTAGTTTCCTGCATTTTAATTTCCACCTATCAGTTGATTTACTGGATTCATTTAAAACCTTGTTTGACTGAATGTCAAGTTCAGTTTTTTTAGTTACGTATTTTGTGACGTAGAACGCAACAGCCTGCCACGGCTTAGACGGAATCGCCTGGCCGTTAGAGTCCTGAGGCCATAACCAGCCATCACGAGTAAAAGCATCACCTGTATATCGAACAGCGATAGGGGACGTAAAACCATACTTCCAATGCTTCTTCAAGCACTGAATCTCACGTTTTGTGCGCTTCATCACATTTATATTCGGGTCACGAGCACCAGCAGGAAGAGTGCGCATAAGGTGCACAACATGAAAATGTAATCGACCTTCCTTACTGCCATACTCAGGAGTGCAATAATACCGATAACCATCAAATCCGGGCGACTTAACGGGGATGCCCTCGGCAGCCATGACGCTACGCTGGATGTTTCGGAAATAGTCTCTGAGACAGGTCTTATCCTCATAAAATCTACGCACCCAGCTATCAGCAAGAGACAAAGTATCAAAAACAATATACCAGCCTTTTTCATGAGCAATTCTCATTTCATTTAAGACGCGCTGCGTCCATTGGGCGCCACGTGACTTGTACTGAGCCTTGATAAGCTCCTTGGCACAATCATCCTTTTCCGATGGGAGGCGAACACAGCCATAGCCCTCACGAACCACTTTTTCGGTGTGGATACGAAGATACTTGCGGAAGCCCTTAAACACGCGACCAATAGTAGAGTGGTCTGTTGTGTTATTAATATCAAGTCGGGCTATATCCTGAAACTTCAACTCACCAAAAGCATCATAGACGCCTTTGACGTACTTCATCTCATCCCATAAAAGGCAAAACGCATCATCAGTCGCACCAAAAGAATCAGTACAATCAAAAACGTGATTATTGTCGAGATAGGGTAAAGCATCGGCACCATTCCACCACCACGGGACAGAAGCATCAACATCACGCCGAATAAGAGCATAATTTTTAGCCAATTGTCCGGAACCATCGTTTAACTGAATCTCCTCAAGCAAATCACTATAGATAGAGTCAAGTAGACGCATACGAGCGACAACCTGAAAATAGAGGCGAGAAAAGGGGGACATGCGGACAAAATTTGAGTGGCCAACAGCCTGGTAAAGCTCAGACAAATACTCATGAACACAACCATCAAGAACTTGATGTTCGGGAATGTTAAATTTGGTCAACATAAAAAAAGCCTCCACTTAGGGAGGCATTAATAGCACTTCTAGAAGAAACAATCAAGGCTTGACATGAGAGACAATACCACCAATCTTAGAACTGAAAGAATCAGCAATATCAGAAAGGCCATCGGAAATCATGTTGCCAACAGAGAAAGCCTCAGAAGCAATATGGCCGGAACCGTACTTTTTCTTATCAGTATCCGCATCAATATTGCGAATCTCATGAGCCACTTTATCCGTCAACGCACGGGTCTGCTCGGTAGTCGCATGAATCCCTCGGACGCGAGCCTGCGACTCAATAAGTGACTGTACGGCATTACGAGTCTGTTCATATGTTAAATCTCGCTGAGCTACAATTGACTGGACTTCTTGGTCAAGTTTGATTTTTTGAATTTGAACCAATTCGTTTTGAGCAAAGACTTGGTCGGCAGTATTATCGCGGGAAGTTTGCGATTGAATTCCTGCGATTTTAATCTGTGTCTCATTATTCATTCTCGCAATATCTTTCTGATTATCAAGCTGCTTATCAAGCATCTTCATTTGATTACTCTGCTCAGCCTGAGCAGTACCCATACCAGTAGCGGCGGCACCAGCTTTCTCCCAAGGATTTAACTCAGGGAAGGAAGCATCAAGATAAGCACGGTTATCAGCACCCAACTGAGAAGCAGATTTGGGCTTTTTTCCTAAAAGAGAATCAACACCAGCAGAAACAGCTTGAGAGCCAACCTGCTCAGCCAACATCTTACCTTTATCCAACAACTGTTCTCTAGCCCAACTCATAGCCTGAGAACCAGAAATAGAAGTAGGCTCAACAGGGGCGTTCGAAGGAACAGTAGAACCCTGAAGAGAAGATTTTAGCGAAGCAGATTCACTGGATTCATTCAGTGAACCAAGGTCAGCACCACCTCCTTTTTTACTACCAAACAAACCACTAACAAGGGAGCCAGCAGCAGAGCCAGCAACCTGGGAAGCAATAGCAGCAAACATAAATTACCCTTTCATTGGCTGGAAGAATGACTCTTGATTATCATACTGAGAAATTGAAATTGCACCCTTACAAGAAATATCAGCGCCAGAAGAAGAAAAAACAACGCCAACAAAAACAGAATCTGAGGGATTAACTGGGTCAGAATTAAAGCAAAAAGTATCCTCTCCAGAAGTCAAACCAGAAGAAAGAAATGGGAAAAGCTTACAGGAGGAAAATGGAATAGTTCCAGAGGAAGTAGTTCCAGAGTTAGCCTCAAAAACACACCAAAAGGCACAAATAGGACCAGAAGGAATAGAAGAAAATGAATACTTAGCACCAAAAACAGTGCGACCAAGAGGGATTGATTTAACAAAATAACCCTTCAGAAAATCCTTAGAAATAGAAACAAAAGGAGTATAGGTGGAAATAATACCAGGACCATTGTTGCTAATAACATAGCCAACATTGGAAGCGTCACCTTGAGCCGGAGACTGCTCAGAGGTGGAAAGAACAATAGGGGTTGGAGACTTAGAAATAATATCCTGATACATAAAAAAAATCCTCACTCAGACTTAACAATTTTTTGTCTACGACCATCAACCACAAAGCCGACGGAAATTTATCTCAATAAAAACCCAGCTTAGCAGCGCGAAGGGGTAATAGAGACACATAAAACACCGCAATTCCGGCGGCCAACCAACATCTCATATGAGACATAAGCTAGCCGCCTTCTATTGTTTAGTTAGAGGTCATAATTGACTCACGAGTTGTCGGCAAATTACGGTCAACATGAACATTAAACTTACATTGAGTATTCCAATGAACTAACTGAAGGGTCTCAAACATATCTTCATAGTCAGTCGGGTCAACATAAGCCTGAACAGTTTTATTTACATTATTAATGTCACACTCAATCGGCTTATTCAAAAACGGAAAACCCTGAAGCAAAGTGTAGCGAGCGTTAACAAAGTTAGGATGATAACGATACCACTGGCTATGAGCCATCTTAAACTTATTGGTCTTAGAAGAATTACTCAAAATAGAACCAATAGGAACCTCAACTGGTGGCTGATTAGCAACAAGGGCTGGGTCACCAGCAATATCCAAATAAGTAGGAGATGTCAAAGTAGCAAGATAAGGCCGCTCCGAAGAATGAATCGGAGAAAAACGAACAAGAATCAAAGTCATAATAACCCCATGTTCAGGAACAAAGAAACGAGGAACAGAATGACGCCAAGATTGCTGAACGCGACCACTAAACTGACCCATGGTAGACTGAGATGTACCATCAACATCATAGCCGGAAGCCCAGAACTCAGTACGCATAAGCATAGTAGGACGATTATCGGCATCAGTATCAACATGACCACCTAGCGACTTAATAATATCGCGGTAACGAGTCATGAAAAAATCACGCTCTTGGTCAGTTTCAAGCTTAGCAAACTCTTGTTTAAGCTTAATAATATCCAAATTATCACCAGGGGCAGCCATATTACGAGAAGTAATAGAACCATTCGGCAGAGGAGCCGTCCAAATACTCTCTAAATGACAAGCTGTAAGACCAAATGTTGCCTCATATGGATTAAAAACATTCGGCTTACGAGTCTCATCAGCATCAGTTGGAACTTTATAATAGTTATTATAAATATTTAAATATGACTGAGAAAGCCACTTTGGAACTTTAAAAGAACCTGCATTATTAAGGCCAAGATAATTACAACTGAAATCGCCATCACCACAAGGGTCTGTGAACGTAGAATCAGGAATAGGATCAGCAGACTGACCTTTTTTTATAAAGTCAATCCAGGCCTGACCGTAAACATGACGATAAGGAACATAAAAAGTACAAATATCAACCTTACTATCAAGCGTCAAACCACGACGAAGAGGAGACAAGCGCAAAGCACCAATGGCATCAATATCAACAGAATCGCCCGGAAGAACATTGGTAAAAGAAAGGGTTTTAACGCGACCAATCGTACCACAATCAAAAACAAAATGACTCAAATCATGGTCGGTGCGAGGGTTGTTGTAATCAGTAGACATTAATTAATTCCTTAATAAAACCCCCTTTCGGGGGCGTAAAATTAGATACGGTAACCACCTTGATACCAACGGCGAGCAGTGTCAGAACGACGATGGTCGGAACCTTGCTTAGCTTTTTTCGGAATACGATTAGCCATAAATCACCTTACATTTGCTTGAGAGTTACTTGCTGGTCAACAGAAAGTTGGCGAGCCTCAACAGCAGTGAAATCGCCAGCCAGACATTTAAGAACGTGCGCAAACAGCTGAGAAGCAGAAGTCTTCTGTTCAACACCATTCACAATATTATCGATAAATTCTGCACCTTCCATCAACAAGCAAGCGGTCTGAATATTTACCGGATGAACATAATGCGCGATATTAGCCGCGATAAACTCCACAGGAACAGCAAAGCGAGGATAGCCGAGATAATCAAGTGAGCCATAAACAGTTGCCTCAATACAACGACGAGCGCGAGCACGCTCAACAGGGAGCCATAAGGCTTTACCAGTCAGATACTGAAACTCATCTTCAGTCAAATCAATAATACCAGCACCCTCAACAAGCTTCAGGGTGGCGACAGCAGTAGAATAGCGAACCTCGGACATCAATAATTCCTCACAATTAGAAAATCACAGT
>JARHYK010000024.1 GCA_029258515.1 Clostridia bacterium | reverse complement strand
ATAACTGAACTAAATAAATATAAAATTGATATTATTTTTGTCCCCTTTTCTTTTTTCATTATTCCTCCTATAAAATTTTAATTTGTATTTATAACATTTTTAATATTGTACCATTTTCAATTTGTTTTCCAAATATCCTAAGGATATCCTTTTTCATTATCTTACTATAAATAATAAAATAACTAATCTATTAAAATTTCAATTATAAAAAAATAAATTAGAATATGAAGAATAAATCGTAATTAAACTAACATTATTGATAATATACTTAAAATAAAAAAAGTTGGCAAAATCTTGGCAAACGCCATTTCAATTTCACCAACCGTTAATTCAACTCACGCGAGATAAGCCATAAGCGGAGTTCTGTATTCTACTTTAATATTATCAATTTTTATTTTAATGTATTTAATTATATTCTACACATATTGATTTTACTGTATTTTAATCATATTAAATAAACAAATTTTATTTTAAAATATCTTACTTAAATTTCCCTTATTTTAATGTTATAAGGGAAATTTAAGGGAAAGAATATAAAATATTAGGAATTTTTATTCCTAATATTTTATATTCTACAACACTTCTAATTTTATTTTTTCTAATTTATTTTTATAAAACTCTACTTCCTTTTCTAATTTGGTTATTTTATCTTCTAACATTTTTCTTTCATATGGGGACAGTGGATTAATTCTTTCAACTTTTTCTATTTCAATAGCATTTGGATTTCTCATTTCTTTTATATTATCTAAATCACTTAAATCCATGAATTGATACTTTCTAAAAAACTCTTCTATTGCATATTCTGGAATTTTTAATGATTTTAGTTTTAAAGCTATTAACATTTTTTTGTTTATAAGCTTATATATAACATTTTGGCTTGTTTTCATTATCTTAGTAGCTTCATCAACTGAATAAACTTTCATTTTATTCTCCTTAATAATTTTTAATTTAAAGACTAGGAACAAAAACTCCTAGTCTTTTATTTCTTATAATATTTAATTTTATTTCCTTCTATAGCTCCTGTTTTTTCTTTCTTATTTATTTCTCCTTCTTTATTTAAAGTTCCATAATCAAAAATTTGATTACATCCAGCGAAAAACATTCCTTTATTTTCATTACTTATATCTCTTAATACAAAATAATTATAATTAGAGTTTTCTATATTATCTTTATAAAACTTTATCAAAACATCATCTTTTAATTCATTAGGATTATAGTATACAGTAGCATATTCTCCTATTTTTTTATTATGTGATCCATTCCATACAGGATTAACTTTTATTTCTTTACTAGTTATTCCTTTATAATCCATTAGATTTTTATTTTCTTTCTTCTGTGGTTTTTCTTTTTCTTCTGTTTTAATTTCTTTTTTAACTTCTTGCTTTGTTTCTTTAGTTGTACTTTTAGTATCTTTAGTTAATCCATCTTTAACTCCAACTATAATAGCACTTCCAAAAAATAATACTATTGCTATTATTACTAGCTTTTTAAATATCTTCATATGTATATATCCCCCTAAAAAAGTATTTTAAAAATTATTACTAATAAAACAATGAATATAGTAATCAACAAAATTGATGTACTTCCTATTGATGTTGTAGTTTTATTATATACTTTATTATAAGCAGCTTTCTTTGGATCATTTACCCAGCCCATTCCCTTTTTTCCGTACAAAGGATTAACGGAGCTTTTGACTGCTCTCTTTGCTCTTCCAGTTGTTCTTGCACTTATAGATTTTTTTAAACTTGGTTTTCTAACTCCAACTTTCAATTATTACACTTCTTTCTAAATTATGTATATCTATATTTTAGCATACTAAAAATTTTGTTTTGTAAATAAACTATAAAAAAGAGCTACTTATGTAGCCCTTAAATAAAATTTTTAATCACCAAAAACATTACTATATAAATTATATGCATTAAATTAATAATAGTATATATTCCTAATGATCCATTAATAATATAATTACTTATATATAAAAATATCCTTTAATAAATGAAAAATAGTACAACACCTCCTGATTAAAGTGTTGTACTAAAATAAATTATTTATTCAATTATTATATTTTTCTCAAAAGATTCATTAACTCAATTATATATAATTTCTTAAACCATTTATAATTACTTTTATCAGTTTATAAAACCATCATTATCCTTTATACACTTTTACGTGTTTAACTACCATGTATTATCAATAAAACAATTAATAAATAATTCCCTGTGAAAGTAAATCATCAAATACTTCAATAACCACATCACGTATATCAGATTTTATATCTTTTATTATAAGAATTCCATTGTTAATATCAGTTTGAAATATAAAATTTATATCACTATACCTTAAATTATTAGGTATTTTATTTAATGGAATTTTAAAGCACTTATATTTAGGTTTAATTGTATTATTAATTAATTCAGCAAGCCCTGGACTATTAATAAATGCTTCAAAAATATTTTTTTTCAGCTCTGCTTTTTCTTTATTTTCTCTTTCCTCTGTCGTTAAATTTAATTTTTTATCATAGTTATTAATCTTCTTGCTCTCTTCTTTAATATTCTCTTCTAACTTATTCATAGAAATTTTAAATCCACTTAACTCTATACTATTTATACTTTTTATTATTTTTAATATATTTTCAAATAATTTTCCTGTAGATGTAACATATATAATTGTTCCAACAATTATTAATAGTTTTATTATATCTTTGTTTATAAATTCTTTTGCAAAGAATTCAAAAAAAGCACTAATATTTTTTATAATAATATCTATTTCTATAATTATATGAGTTATAATATTATTTAAATTAAAATTATTATAATAGTGATAGATATATATACAATTTAATAATACTATTATTAATATAATACATGTTATAAATATAATT
>JARHYK010000034.1 GCA_029258515.1 Clostridia bacterium | reverse complement strand
GAGTAGGAAAGGAAAGAGGTTCAGTTTTAAGTTGTTTTTTATTCTCTCCTTTACTCTCCTTTACTTTACTTTTCTTTTCTTTACTTTGGGGATTAATGTCGTCATTAACTTCATTTAAACTATCATTAATGTTAACAATAACTAAGTTTTTGTATACATTAATTGTTTCATCATCTAAAAGTAGGTACTTTTTATCAATTTTAACCTTTTGTCTACGCCCAACTGCTTCTAAAAATCTACGTTGAACACCATCAGATGTAAGTATATGGTATTTTTTATATAAGTTAATGTTGAATAAACCCCACTTAATGCAGTCGTTTATGATTACATTAACTTCATTAATGTTTACATTAACTCTCCTTGAAAAAAGTAATTGTTCTTTTTCTGTCCACTCATAGAAGTAACCATTCTTATAAATCTTCATAAAAAGTTTTATTACAATAGCAAAACCTTTAATACCGTGTTGAGCTTCTATAAGTGCAATTTTGTCATCTTGATCTATATCTACATCTAAAGGAAAATAATCTAATCCTGTTTTTTGTGGTCTTGCCATATAATCACCTGCTTATTTAACCTTCCCTTTTTTATGAACTTTATAGTTATATCCGTTATCTCTTAAAAATCTGCTTAAGGCTTGTATCATTTCAAAATTATGTTCTACATAAACATCTACAAAGAACTTATCTTCTTTAATTTCTTTTTTAGGATCTTCAACCTTCTTGTTAGAAATATCTACTGGTACTTGAATACTTTCCTTTTCTTCCTTAATTTCTTGCTTAGTATTATTTTCTGCCTTGAATATAATTTCAGCTTGTTTGTTTATTTCATTTAAAATCTTTTCTAATGGATAGTCTTTTAGTACATAGTCTTTAAATTTTTCATAATCCAACTTTGTGTTTATATTTTCATTTACTCTATTAATTTCATTATTAACTGCAACTTCAAGCATTTTAATTCTTGTTTTTTTATCTTCCTGTTCTCTTTTAAGCATCATTGCTCTCATTTCAACATCTTCTTTAATACTCTTTATACTTCCAGTTAATTTTAAATAACTATCCTTTAAATCCAGTTTATCTGCAAATTCTTTTTCTAATTCAAATTCTTTTATAGCTGCATTAATTATTTCTAATGCTTTTTCTTTCTTTTCCTCTTTACGCTTATCATCATAAACTTTTATACCTTCTTTTATTGGTTTCTCTACATCTGATATAAGACCAATTAATTCTTTACACTTACCTTCAAATTCCTTGATAGGAACTTCCATTTCTTTCTTAACATTTTTTCTGTAAGTATCTATTTTATTTCTAAGTCCTGCTAGATCCTTCTGAGTTGCTTTACAATCCTTTAATCCTTCCTCTGTAACTATAATGCCCTCATACTTTTTCATTGTTTCTTGTAATGATCCTTTGACTTCCTCAAAATTCATTGTTATTACTGGTAACTCTTTATTTATTTGTATCTCTTTCATTTCTCAACTCTCCTAAAATTCAAAATCTTCTTGATGTTGTTCTAACTCTCTTTGTTGTATTTCCTGTTGCTTTTTTAATTGCTGCTCCTTTTCTTGTTTCTCTTTCAATTTTTTCTTTTTATTAAGCATATTTAAACAAGTTCCTACTGCTTCATTTGTTATATCTTCTACCTTATTAACTCCTGCCCAAGCTAAAAATTCTTTTTTATCTGAGTTAGTTTCCTCAATTAAACTGTTTATTGTTAAGACATGAGCTTTACCTATCTTTTGCTTTCCAAGTTCTGCTTCTTCATCAACTGCTCCACCATCTATTACATCAGTTTCAGCAATTTCAAAAGCCATCATGTATAAGTACCTTCTAGCAAAACTTTGTGTTCCTCCTATATTTTGTATAGTGCTGCAACCTTTCAATGTAGCTACTTCAACTGGTGTAATCCATACTCTTTTTTCTTCTAAATTTTCTGTATTATATACTGTTAATGTTGCTGTTTTATCTCCGTAACTAAACTCTGTATATAGTCCTATTTCATTACAAATCTCATTAATATGTGGCAAGAAATCTCCTAATTCAAAATATTTATAATTTGAATACTTATTATATCCAGTCTTTTTTAAATCCTTATTTTGAAGTTCAACTCTAGCCTTTTGTATCTTTTGATATATATTAAGTTTCTTTTGTTCTGTCATAATAAACCTCCTATAATTCTGCTGTTTTCTTGAAAAAATTAATGCAATCACAACATACAATCTCGCTCTTTATCTCGTAATATTCTTGTCCAACATATATACTGCATCCACATTCGTTACATTCATCTATTACAGTCTTTTCATCTTCTATATCTCTATAGTCATAACAACAATCTGGTAAACTCATAATTACAACTCCTTTACTACCTTTCCAGTATTAATGTCATAAACCTGTCCATTGTCTATATCACAATGTAGTGGTATAATATCTTCAATAATATTTTCAGAATCTATCTGTTTACTTTGGTCGGTTTCAGATAGGTTCTTTATTTTTATTTGAATTAAATCCTTAATATTTCTACCTGTTATTTCTGCTTTATCTTGCACTATATTCGAAATATCTATTGTAATTTCTAAAATATCTCTCACAAATTAATCCTCCAATGTTATAGTTTTTATGAAGTTTTCCTTTTCCTTCTTACTCATTCCTAATCCTAAAAGACTTCTTATAAATTTAATCATTTACATAACTCCTTTCTTCCTTAATCTGCAGACTTTAGACCTTATTGTAGTCTCTGGTCTCTCTAATGCTAAACTCATTTCAATACCACTTATTTTGTCATACCAATTTATTAAATAGTCTAAATCATCATCATCCCATGGCTTACCTGTTTTGTTATGAAACCCTTCTGTATAAGCTATCCTACCTTGATTATCATAGTTTAATTCATCTTCCATTACTCTCCCTCCTATAAAACATACATTACTGGATTTGCTAAGAATACAAACCCTACTATTCCACTTAAAGCCATTATTAAATACTCTAGCCTGTCCTTCTTTTCAGTAGCATATATAAATTTACTAGCTCCTAAACAGAATGTTGTTAGTTGTAAAGCTAAAACAAATATTAAAATAATTATCTTTATTAAATGCACTTTATCCCTCCTTTACAATCTCAACGTTATTGAAATACCAATTTAAAGCAAATACCTTTAATTCATCTAATCCTATTGGCATTTCTTCTTCATCTACTTCTTCCATAAACTCTTTTCCTTCATGTCCTATTCTATATATATCAATCCATGGAAATCTTTCATCCTTTTCAAAAGAAATTCCATCTATTTCTACTACATCTATAGTTGATGTATTTACATTCATACTTGAATCTGTTGTTTTAATCTTCTTATTCATTTAAATTACCTCTCTTTCCATAACTGGTAGGATTCCTTTTTCTTTTAAGA
>JARHYK010000016.1 GCA_029258515.1 Clostridia bacterium | reverse complement strand
AAATCTTGAAAATAAAAAAAGAGTAGCAATCTACTCTTTTATATTACAAACAATTTATAAAAACAATATACAAGCATAATAATAGAGATCACAAGCGGTGTCATCGATATCGTTGATTTTGAAGTATCCAATTCCTCTTGTTTTGCTTTTAATTCCTGCTTTTCATAGTCTGTATTAGCCTTATATGCTTTATACAGCTTATATTCTTTATATAAAGAATTATAATCATTATAAAGTGCCTCGTATTTTTTCGCTAGCTTAGAATATTCATTATCCTGATTATTATTTCCGACTGTCAGTTTTACGTTTAACTTTTTCAACATATTTCTGGCATTCAATATTTCACCCTCTGAAGCACCGTCATTCATCATCAAATTTAACAATTTATTAGCTTTTTTCATTTCAATTCCTCTCCTTATCTCTTATCTTGCCCATATAATAACACATATTTAAAATAAAGTCAACATATAATAAAAAAGAGTTAGTTTTCACTAACTCTTTTTTTTCATTAAATATTTTAAGCTTTCATTTATTCCAACGAACATTAATATTACACATAGGATTATAAACAACATTTTGTATCACCCTTTATATTTATTTCTTTTTCTAAAATTTTAACTAATCTTTACTTATTGCATAAGTTAAGATTATATTACTCCAAATAACAGTATCATAAAGATTATAACCGCTACATATTTAAGTATAAAAATTATACATTCGGTCAACATTAGCGAAATTTCTATAACTACATGTTTTAAATACTCCATATCTCATTACCCCTAGATTTTTATTATATTTTTATAGTTAAGCTCTATCTAAAATATTTCTTAAACATTTCTAAACTGTCAGACTCTGGAAAATTGTTTATAAACATAGTGTTAAATCTATTATAGAAGTCTGTTTCTTTCATCGCTTTTTTAATAGTTGCTTCAGATATTTCAATATCCTCATCCCATGCTATACCATTTTGTACGATTTGTAATACATCTGCTACTATAGTCCATTTTAATCTTTTAGCATTTTCTTTAGTTAGCGTATCTTCTACTTCACCTTGTAAAATTGAGTGTATCTCAGTCATTTCTGAATCGTGATTGTTATCAAGCCATAGTTCTAACTCATTTAAAATCCATTCTAAATTATCCACATTGTTTAACCATTTTTTTGCTATTTCTATTTTTTTCATATCATTTACCATCCTTTGTATTTTTAAAATTTTAACTACTCTTTAAAAACTCTTAAAACTTAAGTAGTTGCAATAGTTTTTTGTAGTTAAGCTTTATTTACTTATTACTATAACACCAAGATACGCTTTAAATTTTGCATTTTTAAATAATTCTCTTAATTTGCATAATGTAGAATAACTTTCACCTTTTTTAGTTATTACACATATATCACCATTTCTATCTCTATAAAAATCAAGCCCATTTTGTTTTAATATACTTTCCATATTCATTACCTCCTAAGTTCTTATTACACAACTATTATAACACTTTAATTTTTATTTGTCAAGTTATTTTTAGATTTTTTTATTAAATATTCTATTTCTATATTTGTAGCATAGCTTTTTAAATAGTTTCTAACATCTTTTACATTTATAACACCTCTATATCTTTTTTGGCTTTATTCCACACTTCTGTTTTTAAGTTATCTTGTAAGTTGCAACTATTCCAGCCACTTTTATTATAGCCAAATTTTAAACAGTCTATAGCGTTTAAATATGCGTCTTTCTTTTTACTGTCTATGTATTTTTCTATTTCTGTTTTAACATTAGTATACGTATTTTTATAAACTTCTTTATTATCTTGTACTACTACTATAAGTCTGTCTTTTTCTATAAACTGTATATTGTCTTTTAAATTGTTATACACTAAGTCTTTTAATACTTGCATATTATAATACCTCTTTATTTTTAAAGTATTCTACAAATGTAACATCTGTTTTTAAAGTCTTTAATATCTCTTTTAGTTCTGTTAATTTCATTCTTTACACCTCTTCATATTTATATAAGATAAAGCAACTTCTAACAACTCAATTATATTGTTATTTCAGTGTTTAATAGTCATCTATCACACTTACTTTAATCAATAATAACCAAGTATTTATGTTAGTTCATTCTTTTACGACTACATTTAAGTAGCTTTTCTATCTTATGTTTTTATTATAACACTTAATCTTTAAAGTGTCAAGTATTTTTTTATTAAGTTGTAAAATTTTTGTGTCTTACAACTTAGAATAGTTTTTTGAAAAGTTTTGAATTGCTTTAGATGTTTATATAATAACATAAGTGTAAAATAAAGTCAAGTTATTTTTTTTAATTATTTATTTGCATAGAATAAAAAAAGACCAGCTTTTCAGCTAGTCTAGTGTTATATAAATATCATTTAAGTAGTCTTTATTATCATATTTAAAAACTATTTTAGCATATCCATAGCCATTTTTATGTATAAAGTTTACAACTTCTTGAAACATCAAATTTGCTTTTTTACCTCTTGTGATTATTCCTATTTTAGTGTTATTTGACAGATAAAAATAATCAAATATTTCTTTATTACTTGCATATTGTTGTTTAATTGCTTCTAGTGTTAATTTTTTACCTTCTCTTTTTTCTAGTGTTATTATTTGCATAGTGCAACCTCCTGCGTTCTTTTATACTTTATAATATCGTATTACTTGCATTTTGTCAATCATTTATTTAATTTTTTAATTTGGTTAATTCTAGCTTGTTTTAATATGTTTCTGTCTTTTATATTGTATCTAAGAATCTGTTTTACTCTTGCATTTAAAACTGTAATTAGTCTGCTACTATTATAATTAAATATTAATATTGTTGCATCTGTAAATATAACGTGTACCTCTAAGCCGTTCTTATGCTGTTTATCAACCAGAAACATTTTGTAGATACTTCTATTATTATGTTTTAATCTTTTTAGTCTAGTGAGTGCGTGTAATGTCTTATTGTTTAATGTTATCTTAAAATCTTTTAACTCTTTTATTACTTTAAACATATATAACACCTCTTTTCAACTTTTTACATTATTATATAATATGTTTATATATTTTTCAAGTAAAAAGTTAAGAAGTTGCCAGAATTAATTTGAATAGTTTGATTATCAAGGGGTTTCCTTTTCAAGATGTTTGGTTGGGGAGGTTCGCTTAGTGCAAAATCTTTTTAAAATATTTTTAAACCCTCTCGTACACTTCACAAGGTCGAGGCAATTTGGAAGTCGACACGAATCCATTTCCCAATATAGTCGAGATAGAATTTTCCCTCATTCAACCTCCACACCCCCTAAATCAAAGCCTCTCAACCTCTCCCTAACTTTTCGCCTATTAAAAACTTTTCATTCTACGAAATTCTCTCAACAAACACACATCAATCCTCACACTACACGCTCTCTTCTACTTCTCTACATCATGCACCTTCTCCTGCACTCTTCTCTCACGCTTGTATACTATTCTCTACTCATCACATTATTCTCCGACTTTATGCGATATTTCTCACACTTTTCCTTGAAGTTGAATTTGAACATCTCTCTCTTACTCGACACCTCTTCTAATCTACAACAATACCAATTTCAGTCTAATATACTCTATACATTGACAGTAGAACACGATATCTTTCTCGACCCATTTAGCATATTATTGCTTTAACTTATGTTCTCCAACAAAGATAATTTGAAATAATCTCTATTAACCTCTATATCTCACTATACCTTAACTCGTTCCTCTTAAGCTTATCTTGCATACCCTTCCTCTTTTATTCTTAACTCTGAACACTCATACATAACAAATAAAAGTCCTGTAAATTTAGATATAAAATTATACCATTGCAAACACTTACTCCCATCTCTTTTAAACATTATTCACCTTTACCCTTTCATATCAACGCTCTCAATCATAATAGACCCAAATAATTTTGATGTTGTCCTCTCTATCGTATCAAACTAGGTATATAATCACTCGCCTACCTCCTCTAAACCTTGTAATTTTCTCTATATTCTTAATATGTAGTAAATTATTTATAAGATATTCACACTCAATCTTCTTTGAACTTGTGTTAGGTTGTTATATACTAGTGAGATGTCGCACAGTTTTAGACTACCCTCTCTTTAATATCCTTTTCATCTTTCTTAGTTACACCTACACTTTCTCCCTTTACTCTTTCTCTGAAAACACACCATACTTTTACAAAAAGGGATTGAAAAAGGGAAACTCGGTAGGGAATCGACCCCTAGGGAATCAAGGTAATATAAAAAGGGGATTGCTCCCCTTTTGTTCTAGACTATTGCAAAAGTCATACAGTATTTTGGTATATTATATGTTATGTATTGTCTACACAGTAATATCAAACATTCCTCTTTTACTTTTTCGTGTAGAGCCATTCTTTTACTATATTTGAAAACAGCCTCACCTAATTTATATTTACATCTAGTTGTGTGTTTAGGCTTTTTCTTTTTATTCCACGCTCTCATTTGCTCTCCTTTCTATATTTCCAATAAGATACAGCTCTATTTATTAATCTGTCATATCGAAAACCTTCTCTGCCATATTTTTTGTACGCTTTGCATATAAAGTACGTTCTCAAAACATGCTCTCTATAAGGCTTCTTTGGATTTAGAATACAAGTAAATACATAAGCTAACCAGTAAGGGGTATAAAAATGTCTTGCATACATATCAATTATTTTCTCGACCACCATAATCATAAATCCAATAATCCAAAATACACTGCTAATCGTCATATCTTTTAGTTCGTCTTCTTCATAAGCCAATTTGAATAACTGATATTGTAATATGATAAATGATATTACTAAATACCCAATTATAAATTTCATTTTACCTCCTGTATAAAATCATAATTTTATTCCACTATAACATAGCAATTATTGGGACTTTTAACTAGTAGATGTTTAGACTATTTTAAGTTGTAATTCAACTTTACAAGGAACTAAATCCTTTCTTCCATACATTTCGATTCTATATAAAGCTGTCTCATAGTCTGTTACATTTGAATAAATATAACTTACATTTAAGTTATTAATATCTTTTATAGCTATTTTAGTAGGACTTTCTTTCATTCTCTCAAATATATAAATGTGCTCAGAATCTTTTATTAAATACATTAAACCTCCTTAAATTTCTAATCTTTTAAACACATAACCATCTACGCCCTCATATTGTTCCAAATACTCATTCGCCTTATCCCAATCCCCTATTATTGTTGATAATAGGTCTGTTGCAATTACATCACCTTTCTCTTTATCGCACACTACTATAAATTCTTTAGGCTTAACTAGCTCGATATCAAAACCAAAATAAGATAATTCTGAAAAATCAATATCTTCCTCTTTCCAGTTGCACACTACTCTAGGTTTATCAAACTTTGCAACTACTGCAATCTCTCCTTTATCAACTAATATTTTGAAAAATTCATTCTCCATTTCATTTAATTCTTTAATATCTTTTATTTGCATTTTAATCCTCCTTTATATATTCCATAATACATTTAGTCCATTCATTGCATCTACCAACTCTGATATCTTTATATTTCTACTATTTAGTGTTTCTACAACTTCTCTTATATTCTCCTCATGGAAGTATAGAGTGCCTAAGCTATAGTCTGTTCTCTCAGAATAAAAATCGTAGGATAAATATTCCCTATCGTCTCCTAAAAATGATATATAGTAGTTACATTCGTATGCTCTGAACTTCTTAGGCTTTAACTTGTCTCCAAGGTATTCCTTTAAATTAAATGGTTTTTCGTCAACTATATTAGGGTTGTTCCAATATAATGAAGGGTATACATCAGACCCAAAGTATTTACCATCAAATGTGTATAACAAATTACTCTCACCATTACAACACTCTATTGTATTCTTTGTGATAGATGTAACCTTACAATCTCCTAACTGTACAGACCATAACTTATCTCCAACTCTTACATTGCTAAATTTTGCCATTTTTTACCTCCTTTAATTCTTCTAAGCATTTATCTCTTAGTTGTTTTAATTCCATTATATCTTTTTGCAATTCTTTTATTGTATCATATTTACGATTTATCCTATTCTCATAGCTTTCTATTCTATTTTGAAGTTCTGTTGTTCTTTCTTCTGTCATAACCCTATCTACATCATTGTTGTCTATAACATCTGTCATAGTTGCCTCCATTTTTCCTAAGTCGTTATATGCTTTACTCTCATAATATTCAGTAAATTACTGTCTTTTCACCTTGCCTTCCTTTATACTAACATCCTATCATATTTTTATCTTATTGTCAATATAATTTTTATAATTATACAAAACAGAGTGATGTACTTTACAGCCTTCCACCATAACTCTTCATCTGTAAACATAAACGGGAGCAGTAAAGCCATTAGTAGTAACCAAAGTCCAATCAATAACATTGTATTTCTCCTTTCAATTCATCTAATTTTCTAGTAAAATACTGGTATTTTTTAGTTAAAAAGCATATATTTTTAATATCTTGTTTACCTAGCCCAACATCGCCTCTTAGATATAATGAACCTAGTGATAACTGAAATTCATGTATATCTACATTCAATTCACTCATTAAGTCACTTATTGTTATATACTTGTGCTTAGCTAAAATCTTTTTAATTTTATATTGAGTTTTTATCATATTACCTCCTAATCGTACACATTTTTATTTCTCTTTATCTTGATTATAATATACAATGAAAATCTAGTAATGTCAAGTGTTTTTTATATATTTTTATATTATTTGTCGTACACATTAAGATATTGAATTTTACACTCTTCTTATACTATATTCTATATTTTTTATCAAATAACCTACAAAATAAATGTAAAAATTAGATTTCGTACACATTTTATATCAAGCTATAATCGAGATGTATGGAGACGGCTATTTATGAGATGTTTAGAGGGAGATTTTAGAAGGAGAATTACGTGGTGTGAGATAGGGTGTAGAGTGAGGGTAAATAGGTAGGGGATTGTGTGGAAAGTGGGGGTGGAGCTAACCCCAACGCCTCGACCTCCTCGCATATGCCATATATGTATACCTATTTTCCCCTCACACATATTTTTAACAAAAATTTTTCCTACCATCATTTTGTAAATCAAATATTTAGTATATCAAACTATTTGACTATCAAACATTTTGTAAATCAAAGTATTTTTGCATTAAAAAAGGTGTCATAATCGACACCCTGATAATTAATTTCCTATAAACATCTTAGATTATCCCTTTTATAAACTCCATCTTCTCCTCCTTAACTAAAATAGTGGGGTATTACACCTCACTTTAAGTCTACACTGCATTATTTGTCAAGATATTCTTTTAGTATTCTTCTCATTCTCTCACTTGGAATGTAAAGGTTAATCTCTCCACCCTCTCTTATTTGAGAACGGAATATCCATTGCAATAATTCAGACAATGAATATAAATCCTCATCTACTTTAACTCCTCTTTGTTCAAAGAATTTCTTATCTATTGGGTTTAAATATCTATTGTATACATAAGCTAAGTTCTTTTTGTGTTTGTATTTATTTGTTGCTCTTGCATTTAAAGGTACAAAACCCTTAGTATATGTTGAACCGCTTAAAGCACCCTTACAATCCTTTATTGTAGTCCACATATTATCTATACTCTTACCTTTGACTTTATGTTTGAAATAGTTATACACATTATTCTTTAGAGTCTTTAATAACTCTTTATCTGCTTTTCTTAAATATGAACTTGATAATGATATTGCCTTACCATAGTTTAAATTACCCTCATAAATATGTATCTTATCCTTTATTTTCTCCTTATCTTGTATATCATATTCTGGTTTGTAGTCTATTAATCTACACTTACCCTCTTCCCTTACCACATATTTCATCTTGTATTCTACACCATACATCTTATAATAACTTGCTTGTAGTTGACCTTCAAATAGATGCGTCATTATATAAGTCTCAAACATATACTTAAACACTTCAATAGGAAAACACCACACATAAATCTTATCCCCATATCTGAATAATGCTCCTAGATTACATAGATTTCTAAACTCCTCAAATCTCCCATCATACTCCTCTGCTAACCATTTGATTTGTCCATCCTCTTGTATCTCTATATAATTTGAGTTTGTCAATAACTCCAAATCATCCTCTGTCATCTCATGCTTTTTAACAACCTCATGTACTTCATCTAGGAATAAAGCATACATATGCACCCTAAACAACTCTAAAGTCTCAGCATCTATCTTGTCAAATAAAGCATGTGTTGTAACTATATTACATCTCCCTGCAATTAACTTTTTCAAATGTTCTGATTTACTTCCCTTACCCTTATACGCCTCAGGCTCTTTAACATCTACACCATTCTCCTTCATATAAGCCTTTACCCTCTGCACCTCGTCTATATAAGGCGTTATATAGATAAAAGGCAACATATGTTGAAACCCCTTAGCATATCTCACCATAGTCTCCATAGCCCAAGTAGTTTTAAACTTACCTGGCATAGCATCCACCACTGTTACTGAAATCTTTTTCTCCATAAAAATCACTCCTTTTCTTTTTCTATTTTCTCTATATATTCTTTAATGAAATAGGTCGAAAACCTAGTATTTTTGGGGTTTGTTTAGATGGTTAGCTCATTTTTAGGGGTCTTGTTTAGGCATCAATACCCTTTTATAACTGTCATACAGATATTGAGGTAGGTGTAAAACTATTTTCTCCCCTAAGTGTTTTTGTATTTCTAAGAGCTTGAATAACTTAGCTACTCTATATTCATCTATCCTGTCTTTCAGTAGAGTATATTCTAACATAAATGGATTTAGTGCAGATAAGACTAACACATCAGTTACCTTGTGTTTGTTTTCCCCATAAAACCTTTTTACTCTAACATATAAATCTTTCAACGATTTCTTATCTTGTGACTCTAAGAACTCGAAAACTCTAGTATTATCTATACAACATATAACATTTCTGAATGGAGAGTTTATATGGTGACTTAAATAACTAGTTCCTGAGGTTAATAACTTATTCATATTCTCCTCATCTATATTGTCCCAAAAGTATTTTGAAAAATGTGCTTTAGGATATTTTTTATATGTAGAAACCTCTATTAACCTCAACTCAACCTTATGTTTCTTGGTGAAAGTGTTTATGATTGAAAAATCATATACACCATCTTTTGGTTCAAATAATTTAACCCCATGATATTTATTTAATGCTGTTGTAATTATTGTTTGATTATAGCCATTAGTCATTGAGTTGTATAAATTGATATAGTAATTCTCTCTTTTGAGAAGTAGCTTTGAATCTATATCTTTCTCTATTATCTCCCAAGTAAATAATGATATGTCTTTCTTGTTAAATGCTAGTTGTAATATGTTGTTTGTATGTTTCTTCCTTAGTAAATCCCACATGTGTGTTCTTAATCTAGCTCTAGCGCTCTTGGTGCTCCCTATATAACTTCTATCATCTCCCTCAAAATGTAATCTGTAAATATAATTCTTATAATCCACTCTTACCTCCTTTATTCCTTAACTAATACCTTATGCTTATACTCCTTGTTCCTCATAGCCTTATTCAATAACTTCTTACTACTAAACCACTCCCAATATATAGTCTTACCTATTAAATGACCAAATAAGAGTATGTCATCTAAAACACATGACTCCATCTCTAATTCTTTGTGCAACAAAGTGGTGTGTGTATCATAAAAATCTCCAACAATTAATCTATTCTGTATGAATATCACTGGTGCATCTCTATACCCTATGTCATATTTCTTTTTGTAATCCACTCCTACCTCCTATATAAATAAAGAGGGATTTCTCCCTCTGTGTGTTATTTATTTTCTAAAGCTCTAACTATCTTGTCTATATTCTCCTTAGCAAAATCCTCTCTTGTTAACCCTAATCTCTCTATCTTTACATTGTGTGCTATTTCAAATCTGTCTATCATCTCTCCTATTGATAAGGTATTTCTTGTTCCATTTACTATCTTCTTTATCTCTCTAAAACAATATCTCATAGCAAATGAATCTCCGTATATCATAAAGTTTGTACCTTCTAACTTTACTGCTTTAAATACTCCACTCTCTCCATCTTTATTGGTTAGAGATAATTTCCTTTGTTTATGTTTGAATAAATAGTGTTGTTTACATGTTTTTCTTGAGTTTGGTGCTTTCATATGTGTCCTCCTTTGATTTATAACAATTCTCCATTAAGTATAACCATCTCTTTGTTGATTTCCAGATATTGGAACTCTGATATTTCATCTTCCAATATAGATTTACCATTTTGGTAGATGGCTATTGTGTCATAATCTATCTCTACCTTATCACAGTCTATGTAGTTGATGACGTATTTGTTTTTTAATTGATATTTGATTGTCATGGGTTGTTAGTCCTCCTTATTTTGTTTTTGGTAACTTTCCGTTACTCTTTAGTCTTCTTATAATCTCACTTTGTAAGGGAGCATCCTGTTCAGAGGTAAAAGCTCTTACCTCTAACTTATCCTCTTTGATGTTCAAATGTAGGTATAAAACCTCATTGTTTAAGGTTAATAACCAGTTATATTTACCCTCTCCTAATTCTTGGATTTTCTCCTTTATCTTATCAATCACTTTGTCAAAATCTGACTCAACAAAATCCCAATTCTACCAAAATAATTTCGGAGTATATCTTCTGCAGTGAACAATTTATATGTAGTGTCTCCTATTTTGACTTCTCTATCTCCTAACTCTTCATCCATCTTTTCAAGTAAATCTTGTGCGACATTATCAAGATAAACAAGGCATTTCTCTTCTCCCTCTTTTATCTTATCTTGATACCTATATCTATTGGTTGATGCTAATTTTTCTATACCTATAACCATTCTTACATAATCCTCTTTACTTGTGATTTTAGAGGGTAATTCTATCTCCTCTATATTCTTGCAACATGTATTGGCTTTATCATAGTCTGTGTATAGTTTCCCACATTCACTACATTTATATTGTGTTATTGTCATTGGATTCATTATTGTGCCTCCTTTATATTTTATTTTATTTT
>JARHYK010000030.1 GCA_029258515.1 Clostridia bacterium | reverse complement strand
TGATGAGCCACAGCCGTTACACAATATGGAGGTAACGGTAACTCATTACTGTACCTGCTCCGAGTGCTGTGGCAAAGATGATGGCATCATTGCAAGTGGTCGGATGGCTGTACCCGATTTTTCGGTGGCCGTGGATCCGAACATCATCCCGCTTGGCACAGAGATCTGGCTGGACTACGGAGACGGTCAAATCCACACATTGCGTGCAGACGATGTTGGTGGTGCAATCAGCGGAGACCACATCGATCTGTGCGTGGGGAGCCACGAAGAGGCCCTCCAGCGCGGAGTCAGAGAGGCAACGATCTGGTGGGAATAAAAAATTACCGGCCAGCGCAAAGCACCGACCGGTATAGAAAGAGAAAAAAGAAGAACGATTACACCCGTAATTATACGGGAGAAATGGAGAAAAGTCAATGAACCTGAGCACTGAAATGATGGACGCCGTTGTGACGGCGCAGCACGTAGCGGATCTGGTAACTCACACGGGGATCTTATCGGTCACGGCGAACTACGCTGGCACCCCTGCCGTGCACCTCACGCAAGATCAGTTCGCCGCCGAGTTTGGCGATCATCTCGACGGCATGGGAGTCTATACAGATGACTGCTATATCAAGTGGATTATGGTTGCCGGCGTCAAGGTCTTTTGCCTGATCCCCCGCAACAAGCAGCCGGAGCCCCCCAAGCAGCGTGAGACTTGCCGGGAGCGGTTGCAGAGAGAGTACCCGGAGAAGGTGAACCCTGATTATTGTGGTGGCTGCTTTTCCTGCCCCCACAAATATGGCTATGCAAAGATCCCCCCTTATTGCGACGGGGGCAAAACAAAAGAGCTCTGTCGGCTCTGCTGGGATCGCCCGGTAGTGACTGTAGAGGAGGTGGACGACTGATGTATGTGTGTGAGGACTGCGGGGCAAAATTCGACGAGCCGTATATGATCCCGTCCGGTTTTGAGCACGCATTTGGCTTTTGCCGCGAATATATCCCATCCTGCCCCGTTTGCGGAGCAGAAGAAATCGAAGAGGAGGAATGATTATGGAAAAGACTCACTGGAAAAAGGTGGTATCTGATCCGAATTTTATCGGTGAGGGCGATTTTCAGGAGGGCGAAGAGAAAGTACTAACCATCGCCAAGGTCAACGCATCCGAGACCGTTGCTACCGCAGAGGGGAAGAGCAAGAAGGCTGTGGTACACTGGGCAGAGCCCGGAAACAAGCCGATGATCCTTAATGTGGCAAGGTCCAAGAACATTGAGAAAGTGTCCGGATCTGGCTACTTTGAGGACTGGCCCGGTACAAAAGTGCAGCTCTATATTGAACATGGTATCAAGGCGTTTGGTGAGGTGGTAAGCGCCGTCCGTGTGCGTCCCTATAAGCCCCGCATCCAGCAGCAGGCACCGGTACCGCCCTGCACCGACTGCGGCAACGCAATCCATCCGGCGGCTGGCCATGATGCACGCTGGATGGCCACATACACGGCGAAAAAGTACGGCGTGCCACTGTGTGCCGACTGTGCATCCAAGCGTAAGGCGGAGGCAATGGAGCAGGCAGCGCCCACAGAGGAGACCGTGGAGATTGCCGACGATAACAGAGAGGAGGATTTGCTATGACCCAACTGCCTAACCTGCCCGTTGTCACCAACGACAATTATTTTTCGGCCGAGTGCAACATGGCATATATGGGCAGTTCTCAGTTCAAGGCCTTCCAGCGCTGCGAAGCAGCAGCGCTGGCTGAAGCCCGGGGAGATTACAATACAGAGCCGACCTCTGCCATGCTTGTCGGATCTTATGTGGACGCCTATTTTAGCGGTGAGATGCCGGTATTCCGGGATCAGCACCCGGAAATCTTTAAGCGTGACGGCAATCTTAAATCCGAATACCTGCACGCCAACGACATCATTTCCCGCATGGAATCCGACGAGCTGTATATGATGCTGATGTCCGGGAAGAAGCAGGAGATCCGTGTCGGGTATATTGCTGGCGTACCATTTAAGATCAAAATCGACAGCCTGCTGCCCGCAGACACCTGCGCTGCAATAGCGCAGCGGTTCCCGGAGTGCCGGGATGCGCTGGGAATGCTGGACGGATGCATCGTTGACCAAAAGGTCATGAGGGACATGACCCCTGTATGGAACGAAGAATTTGACGGAAAGGTGTCTTTTGTTGAGGGTTGGGGGTACGACCTGCAGGGGGCTATCTATCAGGCGATCGAGGGGAATATGCTCCCGTTTGTGCTGGCTGTCGGCACCAAAGAGGATGTACCCGATTTGGCTGCAATCCACATCCCCGACAAGGATTTGGATGCAAAGCTGCACGAGGTTGAGGACTTGGCCCCCAGATATCAAGCGATCAAAGAGGGGCGTATTGCTCCAACATCCTGTGGCAAGTGTCCGTACTGCCGGGCGCAGAAGAAACTATCGAGATTTATTGATTACAGGGAGGTGCGAGAGTAATGGCAAAGAGTAAGCACAGGGGCGGCAACAAGACCCGGTTTGCCCGAACGGACATCCCCTATGCGGATCGACTGCTGATGCAGCAGTACCGCACCACCGCAGCCCAGCGGGACGACGCCGCAGCAAAAGCCCTCAAACTGGCGCTGATTGCGCTCAACAACTCCGAGGGAATGGGATATGTCCGGCTGGCCCGCTTTGCGGATGCCTTCCGTTCCGTTTGCGATGAGTATTACGCAGAGCGGCTGGAGGTCGGCGACGCTCACATTGATGCACGGCTTGAGCAGATGGGCTTTTTGGTCCGTGATGGTCATGTCTATGTGGTGGAGGACGACGATGGCAAGCTCACCGGTAAGGGCTTTCTGGCCGAAAAGTTGGTCAAGATGGGTGGCAATCCTACCAAAGAGGAGCTTGACAAGCTGGGCATTACTGCGGTGCAGGCGAAAAAAATCATGGAAACCGTGAAGGAGGACACCAAATGAGTTATAGCAGTTTGTGGCTGATTGGAAATAATTTGCTCGGAACGGAGGAATATTGCTACAAAAATTCGTGGTTTTTCTGCCCTATCGTTTGGGATGCGTTGACCACCAAGTACGCAAAGCCCGATCCCCACCTCGAAGCAATGGGGCTTCACAAGTCAATTATTGTTTCTGGCATCACCGGGGGAAATGTTTTTAAGGAAGTAAACGATGCTGTGAACCACTGCGATGATACAGCTGATCGAATTTGCTGGGAACTTTCAAACAGCCAGATTTTCCAATCCAAGGACAAAGACATCGTTTCCGCTGCACTCTATGAGTTTTGCAGGAAAAACAAAGAGTATGATAATGGTCTTTCTGAGAAACACATCACAGATAGATTCTGCGAGATTGCGGCTAATATTGCGCTTATCGACCCGGAATTAACCCCGTATTTTGTCCTTCATGGAAGCAGCTGTGACGATAATGTGGAGCGATGGTTCAGCCGGTACAACGAGGAAACGGACGAATACGAGGACAGACCGATTGATCA
>JARHYK010000038.1 GCA_029258515.1 Clostridia bacterium | reverse complement strand
AATAATAGTTAATTTAAGAAATAGAAACAAAATTAAAAGTTATATGAGTTCTATTAATAATGTTTAATCATTTTTGATTAAACATTATTTTTTTTATGAATTTATACAAATTAAAATTATTTTCTTTTTATGTAAAAATATAAATTAATATACATTTTACTGATTATGAAAAATATTACATTAAGAAAAAAGTTAACTTTAAAAATTAAAAAATATTTAATTAAAATATGAAATAAATATTTTTAAAATTATGAATAAATAAATTAAAGAAAAATTTTTCGGGAAAAACAAATAAAATATTATGTAATTATTAAAATAAAATTTAAATATGTATACTTATTTATTAAAAAAAATCAATTTGTAATAAATATGCACAATTAAGTTTTAGAAATTTTTGAAATCGTTTCCTAAAGATTTAAAATTATATTATAAAGAAATTAATCGATTAAATTTTTTATGAATTAAATAATACTAATTTTAAAAATAACAAATTATTTTGTTTAAGACTAAGGGGATGAAGTAATGGAACAGAAGAAAAAAATTAAAATGCCAAACACATATACTTTATTATTTTTAATTATAGTTGTTATAGCTATTCTTACATGGATTATTCCAGGAGGAAAATATCAAACAACTTCAAATGGTAAAGTAATAGCAGGAACATATGAAGTTATTAAATCAAACCCACAAGGAATTTGGGATGTATTTATGGCGCCTATTAATGGTTTGCTTGGAACTAAAATAACTCCAGGAGCAATAGATGTGTCATTCTTTATATTAATGTTTGGAGGATTTTTAGGGGTAGTATCTAAAACTGGTGCTATTAATTCTGGACTTGGAGTTATAACAGAAAAAAATAAGGATAATGAAACAAAAATAATAGCTATTCTTATGATTTTATGTGCAATTGGAGGAACTGTACATGGATTAGGAGAAGAAACAATAGCATATTTAATTATTATTTTACCCGTTATGTTGGCTATGGGATTAGATTCTATGGTAGCTGTTAGTATTGTACTTATTGGTTCACAAGTTGGATGTCTTGCTTCTATTGTCAATCCTTTTGCAACAGGAATTGCTTCACAAATTCTTGGAATTACTCCAGGTGAAGGAATTTTTTGGAGAATAGTAATGTTTGTTGTACTTGTTGGTATAAGTATTTTATATGTTGTAAATTATGCTAAAAAGATAAAAAAAGATGAGAAGAAGTCATATCAATTTTATAGATATAAAGAAGATTTAAATGAATTTCCTTTAAATGTTGGAGAAGAAATAATTATTACTCCAAAACAAAAGAAGGTATTAATAGTAGTTACATTAACTTTCGTTATAATGATTATATCTTTAATTCCTTGGTCAGATCTTAATCCTAATTGGACATTTTTTATAAATCTAAATAATTGGTTAATTGGGCTTCCTTTTATAGGTAAATTACTTGGTACATCTATGGTTCCATTAGGTAAATGGTATTTTAGAGAAATTACTATGCTTATGCTTTTTATGAGTATAATAGTTGGATTTGTATATAAAATTGATAGTGATGAACTAATTAAATTAATTATAAAAGGATCATCAGATTTATTAGGTGTTGCATTTATAGTAGCTGTAGCAAGAGGAATTCAAGTTGTTATGAATGATGGACATATAACAGCAACTATATTACACTTTGGAGAAATGCATTTAAGTGGTCTATCAGCTCCAGCTTTTTCAATTCTTAGTTTTATATTTTATATTCCTATGTCACTTTTAATTCCATCCTCATCAGGACTTGCAGCAGCTACTATGGGAATTATGGGACCTTTAGGATCATTTTCACATGTTCCATCAAGCTTATTAGTTACATCTTTCCAATCAGCTTCAGGTTTTGCAAATATTTTTGTACCAACATCTGTAATTGTTATGGGAAATTTAGCTGTTGCACATATAAAATATGGAACATGGTTAAAGTTTGTGTGGAAATTATTGGCCATTTTGTTTATAGCATGTTGTATAATTTTGTGGCTAGCTTCAATTATTTAATTAAAATATTATAAAGATTTAAACCTATAAAATAAAAATTTATAGTTATTCTATTTTAAGTTTTTATAAGTAGACTGAATTAGAAAATATAAAAGTATGCGTTTTATATTTTATTAATGTAGTCTACTTTTTTTTATCTATTTTATATTTATTAAAACAAAATTAAAAAAGTATTTCATAATATTTGGTTATTTATTCATTTTTATATTAACTTTTATTGATAAAATAGAAGATATCAAAAGGTAATTTTTATTTAATTAATTCTTAATAACAAATAAGAAAGGAGGTAAAATAAATGAAACAAAATGATGATAAAATCAAAAATAAAATTATAGTTATAGTAATAGCTTATTTAATTTATGTATTATCACTAGTATTAAATAATACCTTTTTTATAAACTTAATGTCTTTTATTATATTTTTTATATTATTATATTATTTTGTTAGTTCAATTAAAAATATTAAAGAATATAAATTAATTTGGATAGCACTCTTTTCTTGTTTTTGTGTTTATAGTATTAGTTATATTATATGGATGATATATGAAAATTTTTATGATATAGACCTAAAAGCTTTAGATGCATCTCAATATATTTATATGTTTGCGGGAATTTTAATTACTCTTTCAGTAATTAGATATTTTATAAAAAATATAGAAACACTAGAATCAATACAATTAATAATAGATATATCAACAATAACAATAATAATGACTAGCTTTTTTTGGATAGTTATTTGTGATATAGAATTTAAGTACATAATTACAGATATTGATTCTCTTATAGCACTAATATATATAACAATGGATATTATTTCATTAGTAATTATTTATATAATTTATAGGACTATGGATGAATTAATAAAGAAAAAATCTATAATGTTGATAACAATAGGAATACTATTTTATACTGTAGCAGACTTATTATATACATATGATATTATAAACGATATATATATATGGGGTATTTCTCAAAACATATTCAATATAATTCCATTTATATTTTTTTCAATAGGAAGTTTATATAATAGCACTGAAGAAAGAAACAAAAAAACAGAAAAGCTATCTTTATCATATAATTCAATATTAAATAAAAAAAACAAGTGGATTGTATTTATTCCAATGGTTATTTTATTGATTATAGGAAGATTAGGACTTTCATGGATAATATTTTTTGTAATAGTAATATTTTTACATAAATTTTTAAGTTATTATGTTACAATTTCAAACTATAACAAACATATGCTAGATAAAGAAATAGAAATGAATGTATTACTAGAAAAACGAGTAGAAGAAAGAACTAAAGAACTATCCATAGCTAATAAAAAGCTTAGAGCATTATCTCAAAGTGATGTTCTTTCTAATCTTTTTAACAGAAGGTATTTTATAGAAAGATTAGAAGATATGATTTTATTAAAAAAAGAGGATGAAAAAGTAGCAGTATTATGTATGGACTTGAATAGATTT
>JARHYK010000018.1 GCA_029258515.1 Clostridia bacterium | reverse complement strand
TTAATACTTGCTTCATCTACTACTGGTCTTGGTCCTGCTTTTTGTATATCTCCAATTAATGTTCCGTTTTTGTCTACTATTGCTTCATATCCATTTTTTGTTACTATATAGTTTTCTCCATCTGGCGATACTGTATCAAATCTTTCTTCTAGTAGAATTTCTAGACTTTTTGTCCCTATATTTCTTTCTATCTGTACTTCTGATAACAACAATTTTATTATTTCTTCTGCCTCTGCTTTATTACTATCTTTCTTTGCTTCACTTGCCCTTTGAAGTATTCCATTATCTCCACTTAATGTTGCTATTGTTACACCTGCTAAGATTAATAATACGACAATTGTAATTACTAACGCAATTAGCGTTATACCATTATTTGTTCTATTTTTTAATTTCATTTTATTTCCTCCTTTTATTTTTCTTATGTTTTTTACCTTTTATTTTTATATACTATTATTTTATTTAGTCTTAGCTTTTCTATTTTTTTTATTCATTTTTGTATTTATTTTTCTTTTTTGTTTTTAGTTTACTTTTTGTCTTTTAATTATTTATCTATAATTTTTGTAGCAGGTATTTTATTTTTTGCTTTCCTTTTCAAATTAACAGTATATGTTTTCATTATACAATTATTTCTTTTTTTTGTAAATAGTTTATAAAAATTAAAAAACACATAAAAATATTGAGATAGAAAACTCTCAAAGTTTTCTACCTCAACTATTCAAATAGAACCTATTTATTCTATTTTTTTATAACCTTTTTCTTAATTAGAATTATTCCTACTCCAAGTACTGCAAGTAATGCAATTGATGTTAATGTAACTATTAAAATAACGTTTCCATTTCCACCTGTACTTGGCATAACTTTAACTTGTTCAGATACCGCTGTGTCCATTTCTATAAAGCTTATATTTTCAATTCCTGAATTTGGCTTATAGTTTCCTGGTACACAATTTATCTTTGAACCAAAAGGCTTATTAATTTCTACTATTTCAACTTGATTTATAAAATTAATATTGTCATTTGTTGCTAAAGTCTTTCCTCCTACTAAATGTATTCTTGCACTTCCTGAATTAATCAACTCAGTTCCTGCAAAATACTTTGGAGTTAAATCTTTTAAGTTTTTATTTTCTACAGAATTTGTCATATAAATATTAACATCTTTATTCCATTGTTGATTATCTATAACATTCTTAGTATCTACCAAATTTAATTTTTTAAGTTCTTCTAACTTAATTTCTTTCCATTTATTTTCTTTGTTTTTCTCATTATCGCCTTTAAATACATTTTCAACATCTAAGTAATCTACCAATTTCAAAGGAGTTAATTTAACTACATCTTTAGCCTTATTAGATTTTTCAAATTCTATTCCTCTACTTGTGTAATATGCATTACCGTGGTTATAGAATCCCTGACTTGCATAATCTGCTTCACTTGTGTTTATGATATTAAATTCATATTCTACTTCCAAGTCTGAAGTCTGCATTAATTCTGCATCCATTTCAATTTTTACAAATCCTTTACTTCTTATTCCATTTATATTAGTTGGTTTCATATATGTTACATAATTTGTAATACCTTCAAGTTTTCTATTTCCTTTTCCATCATCAACTATATTCGCATCAACTAATACTCTTCCATCTTGTAATTTGATTTTAATATTAGAAACTCTCTTTTCAAAATCTAATCTTTGTTTTGGTCTTTCAATTAAACCTAAAGAAATATTTTTAACTTCAAATTTAACTTGTCCATTTATTAATGTAATATTACCTATAAGTTCCTTATCTCCAAATTCAACTCCAAGTGACATTGGAACTGCATCTGAGAACATTTGTCTAGTTTTAACATCTGTTAGATAATTATATCCATTATTTTGATTTTGACCATGACTATTTTGTTCTTTGTCAATTATCATTCTTGTTTCCCAATTATCTATTGCATGTGTTTGATTGATATTTGCTTCTTGATAATATTTAGTATTTTCTTTTTCTTTATTATATCTTCCTTCATCAAACACTGTTGCTTTGTAATCTTCTACAACGTTGTTATAAGTTTTCTTCTTGTTTCCTTCAATTTTGTATATTCCTTGAGTTCCATCTCCCCATATAAATCTTACAATATAATTTCCTGGCTCGAAGTTTTCAAATTTATATTCACCCTTATCATTTGTTATAGTTGAAATTTCAGTTCCATCTTTTTTAGTTTTCACTACAAGTTTTCCATCTTTTAACACTTCAAGTAATTGAACTTTTACTCCTCCAATTTTTGCTTCTCTTGCGTCATATTTTCCATTTCCTTCACGAATATTTTGTTTTTCTAATAATTTCTTATCATAATTATCTTCAAATACCATACCTGTAATAACTCTTGCTTCAGCTATTGTAAGTCCTACATTTGGTGCTGAGTCCATATCATCTTCTAAGTTATAATCCTTATTTCCTGGTACAGAATCCATATCCACTGCTGCATAATATCCGCCGTTTGAATCATATGATGTATATGAATTAATTTCAGCTACATTTTTTAAGTTCTTATTATTTGAACCTACTACTTCTTGTATATTTTCTCTAGATAACTTAAATTGAATATATATATCTCTTGTTCTACCTTTTTGAGGATTTAATTCTAAACTAGAAGTATCAATATCAACTCTACCTTTTGAAATATCCTTATATGGTAATTTTCCTGTAATTTCTGATGTTTTTTCATTAATTCCTGTTCCAACAGCATTTACAGTATATCTTTCGTCAAAATAATCTGAAATTGAATTTACCTTTGATATTATATCTGCTTCATTTCTTAATACAATTTTATATGTCAAAAACATTGTCAATTCATTATTATGATTATTTTCGTCAATATATTCATAATCAGATTTATAAACTGGTCTTAAGTATGAATTTTCTCCATATTTTCCTCTAAATTTAACTCCTACATTCCAAGCACCATCAACTGGTTCTCCTGAATTTTTAAATCTAGAAGCATATCTATATATATGTTCAAAACCTTTTATTCCCACTTTAACTTGGTCTAAATCTTGCATTAAAGCTAAATCTGCTTGTCTTCTTTTATAAATTCCTAAATTTATATTTGAAATTGTCTCAATACCTTTGCCTGCAATATCTAGTATTTCTCCTAACCATTCAGTATTTGATAAAATCGGACAATAATTTTCTGCTAAACTAGCTTTGTTTTGTGATTTATTCAAATTATATTTTATTTCAAATTGCTCTACTCCAGAATCATTTTTTGCACTAACACTATTTTCGTTTTTAGCATTAACACTTGCAAATTTGTCATTAAATATTTTCCTATTACCTCTTTCACTTGATTTTGAAGCATTAGGGAATCTAAAGTTACTCAAATCATATGGTACATTTTCATATATCAATCCGTCATATTCAAATTCAATATAATAATTTGATAATTGATCAATTTCCACATCTACAAAAAGGTAATTTCCGTTTGAATCAGTTCTTGTTTCTTTTAAAATACTACCAGCTCTATTTTTTAACATTACTCTAACGTCTTTAACTTTTTTATCTGCATTATCTGCAGAACCTTCTTGATAACGATTATTTCTTACTGATTGCTTAGAACTTTGTATATCTTCCCAAACATAACCAGATATTTTAACGTATTTTTGCTTATTAGTTACTTTCTTATATTTAACCGTATCAGAACTTGCCCATACGTCAATTGGCGTACTATCAACTTCATATCCATAATGTGGATTTTTCTTTTCTATAAATTGATATTTACCAATTATTACATTTTCTACTGTTATTCTTCCATTTTTATCTGTTTTAAATACTTTTGCATTTCCTTCATTATCTGTATATCCTACTGTACTACCTGTACTTGATATATATTTTCCTGTAGCCACATTTTTAATTATAAATTCAACATCTGAAAGTGGTAATTTATTATTATTAGCATCAACTTTTTCTATACCTATTTTACCCAACAAATTAATATTAAAATCAATTCTAAAATCTTTTTGCATTTTATCATTATTTGTTTTTGATAATAACAAATTCTGTGAATTTTTATTTTCTAATAACCAAATTTCAGTCTTTAATACATTATCAGGTAAGTTAAGAATACCTCCAATTGCTTTAATAGCAGTAATATTAGCATCATTTCTTACTGTAATATAGAAATTTTCACCACTAGTAATATCTTTAGGATTAATATATTTTTCATTCAAACCATTAAACACACTTATCCACATAGGATTAATTTTATTACCTTTTTGATCTTCTACATACAATTCTTTTAAACTACCTGGAAATGTAAAATTAAATGGTCCTACCCTAGTATACATCTTTCCGTCATTCCAAGTATAACTTTCTACAGTTATATTATTCTGATTTGTATTATTTTGAACTTTAGTTCCTTCTCCAGCATTACCTATATTTTGAGCATATACTTCCGCATCTTCATTAATTCTATTAGCCCCTGGCCTATTATCTCCGTGAACAAAATCATTAGTAGCATCATATGGGTTTTTATCAGAAATCCATCCATCCATTTTGTTAATTTTAAAGAAAGTATTTATTTGCCTATAAAGAGCAATTTGACCAGCAGAATATAAATAGTTTTGATAAGTTATTCCATCAATTTTAGAATTCCATCCTTTTCCATAACCCTGATTTTTAGAAAGTATATATGATATTTTTCCATTTACTTTATTAGTTGATAATTCATTTCCTGCCTCATCATATGCTGTATTACCCTTTACTTTTATATGCCTTCTTACCAAGTAGTATCCTTCATTCATACGAGCTCCTCTTCTTATACAATACAAGTCACCTCTACCACCTAAAGATCCGATACTCACTGCCATATCCTATATATACGCTCTTGCCAATATTAGGCGCTTTTTTTATATTATCAATATCTGCACCAGATGCTATAGATACGACACAAGGAAAAATAAGCAATAATGATACAATGATTAAAAATATATTCCTAATTTGTGTTTTTATATACTTCGTCTTTTCTTTCATTTTATTCCCTCCTTTCTATACACCTTTCTTTTTTAATATCATTTTTATTATAAAATAAGCACTTACACTTAATATTGCAATTAATGTAATTATTGTTACAACTACCATCACTATTTCACCTGTCTTAATACTTAAAATAACATCAGCTGAACCCATATCATCTTCTTCCTTTACTTTATTTCCTGGTATAGAATCTCTATCTTTGATTCCTTGTTCATTATATGCCTCTGCTATTTCTGCTGTATTATTTATTAAACCTGTATTATTTTCTGTCATTTGTTTAGTTAATATTAAAGTAATTTCTTTACTTTCTCCTGGATTAATTTTTGTATTAGCCAAGCTTACATTTTCAAGTGTTTCTCCTGATTTATACCAATTTTTATTCATTTCTGAACTAAATTTATAATCTTTTGCAACATTGTCTTCTATCTTTTTAACATAACCTGGAATTTCTCCCTCATTTGTTACTTTTATTTTATATTCAACAACTACATTTGTTTTGTTTATTTGTTTTGCATTAATATCTGCCTTTCCTAAAGTTGTTTCACCTAATTCATATGTACGTACTCCATTTGAATTATTAACTACAATTCTACTTACATATTTATCTAGTTTCATATCAAATACCTTTAGTTCTTTTAAACCTATATTAATATTTGCAATACTACTATCATTTATTTTTATAACTTCAGTAATTCCAAAATCCTGACTAATTCCACTGATATCTAATTTTTTATTAATTACATCAGAATTATTTTTTTCTGATACACCTGACTTTTTATATTCAACCAAACCATATTTAGATATATCATATTCAAATACAACTATATATTCCCCTTGTGGTATTCCAGTCAAACTATAAAATCCACTATCATTTGTTTTTGTTTCCAAAACTCTTCCTGTCTTATCTTCAAAAAATTTATTATTCTTAACATCAAATAATTTTACAGTAATATCTTTCAATAGCTCATCATTGTCATCTCTTTCACTATTGTCATTTTTATCTAGCCAAGCAACACCAGAAATAATTTTTGATGTAGCTCCTTCATTTCCTCCTTCATCTGGATTAACAGGTTTGTCCGGATCTATTGGTTGAATTTCTTTTTCAGGTTCTAAAATATGTTTAACCTCTGAAAAACCTTTTTCAACTCCTATAATAGAAACTTTTGCTATATTACTAAATTCTAATATTTCTGAATTTCCTAATATCCTATTAACTACAGTTTTAATTGTATATTCTTTACTTGCCATACCATCTAAATCTGTATCAACTTCAATTGTTTTTCCTTTTCCTTCTATATCTTGATTTGTTTTAAATTCATTTTCATTTAATTCTTTACCATTATATGAAATAGAACGAAATGTTTCATAATTAGAAATAGTGTCCTCAATTTTTATTCCTTCTAATTTCTTTTCTCCTCTGTTTGATACTAAAACTTTGTATACTATTTCATCTCCTGCTTTTACGTATCCACCATCATTTGGAGAAGTATTTGAAATATTTAAAAGTATTCCTTTAGCTTTTACTTTCTTTAAATTTGTTCTATATACATCATCATCAACCATTACATTTGCTTTTAGAGCTATATATTTTTCCTCGCTATCCTTAAAATCATCAACAATAACTCTCATAGCAATATCTACAGTCTCTCCTGGGTCAATCTTATCAATCACAAATTGACTTAAATCAGTATAGTTTTTTAATTCAAATTCTCCATTTTGATTTTTAATTTGTGAAAACGCTTCAATGATTTTTAAATTTTCAACTTTTGGTGAAACTTTTACTTTTTTCTTTTGTTTTCCACTAGTATTAGTTACACTCAACACAAAACGGTATCCACAATTACTTACAACTTCACCTGCATCTTCAGAAGACCATATAGAAGCTGATATATCTCCATCTTCTATTATTGTTGTTGCTATACTAGATTCTTTAACTATCTGTCCATATTGCATTTTAACCTTGTTTTCAACATTTTTTGCTGATGAATTAATTACTTTAACATCATATTCTTTAACTACTTGTTGTCCAATATCTAAATTTTCAATATTAAATTCTACTATCTTTTTATCTTTGTCTTCCTTAAATCCCATATTATCTATAATATCTTGATTTTCAGTTTGCCTTTGTTCTTCTATAAAGACTGTACCTTCTGGCACATTTCCTACTAATTTAATATTTGAAACTTTTTCTGTTCCCATATTTTTAGCTACTAATTCATAATGTATAAATTCACCTTTTTTAGCCTTGTTACTAGTTTCTCCCCCTACTGTTGCTCTAATTTCTGCCTCAACAACTGGTCCTGACCCAGTTTCTAATGTAATCATTTCATTTTCTTTTATTTGTTCCAATTCTGTCCCAACCAAAGTATAATAAATATTATAACCTTGTTTTGAAACCTTATTGTATTCTAAATTATTAGGAATTGTCATATCATATTCAAAGTTAAAATCTTCCCCGATATCTAATTTATCAATAACAATTAAATATTTTTTAACTTTACTTGCATCCGAAATTTTCTCTTTCCAAGCATTTTCTGCATTATCTAGCTGCTTATTTGCATTTTGATTTTCTGTATAATAAACTTTAATTCTTTCATTTGCAACACCTTTTATACGTAATTCACTAACTAACATATCAATGTTATTTTCATTTACACTATCTTTTGTAGGAAATGTTCCTAATATTTGAACATTTCTCACTTCTTTAGCTTCATTATTTATTATTTGTGACTTTATTACAACTTTTTTTGATTTTTCATCTAATAATAGTCTTGCACTTTTAACTCCAGAAGCATTAACTGTTTCAATACCATATTCTGGAACAGAATTTACTGTTATCAATCCAGAATAAGAAACAATATTAATATTTTTTATTTCTTCACCTAAAAAAGCTCCATTTTTATATGAATTTGCTTTTTCATTTTTATATGATAATTTTATTTGCTCAGTTGAATTTTTTTCTTTTCTGTCTAAAGTCAAATCCATTGAAACTACTATAACCGCACCTTCTACAGTTTCATTCTTATACTTAGTTTGTTCATTTTGTAACTCTATTTCCAATGTTTTACCATTTAATCTAGTATTTTTAATTTTTAATTCATCTTCATTTAATAAATTTACAGAATTTAATTTTACTTCCTTAATTTTTTCTGGCAATTGAATTTTAATTACCGGATTTTTATATAAATCTCTACTTTCATTTGCATTTTCCAAGATTACTTTCATTTCTACATTTTTATTTACTACCATTGTAGAAAGTTCTTCTTTGTTAATTTCCAATCTTGAAATAGTTTCAGATTCCTTCAATAAAATTTTGTTTTCTGCCATTTTAATTTTATTTTCAACATCACCAATTAAATATGTTCCATTAACACCGTAAGGTAATTCTTTTATAGTTTTAACACTATCTTTACCAGTTGCTTTTACAACATTTATTTTTTCAATATTCAAAACACCAATCTTTTCTGGTTTACTTATCTCAAAAACAAGTTCTTTAGTATTTTCTGGAACCTTTGTTACAATATATCCATTTTCATCAACTTGACTAGAATTATTCATTTCTGCCAAAACTTTATTTGTTGTTTTTTCTAATATAGCTATCTTACCATTTTGGCCTAAAATTTCTAAAAACTCATCTTTGTTCACTCTAAGTTCTTTAGATTGTACATTTAATTTAGTTTGTTTAAAGTCTTCTACGACTTTTACGCTATTTGCTATTCCTTGAGCATTAACTTGTACATAAAGATTTTGTGTAACTTCTCTATCTATGTTAGAATAAATCTTTCCTTTATAGATTTCTTTCTCACTACTATCAACTTTTAATTCTACTATAGAATCTAATTCATCAGCTAAAACTGTTTTTTCAATTTCCATACTATATCTAGAATTATTAGCATTATATAAATTATATGTAGCCTTTGTAGTAACTTTTTGTTCCGTTAAAGCCTCTTCACCCTCAAAAATATATGTAACAACATATTTATCTAATCCTTGCTTAAACCAATTTACTTTTCCATCTTGTTCTACATTCTCAATATTAATCATTAATTTTCCATTTTTTTCATCATAATTATATTGAGCATTATCTATTTTATTCCCAGTTAACATTAATGTTTCAGGAGTTATAACTTCAACTTTTTTAGGATTAACACTATTTATTTTAGGAACATTTATTTCTAATTTAACATTTTTAATTGGATATAAATTATCAATTAAACCTGTATTTATTTGCATTTGTACTATTCTTCTTTTTGTTCCTTCTTCTTCATATGCCTTGTTTGTTATTACTTTTTGCTCTAACAAAACTGGTGAATCTGTATTTCCTGAATATGGTTCATTTAATTTAAGATTAAGTTTTCTTACTGCGTTTACATTAATATCTTTTTCTCTGCTGTCTCTATAAACACCACCTAATAAAACCTCTGCATCTTTAGCTAACATATCTAATGGATATTTATCATCTTTTAAAAGTTCAATTCCAATTTCAAACTCTTTTTCTTCCCCAGCATTAATTTGATTTAGATATATTTTATTGCCTTCAATTTTAGAAATTTCTTTGTTAGAATTTTCTCCTAAGACCCTAAAATTAGCATTAGAAATAGTAACATTTCCATTAAAATATCCTTCTTGTTTAACTAAAATTTTAAAATATAGCTTTAGATTATTAGCATTCATATTTACTTCCTGCTTTGATAGCATATCTCCTTTTTCGTTCTTGAAATATGCCATAAACTCTATATTTTTATTATTTGTAATTCTATCTTGTCCAACATTTTCCGCTGCATATGTATAAGCATTTACTCCAAGTAAGATAAAATTAGCCATTGTCATAGTAATAAGCAACAAACTTACTAATATTGTTTTTAAAATCTTCTCCTTCATATTAACCTCCTAATTTTTACTATACTAATTATATATATAATATTATACATAATTTTAGCCAATATTTCAATGGTTTAACAACTTTTTTTAAGTTTTTATGTAAATTATTTTATATTTTTTGACTTAACTATTTACGGATAGTCTCATTAAAAACAAATATTACAAATATATTATATTTATATTACAAAATCTAATTAACTTTTTAAAGCAAAAATAATATTTAAACTTTCAAGAAAATCTGCATTTTTTTATTTTATTATCATATTATATAACAAGAAAGTATGGTGATTAATTTGAATAATAATCTAGATGAAAAAACTCTAAATAACATTAAAAATATGGTTAATAACGAAAACTTAAATGACGTAATTTCGCAAATTTCTCCTGAAATGCTAGAAAATTTTTCCAAAATGATGTCAAAAGAAACTACTAAAAATCAAAACACTACAAATCCAACTAACAATCTTGATTTTAGTAATGTTGATATGAACACTCTTATAAAACTAGCTTCTACAATAAACACCAGTAACCAAGATGATCCGAGAAATAATCTATTAAATGCTTTAAAACCTTACATGAGAGATAGTAAAAAAGATAAAATGAACAATTATATAAATATGTTAAATATGGCAAAAATAGCTAACTTATTAAATAATTCAAACAATAATACTCAAGGAAAAAAATAAAATGGCTATATATCCTAGATATCCATATTCTTATTATAATTCCACATATTACAACAAATATAACACTAACTCAAATAATCAAAACCATAGTAATACTAACGAAATTTACAAAAATATAAACAAACAAAAAACAAATCGTATTACTGAAACCAGTAATACGATTCCTAATCCATTATCTTTTTTACCAACATCTCTTGGTCCACTAAACTTTCATCCAGAAGGTTTAGCTAATAATGAACAACCATTATTTGAAATGTTCGGAATAACTTTATACCTTGATGATATTATAATACTTTGCATTCTATTTTTCCTATACAAAGAAGGAATAAAAGATGACATGCTATATATCAGTTTATTTCTTTTGCTTATTTCATAATTATTCTATAACAACCTTGTCCTCAATAACACTGATATATGCTTGTTTACTATTTTCTTTTTCTTCTTTTTCTACTTCTTTAACAATATTTGCAATTCTAACTTGCAAAGCTTCTAATTTTCCTGCTGCTATAATCGCTTTTTTATTTCCTTTCGCTCCAGCATGTGCAAGACCTCTTAATGTACCCAAAACAGCTATATTATCAGAAGCAATCACTTCAGCCCCAAAATTAACATCCCCTATAATTACAATACTACCTTCTGTTTCCAACCTTTGACCTGATCTTAAAGAACCCTTGTGAAATTTCGTTTCAGTAACTCCAATTTCTTTTTTAAATGTTCTTTTTATACTAGAAAGTCCCAAAGTTTTAGGCATATCAAAATTTATATCAACATCAATTTTTTCTTTTATTATCTCCTTAATTTCTTCCATTTCAGAATTTTTTAATACTTTTCCGATAATCATAATAGGTGTACTTTCTTCTTGATATAATCTTTTAAGTGCTGGCAATTTTCTCTTTAAAGTTCTAATAATATCTTCTTGTTCTGCATCATCAGCAATTTTAAAAATAATCATATTCTTCTTTAAATTAACACTAATTATACTTTTCATTTAAACATCCTTCTTTCCTAATTTTTAATTAGAATCCATAAAACATTATCTAAACATTTCTACATATGGAATATCCGTTACATCTTCTGAAACATTTTGAATATTCATTCCAAAATATTCTTGCATTATCTGCTTAACTGCCTCTGCCGTATAGTAACCATGTCCTCCGTTTTCTGCCATTACAACTACTGCAATTTCCGGATTATCAAATGGTGCAAATCCTGCAAACCAGGCATTTACTTTATTTCCCGGTGCTTCTGCAGAACCCGTTTTTCCTCCAACCGCAATATCAAAATTTCTAAATATACTTGAAGCTGTTCCACCTTCTTCTGTAACAGAACGCATTCCTTCTAAAACTATTTTCATATTATTTTCATTAATTTCTAAATTCTCTTTTTCTTCTTGCTCAATTCCTAATTTCCTTTTTGCAAATTCATTTATATTTTGTCTAGATTCTTCTATTCCATCTGAATTTCTAATTGTTTTAATAACACTTACATCAATAGATTTCCCACCATTTGCAAGCATACTAATATATTTTGCCATTTGCAATGGACTAAACTCATTGTCTCCTTGTCCAATAGCTGCATTTAAAGTATCCCCTGGTCCCCATGTAGACTCTTTAGGATGAAGTTTTGTCTTGGTTTCTTTACTTGCTAAAACACCAGCTGTCTCATCTTGTAATTCGACTCCTGTTTTTCTTCCTAACCCAAAATACTTTGAATACTTATTTAATGTATCTATTTGCATCCTATCTGCTGTTTCATAGAAAAAATAGTTACAAGATTTTTCTATTGCTCCAATTACATCAAGCCATCCATGTCCTCTATGATACCAACAACTCATTACAGTTCCATATTTTTCATATTTTCTATAATATCCTGTATCATTAATCTTTGTAGTAGGGTTTATAACACCTGTTTCTAATCCTGCAATAGCAGTTACCATTTTAAAAATAGATCCAGGAGAATATGAACTCTGTATATTTTTATTAACTAAAGGCTTTGCCCTATCATTCATATATTTATTCCAATTTTCAGTGCTTATCCCACCAACAAAATCCATCGGATTATAATCAGGACAACTTGCCATAGCTAAAATTTGACCAGTTTTAACATCCATAACCACACAAGATTCAGAAATAACATCATATACCTTTCCAAAACCTCCTGTTCTTATCTTTTCCATATTAGATTTAATCGCATCCTCTGTGACTTTTTGCAAATTAGCATCTATCGTCAAAACAATATCTGAACCAGCTATTGCTTCTTCTGCTGTATATTCAGCAGTAATAGTTCCATCTACTGCCATATCAATTTGCCTTACACCTTTTTTTCCTTTTAAATATTCTTCAAAAACATACTCAATACCAGTCTTACCAATCATATCATTAGGATCATACCTATCTTTTTTTTGATTATACTCTTTTTCTCCAATCCTAGAAACATACCCTAAAATATGCGAAGCTAAGCTTCCTTTAGGATACACTCTTTGAGGTTCCACAATAATATTGATTCCTGGAAACATATCCCCATTTTCAGAAAAAATTGCAACAGCCTCTCTTGGTATATCATTAGCAATCTTTATTGCTTTTATATTGCTATAACCTTTTTTAGAAATCTCATATCTTAAACCCAGAATTTTTCTTACATCTTCTAGATTAGCATTATTAATTTTATACTTATCCTTAAACTTAAAAAAAGCATCTTCAGCTGATATATCTGGTTCAAGATTTTCATCTTTTTTCCACTTACTTAACCTGTCTCCTTCAAATTCAAATTTAAACGGATTTATAGATATAGGAAAAGAATTTGGGTAATTTACACCAAACTTTTCTAGTACTCTAATAATATTAAATATAGAATTATTTAGAGTTTCATTATCAATTTTACTTTTATATAATTCCAATCCAAATTTCATATTTGAACCTACTAAAATATTTCCAGTTCTATCCAAAATATTTCCTCGTGCTACCTCTTGTATAGTCTCTCTAGTAAGTCTTGTATTCGATTGTTCCCTATAACTTGCTCCATTTACGATCTGCAAATTAAACAATTGAACTATAAGAACAATTCCAATAACATACACTAAAACAGACAACAAATTAAATCTCAAATTAATATTTGCATCAGATTTTCTATGTACCCTTCTTGCCAAAGTTTCACCTTCCTTAAAAATATCTTGTTAAAATTCTACTACCTTTATATTCATTTTCAATATAATATCCAAATTTTGTCATTAAAGGATATAAAATAACTACTAATAAAACATTAAATACAACTTCAATAAGTAATATTTTAATAAATTGCCATACTTGAACATCAAAAGAAAAAATTATGGCACCTATAAAATATGATATTATCTCAAATATAGCAGTTAATATTCCTACTATCATCATAATAGTAATGCGGCTATCTTTTGAAAAGTTTTTATCAAATATTCTAGCACTAACTCCAACTATCCCTAAAGCTATAGCACTAATCCCAACTTTACTTCTAAATATATAATCAATAAAAAAACCAACAACTATTCCATAAATAGCTCCCATATATCTATTACCAAAAAGTCCAATAAAAACAATTAAAATAACAAATAAATTAGGACTAATACCTGCTATATTAAACCAACTAAATAAATTTGATTGTAAAAAATAGCAAATAAAAACAAGCAAAATCAAAATACAATTTATTAAAAATTTCTTCAAAATTATTCCTCACTTTTATCTTATTCTTTATTATTTATAACTAACACTGTGTCCAATTTACTAAAATCTACAGCAGTCTCAATGCTTACATATCTATCAGTAATATTTTTAGGTGAACTTACACTTTTAACTGTTCCTACATGTATTCCTTTAGGATAAATTCCACCTAATCCTGAAGTTACTACACTATCTCCTTGTAATACATTTGCATCTGTTGCAATATACATTCCCTTTAATTCCTTATTTTCTCCAAGTACACCTTTACACACGATACTATCTTTATTAGTACTCATTAATGCACTAACAGCACTAGATGTATCAACTATTGTTTGAACCTTAGCAGTATTATCTGTTACCGAAATAACATGTCCTACTAAACCTTTATCTGCAATAACTGTCATTTTCTCTTTTATACCATCTTTAGCTCCAACATTTATGACAATAGTTTTATAATAATTACTAATATCTTTATTAATAATATAAGCAGGTACTGTTTTATATTCTCCATACTTTTTATTTAATTCAAGATATTCTTTCAAAGTTTCATTTTCCGTCTTAATATTCTCTAATTCCCTTAAAGATTGTTCTAATTTACTATTTTGTTTTTTCAATTCTTCGTTTTCTACTTTTAACTTATTAATATCTGAAAAAAATGTATCATTTCCATTTACTTTGTTTTTTAAATAAGTAAGTCCGTTTTGAAAAGGCATAACTAATTTATTTGCAAATTTTTCGAAAAAAGAAGTATTCTTTTCTCCATGCGAAAATACAACTACTAAAATTAATATAACGATTGTAATTACGATTCCCAAAACGCCAACCTTATTTTTTCTATACATCTTTATATTTTCCTTTCTTTAAAATAGATTATCTTTTTTTCTAGCATTTAACAAAACTGATTTTAAATTTTCTAAATCTTCTAAAGTTTTTTCTGTTCCTCTAACAACACATTCAATAGGGTTTTCTGCAATATATACTGGCATTCCTGTTTCCATACTCAATAATTTGTCAAAATTTTTAATTAATGCTCCTCCACCTGCCAAAACAATACCTTTTTCCATAATATCTGCTGAAAGCTCTGGTGGAGTTTTTTCTAGAGTAACTTTTACAATGTCTATAATTTTTAATATAGACTCTTTCATAGCTTCCTCCACTTGAAGAGATGTAAGCTTAACTGTTCTAGGAAGTCCATCAGTTAAATCTCTGCCTCTTACATCAATACTAAGCTCTGACATAAGTGGTAATGCAGAACCCATTTCCATTTTAATTTGTTCTGCTGTTGTCTCTCCTATTGCCAAATTCATTTCTCTTTTAATATAACTTACTATATCTTTATCTAATTCATCACCAGCTATTCTAAGAGAATTACTAATAACTATTCCTCCTAAAGAAATAACTGCAACTTCTGTAGTTCCTCCACCAATATCAACAATAATATTTCCGACTTGGTTCAGCTATATCTAATGATGCTCCAATAGCTGCTGCCATAGGTTCTTCTATTAAATAAACTTCTTTTGCTCCTGCCTGTAAAACAGTTTCTTCAACTGCTCTTTCTTCCACTTCTGTTATTCCTGAAGGAACTCCAACAACAACTCTTGGTCTTCCCAAGTTATATCTTCTTACAACTTTTTGCAAAACATTTCTTAACATTAGCTGAGTTGCAGAGAAATTTGCAATAACACCATGTTTGAGTGGTCTAACCGCTGCAATTTGTTCAGGAGTTCTTCCAAGCATATCTTTAGCCTCTTGACCTGTTGCCAAAATATTTCCTGATTTTTTCTCAATTGCAACAACAGATGGCTCTTTTAAAACAACACCTTTTCCTTTTATTGTAACTAAAATATTAGCTGTTCCCAAATCAATTCCAATATCTTTTGAAGAAAATTTAAAAAGTTTCATATTATCACATTCCCTTTCATATTTATACATCCTTATTTTTTAGCTCTTGTACATATTGATAAACACTTGTATACTCCATATTTCCGATAACTATATGATCTAATAAATCAATATCAAAATATGATAATGCCGTATATAACTTCTCCGTAAATTTAACATCAGCATTACTCGGTTTTGAATTTCCTGTTGGATGATTGTGAACTAATATAATTTTTAATGCCCCTACTCCTATAGCAAGACTAATAACCTCTTTAATATCCACATTTACAAAATTACTACCACCTAATGCAATATCTTGTATTTTCAATATCATATTACTATTATCTAATAACAAAACTTTTGCAACTTCTCTTTTTGAATTTATAAATTCACCATAAAGCATCTTTGCAACATCTTCTGGCCCTTTTATTTTAACTTTTCTGTAATCAGCAGGTCTAGACATTCTAATTGCCAATTCACAACATGCTTTTATTTGTATAGCTTTCACCTTTCCTATACCTTTTATGTCCATCAATTGCTTTAACCCCAAATCTTTCAAAAAAGAAATATCCTCATTCTTACCAAGTTTTAAGATTCTTTGAGCAATTTGAACTGAAGTTTCCCCTTTTGTTCCACTTTTGATGATAATTGCTAATAATTCTGCATCCGATAAGCTTTTCTCTCCATATAATTCCAATTTTTCATATGGTCTTTCTGTCTCTGGTAAATCTTTAATTTTGATTGACAAAACGAATAACAAATCCTTTCTTGCATCAAATTGTCCCTATCATTATACTTTTTTATATATGAATATAGCTAATAACATTCCAATAATACTTGCCACATTTATTTTAAAAACTAAAGCAAATGTTAATTTTAAAATATTCAAGTCCAAAACAAGTGGTGTATCTAGTCCAAATTCTTGTTCAAATGAAAGCCACCAAAGCCATGGTACACTACTTGCTAACTTTCCTAGTAATCCACCTATCACTAAACCTGATAATATAAATACTAATAAAACCCATACATTTTTATCCTTTGTAGCCATTTTTATACCCCCATTTTTCTACATTTATTTTATAAAAATCTTCTTTCCCTAAGGTTTCACAATTTTTAATAACTACACGTATTATATATAAAAAACTGAAATTTTTCAAGTAAATTATAATATTTTACTTTATTTTTTAAATTTAATGTTGTATATTTATCTATATACTTTTAAATTACCAAAATTTATGCATTTAAAAATATTTTTAAATATAGTATAATATATTTAGTAAGATTGATTTATGGAGGGATTATATTTGAAAATAGAAAGATTAACAGAAAATAAAATACGTATCATTTTAAAACAAGATGATTTTAAAGATAAATCTATCGATGTAAAAACCATTATGACAAAGCCAAGTATTTCACAAAACTTTTTTTTAGAATTATTAAAACAAGCAAAAAAAGAAATTGGTTTTGATACTGATGGATATAAATTACTAATCGAAGGTTTTTCTTCTAGCAATGACACTATGGTATTCACTATAACAAAATACACAAAAAAAGAAGACACAAAAATAAAAAAACGCCCTTTAGTAAGAAAAAAAACTAGCCAATTTCCAACATCAGATTTTGCAACATTTATTTTCAATACCTTTGATGATTTTTGTTCATTTTGTAGTAATTTAAACATTTCTACATATAAACTTGCAAGTTCTTCTTTATACCTATACAACAACAAATATTATTTAGTTTTAAAAAATATAAATGTTCAAAATAAATCACTACAAAAATTTTACAACCACCTAAGTGAATTTGGAATTTTATATTCTACTAATTACATTTTTGAAAACAAACTCAAAGAATATGGAAAATGCATTATAAAAACAAATGCAATAAATAAAACAATTAAATATTTCGCATAAAAGAAAAACAAGGTAAAACCTTGTTTTTCTTTATTCTAATATAAATAATTTTGCGGATTATAGGCCACTCCATTTTTTCTAATTTCTAAATGCAAATGTGGACCTGTTGAATTTCCAGTATTACCAACAGTTGCAATAACTGAACCTTGAGAAACTTGTTGACCCACAGAAGCTTTTAAACTATTACAATGTCCATAATATGTTTGTACACCATTTTCATGTGTTAAAATAATCAAATTACCATATGATCCTTTTCTCCCTGCAAAAGTAACAGTACCTGCTGCTGCTGCCCTAATTGGTGTACCAGTAGATGTTGCAATGTCTAAACCTGTATGCTTAGAATATCGTCTACTACTTGATTCCCCAAATCTTGAAGTAATAATACCATTAACTGGTCTTATTAAATTTATCCCAATATCTGCTTTGCCACCAGATATATTATATGAAGTATTTGCTGTTCCTCTAGATGTAACAGTAGTTCTTTTAGCAACTTTTGAAACTGGCTCTACATACAATTCAGATACGGCTTCATCTTGATTTTTAAATTCTTGTTTATCAGTTTCGTACTTTTCTGAAACTGATATAGTATTTATATTTGAACTATTTTTTTCTTTCAATGTATTTATTACACTTTCTGCTTCCTCAAAATTAGAAACATAAACTTTTTCTTCTTGATTTGCTGAAATTGCATAATATCTATAATATGTACTACCTTGATTTTTCACCTTATCATATATCTCTTCATCATTTGTTACAATTCCTTTTTTTAATAAACATAATTGATATTCCGGTAACTGATCCATTTGTACATATGCAACACCTTGGCCATCACCATTTTTAATATAATCATTTATTTTTGCTTGCAATTTACTTTTATTAGCTGTATAACCAATATGTTTACCATTTAAAATTACTCTATAAGTCGGTTTGAATATATATGTAACTAATCCAACAATTAAAAATAGGGAAACAATTAATAATACAAGTAATTTAATAGATTTTCTTGTATGAACAAATATCTTTTTAAACATTACATTACTCTCCTTTGTAATTATATTGTAATAATATTGTAATATTTGAAAAAAAGCAAGATTTATTACGTTTATTAATTTGTTATTTATCTCGTTTTTTCTCTGTTTTCCTTGTTTTTTCTTTCATTTTCTCTATTTTAAAATAAACTTAAAAATTCAGATATGTAAATTAAAAAGATCAAGTAAATACTTGATCTTAAAAACTAACTTAAATCAGATTTAACTGTATTAATTTCAGTAACAGTAGCCTTTTGAGCTGGAATATAATATCCTTTAGCTTCCGCCAACTTAAATAACTCATATTGAAAACTTTCATCATTATTTCTAATTTGTTGAAAAGTCTGTCTAAGTCCAACATTTTCAGCTTCTGCTATCGCTTTTTGATATGCACCCAAATCAGCCTTAACACTACCTAAGATATCATTAACCATTGTTTTTTCATCCATAATATTTCCTCCTTCTAATTATTTAAAAAAGTCATTAATTTTTGTTTAGTATTTAATGCATCTTGTGCTGACTTTGTAAAAAGTTGTTTTATCTGTGGATCCACCGCCTGAGCTGAATAAGCATTTAATTTTTGATATGCTGTTTCATGGGCACCAATTAAATGTCTTAAATTTTGTAATTCAATTTGACTCAAATCTGCCATTTTAATCATTCCTTTCATCTTTTTTCTTTTTTAGTATAATCACATTTCAAAAATTTATACATCATACAAAAAAAACTAGAATTTTAAATTCTAGTTTTTAAATAAATTCTTTGTACATATAATTTATTAGCAAAAGATTGAACAACATTTTTAAGCAAATATTGTTCTTTAGAAAGTTTATCTTCTTCTATATAACTTTTACCTTCAAAAGTAAACTGAATGGCTTTTTCTAACTCTTCACAAAAACGATTATATGCTTGTTCAACTGGAGAAGTTTCAATCGCTAAATGAATTAATAATTTAATTTCATCCATACTATAAATCTGTTTTAAAATAAAAACAACAAAAAGATAAGCCAAATGTTCACGACTATATTTTTTATTCACTGGTGGCTTTACTACTTTATGTTTCACATAATTATTTATCATTGTCTTAGTAACCAATTTTTCATTCTTCTCATTTGAATTCACAATATATTTATCCAAATATTGTTCAATTAAATTAACAACTTGGTCTAAATATAAATCAACATTTGGAAATTCACTCCATCTTGGAAAATGGAAATTTTTAATTTCCTCATCTCGTTTAAATTCGATCTCTTTCATTTTAATTTTTCACCTCTACTATGCTAATAATATCATCTATTTTACTATTAGTCAACAAAAATTCAAATGCAAATTTGAATACTCAGTCACTCAATTGACAAGTTATTCAAAATATGGTAATCTAGTAATTGATACTAGATAAAGGAGTAGATAATATGGAAAGAGAAAAATATTTTAAAGCCACTAAATATCAAAACATAAAAGAACTAATATATGATTGTTCCAAAAAATTTGAAAACAATATAGCTTATATAATAAAAAACAAAAAAGGAACTAAAATTAGCTATAAAAATATCACATATAAACAATTACTTGAAAATATAAATGCACTAGGAACGCAATTTTATAATCTAGGCTATCAAAACAAAAGAATTGCAATTGTAGGAAGAAATAGATATGAATGGAGCCTAACACATCTCACAAATTTACTAGGTAATATTGTATCCATTCCCCTAGATAAAGAACTTCAAATTAACGAACTAGAAAGTTGCCTAATCCGTAGTAAAGCAGATATAGTAGTATTTGATGAAAAATATATAAGTAATATTGAAACAATAAAAAAAAGAAAAAACACAAATATAGAAAACTACATTTGTATGAAAAACCTAGAAAATTATGATTCTATCCCAAAATTATTAGAAGAAGGAAAAAAATTAATAGAAAAAGGTAATACAACTTACAAGGATATAGAAATTGATTCATATAAAATGTCAATACTATTATTCACCTCTGGAACAACCTCTAAATCAAAAGCAGTAATGCTATCACAAAATAACATTACATCTAACATATACAGTATGCAACTAGTAGAAGATTTTTCTGAAAATGATATAAATCTAGCATTTTTACCATTTCATCACATTCTAGGTTCCACTGCAATGGTTGTAATGCTAGCATACGGAATAACCACAGCTTTTCCAGATGGACTACGATACATAGCACAAAATTTAAAAGAATATAAAATTTCAGTTTTTGTTGGAGTTCCACTACTATTAGAAGCTATATATAAAAAGTTACAACAAGGAATTGAAAAAAAAGGTAAAACAAAAAAAGTAGTTTTAGCCAAAAAAATAAGCAATTTTTTATTACATTTTCACATAGACATTAGAAGAAAATTATTTAAACAAATAATAGATGAACTAGGAGGAAGCCTAAGATTTATAATATCTGGAGGAGCACCTTTAGATAAAAACGTAGCCAAAGGATTTAATGAACTAGGAATAAGACTAGTACAAGGTTACGGTTTAACAGAAACATCTCCTGTAATAAGTGCTGAAAATCATAAAAAAATCAAATATGGTTCTGTTGGTATTCCTATGGAAAATGTTGAAATTGAACTAGAAAATAAAGATTCGAACGGAATAGGAGAACTAAAAGTAAAAGGACCAAACGTCATGTTAGGTTATTACGAAAACCCTAAAGCCACAAATGAAGTCTTAAAAGACGGTTGGTTTTATACAGGTGATTTAGCATTCATAGATAAACAAGGTTTCTTGTTCATAACTGGAAGAAAAAAAGATATGATAGTTCTAAAAAACGGTAAAAAAATATTCCCTGAAGAATTAGAAATTTTAGTTAACCGAATAGACGAAGTTGAAGAATCTTTTGTTTTTGGAATGCCTGAACAAAACAAAAAAAATGATATAAAATTATCTATTGTAATAGTATACAACAAAGATATTGTAAAAGAAAAATATAATAACATCTCTAAAAAAGAACTAGAAAAAATAATTTGGGAAAAAATTAAACAAATTAACAAAACATTACCACCATATAAATACATAAAAAATATGTTCCTTAGAGATGACGAATTAATTAAAACTACAACTAAAAAAATTAAGAGAAATGAAGAAATAAAAAAATACTTAACTAATTAAAATAAAAAAAGAATGCACTACGCATTCTTTTCTTATTTAATCAATCACTTCCAAATTAGCAAATTTTGCCATTAATCTTTTATGGCCAAACTTATCAAACTGAATATCTACTTTTAAGTCATCATTTTCTGGTTCAACACTAGAAATAACACCTTGTCCAAATTTTTTATGAAATACTTTAACTCCAGGACCATATTTTGATAAATCCACATTATTACCACTGCTCATTTTTTTCTTTCCGAGTGAACTCAAAAAGCTCTCAGCAGTTCTTTGGAAAACACCAGTTTTACCGCTAGAAGCTGCCACTCCTATTCCAGTTCCTTCCATTTTATAACTTTTAACACTACTATTATTTCCACTTCCATATGACCAACTATATTTAGAATCAGCAAAAGAATTTCTTTCTGTTTTACCTGTTTCAAATACTTCATCATAACCATCTAATAATTGTTTAGGTATTTCATTTAAAAATCTTGAAACTGGATTACAACTAGTAGATCCAAAAACGGTTCTTTGCCTACTACAAGTTAAAAATAAATATTCCTTAGCTCTAGTAATTCCAACATAACACAATCGCCTTTCTTCTTCTAATTCCTTTTCTTCGCCAATAGATTTATACCCTGGAAAAATCCCTTCTTCCATTCCTACCAAAAACACTGCTGGAAATTCTAATCCTTTAGCACTATGTAATGTCATCAAAGTTACATTATCTTCTGTTTCTTCCATATTATCTAAATCACTAGATAATGTAATTCCCTCTAAAAATTCGCTCAAAGTATTATCAGCAGATTCTTCTTCAAACTCTATTGCAACATTTAAAAATTCTTCTAAGTTTGCTATCCTATTTTCAGCTTCCACAGTATTTTCATCTTCTAAAGCCTTCATATATCCAGATATTTTCAAAGTCTTAGTAATTAATTCAGAAATAGAAATATCATCTTTTTTAGCTCTCATTTCCTCAATACAATTTACAAACTCCCTAGAATTTATAAAAACTCTATTTAGCCCATAAGTATCAGCATTTTTTATAACTTCATACATAGAAACACCATTAGCACTTGCTAATTTTTCAACATTTTCTAAACTAGTTTTTCCAATTCCTCTTTTAGGTTCATTAATAACTCTTTTTAAACTTAAATTATCAGCCAAATTTTGAATTAATCTAAGATATGAAATAATATCTTTTATTTCTTTTCTTTCATAAAACTTAAGTCCTCCAATAATTTTATATGGTATATTTTCTCTTCTTAAAATATCCTCTATTGCTCTTGATTGAGTATTCATTCTATACAAAACCGCACAATCTGAATATTTTAAATATTCTTCTCTTTTTAATCTATTTATTTCTTTAACAATATAACTTCCTTCATCATATTCATTATCTGCCAAATAAACTTTAGGCAGTGCTCCTACCTCATTATCAGTCCACAATTCCTTTTTATATTTCACTTCATTGTTCTTTATAACACTATTTGCAGCTTTTAAAATATTACCTGTACAACGATAATTTTGTTCAAGTTTAATAATTTTAGTACCAGGAAAGTCTCTTTCAAAATTCAAAATATTTGAAATGTCAGCACCCCTAAAAGAATAAATACCTTGATCATTATCACCAACAGCAGTAACATTACCATTAACAGCTGCAAGCATTGTTATTAATGTAAATTGAGATTTATTTGTATCTTGATATTCATCTACTAAAATATATTGAAATTTACCCGCATAATATTCCAAAACATCACTATTTTCTAACAATATTTTTATTGTAAAATTAATAATATCATCAAAATCTATTGCATTGTTTTCTTTTAGCCTTTTTTGATATAAAGTATAAACACTAGCAATTAGTTCTCTTCTATAATCTCCTTTTACTCTCATTTCAAAAGCTTCTGGAGTTAACATTTCATTTTTTGCATTACTTATTTCATACTGAATACTTCTGTCATTCAAATTTTTATCATCTATATTTAATTCTTTCATACAATTTTTAATCATTGTTTTTTGGTCTGAAGTATCAAATATAATAAACGAAGTATCAAACCCTATTCTATCTATAAACTTTCTCAATATTCTAACACAAATAGAGTGAAACGTCCCCATCCAAATATCTTGTGCAACATCTCCAACTAATCCTGCTATTCTCTCTTTCATTTCATTAGCAGCTTTATTTGTAAAAGTAATTGCTAAAATATTCCATGGTTTTACATTTTTTTCTTTAATCAAATATGCAATTTTATGTGTTAAAACTTTAGTCTTACCACTACCTGCACCAGCTATTACCAAACATGGTCCTTCTGTATTTACTACTGCTTCATATTGTTTATCATTTAACCCTTTCAACAATTCATTTTCTGCCATTTTTATTCCTCTTTTCATTCAAAACTCTGTTTGTATTTTACTATATTAAAATATAAAAAGCAAGCCTAAACTTAAAAATATTCTCCACATATAAAAGTAAGGATTCCACAACATAGTAGAATCCTTACTTGAACCTTCTTTTAGATATTATCAATACCTAAAAAATCACTAATTATTATCCTTTTAATCTCCGGATTTTCAAATATAAATCCAAAGACTTCATCTTTCTTAGCAAACTCATCATAAAATTTGCTAACTTCTTCATAGCTCCTTTTTAAATTCTTTTCAAAAAGTTCCAACTTTTTTTGAATGGTTTTTTCAAGTGGTTTGATATTCTCTACTAATTCTCTATTAGTTATCTCACCATTTTCTAGTTTTGAAAACTCTTCATCCAATTTTACAAAAGGTTCTATATTTAGCTCTATTAGTAAGTCTGGATAAGAACGCTTCCATTTAATTAGTTTTCCCCACGCCTTATCCTTAATCTTCTGAATTTCTTCTAAACTCCGATGACAATTAAATATTTCATCAGCTTCATTTTTAATTTTTTTCAATTCATCAAATGCTTCCTTATTACTTCTAATAGTCTCCAGATAATTAATTAAGTTCTCCATCAATTTAATATTCCTTTCTGCAAATAGTTTTTTAACTGCCAAAATATTATAGCATAATTAACATAAAAAATCAAACATTTCAAATAAAATTTAATGTCATTATCCTACAAACTCATAGCAAACATTCCAATTAAGAATCCAATCATATTTCCAATAGCCGTAGTCTTTCCACTATATAACTTATTAGATTCTGGAATTAACTCACCGAGAAACAATATATAACATTGCTCCTGCTGCAAAACTCAAACAAATACAAATAATATCTTGAGAAATTCCTCCTAAAACAGCTCCGAAAAAGGCCCCAACTCCTGTTGTAACACCAGATAAAATAACATAAAACACGACTTTAAACTTAGGAATTCCACCATTTTTCATAGGAACCGCCATAGAAATACCCTCTGGTTGAGGTCAAAGTAGACAGTTTAAATTTTATTTTTTGACTAATTTAGCATTCAATATTAAATTAGTCATTTTTATTAATACATTTATGAAAATTTATCTTTCAAATCATTTAATTTCTTAAAGTTAAAATATATATCTACTTGCTTATCTTGATGTATTTCTATTTTATTAATGATTACTTTCATTATTTCAGGGGTTGGCTTTTCTACTTTCAAAAATTCTTTGACAATTTTTTCTATTTCTTTGCTATTATCTTGCCTATTATCTTCTTTTTGTATCTTTAATTCATTGTATTCTTTTTCTTTTTGTTTCACTTCATTTATTAATTTATCAAATAACCTTTCATACATTTCTTCGCTTATTTTATTATCTAATTTATCAACATACATTTTGTCTATGTTATCTTTTATAAGGTTGATTTCTGTTTGTTTTTGTTTAAGCATTTTTCCATAATCTTGTTTTGTTTGATTATTTTTTATGTTCAATTCTATCTTTTTACTATCAATTGCTAAAAATATGTTTTTTATATATTGTAGTATGTTTTTTTCTAATGTATCATAGCTAAATCCATGTGATGTGCAAAGTCCTAATTTTGAGTTTCTACGATAATTATTACATATCATAAACATATATCCATTTTTCTTTTTTCTTACTCCTATTTTGTGTTTGCACTCATAACAAACCAACAATCCGTCTAATAAAAACTTATGCTTTTTTTCATTTCTATTATATCTTTGTACAATTACCATTTTTTGTACTTTATTAAACACCTGCTTATCAATAATTGGTTCGTGTGTATTTTCTACTATATTCCATTGTTCTTGTGGATTAGTTCTCATTTTCCTATTTTTATAACTAATTCTACTTCTTTTATTTTGAACTGTATTTCCAATATATACTTCATTTTTCAAAATATTTTTCACTGTTTTATTTTCCCAAAATGTTGCTTTGTTATACCTTAATTGATTTGCCGTTGGTATTTTATTGTCATTAAGATAATTTTTTATTACTCCTATATCATTTCCGCAAAACAGCCATATTAAAAATATTTTTTACTATTTCCGCTTCTTGCTTACAAATAATTAATTTATTTTTATCGTTTGGGTCTTTCATATATCCTAATGCTGTTTTTCCTCCTACCCACTTTCCTTGTTTTTGCATAGTATGTAATGCTGTCCTAATTTTCTTGGATAAATCTTTAGAATACATATCATTTAATATAGATTTAAATGGTGCAATATCATTATTTCCATTCGATGTTTCAAAAGTATCTATTCCATCTGTTACTGAAACATATCTAACATTATTTTCAGGGAACCACTTTTCTATGTATTCTCCTGTTTCTATGTAATCACGACCTAAACGAGATAAGTCTTTTGTTACAACCATATTAACTTTTCCTAAATTTATATCTCTAATCATTTGTTGAAAAGCTGGTCTGTTAAAATTTGTTCCTGTGTAACCTTGGTCAATATAAAAGTCTACAAGTTCATATTCTCCTCCTAATTTTGCTACATATTCTGTTAATAATGTTCTTTGATTTTTTATACTTTCACTTTCATCATAACCTCTATCTATATCTTCTTTTGATAATCTTATATAAATTGCTACCTTGTATATTGTTTTTTCTATTTGTTCAAGCATTGCTCCTCCTTCCTATGCTCAAATAATAAAAATTTCTTTGTTATTTTTTCTCTAATATATCAATTAGTACCTGCTCTATTAAGCTTTCTAATTCTTCTCCCTTTTCATCAAAATACACATTAATTTTAAATGATTCGCACATAGTTTCCTCCTGTTCATTTTAATTTATTTATTCAATTTATATGTTTTAAAAAATTTATTATTCACATATAAATTATTGATGTGAAGGGTTATGTTTTGAAGGATAAACACTATATTCTTATTTTTAATTAAATGATTTTAAATCATGACAATACCTCCATCATAAATTCTAAATGGTAAATCTATAAAGTTTCCTATTATATATACAGTGGTTTACTTTATAATTTTCTCCCCTAATACTTAAAAAATACAATTTTTCATTTTAACATTTTATCAAAATTGCAATAATTTCTAAATTATTCAAAATCTCTCATTAAATAAACTATTTTTTCTCTATTATTTTATCCTTATAATAGAACTATAATAATCAAAAAGGATATAAAATTTCAATAATTTTATATCCTTTTCTTTTAATATTATACATATATTCATTTATCAAATTTTTTAAAATATTTATTTAATATCAATTCAAAAGCTTTTTTTACATCCTTCTCATTTGTTAAACAAATACCTGTACTTTTTATTTCATTATACATTATTTCTTTTGTCTTATTAATATCTTCTAGTGTTTTGCCTTCAAAATTTTCTGTATTTTCATATTCAATTAATGTTCCTAAATTTTCTACTTCTTGAAAAGCATATTCTACTTTATCTTTGCTATACACTAATACTTTATATCTCACTCTTATAAGTTCTTCAAATTCTAAATGTTCAAATAACCCCTTAGCTTTTTCTAAGTCACTACAATCCAAATTTATTTTTTGTTCTGATATAACATCTCCCTTTTCATCTATTTCTTTATCTTTATATGTAATTTTTTTTATTTCTTTATTTTCTAATTTTAATTTTCTTAATAATACTGATTTCTTTAAAATCTTCTGAATATTATCCCTATTTAACTCACTCAATTTTGATGTCATATATACATCATCTATTTCACTTTCTCTAATTTTTTTGAATCCTTGCATTTCCAATTTTCTTATAGCACTTTGCATATTTTCATTTAATCTTACTGTTATTTCAATTTGTTTCATAATTCAACCACTCCTATCAAAATAATTATATAACAAAAAGGAGAATTTTAAAAGTAAAATTCTCCTTTTCCATCTCAAACCTATTAAGTTTTAAATTTTTTCTATTGATTTAATAATAATTTTCATACCATTAAAATCAATTAACTCATTAATATGCTTATTTATGAGTGCCTTTGCCATTGGTGTAGCTGATGATATTATATTATTGTCTAAATCCGATTCATTATCTCCTAAAATAGTTAATGTTTCAGTTTTCCCATCAATATCGTATACAACCTTTGAGCCTGGAATAACTTTTGAGCCATCAAATGATTTAAAAAATTCACATTCTTCAATTATCATACAATCATGCATTCTTCTATAAAGTTCTTCCTTTTGGGCAGGCAAAGTATACATAGCTTTTACACGCAATTCCATAAATTCAGGATTTTCTCTTAAATCATTGTCTCTTTTTGCACTTTCTCCCATCTTTCTTTGTGCATCAATAATCTTTTGATCCATTAATTGATATTCTTCACAAAGTTTTTCATATCCTTTTTTAGAAATCAATTCCATATATTATTCCTCCTCATGTTGTTCATCTCTAAGCTGTTTTCTCACTTTAATAAGAATTTTTCCATAGTTGTTTTGACCATCATTATTTGGTCCACAACCCCAATAATTTTCTTTCACCGTTGCTTCTACAATTTCTGCATTACCAGTATCTAAAAGTTTCTTCAAAATATCTTTGTTTTGCTTAAACTTAAAATATACCGCATCATACATCACATTTTGTTTTATTTCTTCCCAATCACTTCTTAAATTAAGATTTCTATCTCGCCCTATTAAAGAAGCAATTTTGGGAGTTTCAGCATTGGCAATTTTCATTTTTACCTCAGGCTCAAAAAATTTTTGAGCCTGATAGTAATGTTCAGATGTTTTCCAAAAAATACCATCTTTTAAAAAGCCGTGATTAGAATATGTTGCTAAATAACCATATTCACCAAATTCCTTGTAGAATCTTATTTTTTTCATTTTAATCTTTCTCCTGGTACAAGATACATTGTTTTTAAATCACTTGATGTATAAATTTCATCTAAGTCATTTAACTGAATAATTTTTCTTTCAGCTACTTGACCTCTAACACTTGCAGTGTCATACATATTGAGTTTTTCAATAACAATGCTATTTTCATAGTTACAGCTAAGTCTCCAAGAAACTCCTTCTTCCTTCATTTTGCTATTATGCATACCATAATTTCTTTCATGAATTGGAGTCAATGGCTCATTTTCTTTATTTGTCAATCCTTTAAATTCATGAATTGCTCTTCCAAGATTGCAAATAATTCCTGTATCAATAGTAAATTCAGCATCAAAAAAATTCTTTGCCGGATACCCTGCAACCTGAAGTGCAGAAATATATGCATTTACCATAGGCAAAACTTCTTCCACTACATAATCATATTTATTCTGATGTCCATTTTCCTTATACTTATTTGCAGTCTTTCTGCAAATATTGAGTACACTATATACATCTTCCCAAGTAGCATCTTCAAACTTATCAAGGCTTTTCAATCCTTTAGTTTTTTTATATTTGATAATACTATTTAGCAAAAATCTTTCTAAAACAACGTATCCAGAAGTTTCTCTGATTTCTGTTTTTGGATAAATACACATCCCATCATTACCATCCTCAGTTATACTAGGATTAATTGCATAGTATTTACCATCATAATTTCTCATAAGATAAATCTCTGCAACTTTATAATCCTGCAAACTTCCAATAATAAACTTATGACATGTTCTTTTAAGCTGTTCAACTGTTTCAAATGCTTCATATGTTTCAATACTATAAAACTCTGTTGCCTTCTCAGTTAAAACAATCTGATGATTAAATGGATCTTTAATATAAGCTTCATTCATTTCAACATTACACTGCTTAGAAATAAATAAGTAATTTCCTACACAGATAATCTTGTGATTTAAAACTTCTGTTTCAAATACTTTTTCAATTTCAACTAAAGGCTTATATCTAAGCTCCACACACATCTTTCTACTTCCTGCACCACATAACTCATAATATGGCTTATAAATTTCTAATAAATTAGCCATATCAAGTGTATAATCAAACTGACTATATGTGGCATTTTTACTACACCAACCTAATTCATAAGGTGTAAAAGAAAGTCTTACTCCTCCAAGTCCATCTTCGTGAAGAAGATTAATTCTCTTATGCATATCATTTAATTTTTCATTATGTCTACTATAACTAACAGTTGAAATTCTGGTCGTTACACCTAATTCTTTGAATGCTAATCTGATAAACAAATCTAAATATGGATAAATTCCAATATCATTATCAAGATATGGAAAAATCACTCCATTTCTATGTTCATATCTATCATATGTTATCAAGGAATAATTCTCTTTAATTTGTGGAGATGCATACTTTAAAGCTGCAATAATATTTCTTATTCTCCGTTCTTCCCAAAATTCAACTCTTGCATTTGCAGTTTTACTACAAATTTCACATACATTCAAACACCCAATTTGTGGCTGAAAATGTCTCATCTTTGAGAAAAACTCTTCAGGCATTTCTCTAAATTCTTTTATTAACTTTTCTCTTTCAGCATAATCCTGTTCACAAAGTTCCACTTCATCTGTTAAAAGATACTTGTTCTTACTCATAATGTCTACCTCTTTCTTTGATTAATTTAAATAATTCTTTAACACTTTTCTGAACATCTTCACTATCATTATTAAAAACAATAGTTGGATCATTTTCTAAACCAAGAAAATAATCAAATTTCTTATTAAATTGTTCTCTTTTTTTACTATCATCTAATACTTTATCTAGAATTGATTTCCCCCTTTCTGTGATACGCTTTTGCCTAATTTCTTCATTTAACTTAACAAAGATTGTCAAGTCAGGTTCCAAAATATCATAAGTTTCATAATCAAGTTCAACATCAAGTCCTGCAACACTATGAGATACAACTGTATCAATAAGATATCTGACACAGTAAACATTATTTTCCTTATACTTACCTTCTTTCTTTATTTTATCTGATTCGCAAACAACAGAAGATAAATAGTATAAGTAATGTGCCATCTGTGATACTTCTCTTACTGAATTATCAATATCCTCTCTATTCGAGAATTCTAAACTTGGTGTCCGAGTTATAATAGAATTTTTATCCATTCTGTGCAATAACTCAGCAACTGTACTTGTCCCTGAACCATCAAGGCCTGTTATAACAATAAACATATCAATACCTCCATAAATTTTAATTAAAATATATGTTTATAAAGTTGACATAAATATTATACTACAAAATTCCTATAAATTCAAGCCCTCTCATCTCATAACTTGTCCTTTCACGACAAGAATGCCCTATCTATAATAGTGCCTCCTTACCTCAGCACATTAAAATATGGCAACCATTCTTTATAAGTACTCAAATATCAACATTTCATATTTTTACACATATGGCATTTCACTAAAGTAAAAAAACAGCCAATATGCCATACTTTTTGCTACTGTAAAGCTCACATTTTTTTATAATAAATTTGAATTCAAATTGTTTTTCAAGCATATTTAACTTGGTGTCTACATTGGAATCTACCTTCAGGAATATCATGTAAGCAAATAGCCAAAGCTAAACTCAATCCTAATTTCATAGAAGCATTAAATCCAGATCCAATAGCTAATCCCTCTGGAAAATTATGTATTGCAAGTCCAATGGAAACAACAATACCAGTCTTTAATAAAGTATTTCCATTAATTTTACTGTTTTCAATCTTTAATTTTTTTTCTACTACATAATCACAAAAAATCATAGAAATAATTCCTAGTATAATTCCCAAAAGAACTTTCAAAATACCACTAATTTCTAAAGCCTCTGGTATCAAATCAAAACAAATAATAGCCATCATAAGTCCAGAAGCAAAAGATAAAATAAAACTCAAAAATTTATTTGAATTATGCTTAACTAAAACACCAATGATTCCACCAATTGTAGTACCAAAAGTACCAAAAAAAAGACCTAAAATAGTTGTTTTTAAAATATCCAAAATAAAAAACTCCTTACCAATATATTCTAATATATTTTATGGTAAAAAGTTTTTATTTATTCGTATTCTATTCTTCACCTTTTAGTTTTTCAGCTCTATCAGCAGCAATTAAATTATCAACCATTTCATCAATATCACCATTTAAGAAGTTCTCCATTTGATAAATACTCATTCCTATTCTATGATCTGTAATTCTACCTTGCGGATAATTATAAGTTCTAATTTTTTCACTTCTATCACCAGAACCAACTTGAGTTTTTCTAGCATTAGCAACTTCACTATCTTGTTTTTGTTTTTCTATTTCATATAATTTAGTTCTAAGCATTTTCATAGCATTGTCTTTATTTTGAAATTGAGATCTCTCAGTTTGACATTCAACGACAATACCAGAAGGTTCGTGGATAAGTCTAACTGCTGAAGATGTCTTATTAATATGCTGTCCCCCAGCACCAGAAGCTCTAAAAACTTCCATTTTGATATCTGCTGGATTAATTTCAATTTCCACATCTTCTACAACAGGAAGCATTGCAACAGTTGCTGTAGAAGTATGAATTCTACCACTACTTTCAGTATCTGGAACTCTTTGAACTCTATGAACTCCACTTTCAAATTTTAATCTACTATATACACCTTTCCCTGTAATCATAAAAGAAATTTCTTTATATCCACCAAGTCCTGTTTCATTCTCATTTAAAACTTCTAATTTCCAATGTTTTCTCTCTGCATACATTGTATACATTCTAAATAACGTTCCTGCAAATAAAGCTGCTTCTTCTCCTCCAGCACCTGCTCTAATTTCGCAAATGATATTTTTATCATCATCTGGATCCTTTGGAATTAATAATACTTTTAATTCTTCTTCTAATTTAGGTAATTCTTCTTTAGAAGCATAAAATTCTTCTTCTGCAAGTTCTTTCATCTCTGGATCTTGCATCATTTCCTTAGCTTCTTCCATATTTTCTTTGACTTTTTTATATTCTCTAAATTTAACTACTATATCTTCAATACTAGCATGTTCTTTCATGTATTTTTGCCAGTCTGTTTGATTACTAATCACTTCTGGATCACTAATTAATTTAGTCAATTCCTCATATCTTTTTTCAACTAGCTCTAATTTTTCAAACATATATTAACACTCCTTGCAATTTAATCTCTAATTATTTTACTACAAATCCTGCAAAAAATCAACTTAAATTAATATAATTATATTTAATATCTAAACCATCCAAGATATCTTTTTCCCTATTTGTACAAGTAAAAATAACAAACTGCTTGTCAACATACTTTTTATCAATATACTTCAAAAAATTTTCTAGCCTATCATCATCAAAATATGCAAAACTTTCATCCAAAAAAACTGGCATATTCTCATCAGATAAATCATCTATCATAGACAATCTTAAAGATAAATAAAGTTCCTCAATAGTACCAACACTAAGTTTTGTAGCAGGTACATACTCACCAAATTCATTTTCAACAATCAAACCAATTTCATCATTAAATCTAACATTTGAATATTTTCGATTTGTAATCTCTGAAATATTTCTAGACAAGTTTTCAGTAAATCTAGGAGTAACACTATTTTTCATAATTTCATAGCTTTCACTTAAAACCTCTTTTGCTAGTTCCATACTCTCATTTAATTTTTCTAATTCCTTTTTTTTATCTAAACATATAGCATATTCTTCTTCAATTTTAGCAATCCTCTCAATATTAGGCTCTATATTATTTTTATCTAGTTCCAAACTATGTAACTCTATTTTAAAATTATTTAACTCTTCTTGTACCTTTTGAACCATAATTTGTACATCTTGCAAAGATAAATTAGTAACACTACTTTTAATAATCTCTCTTTCCATTTTTTCAATCAATTTATCTACTTCTTTATTACTATTTAATAACATATCTATTTCACTATCTAATAACTGTATTTTTTCCTTAATAACTTCTATTTTTTTCAAATCTTCTTGTCTTTTTATTTCTTCTTTTTTTCTTCTGTTTTCCACTTTAAAATATTTAATACAAAAAGATAATACCACCAAACTTGAAATAGCAAAAATAGAATAATTAATTACTTTACCTTTTAAGAATATAAATTGAATAATATTAATAAAAATAATTAACAAGCTCCAACCTATAACTTTATTTTTTTCACCTTTTTCAACTACCTTATGATTTTCCACTCTACCAAAAAGTCCTTCGTTTTCATTTTTGATGTTTTCTATTTTATCTTCAATATCCTTAATTTTTTGAAAATTTTTAACTTTTAACTCTTCTTGTAACTTTAGCTTTTCTCTTTCAATCTTTTCGTTTTCCAAATTTATTTTAAATTCACTATACTTTTTAAGTTCTTTGTCTAACTCTCCAATTTTTTCCTTACAATCAAGAATTTTTTCCTCAATTTCATATTTAAACTCTTCATACTTATCTAATCCGCTCTTTTCATCTTCTAACTGACTAATCCTTTTATTTAAAAGATTAATTGGTTTTTCTCTTGACCTATCTGTTCCAACTTCATCTAATTGTCTTTTATTAATTCTATTCATTGCTAATTTAAATGAAGTATTATCTTCACCTGTTCCAACTAAATTAGCAATTTTTTGAACTAGCATTCCCTGTTCTGCCCTTTGAAGTTTAACTTCTTGTTGATTAGAAACAAAAGTAGATAAAAATAATCCTTCATCGATTTTTGTTTGTTCATAAAAGAATTGATTTCCTAAACTTTTGTCTATATTAAAACTATTTGAAATATCTTCCTTTTTCTCATTAAAAATTTTAGGATTTTTCTTTTTAAAATCCCTATATACTTCATACTTTCTGCCATCATTTAAACTATATGATAATCTGCCTGAAAAATCTTCACCACTCCAAGGAAGATATCTATCATAGTCAGAATATTCTTTTCCATTTTTCTTTTTAGAAATTCCATAAAAAGAACTTAAAATGTAATTTATTAAAGTTGACTTTCCTGCTTCATTTTTCCCAAAAACAATATTAATATGATTTTTGAATTTTAATTCTAGATTTTTAAATTTACCATATGAATTTATTTTTAATTCATCTATTTTCACTCCAAACACCTCCCGTTATTTCAAAGCATCAAATGCAATTTCAATAGCCTTCTCAATAATTTCTTTTTCTTCTAAATCAGTCACATTTTCCAATTTGCCTAACATTTTTTTTGCAACCAGTCCTTTTAATGTACTTTCACTTGCTATTTTATCTAATTCATATGCAATCTCAGTATTATTTTTAATTTTTATAATCCTTTCATTTTTAACTACTTTGTACAATCCTAAAATATCAATTTCAAAATGCCTTTTTCCTACCAAAACCACCTTAACAAATTGATTATCCAAAATCTCAAGTTCACTAATTTTTTCAATAAGTTCTTCACTAGATAATACTTCTGTTACATCAATTTCTTTTTCAACAAACTCTTCATCATCTAATTTTAAAAAATCAAGCTTGAGTTTTTCACAATTCAACTCTCCTTCAATCATTCCATGTTGCCATATTTCATCAAACCCAAGAGAAACCAAAGAACCTGGATACACTATTTTTCCATCATACATTGGCTTATGAATATGTCCCATTGCAACATAATCAAATCCTTCCAAATTTTTTCTGCTAATTGAATTATATTTATCATCTGCTCCATCCAAAGTTCCATGGATAATTAAAACATTTAATTTATTTTTATCCAAATCACACTTCAAATCAAATCCAGAACAACAAAAATCATTAAATCCATATCCATGTATGCATACATCAGCAAATTCAATTTTTTCTCCTTCAGCATTAAAAATATATACATTATCATTCCACAAAAATCTAGAATAATATGAATTTTTCAAATATGGATCGTGATTACCAGGAGATATAAAAACCTTAGTATCTGGAATAGATTTAAAACAGTCATTTATAAACTGAATTGTAGACTTTTTAACATACTGATGTTCATATAAATCTCCAGAAATAAACAAATAATCTACTTTATCTTCTTTAACCTTTGAAATTACTTTTTTAAAAACCTTTCTTTGTTCCAACCTTCTTAGTTCTCCTAAGCCTTCTTTATCAGCCAAATTAACAAAAGGTCTATCAAAATGTATATCTGCAATATGTATAAACTTCATATAAACCATCCTTTCACTCAAATACTATCATACAAACTAATGTTTGTAAATAGTTTTACAAAAAAAAGCAAAAATTATATAAAAATACAATTTTTGCTTTTACTTTATTATTATTTACTACCTTATTATTATTTGAGTGAGAAAATTGTATACTGCTCGGCATAGACAGCTTACAATTTTCTCGCCCCCAATGTGTTTTTTAAAGACATATTGGGCGCCTGCTTTAGGTTTTGTTATTACTTTATTTTACCACTTTTTTATTTCTCTTTTTATCAGTGGTCAATGCTACGGAATATAAAGTGCGGCGCGAATAGAATTGTCGAGGTTAGTGTCGTTAGGAAAGTCGTCGAAACGGTTAGCTGGCGAAACGCCGTATTCGTAATTGCCCCCTCGATTAACTCGAAAGTAGGTGTTGTGCGCCTCTAATGTCCATTCATAACTATTTCCAAGTAAATCATATACATTACATAATTTATCTGTTTCTACTGTTCCTGTTGTTCTTCCTGTGTTTTTTGATGCTTCTGGTAGTGGTGTTAATGATTCTACATTCACTCTATTTTTCTTCATCCATTTCATCATTGCATCATATTGACATCCCCATATCATACTTCCTTCTATTTGTCCCTTTTTATATTTCTTTTGTCTTGCATATAGTCCATACCAAGAACTAGATAAACTACCTGCTGCATTTGCTGACATAGCTCCTTTTATTGGTGCTAAATATGCATTATTATCACTACCTACTAAACTACTTTCATATCTTCCTACATAAAATCCTTTATATTTTTTTACGCTCTCTGACATTTTATAAAAATCTTTTTCCAATTCTGTTTTAAATGTATTTATATTATATGATGTTCCTAATATATTATTCATTATATCTAGATAAGCTTGATTTCCATCTGCATTACTAGTAGCAGTTAAAACATCTGGCTCTCTATAACTTGTATTTGTTGGCTTAGCTATATCAGTTCCATTTTCTGGATTATCTATATTTGTTTTAGAATACAATTTTCCCCATCTTTCTCCTGGGTTATTTTGTTTTTCTGTTCCACCTACCATTTTAGTTATATCTGGAACTGGTACCCATACAAATTCCGCTTGTCCATCTGTTATTACAAATCCTTTGTTTACTGTATCTGGTGTAGGTGTTGGATTTATATCCATTGGTTTAAATCCTTCTGGTATTATTGGGTTATTCTCTGTAGGTGTATTTCCATCTACTGTACTTGTTTCCGTAAATATTCCATCTGGTGTTGGTTTTCCTGGAGTTGGCTTTTGAACATCTGGTTTTTTATCAACATAAAATTTTATATCCAATAAATCTAATATATCTTTTACAGGAATTTCATTTTTTTCTTTTGTCTTTAATATTTTCGATATTAATTCTGGACCTCCTGATAAACTACCATAATTAATTAATATATTTTCAAAATCACTTTCAGTAAATTTTCCTTTCTGACTATTATATTTTTTTAATACATCTACCTGTATTTTTTCTATTACACTTGAAACTTGCACATTTTTTTTAGCTTGCTCTGCTTTATTTATTATTCCATTATTTCGGCTTATACTTGATATCGTTACACCTGCTAATATTATTAACACAATTATTGTAATTACTAAAGATATAAGAGTTATACCCATATTTGCTTTTGTTTTAAATTCCATTTTTCCTCCTTTTTCTTCTGTTCTTTCTCATTTTTTTGTACACTATTATTTTATTAATTTTAGCAAATTCCCTTTATTTCTACTCCTTTTTCTTTTAGTTATTCAACTTTTATTTGTAGCACATGTTATTTTTAAAACAAATAATATACATTTTCATTATACTATTAAATTATTTCCTTGTAAATACTTTTAAATTGAAAAATATTAAAAAGATATTAAAATAGTTAAGGTAGAAAACTTTGAAAGTTTTCTACCTTAACTATTTTAATAAATCCTATATTTAATCTTCATCTAATGGTCCAAAAAGCTCATCAAACTTAGCCTCTAGCTCTTTTTGTAAATCGTATTCATCATCTTGTGGTAATTGAATTGAATCTTCCTCAAATTTTTCCACTTTCTCAACTTTATTTACATTTTCTTTAACTTCATTTTTATCATCATCTAAATCATCAAACAAATCATCCAAAGATTCAACCTTTAAATTTTCAACTTGCTTATCATCTTTATCATCAGTCCAAGGATTATATGGGTTATATTTTCTCCATTCTCCTCTTTTAATTTCTCCAATATCATTATGACTAATTTCATGTCTTTTTAAATCTCTTGCCATTGCATGCTTAAAATAGTAAAACTTCTGTGCTTTGACTGGTTTTAAACCTTTAACAAAAACAATACATTGGTCAACATCCATTCTACGTAATTCATCAGGTGTCATCAACGCTCTCGCCATTACTTGATCAGAAACACTCTTACCTGTTTTCCAATTTTTCCTATCTCTATTTATCGAAATACTATCTCTATCAATAGTTTTTTCACCTAGTTGCTTAGAAAAATATTCAACCGTCTTATACGAGTTACTTCCTAAAAATACATGAGTATCACAGTTACCCATAATAGTTTCATAGGATTTTTCATAAACTGCTTCTAACTGATCAACATTTTGTAAAATAACACTAAATGAAATCCTTCTACTTCTAGAAGTAGATATTTTCTTATCAAAATCTGGTATCTTACCAATATTTGCAAACTCATCTAGTATAAAAAATGTCTGTTCTTTTAATTTACCACCATTTTTATCTGCATAATCATATAACTGTTGTATCATTTGAGCAAAGAAAATAGTTAATAAAAAGTCATATGCTGTGTGAGTATCAGAAGAAATAACATAAACAGCAGTTTTCTGACTTCCAATTTCTTCAAAATCTATTGTATCTGTTGAAGTTAATTCTGCAATTTCTTTTGAATCAAACTTACCTAATTTAGATTGAAGTGTACTCAATATTGAACTATATGTTTTTTCTGGTGCAATTTCAATTGATTTATAGTTCATTCTAGCTGGATGATCATATGGTAACTGACTCATTAATTCAGTAAGCAAGTTACTACCGCCATTACTATTAGCAGCTCTAACAAGTTCTGCACAACTTGCTAAATTTTGTTCCTCTTCTGGTCTTGTAGCTAATAAATAATATATTAAAGCCTTTAATAACATTTCTGCTGAATCATCCCAGAAAGGATCAGAACCACCACCATCTGATTTTTGCCCTTTAACAATAGTATTTGCTATAACATCAACATCTAATTCTGATTGTATATGATGTAATGGATTATATCCATCACTAAATTGTGGTCTGACTAAATTTAGCACCTTTATCTTGTATCCATGTTCTTTTAAATATCCTGCTGTTGAATCATATAATTCTCCTTTAGGATCTGTAAAAACATATGAACCTAGCATTTGGTATGCATTTGGTATTGAATAAGATGCAGATTTACCAGAACCAGAACCGTCCAACAACTAATACATTGACATTTCCTCTTTTATCAACTGGTAAATAATTATCTTCTGCAAGTATAATACCTTTATTTCTATTCAAAATTTTATATTGTTCTCCATGTTGACTCCAATCACTAGAACCATGCTCAATATCTGAATATTCATTTTTGGGAGCTGAACGAACAAATCCAATAAAGAAAAATATAAAATAAAAAATACTAAATCCTACTAGCACTGATGTAAAATTATTAAAAGCACCTTGAGAAAATATATTTCCTGTCGTTTTTAACGGATGCAAAAAATTTTTTCCTATACTTTCAAATAATAGAATACTATCAAATTTACCGCCTTGTGACGCCTCAAAAATACTATATGACAAAGGCGAAACAAATACTATGACCAAAAAAGCCCATAGTATTATACATATTATAAAATTTTTTCTATTCCTTCTTATTGCTCCTTCTATTTTGTAATTCATTTTAAATCACCTACTATCTTTAGTTACCTATCTAGTTTCTCCATTGTATTGTTCTTTATTTTTAAGTTTACGTTCTTTATTTGCTTTATTCATTATCTCAAAATCAGCTTCTACTTTTTCACCATTTTCATTTATTCTATATGCTTCTTTTCCATCAATTACACATTTATTATCATAAACAGTAGTTTCAATTATAAAACCTGGAACTAAATTAGAATCGTCTTTACTTCCATTTCCTCTTTCCTCTATATCTTTTTTTCTAGCTCCAACATTCATAAAAACAACTTCAAATCCATTATCTTCTTGTTTTGGATTACCCATTTCAAACTTCCTCCTTAATTATCTTTTTTGTCTCTGATTTCAAAGGCAAAATAAGATTTATATGGTTTTAATTTACACTTTCCTTTAACTTCATTTGTTTTCTCATCAAAATAAAGCACAGGCTTTACCTCTTCTGTAGTTTCTGGATCAATTATACAAATTGGTCTTTTAAAATTTGGCGTATATTTAAAATCTTTAAATTCTGTCTCAACTTCATTATATAAGTTATCAAATTTTAAAGGCATTGGCTTTTTAGAAATAGCTATCTTATTTCCTTCAAGTAACGCCATATTTACAACTACTCTATCTTTTCCAAAAGATAAAATAACCAAATGATCCTCATCTTCTGATGGATTATCTACATAAAATGTCTTTCTAGTATTTTCTCCTCTTAACTCTTCTGAAAAATCTAATCTCTGTATCGTATACTTAGGAGCCTCTTTCAAAAATTCTTTTTCTGTTTTATTTATTTGATATATTACTGTTTTAACTTCTTTAGGATCTGTGATACTAAAGTGTTTTCCTTGCCACATCTCCATTTATTACTACACCTCTTCCTATATTTGATACAGCTTGTCTTTTGTTCACTTCCACTTCTAATTATACCGAAAAACAAGCCTTTTGTCAATATTATTTTATGTTAATTAGCATTTCTTGGATTAAAATCTGAAAATTCTTTCAATTCTTCATAAATTTTCTTTTCTTTCTCGCTCAATTTTTTAGGCACCATGATCTTTACTTCTGCTATTAAATCACCCCTACCGCCTTTGCCATCATTATATCCCTTGTTAGGAATTCTAAGTCTTTCACCACTTTGAATACCTTGTGGTATATATATTTTAGTTTCAGCATCAATAGTAGAAACAGTAACTCTTGTCCCTAAACTAGCTTCCCATGGTGTTAAAAGCAAATCTGTGTATAAATCATATCCTTTAAGCTTAAATTTTTTCGTGTCCTGAATATCAATTTTTATAAACATATCACCATTTTTGCCACCATTTTTACCCTGTTTGCCTTGACCTATTAATCTTATCTTTTCACCATCTCTAATACCTTTAGGTACAGTAACAGAAAAAGTTTTATTCTTACCTTCTACATTTTTAAAAGAAATTTTTTTCTCAATTCCAAAAAAAGCATCTTCTAAGCCAATTTTTATTTCAGTTTCAACATCTTCTCCATAAATAGGCTCTTGTTTGTTCTTCCCTAAACCAGTCTTATCTATCTCCCCTAAAAACATATCAAAAATAGTTCCTTTACTTTTTAAACCATTTTTAGTTTTTCTGGCAGTATATGCATTCCAAGTTCTATCATATTTTCTCTTAGATGCTGGAACAGATAATACTTTATACGCCTCATTAATATCTTTTATTCTTTCTTCTGCTAAGCTATCACCAACATTCAAATCCGGATGATATTTTTTAGCAGACAATCTATATGCAGTTTTAATTTGTTCTAAAGAAACTCTACTTGTTTCTAAACCTAATATTTTGTAATAATCTTTAAAAATCATTTGACATCCTCCCCTAAAAGGTATCACTATTATATCATAAAATTCAAAAAAATCTATATATTTTTTACTTTTTTCTATCATAAAATAAAAAATGTTTAAATATTTTAAAATATCTAAACATCTTATATTTTATTTACTTAATTTAATATCTTCAAAACTCCCATTATTTTCAGGGCACAATTCATAAAACTTCATACCATTAGATGCCTTAAATAAAATAACATCATTACCAGTAGTATTTGCCTTTATATATTCCAATAAATTTTCTCGCGAACTAAAATATTTAATTTCTTTTATCCTAGTACCTTCTTTTTCAGCTTCTTCTACAATAAATCTACTATTTTCACCAGTACAAAGTAATAAATCTATATTACTATCATACAAATACTTTCCCATTTTTCTATGCAAATCTTCAGCAAATTCCCCCAATTCAAAAACATCACCAATAACTGCTACTTTTCTTTTTTCCTTATACTCTTCCAAACATTTAACTGAAGCTTTTATTGATTCTAAACTTGCATTATATGCATCATTTATAACAATAGTACCATTTTTAAGCTTATTCATTTCCATTCTATTTTTAGTAAGTTCGAAACTTTCTATTCCTTTTTTGATATCTTCACTATCAAGACCAAGTAAATGTCCTACCAAACTAGCACATAAAGCATTATACACAAAATGTTCTCCGCCAACTGGAACATTAACTTCAAATTGAGTATCAAACACGTGACAGCAAAAACTACTACTATTTTCATTCAAAATAATATTTTCAGCCCATACATCTGATTCATTTTGAATACCAAAAGTATAAATCTTTATATTCTTATCTGCATTTTCTAACTTCCACTTATGTAATAAATCATTATCATTATTAACAACTACTACTTTTTCCTTCATACCTTCTAAAATTTCTAATTTAGCCTTTAAAATATTTTCTCTTGAACCCAAATTTCCAATATGAGAAGTACCTATATTAGTTAAAACAGCAATTTTAGGTTTAGCTATATTAGTTAAGTTACTAATTTCCCCAAAATGGTTCATCCCCATTTCTACAACAGCTACTTCATGATCTTTTAGACCTAACAAAGTCAAAGGAACACCAATGTGATTATTATAATTTCCTTGGGTTTTTAAAGTATTGAATTTTTGAGAAATAACACTATAAACCATATCCTTAGTACTAGTTTTACCAACACTTCCAGTAATAGCAACAACAGGAAAATTCTCTCCATACATATCTCTTTTATATCTAGCTAGATTTTGTAATCCCTTTAACGGGTCATTAGTTTTAATTAAAACTTTATCTTTCCATTTATTTAACTTTTCCAAATCAATTCTAACATCATTAATAATAGAAACATCTGCTCCTGCCTCAAAAGCCATTTCCCAATATTGCTTTCCTTCTTCTTTTTCATTTCCTACACGAATAAAAACATCACCATTTTCAACTTCTCTTGTATCATATTTAAACCCATTACAAGTTTTATCTTGATCACCACAAATCAAAGTTCCATCTATAATTCTAACAATATCTTTTACTTTTAATTCTTTCATATATACACCTTATCCTCTCTTAAAAAATATTTTACTACATTGACTTTTAGAAATCAACCAAAATTAGAATTAAATTATAATATAGGGACATATTCCCTATTATTACTTAAGAAACATGTCCCTATATTTATTTTTCTACAGAACGATTAGCAATTTCGATAGCCTTAGTTACAATATTACCACAAGTTTTAGATGACACATTCGACCACCCTCCATCTTGTTTTACCTGTTCATAAACACCAAGTTCCCTTGCTATTTCTTCCTTTAAATTTTCAGATATTAGTTTACTATTTCTAGACATAATATCCTCCTATAACTATAATATATTAAACTTTAATTAAAGTTATTACTTATAGTATATGTAAAAAAATAAAAAATATCTTGTAAATTTCTGCTAATTTATTTTTTTACAAATAATATAAAATAAAAAAATTTAATGACAAAATAATAAAATTCATGATATAATATACTTGCAATAAAAAATAGGAGAATAAATATGTTAAAAAATAATACACTAGAAAAAGAAAAAAAATTAGATATTGAAAATAATAAAAAAATTGAATCAGAAAAAAAAGAAACAGAATTTCATATAGTTAAAACCAAAAATAATTCTTCACATATTTTACAAACTTTTGGAATAACAGCCATTATATTTTTAGTTATATTATTGCTTTCTTTCATAAGTTTCACAATTAATACAGCTAAAAATGGAAAAATATTACCAAGAGTATTTATCTGTGGATATAATGTATCAAATTTAAATAAAGAAGATGCCTTAAAAGAATTAGATACATACATTTCTAGTAATATTCCAGAAGAAATAAAATTAACGCACAATGGTTATGAAACTTCTATCTTATCAAAAGACTTAGGCATAACTTTCGATACAACATCTGCCATAAACCTAGCATATCAAATTGGAAAAACTGGAACATTACTCGAAAATGATATTATAAGATTAAAATCACTTTTAGCTAAAACAAAAATTGAACCTGTATTAACACTTGATGAAGAACAGTTAAGGAATAATTTAAAAGATATTTCAAACAAATTACCAGATGCACTAATTGAAAGTAGTTATTACATAGAAGATTCAAATCTTATTTTAACCAAAGGAAAAGCAGGTAGTGTCATAGATATTGATAAAACCGCAAAACACATTATAAATCAAATAAAAAAATTAAATTTAAAAGACACACCTATTGAAATAATTACTACTACTGTTGCACCTTCACAATTAGATATAGACGCTATTCATAATGAACTATATAAAGAACCTAAAAATGCATATTTTACACAAAACCCGTATAATGTATATGCAAGTGAAAACGGAGTAGACTTTGCAATCCCTATGGAAGAAGTAAAATCAATGTTACAAACTAAGCAAGAAGAATATAAAATCCCATTAAAAGTACTATATCCAAAAACCACAACAAACATGCTAGGTAAAGAAGCCTTTCCTGATTTATTATCAACTTTTAGCACAACTTATTCAACTAAAAACACAAATAGAACTACAAATTTAATACTAGCAGCAAATAAAATAAATGGGACTGTTTTAATGCCTGGAGAAACTTTTTCATATAATAAAGTTGTAGGAAAAAGAACAATTGCAACAGGATACAAAGAAGCTCCAATATATGTAAGTGGAAAAGTAGTTGATGGTTTAGGTGGTGGAATATGTCAAATTACTAGCACTCTATATAACGCTGTAGTTTTAGCAGATTTAGAAATAATAGAAAGAAGTAACCATCAATTTGTTCCATCATATGTAAGGGCTAGTCGTGATGCAACAGTTGTATATGGTGCAATAGATTTTAAATTTAAAAATAACAGAAACTATCCAATAAAAATACTATGTTCTGTAGCAAAAGGAATTGCAAATTTTGAAATACATGGTTTAAAACAAGCCTCTGACTGTCAAATAGAAATACAAGATAAAGTAACCAAAACTACTGCAAATTCAATATATTCTGAAGCATACAAAATAAAAAAACAAAATGGTCAAATAGTTAATTCATCTATATTATCTAAAGACATATATAAAAGACATTAATTCTTTTTGGACACTTCAAAAAAAATTACTTAATTTTAAAAAACTTAAAAATATTTCAATTTTTAAGTTTTTTATTTGTTTTTTATAATTTTTTTAAGTGTCCCCAAAAAAGATCACATAGTCAAAATGCCATTTGGTGTATCTTTTATAACTAAAATATCTTCTTCCCTACCATTTTGTGCATTTATATAAACTAAAAATTCGGTATCTTCTATTTTCCCCTTGAATTCATAGCATAAAATCTCTGTTTTCCATTCAGTTGGAATAACTGCTAATCCTTCACTCTTAATATTTAATTCCTTATTCAAAGTCCTTTTAGCTTCATCTTTACTTATTTTAATCTTATTAATATCTCTTTTTATATGATTATTTAAATATCCCGTTGTTTCAATCCCTAATATATCTCCATTATCCAAAGCAACCTTTACTTTTATCAAATCAGGATACATTACCACTCCTTCTTGTTCATATGCATAATTAATAGTAACAATTCCTTCTTGTTTTAAATAATATGTTTCCTTCATATTAGGAAAACCTTTGTCTTTCAAAAATTCTTTTCCTTTTTGATTTGCTTCTTCTTGTGATATTATTTCAGAAGTTACATCTCTATCATAATTCATATACACAACAAATCCACCTTTTTGAGATATAGCAATATTAATATTATTATCTTCTTTAGTTTTTATAGAAAAATTAAAAGAAGGAATATTAGCATTTTGAGATAATCCCAAACTAGAAAGCTCTTCTATTCTATTTTCACCTATAAATTCTTTAACAATGCTAGTAGCTTTTTCCTCATTTATTTCTTCACCTACTAATCCCTTTTTCCCTTCATTTGTCAAATGTTCTGAAAAAGCCCCATCATATATTAAACCAGAATATTCATGGAAATTTTCTTCCAAATTACTAAACCCATCTTTACTTTCTGAACTAACTTGTTGAGCAAAAACTGGAGTTCCCTTTTTATCCAATTCTCCCCATTTAATCCTTCCAGAATTGATATCATCTGCTAACTGATTTAAAACTTTTTCTAATTCCGAACTATATTTATGCAACTCCTTTAAATTTTTTAATTCTTCATCTGATATTTTTTCTTTATATATGTTTTTCCTTGACAAAGAATAACTGTAATCACTAACTTGGTTTAAAAACTTTTGAGTATTTTCTAGTTCTTGACTCTCTATTGGTAATCTAGATAAATATGTTTGCGCCATATTTGCCTCTCTCCATAAATTTGTCAATGTCTCTGCAGCTTGTTCAGGTGTTGTAGATATTTGCGCTTTTGCTAAATATGATTCTACATTTTCAACATAATCTACCAATTCACAAAAAGCCATATTATATGTGTTTTCAGAAACTTGTTTTGCTTGTATATTTTTTTGGTATAATATAATACCAAGTACAACAATAATCAAGAAAAAAACACCTATTACACTAAGCATATGACCTTTTTTTAATCTTTCCTTCCAGTCCATAATTTTATTCATATTACTTTCCTCCCTTTTCATTACTTACAAAATCTATGTTTTCCAATAACTTTAACCAATGGCCTAGACCAAATCCATTTATTAGTTGCTGTTTGTGGATTAAAATAATATATACACCCACCTGTTGGATCCCATCCATTCATAGCATCTCTAGCAGCCTTATACACAGTTGACCCTTCTTCTATTGGTTGATTAATTTGGCCATCAGAAACTGCAGTAAACGCTCCTTTTTGATATATCACTCCTGCAATAGTATTAGGAAATTTTGAATCTTTCACTCTATTCAATATAACAGCTCCAACTGCAACCTGTCCTTCATAAGGTTCTCCCCTTGCTTCACCATTTATAGCTCTTGCCATAAGTTGGATATCAGAAGTAGAATTCGAAGATTTAGCATACACTTTATTATTATTTTCCATTATGCTTTCCACAAATACTGCACAAATTGTGAATAAAACTATTAGCATTATACAAATTATAAGTTTAAAAACATTTTTCAAAAAATCACCTCATTTTCTTTTATCTATATTGTGGTTATTTTTGAAAATTTTATACAACTTTATTTATATTTTTTATTTAAAAATTATTATTAATTTTTTTATAGAATTTTTTAAAAAATTATGATAAAATATAATTATAATAAATATAATTAAAAGAGGTAATATATGAAAATAATAATATTCTATGCTTCATATGGTGGCGGACATTTAAACGCTGCAAAATCCATTGAATCATACATAAATAAAAACTATAAAAATTTGGATGTTGAACTAATAGACTGTATGAAATACGTAAATCCAGCTTTAGAAAAAATATCAACAGCAGCATATATAGAAATGACAAAAAAAATGCCTTGGGCTTGGGGGAAAATATATAAAGACTCTCAAAAGGGACCTTTAGCACATATTTCTTCTAAATCAAACCAAATACTTGCAATAAAATTACTAAAACTATTACGTGATAAAAATCCAGATTTAATAATATCAACACATCCTTTTGGAAGTCAAATGAGTAGTTACTTAAAAAGAAAAGGTAAAATTACTGCAAAAATTGCAACAATAATGACAGACTTTTCGTCACATGACCAATGGTTAATTGGTCATGAATATACTGATTACTTTTTTGTAGCCCATGAACAAATGAAATCATATCTAATTAACAAAAATATCAGCGAAACAAAAATTCATGCAACTGGAATTCCTATATCTGACAGATTTTTAATAAACTATGATCGAAAAGAAATATTAAAAGAATTCGATTTGAAAGAAAATCTAAAAACCATACTATTTTTTGGTGGTGGTGAATTTGGTCTTGGTAAAACAAGAACCGTTGAAATCTTTGAAAATTTAGTAAGAAATATTGAAAACATACAAATTATAGCAATATCTGGAAGAAACGAAAAAATGCAAAAACACTTTAATGAAGTAATAGAAAGAAATAACAAACAAAACTTTGTAAAAGTGCTAGACTATACAAATAAAGTACCAGAATTAATGTCAATATCCGATTTAGTTGTAACAAAACCAGGTGGATTAACAACATCTGAAAGTTTAGCATCAAATTTACCAATGGTAATAATCAATCCAATACCAGGTCAAGAAGAAGAAAATGCCAAACTATTAGAAGAAAATAAAATTGCAATCTGGCTAAAAAAAGAAGATAACCCTAAAGAAATATTTGAAAATATATTTAATAATCCAGAAAAACTACAATCAATGAGTCAAAACGCCTGCAAATTAGCAAAAAAACATTCAACTGAAAATATTTGTAAAATAATTCTAAATGATCCTTTTTGGGACATTTCTAAAAAAGATCATATATAATTTTAAATATACTTTTTATTTATTCTATAAACATAAAATATAATCCTTTTTGGAAAATTTCCAAAAAGGATTATATTTCTCTTCTTCCCTCTAATGCTTTCATTAAAGTTACCTCATCTGTATATTCTAAATCCCCTCCGACAGGAATTCCGTGAGCTATTCTTGTAACTTTAATCCCAAGAGGTTTGATCAACTTAGATAAATACATAGCCGTAGCTTCTCCCTCTACTCGTGGATTAGTCGCTAAAATAACTTCCTTTACATCTCCATCCATTAATCTAGCCAGTAATTCCTTAATCTTTATATCATCAGGCCCTACTCCATTCATTGGTGAAATAGAACCATGTAATACATGATAAACACCTTTAAATTCATGTGTCTTTTCCATCGCTATAATATCTCTTACGTCTTCTACAACACATATTGAAGATTTATCTCTTTTTGTGTTTGAACATATTGGACATGGATCTGTATCAGAAATATTATAACATTTACTACAGTATTTCAAATTTTTCTTTGCCTCAATAATTGAAGAAACAAATGAATTTGTTTCTTCTTCTGTACAATTTAGCATATAAAAAGCAAGTCTTGCCGCAGTCTTATGTCCAATACTTGGCAATCTTTCAAAACTCTCTATTAATTTTTCAATAGATGGTGAATATAATGACATTTATACTTCCTCTTTTCTACATTAATCCTGGAATATTAAATTTTCCAAGTTCAGATGCTTGTGCTGCATCAACTTTTCTTAAAGCTTCATTAACACAAGTAATAATTAAATCTTGTAACATTTCTACATCTTCTGGATCCACAACATCTTTTTGGATTTTTATTTCTTTAATAACTTTTTCTCCAGAAACTTTAACACTAATAGCTCCTCCTCCTGCTGTTGCATCAAATTCTTTTTGTGCTAATTCTTCTTGTGATTTTTCCATACTTTCTTGCATCTTTTTGGCTTGTTTCATTATGTTGTTCATATTCATTCCGCCAAATCCTCCCATTCCTCCTGGGAAACCTCCTCTTTTTGCCATATTAATTCTCCTTTCAACTTTTATAATATTTTATTCAATTACATTAAATGGTATCTCTGACTCACTTGCAAAATTTTGTATATTTTGTTCAATACTTGGCTTAACATCTATTGTCTTTGACACATCTAAAAATTTCACTTGCATTTCTTTACCACATGCAATAGATATTTGATTAGTTAACTCTCTTACATTCTCTTGCTTTTCTAATATCGCCTTACAAAATGGAGTTATACCTTTTTTAAATTCTATACCCACTGTCATATCATTTAACTCTTTTGCTTCTGTATTAATTAAATTCGTGTATAAAACAATCTTTCCAGTATTTTTTAAATTTGTAACTATCTTTGGCCATGATTTACCAATATTTCCTGCTTCATAATGAACTTGTTGAGTTTTTTTATCACCCATATTTACTGGTTTTACAGTATTTACTTGCACATTAGAAACATTTTGATATGTTGGCCTTACTTGTTGAGTTTGATTAACACTGCTTTGAGTTTGTCTAGCAAAATTTCCAGATTTTAAATATCTTTCAATTTTATCAATCCTAGTTTCAACATTTCCTGAACTTTGAATTACATTAGCACATAATTTTATAATTCCTGCTTCAAAAACTATATTTTTTTGACTAGACCACTTCATTGTACTTTGCAATTCTGAAAATTCATATATTAACTCGATTAACCTTTCTTTTGAAACTGACTGTGCTACTTTTTCAAGTTGCTCTAACTCATCTTTACTATATAATTCTAATTTATTACAAGACTTAAATACTAAAACATCCTTAACATATTTAATCATTTCCCATAAAAAATTTTCTAAATCTTTACCTTGATTTAAAACATCACTAATACATAAAATTGCCTCATCAACATCACAATCAATAATTGATTTTATCATATTATTGATAAAATCAAATTTTGGAATACCAACTAAATCTTTAATTTTATCTTCATCAATTCTGTTTTCTCCATCTTGAATACATCTCTCCAAAATAGATAGTGCATCTCTCATTGCCCCTTCTGACAAAACAGCAATAATATTTAAAGCTCCTTGAGTAATTTCTATTTTACTTTCATCACATACAATTTTTAATCTTTTAATTATATCATCATTAGATATTCTCTTAAAATCAAATCTTTGACATCTTGATAAAATTGTTGCTGGTAACTTTTGAGGTTCAGTTGTAGCCAATATAAACTTTACATGTTCAGGTGGTTCTTCTAGTGTTTTTAATAATGCATTAAAAGCACCTGTAGATAACATATGAACCTCATCTATAATATATACTCTATATTTTGCTTTAGTTGGCAAAAAATTAACTTCTTCTCTAATACTTCTAACATCTTCAACACTATTATTAGAAGCAGCATCCATTTCAACAATATCAGTTAACGAACCATTTAATGCAGCCTTACAAATTTCACATTCATTACAAGGTTCTCCATCTTTAGGGTTTAAACAATTAATAGCCCTTGCCAAAATTTTAGCAGAAGATGTTTTACCTGTTCCTCTACCACCATTAAACAAATAAGCATGCCCTACTCTATTTGCAATTATTTGATTTTTTAAAGTCCTCGTAATATGTTCTTGACCAACCATTTCATTAAATGTCATAGGTCTAAATTTCCTATAAAGAGCTGTGTAACTCATATTCTCACATCCTTTATATATAAAAATGGTAGATACTTTAATCTCTCTATAGAGAGCATTCCACATAAAAGTATCTACTTATTGCTGCTTCCTTCCGGATCTGACAAGGTTCATAGGCTCTTATTGGATTACTCTCTATACAAAGATTAAAATCTCATACCATTCGTATTATATACTGAATTTTAAATTTTAGCAAGTACTTACTAAAACTTTTTTTATTTTACACATTAAAATATATCTTCTAAAAAACAACTTTTATATTATTATTCTTTCACTCTTTTAAAAACAAAACTGTTACTATCACTATATTCTTGAGAAGCTGTACCTTCTTCAATAAGATTTTTCAAAGGTAACTCTATTTTAATAGTAGTTTCAAAATTTTTTCCAGAATTCAATTTTATCATAACATCAAATTGAATATTACATTGTAAATCTTCTTTTGCCACATTAGCCTTTTGAAGTAGAAGATTATGATTAATTTCTTCATCATTTCCAATATATTTAGCTATTTTATCATTTGCACATCTAAAAACAATTATTCCTCCTTGGTTAGTAATTTTCATGTTTTTCATATTAGCATTTCCATCTACTAAATATTCCAAATTATCAACTCTCATTTCCTCTTTATTAGAAAAAAGTACTTCTGGATTATTTGAATCTGGCTTATACGTTTTGAATTCTCCCTTTTCACTAGCTTTATCTATCTTAATATTTTTTACAAAAACCTCTTTAATTGAATCTAGCTTTTTATCATCTTCATTTTTTTCTATATATAAATATATATCATTATTCTGATTAATATCAAAATTCCACTTATTACCTTCAACCTCAATAGAATTATCTACTCCTTCTGCTGAGCTAATAACTAACATTTTAGAAATAACAAAAGGAATATTTTTTTCACCTTCAACTTGATATCTTAAACACACAAACCCAACAATAATTAAAATAGAGAAAATAATTAATATTAAAACTCCTATATGAAAAGCTTTTCTATCAACTAATCTTCTTAATTCTTCTTTCATATATTTTTATTCTCCTCTTTTTCTATTTTCTTTATTTTTCTTAATTCCACAAAAAAGTCCTTCAATAACTTTTCACATTTTTCTTCTAGTACTCCGCCTTCAAAATCCACTTTATGATTAAAAGTATAATCATGGAACAAATTAAATACTGAACCTACAGCACCTGTTTTTTCATCACTTGCCCCAAAATATACCTTTTTAATTCTAGAATTAATAATAGCACCTGCACACATAGAACAGGGTTCTAAAGTAACATATAAATCACAATCAATCAATCTCCAAGAATCCAATTTTTTACTAGCCTTTTGAATTGCAAGTATTTCTGCATGTTTAGTTGTATCATTTTTAGTTTCTTTTAAATTATGTGCCCTAGCAATTATTTTGCCATCCTTTACAATAACACAACCTACTGGAACTTCTAACTTAGCATATGCTTTTTTAGCTTCTTTTAAAGCTTCTTTCATAAATTTTTCTTCCATTTATAACCTCAAAATAATATAGTGGTGTGCCCAGAGGGACTCGAACCCCCATCTACTGCTTAGGAGGCAGTTACTCTATCCTGCTGAGCTATGAGCACATCTACCTTAGTACATATTATTATAATATATTTTATTGCAAAAAACAAGCTAAATTTTTTCTTTTTTCCACTTGACAAGAAATGATATAATATATAAAAAAGAAAGGATAATAAAAATATGCAAAAAATACTAAGCCATATGCGAAAAGCAATAGAAAATTATTCTCTTATTGAAGAAAATGATAAAATAGCTATCTGTCTATCTGGAGGTAAAGATTCAATCACTTTACTACATGCATTTAAAAACCTACAGATTTTTTATCCCAAACACTTTGACATGATAGCAATAAGTATAGACCCAGGATTTGAATTCTTTGACCTAAACTTACTACAAAAAACATGTGACGACATAGACGTTCCACTATTTATAGAAAAAAGTAATGCCCAAGAAATAGTCTTTGATATAAGAAAAGAAAAAAATCCATGTTCACTTTGTGCAAATTTAAGAAGAGGTGCAATTAATTCTGTTGCAATTAGAGAAAATTGTAATAAAATAGCACTAGGACACAATCAAGACGACGTTCTACAAACATTTTTATTAAACCTATTCTATACTGGAAGCATAGGAACATTTGCCCCTAAAAGCTACATGGATCGTTCGAAAATAACATTGATAAGACCTCTTATTTATACTCCAGAAAAAGAAATAAAAAGATACATCAAAAAAAATAATATAGAAGTAATGCAAAAAGTTTGTCCAATGGATGGCAAATCTAAAAGAGAAGATATTAAAAACTTAATTTTAACTTTATCTAAAAACATTCCAATGCTAAGAGCTAATTTGTTTGGAGCAATACAAAGAAATTTAAATGATTGGAAATTATAATTTTATGTCCCATTACTTGACATAACTATTCTATTGTTTTATAATATAAATCTATACTAAAAAGTATAAATAAACATTTTAAATATGAGATTAGTTATCTCATACTAATATTAGGAGGACTTATATAATGACATCTACTGTGTTTAACACCAAAACAATCACTACATTTGATTACGAAAATATTGAACTAACACATAGCCGGATTAGTACTTTAAATTTTACTCAAATAGCAAGAACTTTTAAAAACGCATATCATAAAAGTACTAAAAAACTTCTTTATAGAGAATTAATTAGTGAGACATCAGAAAATATATCACTTGAACTTCAAAAAGTTACTAAATCTGATTTAGCTAAAATAAGAAATCAAATATTACCTTATTTCATATTTAAGCAACATGAAGAATATTATGTAACACAAATCCCATATAGTCTTCACATAACAAGTTCAGCTCTGCTAGGAATTCACTTATGTGCAATCTCTTCTATAATTTGTCAACGTTTGAGTGCGAGTACAGATGAAAATAAAGGTTGTGCAAAAGTCAGAGACTATAACGCTAAAATTGAGGATTATGAGTGGATTACAATAGGTTATGAAACAATTAATGCAAAGCATTGTTCATTTATTGTAATTGATTGTAAGCACTATCTTCAACCCTAATAATTAGAAAAAACGATAACGCTTTTACTAAAAGCATTATCGTTTTTTACTTATTATTCAGTAACTACTTTAACCATTGCACTTTTTAAAACTTCTAATTTTTTCTTAGCCTCTTCTTCATTTTTACCTTTAACTCCCATATAAAGCTTAATCTTAGGTTCTGTACCTGAAGGTCTAACACAACACCAACTATTATTTTCTAACTCATAATATAAAACATTAGACTTTGGTAATCCTGTTTTAGTAACTTCACCATTGATCATATTTTTAACATAATCTTCATATACATCTTTAAATTCTAAAACTTTTAAATCTCCTATTTTTTTAACTTCTTTGTTTCTAGTTTTAGTCATCATTTCTTGAATTTCCTTAGCACCTTCACTACCCTCTCTAATAATAGCAACTTGAGTTTCCATATAATATCCATATTTTTCATAAATATCATTCATCATGTCCCATAAAGTTTTGCCTTCTGATTTAGCAAAACAAGCCGCCTCACAAAGAGCCATAACAGCAGCAATTCCATCTTTATCCCTCGCATAATCACCAATTAAGCATCCATAACTTTCTTCAAATCCAAATACATATTGATTAGAGTTAGTTTCTTCTGCCTTTCTCATAATTGCACCTATATTTTTAAATCCTGTTAAAACTTCGAATAATTTCAAATTATAATTTTCAGCAATAGCATCTGTTAAATTTGAAGAAACAATAGTTTTTATAATCATTCCTTTATCAGGTAGCATTCCTTTTTGTTTCATTTGAGAAATACGATACTCTGCTATTAATAAAGCAGACATATTTCCTGTATAACTCATATATTCTCCACTAACACTGTCTTTAGCAAAAACACCTAATCTGTCAGCATCTGGATCAGTTGCCAAAACAACATCTGCATCAACTTTTTTAGCCAATTCTAATGCCAATTTAAAAGCTTTTGGATCTTCTGGATTAGGATAATCAACAGTTGGGAATTTTCCATCTGGTTCTTTTTGTTCAGGAACAACATATAAATTTTGAATACCTATCTCTTTTAGCAATCTCTCAGCAATAGTATTTCCAGTTCCATGTAAAGGAGTATAAACAACCTTTAAATTCTTTCCTTCTTCTTTTACGATTTCTGGATTTAATACTAAGCTTTCTAACTTCCCAAGATATTTATCATCCATTTCTTTTCCTATAATATTAAATAAACCTTTATCTTCTGCAGTTTTTCTATCAATCATTTTTATTTCTGTAAAATTCTTAACATTTTTAACATTTTCAATAATTTCTACATCTCTTGGTGCAACAATTTGAGAACCATCATCCCAATACACTTTATATCCATTATATTTTGGTGGATTATGACTAGCCGTAATCATAATACCAGCAGTACATTTAAGTTCACGAACCGCAAATGATAATTCAGGAACAGGTCTAAGATTTTCAAATAAATATGTTTTAATTCCATTTGCATTTAAAATCAATGCAGTTTGTTCACTAAACTCTTTAGACATAATTCTTGAATCATAACTAATTGCAACACCCTTTTTAGAAGTTCCTTGAGCCAAGATATAATTTGCTAATCCTTGAGTTGCTCTTCCTACTGTATATTTATTCATTCTATTAGTCCCTGCTCCGATAATTCCTCTTAACCCAGCAGTTCCAAATTCCAATTCTTTATAAAATCTATCTTCTATTTCTTTTTCATCACCTTTTATATTTAAAAGTTCCATTTTAGTTTCTTCATCAAACTCATCACTTTCACACCATCTTTTGTATTCTTCCATATACTTTTCCATTTTACCTAACCTCTTTTCCTAATTTACTTTTAAAGCCCAAAAGGGACAAAATATATTTTATTTGTCCCCATGTAGATTCATATACAATTTTCTAGCAGTTTTTGGGCAATCTACACCAGCATCGTCTGAATTTTTAACAGGTGCAAATTCTTCTTCTCTATTTACTCTTAAAACAGCCATATCATCAACTTCTCCAAAAGCATCAAATAAAAATGCTTCAAACTTATATGCATTGGGTGAATCCGGTACTACTAAATTTCCATCTTTATCTAAATATTTAGCTTTTTTATATGCCACATGATAAGGTAATGGTCTAGCTCCCATTCTTTCAACAGCATCTACACTAAACAAATTACACAAAATATGTGATTCCCCATATAAAAGTTCTCCATCTTCATCTCTAGCCTCAGCCATTTCATCTGTAATTTCAGAATATTCAACTACATTAGGTTTTCCATTTTTCTTGCAAAAAACTCCAACTTTTTCATGTGGATTTGCTTTTACAACTGATTTACAAGCAACAGTTACTTCTTTATCAATAGCAATTCCCATTAAAACAGCATCAACCATTCTAACAAGACAATTATCAACACCACCAATAAATACCCATTCAGCTCCTAATTCTCTCATTTTATCTGTCATTTTATTTTTAACTAAAGCTTCGTAAATTCCACCATGACCATCTGCTGCTAACTTAACTAATCCATCTTCTCCAATTAAAATTTTTCCTTCTGTATCCATCATTGGCAATTGACCTTGATTAAAGAAAAATAAATTCTTGTTTTTTTGATATCCAAAAAATCTATGTTTTTCAAAAAATTCAACAGTAGCTTTATGATTTTCTTTACTTGTCATTATAAACCAAGGAATTGTAACATCATATCTTTTTCCTGCTTCTTTTAAAGAATCACTTAATAATTCAAATAATGATTTATGAGAAGGAAGTCCTATATCAAAAGTTCCTTTTGGCCCTGTATGACCTAGTCTAGTCCCTTGTCCTCCTGCCATAGTAACAGCAACTAATTTTCCTTCTTCTATTGCCTTTTTTCCTATGTTATCATAATATTTGTAATCATCATATAACTTGTTTTTATCTAAATAATCTATAGGAGTAATAGTATCACTTTGATTCTTATTCTCCCCTTTAGTAGTCAAATATAAATGATTCATCAATTCAAAATCAATATTTTCTATTTGTTCTAATAACATTTTTTTCTTTTGTTCATCTAAATTTTCATATTCATTCAATAACTGCTCTTGATTATATTTTTTTAATAATGCAGTTATTTCTCCTAAATTCTTGTCCATTAAAATCTTCCTCTCTAAATTTTATAATAAAAATTCTATTAAACATCCATTTAGCAATGCTTATAATACTTATACTATATTTTAAACAATTTTTCAAGTCTAAAACATAATTTTATAAATATCTATTAATATTTTCTTTTTTAACTTTATTTACAATCAAACTTCGATTTCATCTTTCATATTTTGAAACTTGCTTTCTCCAATCCCTTTCACCTTTTTAATATCTTCGATATTTTTAAACTTACCATTTTCGTTTCTATGCTTTATAATTTTATCAGCAGTAGATGGCCCCACACTACTAATACTTTCTAATTCCTCTTTGGTCGCTTTATTAATATTAATCTTAACTTTTTTTGATTTTTTTATACTCTCGTCTTTCATTTTTATTTCTGAACATGTATCTTTCTCTAGTTCTTTTTTATTTTCCACTTCCTCTTTATTTGGAATTTTTATTCTCATTTCATCTTCTAATTTAGCAGCAAAATTAATATTTTCAATACATGCTTTTTCTGTTATTCCACCTGCCATATCAACAGCATCCTTTATTCTACTTCCCTTTATTAAAGAATATACTCCCTCCTTTTTCACTTCTCCAGTAACATGTACCATAACCAACTCTTGCTTTTTTTCTACTTCCTCTTCATTTGTATTTGATAATTCATCCTCTTTTTCCTTCTTTTCACTATCTTCCATACAAACTACTTTTTCTTCATTATCACTATCATTTTCTTTAATTATAAAAAATAAAGTGCTCAAAGCGATAATAATCATTACAATTAAAATTATGTTTTTTTTCTTTCTATTATTTAAATCATTCATTTATCTAACCTTCTTTCTTTATTTAATCTTCTCTTGATTTATTTTCAAAAATACTGTATATTATATCTTAGTTTAAAATAAGGAGTTAAAAATTGAAATTTAAAAAAATTATATTATTATCAATATTATTTATCTTATGTAGCTATAATATTAAATCTCTTGCATTTCAAGAAAATCCAAATATAACATCTAATTCTGCTATTTTAATGGAAAATTCTACAAAGAAAATATTATTTGAAAAAGACATTCACAAAAAATTAGAACCAGCAAGTATAACAAAAATACTAACAGCTATTTTGGCAATAGAAAATACTAATTTAAATGATATTGTAAAAGTAAAAGAAGAAGCAATCTCTTCAATTCCTGCTGGATATAGCATTGCCAACTTAAAACCAAATGAAGAAATATCAATCGATTCTTTATTAAAATTATTATTAGTACATTCAGCAAATGATGCAGCAAATGTTCTAGCAGTTCATATGGATAATTCACTAGAAGCTTTTGCCAATAGAATGAATCAAAAATGTAAAGAATTAAATTTAAACAACACACATTTTACAAATCCTAGTGGTATGCACAATGATAATCATTACTCAACGGCTTACGATATAGCTCTTTTAATGCAATACTGCTATCAAAATGCTACTTTTAAAAAATATTCCAGCTTACAATCTTGTAAAATCCCACCTACTAACATCAGTAGTGAAAGGTATTTCACTAATACAAATGCAATGATATTAGATAAAAACTCTACTACATCATTTTATTACCCTCAAATTGTAGCTTGCAAAACTGGATTTACATCCCAAGCCAAAAATTGTCTTGTCTCAATCGCAAACAAGAATGGATTAAATTACACTTGTGTTATTTTAGGGGCTAGTACTTCAGATATTAGATTTAATGAAACAAAAAATTTATTTGAATATGGTTTTTCAAATTATGCATATAAAACTATAGCCAAAAAAGGAAGCATAATAACAAATATCACTATTCAAAACGGTACCACAGAAACTAAAAACTTAAATCTAATTTTAGATACTAATATAGATGTATTTACCAATATAAATAATTCTAGTGAAAATATTTTGCCACAAATAACATTAAAAAGCCTACCATTAGCGCCAATCGCCAAAGGAAAAGTCTTAGGGAATGCAACATATATAATAGACGATAAGAATTATTCTGCCAATTTAATAGCAGAAACAAACGTAGAAGTTTCTACATCTAAAACGTATTTTTTACAAATATTATTATTGATTACTATTATTATTATACTATTTGCTGTTTTTTTCTGGAATGCTGAAAAAAAGAATAAAAATTAAATTTATTATAAAAATTTGAAAAAATTATAGTGCCCTACAAAATAGGGCACTATTTTATTTATTAAAATCACTACCTATTATTATTGTTATATCTACTTTGCTGCTTAAATTTTTATTATTTGTAATATTTCCTGTACTTAAAATTGATTTAATCTCTTGAATTGTTTCATTGTCAATTTCTTTTTTATTTGTTATTATTGTTTTAGAAATTTGAGAAGTATTTCCTGTTTTTGTTACTTTAAATCCATTTTGTTTTAATATTTTAACTGCTTGTTGCAAATTAGAAGATTTACCTGTTCCATTTAAGACTTCTAATTTTATTTCCGATTTTGCTATTTTTGATGTAACTACTTGATTCGAATCAACTTCATTCTCATTTTTATTTTCTTCAGTCTCAGTATAGAAAACTCCATGAATTAATTCTTCCATTTCTTTTTTATTTGGTTCAAAAAACCACCATTTTTTACTTGTAGGAGGTAATTGATTATTAATTCCAGGAATAACTCCTGTTGTTAGATTTTCTGTACTAAATTCAACTGCATATGGAATATAATCTTTTAAATAACCCATATCTAAATTTGTTTCTAAATACTTATTAGCAATGTCCAAAATTTCTCCTAATTTAAACACATTACTTGGTCTTAAAGTTTGTTTTAATACTGCTTCTATAAACTCTCTTTGAGTTCTCATTCTTCCTGTATCATTGCCACCATATTCTTCAGAGTATGTTGTGTTATTATCATTTTTTCTAAATCTTAGTAACTGTTCTGCCTTATTTCCATCAATTTTTTGCATACCTTCTTTAAGATCTATAAATAAATCTTGTGATGTATCTGTATATTTCATATTCATTGGTACATAAAAATCTACTCCTCCAATTGCATCTACCAATTTAATTAAAGCCTCTGTTTTAACAACTGCATAATAATGAATATCTAAACCTGTAAGATCATTTACTGCAGTTAACATTTTATCGATTCCTAAACTATATAAACAATTTATTTTATCAGATGGAGTAGCCTTATTCTTATTTTTTCCTACATATGTATCTCTTGGAATTGATAATAAATTTGCTTTTTGAGTATTTGGATTATATGACACTATCATAATTGTGTCTGCTGGTGCATTATCACTTTCATCTGTACTTACCCCTAAAAGTAATAACTTTAATTCTGGTAAATTTTTCTTTGTCTGTTCATCATGTCCTACCATTGTTGCTAACATTCCTGAAAGCCCTCCTCCATTTTTATATGTTTTATACCCAAAACATATTCCAAAAATAACTATTCCTACTAAAATTACTAATAATATTTTTTTCCACAATTTCATTTTTCTCTTTTTATTTTGTTTGATTTTCACTTTTGTTCCTCCCAAAAATTTATGCTACCATTATATCAAAATAATTTATATTTTACAACCTAAAATTTAGATTATTCCAAAAAAAGTTCGATTACGTTTTTATTGTACATTTCTTTACCAATAAAAGAATTTTCAATTTCTAAATGTAATTTATTAGTTGGATTTATCTCACCAACAAATTTAACAATTATTAATAACACATATATCAAAATCAATCCTCTCATTGTTCCAAATAAAATACCACCAATTTTGTTAAATTGATTTAGTATTGGTAATTTTGCAATAAAATTCGCTAATGCTGATATAAATCTTAATAAAACTTTTATAACAAAATACAAAATCAACATAATTCCTGTTCTTACTATATTTTCAGCTAATTGATTTGCCACTTCTGGTAATATTTCATTTTTAATTTTATTATCTGCCTCATCATTATTCTTACTAAGTATAGTCTGTTGTATTTTATCATCTAATTTTGTATTATTAATTATAAAATCTGATATTGGTCTATATAAGATTAAAGTTATAACCAATGCAATTATAACCGAAATAGCCTTTATCCCAAGTTCTATTAATCCCTTTTTATATCCTAAATAAATAGATAATGCCAAAGTTGCAACAATAATTAAATCTACTACCATAATGCATCCTCCTTATAAATTTACTATCTCTATTTTATCCCTATAAATAATACCAGCTAAATTTCCAGACAAAGTAATATCTGATATTTCTTGCTTAGCCATGTATCTTTTAATAAGCCAACCACTTGTATTTATAAACTCTATTTCATTTCCCAAATTTAAAGCAATTATATTATTATATGTGTAAATTTCTTTTGTAACAAATTTAGCTGTATAATTCACTTGACTTTTGTTGTCAGTATTTATTATTGTCACAAATGAATCAGCTGAAAATAAATTTGTTGATTTTTCTTCCACTACTGCAACATCACTATTTAACTCAATAGTTTTAAAAGCAAGCTTTTTTTCTTTATTACTATTTATTTCTTCTTGAGATCCATCTTCTAATAATTTAATTATTCTATCTTTAGACATACAAATAAGTCTATTTTTATCTTGATATTGTATATTTGTAATTAATTCATTATTTTCAAATTTATATACCAATATTTTAGAATCATTTGGCATAGTCTTAGCCTTCTCTATTGATATTACTTCTACTTTTGATTCAATTACAATTCCAGAAGTATCAATCTGTGCTATAGCTAAATACTTATTGTCATTAGATATAGATATATCACAAACTCTTGTCGTTGAAATAAATGTTGTAAATAGTAATTCTCCTTTTTCATTAAAAACTTTTACATTTGTTTTATGTGCTGAATCTAAACATGAAACTGCTAAATATCCATTTTTGCTCACAACAACTTGCACTATATTTCCTTCTAAATCTTTCTCCCATAATATATTTTTATCAGCTATATAATATATTTTTGATCCATTTTCATCAGCTATTGTCAAATATCTACCATTAGAAGAAAAAATAGGATTTGAAATTTCTACATTTAATTTTTTTTCTTCCTTTGCAGTACTATTGTATATCCTAAACTCATTTTTTCCTAAAACCCCTATATACTGTTCAAAAGCAAATACCTTAGAATTCTCTTCATCTTTTAATTCTATCACAGCCAATTTATCCTGTTTAACTTCTTTTCTTAAAACTTTTTTGTCAGCCCACTCTCTAAATTGTATATTGTTTATATATACTAAAATCACACTAATCAAAGTTATAACTATAATAGCTATTATAGAAGTAATAACTATTTTTTTCTTATTCAAGTTCTTACTTTGAGGTTCAATCCAAAAATCTTTCATACTATATCCCCTTCTTTATTCTTTTGTTAATTTATTTATATCAGTTTTTTCTCTTTTAATCAAGATATTTTTTGATATTTAGTTAAATCTTTACTAAAATATTCAAATCAAATTAGCGCAATTTATTGCTTTTTATCTACTCTACTTTTAAATTTATAAGTAAAAAAATAATTACTCCCAAATAACCAAACATTGGATATAAATAGCTAATTAAATTAGAAAAACCTATTTGAGATATAAAAACTCCAATTATACAAATTACTATCAGTCCTATTATTTTATTATCTTTTTTTTCAATTATATTATTTAATAACCCATTTCCTATTGATACTGCTGTTGTCAAAATAGATGATAAAATTACTATTCCATAAGCTAATTTTATATTTACATATTGATTACTGACAACATATGCTACTGGCATTTCTAACTTATTTATATCAACATTTATTTTTACCATAGACATATAAATCGCTATTCCTAATACAAAAACTAATCCACTAACACTAAATGATATTTTCTCCAAATAGTCTTTTTCTATTACATCTTTAATACTTATTAAAACCGGAATCAACAAAATACTATTATATGTTGCATATAGTATAGCACTAATTAACCAATTAGTTTTATTTACTTTTACAATATATTTTTGTATATTTTTAATACTATTTAAATCAAATAAATTCAATTCTAAATTTTTCAAACTCAAAATTCCTAATATAAAAATAAATAAAATTAATACCGGTACAATTACTTCATTTATCTTAATTATACCTCTTAAATCTTTTGATAAAATTATAATACAAATTATCGCCAATATTATGCTACCTATAATTTGTGGCACATTAATATTTTCATTTAAATACGCACCAAACCCAGCAAGCATAATGTAAAATGTTATTAGCATAAATATATTAGTCAGTTTATTAATTATATCAACAATATTTTTTCTTAATTTTCCATTTATATTTTTAGGCATAATATTTTCTAAAAATTCTTTGTAATTTCGTATATTATTTTTTTTTATCACTATTAATGATTTATATATTATTATCCCAAGAATGAAACTAGAAACTATTATCCCCAACATTCCTTCTATTCCATAGGAATAAAAAAACACATATATTTCCTGTCCAGATGCAAATCCAGCACCAATTAATGCCCCTATGATTATTAATATTATCTTTATATAATTCATCATATAAAAAAGACCCCTTTTTATTTTATGAGGTCTTTACTTATTAAATTCATTTTATTGTCTCTTTCTCTTTATACAAATAACTATTCCTATAACAATTATAATAATTGGTACTATAAATATTATAGTTTTAATTATCCTATCTTCATTTTCTGTTGCCTGAAATCTAACTGTACCAGTAGTTTTTCTTGCTACTATATCTTCTTCTCTATCTACTAAATATGCTATTGAATTTAAAGCTATATCTTTATTTTGTCTTTCGATTATCATTGGAGCTTTTGACTCTTGCGATAACGGTACATCTGATATAAAGAAATTATCACCATATATTATTAATTTAGATTTTTTTCCTTTTTCGCCAGTTTCATCATTTTTTTCTGTTATAATTTTTTCCATCATTGCACCTAAAATATAGCTTTCTTGTTTTTCATCTTCTTGGGCTTTATTATCTGCATTCATGAAATTTGTTCTAAAATAACTTTTATCACTTGTTGTTAGTAAATCTGTTTTTGTTATTTTGTTTTCAGCTAATTTTTCTTGTTCCATCATATTAATTTTTGTTGCATTAACTAAAATCACTCCACCTTGATTTGATATTTTTTCTGTTACCTTTGTATTTTGTACTTCTGGTAATATTACATCTGGTGAATTTGCAAGCATTCTATTTATATCTGCTTCTCTTATAATTCCAACTTCAAATGGACTTATTCCATATATTTCTAAAATTTTATTTACATTTGGTAAATCTAAATTTCTAGCTGTAGCTGCTTGAAACCATAAAATATTCTTTCCAGAATTTATATAATTAATAATTGATGTTGTTACCCCTTCATCAAAATCTCTTATTGGTGTTGTTATTACTAATGTATCGCAATCATCTGGAACTTTTCCTGTTGCCAATAAATCTACACTTTTAACTTCATTTATTTCATTTTGCAAAAATACATTCAAAAGGTTTAATCCTTTTTCTAATGATAAATCTGAATAACCGTTTAAAAAATATACTTTTGGTTTTTCATCTGTAGTAACTGATTGAATTGCAGCTGTTAATTTTTCTTCTGCAATATTTACCGGTTCATATGTTTCATAATCATATGAAACTAATTCCTCCGGAGCTATTACTTTACTTTTTTCTTGACTTTCCACTATAATTCCCATAGTTCCTGCTTCAAGTCCATACTTTTGAACTAAATCCGGTCTATCATTACCTTTTACTAATTCTACTTTAATCTTCTCATTTATCTTTTTATATTGTTTTGCTAAATCTAATGTTGTATCATCTTCACGATATTCAATAAAATACATTATAACTTCTTTATTTATATTTTTCAATTTATCTTTACTTGCTTGTGTCAATGTATATAACTTTTCTTGGCTTAAATCTATTGGTTCTAACCCTAATTTTTTCATCCCCATTGAAATCCCAAAAAATATTGCTACAATTATTACTATTAATAAAAAAGTTTTACTTTGATCTATTAGCCATTTTTTCTTTATCGCTTCAATGAATTTATTTTTCTCATCTTTTTCTTTATTCTTAACAATTTCTTTTTTTTGTTTTTCAGGTTTCTTTTCGAATTTACTATCTTTTTGCTTTTTTTCTTTCACTTCTTTCCCCTCCTATTTCACACTTTTTCTTCTTTGCATTAATGTTATTGTAAGTACTATACATGTTATTGTAAATGTTATATATGTAACTACATCTGCAATATTAATTTGTCCCATTGTAAATTTATATAACATATTTATAAATGAAAAACTTTGTAAACCTGGATTAAAATCTGGTAATACCCAAGTTATAATAAAAAATCCTATTGTCAAAATTCCTGCTACAATTTGATTTTCTGTTAAACTTGATGCAAATATTCCAAATGATATATATGTCATACAAAACATCAAAAAACCTAACATTGTTGTAAAAGTTGTTGATATTTGTGGAATTCCAAAATGACATATTATTGCAAAATACATAAATGTACATATTTCTGTTAACAATACTATTGATGTAGCTGCTATAAATTTTCCTAAAACTATTTTTGTAATACTTACTGGAGATGTTAATAATAATTGTTCTGTTCCAGTTTTTCTTTCTTCAGAAAATGTCCTCATTGTTAATAGAGGAATTATAAATGCCAAAACTAAGATTGTTGGTAATGAATAAAAAATATATTCAAAATTAACATTTCCATATCTAATTACTGTGAAATAAAAAGATATACTAAATGCCATTAAAAATATTCCTATAAATATATATCCTATAGTTGTTGTAAAATATGACTTTAATTCTTTTTTTATTACCGCCCACATTTTTTAGTTACCTCCTTCTATTAATTTCATAAATGCTTCTTCTAATGTTGCATCTTCTTTTTTCATTTCAAATATTGTTATATTTTCTTTTGCAAATTCTTTAAATAACACTTTTCTTAAATCTACATCTTTTTTTGATATTATTTTATATTCTTTAGTGTTATCTTTATTTTCTTTTATCAATTCTATTTTTTCTATTTCTCCAATATTTTTAACTACCTCATTAACTTTATTATCATTATCTTCTATGGTTATATAAATATTATCTTTACTAGCAACTTTATTTTCTAAATTTTTTGGTGTATCAATTGCTACTAATTTTCCTTTATTAATTATTATTACTTTTTCACATATCTGACTTACTTCTGATAATATATGAGAACTCAATATTATTGTATGACTCTTACCTAATTTTTTTATTAAATTTCTTATTTCTGTTATTTGCTTTGGATCTAATCCTACTGTTGGTTCATCTAATATTAAAATTTTAGGTTCACCAACTAATGCTCCCGCCATACTAACTCTTTGTTTATATCCACGAGATAAATTTTTAGTTAATTTATTCTCAACATTCTTTAAACCTGTCTCCTCTATAATTTTTTCTACCTTTTCTTTTCTGCTTTTCCTTTCTACTTTCTTCAATTCTGCCATATATGTTACAAATTCTTTTACTGTCATATCTGTATAAAGAGGGACTCCTTCTGGCATATACCCTATTTCTTTTTTAGCTTTTATTGCTTTTTTAGATATATCATATCCATTTATTACAATTGTTCCTTCTGTTGGTTCTATATATCCTGTCATCATATTCATAGTTGTACTTTTCCCAGCTCCATTTGGTCCCAATAGTCCTATAATTTCTCCATCTTGAATTTTAAAGCTAACATTATCCACGGCTACAACTTTTCCGTACTTCTTTGTCAAATTTTTAACCTCTATCACAGTTAAATCCTCCTTTTCTTCAAACCTTTTCTTCTAGCTATTATTTCCCTAGTATAATACCATTTTATTAAATTGATGTAAAGTTTTTCACAAAAAATTCACATTTATATATTACAATAATAAAATATTTTATTGAATTTTAAAATTTTTTTTGCTACACTATAATCACTTTAAAAAGAAAGGTATTAAAAAAATTGGAAAAAAATATTAAAAGATATAATCCTTCTATCACAAAAGGATTATCAACAAAACAAGTAGAAGAAAGAATAGAAAATAAACTTTTAAATTATGATACATCACCACCAACTAAAAGTATCAAAAAAATATTATATGATAATTTTTTTACATTATTTAATATAATAAACTTAATTTTAGGGATCTGTGTATTTGCTGTAGGCTCATATAAAAACTCTCTTTTTCTGTTAATTGTAATGATTAATACAGCTATTAGCACTATACAAGAAATTCATTCTAAAAAAGTTGTTGACAAATTATCATTAATGTCTGCTACAAAAGCAACTGTTATAAGAAATAGCAAAAAAGAAGAGATTGATATACATAAATTAGTATTAGATGATATTTTAGAATTAACTTCTGGAAACCAAATAGCAGCAGATTGTATAGTCTTATCTGGTGAACTTGAAATTAATGAATCAATAATAACTGGTGAACCTAATTCTATTTTTAAAAAACAAGGTGATACAATTTTATCAGGAAGCTATGTTGTAAGTGGAAAAGCTTTTGCCAAAGTTGAACATATCGCAGCTGATAACTATACATCCAAAATATCAACTGGAGCCAAATATATTAAAAAAGTAAAATCTGAAATAATGTCATCATTAAAAAAAATTATTAAAACTTTAACTTTTGCAATTGTTCCCATAGGAATTTTATTTTTCCTTAATCAATTACATATTTCTAACAATAATCTTCAAGAAGCTGTTGTAAAATCAGTTGCAGCAATTATTGGAATGATCCCAGAAGGACTAGTTCTCTTAACAAGTACTGTTCTAGCAATAAGCGTAACAAGACTTTCAAAATCAAAAGTTCTGGTTCAAGAATTATATTGTATAGAAACTCTTGCACGAGTTGACACCTTATGCTTAGATAAAACTGGTACATTAACCGAAGGAAGTATGGAAGTTAAAAAATTACTACCTATAAATACTACTAAAGAAGATTTGAACAAAATTTTATATAACCTTTCTACATTTTCTCTTGATTCAAATCCAACTATAAATGCAATTAAAGATTATTGTAATGAAAACATAAACACAGAAAAATGGCTACCTGAAAAAATACTACCATTTTCTTCTGAAAAAAAATGGTCTGGAATTTCATTTGATAACAACAATACATATATTCTAGGAGCTCCTGAATTTGTGTTAAAAGAAAAATATATAAAATATAAAGATCAATTAGCTAATTATCAAACTGATTATAGGATACTATCAATAGCACAATCTAAAAATGTCTTTAATAAAAAAGATTTACCAACCGATTTAGAATTATTAGGATTTTTATGTATTTCAGATAAAATAAAAAAAGATGCAAAATCAACCCTTGAATATTTTAAAAAACAAAATGTAGATATTAAAATAATTTCTGGAGATAACCCTGTTACTGTTTCGATGATAGCAAAACAAGTTGGATTAAATAATTATAAAAAATACATTGATATGTCAAATATAAAAGATGAAGAAATACCAAACATTGTACTAAATTACACAATATTTGGTAGAGTCTCTCCAAATCAAAAAAAATTATTAATTGAAAGTTTAAAAGCAAAAGGAAAAACAGTTGCTATGACTGGCGATGGAGTAAATGACGTATTAGCATTAAAAACCGCAGATTGTAGCATTGCAATGGCAAATGGAAGTGATGCAAGTAAAAATGTTTCACAATTAATTTTACTAGATTCAAACTTTTCATCAATGCCAAAAGTAGTTACTGAAGGTAGAAGATCTATAAATAACATTGAACGCTCAGCTTCACTATTCTTAGTAAAAACAATATATTCATGCATAAACGCCTTTCTGTTTTTATTAATTGGTGAACAATACCCTTTTGAACCTATACAATTAAGTCTAATAAGTACTATTACAATTGGAATTCCATCTTTCATATTAGCCCTAGAGCCAAATAAAGAACGAATTAAAGGTAACTTTATCCACAATGTCATATCAAAAGCATTACCAACTGCTTTATGTGTTGTTGTAAGTATTTTAGCATTAACAATGTTAAATAAATTTGATATTATAACAAACGAAATAAACTCAAGTTTATGTGTTATTTCAACAGGAATCTATGGTCTTTTACTATTATTTACATTAACCAAAAGAAGAAAAAATGAAAACAGTAAATTACCATTTTCAATATTTAGATTAATTTTAGATATTTTAATGTTTATTTTATTTACAGTTTGCATTACAAAATTTAATACGCTATTCAATATTATAGATTTATCAAATCTAGGATTACTAGTTTTTAAAATTGTATTATTATGTATATTTAATTTTATAACTTTAAATTTAATTACATATTCTCTAAATAAAAAATCTCATAGAAAATTGACAAAAAATCTTAGTTATGATATAAAACAAAAAGAAAAATACTATATAAGGAGAAATAAAAAATGAGCACATTACCATTAATTATAAAATATTTATTAACCATCTTTATCGGAATGGTACCTATTGTTGAATTAAGAGGTGCAATACCAGTAGGAGTATTTGCATTCAAGCTAAATTACTTGGAATCATTTATATGCAGTTTTATAGGAAATATCTTACCAGTATATTTTATTGTTAAATTTATAAGACCATTATTTGATTTTTTTGGAAGATGGAAACCTTTTAAAAAAATAATAGATTGGGCTTCAGAAAAAGCAACAAAAAGCATAGAAACCAATACAAAATTACAAAATTTTGTTGCTTTAGGACTTTTCTTATTTGTTGCTATACCATTACCAGGTACAGGTGCTTGGGTTGGATCTCTTATTGCTAATTTCTTGGATTTAGAACCAAAAAAAGCTATTCCACCTATAATATTAGGAGTTCTTACAGCTGGTATTATTATCTTAATATTAACAGCTATTACCAATGGAGGTATTCAGTACCTATTACAAAGAAGTTTATAATTCTATTAAAAAAAGATATATATATTAAATATATATCTTTTTTACTTTTGGACTTTATATCATATCAACATATTCTATTTTTTTATTGCTAATATTACAAATCATTTACTATTTGTAACATATCATCTACTTCCATTTTACTAAAATTTTATCATACCTGACATATTTAAAATACCTTTATAATTACTTACAACATCATTCATACAAGAAGTAACTTCTGCCACATCAAAACAATGAATAGTTTCCACTTTTTCCATATCAATATTATTTTTCATATAACTATCTACATTATTTATATAATCTTTTTCTCCTTTAACAAAAACAACAATACTTCTACCACTATTTGCCTCATTTTTAATAAACTCTAATTTTGTATCTTCTTTATTATTCCAATCTAATTTAAAAATTCTTTTTCTTTGATTTTCATCAATATTCATGTTATTAATAACTTTTTTAACACTATCATTTAGATTATTTTGTGTTAAAATTACAACATTCTCATCTTGTTCCAATTTATTTTTTATATACTGCAAAGTAATCAATTCAAAATGATAGTCACTCGCAAAAAAAGAACACATCCTTTCTTCTATATTTTCGTTTTCCCCAACATTTTCAATTTTATTATTCATATTAACCCTTCCTTTCAAGTGTTAAAAGCTTTTTCTTTAGAAGTTCTTGTTTTTGTCTTCTTCCAGATTTTACCATTTTATTTTTAATATGTCAATAATATTTCAAATAAAATTTATCGTATTTTTTCGACAACATTATTCGGCATTTTTTTGAAAAAATGTAATATGAATTTTTTGTATATATTTTTCTAAACTGGAAATAATTAAAATATAAGAAAAAAATGCAAAAAAACTAAATGGAGGTAAAATATGAAAAAATTTTTAAAACTTATAAAAACTTCTTGCATATTATCAATCTTACTTTTACTTTATACAAGTATTTGTGCTTTTTCTTACGCAAAAACTACTTCTAAAAATTTATCTGACAATGTTTTTAGACTACATGTATTAGCAAATAGTGACTCTAAAGAAGATCAAGACTTAAAATATAAAGTAAGAGATGACTTAATTAAATATATGAATACTCTATGCAAAAATATAACTTCTAAAGAAGAAGCAATAGAAATTGCAAATGATAATTTACCTAATTTTAAAAAAATAGCTTTAGAAACAATTAAAAATAACGGATATTCATATGATGTAAACTTAGAAATAGGAAATTTTGATTTTCCCACAAAAACATATGGTGATATTTCACTTCCTGCAGGATATTATGATGCCTTAAGAGTAAAAATTGGAAAAGCAGAAGGAAAGAACTGGTGGTGTGTAATGTTTCCCCCTCTTTGTTTTATTGATGTAACATCTGGAATAATCCCTGACGAATCAAAAGAACTACTAAAAGAAAACATGAATTCAGAAGACTTTGCTCTAATATCAAAAAACAACTCAAATCCAGAAATAAATTTTAAATTCAAGCTACTAGAATTTTTTGGAAACAATAAATTCCAATTAGCAACAAAAAAATAAAAATTAAAAACATAATTATTAAATTAAAATAGTAATTATGTTTCTTTATATGTTTTAAAACTAATTTAAAGTATTGCATTTCTAACCACTTTATGGTATATTTAAGAAAATATTAAGACACATACTTAAGGAGGTAATAATTTTGGAAAAATTAATAATAACTGGACCTACACCACTAAAAGGAGAAGTAACAATTAATGGAGCTAAAAATGCAGCTGTAGCTATATTACCAGCTACTCTATTAATTGACGGAATTTGTACTATTGATAACTTACCTAACATTAGCGATGTACAATTATCATGCAAAATTTTAGAAAAATTAGGTGCAAAAATAACATGGAATAATAAAAATTCCATAACTATAGATACTAGAAATATAACTACATACAAAGCTCCTCTTGATTTAACAAGTAAATTTAGAGCTTCATACTATATCTTAGGTTCTATGCTAAGCAGAAATGGAGAAATAGAAGTAGGAATGCCTGGTGGATGTAAATTAGGAGCAAGACCAATAGATCAACATATTAAAGGATTTGAATCACTAGGTGCAAAAGTAACAGTTGGAAATGGAACAATCTATGCAAAAGCAAAAAAACTTACAGGTACTTCAATATATATGGATATTGTATCAGTTGGAGCTACAATTAACGTAATGTTAGCAGCAGTACTAGCTAATGGAACAACAACAATAGAAAATGCTGCTAAAGAACCACACATTGTAGATGTAGCAAACTTCTTAAATACCATGGGAGCAGATATTCGTGGTGCAGGTACTGATGTAATTAAAATTAATGGTGTTAAAAAACTACATGGAAACACCACATATTCAGTTGTTCCTGATCAAATAGAAGCTGGAACATTTATGTTAGCAGCAGTTGCAACAAAAGGAGATATCTTAATTAAAAACTGTATAACAAAACATTTAGAATCAATAACTGCTAAAATAGTAGAAATCGGTGGAACCGTAGAAGATTATGGGGATAGTTTACGAGTTTCTTGTAAAAAAAGACCTACAAAAGCAAACATCAAAACTTTACCATATCCAGGTTTTCCAACAGACTTACAACCACAAATGGGAGTAGCACTATCTTTAGCTGAAGGAACAAGTATCATAAATGAAGGAATTTGGGAGTCAAGATTCCAATATACAGAAGAATTAATTAAAATGGGTGCAAAAATAACAGCACATGGAAAAACTGCAATATTTGAAGGTGTCGACAAACTAAGTGGAGCCCCTGTTTACTCAACAGATTTAAGAGCAGGAGCAGCTTTAATAATAGCTGGAACCGCAGCAACTGGTACAACAGAAGTATATAACTTAGAACATATTGATAGAGGTTATGAAAATATTGAAGAAAAATTCAGAAACCTTGGCGCTAAAATTGAAAGAGTAAACGAATAATAGACAAAAAGGAAGTAAAACAAATGTTAAAATTTCGCAGTTTATATAGTGGCAGTAGTGGTAATAGTTTATTAGTAAAAACAGAGTACACCAATCTCTTAATAGATGCTGGCGTTAGTTGCAAAAAAATCGAAACTGCTCTGTCATTATCTGAAATAAATCCATCTTCTATAGATGGAATTTTAATAACGCATGAACATACAGATCATGTACAAGGCTTAGGTACTCTTGCTAAAAAATATGACATCCCTATCTTTGTAAATAAAAAAACATTAGAAGCAATGCCTAAACAAAAAGAAAAAATAAATGAAAAAAAAATAAATTTATTTACTATTGAGGAAAAATTTGAAATAAACGATTTAAAAATAAAACCCTTCTCTATTCCTCATGATGCAGCAAACCCCTGTGGATTTTCAATCTTTAAAGACAATAAAAAAATAAGTATTGCAACAGATATTGGACATATGTCAAATGGAATAATAAAAAATTTAGAAGGAAGTAACTTTCTTTTATTAGAATCAAACTACGACCCTCAAATTTTAATGTATTCAAGATATCCATATCAATTAAAAACGAGAATAGCTGGTCCTAGAGGTCATTTATCAAATGAAGCAGCTGGAAAAACAATATCATACCTAATGGACTCCGGTCTAAACCAAGTAATGCTCGGACATTTAAGCAAAGAAAGTAATTTTCCAGAACTAGCATATAAAACTGTTATAGAAGAACTAATTTCAAGTAATAAAAACTCTAATTCTATCTCTTTATCAGTAGCAGCAAGAGATAAAATTAGTAAAGAATTTTCAATATAACATATAAAAAGGAGGTTCTATGCTTACTATCAATATTATCTGTGTTGGGAAATTAAAAGAACAATTTTTTAAAGATGCAATAACAGAATATAGTAAAAGACTATCTAAATATTGTAGATTACATATAATCGAATTACCAGATGAAAAAATTCCAGACAAACTAAACCCTAAATTAATTGAAGAAGTTAAACAAAAAGAATGTACCAATATTATAAAACATATACCAAAAGATTCTTATCCTATATGTCTTGACTTAAAGGGCAAAGAATTATCTTCTGAAAATTTTGCTTCAAACATTGATACACTGTCTTTTATAACAAGCTCCATCACTTTTATAATCGGGGGATCTTTGGGGGTAACAAATACTTTATTAGATGTATGTAAACAATCAATATGTTTCTCTAAACTAACTTTTCCTCATCAACTAATAAGAGTATTTTTATTAGAACAACTATTTAGATCTTTTAAAATTCTAAATGGTGAAACTTATCATAAATAATAAATAATATATAATATTAACTGTAGAAAATAACTAATTTAATTTTTTCTATTCATCTATAATTATTATTTAAGGGACTGATGCGTACGAAAAAAATATGTACTTTGATTAGGGGGAGTAAAGTAAAATAACCATTAGTTATTTCCTACAAGATTGATAACTTTATTAAAGTTTTAAAGCTAATTATCTTTTGTAATTTGCTTTAAAATTTTTTTTGCTAAAATTTTTATAATTATTTTTTTTACTATGAAAAATAACGAAATAAATAATAATATTTTTATTATCATAACTTTTTATAAAATAATGAATCAATAGTTTAAGTTTCTCTTAAACTACAATAAGTATACTATAACTTCTATAAAATGTCAAGAAAAACATTTTGACAAAATTCGACAAATCAATCTAATTAAAGGATTTTAATACATTATTTTGCAGACAAAAACACTTGTAACAATTCCCACAAAATCTGCAACCAAAGAAGCCCACAAAATAAATCTAGTATTCTTAATACCAACACTTGAAGTATAAACAGCAATAGTATATAGCGTAGTCTCTGTAGATCCCATAATAACCGCAGCCATTAAACCTATTCTACTATCAACTCCATATATTTTCATAATATCACTTGCAACAGCAATAGAACTACTACCAGAAATAGGCCTAATTAGTGCTAATGGCATAATTTCTGTTGGAAATTTAACCAACTTTAAAACTGGTGAAATTAAATTAATAATAAAATCTAAAAGACCTGAACTTCTAAGTGCACCTATTGCAACAAAAAGCCCTACAAGAGTTGGAAAAACAGCATAAACAATACCAATCCCCTCTTTTGCCCCATCCAAAAAACAATCAAATATTTTTATTCTTTCAATCAATCCATAAACAACAATAATTAATATTACAAACGGAATAGCTACATTTGATATAAATTCAATAACTTTTAACATTAAACCAACCTACTTTCCAAACTTAATAAATAACTTCGTTGCAACAATTCCAGCGATAGCCGCAAAAATTGTTGCAATCCAAATAGGAAAAATTACACAAGTCGGATTAATAGAATTAAAAGAACTTCTAATTGCAATAACAGTTGTGGGTATTATTTGAATAGAAGCTGTATTCAATACAATCAAAGTCGCCATTGAATTTGTCAATACATCCTTATTTATATTTTTTTCTTGCATTAATTTCATCGCCTTAATTCCCAAAGGAGTAGCCGCATTTCCTAATCCTAAAATATTTGCAACAACATTCATTGCTATTGTATTTTTTATTTCACTATCATTATCTATCTGTGGAAATAAATAACTAATTACTGGCTCTAAAACATGAGTTAATTTTTCTATAATTTTTGTTTTAGAAGCAATTTTCATTAACCCACTCCATAAACACATTGTACCAAGCAATGTTATAGACAAACTAACTGCCTCTTTAGTACTAGAAAAAATTGAAGAATTTAACTCACTTAAATTACCTGTAAAAATAGCAAAAGAAAAAGAACAAATTATAAAAGCTGGCCACATTGCATTTAACATTTAATCACCCATTAAAAAATATGATTTTTTACAATAAAATATTCTTTTTTTAATTAAATTTAATTGACCAGAATTTCTATTTATAGTATAATACAAAAAAAGGGATTACAAAATAATAGCATTGAGGAGGCAAAAATGAAGTCTACAGGAATTGTTAGGAAAGTTGATGAACTAGGAAGAATTGTCATCCCAAGTGAAATTAGAAATAAATTTGATATTGCAGTAAAAGATCCTATTGAAATATTTACAGATGGCTCTTCCATAGTCTTAAAAAAATTCGAACCAAACTGTATCTTTTGTGGTTCTAACAAAAATCTAGCTAAATATAAGGAAAAACTTATTTGCCAAAAATGTGCAACAAAAATATCAGAATTAGAACCTGAAAAAGAATAAACAGTTACACATTTAAATTATAGTAGACAAATAAACAAAAGGTATAATATATAAATATACCTTTTGTTTTCCGTCTCTATAAAATTTAATTATACTTATTTCCTATCTATAAAATACATATATACTTCATTTTTTGCAATATTTCTATCCTTTGCTATATTTTTAATAATTTCTTTTTTAGTAATTCCTGTTCTTTGATAATATAAATAGTGATCTTCTAAAGATAAATCTTTTAACTTTTCTTTTTCAGTTTTTAAATTAGCATTTCCCTCAATTAAAATTATTAATTCTCCTTTAATTTCTAGAGTTCTTTGTATTATCTCATCAATATTTCCTCTAATAAATTCTTCATGAATTTTAGTCAATTCTCTTGCAACTACAATAGTTCTATTTCCAACAACATCTTTCAAATCTTTTAATGTAGCTTGTAACTTATGAGGTGCCTCATATAAAATAACAGTATTTTTGCTATTTTCAACTTGCTCTAATTTTTCTCTTCTATTTTTCTTATTAAGTGGTAAAAATCCTATAAATAAAAAAGAATCTGTATTCAACCCTGAACAAATTAGTGCATTAACAAAAGCACAAGCTCCCGGAATAGGTATAACTTCAATATTTTCTTCCACACATTTCTTAATAATAACTTCACCAGGATCACAAATACCTGGAGTCCCTGCATCTGAAACAAGGGCAATATTTTTTCCTTCTTTTAATTCTTTAATTAAACCATCTGATTTTATTTCTTCATTATGTCTATGATAACTAATAAGATGCTTAGAAATTTCATATTTATTTAATAATTTTAAAGTATGTCTTGTATCCTCTGCTGCAATTATATCAACACTATTTAAAACATTTATAGCCCTATATGTTATATCCTCTAAATTTCCAATAGGTGTCGCCACAATATATAATTTACCACATTCCATATTTTCTACTCTCCTTTATACATTTCAATAATTTCTTCCGAATAAACTTGATTTTCCTTATATATATACAAATCTTTTTCAACTTTTAAAAAAGGTTTTGCATTTTTCACTGCTTTTATTAAAACTAATTTAGGCATATCACCTACTTTAGACACAACAAATCTAACAAATTTAGGTTCCACTTTATATTTTCTCATATAATAAAAAATATCTACTAATCTTTCTGGATGATGGACCATATAAAATTCACCTTTATCTTTTAGCATCTCTGCTCCTGCCTTCACAAAATCTTCTAAATCTGCAGTAATCTCATGCCTAGATAACATTTTTGCATCATTTTGATTTACAATACCTGTATTTATTTTTTTATATGGTGGATTTGAAACAACAACATCAAAAGATTGCTTTAAAAAATACTTTTTTAAATTTAAAATAGAATCACAAATAATACTAAATTTATCATCTAACTTATTATATTTAATACTTCTATTTGCCATTTCACATACTTCAGGTTGAATTTCAATACCTACTACATCTTTCAGTTCTGTTTTTCCACAAAGCAATGTAGGAATAATACCAGTCCCTGTTCCTAAATCCAAGACTTTGCTACCTCTTTTTAAATCCTTCGCAAAATTTGCAAGCAATACACTATCTATTCCAAAACAAAATCCACTTTTATTTTGAATAATTTTTAATTCCTTAATCCCTAAATCATCTAATCTTTCATTTTCTTTTAAATTAATTTTTTTTTTCATTTTACACCACACAATTTAAATATTTTTACATATTATATAATAAAAACAAGTATTTTTCAAGGAGCTAAATTTATGGAAAACTATAATTTAAATAATAATAAATTATTTCATTGTAATACTTCAGATAACTTACTAAACAAAAACATAGATTTTCATCTAGACAGAAATATACAAAAACCTAAAGAAGAAAAACATAAATTTAAAAAATATAAAAATAATACTATTTGTTCTTTACATGAAGTAGAATATTTTTTAAATAATCTTGATAAAGCTTTTAAATGTGTTCGTGTTTACAAATTTTTAAAATAAAAATAATTATACAAACTAATTAAAATTTGTATAATTATTTTTTAATCTATAACTTAAATTCCTCTTTTCCTTCGACTAAAATCTTAACACTATTTACTTCATTAAATGCAGTCATTGTCTTAGAAATACTATTTACCAACTTTTCTTTATTATCAATATTTAAAATATCAGCAGAAAAATCTAAAAATAAACAATCTCCTTCCATAAATGTTTTTAATAATTTTGCATTATCCGGAATAATTTTTTTTAACTTATCATTTTTTGGTCCTTCAAGTAATAAATTAACTAATTTCTCATAAGGCAATTCCATTAATTCTTTTATATCAACTAACCTAGCTTCTGGATATATCTCTCCAGTTTCCTTATTTTCAAAATATAAACTAACTATAGTTTGTCTAGATTGTTCATCTGTAATTTCTTCTTCCGGTACATATTCAGCCATCTTTACACCTTTATTTTTAGCATATTTAATCCCGAAAAAACCTCCTACAACTAAAAGAACAAACAAACACCCAAATATGACTAGTATTTTAATATTTTTCATATTAACCTCCCATTTTTTATTTATTACAATTTATGTTTTGTTTGTCCTTTTTAGAACATTTACTTATTATTTTTAGATATTTCTCAAAAAATCTTTTCCTTTATTATATCCTAGCTTATATAAATAATCAATTTTACTATTTTCCAATAATCCTACTTTTCTTGTTTTAATTTTTAATGTCATTCCCGACCCTTCCATTTCGTATTTTGATAATTCTCTACAAAGTAAACTAAAGGCCCTCCCTGCAACTTCCACAAAATTCTCACCTAATGGATTTTTATCACTTTCAAATATTACACTCAAAATATTATCAAAACCTAATACTTTTAACTCTTTCCATGGCACATTTTCTCTAATTCCACCATCTATTAATTTTATATTTTTATACTTGCAAGGAGAAAAAACTATAGGATAACTACAACTTGCTCTAACAGCTATTCCAACAGATACATCATATACAAACCTAGTTCCATCAACAAATTCATTTCTAATTGAATTTGAAGTAAAACAAACCACCTCCCCATTTTCGATATTAACACTAGGAATTACAACAGCCTTTTTTAAGTCTGACATAGTATATATTTTTTTCTTGTTACATTCTTTATCAATTAATTTCTCAATTAGTCTTCCTGAATTAAAACCATCAATATTTATTTTACCTGTAAAAATAAGTCCAATTACCAATTTAAACACATTTAAATAATCAACATATTTAATTTTTCTGCAATACTTTTTAAATATATTATATATTTCATCCGCTGTAAATCCTGCCCCATATAAAGTTGCAACAATACTACCTGATGAAGTTCCCCCAATACTTTCTATTTCAACTCCACTTTCTTCTAACGCCTTTATTACTCCTATATGTGCTGCACCTTTTATTCCTCCCCCTGATAAACACAAACTAATTTTCATAAAACCACCCTATATATGTTATGCATTGTTTTAAAATTTGTCACTAAATAAAAATAGTTAGAATAACCTTATACATTATTCTAACTATCACTTTTAAAAATTTGTTTCTACTTTATACTAAAAGACATCTCAAACTGATACTCATCTTTAAGTTCCATAATAACCGCCATTTCTATATTTTTTTCTTCTTTTCCTGTCATATCTTCCATTGTTATTTCTTGAATATATGTTCCATTTTCATCTTTAAAATCACCATATTCTACTTTATAATGCATTGGAAATGCCTTTTTCATTATTTCTTCAAACTTCTCTTCTGTAGCAAATTTTTCTTGTCTAAATTTTTCATTTAGCACTCGATATGCTGATTGATAATCCCTATTATTTAACATTCTTACCCATTTATCAATATTCATAAGAACTTTCCTTTGTTCTTTTGAACTATTATATTGCTTTTTAAAATCTTCTATCATAATAGTATAAGGATCTAACTTCACTTTATAATCAGTTACAGTTTTTGCTGTAATAGTATAAAAATTATCATACTGATCAACCAATATATATTCATTAGAACCATCCTTGTTGTTTATAGTATATTTAACTAAATTTAAATTATTTATTTCGTTTAAATTCTTCTTAATATAATCACCATACTTTTCTACTGTTTCAAAACGCTTTTCAAAATATTCCTTATCAAGATTTTTATAAAAATATTCTTTTTCCAAAATAATTCTATTCTTTATCATATTAAAATAAAATCTACAAACATTTTCAGCATCAACAACCACCACTGGTATCTTATTATTATAATTTTTTTCTATTTCCTTAATTTCAAAATTTTTATTTTTATCATCATCTTCTAATGGTTTAATAGAAAATATTCCATTTTTAGAATCAAGAACAATAAAATAATTTTGAAATTCTTTAATAGTATTATTTTGTGATATATATCCAGAAACCAAAAATTGTGATGGATTTTCTTTATTTTTCTTTTTTATATCTGTAATAATATAATTTCTTTCTACATTGGAAAATTTTATAAATTCTTCTACATTGTTTTTATCTATTTTATTTTTTAAAACATATTCTTGATCTAATAAATCAATTGCTTTTTCTCTTATAAAATCATCCTCTACAAGTTGACCATACCCGTTCAACCCTTGTTTCCCATAATACAAACTACTTTTGATATTTGTAACGTTCAAATATTTCTTAATACACTCATCAATTCTAAAAAACTCTGCCATTGAAATTTCATTTATATCTTCTTTCTGATTCGATACTTCAACTTTACCTTTATCAACACTTTGTTCCTTTTGCCTTGGAATATTGTTAATACTTATCAATGCAACTACTATAATAATTATTATGATACTACATATTAATATCAATTTCTTTATATTCATAAATACTACTCCTATTCAACTTATATAATAACTTTATATTCATGAGCTTTATACACTATTATTTTACATACTTCTTCATTTTGATTTGAAAAAATATATTCTCGATAATCTTCTTTGATATCTACTTTATTTTCATTATATGAATTCTCAAAAAACATATTTTTATTATTATTTATATACTTTTTAAATTCATCTAAATTAACGAATTTTTCTTTTTTAGAATGTTCATCCAATAGTTCATATGCTTCTTCTGATTTATACTGCATTTTTACCATATAATCATTAAAATACCTCTTAGCCAATTCTTTAGAATATATTGACTTTACCTCAAAATTATTAAATTTATTTTTTTCAATCTTCTTTTTACCAACTCTTTTTATTTTTCCATTTTTAGCCATACTATATTCTTTTTCTTCCAAAGGTTCTAGAGTAAAAGAATTATTTTCAATATCTAAAAACATTTTAAAATATACATTTTTAACTGATTTATTTTCTATTATATCTCCATAAATATAATAAACAATATTTTCATAATTTTCGAGTTTATATACTTCTTGCACATAAAAATTTATCTTATCAGCATTTGACATATAAACACTTATACAATTATCATGACTTAGACCCTTTTTATCCATATATTCTTTGTTTGTCATTTCAAATACTGCCTCATAATTTCCATAACTTCCATAATTATATATCTTTTGTATCATATCACCTATGGAAAAAAATATAATATCATTTTCTTCTCTTACCATATCTTTTTTTAATTTAATTTTGGAATCTTGTGGTAATTCTTTGATTTTTTTCATATTAACTATTTTTCCAATAAAAATTACACCTAATATTAATATTAAAACAACTATGATAATTATTATTTTTTTCAATTTACTCATAACCTATCGCCTTTCTAACTATTATTTAGGTTCATCCAAATATATATATCCATTTAATTTATATCCGCCAAATACTTCCATCTAATGGTATTTTTTGAACTCCAAACCAAGAACTTCCACTACCTGCATGACTAATATATATACCATCTATTCCAACACCTTCAACGTATGCAACATGTCCATAACTGTTTCCATCCTTCCATGATATAATTGAATTTGGCTTTGGTTCACTTCCATAATTAAACCACCCATTAGCTTTGTTAATATCATAATATTCTCCTCCATTACCTTGTTGTGTTGGATATTTAGAATATTTTCCTCCTGCTCCTTCTAAATATTTAGAAGCTCTACCAAATGCCCACCATGTACATTGATATTTCTCTAAAACATTGTATGGACTATCCCAATATTTTTCAAAAGGTCCACCTTGACTTTCATAATTCTTATGAGGAACAGTATTTATCCAATTCTTTTCTATATCCTCTTGCAATTGTCTTGCTTCTTCATCTGTAGTAATACCACCACTACCGCTTAAAGAACCATATTCACCAAAGATATCCTTCCATATATTCATTTTTTCTTCTAGCTGCCACGCAGTATATTGTCCTTGTTCCCATGGAGTTGTCTTTGTTCCTGGAGCATGTTCACTTCCTCCATTTAAACATTTTGCCACAAATTCTTCATGTGTCGCATAAATTTTTGTAACTCCTGCAACCGCTGGGTCCATATAATAATATCCTCCTGCTCCTGAACTTCCAGGTTCGTGATTTCCTAAAAATGAATATACTGACTGCATTCCACTAAGTGTTCCTGGTAAACCATATCCTAAAGGATCACATCCAGAATCCTTTCTTTCATTATATCTTTGCATAATGGCTGCCTCTTGTGATCCACCATAATCATATGTCCTAATGACATCTGCATATCCTCTAATTCCATCAAAAAGAGTTGCAAATGAACTTCCTGTTTGAGAACCATTATATACTCCTATTCCCCAGTAATTATTAGCCCCTCCTCCAGCTATGAAATTTTGTTCAGCCTTTGCTGTAACAACTACTAATTCTGGATTTACATTAGCTTCAACAGAAGTATCATAAATTTCAGCTGCATATGGCATGAAATTTTGAATGAACCCTTTATTTCCTGATTTTGGACCATAAGCCTGCATTGCTTCAATGAATTTTTCTCTTGACAAAGTTGGTTTCGTCAACGACAACATTCCTCTTGAACTATTTACTTTATTCAAACTTGGATAAAATTGTTCAAAATTAAATTCTGTAACACCATAATTATATTTTTTATTATCCAAACAATATAGCAAATATTTAGTTAAATCAAGCATTGAAGCCGTTCTTTCATTATTCTCCATTAAATCTAAAAGCCAATCTCCTGTTAAACTTTCTAAAGCCTCTGGATTATCTGCAAATAATTTTAAAAACTTCTTCTCATTCCCTGTAATATGACTTTCTCCTGTTTCATATTTATTACTTATTGAATGTGTATTTGTTGTTGTAATAATCTGTGAATTTATTTTCTTCTTAATATATTCAGTAACATTTCCTCCTGCCTCTGTAGTATATTTCTTTTCTTCCAAAATTATAAGAGGTTCTCCTTCTTTAACATTAATAGATTGATTATCTTTTTCTTCGACTTTACCACTTAATTTTAATTTTTTCTCTGTTACACTATCAACATTAACATTAGCATCTGGTATATTTTCTGTACCTGGGTACCAGCCCCATCCACTCCAGCCAAAATCATCTATCCAATCATCTAGCTTATCTACAACTCCTCTTTTTCTTTTTGAAGAATAACTACTAACTTCTCCATTTCCCACATAAATTCCAACCATTCCTTTATGCTTATCACATTCTGTACACTTTCTTCCTTTTTCTAAATCTCCAAATACCAATGCACCTACAGGAATTTTTTCCTTATCAGTTCCTCCTAATGCTAATGCTTCCTCTGCCGCATTTGATGGACAACAGTATTTTTTGATTTTATATCCTTCTGCTTTATATACCTTTTCGACCCAATCTTCCTCTTTTACTCTTCCTTTTGCTTTTACCTTTCCACTACGTGCTTTTTCAATAATCGCCTTTTGTTTTTCAGAAACATATTCACCATGATATAAAGTTCCAAAATGCTGTGTATAATCAATATCTTTCCAAAACTTTACAAACCATGTATCTATATATGTAAGATCTATATTAGTTGATACACTTTCTACATAACTTCCTCTTGAAGTATCAAAATTATACTTTGGATTATCATATACAGTTTCAATAGTAATTTTAGTATCTGTAGTAGTAACATTATCCTGAACAGAAATAACAAATTCACTATCCATAATTAAATTTGCAAAATCATTTATAAATCTTTCATCTTTAATATCTATATAGTAATTCATTAAATACTCAAAAGGTGTCATATATTTTTTTAGTGCACTTTTATAATCAATTGATGCATTTTTTTGAAATTCCAACCCAGAATCATCTGAATATGACCACTTTGCAGTAATTAATTTCCAATCCCCATCTAAAGTATAATACTTCAATATATCCTTATCCTTAGCTTCTATTTTTTTATCAAACTCTTCTTGTGATATATATATCATATCATATACTTTTGATTTGATAGAAGTATCATACTTAACATTTAATACTTCTTTTTCCTCTTTCTCTTCCTTCTCATTCTTTTTACTTACTTTATCATAAATTATCTTAGAAATTTCTTTTATGTCTTTTTTGCCTAATTCTGCATTTTCTAAGCTAGAACCCATTACAACTAAAACATATGGATCTCCATCTTTATATACAATCCCTGCATCATTTTGTACTAAATCTTCTCTACCAACTTTATTTCCTATTTCAACCTTATCTTTTTTATCAATTCCAGCTGGTATACCATCTTTTTCCTTCTGATTTTTTAAATACTCTATCATTTTCTCGGATGCCTTTTTGCTAACACATTTTTTATTATAAATTTTCTCTAACAAATTTCCAACATCTGAAGGTGATGTGTAATTATTTTTTCCTGTTTCTTTCTTTACAACTTTTGTATTAACCTGTGTTCCATTATATCCATTATTTTTTAAATATTCATTTATTTTTTCAATTCCTATTTTATCAATTAATTGATCAGTTGCATTCTTATCATTTTTAGTCATCATTCTCTCAATTAATTCTTCATCTTCAATATTTTTCTCGTATGCAACTGCCATAATAAATAAATCTATAAAATTAGCAGACAAATTCTTTTTTTGACTATTTAACATCGCAAGCTCTTTACCATTATTAAGATTTTTAGCATATACAGCCCATTCCCCTGCAGCTCCACTTCTAATTAAATAATTATTAATAATTCCAACATACTCACCAGACATAACCGTGCCATCTGTAAGTTCTCCTCCACCTACATTTACAAATTCACCTAACTTTTTATCTGGTGTTACTCTTCTAATTTTAACTCCACCTTGAAAACCTTTTCTTCCTTTACCAGTATCTTGTCCAATTAAAAGTTTTGGCTCCTGATTAATATTTGCATCATTTTTAAGTATTTCATTTTTTATATTTTCCCATAACTTTCTATATTCTTCTTCACTCTTTGGATGAATTCCATCATACCCCATCTGTATATCCTTAGAAGGATCTATGAAAATTAAATATTCCTGTTCTTTACAAAATGCTTTAAGCCCATCAATATATATTTTTCTTTTATTTTTTTCAACATTTGTACTATTATCTGGTAGTAAATTATCAATAAAAATTTTATTTTTAGGATATTTCTTATGTAGCTTAACAATTAATTTTTTTATATTATCTATACCATCCCCATAATCATTTGTTCCTAAACAAATATTTATACCTTTTACTTTATCACTTTCTGGAAACTCATTAAAATGGTCCAACCAATAATTTGCTCCAACACCTACTTGTGCTTTTACAATATGTTTAGCATCAATATGTTTTTCTAATCCAACAGTAATTGAATCTCCTATAAATAGAAAATCATCTAAACTATTTATTTTAGAATCTTTGTTATCTCCGTCTTTATTTTTCTCTTCATTCATCTTTATTTCATGACCAATTTTTCCTTCCAAATTAGGGTATTGCGTATATAGTTCAGCTTGTATCATCTTCAATAAAAGTTTTTTAGAAATATCTTTATATCCAGCTTTTTTATACTCTTTTACTACTTTTTCTAATTTAGCATCCAGACCTTCTTTATACCCTACATAATACCCATCTAATGAATTTCCTGCTATAGCTATCAATTGATTTAAATTATTTTCACCAATTTCTTCATATAGCTTTTTAGGATTATTTTCAGCATTAATTAACTCTACAACCCATGAAACCGCAGTAAATATTATTGAAGAAATTAATAATATAGGTATTATTTTCATAATAACAATTCCTAATAATGTTCCTGTCAGTTTAGATTTTATTTTTGATTTTATCTTACTTTGTTTTTTACCATCTTTATTAAAAATTTTCAAGATTTCACCTCTTTTCCTCTATTCCTATTTATGCAAATCTATTTCTATATTTTTTACTTTGCCATTAAAATATACATCAGAAAAAATATATTTTTCTGTTTTTTTCTTATCCCTATATGGGTTTGTATATTTTATTCTAATTTTCTTTTCTTCATTTGGATATATTCTAAAATCATTTTCACCATTTTCATATGTTAAAGCCTCAAACTTAATATTACTTGAATCTACCAAATAAACTGTATCTGAGTTTTTTCTTGAATCCATAATTACTATATTATTAGAATAATTTTTTACTACAAACTCTGTAATTTCATAATCCATAAAAATTTCAGAATATTTAACTTCAATACTTAAATCAGTATCTACTTTTATTTCTTTATTTCTTACTTTTTTTCCAACAAAATTGTCAATATTTAATTTGTAGTCATTTCCTTCTTTAACAACTGTTATATAATCTTGCATATAATCTTTATCACTACTTTTTCCTGTCGCAAGCATATTATCAAAAACTTTAACTAAATAAACATATTGGTCATTAGAAGTCCACGATTTGAAACTATATTTTTTATCTCCATTAAACCTATTATTATAATATTTTTTTTGAAATACTTCTTGTGTTGGATATAAAATAGATTTACAATCATTAGACAACAAACCATAAGCCCTTTCAGGCTCATGGTTTGTACAATATATTAAAAAACTATCAACTAATTTTCCAAACTTATCTTGATAATTTTCAGAAACTTTTTTTCCTGATACAAGGGATTCACTCTGATTTTCATATTTATCATCTTTTATAACAATATTTTCTTTTTTGTCACTTACTTCTTTATTCTTATCTTTATAAAATTGATTTAAAGTATTTCTTAATAAAAATATAAATGCTATTATTATTACAACTGTCCATATTTTCTTATTATTTCTATTATAAAATCTAAATAATTTTCCCAAAATGAATTCCTCCTATTCTTTTATTTTTACAATATCTCTATTGATTTGTTTTGCAACATCATCATTGATTCCATTTTTCTTTTTAATATTCTCCATAAATGCATTCTGTGCTGAATAATCATTTACGTAATCGCTTCCTTGTCTAGATGCAACCTGTGCTAAAGAAATACCGTAATTTTCATCTTTATATTGTTTTTCTTTCATTAATTTTTGTGTCTTATATATAGTCTCAATATCAGTTACACCTGCATCCAAATATTTTTGAGTTAAATCACTTTCCAATATTTTTTTTGCTTCGTCGTTATTCATACCTTGTTTATATAAATATTGATAATTTTTCTCATCTCTTTTCCAATCAGCATCATATTTCTTTTGTTCTCTTTGTTTTACTTCTGCTTTAGTATGATAAACAGAATCAAATGTCTTTTTTGACTCATCCCATTCTGAATTTATTTTATCACCTGCATTGTCACCAATATTTCCACCTATACCGGCACCTAATGTCATTCCACCAACAGCTGTAGACATAGCTTTAGAAAAATCTCCTGTTGCTAATCCAGCAGCCATAGCAGCCGTACCAAATGCAGTTGCTCCTAAAGCCATTCCAGCCCCTTTAACAGCACCTCTTCTAGCAACTTTATATATTTTCTTTCTACCATCTTTATTAAATGTATTTCTTGCCTTATTTGATATTTTTCTTTTTTTACCAGCCACAACAGCACCTATTCCATCCATTGTTTTTCCAACTTTACCATTTCCCTTTGCTCTTATTCTATCCATTCTAGACATATCTTCAAGTGGTACTTCTGGATTTTTCTCATCTTGCTTGATTTTATCTTTTTCTTCCTGTCTTGCCCTTTCTTCAAAAATCTCATTTCTTCTATTTGCTTCCCATTCTGATGGACTATATCCAGACTCTCTATAACTTTGAGCATCCGTCTCACTTTTTTCCCTTGCCAACTGTTCATCAACGGTTTGATTTCTATCTTCATTTAAATCAGGAAAAGCTTTTTGATTATTATTGTTTCTTTCTTCATCCTTATTGTTTGTTGAGCTTCCCTCAAAAGACTCAAATGGAGCTTGAACATTTGAATTAGCCCCTCTAACTCTACTATTAACATTAGAATTGCCAGAACTATCGCTTCCACTTACTCCTTTTGCTTTCTTGCTACCTTTTATTTGATTACCAAGCATCTTAATTCCTTGCATTGCCAAAGCTCCACCTGCAATTTCACCAAGTCCACTAGTAGTTTGAGCTTTATCCAATCCAAACATTTTCTTAATAAATTTTTCAGCTGGTAATAAGAAAGCAATCGCTACACAAGCATAAATAGGATTATTTACAGCTAAATCCATTGCACTTCCTACTAACACTGTATATAAAACCAAATGTACTGGCTGAATAATAGCATTCATAGTATATTCTTTAAACCACATATTAAAAGCTTGCGCTTGTCCATCCCTTAACTTATCTATTGGATATGTTAATGCAACAAGAGGAGCTATTATTGTGAAAAACGCCATATATAAAAACCTTTTCAAATATGTTATTGTAAACATACAAGTAAATATAACTAAAACTAAATAAATTATTGTAAAAACCGCTTTATCACTAAATTCATCAGCTTGTGCCATCATTCTAATATATCCCATCATATTAGTTCTAAAACCATTATCTAAACTATGATTTTTAACTTCTTGTGGTGGGAGCTTAACTATTATTGCCCCATTAGCTTTACTTATCATATTAGTTACACTTTCTGTAAACATTAAAATTCCAGCCATAATATAATGTATTGTAACTACTAAAATTAATGCCATCAACCAATCTTTCAAGCTTTCTTTATATTTTGCTTTATCAACTGAAGTAGAACTAATAATAATTCTAATTCCCAAATATACTAAAACAATCAAAAGACCTACAATAGCTATACTCCTAAAAGCCTTGTACCAAGAAGAAATTACATCTCTAATAACTGAAGCTGAAGATTTTCCACGATGTTTACCTTTTGTTTCATCATCTCCACTATCTTCAGTTGGATTTCCTTCACTATCAACTTCTGCAGGAGTAAATGTGTGAGGCTTAATAAAATTAACATCTAATGCTGCAATTCTATTAGCAAATATATTTTCAGGAGAATACACAAAATTAGGTATTCCTACACTATTAAAAGTATCCCAACCCAATGCATCTAACTCGTAATTAACCGGCATTTCAACTGGAAAATCATATTTTGTTTTGTTTGCAGCATTCAAGTAAGACTCTGGATTACTAAAATTCGGATCATCTTGATCTAAAAAAGCAGAACCAAATATTTCGGTAGTACCTAGCATCATATGATTAAGTGCACCCATAACTACATCTCCAAGTTTTGCTATTAGATTAACTATTTCTCCAAATAAATTTGCCGCTTTAGCTTGTATTGGAACAGTGAAATTAAAAAGTATTAATATTATTAATGCTATAATTATCTTTTGTGATACATTTTTACTAGTAAAAAATTTCATTTTTTTATTCACCTCATTTTCTTCATTCTAATCATTTTGTTCAAATTTGTTTCTACAAATTCAAACTCTTTTGATGTAGGAGTAATTTGAATAATTGCTGTATCACTACCTACTTTTAATAATCCTTCACCCTTCAAACAATTAATTAAAAATCCTGCTTCTCCTTCACTTAACTTAAATACTTCTTTCAAATACTGTATTTCTGACTTATCTTGTGCTAAAAATAGTTTTGTATCTGATGAAGTAAGAACAGCCTGAGCCTCTGGTTTTTCATAAAAATCTTGAAATCTTTGTGAAATAATAGCTAAAGAAACATTTCTCTTTCTAGCACGTCTTGCCATTTTATTTAAAAAGTCTACAGCTTCTGGATAAGGAAGTAACATCCATGCCTCATCAACTATAACTCTTTTCTGTCTAGCTTGTGATCTATCTTCACTATTTTTCTTAACAAATTTTTCCCAAATCCAAGAAAGTAAAATTTGTTGTGCCAGTGGTCTTGCAAATCTTTCTTCCAATTGTGAAATATCTAAATTAATAAATGGTGATCCTTCTAACAACTCAAAAGTAGATTGGCCATCAAAATATGCCATCTGACCATTAAATTCTCTAATATACTGTTTCATAACTTTTAACAAATAACTATAATGAAAACTATAATCTTTATTTTCATTCATTTCAGCTTTTCTTTGAATCCTTTTATACCAACTACCAATAGTAGGCATTTCTTTCTTTTGGCTATATAACTTATCTACACTATTAAAATTATTATCTTTTTTATATAAACTATTAGGATTATTAGTAATTCCTAAAGCTTCATATTCTTCTGCAACAGATTCAGCAATAACTTGTTTTGTAAGCTCATTTACTTCTGTGCTCCTTGTACTACCTCTAGCCATTGTAAGTAGTGCTTGCGTAACATCTTCAACTTTATTTTCAACATTTAATACTATTCTTTCTCTACCTGTAATTTCATCTTTAATTCTTTCAGGTTCAATATCAAATAAGTTAATTATTGTTTTAGAATTAGGGCTAATAACAATATTAATTCCACCCAAACTTTCCGCAACTATCGAATATTCACCTTCAGCATCTAATGCCAAACTCTCTATTCCCATAAGAACAGAAGATCTTGAAATTAAAGTTTTCATAGTAACTGACTTACCAGCACCTGATTTAGCAAAAATAACCATATTATAATTTGTAAGTGTAGGCGAAAAATTATCAAATAATATTGGAGTCCCTGTTTGCTTATTAAATCCTAAAGGAATTCCTGTAGGATGTCCTACATCTGAAGTTGTAAAAGGAAAAACAGTTCCCATAGATCTACTATCAAAAGAATGTGTCTTCTTAACCTTGTCCTCCATTAATGGTAAATTAGATTTAAAAGCTTCTTCTTGTATTCCCCAAGCACTTTTGATTCCAACTAAAGATTTTGACATTTCAGAAGCAAGCATCTTAGTCAATCTTTCCATATCATCTAAACTATACGTATACATTGTAGAAATAACAGATGATTCATACATTTTATTAAATCCTGCTGCTATTTCATCTCTTAATCTTTCTGTTTCTAGTCTTTTTTGTGTTAAACTACTCTCTCTATTAATATTTCCTCTATCTGCTGCAACTATTCTTTCTGTTTCTAACTCATTAATAACTTTATTTAACTCATTTTGAGATCTTGCTTCTGGAATAGGAGTAATATATATTGATGTATTAATGTCACCAAAGAAATATAAATCTCTAAATAACTCTGGAAATGAACACATACGAGGAAGCGTAGAAACAAAGAAACTTCTAGCATATTTTTTTACATTAGATATTATCTCTAAATGATCTATTTTAGAAGCATCAATTCCTGCTGGTGCAATTAATTCCTTAATAGTCTTCTTCTTCAAAATTTCAATTTCTTCTGGTCTACTTACTTGATTTTTTTCTACCTCTAATTGTTGTTTTCTTTTTTTCATCTTCCTCTCCTCCTTTCTTATTTTCCTCTTGATCAATCTCTTCTATAGCTTTTTCTGCTACATTTTTCCCTAAACTCTCTTCATTTTCTTTTATTAGCATTTGAGCCATTTTGTTAATTAATTCATCCATATTATTTTCTTTTTCTTCAGCAATTCTCTCTGCCGCTGATTTATTTTTAGCTATTTCTATAGCATTATTTGCTTTTTTAACTGCCTCTTCTTTCATTCTATTATCTAATGCTCTTATTTTCTTTTCAAAAACATCTGGAGCAGTAGAATACAAATCATCATATTGAGCATTCAATGCTTTTTCCAAACCAAATACTTCTGAATCATCTCTATTATATGCTACATATAATAACTCAACCAATTCATTAGAATTTAAAATCTTTCCTGTTACTGAACATCCTGATAGAGTTCTAATAAGCGTTTGAGCCTTTGTATATAGTTCTGAAAATGCCATATTTCTCAATTCTTCTTTAGAATATGTTTCAGTTCCAGCTTCTTCTGGCATATATGAAATAATAAGATAATATTTTTTATTTAGTATATTTTTATTCAAACTCATTTGTTCAGCATTATTTACAATATCTTTAGCATATTCATATAAATTTCTTTGTTTTGTCATATTATAATAAGCTTCATCAAGTTGTTGTTTTGAATAAGTACCACTTTGAACCATAATATTATATTCATACATATTTTGATTGTATTTTTTTTCAATTTCTTTTACTCTTTCTTTATATCCTAATATACTTTTCTCTAGATTTATTGTTCGAGTTTGAATATATATTTGAATAGGATGTCTTAAAGTGTTTAAAAATTGTTGAAACCCTTCCTCAACTGATACTTTTTCTATTTGAGACATTAAATCATAATTAATCCCTTGACATTCAATAGCCATAATATATCTTTTACCATTTTTTTGAATAATCATGTTATCTTGTACAGAATCAAATTCCATAAAATCAAAAATTGATTGCTTATTATATTCTGGTATACTTTTCATTGATTTAATTTCTTTTTTTATTTTTGTATCCTCAACCTTCTTTTTAGCTACCATCTCCTTACCACTTGATTTTCTTTTTAAAACCAAATAAATAATAATTAATACTACCAAAACAGCAACCATTATAACTAATATAGAAAATAATATTTCTGATAATCCATCTGTACTATCCATTTAAATTTCCTCCTTCATCTTTTGTTTCATACTTTTTCACAGAATTATCTTCATCATAAACATAAATTTTTCCTTTTTCTCTCTTAAATTTAAAAAACCTTTTAATAACATCATCAATATTTTCTCCTCCAGTTTTTTTTGTTATTTCAAAAGCAGATGTTTCAGGTACTTTACAAGTTCCTATAATAAATCCTATAACTCCAAATAAAATCATAAATATAATCCCTATCATATTTAGATTCAATAATTTAAAAATAAACTTAAATATTGCACCAATAACAATTCCCACAGCTGTCCAAATAAATGCTTTTCTTGAAAATATAAATATTATTCTTCCTTCACCTTTTGTATTTCTCGGTATCTCATATACATTCATATACAGTCCTCCTAATTATAAATTACACTTAATAATATTATAACAGAAAAAAAGGAAAAATGTAATATTTTTAAGCTATTTTTTCGCATTTTTTCGAAATTTAATATACTTGTAACATTTCATATTTATATGCTTATTCCCTAGGGATTTAAGCAAAAAATAAAAGCTAATAAAACTTTTATTTTATTAGCTTTTATTTTTTTATCTTTTACATTAATTATTGTGCACCTAATTTTGTAAAGAAATCGTATGCTACTTGTGCAAATAGTGATGCTGCAAATATTAAAGCTGCTCCAACTATATATGGTATCAATGTCTTTTTATATTCAGCTTTTTCTTCTGCACTACCCATCATATATTTAATACCTATAACTATTAATATAATAACAGATAACACAACACCAACTGTTTGTAATATTGCTACTATTCTATTTCCTGCTGTTGTAATTGTATTAGAAGTAACAGTATCATCTGGCTTAATTTCATTTGGTGTTGGAATTGCACTTACAAATGTATTCACTGTTAAAACCAACATTATTGTAATCATACAAATAGCCACTATTTTTTCTGCTTTCTTTATATTCATTTTTATCCTCCTTAATTTTTTTCTATATTTATCTCCTAATCAGAGAACATTAAAAACTAACTATCATTTATATTTTAGCACATATTTCTACATTTTGCAACTATATCCAGCCAATACTTTTAACAATTTCATAAATTATTTGTGGTACAAAACTTCCTGCAAACAAGAAAAATGTTCCATAAACATACGGCATCATTGATTTTTTGTAATCCGCTTTTTCTTCTACACTACCTAACATATATTTTAATCCTATTATAATTAGTATTATTACTGATAAAATAACACCCACATATTTTATAATTCCCAAAAAAGTTCCTATCTTAGTGAAAAATTTTTGAGATGAAGTTCCCCTATCAACATATTGAGATAAATCATCTCCCAATCCATAATTATCTGCCATACTAATTATTGGATAAAAAACAATTAGCATTATAATAAATAATAAAAAAACTTTTTTCAAAAATTGACTTTTCATCTACTTCACCTCACATCTAAAATTTTTCTAATATTTCTATAACTATCTTCCAAATTCCAAAAGCACCAAATGCTATTGTACATCCCACCAAATAAATCCACATCATTTTTTTAGCTTCAGCCTTTTCATCAATACCTGCAAGCATTAACTTAATACCTAATATCAATCCAATTAAAACAGCTACACCAATAGCTAATTCTGTTAAAATATTATACAACTTCTGAGACATTTCTTGTATCTCTCCTACACTTATTGGGCTATCGCCACCTTCTGAAACAAATTTATCTCCACCTGCTATAATATCATCCAAACCACCTTTTTCCTTACTTTTATCAGAAATTTCTGGCATTTTATATATTTTATCTTGTTTCTTTTTATCATCATCTTTTTCTTTATTTACATTTTTATCATGATTTTCTTGTGTACCAACTGACCTTATCAAATCGTCTTTTAAGCTTCCTGAACCCGTTTGTGAATTTGTCTTTTTAAAATATCTTTCATTCCACTCATCTATTTCTTTCTTTTTATTTTTATCATTCTTATATTCATCACTTTTCTTTAGTTCTTTATATGACACTTCAAGGCTTTCAATTCTACTCAATAAATCTTTTTTGTTCTTTAAGATTTTTTCATTTCTTTTATCTCCTTCTTCACCTTTTGTTTTATCAAGAAAATATTGGTTTACTCCTTTTTTATAAATTCCATCCAATTCTTTCATTAACGGTTTAATTTCATTATAATTTGATAATTTTCCCAATTCATCTGCCGTATATGAATATATACTTACTTTCTTTCCTCCACCATCAGTTTCAGCTGTAATTACTGCTTCGACAATATTGTAATTACTCATTATAATTCCTACTAATAAACAAATTACAAAAATTTTTTCCAATATATTTCTCATCTAATCACCACTTTCCTTCTAAAATCAATTATACCATTTACTTTCTTTTTTTTCAATCAAATTTTTACATATTTCTACTTTTTCTGATATCATTAACAACATTTAAAAACTAATAAATGTAAAACTACTTTTAGTATTAACTATAAACTAAGCATAATTATATATTTATACTATTCTTAATTCACGCAAATACATACTCAATATACTAAAACAAAAAGGCATAAAGACAATTAATTATCTTTATGCTTCTGGCGGAGATGAGAGGGTTCGAACCTCCGCGCCGATTTCTCGACCTAACTGTTTAGCAAACAGTCCCCTTCACCACTTGGGTACATCTCCATATATAATAAAAAGAGAATAAAACAACAATTTAAATAGTCTTAATTCTCCTAATATTTTTTGGCGGAGAGGGTGGGATTCGAACCCACGGTACGCTATAAACGCACGCCAATTTTCAAGACTGGTGCCATAAACCAACTCGACCACCTCTCCATATAAAAGAAATGTCTTACGACAGTATTTATATTACCATCTTTAAAGACATTTGTCAATAGAAATTTATCATTTTTTCTAATTTCTAATATTATAAACTAATTTAGAATTAACAGCTCTTTCAACAGCTTCCTTTTCTTCTTTTGAAAGAGTATAAGAAGACTCCCCTTTTTCAATAGGTTTTGCATATATATTAGACATCTCTTGTGAATAAATTCCATTTAATACAACGCCATTATTTTTTTCATCAAGCAAAGCTAATGCAAAACTTAAATCACTCCCAATTTTTTCAAAAGCCGTATATCTGACAATTCCAACCTTTTGAATACAATCTGAAATATCATTATTTAATTCCTTACAAATATTCATTATTTCAGCATTCTGTCTTTCAACCTTATCAACTCTATAAATGTAATTTTCTAAGTCTTCTTCTATATCTTTTCCTTTTCCTAATTTTTTCATAAAATTTGTATATCTTTTATTTAAATTAGAAACTCTTATTAATAATATAACTAAACCTATGCTTAAAAATAATATTAAACACAAATTACTCATTAAAGCAATATCACTTTTTAAAAAATTTATTAAATTATCCATATACACCCCATAAAACTATTTCATCAATCCTAATATTCTTTCTAAATCATCATTACTTGAATATTCAATAATAATTTTTCCTCTTCTTTTACCTGCATCTAGCCTTACCTTTGTACCAAAAAATCCTTGAAATGTGTTTTCAATATCTTTATATAAAACTTGATTTCTTTTCATTTCTTCCTTAGAAATACTCTTATTTTGAGTAGATCTTTCGACTTCTCTAACAGTTGCTCCTCTTTCCATCATTCTAAGAGCTAATTGATATTGTTTTTCAGGATCTGTAACTGCAAGTAACGCTCTAAAATGTCCTTCTGACAATTTTCCTTCTTTTGCCATCTCTAAAACTCTAGGTTCTAAATTCAAAATTCTCAAAGTATTGGAAATGGTACATCTGCTCTTTCCTAATTGCTTAGCAACTTCTTCTTGTGTTAAATCAAAAGTATCTATCAAATTTCTAATACCAATCGCCTTTTCGTATGGAGTTAAATCTTCTCTTTGTAAATTTTCAATCAAAGAAATTTGAGTATTTACTTTTTCATCATCTTCTCTAATAATAGCAGGAACTTCTGTAACTCCAGCTATTTTACAAGCTCTCCATCTTCTTTCTCCTGCAATAATACTATAATATCCATCTTTTTTAACTACAACTATAGGTTGAATTAAACCAAACTCTTTTATAGATGCTGCTAATTCCTCCAAAGCTTCTTGATCAAATTTCTTTCTAGCTTGTTCTTTATTAGGTTCAATCTCTGAAATTTTTAAAACCTTTAAAATATCGTTTTCCTTAATTTGTTCTTCTTCTGGAGCAGGTCCAAATAAAGCATCTAAACCCTTTCCTAAACCTGTTTTTTTTGCCATTAAAATCACTTTCCCTTCATATACTATTATTATATACGTTTTGCTTTAGCATCTTCATTTCTCTTTAAAAATTCTTTTGCAAGCTTATCATAACTCTTAGCTCCTTTAGATTTTGGATCATATTCAGTAATAGGCATTCCATAGCTAGGAGCTTCACTTAATCTAACATTTCTTGGAATAACAGTCTTATATACTTTATCCCCAAAATATCTTTTAACTTCTTTAACCACTTGATTTGATAAATTAGTTCTAATATCATACATTGTCAGCAAAGCACCTTCTATTTGTAAATATTTATTAAGGTGTTTTTTTACTAACTCAACTGTATTTAATAATTGACCTAATCCTTCTAAAGCATAATATTCACACTGAACAGGGATCAAAACACTATCAGATGCTGTAAAAGCATTTAATGTAACTAATCCTAATGATGGAGGACAATCTATAAATATATAATCAAAAAGTTCTTTAACTTCTTCTATTTTCTCTTTTAATCTTTGTTCTCTAGACATCATTGAAACTAATTCAACTTCTGCACCAGCCAAATTGATATTAGATGGGCAAACATATAAATTTTTAATCATTGATTTTTGCAATGTCTCCTCTATTTTTATATCTCCAACAAGTACATCATAAACAGAAACCTCAACATCCTTATCTGCTCCTAATCCGCTTGTGGCATTTCCTTGAGGGTCAGCATCTATAAGTAAAACTTTCCTTCCTTTTTTTGCTAAAAAAGTACTTAAATTAATAGAAGTTGTAGTTTTACCCACTCCACCTTTTTGATTTGCTATTGATATAACTTTTCCCACAATAATGCCTCCCTTATTTTTAGTTTAATTTTACTAATTAATTTCATTTTCTATTTACTTATATGATATAAGATTATTATATAAAAGTCAATGGCTTTTTTAACTTTTTCAAAATTTTCACAAAAAAAAATGTACTCATTTAAATAAACTTTTAAATAAATACATTTTATACAAATTTAATATAATGGCTCTTTAGTAGGAATACCTGGCTTTCTAGGATATTTATTAGGAGTACTTTTTTCTTTTTTTATACTAACAATTGACCTTTTCATGTCAGTATCACAAAGTAAAAATTCATCAATTTTCTCTATCTTCCCCCCCAATATATCAATAGCATTCCTTGCACCATTTACCTCTTCTAAAACATTAGATCCTTTCATGCAAATACAACTGCCACCAACTCTAACCATTGGCAACATATATTCACTTAGAACAGCTAAATTAGCAACTGCTCTAGAAGTAGAATAGTCAAACTTTTCTCTATACTTTTTATTCTTTCCAATTTCTTCTATTCTTCCATGAATAGCAAAAATCTCTTTCATTTCAAGTTCACTAATGACCTCATTCAAAAATCCAATCCTTTTATTTAAAGAATCCAACAAAGTAATTTTTAAATCCGGTCTTACAATCTTAAGTGGAATCCCAGGAAAGCCTGCTCCTGTCCCAACATCAATAACATTACTTTCAAATTTAAAATAATCAGCAATCATAACTGAATCAACAAAATGTTTAACAATAACCTCCTCAGGATCTACAATAGCAGTCAAATTCATTTTTTCATTCCATTCTAAAAGTAAACACATATATCTATAAAACATATCCACTTGTTTTTCATTCAAACTAAGATTAGCAAATTTAACCTTTTTACAAAAAATATCTTTAAATTCTTCAAAACTCACAAAAATTCTCCTCTCTTTAAAAAAGTTATTCATTTTTTCATAAAACAAAAGAAAAGTTATCCACAAATTATTTACACTTGTGGACGTTTTCTAGTTTCTAGATAAATAAGCAAAACAGAAATATCAGCAGGAGAAACTCCTGAAATTCTAGAAGCTTGTCCTATAGAACGAGGCTTAAACTTATTAAGCTTTTGCCTTGCTTCTAAACTTATACCTTGAAAATTCTCGTAATCAATATCTTCTGGTAATAACTTTTCCTCTAATTTTTTAAACTTTTCCACTTGTTGCTCTTGCATCTTAATATATCCTTCATATTTAACTTGAATTTCAACCTCTTCCATCTCTTGCTTTGAAAGTTTAGGTCTATTTTCATCAATTACACCTAACTTTTCATAAGTAACTTCTGTTCTCTTAAGTAATTCAGCCAATTTAGAACCAGTAGAAAGTTTAGTTGTACCAACACTTTCCAAAAACTCATTAACTTTAGAAGTAGGCTTAACAATAGTATTTTTTAATCTTTCAACTTCACTTTCAATATTAGCCTTTTTCTTTAAAAATCTTTCATACCTCTCATCAGAAATAAGACCAACATCATGTCCAATCTTAGTCAATCTCAAATCAGCATTATCTTGTCTCAACAATAACCTATATTCTGCCCTAGAAGTCATCATTCTATATGGTTCATTAGTACCTTTAGTAACAATATCATCAATTAATACACCAATATATCCTTGAGTTCTATCTAAAATAACAGGTTCTTTTCCTTTTATTTTTTGAGTTGCATTAATTCCAGCAATCAAACCTTGAGAAGCAGCCTCTTCATATCCAGAAGTACCATTTATTTGTCCTGCCATAAATAACCCATCAATTCCTTTATACTCCAAAGAAAGCTTTAAATTAGAAGGATCTATACAATCATATTCAATAGCATAAGCTGGTCTTGTAAACTCACATTTTTCTAACCCTGGAATTGTATGATATAAAGCAATTTGTACATCTTCTGGAAGAGAAGAACTAATACCTTGAATATACATTTCCTCTGTATCCAACCCAACAGGCTCAACAAAAGCTTGATGTCTAGGCTTATCACTAAACCTAACTACCTTATCCTCAATAGACGGACAATATCTAGGTCCTGTTCCTTCTATTTTTCCCGCATATAAAGGAGATCTATGTAAATTTTTCCTAATAACATTATGAGTTTCTTCATTAGTATATGTTAAATAACAATCAACCTGTTTAAAATCCCTAATTTCATCCTCAAAAGAAAAAGGAACCAAATTATCATCACCCTTTTGCACTTCCATTTTAGAAAAATCAATACTTCTACGGTTAATTCTAGCAGGAGTACCTGTCTTAAATCTAACTAGATCAATTCCTAATCCTTTCAAACAATCAGACAAAGAATTAGCAGCAGCAACACCATCTGGTCCACTTTCTTGTGAAAATTCACCAATAAAAATCTTACCTTTTAAATATGTGCCTGTAGCCAAAATTAAAGTTTTAACTTTATACACTGCTCCTACATTAGTCTCTATCTCCTTAACTTTACCATCCTCAACAACAATATTAACAATCTCAGCTTGCTTAACTTCCAAATTTTCTTGTAACTCCAAAGTATGTTTCATCTCAGCTTGATACTTCTTTCTATCCGCCTGCGCACGCAAAGAATGAACAGCTGGCCCCTTAGATGTATTAAGCATCTTAAGTTGAATCATAGACTTATCAATATTTTTAGCCATTTCACCACCAAGAGCATCAATCTCTCTAACCAAATGTCCTTTAGAACTACCTCCAATATGAGGATTACAAGGCATATTCGCAACATTTTCCAAACTAATAGAAAAAATCAACGTTTTCATACCTAATCTAGCTGCCGCTAAAGCAGCCTCACAACCTGCATGACCTGCACCAACAACTGCAACATCATATTCTCCACCAAAATACTTCATATCTAACTCCCTTGTTAAAATTTTTCACTTTCATATGAAACGAGAAATATCGTTTTATTTAGTTCCACGTAGCCATTAACATATAAGTTCTATATTTTATATAAACACACACTACCATGTCCACTAATAAATAAACATTTTTTCAAATTTAGTAAAATTTTAGTTATACTCTTTTGTTTTTAAAACATTATGTAATTACAAATAAAAGTTATTCACTGTTAAACGTTTATACACATAAAGATTCCACAGTTACTTAACAATTTGTGGAAAACTTTTTCTGACATTTATTTCTTTTAGAAACAATTTTCTACAAAAATATTTACTAAAACTAAATTTAAAAAATTTACAACTTTTTTCTAAAATATATTTTCTCTTTCATAATATTTACTTAAACATTAAAAATTAGCACTTAAAGGCCTTAATTTTGATTTTTTTCACCTTTGATATATAATTTCATATGTTTAAAATATATTTTCCTTATTTTTGATTTTCATGCTTTTTTATTTTCCTAAACAGAACTTAGAAAAAATCTCATCAATAATATCATCAGTAACAACTTCTCCAGTAATATTACTCAATTCTTCTAATATTTCTCTTAAGAAAATAGCAATAATATCTAATGGCATATTTTGGATCAAAGCATCTTTAGCCTTCAAACAATTTTCCAAAGCTTTAGAAATCAAATTTTTATGTCTCAAATTTGTAATAATAACATCATTATCAACATTTATTTCCTCTAAACCAAACATTTCAGAAATCTTGCCATATAATTTCTCTAACCCCTCTTCCTTCAAAGTAGACATCTTAATAATATTCTTACAAGAATTCTTAATTTCACTTGTGTTTTCATCAATTTTTTGTTCTAAATCCATCTTATTTAAAACAACTATAGCAGATTTATCTTTAATAATATCTAAAATTTCCAAATCTTCTGAAGTAAGGCTTTTATTACTATCAAAAATAGCAATAACAAGATCAGCATTTTTAGCAATATCTTTAGATTTAGCAATTCCAATCCTTTCAACTTCATCTTTTGCCTCTCTAATACCTGCAGTATCAATAAGTTTTAAAGGAACTCCATCTATAGTTACAAATTCTTCAATAGTATCTCTTGTAGTACCTTCAATTTCAGTAACTATTGCTCTCTCCTCATCCAAAATAAAATTTAAAAGCGAAGACTTACCAGCATTAGGTCTACCAATAATAGCAGTTTTAACACCTTCTTTTAAAACTTTACCATTATCAAAACTATTCTCCAATCTACTTAATTCAAAACTAATGTCATTAAGCATCTTTCCTATCTCTGCAGTTGTAACTTCATCTAAATCATATTCTGGATAATCAATATCTACTTCAACATTGACCATTACATCCATAATCTTTTGTTTAATTTTATGAATTTCCCTAGAAAGTTTGCCCTCTAACTGATTAATACTTGTTTTAAGCTCCTTTTCAGATTTAGAATTAATAACATCAATAACAGATTCTGCCTGCAATAAATCAATTCTACCATTTAAAAAAGCCCTTTTAGTAAATTCACCTGGTTCAGCCATACTAGCCCCATTTTTAAGACAAATTTCTAAAATCTTTCTAACAATCAAATTACCTCCATGAGTATTAATTTCACACATATTTTCAGTAGTATAACTATATGGTTCTTTAAAATATGAAACTAAAACCTCATCTACAATTTGACCATTTTCAACAATATTTCCATACTTGATAGTATTTCCCTTAATATTTTCTATATTTTGCTTATGCTTAGGTAAAAATATTTTATCTAAAACTTTAAAACAATCTTTACCACTCATTCTAACAATCCCAATTCCACCAATCCCGTGGCGCCGTAGAAATAGAAGCAATTACATCCATTTTAATCCTCCTTTATAAAAAAAGTCAAAGATAGAAATTACATTACTTGTAAAATCCGACCTTTGACCTCCGATTTTATTTATTTTTTCCTTTTAAAGAAATTATTATTCTTCTATATGGTTCTTCACCAACACTTACAGTTTCAACACTTCTATGATTTTGAAGTTCAGTGTGTATAATCTTTCTTTCATATGGTTGCATAGGCTCTAAAGTAACTGATTTTCGTGTTTTAACAACAGTTTTAGCAACTTTTTCAGCCAATTCTTCTAATGTTTTCTCTCTTTTTGCCTTATATCCTTCAATATCCAAAATAACTCTAACCTTTTGCTCAATCCCTTTATTAGCAATAATAGCTAAAATATTTTGAAGTGAATATAAAGTTTCTCCTCTATATCCTATAAGATATCCTAATTCTTCATTAAAAATATCAATAGTTAAACCTTTTTCATCTGTTTTTACATCATAATTAGTCCCTTGAGGTAAATTCTTTTTAAAATCTTCTAAAAAACTTTGAACATTACTTTTAGCTATTTCTTGTTCTTTTTCTGACAAACATATTTCTTTTCTTTTCTTTAAATTCTCTTTATTTTCAACATTTTTACATTCTTTTACTGTCATTTCAACTTTAACAACCCTTGGAGCTAAAATACTAAAAAAACTTCTTTTATCTTCATCAATTACTTTGATATCAACACAATCTCTAGAAACATGTAATTCCTTAAGACCTTTTTCAATAGCCTCATTTGTTGTTTTTCCTTCTGTAATAATAGTTTTAGCCATCTCATACATCCCTTTCAATGTTAATCTTTAACACATTTATTTAATATAAGTCTTTCTACTAACATAACAATATTATTAATTAACCAATATAGCGCTAACCCTAAAGGTGCAACTAAAGATATAGAAACAGACATAATTGGCATCATCCAAGACATCATCTTATTAGTTTGTGCCATCATATCATACTCATTTTCATCCTTTTTGACTAATTGTTTAGATTCTACTTCCCCTGTATTTCCATCTATAATTTTTTCTTCTTTTGCATTTTTCTTATTTTTCATTGATTCTTGCATTGAAGTAGTAACTTTCATAGTTACAAATGTAGATAAAATATACAAAATAGGTATAATATAAACTGTCCAATCCCCTAAATTTTGTTGAGGTATTTTACTTAAATCTATTCCTAAAAAATCCATATTTATATTAAATTTTCCAATATTTTCATCTTCTGGATTCTTTTCTTTTAAAAATTCAGCTTCTCTAATTAAATCAATTTCTGGATAAGCAGGACTTACTGGTTTTTCTGCTTGTTTCAATTGTTCTATATAAGAATTTACAGTATTATTATCAACTTTTTTCATATATGTCAAAGGACATCTAACCATATAAAAAATCGAAATTAATAATATAAATTGAGCTATTGAACTTAAGCAACCACTAAAAGGGCTCATATTCTCCTCTTTATAAAGTCTCATCATTTCTTGATTTAATTTTTCTTGGTCATTTTTGTATTTAAATTGCAATATCTTAATCTTTTCTTGTAGTTTTTGACTTTTTATCATTGTTTTTTGTTGTTTTATAGATAATGGCAACATTAAAATTTTAATTAATAAAGTGAATAAAATAATTGCCAATCCATAATTATTAACTAAATTATATACAAAATTTAAAACATAACCAAATAAGTTTGCAAAAAAATTAAACATTTTATCTCCTCCTGGTTATTTTAAAGGGTCATAACCCCCTTTTGAAAATGGATTACAACGAATAATTCTCAAAACACCCATAAATACACCTTTTATCACTCCATATTTTTCAATCGCTTGTTTCATATACTCTGAACAAGTAGGATAAAATTTGCAATTTATATTTTTCATAGCTAACCATGCTGATATATGTTTTTGATACCAACAAATCAACTTAATCAAAACTTTTTTCATAATTATTCCTTAATCCCAAAAATTATTTCATCACATTTGCTTTTTTTAAAATATATTCTATATCACTTTTGATATCCCTATAATTAACTATATCACTACTTTTGTTTTTATTCCATAAAAAAACTATAGAATATCCTAATTCCATATCATTTTCAAAAAAACTATAACCTTCTCTAATTAACCTTTTAATTCTATTTCTTCTTACGGCTTTGCCCACTTTAGAACTGATAGCTAATCCTAAAAAATTAACATTTTTCTCTTCTTTTTTATTTTTTTTAACAAACGCTATAATATATTCTCCAAAAAAACATTTTCCTTTTGACAAAACATTTCTAAATTCATAATTTTTTTTTAGCATAACTGTTTTTTTCATTACTTCTTTCCCCTTTTGGCAAATTTTTAATGAAAAACAACCATATAATACAATAAAATGTCAAATTTATAATAAAATATAAACTTAACATTCTAATCCTCAACAAAACTAAGCAGTTAATTTTTTTCTACCTTTTGCTCTTCTTGCTTTTATTACATTTCTTCCTGATTTATTTTTCATTCTTTTCATAAAACCATGTTCTCTTTTTTCTTGTCTATTTTTTGGTTGGAATGTTCTTTTCATACTAGCACCTCCTACTGATTTTTCTATAAAAATTCATTTCTGAATTATTTTCACTTTTTCGAATATATCGATTATACAGTACTTTTCACTAATTTGTCAAGTAATTTTTTAAATTTTTTTATTTTTGTTTTTTCTGAAACCTTTATAATCCCTGTAATATTTATGTAATATTCATAAGTTATCCACAGCTTTTTCTACAATTTTCCACAATTTATTTTTTTTTTCCACAATCATATTGACTTCCACATAAAAAATCTGTTATTATATGGGATATAAAAAAAAGCGATTTTTATTTACAAATACCAACAAAAAAACTGTTCGTAAAAATACACGCTTTTTTACACAAATATTACAAAGTTATCAACAGTTGTGGATAACTTTGTGGATAAATTTAAAGAAAGGATGGAAAAGCAGATGGATATTGACAAAGACGAACTTCTACTACAGATAAAAGAAACACTAAAAGGCGAAGTTTCATCAATTTCCTACGATACATGGATAAGTTCTTTAGGAATAAAAGAAATAAAGAATAATAACATTGTATTCACAACATTATCTGAATATCAAAGGGACTTTATAGAAAATAGATTCAAAGACCTATTATTTAACACACTAAAATACATAACTAGCAAAGAATACACATTTTCTGTAATAGATTTATCAAGTGATAAAAGTGATAATATGGGAGAAATAATAAAAGATCCAACTTTAATGGTTACAGACACAGAACTTGAACATAATCAACAAACATTAAATCCCAAATATACTTTTGAAACATTTGTCGTAGGAAACAACAACAGATTCGCTCATGCAGCAGCATTAGCAGTAGGAAATGAACCAGGAAAATCATATAATCCATTATACTTCTATGGAGGTGTCGGTTTAGGAAAAACTCACTTAATGCATGCAATAGGAAATAGAATAGTAGAAGAAAACCCTAAAGCAAACGTTTTATACGTAACATCAGAAAAATTTACAAACCAATTAATCAATTCATTCAAAGACTACAGCACAGAAGTTTTTAGAAACAAATACAGAAATATTGATGTTTTGTTAATTGACGACATTCAATTTATTGCAGGAAAAGACAGAGTTCAAGAAGAATTTTTCCACACATTCAACACCTTACGTGAAGAAGGAAAACAAATAATTATTTCTAGTGATAAACCACCTAGAGACATCCAATTCCTAGAAGATAGACTAAAATCAAGATTTGAATGGGGGTTATTAGCAGATATAGGATGCCCTGATTATGAAACGCGTTTAGCAATCCTTAGAAAAAAAGCACAAGATGAAAAAATAATAATTGATGACTCAATTCTTTCAAATATTGCTACAAAAATTGATTCAAACATAAGAGAACTTGAAGGTGTATTCAACAAAATTGTTGCAAGAGCATCATTAACACACAGTCCTATTTCTATAGAACATGCTGAAGTAATAATAAATGAATTTAAACTAAAAAGTGAAAAAGTAATTTCTAGTGATTACATAAAAGAAACCGTTGCAAAATATTTTAGCATTGATAAAAACGATTTATCAAGTGAAAAAAGAGCTAGTGATATTAACTTTCCTAGACAAATCGCAATGTATCTTTGTAGAGATATAGCAAATATGTCATTTCCACAAATTGGTAAGGATTTTGGTAATAGAGATCATTCTACAGTAATGCATGCATATAACAAAATCAAAAAAGAAGTAAAAGATAAAAATAATACAAAACTAATTGTGGAAAGTGTTAAAAACATCATAACAAGTGATCCAGAATAAGAGCTAGTAGTAAAATATCTATTTTTTTAGAATTTATGTTTGAAAAAAATATGTTTGGAAAAAAAAAGTGTAAATACACTTACGGAAGTAATACATTAGTTATCCACATACACCTGTGTATTACCTGTGTACAAACTGTGTATATCTTACTTATCCACACTTACATTTTTTTCCTGTGCATAATTTCGACAGTTTTCCACTAAATTATACACAGCTAAAATATTAGGGAAATGAAGTATCAACATAGTTTTCCACACTTTCCACAATACATACTACTACTACTACTAAAAATATTAATTAATATAAATATATATATATAAGGAGGAGCCAAAATGAAAATTGTATGTTACAAAGACAAAATGATAAAAGCTATCAATTCCGTAGTTAAAGCTGTAGCAACAAAAACTACAAAACCTATACTAGAAGGAATATTAATACAAACAAATGATAATGAAATAAAATTAACAAGTTACGATTTAGAACTAGGAATAGAATATGTCATAGAATGTGATGTAAAAGAACAAGGAAGCACAGTAGTAAATGCAATAATGTTTAGTGAAATTATAAGAAAGTTACCAGATACAGAAATATATATAACATTAAATGACAAAAATCTATTAGAAATTGAATGTGAAGGATCACATTACAAATTAGCAACAATGAACCCAGAAGAATTTCCTGAATTACCAAAAATAGAAATAGAAAATTCAATAACTTTAGATCAAACAACACTAAAAAATATGATAAGAGAAACAATATTTGCAGTAAGCACAGAAGAAAGTAGACCAATATTTACAGGATGTTTATTCGAAACTGAAAATAATAAATTAAACTTAGTAGCAATAGATGGATTTAGATTAGCCTTAAGAAGCATATATTTAAATCAAAAAACAAATGACTTTAAAGCTGTAATACCAGGAAAAACACTTAATGAAGTAAACAAAATATTACTAGATTCATTTGAACCAATAAAAATAGGAATTGCAAAAAATCAAGCATTATTTGAAATGGATAACTGTAAAGTAGTAACAAGACTATTAGATGGAGAATTTTTAAACTACAAAAATGTAATACCAAACAATTGGGAAACAAAAATAAAAGTAAATAAAAATAATTTACAAAATTGTTTTGAAAGAATAAGTTTAATATCATCATCATCACTAGAAAAAGAGAAAAAATATCCTGTAAAATTAGAAGTTGACATAGGAAAAGTAACAATTTCTTGTACAAATCAAACAGGAGATGCAAAAGAAGAAATATTTACAGAAACAGAAGGAAAAAATCTAGAAGCAGGATTTAATCCAAAGTATTTTCTAGACAGCTTAAAAGTAATAGATGATGAAGAAGTAAATATAGAATTTGGTTCAAGCATATCACCATGCTTAATAAAATCAATAGAAAATAATGATTATGTATATATGATTTTACCAATTAGACTAAGAGAAGAATAAAAAAATAAAAAAACCTAGAAAAAACTAGGTTTTTTTTTATTAAAAAATAAAAAAAATCAATTAAATTAAAAAATAAGACAAAAATAATAAATCAAAAATAAATTATAAAATAAAAATAAAAAAATCAAATAAAAAGAAAATAAGGCTAAAAAGATAAAAAATGTGGAAAATAAAATCAAAAAAATGAAAAAGTAAGAAAAAAATAGAATAAAATCGAATAAATTAGAAAACAGAAGATAAAAAGAGAAATTAGAAGAATCTAAGAAAATGAAAAAAAACTTTAATTAAATAAGAAAATAAATAAAAAATAATAAATCAATAATAAAGAATAAAAACAAAAAAATAAATTAAATAAAAAGAAAATAATAATAAAAAGATGAAAATTGTGGAAAACAAAAACAAATAACTAATAAAAAATAAAAAAGTAAGAAAAAATTAGAATAAAATCGAATAAATTAGGAAACAGAAGATAAAAAGAGAAAATAAAGAATTAAAAAAATAATAAACAAATAAAAAACGAAAAAGTAAGAAAAAATTAGGATAAAATCGAATAAATTAGAAAACAGAAGATAAAAAGAGAAATTAGAAGAATCTAAGAAAATGAAAAAAAAACTTCAATTAAATAAGAAAATAAATAAAAAATAATAAATCAATAATAAAGAATAAAAACAAAAAAATAAATTAAATAAAAAGAAAATAATAATAAAAAGATGAAAATTGTGGAAAACAAAAACAAATAA
>JARHYK010000036.1 GCA_029258515.1 Clostridia bacterium | reverse complement strand
GCAAAACGGAAGTGAAATGGAAATGATCAGTGCAAACAGAAAGTTGTGCAAATTGCAGTGGAGTGCAAGATGATGCTAGAGGGAGGATGGAGTTGAGTGGGGGAATGGAGTAGAGTTCAGAAGGGTCACCGCCTCGTAGAAGAAACTCTTCCTGAGCCTGCTGGTGCGAGAGCGGAGGCTTCTGTAACGCCTGCCGGATGGGAGGAGGGTGAAAAGTTTATTGTTGGGGTGGGATGAGTCTTTTATAATGTTCCTGGTTTTGCCCAGACAGCGTCTACGGTAGATCTGTTCGATGCTGTCCAGTTGTGTACTGGTGATCCTTTGGGCGGTTTTCACCACCCGCTGGAGTGCTTTCCGGTCTGATGCGGAGCAGTTGCCATACCATACTGTGATACAGTTAGTGAGAATGCTCTCAATGGTACAGCGGTAGAAGTTCACCAGGATCCTGGGACAAAGGTGAGCTTTCTTAAGGCTCCGAAGAAAGTAGAGGCGCTGTTGTGCCTTTTTAACCAGGGTGGAGGAGTTTATGGACCAGGTGAGATCATCGGAGATGTGGATGCCAAGGAACTTGAAGCTGGGCACACGCTCCACTGCAGCTCCGTTGATGGAGATGGGGGTGTGTGCTTGGCTCCCGGCCCGCCTGAAGTCCACGATGATCTCCTTGGTTTTCTTGGTGTTGAGTGCCAGGTTGTTGTCAGCACACCACGTGGTCAGGTGCCGTACTTCCTCCCTGTAGGCCGTCTCATCGTCACCTCTGATCAGGCCTATCACCGTGGTGTCATCTGCGAACTTAATTATGGAATTGGAACCATAGATTGGAGCGCAGTCATGGGTGAATAGTGTTGAATTTCTCTCGTCTGAAATTCTGCATTCGTTTTCTTCTGCAACCTGAGGGGAAGGAATGAACAAAAGGAGCCAACAACTTCTCTTTGCTGAATATATTCAGGTCTCACCACGCTGACTTCAGGAGTCCGCGAAGAAGAGCCCCGTCTTTATTCTGGATTCAGTATCTAAAAAGACGGGTTACATTTCATTGGTTCCTTTGTTTCACACTTTTATAAGCCAATAGCGTTATAGCCTTTGCCGTTTAATTATGCAGGGCTCCCCATCAGTCCCCCCCCCTAACACATTGTGACCTTGTATTTATCTCTTGAGTTTATTATGAATAACAACTCCATTTATGGGTTTGTCGGTTGATTAGCTCTGGTGCTGTGTTTTCTAATTCTTGTGACACCTATCTTCATGTGACCTCCGCCCTATTGGGTCAAACAATAATTCTAACAATAGGGAGTAAAGGAGAGGGCTCAGAGGGTCAGAGGGTCCAGACTGGACCTCCCAGACACAGGTGTCGTTATACTACAATCACTTGAGACATATTAACTGCACTCGATGGAATTGAGATGGGGTGACTAGGTGTAGTTTGAAGGTGTTCAGAAGAGCCTTCATCAACAGTAACGTCCTGAAAGAAGAGGACAAGCTAACAATGATCCCTGATGCATAGCCATGTTTCAAGGATCTTCATAATGCCAGTGATTAATTCATAATTTTGGCTTATCCACTCAGCAAGCATTGTTGCAAGTTTTAACACTTACTTGCATTGTAGGTGATGTGTGAGCTGAGGCCCATTCTGGGTGTGGCCAAGAGCAAATTTATACATGAAGTAAAGATGAGATGGGAGGACAAGGTGCCGTTTTACAGTGTTTAGAAGAAAGTGATGAAGCCACCCATGACCCTGGATGAAGTCATGTTGCTGTGTATCCAATACACTGCTTAGTGTTTCTTCAGACATGGGAATAGATTTGTGTATGTTGCCAATATGTAACACTGATTAAATTAACCCTAAATGAAAATTCTCTCGATGGTGTCAAAAGGACAAAGGTTGACATAAGGAATGTCTGTGACCTCAATGTGGCGTAGATGTCATGTTTAGGGTAGACAAACGTATTTCCATTGAAAGGATGTTAATAAGATGGTTCCTTTATATTCTTTTTTTGTGTTATTTGGGTTTAATATTGTGTGTGATGTGTTTTGATCACCAGTCATTACTATGCAGCAATATCTGCAAACGTCCAGTAGGTGTCAGTAAGGCTACACCAGTGAATTAGATTTGATTCAACTTCATTGTCATTGAGCAGAGTACAGGTACAAGCCAATTAGTACATGCACCTTTGGCTGCAATCACAGCACTGAGTCTGTGTGGAGAGGTCTCTATCAGGCTTGCACGTCTGGATACTGCAATTTCTGTCCATTCTTGATGGCAAAAAATCACAAGCTCTGTAAGCTTGCTTCGAAATCGGGCGTGAACAGCTCCTCTCCGAGGTTGTAGCTCTCTTGCATACTGAGTCATAATGTCCTCCAGGATTTCACAAAATGTTGCTGCATTCATTTTCCCCTCTATCTTTACAAGCCTTCCAGGGCCTGCTGCCAAGAAGCATCCCACACCATGATGCTGCCACCACCATGCTTCAATGTGGGGATGGTGTGTTTGTGGAGATGTGCAGTGTTTACGTGTTGGCCAAACAGAGCGAATAATCTGATTAGATTAGATTAGATTCAACTTTATTGTCAGTGAGCAGGTACAGGTACAAGCCAATGAAATGCAGTACCATCCAACCAGAAAGTGCAAAAGTGTACTATTATATATACAGAATACAGAATATATACAGAATATATACAGAATAAACTATATACATTATATATACTATATATACTAACTATAAATATAAATTTATAAATATGTCAATAAATAGTGCAAGGAGACTTAGTGCAAAACGGAAGTGAAATGGAAATGATCAGTGCAAACAGAAAGTTGTGCAAATTGCAGTGGAGTGCAAGATGATGCTAGAGGGAGGATGGAGTTGAGTGGGGGAATGGAGTAGAGTTCAGAAGGGTC
>JARHYK010000005.1 GCA_029258515.1 Clostridia bacterium | reverse complement strand
TATATCCTACTGGAATTGGTATATTTCCTTCTCTAACTTCTGATATTTTTCCTTCGTCTATTGCATTTTGTATTTCTGTTGGAATTCCTGATGTTTGTTTATTTACTATTTCTTCTGAATGATCTATATCATATTTTTTCTTTATATCTATTATTTTTTTGATTGTATATGTCCCATCTTGTGTTGTTCCTGTTATTATAAATTCTTTACTCATTTCTGTTCCTGTTGTTGTGTATGGTACTGCTGGCTCTATTTTACTTATTGTTCCACCTTCTATTGTTGCTGTAAAGTTTATTTTTAACGGTGTTCCTTTTTGTACTGTTCCATCTTCTGGTTCTGTTGTTCCATCTGTTGTTATTTTAATACTTGCTTCATCTACTATTGGTCTTGGTCCTGCTTTTTTCACTTCTCCTATTAAAGTTCCATTTTTATCAACTAATGCTTCATATCCATTTTTTGTTACTATATAGTTTTCTCCATCTGGCAATACTGTATCAAATCTTTCTTCTAATAATGTTTCTATACTTTTAATCCCTATATTTCTTTCTATCTGTACTTCTGATAACAACAATTTTATTACTTCTTCTGCCCCTGCTTTATTACTACCTTTCTTTGCTTCACTTGCCCTTTGAAGTATTCCATTATCTCCGCTTAATGTTGCTATTGTTACACCTGCTAAGATTAATAACACGACAATTGTAATTACTAATGCTATTAAAGTTATACCTTTGTTCATCTTTGTTTTAACTTTCATTTTTTCCTCCTTTTTATTATCTTATCTTGCGTATTGAAACTTATTGATATAATTTACACTTGTACTTTTTATATACATTTTTTTGTCTCATTTTGTATTTTAAATACAACTTTTATCGTTTTAAATTTTATCAATAATATTTTTCCTTGTCAATACTTTTTGTTAGTTTTAGTCGTTTTACTTTTGTCTTTTATCAATTACAAAATCATTCCTAAAAATGATGTAAAATAGTATAGTATATTTTAAAGAAAGTAGGTAAATATATGGATAAAAATAAGTTTAACGAACATATTGGCAAAATTTTTCAAGAATATAGACTAAAAAATAATTTGACACAAAATCAAGTTTCTGAATTAACCAATTTAGAGCCTAGACATATAAGTCAAATAGAAAGAGGTTTATCAAAAGGTAGCATTGATACTTTGATAAAATTATGTAATGCATATAAAATTACACCAGATATTGTTTTATATGATTTATTAGATACAAATCTAAAAAATTGTATTTCAATTTATAATGAAAAATTCAAAAAACTAAGTAAAAAGGATAAAGATACAATTTTACATCTTATAGATTATTTCTTATATAACCAAAAAAGTGATCCTTTTTGTTAACATCCATAAAAGGATCACTTTTTTTGACTTTTAGTCCCCAAAAGATAACTAAATGCAAAATAATATTCTTCTGTTTCATAAAAAAGTTTAATTATTTCATTAAATTTTTTTCTTTGATTATAATCTAATGTTTTATCCAATTCATCTATAACATCTGTTAATCTCAAATATTTCTTATTAAAATCTTCATTCTTTCTCAAAATTGATATCTTATTTTCTATCATCTGACTGATAATTTTATAATCTTCATTATCCAATATTTCCTTTTTTTTACTCATACTTTTAGCCTCACTTTTTATTTCATTTTTTATATTGTTTATTACTATTTTTACCATATTTTATTTTTTTATACTATAAATATTTTAATAATTAAAACAAAAAAATAAACACCTATAATAGATGCTTATTTATATTTTCTATGCTGATTTTAATTCCAATCTCAATTTATCTGCTATCATTGCAATAAATTCTGAATTAGTTGGCTTTCCTTTACTTGCAGAAATCGTATATCCAAATATACTTTCCACTGCATCTTGCTGTCCTCTTCCCCAAGCAACTTCTATTGCATGTCGTATTGCCCTTTCTACTCTGCTTGGAGTTGTACTATATTTGCTAGCTATTTGTGGATACAAGCTTTTTGTTATTTGATTTATTATATCTATATCTTTTACTACCATAATAATTGCTTCTCTTAAATATTGATATCCTTTTATATGTGCAGGAACTCCTACATCATGAATTACATTTGTAACCAATGCTTCAATATTTTTTTCTTCTTTTTTACCATTAGCTGGTATATCAATATATTGTGCTTTCATTTCTCTAGCTATAAAATTATTTCCACCATTTAATGGCACAAAATTCCTTACTTGTCTTATTCTATTAATTAAAATTTCAATATCAAATGGTTTTACAACATAATATTCGGCACCTAATGCTATTGCTCTTTGTGTAATTTTATCTTGTCCTACAGCTGATAACATTATACAAGTTGTTTTTTTATTTAAACTCAATTTATTTATTTTTTCTAATACTCCTATTCCATCTAAATGTGGCATTATTACATCTAATAGTACAATATCTGGTATAGTATTAGCTATCATATCAACAGCTTCTAGGCCATCTTTGGCCATTCCTATTACCTCCATATCTTCTTGCTTTTCTATATATTTAGCAAGAGTTTGACTAAAATCTGGATTGTCATCTGCAATTAAAATAGTAATTTTCTCTTTCATAATCTTCCTCCCATTTTCTTACACTGTAATTTTTTTACAATTTTGATTATATATTTTATTTCTATCAATTGCAAGCAAAATGTAATTTTTTTCCATTTTTATTTACGAAAGTTTCAAATTACTACACATTATTATATATATTTTTTACCAAATTCTTGCATTTCTTTTATATTAATTTTCTTTGTTTCAAAATCTGATATTAACCTTGTTTTTATCTTCTCTTTTAACTCAATATTACAAACAATATCTTCAAAATACTCTGTTTTTACTATATTTATTTCATTTATTTTACAATAATATTTAAACTTTTCAAAATTACTATATTCTAATTTAACCTTAAATTCAATTCCAATAATTTTTCTTATTTTCTTTGCCTTATCTATTGAATTAATTGTTACATCCGAATATGCTCTAACTAATCCCCCTGTTCCTAATAAAATACCACCAAAATATCTTGTTACAACTACTAAAACATTGCATAAATTATTTTTTTGCAATATATTTAACATAGGTGCTCCAGCTGTCCCACTAGGCTCTCCATCGTCACTTGATTTTTCAATTATTGCTTCTTCATCCATTACCCTATATGCAATACAATTATGTCTTGCATCATGATACTTCTTTTTAATTCCTTTTATTTTTTCTTCTGCTTCTTCTTTGTTTTCGACTTTTATTAAATTAGCTATAAATCTTGATTTCTTTTCAGTTAATTCTTCTATAACATTTTCTTCTATAGTTATATATTCTTCCATTTTCTCACCTTTTTAACTTAATTTCTCCCTGCCACATAGCCTGTTGAATATGCTATTTGTAAATTGAAACCACCTGTATAACTATCTACATCTATTATTTCTCCTGCAAAATATAGATCTTTGACTTTTTTGGATTCCATTGTCTTAGGGTTTATTTCTTTTATCTTTATACCACCACTTGTTATTATTGCTTCTTCTATTGGTCTAAAGTCTTTTATTTCTATTTGAAAATGCTTTAAATTTCTAATCAATTCATGTCTTTCATTTCTAGTTATTGCATTTACTTGCTTCTCAGGATTTATTTTACTGTTTCTAATTACTATTGAAATTATTTTTTGTGGCAATAACTTATCTAAACTATTTTTAAATTGTCTATTTTTTTCTTCTTCAAAATCTCTTAAAATCCTTGCATCCAATTTTTCTTCTGTCAATGCTGGTTTTAAATCTATTTCTAATATTATTTTTTTATTCTTAAATAATTCTTCTACTTTTTTATATCTCACCAAATGTGCTGAACTACTTAATATCGTTGGTCCAGATACTCCAAAATGTGTAAATATCATTTCTCCAAAGTCTTCATATATTGTTTTATTTTTTTCTTTATCAAATAATTTTATTTTAACATTTCTAAGTGATAATCCTTGCAATTTATTCTTTATTTCACCATCATATATTTCTAATGGTACAAGTGATGGCTTTATATTAGTTATTGTATGCCCTATTTCTTTTACCAACTCATATCCATCACCAGTTGAACCAGTAAGTGGATAGCTTTTTCCACCTGTTGCAAGTATTACTTTATCACAATATATTGTTTGTTTATTAGTTTTTACTCCTAGTATTTTTTCTTCTTCCTCTTCTTTTTTAGTTAATATTTTTTCTACCTTTTCTTGTAATAATATTTGAACTTTTTGCGATTTTAATTTATTTATAAAACAATTTAACACATCTTGTGATTTATCTGTAACTGGAAATATTCTATTTCCCCTTTCTTCTTTTACTTCCAATCCTTGTTTTCTTAAAAATTCTATTATATCTTTATTAGTATATTTTTGAAATGCACTATATAAAAACATACCATTGCCTGGTGTGTTTTTTATAAACTCTTCCATTTCTAAAGATGATGTTACATTACATCTTCCTTTTCCAGTTATTAATAACTTTCTTCCTAACATTTTCATTTTTTCTATTAATATAACTTGATTTCCAATTTCACTTGCAGATATCGCAGCCATCATCCCTGCTGGTCCTCCACCTATTACTACTACCTTCATATTTCATTTTCCTTTTCTTTAAAAATGGGACATATAATGTCCCTTTATTACTATTTATTTACTAATTTCTTCTAGTGCTTTTAATATTCCATATTTACCATAATCATATGTAAGTCCTCCTTGCATATATGCAATATATGGTGCTCTTATTGGCCCATCACAACTTAATTCTATTGTTGAACCTTCTGTAAATGTTCCTGCTGCCATAATTACCTCATCATCATATCCTCCCATTTCTGATGGAACTGGTATTACATTACTATCTATTGGTGAACCTTTTTGTATTCCTTGACAAAACTTTATTAGATCTTCCTTGTTTCCAAATTTAATTGTTTGAACAATATCCGCTCTTTTTTCATTAAATTTTGGTTCTACATCATATCCTAGTTCTTCTAACATTTTACTTGCAAATATTGCAGTCTTTACACTACTTGATACTACTTGTGGTGCAAAGAATAATCCTTTTAATAAATTTGTATTTTGTCCTAATGATGGACCTATCTCTTTTCCTATACCTGGTGATGTTAATCTTTCTGCACATAATTGAACTAAATCTTTTTTACCTACAATATATGCTCCACTCGTTGCTATTCCTGCTCCTAAGTTTTTCATAAGTGACCCAACCGCTATATCTGCACCTACTTCTATTGGTTCTTTTTCTTCAACAAATTCTCCATAACAATTATCTACCATTATTATTACTTCTTTATTTACTTGTCTTATTTTTTTTATTACATTTTCTATTTTAGAAATAGTTAAACTTTTTCTTGTTGAATATCCTCTTGATCTTTGAATTTCCACTAATTTAACATCATTTCTACTTAATCTTTCTTGGATGGATTTAACGTCAAAATCATTGTCTTGCAATTCAATTTGTTCATATTTTACTCCAAATGCTTTTAATGAACTTCTACTTGGATTTTCTCCCATTCCTATAACTGTTTGTAATGTATCATATGGCGCACCTGTTATACTTATCATAGTTTCATTTGGACGCAACAAAGCTGATAAAGTAACTGCTAATGCATGTGTTCCAGATATTAATTGTGTTCTAACTAAACTATCTTCTGCTTTAAAAACATCTGAATATATTTCTTCTATCTTATTTCTACCTGGTTCATCTATTCCATATCCAGTTGATGTATTTAAATGCATTTCTTGTAAATTATTTCCTTGAAATGCTTTAATTACCTTTAAACTATTTATTTCACATATTTTTTCTACTTTTTTAAATTCTTCTTTTATTTCATCTTCAACTCTATTTTTCAATGCTTCCAATTCGAATCTATTCATTTTTATTCATTTCCTTCCTACTTTTTCATTTTCCCATATATTTTACTACATTTGGTATCAATTTACAAGATTTAATTGATTTTTTATGTTAATTAATGTATAATATCTATGTAACCCACTGGTTTTATTATTACAAGGAGGTTTGTGTATGAATTTCCAAGAAACTTTTAAACTTAAAAACATTCCTTTAGAGGGAGAACTGATGTCACTATTATTTAACCAAATAAATGTAATGGTAACATCCCGGATTATAAGTTCTATTTCTTTAGAACTTAGAACAAAAAACAAAAAAGACTACCTGATAATTAGAATTTATCAAGGAGATCGTTGTTTTTCGTCAAAAAAATTCTATTTTGAAACACAATCTAACTTTGACTGGAGTATTTTAAAAATAGAAAATTTTGCATTTTTTGATTTCGACGAAAAATCTTGTTCTTTGACAATTTCAACTTTTGACACTCTTGAAGCTTACCCTAAAGTTGAAAAAATTGACTTTTATAATCCGCCAAGTGATGAAACAGGTATTTTACTATCTATCCCATTAAAGATTCGTATTGATTTTTCTGAACTAGAAGATTTCATGAATTTTTTAAATTATTCAATGAGAAATCATAGTGTATCAGCCAAAATTCGTTACTTAAAACACCATAATTTTGAATATTATAAAAACCATTTCAAAATTTCATTGTGTTACGACAATTGTGAAGAACCGTTACTTTCCTTTACAGTTGGAGTTTGCAAAGATAGTTTTCCAATAGAAAAAAATTATTTATTGTCACAATATAACTTTTTATCTCTTGGTAACTATGAATTAAAGAAAACTTTTTCTTATTGCAAACTTTTTGACAAGCAAACACTTACTTTAAATGTTCATGAACCAGAAAATAAAGAATTAAGCCAAATACTGCTTAAACAACTTGAATGGTTAAAAAGTTAAAAGTTTTAAACAAGGACACCATTTAGGTGTCCTATTCATTTTTATTATCATTCTATCAATTTAATCTCATATATATATTACTAAATATAACTTATAAAATAATATATATGAAATTAATTATTAACTTCCAACTCAAACAACAAATTATAACTAAAAAAAATAGCTATAATTAATTTAAAAATTATAGCTATTTTTATATAATTAATTTTGTGAATAAGGTAATATAGCAATATGTCTTGCTCTTTTAACTGCTAATGTTATATCTCTTTGATGTTTAGCACAAGCTCCTGTTGTTCTTCTTGGTAAGATTTTACCTTTATCATTAACAAATTTTTTCATAACTTCTGGATTTTTATAATCTAATTCAAAGTTTTTATCACTGCACATTACGCATACTTTTTTTCTTTGTTTTCTAAATCTTGGATTATAATCATCATCATAATTTTTATTATTTCTTCTATTTTGTTTTTTGTCTGCCATTTTCATTTCCCCCTTCCTAGTTTAGAATGGTAAATCATCTGTTGAAGATGATACTTCAAAATCTGATCCCATATTTCCTGGCATTGTAGATCCAAATGCATTATCAAATGATACACTTGCAGCATCACCATCTCTTTTGCTATCTGCAAAATATGCTTCTTCTGCTACTACTTCTGTAACATAATGTTTAACACCTTGGTCATCATCCCATGTTCTTGTTTGGATTCTTCCAATTATTCCTACTTGTTGACCTTTTTTAAAGTATTTACTACAAAATTCTCCTAGTTTACTCCAAGCAACTATGTTAATAAAATCTGCTTGTCTTTCTTCTCCTTGTCTAGCAAATCTTCTATTTACTGCTAAACTAAAAGATGCAACTAATGTATTATTTGTTTGTGTATATCTTACTTCTGGGTCTCTTGTTAATCTTCCCATTAAAATTACTTTGTTCATTTATTATCACCTTTCTTTGCTTTAAATAAAGGTCCCTTTTTTCTTTATTTAATAAATTTAGACTAAATTAGTCTTTTTTAATTACGATGTATTTCATTACATCATCTGTAATTCTGTAAATTCTTTCTAATTCAGCTATTGCTGTTGGTTTAGATTCGAAGTTGAATATCATATAAAAACCTTCTGCTTGTTTTTTGATTTCATAAGCTAGTTTTCTTTTTCCAACTTTTTCTACAGATTCTACTTTTCCATTTTCATTGATTAATCCTGTGAATTTTTCTTCGATAGCTTTAATTCCAGCTTCATCTAAATTTGGATTAACAATGATAACACTTTCGTATTTATTCATTATTTTCACCTCCCTTTGGATTTATAACCCACATTCCTACTGTGAGTAGAGATTTAAAAAATAGCATTGCTATTTTTCAAACAATGCTATTTTACCACTTTTTTATAATTTTGGCAATAGATTTTATGTAATTTAACCAATTTTATGCTTTTTGTTTTTTAGCATACACTATTTTTTCACATCTTTTTTCATCCATCTTTTTTTGCAATTCCATAATTGGTATTGGCAACACACATATAATTCCAGTTATTATCCACTGTAATTTGTTTAATGGAACTAGTTTGAATATTTTAGCAAATGCAGGTATTATTACTACTATTGTTTGAATTACCACTCCAATTAAAAAGCTACCAATTAAATATTTATTGTTCTTAATTCCAACTTCAAAGATAGATTTATCACTTTTAATATTAAAACTATGAACTAATTCTAGCACACCAATTGAAACAAATGCCATTGTTCTTCCTACTTCTATTCCAAAATACTTATTTCCTATACTAAATGCCATAAGTGTAAGCATTCCTATCATTATACCTTCTAATATTATTTTATTCCATAATCCATCAGCAAATAAAGTTTTTTTACTATCCACTGGTTTTCTATCCATTATATCTTTTTCTGCTGGTTCTAATCCTAATCCTATCGCTGGTAATGAATCTGTTACTAAATTTACCCATAAAAGCTGAATTGCAAGTAGTGGAGATTCCATACCGAGTAATAATCCCATAAATATAGTTACAATTTCCCCTATATTTGTTGATATTAAAAAATGTATTGCTTTTTTAATATTATCATATATATTTCTACCTTGTTTTACAGCTTCTACAATAGTCACAAAATTGTCATCTGTTAAAATCATATCAGATGCATTTTTAGCAACATCTGTACCATTTTTTCCCATAGCTATTCCTATATCTGCATTTTTTAAAGCCGGACTATCATTTACTCCATCTCCTGTCATAGCAACAACAGCACCAGTTTTTTGCCATGCTTTTACTATTCTTACTTTATGTTCTGGTGTAACTCTTGCAAATACTGAATACTCTTTAATTCTCTTTTCTAATTCCTTCTGTGAAATTTTATCCAATTCTTGCCCTGTTATTGCTTTATCATTTAAGCTTAATATTTCTAGATCTCTTGCTATTGCTTTTGCAGTTTCCAAATGATCTCCTGTTATCATAACCGTTTTTATTCCTGCTTTTTTACATGTCTTAACCGCTTCTTTTACGCCCTCCCTTGGTGGATCAATCATCCCTATCAACCCTATAAAATTCAAATTATTCTCCATATTTTCACTTGTTACCTTTTGTGGTAAACTTGATACTTCCTTATAACTTACTGCAATTACCCTCAAAGCCTTATTAGCCATTTCCAAATTTTGTCTTTGAATTTTATATTTATCTACATTTATGCATCTATCTAAAAGGACATCTGGTGCGCCTTTAGTAATTACTACATATTTATTATCTTTTCTATGAATTGTTGTCATCATTTTTCTAGTTGAATCAAAAGGTATTTCACTAACCCTTGGCATTTTAATTTCTAACTCTTTTTTATTTTTTCCTATATCTAATGCTTTTTCTACAAGTGCTTTTTCAGTTGGCTCTCCAACAACTTCAAAATCATTTAAAATTTCACAATCAGTACATAAGCTAGCATATTCCAAAGCTAAATTTTCATTTACTGCTTTTACCTCTACAACTTTCATTTTATTTTGAGTCAAAGTCCCTGTCTTATCTGAACAAATCACATTACTACTTCCTAATGTCTCAACTGCTGGTAATTTTCTAATAATACTATTTTTCTTTGCCATCTTAGTTACACCTATTGATAATACAATAGTAACTATTGCTGGTAAACCTTCTGGTATTGCTGCAACAGCTAATCCTACTGATGTCATAAACATTTCTATAGGTTCAATTTTTTTAATAACTCCTATTATAAATATTATTATACAAATTGCAACACATGTAATTCCTAATATTTTTCCTACTTGCCCCAATTTTTTTTGTATTGGAGTTTCTGGTGATTCTTCTTTTATTATCATATTTGCAATTTTTCCAACTGCTGTACTCATACCAATAGCTGTAACTATTGCCTTTGCATGTCCATTTACTACTGAACTAGACATAAAAGCCATATTTTTCATATCTCCTAGTGCTGTTCCCTTTTTACATATTATATCACAATCTTTTTCTGCTGGAATATTTTCTCCTGTCAAACTTGATTCTTCTATTTTTAGATTATAGTTTTCAATTAATCTACAATCTGCTGGAACATAGTTACCAGCTTCCAATACTATTAAATCTCCTATAACTAAATCTTCTACATCAATCTCTTTAGTTTTTCCTTCTCTTATTACTTTTGTTTTTTGTGGAGTCATCTTTTTTAATGCTTCTATTGATTTTTCTGCCTTCGATTCTTGTATTAATCCCATAATTGCATTTAATATGACTATTGTAATTATTATAATTGAATCCATATAGTCATTTTCACCTTGCATATTAGCTACCCAAGCCGAGATTATTGAAGCTAATATTAAAATTATTATCATAAAATCATTAAACTGCTTTAAAAATCTAATTACTATATTTTCCTTCTTTTTATCAGCTAATTTATTTTTTCCATATTTAGCTTGATTTTCTTTTACTATACTTTCTTTCAACCCACTTTTTTCATTTGACTTCAATTTTAAAATAACTTCTTCTTTTCTTAATGTTTCCCACATATTTTTATCCTCTCCTTTGTTCTAATTTATTTAATTTTATGCTTGTCTTTTTTGTTTTATGACAAATAAAAAAAGATATATTTAAAGTTTTTTAACTTTAAAATATATCTTTTACTTTATCCCCAAATATCTTTATTTATATGTTTTGTAAGAGCCATAACAAATGCATCTTGTGTTAACTGTATTCTTGAAACAACATCTTTAGTTAAATAATTTATTCCACCTTTTGATTTTCCCAAATCCTTGCCATCAAATAATCTATCCATTAGCTTTCCTAGTTCTGTAGCTTTAATCTCTTCAATATATTTTTCTGGAATTGGAAATCCTTGACTTACTCCTGAACTTTGATATCCTTGTTTATCTTCTATTACAGCAATATTTACATCATACCATTCGCCTAATAAATTTGTTATTCCTGCTTCACTTGCTATAAAATAATCAACTTTTATATTATTTTCCATAGCATATTTTTTTAAATTTTTTACCCTATTTTTCGCTCCTTTTAATATTTCTTCATTTAGAGGTTGATTTCCTACTTCTGAATCTACTTTTATACCTTTAATTTCTACTTCTTGAAAATATTTTTCAAACGCTAATTTTGCACCTTCAATCTTTCCTGGATTTTGTGTTCCAATTAATATTTTCATTTATTTTCCTCCATAATATACCTATATATTTCTCCCCAATTACTTACTTCTTTTAGATATTCATTTTCTTCTAATATTTTCATATTTTTATCTCGAAAATATATTGTTTTTACTTTATTTTCAGCTAATTTTTTACATACTTGATATGTATCATCTATCATAACATCTATATTTTCTTTTTTTGCTATTTCTACCTTATCTTCTTGTTTCCAATAATATTTATCAAACTTCAACCCTTCTTCATCCAATTTCTTTTGTGCATCTTCTTGCATTTCTTCTAATGTATATCCTCTTGCAGAAATTATTATAAATTGATTTCCTTCTTTTTGTAACATTTCAATTACATCTTTTGCTCCTGGTATTAATTCAGCTTTTTTTGATAATTTCACAAAATATTTGTTAATAAAATTCATTCTCTCTTCATTTGTCCAGTTATATCTATCTCTTAAATATTGTTCGTGTTTATTTACTAATCCTTTTTTATTTAATTCAATATAGTCATATAGCTCACCATATGTTTTTAACACTCTCTCATAGTCTAATATTACGCCATCTATATCTATTCCTATTTTCATCTTCAATTTTCCTTTCTATTTTGCCAATTCTATTACTTTATCTAATAATTCCCCATAACCTATCTTACTTTCTTCCATTAATTTTGGATACATACTTATAGTTGTAAAACCTGGCATTGTATTTATCTCATTTAAATATATTTCATTTTTCTCTTCATCCCAGAAGAAATCTACTCTTGCTAACCCTTTTCCATCTAGTGTTTTAAATACCTTTTTAGCTATTTTCTTAATTCTTTCTTCTACTTCTTCTGGTATATTGGCAGGTATTTCAGTCCTTGATTCTTGATTATTATATTTCGCATCATAACTATAAAAAACATCTGCTGATTTCACTTCTCCTACACATGATGCAAATATTTCTTCATTTCCTAGCACTGCACATTCTAACTCTCTTCCTTTTATTCCTTGCTCTACCAATATTTTATTATCATACTTACTTGCAAATTCTATTGCTTGTTCCAACTCCTCTTTTTTAGTAACTTTTGTTATTCCTACACTTGAACCTGAATTCGATGGTTTAACAAATATTGGAAATTCCAAATTTTTAGCAATTTCATTAACTAATTCCTTTATTTTCATCTTCTTTTCATTAAATTGTGCATCTATTAAAATATATCCTTCACTTGTCTTTCTTAAATATTCACTTTTTGCCTGTTTTATATTTGCTTTTTCCAATATCACTTTTGTATACACTTTATCCATTGAAACACTTGAAGCTAATACTTTACATCCTACATATTTTATTTGTAATAGTTCTAATAGTCCTTGAATTGTTCCATCTTCACCATATAATCCATGTAATACCGGAAATACAATATCTAATTTTTTAAGATATTCCATTACATTTACTATTTTATTTCTTACTTGAACTTTTTCTCCTAATTCATATATTTTTGTAGGAATTATTCCTTCAAACCACTTTCCATTTTTATCTATATATATTGGATATATTTCATATTTTTCCCTGTTTAAATTTAATAGCACTGAGCTTCCTGATATAACAGAAACTTCGTTTTCTGTTGACATTCCACCAAATATTACACCTAATTTTATTTTTTCCATCTTTCCACCTCATTAAAATTTACTATTATATTTATATTAATATTTTTTAATTTTATTACTTTTACTTTTTTAACTTCTTGTCTATTCTCTTTAATATTTTAATATTGCTTCTCTTGTTTTTTCCAAAAATTATTAATATTATAGCTACAATAATTAATATAACTATTCTTAATTGATTACTACTACTATTTTTATCTTTTCCTTTTATATTATTTTCCTTTTTCTCTAAAGTCCATACACCAATTTTCTTTTCTTTTGCCTCATTTTGTGCTACTTGTAGCTTTCCCGCATATTTATAGTTATTTTGAAGCATATATGTTTTTGCAAGTCCATTTAGTACTATCTCTTCTTGTAATAGCCTATCATCTACCCATATCCACGCTAAATCTCTATTATACTTATCTTGTTTTTGGGAATTTTCATCATATTCTATTTCTATTTTATTAGCATTTTCTAACTTTTGTTTTGTAAAATTACTTGCTTCTTTACCAAATGGTTCTTCTGGCCTATTTTTATCTACAGTTTCTGGAGTATTTATACCTAAAAATCTTACCGTTATTTCTTTATCATCTTTCAAAAACTTTGCTGTATCTCCATCTACTCCTCTAAGATATTTAACTTCTTTTTTTTCTGTTTTAAAAGTATTTTTCGTTATAACCTGAAAATTTTTATCATAGTATACTGCTGGGTTTACTATCTCCCATTTCTCTTTTTCTTCATTCCATTTAACCTCATGATAATGTATATTTCCATTTTCCTTATGATATCCAAAATATTTTTCTTCATATTTAATAATCTCACTAGAATTTTTTTCCTTCCAGCCAGTTATATTTCCACCATGCGCTTGCACTTTTGTAGTTAAAAATATTAATATTAGTAAATTAAATATTATGATTTTTGCTATATTTTTAAAATTTTCCTTATTTAACATTTGTATCTCCTTTTTTATTTTGCTATTATATCATAAATTTTATTTCTATGTAGATTTTTTTAATAAAATTTCAAATAAATTTTGATATACTTTTACATTTACTAAAAATTACTTGACAATATATATTTTAGTCCTTAAAATATAATTACGATTTATTCAATTTATTCATTTTATCCTTTTCATATTTATACTTTTTCTTTTTATTTTTACTTAACATATCAAAGATTGGTGGTGATAAAATGTCTAATAAATTTGATTTTTTTAATTCCTTAAATAACAAAAAAGAATTAATACGAAATCTAAATTCAAAATCTACAAATACTTTTATTAATCTTTTTATTCAAGATTTACAAAATTATCTATCAAAAATTCAAACTTCAAAATTATTATCTAAATTAGAACCTTATTCTCTCTTGACATTTGCAAAATTCGACGGTAAATTCGCTATTTGTTTTGATTATGAAGCAAAGAAAATATATCATATTCCTAAAAATCAAATACAAGGTGCTATGCCTAAACCTGGAGAAGCCTTAAAAGTCGTTGGAGATGGAACTTTCTATGTAGATTATACAGCAATACTTGCAAAAGAAGATGAAATTGATAATTACTTAGCTGAATGTGATCCTTTTTGGGACACTCAAAAAAAAGATCAATAACATTATTATTTTATCTAAATTACTTTTTAACGATTCTTTTTGGGAACGTGCCAAAAAGGATTATCATATTATGTAATAAAAAGTATTTTGGAGGAAATTATGCTTATTAATTGTATTTTTTTGGCTATTTCTAGTAGCATTGATTCTTTAGGTATAGGTATTACTTATGGTATTAGAAATATTAAAATTTCTTTTGCTAGCAAGTTTATTTTATTAGCTATTTCTATTTTTATTTCTTTTATTTCAGTTTGCTTTGGTAGTTTTTTAACATGTTTTTTACCCGATTTTTTTACAAATTTTTTTGCTTCTTTTATTCTATTTATAATTGCTTTTATTATTATTATTAAAAGCTTATTTGATAAAAAAACACATAACAATTCTTATTTTGATTTTAACCATTCCAATATCATTGACCCAAAAGAATCTTGTTTTCTTAGTCTAGCTCTTTCATTAGATAGTTTTGGAATTGGTATTAGTTCAAGTTTAATTGGTATCAACCCTTTATTTTTTACCTTTTTCATTTCAATTTTTCAATTTGTTTTTTTAAATTTTGGAATTTGGATTGGTTATAAAATTAAAAAATATAGTAATATTCCTAATTTTGTTTGGTCTTTCATTTCTGCATTTCTACTTTTCGCTATTCGGACTATTTAGATTATTCTAAATTTTCCTTTACTTTTAGAAATTTTTTTGATATTTTTATTTTATTATCTACTTGTTTATATATAACTTATTGATTTATGTCATTTTATCATTTATGATGATATTTACTCATTTATAATTTATTGTTTTTTAACCCATAAAGTTAGAAAATAACTTATATAATAAATTTTTGAAAGGATGCATATTGAATGAATGAAATTGATTCTAAAGAATTATATAATGTAATTGGCAAAAATGTAAAATATTATAGAAAATTATATAATTTAAAACGCGGAAAAATGACACAAGAAAATCTCGCTGAAATTGTAGATGTTTCTACTGCTTTAATTGGAAATTTAGAAAGTGATAAAATCGAACAAGGTATCAGTGTTTTTACTTTATGGAAAATTAGCCAAGCTTTAAATATTAATGTTGATAAACTTTTTGATAATTCAGATTTTTCTGAAAGATCTTTAGATGCTTAATTATATAAAATAAAATATCCATTACTAATAAGTATTGGATATTTTATTTTTTCTTTAAGTAAATCTTTTATTAATCTTGTTTTAATTTCATAGAAAGTAATTTTGATATTCCATTTTCTTCCATCGTTACACCATATACACTATCAGCCGCTTCCATTGTTCCTTTCCTGTGTGTTATTACTAAAAATTGTGTATCTCGAACAAATTTCTTTAAATATTCCGCATATCTAAATACATTTACATCATCAAGTGCTGCTTCTATTTCATCTAACACACAAAATGGTGCTGGATTAATCTTTAATATTGCAAATAAAAGAGCTATCGCTGTTAATGCTTTTTCTCCTCCAGATAGTAACATCATATTTTGAAGTTTTTTTCCTGGTGGTTCTACTGTTATTTCTATACCACATTCTAAAATATTATTTTCATCTTCTAATTTTACTTCTGCTTTTCCACCATTAAATAATTCTGCAAACACTTCTCCAAAATTTTTGTTTATTTCCTTAAATTTAGTTCTAAATTGTTCTCTCATAATAGATGTCATATCAGTTACAATTTTCCTTAATTTTGCCATTGTCGTTTCTAAATCTAGTCTTTGCTCACTCATAAAGTCATATCTTTGTTTTTGATTTTTATATTCTTCTATTGAATCTATATTTACACTACCTATTTCTTTTAACTCATTTCTCAATTCATGTACTTTCTTCTTTGTATTTGCAATATTTTCTGGTTCTTCAAAATTTTTAATTGTATTTGGTGTTAATTCATATTCATCCCACAATTTATTTATTATATTTGTTATTTCTTCTTCAGTTTTTGTTTTCTTAGCTTCTAATTTTATTAATTGACCTTTTAAATCTTCAATAACTTCAAATTTTTGAGTTATCTCTTTTTCGTGATTTTCTAATTTTTCATTCTTTTGCTTTCTTTCATCTTTTAATTCTTCTATTTTTATACTACTATACTTAACTTCTTCTTTTATTTTTTCTATTTTTTCTTCAATTTCTTTAATTTTATTTTCTAATTCCATATTCTCTTCATCATTTTTTCTTATTTCTTCTTGTTTATTATCTATTACATTTCTATTAGCTCCAATTTCTTGCCTTATTCTTTCTTTTATTTCCTGTATTGAGCTTTCACTTTCATCAAATGATGAAACTGATATTTTTAAATTTGTTATATCAAAATTCAAGTCATCGATATATTTTTGATCATCCTTATTCAATTCAGCATATTCAGTTATAACTGCTGATAATCTTTCATTTTCTTCAACTATTTTTTCTATTTCTTTTTGTAACTCTTCTTTTGTTAATACCAAACTTTTTTGTTCTTGCTCTACTACTATTTTCTCTTCTTTTAATTTACTCAATCTAGTTTCTAATTTAGTTATTTCTTCTTCAAAAGATATCATTTTCTGTTTTCCTGTTGCATATGTTATTTCATTTTCTTGTAATATTTTTTCTAAATTTTGCACAATTTCTAATGTTGTTTCTACACTCTCTTCATATTTTTCTTGTTCTTTTCCTATTTTTTCAATGTCTTGTTTAATTTTCTCTATTTCTTGACCTAATTTTTCTATTTCTTTTTTTCTTCCCAATATATTTACTGTTTTTTTCATTACAGCACCACCAGTTATTGCTCCTGATGCATTTATTATGTCTCCTTTTAATGTCACTATTCTAAAACTATATGAATTCTCTTTTGCTATTTTAATAGCCTTTTCCATATCTTCAACAACTACTGTTTTTCCCAATAAATTCAAGATAATTCCTTCATATTTTTTATTACATCTTATCAAATCTGATGCAATTCCTATTATATTTTCTTCTCCTTTTATTTTTTCTAATTTTCTTCCTTTTACTGCTGAAATTGGCAAAAATGATGCCCTTCCTATATTATTTTTTCTTAAATATTCCACTAATCTTTTTGCATCTTCCTCGTTTTGCGTAACAACATTTTGCATAGCCATCCCCAAACTCATCTCTATTGCTGTTTGATATTTATCTTGAACTTCTATTAAATTAGCTAATACTCCTTCTACTCCTTTTTTAAATTCTACATTTTCTTCACATTCTTTAAGTAAAGTTTTAACACTTTTTGTATATCCCTCTTTTTCTCTCTCTGTTTCTATTAAAAAGTTTCTTCTTGATTCTTTCATTCTTAATTCATTTGACATTGTATTAATTTTAGTTTGATATATTTTTAGTTGATTAGTTGCTTTTTCTCTTTCACCTGATATTTTTTCTAATTCTTTTATTGTTTTATTTCTATTACTTTCAATTTCATAAAATTCTTTGGCAACTTCTTCTTTTTTCATCCTTGTTACATCTAATTCTGATATTGCATTCTCGATTTCTTCTTTTATTTTTACTTGTCTTTTTTGATTATTTTCATAATTTATTTCTTGCTCTTGAATACTTGCTTGTTTTTCATATCTCTTATCTATATTTTCTTCTACTTGCTTTTTATACTTTTCTATCTCTAATTCTTTAGTTGAAAGTTTTTTAGTAATTTTATCTAATTCTCCTTGTTTTTCCCTCAATTGATTTTCAAATTTTTCTTTATTTTTTAATAAGTTATCTCTCTTTTCTTCTTTTTGTTTTTGCTCTTCTTCTAATTCTTTAAGTCTTAATTTTTTTTCTTCTATTTCTTCTAAATATCTTGTTTTATTTTCTTCATTATTTGTTATTCTTGTTTTTGCAACACTTATATTTGAATTTAACATTTCTATTTGTTTTTGACTTTCAAAACCTAAATTTGATGTATTCTCTATTTTATTTGTTATTTCTTCTAATTCATTTTTTGTGTTTTCTTTGGTCATTTTTATTCTTTCTAGTTTTGTTTCTTCCGTATCACATTGTTCTTTTGTAATATTTTCTGCTTCCACTAATTTTTCTAGTTCTTGCTTATTTTGTGAAATATTATGAACAAATAATCCTACTTCAATATTTTTTAATTCATCCCTAATATTTAAGTATTTTTTTGCTTTTTCTGATTGAGAATGTAATGGTTCTAGGTTACCTTCTATCTCTGTCAATATATCATTTATTCTTAATAGATTTAATTTTGTATGTTCTAGTTTCTTTTCTGTTTCTTGTTTTCTTATTCTATACTTTACTATTCCCGCAGCTTCTTCAAAAATATGTCTTCTATCTTCTGATTTGTTACTTAATATTTCATCAATTTTCCCTTGTCCTACAATTGAATAGCCATCTTTTCCAATTCCTGTGTCCATAAATAATTCTAAAATGTCTTTTAATCTGCAAGGAACTTTGTTGATATAATAACCAGTCTCTCCACTTCTATATATTTTTCTAGTTACTATCACTTCTTGATATTCTATTGGCAAACTTCCATCTTGATTATCAAATACTAATGAACATTCTGCAAATCCCAATGATTTTCTATTTTGTGTTCCTGCAAATATAATATCTAACGATTTTGTCCCTCTTAACGATTTTATACTTTGTTCTCCAAGTACCCATCTTATCGCATCTGATATATTACTTTTACCTGAACCATTTGGTCCTATTACTGTTGTTATTCCTTTTTTTAATTCTATTACCGTTTTATCTGCAAATGATTTAAATCCTTGCATTTCTATTCTTTTTAAATACATTTTTTATCACCTTTATTGCTTTTTTTCTTTTTTAGTTTATACTATTTTAATAGTTTTGTAAAGTAATATTTTAAAGGATTTGACACAAAACAAAAAAATCTATATTAATATAACTATTTATTTTCATAAGAAGAAACTGCCATAATTTAATATGACAGTTTCTTTTAAGCCTACTATAAAAAGTACTTTCTCGCTCTTTCAAGAGCAAGATTTGAATTTGCATCAATTATCTTTCCTGCATCCATCATAGAATATACATCTGAAATATTTTTGGTAAAACATTCCAAATACTCATCTTCATCCAAATTTAATTTTTTCTCTTTTTTTACATTTAAAGCAAGAAATAAATTTGTAATACTGGTACAACAAGCTGGATCTCCCACAAACTTACCTAAAGAAATTAAGGGCTGCGTTAAAACACATCCTGTTTCTTCAAGTAACTCTCTTTCAGCAGAGATACTAGGACTTTCACCCTCTTCAACTAATCCTGCAGGAATTTCTATTGATTCTAAATTACCGATACCTGCACGAGGCTGTTTGGTTAGAAACACCTCGCCATTTGATGTAACTGCTAAAATAGCAACTACATTTAACTTTTGGAGTACCTCTCTAACAATTTTCTTACCATTAGGCAAAACAATTTCAAGACTATCAACTTTCAAAAAACTGTTACAGATTCTTCTTTTACTTGTGACATTAATTTTTTTCATACTGCTACCTCCTAAGTTAATAATGCTTTTAAATTCTTTCCACTTTTCATTATATCTCAAAACAAAATAAATATCAACCTAGCATACTATTAATAAAAACTTTTTCAAATTACTTTTAAAATTATTTCAGTATTTCAACATAATACATTTTATTTCTAATATAAATACTAATTGTTTTATATTGGCATTTATACTATTTAGCCTCTTTTCTTCATTTATTATTTCATTACTAAATAACTCCTTACAATTAATTAGCAATATTTTATAATATTTCTAAAACCATTTTTGCAACCTTATATATAAATTTTTGCTGTTTTGGTGTACATTTAATTAGTATTTCACTAAATTCCCTATTTAAATATCCTTCTTGTTTTTGTATCGTTCCTGTTATAAAATAACTTGGGTCCACTTCTAGTATTTCTGATATTTCCACTATTCTTTTAAGATTTATATGTGATCTTCCTGTTTCTAATCTACTATAAAATGCAACTGATACCATCATTTTGTCTGATATTTCTTCTTGTGTCAATCCTTTTCTTATTCTCTCTTTCTTCATTCTTTTTCCTATTACTTCATAGTCTATTGCCATATTCTCTCCTCCTATCTATATGTAATATATAACACTATTAGTTGTAGCTTGTCAATAGTTTTTTGAATTTATTAGTAAATATTTATCAATTCTAATCTATTGATTTTTATCTAATCATTTGGTTAATATAATTCCTTCTATCTCGCTTAGTTCTAAATATTCATCAATTTCTTTTATACTTTCTTTTAAAAATTTTAATAATTTTTCCTTTGCTTGATTATCGATTTTACTTTTTAGTATCATTAATTTGCCAATTATTGATTTTTTCTTAATTAATTCAATCGGTCTTAACCTATTTAAATCAATTAAATTATATGATAAATTAATCCTAGCTTGTTCAAAACTTGTATATCTTACTTTAGCATTTTTTCTTACAGCAATCTCTTCCTTTCCGATATATATAACTATTGGTATTATTAATGGGGGTTTTTCAGATTTTAAATTTTCTTCTTTGTACTTTTTAATAAATTCCATACATTCTGTTAAAATTATATATGGCATATGATAATTGAATTCCTTTTGAAGTTTAACGAAAAAAAATATTTCTTGATTTTTAATTTTATAAATTTGACTTTCTATATTTGCTATTTTTTGAATTTCCTCAAAATTAGAGTTTTTAACATCTAGTTGCCTAACTTTTAAAAAATCATTAATGAAATTCACTACTTCTCCTTTTTCCATTAATAATTTCTCAATTAATACATTTATTTTTTCTTCTAATTCATTTATTTTAAACTGATCACTAATATTTTTTCTAAATATTCTCTCTTTTTTTATAATTTTATTTTCCATTTCGATTATTTTTTTCATTTTATAATTTGTAATACAATCCAAATAATCATTATATGTAAATATTACCAATATTTTCTCCTTTCAAATTTTCTTTTTATTTAAATTATTTATAATTATACTTGAAATTTATTATGAATAAACTTTGAATTTAAAAATTCCAAAATGATCTAAACTTATCTTTAAAAATCCTAAAATGATCTAAACTTTTCCTTAAAAAACACTAAGCTGCTTTATATTTTATATATTAACATAATATTCTTTTCTTTTCAACCCCTTCGACAATACCTCCTATAATTCAACATTTTTCAACACATATAATATAAAAAACCTTCTATTAACTTCACATTAATAGAAGATTTCGAAATAACTCTTATTTAACATTTTCACTATACTTATTATTAACAATTTTCTCAAAAGGTACTTTTTTATCTAACTCTCCTGCTAATGAAATAACATCTTGTAATCTATCAAAGCTTTCTTTTTTAAGTACAGGTGATTCGTTCCAAGCATCTATTTCTTTATAACTTTTTACTGCTTCAACTATTAATCCTTCTTCTGTACCAGGAAAATATCCCAATATTTTTTTAGCTATTTCTTCTGCTGTATGATTTTTTACCCATTGTTCTCCTTTATATATTGCATTTGTAAAATTTTGTATTAAATCCTCATTTTTTGAAATATAACTTTTTTTAGCAAAATATGCTGTATATGGTATATCCCCCGCTTCTTTTCCTACTGATGTTACAATATATCCTTTTTTCTCTTTTTCAGTTAATGAAGCCGTTGGTTCAAATAATGTCACATATTCTGCCTCTCCACTTGTAAACGCACCTGCCATCAAATCAAATTTAATACTGTCATCTAATTTCAAATCCTTTTTAGGATCTAATCCATTTTTCTTAAGTACATATTCTAAAGTCATATATGGTACTCCACCTTTTCTTCCTGGTATTATAGTTTTCCCTTTTAAATCCTCCCACTTAAAATCTTTAGTATCTTCTTTAGCAACTAAAAAAGAACCATCCTTTTTAGTCATTTGAGCAAAAACTTGAGTATAATCCTCTTTTCCTTCATTATATACATATATTGATGCTTCTGGACCTGCAAAACCTATATCTACTTGATTACTTAGTACTGCTGTCATTACAGTATCTGCTCCACCTCCTGTTGTTAATTCTAGGTCTATTCCATTATCTTTGAAATATCCATTTTCTATTGCTACATATTGTGGTGCATAAAATACAGAACGTGTAACTTCACTTACTTTTACCAACTGATTTTTCTCTTCACTTTTTTTATTATTTTTTACTAAATATATACCTGAAATTATTACTACTACAATTATTAATATTATACCTAATATCAACCAATTCCTTTTCATAGAAACCTCCTTTTTTTTATTTATTAATATTTTATGTCAATTTTATTTTTTTGTGCTTTTATTGCTTATTTATTTTTAAAATATACTTCTCTAATAGTAAAACAGCCGTATACATTAATCCTGCTAATATTCCCAATATAATAACACTTGTCATTACCAAATCTAATTTAAAAACTTGCCCACCATACACAATTAAATATCCTAATCCAGCTTTTGATACTAAAAATTCTCCTGATATCACTCCCACCAGTGATAAGCCTATATTTACTTTTAATGAATTCGTAAATGTTGAAATATTTGCAGGTATCACTATCTTTGTTAATATTTGTAACTTACTAGCTTTAAAAGTCTTTGCCATTTTAATTAAATCTTTATCGGTTCGCAAAAAACCATTTAAATTTTCCAAAATTGTAACTATCAATGAAATTGCAACAGCCATAACAATAATAGCAGGTGTTCCTGCTCCTACCCATATTATTATAATAGGTCCGTAAAGCTACCTTAGGTAAGCTATTTAAAACTACCAAATATGGCTCTGAAACCTTTGCCAAAAACTCTGACCACCATAATATTATTGCTATTATTATTCCTAATGATGTACCTAATATAAAACCAGTTACTGTTTCATATGCTGTAACACCTATATGTTTTAATAAATCATTTCCACCTAAATTTATTAATGTATTCCATATCCTACTTGGCTTACTCGCTATAAAACTATCAATTATATTTTTATTTGCAAGTATTTCCCAAATTGATAAAAATGCTACTAATATTCCTATTTGCGTTAATAAAATAATTATTTTATTCCTATTTTTTTCTTTTAAATACGCTTTTCTTTCTTTAGACATTGTATTTTTCCTATCATTGCTCTTTTTCATCTACACCAAGCTCCTTCCATAAAGTATTAAAATATTTGCTAAATTTAGGATTTTCCCTACAATTTATTGGATTCTTATTTTCTATGTCAAATTCTATTTTATGAATATTTTTAATACAACCTGGCCTTTTACTTAATACAATTATTCTATCTGACATACTAATGGCTTCTGATATATCATGTGTTACCATTAATGCAGTTATCTTTTCTTTTTTTAATATGTTATAAATATCATTTGTTACCATTATTCTTGTTTGATAATCTAAAGCAGAAAAAGCTTCATCTAGCAATAAAATTTTAGGTTTAACGGCTAAAGTTCTAATTAAAGCAACTCTTTGCCTCATACCTCCTGATAATTCTTGTGGATATTTATCTTTAAATTCATATAAATTATATTTTTTTAATAACTCTTCAGCATATTCTTTATTTTCTTTTGTTTTAATTCCTTTAAGTTCCAATCCTAGCATTACATTATTCCAAATAGTTCTCCATTCTAATAAACAATCCTTTTGAAGCATATATCCTATTTCATTAGATATTCCCTCACACTTTTTATTCTCTACAAATATTTCCCCTGTGGTTTTTAATTCTAATCCGCTAATTATTGATAAAAGCGTAGATTTCCCACAGCCACTAGGTCCGATAATACTAACAAACTCACCTTTTTGAATAACAAAATTAATATTTTTCAAAGCTTGTATTTCACCTTGTTTACTCTGATACTTTTTACTTATATTTTTAACTTCTAATATATTTTCCATATCTACCTCCTTTTCCTCTTATATTATATTTTATGTAAAACTTAATATTTGGTGTTTTTAAGACATGTTAAAAACAGCTAACAAAAAACATTGTAATTTTTTGTTAGCTGTTTACCATAAAAAATATAGCATTTATACAAATAAGTAAAAATGCTATATTTTAAGATAGTTTTAATTTCTGTCACTCAATAAACAAATATCATTACCTTCTTCATCACAAACAATGAAATTATCCATCTCATCTTTTGTAATAATATCACCATTTGGAGTAGAATCAGAATTTTCTCCATAAAGAACCCAATATGCTTCTCCTGGTATCCCTATTTTTTCTCCTTTGGAAGTCTTAATTGTCCATGAGCCATCACAATTTTTCCTAATGTCACATAAAGTTAAAAAATATGGTACGTTATAATAAGTAACCTTTGCTGACTTGTAGATTTGTTTACCTTCTTTTTTTCTGATATAGAATTCTTCCATCCTTTTTTCCTCCTGCACTCTTATTTAGAACTTTTTAAACTACCTCCTAATATTTACAAAGGTTTATACCTGTGTATTTAAATTATACCACTTTTATACGAATTATGTCAATTGATTCCAAACTCTATTCATCAAAATACTCACTTACCCCCTGTAAATTCTCAAAGTTTTTCTGTCTTAATATTTCGTATGTTATTATTGCAACAGAATTTGATAAATTTAATGATCTTAATGTTGGAAGCATTGGTATTCTTATTGTCTTCTCATCCAAATATTTTTCTAACAACCATTCTGGTAATCCTTTTGTTTCTTTTCCATAAAGTACAAACACTTCATCCATATTTGAATAATCAATATCTGTATATTTTGTTTTTCCTTTTGTTGTCGCAAAAAACATATTATTTTCTTCTGGCTTATATTTTTCTAAAAATTTTTCAAATGAATCATGTTCTTCTATTTCTATCTTATCCCAATAATCTAAACCTGCTCTTTTTAATGATTTTTCATCTATTTTAAACCCAAGTGGATGAACTAAATGAAGTTTAGCTCCTGTTATTGCACAAGTTCTTGCTATATTCCCAGTATTTTGTGGAATTTCTGGTTCAACCATTACTATATTTATTTTCATTTTTTACTCCTCATGATCCTTTTTTGGACGTTCGAAAAAAGGATCGTTTTTGTTTTTTTAATTATTTTTATAATCCTTTTTTGAACATCCCCCAAAAGGATTACTTTTCTGTCTTACATATTCATACAACATTATTCCTGTTGCTACTGAAGCATTTAGACTCTCTGTCTTTCCCAACATTGGAATTTTTACTTTTTTATCTGCTAAATCTTTTATTTCTTTTGATACCCCATTTGCCTCATTACCTATTACTATTATTTTTTTATTATAGCTTACTTCGTAAATACTTTTATTTGTTTGTAATGATGTTACTACTATTTCAAATTTTTCTTCGTTTAATACTTTTCTTTCTTTAATTTCTTTTAGTGTTTGATATAAATTTTCACATTCTATTATTTTTACTCTAAAAATTGCTCCCATTGTTGATCGTACTACTTTAGGATTAAATGCATCTGCTGTTCCTTTTGATACTAAGATTTGTGTTAAACCCACACTATCTACAGTTCTTAATATTGTCCCTAAATTCCCAGGATCTTGTATATCATCTAGTGCTACTATTATATCTTCATTATAATTTATTTGACTTTCATAATCTTTATTATTTTTACTATTCTTTTCTAATATAGCTATTATTCCTTGTGGTGCTATTACATTTGTTATTGATTCAAACACTTTTTTTGTTACATATATACATTCATATTTTGCTATTTCATACATTAGTTCTTTTGGTATTGCTTCTACTTTTTCACAATCATCACATATTACTATTTGTTTGATTGTTACTTTTTCCTGAATAGCTTCTTTTACTAGTTTTATACCTTCAATAATATATTCATTATTTATATCTCTATATTTTTTGTCTTTTAATTTTTTAATATGTTTTATATATTCATTGTCCTTACTTGTTATTTTTTGCAATCTTACTTACTCCTTTCACTTAATGATTTTATAAATTCTTTTACTTCTTTCAATATGGTTTTCTCATCATTTGTTTTTATATGCAATGTTAACATTGGTTTTACTCCTGGTTGAAATTTTATTCTTGATTTATATTTATCTAATATCTTCATTACATCTATATTTTTAAATTTTTCTTGTTCAAATACAAATAGTATTGCATTTTTCTTACTTGATATTTTAGTTATATAATATGGTTTTGACATATATTTTATTCTTGCTATATCTAATAAATTTTCTAATTCTTCTGGCATATTTCCAAATCTATCTATTATTTCATCTACTACGTCTTGAATATTTTCTTCATTTTTACAAAGAGCTATATTTTGATATATTTCTATTTTTTGACTTGAATCACTTATATATTCATCTGGAATATAGCTCGTTACATTTAAGTCTATTTGTATATCTATATCTTCTTCTACTTTTACGCCTTGTATTTCTTTTACTACTTCATCTAGTAAATTACAATATGTTTCATATCCTACTTGTTCTAAATGACCTGATTGAATTTCTCCAAGTAAACTTCCTGCTCCTCTTATTTCTAAATCTCGCATTGCAATTTTAAATCCTGACCCAAATTCAGTAAACTCTTTTATCGCTTTTAGCCTTTTATCCGCTACTTCTGCAAGCATTTTATCTTTTTTATATGTTATATATGCATATGCTTGCCTTTCACTTCTTCCTACTCTTCCTCTAATTTGATATAACTGGGCTAATCCCATTCTATCCGCATTTTCTACTATTATTGTGTTTGCATTTGGTATATCTATCCCTGTCTCTAATATTGTTGTACATATTAATACATTTGTTTTTTGATCTATATAATCTTGCATTATATCTTCTATTTCTTTCCCTGTCATTCTTCCATGTGCATATGCAATATTTGCTTCTGGTACTAGATTTTGTATTTCTAACGCCTTTCTTTCTATTCCTTCAACGTTATTAAATATATAAAATACTTGACCATCTCTTTCTAGTTCTTTAGTTATAGCCTCTTTTATTACTTCTTTATCATATTCCAATACATATGTTTGAACTGGTTTTCTATTTTGTGGTGGTTCATATATTACTGACATATCTCTTATCCCCACTATCGACATATGCATTGTTCTTGGTATTGGTGTTGCTGTCATCGTTAATACATCTATATTTGATTTATATTCTTTTATTTTTTCTTTTGCTTTTACTCCAAATCTATGTTCTTCATCTATTATTAGTAATCCTATATCTTTAAATTCTACATCTTTACTTAGTAATCTATGCGTTCCAATTACTATATCTACTTCTCCTAATGCTAACTTTCTTATTACTTCTTTTTGATATTTTTGTGATTTATATCTACTTAGCATTTCTACTTTTATTGGAAAATCTTTCATTCTTTTTTTAAATTCTTCATATTGCTGTTTAGCTAAAACTGTTGTTGGAACTAAATATGCTACTTGTTTTTGATCCATTACTGCTTTAAATGCTGCTCTTATTGCTACTTCTGTTTTACCATAACCTACATCTCCACATAGAAGTCTATCCATTGGTCTTGGCATTTCCATATCTTTTTTTACTTCTTCTATACATCTTAATTGATCATCTGTTTCTTGATATAGAAATTTTTCTTCAAATTCTTGTTGCCATGGTGTATCTTTACTAAAACTAAATCCTTTTGATTTTTCTCTTTTTGCATATAGTTCTATTAATTCTCTTGCTACTTCTCTTAAATTTTTCTTTACCCTTGCTTTTGTCTCTTTCCAATCTTTACTTCCTAGTTTGCTTATAGGTGGCTTTATTGCATCACCTCCTATATATTTTCTTATTGTTTCTAATTGGTTTGTTGGCACATATAAGATGTCATCATTTTTATATTTAACTTTAATATAATCTTTAGTTGTATTATCAGCAGTTACAGTATTTACACCTATGTAGATTCCTATACCATAATTTTTATGTACTACATAATCCCCTATTTTTAAATCTGCATATACAACTTTTTCTCCTTCTTTATATGCTTTACTCAAAAATGTTTTTTTCTTCTTTGCACCTTCTATTAATTCTTCTGCATTTATTACTATTTGATTTATTTCATAATTTTCAAATCCTTCAGCTAATTTTCCAAGTGCTATTGTTACAGTTTTCTCTTTTGATTTAACTATTATTGTTTTATCTAGCTTTTCTTCTATTTTACTTAATATTTCTTGTTTTTCTAACATTTCTTGCAATTTTTTTGCTTTTTCTTTAGTTGATGTTAAAATATACACATTTTTAAAATCTTTTAATGCTTGCCTTATATCTTCAAACATATTCTCTATTTCGCTTTTATAGTAATTTACACTTCTATATCTAAATATATATTTTTCTACTTGTTTTTTTGTTTCATTATCATGTTTTTCTAAGTATATTAAATTATGTCTTCCATTTTCTAATTTCGTTTCTATCTCACTATATGGTTTTATTCCTTCCAGGGCTTCAGGTACTATTTTTTCTTTTTCAACAAGTATTTTAATTAGATTATCATTATCTATTATTATATTTTTTGCTCTTGCATTTATTTTTGTTTCTTCATCTAACGCTATTATATATTTTTCAGTTATATAGTCTAATATCGTTTCTTGTTTATCATAAAAACAGTCAAAGTATTTATCTATTTTACTTATATAATTTCCATTTTTTATTTTTTCTATATCTTCTTCTATATTTTCTTCTTGCTTGTTATTTGTACTTATTGTTATTTTTTTTCTTATTTTCTTACACACTTCTTCTATTGATTTTTCTAAAATATATTCATGCGCTGGCTCTATCTCTACTTTTTGAAGTGTGTTAATTGATCTTTGACTTACAATATTGAAATTTCTTATTGAATCTATTTCATCTCCCCAAAATTCAATTCTTACACCCATTGTTTCATTTATTGATATATCTACAATATCTCCTCTTACACTAAATTGTCCTCTTCCTTCTATTAATTCACATCTTATATATCCTAAATTTACCAAAGATTTTTTAATATCTTCCATTGAATATACTTTTCCTACTTCAAATTTCAAAATATTTTTATATAAAGTTTCTTTTGCTGGTATCCTTTGCATTATAGCCTCTATTGTTGTTACTAATATTTGATTTTTATTTCCTCTTATTTTATTCAATGTTTCTATTCTAGCATATGGCAAATCTTTACTTTCTGCTTCATAGTCATATGTTACTATCTCTTTTTTCGGAAAATATATTACTTTATCTGTAAACATTTTCAAATTTTCTATTATTTCTTTTGCTTGTATTTCATTATATGTAATTATCATTATTGGCTTTTTAGTATATTCATTTACACTTGCTAAAATTTCTGTCATTCCAACGCTTGTTAAGCCCGATATTCCTATCGGGCTTTTTGTTTCTTCTATATTTTTTATAAGGTCCACGAACTTTTGGGATTTTCCCAATTCTCCAAGTATTGTGTTCATTATTTTATCTCCTTGCTTTTATCTTTTTCTAATTATGTTTCTTTTTTATTATTATATGATTTCTAAAATCTTTTATATTCAAAGTATACCATTAAATTCAATAAAAAGCAACATATATACAAATTTTTGTTTGTAATCAGAATTTAATAAAATTTTTATATAAACCATCGTTTTACATACTTTATTATTACATCTTCATAATCAACCTATCAAACTTAGAATTAATATATTTCTCTAGCTTAAACATAAATTCATCTGGTTCTATCTCTTTTTTTGCAACTAAATCCAAACCTTTTTCCCAACTTGCTGTAAGTTTGGGATTTAACATATCTGGCATTGAACCATTTACTATATCATAAATTATTTCACCTTTATTAGTTGGTGTTATAATTTGAGTTTTATTATTTATCCCAATATATTTTATTTTTTCGAGCTTTTTAATTATCTCTGCTCTCGTAGCACTTGTTCCAATACCAGCACCTTTTATTTGTTCTCTTAATTCTTCTTCTTCAATTAACTTTCCTGCATTTTCCATTGCTAATATTATTGAACCTGAATTATATCTTGTAGGTGGATTAGTTTCTGCCTCTTTAATATGTGCATCTTTCAAATCAAGTACCTGTCCTTTTTTTAACTTTTTTAAAATTTCTAAATTATTATTTTTACTTTCTGTTTCCTTTTTATGTCCATTATCTAATTTTTGTTCCTCTGAATCCTTTGAGTTATCCACACCTTTTCCACTATCTGTGGATAATTTGTTCGGTATTTGTTCATTTGGCCTTAAAATCTCCAAAAACCCCTGTTTTACACATACTTTACCACTAGTATAAAATGTTTCGACATTTTTATCTTCAATCTCTTCATCTTCTGGCTTATATACTTCAATTGTGACTTGTACTCTATTATATTCAGCAGGTGGATAAAATATAGCAAGAAATCTTTTAACAATTACTTTATATATCTCTTTTTGCAATTCAGGAAGTTTATCATAATTCTCAAAACCTTGACCTGTTGGTATTATCGCATAGTGATCTGTTATTTTACTATCATTTACATATTTTGTTTTCAATAAATTAGTTGAATACTTTTCATCTACCATTTTATTTATAATTTTTTGTATTTCCTCATTTTTAAATCCTTTAGCTATTCCATTCAAATTCTTCTTTATTTCTTTAGCAACAGCTGATGATAATACCCTGGCATCAGTTCTAGGGTATGTAACTAATTTTTTTTCATATAAATTTTGAATAATTTCCAAAGTTTCATCTGGTTTTATTTTGAATCTTTTAGTACACTCATTTTGAATTTCTGCTAAATTAAATAAAAGTGGTGGATTTTCCTTGTTTTTTGATTTTTTTAATTCAACAATTTTTGCTTTTTTACCTTGCAACTTAGAAATAAATTCTCTTGCATCTTTTTCTTTTTTAAATCCTGTCTCATTATATAATCTAGGTGTTCCATATTCATTAGATTTTTCTGTCACTTTCCATTCTGCATCAAATGTTTCTTCATTTCCAAATTCGCCTATAATTTTATAATACTTAGTTTTAACAAAATTCCTGATTTCTCTTTCCCTTGAAACTACCATTCCAAGTACACAAGTCATAACTCTCCCAACTGAAATTGAAGCTCTTTTTTCTTGTATTCTTTCTGCCAATTTTCTACCATAAATTATTGATAACAGTCTTGAAAAATTTATTCCTATCAAATAATCTTCTTTAGCTCTTAAATATGCACTATCTGACAAACTATTATACTCACTTAAATCTTTAGCTTCCCTTATTCCCCTTAAAATTTCTTCTTCTGTTTGAGAATCTATCCATACTCTTTTCATTTTAATTTTTGGATCTGGTTTTACCATCATAAATACTAATCTTTGAATATATTCCCCTTCTCTTCCAGAGTCACCTGCATTGTATATCGTTTCTATATCTTCTCTATGCATTAATTCATTTATTATATTAAACTGATTTTGAACGTTTGGAATTATTTCATATTTCCACTCATGTGGTATAAATGGTAAAGTATCCAACCTCCAAAGCTTTAACTTCTCATCATATTTTTCAGGATAACTCATTGTAACTAAATGACCTACACACCATGTTATTATCCAATCATCTGATTCTATATATCCATTTTTTCTATTCGCACTAATTTTTAACGCCTTTGCAAATTCCATAGCAACTGATGGCTTTTCTGTTATTATTAATTTTTTGCTCATTTTATCATCCTTTTTCGCATTTTTTTGTATTGTATCATATTTATTAATTTTTTTAAAGTAATTTTAACTATTACTATTCTATTGTTTTTAGAATAACAATCTAAATTTTCTAATTAATTTTTTCATACTATTTTAAAAAGAGATTCAAGCTAAAATTTTAACTTGAATCTCTTAATACTTACAGTTTTCTTAACTCCTGTTTTACAATTTCAAATGTTTCATCAGTTGAAATATTTGTGGTATCAATAAAGATATTTTTGGTATTAGAAAAAATTTCTAACTCAGATGAACTTTTGGAACTTACTCTCTCATATGCTAATCTAGTTTCAAATTCCTGAACTTTAATATAGTTAGGAGTTTCAAACTTATCAGCATCAGGATCATTTTTTATTCTTGCATAGGCAACATCAGCTTCTGCAACCAAGTGTATCATTATATCACACTTAGGCAAATTTTGAAACTGGTTTAAGTTGTTTATCCAATCATAACTAAACCCTTGTACAGCTCCATGTACGAAGCTATCTAAATATCCCCGTTGTGTTAAAATGACATCCCAATTATTAGAATCGTCCCATTCTTCAAGTTTTACACCAAATAGCCGATTATCAAGTGCAAACAGCATACGATCTGTATACGCATCTTTTGAGACATTTAATAAATCTTTTACCAAATGTTGATCATATGGCAATCTAGACCGTTTAACTCTGTATCCAGATTCATTAAACCATTTTTCCAAATTAGCAACAAGTGTTGTTTTTCCTGATCCATCAAGTCCTGTAACTACTACCCAAGGTGTGTTTTTCATAAAATTGTCCTCCTTTATTTGTGTTTCTTATACATAAGAAACTAATTTAAAATTTTCTTTATACTATTAATTTTACCATTTCTTTTCGTTTATGTCAACTTTTTTGTTTCCCAATCTCCTATTATATCATTTTCAATTTTCAAATTTCCCATTCCTGTTCCCACATCAACATTTGGTTTGTTTTTTCCATGATAGTCACTTCCACCTGATTTAAACTTTTTATATTTATTACAAACATTTAATAAATATTGGGTTTGTTCTTCTGTAAAGGTTGTATAATAGCATTCTATGCCATCAAAATTATAATTTTTTAGTATATAGTCCAGTATCTTTTTTGAATTTTCTCTATACTCAAAAATATGTGGTAAAAATACAAGCCCCCCTGATTTTTTTACTAAATTTGCTGCTGTTTCAAAATCCGGAACAAAATTATCTATTTCTACATATAATTCACTTTTTGGACTTGACATATATTTTCTATAAAAAATCCTTACATCTTTCCAAGCATCTTCTGTTATGAACTTTTTGTTTTCTTCATTTTTTATTATTTCATTATGTATAAACTTTGAAGCAAACATTGAATCATCAAATCTTTCAATACATGTCTTATCTATTTTTAATCCTCTTTTTATGCATTTTTCAAATAAGCATTTAGCTTCTAGTTTATTTCTTCTTTCTGCAGGTAAATAAACTTCTTTTACAAGTTTATTTATAATTTTATAATCAATATTATATCCTAGTATTTCTATTGGGATATCCAGTACTTTTGTATTTAACTCAATTCCTGGTATAATTTTTCCTTTATAGTATTTGCTAATATCAATTTTTTCTAATTCTTCATATGCTTGTGCTGTATTATGATCTGTTATAGATACTACATCTAATCCTTTTTCTTCCAAATGTTTTAATAATTCAATACATGTATCTGTACCATCTGAATATTTAGTGTGCATGTGTAAATCAATCATTTTTTCCTCCTAAATTTATTTTTTCTATATTATATCACTATATTAATAAAATTACACTAAAATTCTTAATTATATTCATACTTCTTAGTTGATTTTTTCAATAATTTGCTATATAATTAGAAAAACAAATTTAAGGGGGCTTATATAATGGGATATAATCATATTGAAATAGAAAAAAAATGGCAAGATTATTGGGAAAAACATAAAACTTTTTATACTGATGTTTGGGACTTTTCAAAACCTAAATATTATGCATTAGATATGTTCCCATATCCATCTGGACAAGGGCTTCACGTTGGACATCCAGAAGGATATACTGCTACTGATATAATAGCTAGAATGAAAAGAATGCAAGGATTTAACGTACTTCATCCTATGGGATGGGATGCTTTTGGACTTCCAGCAGAACAATATGCTATAAAAACTGGAAACCATCCTGCTAAATTTACTGAACAAAATATTGCAACTTTTAAAAGACAATTACAAATGCTTGGTTTTTCATTCGACTGGGACAAAGAAACATCTACTTGCTCACCTGATTACTATAAATGGACTCAATGGATTTTCAAACAACTATACAATGACGGTTTAGCAAAACTTGTCGAAATGCCTGTAAACTGGTGTGAAGAATTAGGATGTGTATTATCTAATGATGAAATAATTGATGGTAAAAGTGAAAGAGGTGGATTCCCTGTTATTCGTAAAAATATGAAACAATGGGTTTTAGACATTCCAAAATATGCAGATAATTTAATAGATGACCTAGAAAATCTTGATTGGCCTGAATCTACTAAAGAAATTCAAAGAAATTGGATTGGGCGTTCTGAAGGTGCTGAAGTTACTTTCAAAATTTCTAACTTTGACAATTTATCTTTTACTGTATTTACAACTAGACCAGATACTCTATTTGGTGTTACATATTGCGTACTATCACCCGAACATGATTTAGTTAAAAAAATCACTACTTCTGAACAAGAAAATGATATCAATGCATATATAAAAATAAGCAGTTCAAAATCAGATTTAGAAAGAACTGATTTAAACAAAGATAAAACTGGTGTATTTACTGGTAGCTATGCTATAAACCCTGTAAATAATAAGAAAATTCCTATTTGGATTTCTGATTATGTATTATCTTCATATGGTACTGGTGCAATTATGGCTGTTCCAGCTCACGACGAAAGAGATTATGCTTTTGCTACAAAATTTGGTTTAGATATTATTCCTGTTTTAGAAGGTGGAGATGTTTCTAAAGAAGCTTTTGTTGGTGATGGTATTCATATAAATTCAGATTTCTTAAATGGACTAAATAAAAAAGACGCCTTTAACAAAATGATTGAATGGCTTGAAGAAAAAGGTATTGGCAGTAAAAAAGTAAATTATAAATTACGTGAATGGATTTTTGCAAGACAACGTTATTGGGGAGAACCTATTCCAATTGTTTTTTCAGACGATAGAATAAAAGTTTTGCCAGATAGTGATTTACCTTTAATATTACCTGAACTTGAAGATTATACTCCATCTAAAACAGGTGCATCACCTTTAGAGAAAGCTACTTCTTGGGTTAATACTACTTTTGATGGTAAACCTGCAAAAAGAGAAACAAGTACAATGCCAGGTTCTGCAGCTTCTAGTTGGTACTTTATGCGTTATATTGACCCACACAATAACAAAGAATTTGCAAATAAAAAATTACTTGAACATTGGCTTCCTGTTGATTTATATCTAGGTGGACCAGAACATGCCGTTGGACATTTACTATATTCTAGATTTTGGACTAAATACCTAAACAATAAAGGATTTGTTCCAGTAAAAGAACCATTTGCAAAACTACGCCATCAAGGTATGATTTTAGGACCTAATGGTGAAAAAATGAGTAAATCTAAAGGAAATGTTATTAATCCAGATGATATGGTTAAAGAGTATGGTGCTGATAGTTTAAGAATTTACGAAATGTTTATGGGACCTCTAGACAGTGCAAAACCATGGGATCCTAATGGTATTGAAGGTTCTAGAAAATTCTTAGATAAAGTTTGGAGATTATATACTGAATCTAATAAAATACAAAATAAAGAAAATTCAAATTTAGAGAAAACATATCATTATACAGTTAAAAAAGTTTCTACTGATTTTGAAAATCTGAATTTTAATACTGCAATTTCTCAACTTATGATTTTTTTAAATTCAGTTAATAAAGAAGATATTTTACCTATTTCTTATGCTGAAGGATTTTTAAAATTATTAAATCCAATTGCTCCACATATTACTGAAGAATTGTGGAATATTTTAGGTCATAATACTTCAATTGCTTATGAGCCTTGGCCTACTTATGATGAAACAAAAATTATTTCTAACACAATTACTTTACCTATTCAATTTAATGGTAAGTTAAAAGCAACTATAGAAATTGAAAAAGATTTACCTCAAGATATAATTAAAGAAAAAGTTTATAATACTATCTCTTCTAAATTAGATGGAAAAACTATTATTAAAGAAATTTATGTTAAAAATAAGATATATAATATTGTTGTTAAATAATATATTAAAAGCCTATTGATTAAAGTTCAATAGGCTTTTTGTTATTACTGAACTTTTGAATTTAAGATATAAAATTCATCTGAATATCTGTCCAAAGTCATATTGTATTCTTTTAGCTTTTTTTCTTGATTATCAATTTTTTCTCTCACATACGAATTTGCATCAAATAAAATTTGTAATTTTTCTTCGTGTTCTACTTCCATACACATTACTGACTTATTTATCCTATGAATATTTTCTTCTAAATAAGATATTCTATCTTCTAGTATCTTTAACCTTTTTTCTAATCCACCCTCTTTTAGTGCTATTTTTTGTTTTACATCTTCCATGATAGCTTGTATTTTTTTTTGGCTTTCTTTCAATTTAAGTAAAATTTTTAGTATTTCTTCTATGATATTTCACCTCCCTAAAACTTTATTAACTGTTAACAATTTATACACATTATACTCTCCTTATTTATCATTGTCAACGAAAACATTTCGACAAAAAATGACACTGTAATATATTTGTAATGTAATTTTAATATAAATGAAATATAATTTCACTACTTTTATTGTATAATATACTTAGAATAATATTATTAAGGAGATTACTATGAGTATTAAATCAGATTTAAAAAAAGATGGAATTGAAGTAATTGAAGAATTAGATACTTTAACAATTAATTCTCTTGCTAAAAATATTTCTTCTAAACTATGCTCTACTTTTCCTAATTTTGGATTAGATGAAACAAAACTTTTCATTAAACTTTCAAGATTAAATATGTTTGTTGCTAACATGCCTGAAGGGATGGCTGAAGCTAACTATTTTTATAAAAACAATTCAATATATTTTAATAACCATATACCTGCTGAAGATAGAGAAGAATTTGCAATCCATGAATGCATTCACTATATTCAAGAAGTTAAAGACAAAAAAAACTACTTAATTAGAATGGGACTTTGTGATTATTCTGAATTTAAAATTTACGGTTTAGCTTTAAATGAAGCTGCTGTTCAACTTATGTCATCTAAAATAATTGGCATTCCAAAAGATTTTGTAAAATATTATGGTATAAGTTTTGAAACAACTAGCCCATCATACTATCCTGTTGAATGCTCATTAGTTAATCAATTAGCATATCTATTTGGTGAAGACATCTTGTTTGAAAGCACTATTAATAGTAATGATAACTTTAAAAATAAAGTTGTAGAAGCAACTTCCTTAAAAACTTTTTATGCTATCTCTAACGCTCTTGATAGTATTTTAAATAACGAAGAATCCATTATTAAGTTAAATAATAAAATTTTAGAAAATGATGATAGAAATAGTAAAGTTGATAATTTAGTAAACAAAATTAATGATTTAAAAGAACATATCAAAATCACATATTTTAGAACTCAAAACTTAATTATCTCTTCATATTTTGATAATATGTTCAATAAAATAAACACTTTAGAAGAAGTAGAAAATTATCGTAGAAAACTTTATACATTTAAAGATTATATTGCTACTGCAGAAGGTTATACATATTTTAATGACTATTATATAGAAACAATGAATAAATTAGAACATAAATATAATATGATTGAAAATGGTGGACTAGAAACTGCTGTTAGCATAACAACAAAAGAACAAAGTAAATTTATTACAATTATAAAAAGTATTAAAAAATTAGTTTTATCTATTTTTGGTCTAAAAGATAAAATTGAAGAATAATAAAAAAGGGTTTTATTTTCATCCAAAATAAAACCCTTTTTATTATATTTTAATTAACAACTTAAAGTTTCAACAATATTTTTAGCTATTTCTCTTCCTGATCTTGCAGCCCATGCAACTGTTCCTTTTGTTCCTGCAACATCTCCTCCTGCATATATTTTTTCATCTGTTGTTTTACCATTTTCATCAACCTCAATATTTCCCCATTTGTTATGTCTTAACATCAAAGCTTGAACTTCATCAGTAACAGTTCCTCCTAAAGCCATTATTATATAATCTACATCTATTTGATAATTACTATTTTCAATATTTACCGGAACTTCTCTTTGTTCTCCTTCTTTCTTAACAAGTTTTGTCTTTATCAATTCTACTTTTTCTACTTTTTCATTTCCCATAATCTTAACTACATTATTTTGAAATAAAAATTTTACACCCTCTTTTTTTGCGTCTAATATTTCTTTTTTCTCTGCTGGCATTTGTTCTTCTGCTCGTCTATAAATTAATAATGTTTCTTTAGCACCTTTTTTATTAACAGTTCTTGCGCAATCCATCGCAACATTTCCGCCACCAATAACTGCTACCTTCTTTCCTAAATAATTGGGATGATTATTATTTTCCAGTAACTCATTTCCACCATATACACCAATTAAATTTTCACCTTCAACTCCCATCTTAGATGATTTATTTGCTCCAACTGAAATGAATATAGCATCATATTGTTGTTTCAATTCTTCTAAATTCAAATTACATCCTAATTTTTTTTCATATTCTACTTTTATCCCTAAATCCAAAATATTTTGAATACTTTTTTCTACTATATCTTTTGGCAATCTAAAGTCAGGTATTCCATATGTTAATATTCCACCTAATTTTTTTTGTTTTTCAAAAATTGTAACATCAATACCTTCCTTTGCCAAAAAAGCTGCACACGTTAATCCTGCAGGTCCTCCTCCTATAATAGCAACTTTTTTATCTTTCTTGCCTTTTTCATCCATGTTATATATTTTTCTTAAACTAAATCCTTTTTCCATTGCTCTATCAAATATATATGCTTCAATACTTCCTATTTCTACAGCTTCTCCCTTAATTCCTCTTACACAACTTCCTTGACATTGTTTTTGATGTGGACATATTCTTCCACATATACCTGGTAACACACTAGTTTGTGATACTATTTCATATGCCTTTTTAATATCATTTTCTTTTATACTTTTTATAAATTGTGGTATATTGTTTTCCAAAGGACATCCTTTTAATGAACATGGTTTTATTATACAATTTAAACATCTATCAACTTTTTCATTTATATCTTTCATTTATTTCTCCTAATACTTATTTTTCTTCCATCACTAACATTAAATCTTTAATAAAATCTATCTTCTTATTTTCATCTCTAAGTAGCGCAGCTGGATGCCAAGTTGGCATATATTTAATTCCTTTTCTTTCTATCCATTTTCCTCTTGAAGCTGTTATTCCATATTCTTTTCCTAAAATATTTTTTAACGCTACACTACCTAATAAAACTATTATTTCTGGTTTTATTAACATTACTTGACTCCTTAAATAATCCATACAAGCAACAGTCTCATCTTCCTCTGGATTTCTATTTGCTGGTGGCCTACATTTTATTATATTAGCTATATATACTTCATCCCTTTTTATGCCAACCAATTCAAATGCCATATCCATTAATTTTCCTGCTCTACCTACAAAAGGATTACCTTGTAAATCTTCATCTGCTCCTGGGCCTTCACCTACAAACATTATCTTAGCATTTCTATTTCCTTGTCCAAATACTATATTTTGCCTAGCCTTGCATAATTTACATCTTTGACAATCTACTATTGACTTTTCCAACTCTTCCCATGTCTTATATATCATCTTCTTCTCCTTTATTTTAGTGATATTATTGCTGTTTCCAATCCATATTCTTCTTTTTCTATTCTATATGAATGCATTTTTTCACAATTACATACTGTACATATCTTACTATCTATTATATTTTCTTGTTTTAATCCCTTTTGTTTCAATAAAATTCTATTCAATTCAATAGTATCTATTTTCCATTTTTCTTCATTACTATCCTTGCATTTTTCAATTATTCCAGCAAATTCTTCTAACTTATTAAATCTTTGAACAAACAAGTCTTTAACATCTTTTTTTACTTCAAAATGACACTTTCTTATACTTGGACACATACAACAAATTAAATTTTCTGGTTTTACATTAAATTCATATTGCATTTTTTCAACTGTTTTTACACCTATTTTTTTATATGTACCCCTCCAGCCAGAATGAACATTTGCTATTGTTTTTGTTTCCGGATCAAAGAAAAACATCAAAATACAATCTGCACTTGTTGTAGCTAAAACCATACTTTTCTTTTGCGTAATCAAACCATCTGTATCTAAGTAATTTGAAACATATATATCTGGTTTATCTTTTTGAATTTTGCCATTAACAATTTCTATTTTATCTCCATGTGTCTGAATTGGCTTTACTATATTATTCTTATCCAATTCTAAACTTAAGCATAATTTTTCATAATCTTTCATAGCTTTATTATAATTCACAATATTTATTTTGCCTTGTATATTTCTTGAAGCAGTCCTAAAATCCACTTTTTTTCCAATTGAAAATGCATGAGTTAAAATATCTTTATATTCCAATAATTTTCTAAATTGTATATATTCCATATTATCATTTTTTATATGTACAACATTCTTATTAGATAAATCCATTTTTATACCTCTTTAAACCTTATTTTACTGACCCCTCTTGAAAAACTTCTCAAAAAGAATCAGTTATTTTTTTAATTATATCATCTTTTGATAATTTTTCAATATATTGATATTTGTTTTGGTTGTTTCTTACATCAAACCCACATATTGAATGATATTCACAATATTCACATGGTTTTTGTCCTTTATAATTAGTAGGTTTTAAATCTATTTTCCCTTGCAATATCTCTTGGCCTATTTGTTTTATTAATTTAGCTATATATTTTTGCAATATTTCAAACTGTTCACTCGTTATTCCGCTTCTTGTACTTCTAAAATCTATTTGCCCATTTGTTCCAATTTTGGCCGGTATAATATTTGATTTTTTTCCTTCTTCTATAGTATTATCTTGCATTTTAATTACATTTATATCTGCTAATATTAGTCCCTTCATTCTATAATTATCTCTTAACTTTTCATCTATTTCTTCTTTATTTAATTTTCTATTTGCTTTTACCATTGGTTCTAACAAACTAAAATACATTGCCCCTGCTGGTATTACATCTTGTTCTTCACATATTGAATCTAGATATGTTATTAATTGTATCTGTAATCCTGCATATACTTTATTTAAGTCAATATCTTTAGCTGATGATTTGTAATCTATTATCCTTATATAATTCCCATCTTCTGTTTTAGCTATATCCATCCTGTCTATTTTTCCTTGTATTTCTACTTTATTACCATTTTCTAAATCTAATATTATAGGTTTATGCTCTTTTCCCTTTCCAAATTCTATTTCTGAACCTTGTATTTCAAAACTACTATATACCAAACTTTCAATAATATATTTCAAAGCTTTTGATACTACTTTTACCAATCTCTTTACTAATATTTTACATTTTACTGTTGCCATAAACCTGTATTTTTCATAATCTAGCTTTGTTTCTACTATATTTTTTACTTCCTTTTGTATTTTTTTCTCATCATCTAGGTATATTGTTAATCCTTCATTTTTTTCTCTTATTTGAGTAAAAAACATATCTATCACTTCATGCATAAATGAACCCGTATCAAAACTTTGTATTTTTAATTCTTCCTTTGGTCTTAATTTTAGCCCATATTGCAAAAAATATGAAAATGGACAGCTTTTATATTTTTCTAGTTTTGATATACTTGTCTTTATTGTATTTCCATATAATCTTTGGATTGTCTCTCGATTTATATTTTGGGGTAGATTCGTATATTCTATTCCTTTTATATCTTGTTCTAACTTCTCTTTCCATTCTAATTGATTTATATAATAGTTATATACTTCTTTCCAAGTAAGCTCAATTTTCTCACCTTTTGCTTGTGCTATCTTCTCTATTAAAGCTTCATATGTGGCCTTTTTATTTGTTATTTCATATATAGAATTTATAACATCACTTTTTTCTTGCAATTTAGGAAACATCTTTTTAATTTTTGATATATATATTGATGGTCTTAATGTTTTGCCTTCTGCATCTGCTGAACAGTATGATAAGTGTATTTTATTCTCTGCTGTTGTAAATGCCTTGTATATATTAAAATTATCATCATAAAGATTCTCTAAAGTTCCTTTTGCCAATTCCATTCCTTGTTCTTTTAAATATTCTCTTTCTTCATCCCCAAAAAAGCCTTCACTTCTATTTACATTAGGATATACTCCATCATTTAAACCTATTATATATACTGACTTAACTTTATGACTTCTTGACCTATCTACATCCCCCATTATTACCTGATCTTGTGTTCCGAGGTATCTTTCCTAAACTACTTGTTTTTAATCCTTGTTTTAATATTTGCATATATTCATCAATAGTCATATTTTCTTCATCAAATATTTCTACTATTTCATCTAAGATGCTTATTATTATTTCATAACTTTCTTTATACTCTTGTATTAAATCTACTTTATTTTCTTCTTCCAATTTTTCTATTTTTTCTTTTATTTTCACTTCTATTTTTTGTCTCATTAAGAAATTATATATTTCTAATGTTATTCCTCTTGCTGTTTTTTGTTTTTTTATATTATTCTTTAATTCTTCTAAAGGATCTATTATTTGTTTTCTTAATTCATTTAAATATTCTATTTCCTCTTTTTTTGTTTCAACTTCATATTTAAAATCTTTTTTGAATTTATTTTGTTTTATTCCCCATTTTGTACAGTAATTTTCTAATTTATATATATCTTCTTCTGGTATATTTGTAAAACCTATTTTTAAATATTGAAATACGCTTTCTCTAGTATAGTTTTTCCTTAATATTTCAAATATTGCTAATATATATTGTATTATTATATTTTGACTTAATTCTCTTTTTTGGTCAATAAATATTGGTATATCGTATTTTTCAAATATCACTTTTGCTAAGCTAGCATAATTTTCAATATTTTTTGTTATTATTGATATATCTTTATATCTTAATTTTTCTTCTCTTACTTCTTTTATTATTTCTTTTGCTATATTTTCAATTTCTGTATATTGATTTTTAGCTAAAAATATTGATATATTATCAACTGTTTTTTCTACTTTTACTTGTTTAACTTTAAAAAGGTTTTCTTCTATTTGAGCTAATTCATTAGTTTTAAACCTTACTAGCTTTTCTAAACATATTGGTTTTTCTTCTTCTAAATCATTATCTTTTATAATATTTTTCAATTTTTTTATTGTTTGCTTATTAGTATAAAAAATATCTTTGTCTGGGTTTGTTAATTTTTCTAAATTGTCTGTTGCTATTGTTATATTTACTTGTTTTGCATATTTTATTAATTCTTCAATTACTTGATATTCTGGATGTGTAAATCCTGCAAATTCATCTATATATATATAACTATCATGTAACCAATCTATTCTCCATATATTATTAGCAAGTATTTCTAATTCATCAATTTCATCTATATATGTTTTACTCAATTTTTCATCATAATTTTCATAAATTATTAAAATATCTTGTAATTTAGTCTTTAAATATATATTTTCTGTTTTTTCAATCTGCTCTTTTAATCTTTCCAATGTTATTCCATGTTTTTTAAATTCTGTTATACTTGATATTGCAAGTTCAATATTTTCCCTTGACTTTGATAAATATTTTAATTCATTTTTATGTTTTGAAAATATATGGCTAATTAGCATTGCTTTTCCACGTTTTGTCATTTTAGGTGTATTATTTCCTATCTCTTTTACAACTCTTTTAGCTAATCTACTTAAATGTATGACTTCTGCTTGTATTATAGCTTCTTGATTTACTTTTTCCATTAATTTTTGTTCAGCTGTAAAAGAAAATTGTTCTGGTGTTATTAAATAAACTTTCTCCCCATTTTTTATATTTTTTGCTATCTCTTCAAAACAGTATTCACTTTTTCCTGTTCCTGATCTTCCATATATTAACCTTAACCCCATTTTTTCCTCCTAGTTTTTTTCTTGTTCTCTTCTCCAATAAAATAGATATTGTTGTGCTATACCTGCTAAATTCCCAAATTTTTCTTCTGCTAATTTTAACACTTCATTTTTATTAATTTTATCTTCTTTGCCATGAATATATAGCTCATTCATTACTCTATTTACCCATACATCTATTGGAAATACTTCTAATCTTTTTAATGTTGAAAATAGTAAAATGCAATCAGCCACTTTTGGTCCTACTCCTGGTAATGTTAATAAAATATTTCTTACTTCTTGTGTATTAGAAATACATTCAAGTTTTTTTAAATCTACTTCTTTTTTTAATATTTTTTGAGTTGTTTCATATATTCTTTTATCTCTAAATCCTAACCCTAACTCTCTAAATTCTGATATAGTTACATCTTTTAATTCTTCTGGTGTTGGAAAAGTATAATAAACATTTCCTAAAAAATCTATTGGTTTTCCATAACTTTCCGCTAGTCTTTTAATTATTTTTTGTATTCTTGGAATATTGTTATTTGCTGAGATTATAAATGATATTAATATTTCCCATAAATCTTGATTTAATAATCTTATTCCTTGTCCATATTTTATACTTGTTTTCATATTTTCATCTACACAAGACAATTTGTTCTGAATTTTTCCATAATCTCTATTTAAATCAAAATATTCATAAACTAATTTTTCAATATCTTCATTTCCTAACATTCTTACTTGATATTCATTATTATCTATTTTTCTTATATTAATAACATTTTGTCTTACAATCCCAGTATAGCTAGCATCTTCATTTTCTTCCCATCTAAAACATTGCCCACATTGAAATGTATCTTTTAAATTAAAACAATCTATATCTTTTAATGTATATTCTTGTATTTTCATTTTTATTTTCCCTTACTTCCATTTATTTTCTACTTTATTATACTATATTTTGAATTGTTTGAAAAGGATTTATTTTAATTTACAAAAGAAAACCACCTAGCAATAACAAGGTGGTTTTTATCTTTCATTTCACAAATTCTGGCAAGTTCATTGGATTTTTTCCTGTCTTTATCCCATAAATCTCCTGTAAACAATTTACTACATATTCAGTTCTTTCTATTTCTTCTAATAAATATATATTCTCCTTACGCATTTGAATAGTCATCTTATTCCATTCTTGAATCATTTTATTTGTCGTTTTTATCAATTTTTTCCGTTCTTTTTTTAGTTCTCTTCTTCCTAAATCTTTGTATTTATCATAGTCCACAACAAAATTTAAATTTTCAAAAAATTTTACTTCTGCCTCTTCTTCGAATTTTACGAAGTCAAACCGGTTCGTATCATCGATAATCAATGTTCTAGAAAATACTTTTTCAGCAATTGATGCCGGTATAGAAATTTCTGTTTGATTAATAATAAACACAACATCTTGTAACTGAACATATACTACATCCTTTCCTTCTTCCTTGTGAAATCGTTTCATAACTTGTCCTCCTTAAAATATTTATTTAAAATTTTGTCATCCATGGTGTAAATTAGGATTACTACTAGTTACAAATATATTTTAACATATTTTACATAATATTTCAAATTTATTCTTTTTTAAACCCTTTTCCGACAACCTCTCTTGCATTTATTATTATAACAAAAGCATTTTTATCTATTTTACTTATAATATCTTTTATTCTTACAATATCCCCTCTTGCTGCTGCACACATTAATACTAATTTATCTTCTTCTTTATACATTCCCTTTCCATATATTCCAGTCGCTCCTCTTTTTATTTTATCCCCTATTTCTTTTGATATTTCCTCGTTTTTATTTGAAATAATTATTAGTAATTTTGTCCAATATATACCCTCAAATATTACATCTATTATTTTTCCCATTATATATATTGTTATTGCAGAATATAGTCCAATTTCTATTTCTTTAAAAAATATCATATTTAAAATTACCATTATTGTATCTGTAATAATTATTATATTACTAATTCTCAAATTCGGTTTATAGCTTCTCGCCAAAAAACTTACTAAATCAGATCCCCCTGTTGAAGAATTACTTTTTAATATTAATGCTGTTCCTATCCCTATTATTATTCCTCCATAAATACAAGCTAAAAGTCTATCATTTGTAACCGGCTTCATTTTATCTAATATATCTACAAATATAGAAAAACTTATTGTTCCTACTAATGATTTTACAAAAAAATTTTTTCCTAATCTATATACTGCTAAACAAAAAAGTGGAATATTTAATACAAAAATTGTACTTCCCATCGGAACATTTAATAAATAGTATAATATTGTTCCTACTCCTGCAAATCCTCCAGAAGATAATTGATTTGGAAGTAAAAATAATGATGTCCCTATTGCCATAATTAAAGCTCCTAATATTGTTTCTAAACTTTCTTTAATAAATTTATTAACTGTTTCTTTTTCTTCCAAAATCATACTATCACCTATTGATATTATGAACTTTTATTTGTATTTATATACAAATAAAGGTAACCGTGAGTTACCTTTATTTTTAATCTTTATATGTTTTCAAAATCTCTATTTTAGTATTTCCTTTTTTCATTTTTGGATCTTGCTTTAATATTAAATCAACATCATAAATTTCTTTTAATTTATTAACATTTTCTTTTTTATGTCCTATTACATTATTAGCATCTACTGGATTCACCGTTACTTTAACTTCTTTTACTTTTGCATTTAATTTTTTAATCTTATTTAATATTGCTTCATACCATATTGCTGATTCTACTAATTGCCTAAATGCTGGATGAAACGGTCCTCCTACAACCTCACTTTCTTGGCTCTCAGGATCAGATATTTCATCTGTATTTTGAAGTCCTACTCTTATTACATCAATACGTTTTTTGTTAAATAATTTAACTAATTCCTTACATGTTTCAACAGCTTGCGTAACCGTTAAAGGTTCATATTTTCCTTGTTCAAATTCTTCTTCTAATTTTGTTCCCTTAATAACTAAAACTGGATAAATTCTTATCATCTTTGGTTTTAACTTAATCAAAGCTTTTGCCGTATTTATTTCATCAATTCTTGTACTTTCTGGTAATCCTACCATCATTTGATGTCCTAAAGTAAAACCATATAATCTAATAAGTTTTGATGCTTTTTTAACATCCTCAAAAGAATGCCCTCTGTTGGCTCTTTTTAAGATATAGTTATTTGTTGATTGAACTCCTAATTCTATTGTTTTTACTTTATATTTTTTTAATCGTTTTAATACTTTACTATCTATACAATCTGGTCTTGTTGATATACGTATACTATTTACTTTTCCAGCTTTAATATATTCATATGCTAAACCCAATAACTCTTCTTGCCTTTCTTCTTCTATTGCTGTAAAACTACCTCCAAAAAAAGCAATCTCCCTTTCTCCTTGTACATCTTCAATATTTCCTAAAAAATTGTCTATTATTTTTCTGGCATCTTCTTTTGTTACGTTCTTTTTTTGACCACTTATAGATTTTTGATTACAAAAAATACAACTGTTAGGACAACCCAAATGTGGCACAAATACTGGAATTACATATTTTTTTTTCATTGATACCTCCTATTTTAAATTATTTCTAATGCCTTTTTAGCAGCTTCCATTTCTGCTTGTTTTTTGCTTTTCCCTCTTCCTCTAGCCATTTTCTTTCCTTCTACTTCTACTTCTGCTTCAAATATTTTATCATGGTCTGGTCCTATTTCTTTTATAATTTCATATTTAATCTTAATATTACCATTTTCTTGTAATTTTTCTTGTAATACTGTTTTATAGTCTTTTACCCCTACATGTTTTGTTGCACTTTTTATCTCTTCTTTTAAATTTTCTATTATAAATTGCTCTGCAGGTTTTAATCCACCATCTAAATATATTGCTGCAATTACTGCTTCCACACTATCTGCCATTATTGCTGGTTTCTCATTACCCTTTGATAACTTTTCTGATTTTCCAACATACAAGAAATCACTAAAATTATGTAGCTTAGCTACTTTATATAAACTGGCTTCACAAACTACTGTTGCTCTAACTTTAGTCATTTCTCCTTCTTTCAATTTAGGATAATTTTTATACATATATTCACTTGATACAAATTCTAATATACTGTCTCCTAAAAATTCCAACTTTTCATTACTCTCTATTTCTTTTTCATGCGCATATGACGTATGTGTTAATGCCTTTTGTAATAACTTAATATTTTTAAATTGATATTTTATACTCTTTTCAAGTACCTCTAAATTTTTCTCTATATTTAACAATCTTTCTACCTCCTTTTCTATTTTACGTGTCTATTATATACTATTTTCCAAATTTTGCAACATATTCTTCTAAAAAATTATAGACAACTCTTATTTATTATTATATAATATATTTGAAATATTTTGAAAGGAGAAATATATTATGGATAATGATAATAGGCAATTAACAGATGTCTTTAAAGAATTACAACAAACTCGTATGCAGTATGAAAATGAAAACAAAAAGAAAACTAAAAAAATATATACTAGTAATTCTAATAATTCAAAGAAAACTTTAACTATTTCAATTATTCTAATTTTTTTAGTTATTCTGATTCTGTTTACAATTATTGGTGCAGGATCTATTTCAGCTAAAGATGACTCTGTCAAATTATATTCTCCTGAAACAGGCAAAAAAGATAGTATATCTATTGAAATCAATCGACATCGTTTAAATGCACATAATATTATAACTTCAAATGCTGCCTTAGAAACCGTAAAACAACAGGTAATTGAAGAAAAAGAAATTCCTTTTGAAACTCTATATACAGAACGTTCTATCCTACCAAAAGATGAAGAAGTTGTCTTACAAGAAGGAGTTAATGGCAAAAAAAATGTTACATTTGTTAGATCATATATAAATAATGAATTATCTGAAGAAATTATTTTAAAAGAAGAAAAAACTTTAGATTATCTTCCTCAAATAATTGATAAAGGAACCTCTGAATTTTTATTTAAAATAAAAGCTCACTTAAATGATACTCTATATTTAACTGATAACTCTACTCTATATGAAGCTATGGAAACATCTTCTAACATAATTGCAAATATTCCTAAATTTCTTGATATTAAACTATTGGATTTACCAAATGAAGATTGGTGCAAAGTTTCATATGATGGTATTGAAGGATTTTTAGCTACAAAAAACTTAACTTCTGCTAAAATTTCTCCTACAATGCCTGAAAAATGTAGAATTAAAAAAATACTATTAAAATTGGATAAAACTATGCCTTTAAATCATTCTTCTGGTTTAAATCTAAATGATTTTAAAAAGATCTTTACTGGTCTTTCAAATGATACAGAAAATATTATTTATAACAATTATGAAGTATTCTATAACGTAGACAAAAAATATAATATAAATGGTATCTTTTTAGCATCTATGGCTATTCATGAAAGTAATTGGGGAACTTCCCAAATTGCTAAAGACAAAAAAAATTTATTTGGATATGGTTCATATGACGATACTCCTTACGAATCTTCTTATGAATTTGAAGATTATAAAGATAGCATCGAACTAGTCGCTAAAGTTTTAGTTAAATATTATCTAAACCCTGCAGGTACTAAAATTTATGATGGTGAATATGCTTTAGCCACATACTATAACGGCCCAACTGTCGCTGACGTTAACATTAGATATGCAAGTGATACTACATGGAATGAAAAAGTTTATAGCTACATGGAAATGCTATATAAAAGATTAGAATAAGGAAGTGTTTTTCGTGAATATTAAATTTAAAAAAATTAAAATAAAACATACAAAATTAGTTTTTACTTTTTTAATTATCTCGCTACTACTATGCATACTTGCTTATTCTTTTCTTTTTTACACTATTTATTCTAAAAACGAATTTGTTAAAAGTTCTTTAAATATTGCTAAACAAAATCAAGTTTCTATTTTTAGAATAAACAAGATTATGCTATATAGTAGTGCTACTGCTGTAGATAATTCTTCTAACCATTCTTTACAAAATCTAGACATAGGACAATATACTGATATAGCCATATATATTGATAATACTTCTTCTATTTCTGAACTTACTACTCAAAATACTGTTAAAGATTTGTGGATTGATAATATTAATATTACATCATCTTCTGAACTAGGAAATAAATTTTTGAATTATAAAAACGTTAATAATTTTGGAAAATTCGAAAACTTAGATAAAAGTACTGATAGAATTGATTTTAATGTAATAAATTCAAACAAGGATAATGATATTGCAGATTATTCAAAACCTACTTTTTATACTGACTGTTCTAATCCTATTTCTTTAAGTTATTCTAATTTAGGACTTGTTAAAAACTATTCTATACATGATGATGTAAATTCCGTTATTTTTAATGGCAAAATTTTAAAACAAGCAAATGTTGATATTTCTACTTTAGATTTTAATTTAAAATTTGACATTCATTTAAAAAACTATGACGACGACTCATTTATTTATCATGCTAATATTGATATAAAATTAAATAACGAAAATAAAGATATTTTAAACGGATATTCATATGAAGTAAGAAATAATACTTCTGGAGCTGAATATGTATTTTTTAAAGAAATCAAATAATTATAGCTAGGAACTTTTAGCATAAGTTCCTAGCTATTTTACAATAGTAAATACTACAAAAGTGTAGCACGAGCAGAAATATCACTGCCAGAAAAATTGAGACAACCTCCTCCACGATAATAAGGATAGTTACTATAACAAGGAATACCTCCTCTACAAACCCCAAGATCATCATTGCAACCTTCTATTGTCCAATACCATAAATACTCTACATAGATTTGGTTTATCATACCTTTTTGAGTTATATTTTTAACATTATTAATATTTCCATATATCTCAATAAACCATCTTAACATCGTATCCCAGTCCGCACCATATATAAGTCCAGAATTCTGCGTTACATTTAAAGCCATTTTTTTAGCTTGAAACCAATTTAATTCTGTTGTATATTGAAGTGCTCTTATAGATTTTGGTTTTTCTACAGTCCCAGAAAGTGGATAACGAGATATCCAACAAACTTTTTGTTCATTAATTTTTCTTTCTCTTTCTGGAGAAATTTTCTCATAATATGACCATTTTTGTCTAATATTTGATAATTGTTCATTATTAAATGGAAATCTTCCATATTTACTATTAAAGTTTTTCCCATCTAATGTTGCATCTGCCTGTAACAAGCCTACTGGAATACCTACAAACTGGTTATATATTTTTTGTAGTTCTTTTACCTGCTTTTTATCTCCCCAGTCAATCTTAGGAACTATTTCTTCTGGAATCTGATATATAACAACAGCTACATTCTCACCCCAGATTGTATTTTCATCTGATATTCCAGAAACAGTCCAACCTTTTGGTAATACTATTGAATTACCATCTTTATCTACATATAAAGATTCTTTTTGGCAATATTCTCCTGCCTGAATTTTAGGTAATTCCATATTTTTTCTTGTTTCCAACAATTCTAACGCTAATTTTTTTTCCTCTTTCCGTTCTGTAAACATTCCTCCTTTTAAATTCTCTTTTTCCTGTACACCTACGTAATCTCCATCTTCCATCGCTAACACCATTTTTTTCATACTTTTCCCCTCTTATATAATTTTATATTTATGAGTTTCTATTCCAGCTTTGCTATTCTAATAATAATATCATATTTCCCTTAATATTTCAACTTATTTCCATTTTTTATAAACTAATAAATATATAATACCTTAAGCATAGAATAACAAGCATCACACATATCTGGATATACAATTTCACTACAATTAAAACAAATATCAGCTCTATCCACTCTAGCTTTACTATTGTACTTTTCCTGAGTCCATTCAAAAAAAGTATATGAAAATACATAAAATTAATTTATTGGTATTTTAACAAAAATAAAAAATAAGCATATAAAAATATGCTTATTTTCTTTGGAGGCGCCACCCGGATTTGAACCGGGGATCAGAGTTTTGCAGACTCGTGCCTTACCACTTGGCTATAGCGCCATATATCATATATATGGAGCAGGTAGTGGGAATCGAACCCGCAACTAAACCTTGGCAAGGTTTTATTTTACCATTAAACTATACCTGCATTCATTCTACGCTTAATATAATAACAAATTTTAGCTTTATTGTCAATATTATGCGTTTGTTTTTTATTCTTTTTTTATTTTATCTTATTTTCTTTCACATTTAATTATATCCTTTTATCAAACTTATATTATATTATATGTAAAAAAAATAAATAGTTTCCTAAAATAAAAACTATTTATTTTTTATTTATTTTTTTATTTCTTTACGTTCTTTTTCCTTTTAGTTTCTTTTTTAGTTTTTTCTTCCTCTGGTTCCCACTTCTCACCTAATTTTGGTTTATTCCATGATATATATTCGCAAGAAGCTGGACTATTTTCGCAAACATAGTATTTTCTACCACGTCTTGTTTTCTTAACTTGTACTTCGCCTCCACATACAGGACAAGGTACATCTATAGTTTCAACAATAGCCTTTGTATTTTTGCATTCTGGATATCCTGGACAAGCCAAAAACTTTCCAAATCTTCCATATTTATAAACCATCATTCTTCCACATTTTTCACACTTAACATCAGAAACCTCATCAACTAATTCAACTTTTTCCAATTCCTCTTCTACTTTTTCTACTTCCTTTTCAAATGGCCCATAAAATTCTCTAATCATCTTTTTCCATTCTTCTTTTCCTTCTGCTATTTCATCAAACTCATTTTCAATTTTAGCAGTAAACTCAACATTCACAACATCTTTGAAATTTTCAATTAATAATTTATTTACAATCTTTCCTAATTCTGTCGGACATAATTGTTTTTTATCTTTCTCAACATATCTTCTTTCTAAAATAGTTGTAATAGTAGGAGAATATGTACTTGGTCTACCTATTCCTTTTTCTTCCAAAACTTTTACTAAACTTGCCTCTGTATATCTAGCAGGTGGCTCAGTAAAACTCTGTTTTTTGTCTAATTTGCTTAATTTCACTTCTTGATTTTCTTGTAAATTTGGAAGCATCTTTTCTTCTTGTTCCTCTTTTGAATCTGTTCCTTCAACATATAAAGTCATAAATCCTTTAAATTTAAGATTTTGTCCATTTGCCCTAAAATCATGATTATTAGCTTTTATTGTAACTGCCATTGTATCATAAATTGCAGGTTTCATTTGACTTGCTAAAAATCTATTATATACTAACTTATATAATTTGTATTGATCTTTTGTTAAACTCTCTTTTATATCATCTGGATTAATATTAATGTATGTAGGCCTAATAGCTTCATGCGCATCTTGTGCATCTTTTTTTGCTTTATAATACCTATTTTCATAATATTCTTCACCATAATTTTTAATAATCTCTTCTTTCGCAACTGCTCTTGCTTCTTCAGAAATTCTTGTTGAATCTGTTCTCATGTATGTTATCAAACCAACAGTTCCTTTTTCTGGAATTTTTACACCTTCATACAATCCTTGTGCCACTGACATAGTTTTCTTTAAAGTAAAACCTAATTTTCTTGATGCTTCTTGTTGCATAGTACTTGTTGTAAAAGGTGGTGCAGGCGTTCTTTTCCTTTCTGCCTTTTTTACATCATCAATTATATATTTAGCATTCTCAATTTCTTTTAAAATTTTATCTACTTCTTCTTTTGAATGAATTTCTAACTTTTTACCATTTTCACCAAAATATTTTGCTTCAAACTCTTTTTTAGTATTACTATCCTTTAAGTTAACATATATATTCCAATATTCTTCTGGAATAAATTTTTCTATTTCTTCTTCTCTTTCAACAATTAACTTAACAGCAACTGATTGAACTCTACCAGCAGATAATCCTCTTTTAACCTTTTTCCATAAAACAGGGCTCATTTTATACCCAACAATTCTATCTATAACTCTTCTAGCCTGTTGAGCATCAACTAAATTTACATCAATATCCCTAGGCTCTTTTATTGCTTTTTTTACTGCTGTTTTAGTTATTTCATTAAAAGTTACTCTAGTTATTTTAGATGCTTCACCTTTTAAAATCGTTGATAGGTGCCATGCTATTGCTTCACCCTCACGATCAGGGTCAGTAGCAAGATAAACTGTTTTCGCTTTTTTTGCTTCCTTCTTTAAAGACTTAATTAACTCCCCTTTTCCTCTAATATTTATATATTGTGGTTCAAAGTCATTTTCTATATCTATTCCCATTTTAGATTTTGGTAAATCTCTAATATGTCCCATAGATGCTACGACTTTTGTACTTCCTCCTAAAAATTTTTTAATTGTATTTGCTTTAGAAGGTGATTCTACTATAATTAATTTATCAGCCATTTATTTACCTCTCTTAAATTATTCTATTATAGTATTTTAAAATAAAAACAAAATTTTTGCAAGTTTTTTACTATTTTTTATATAATTTCTTTAATTTTGGGATTTATTTACTAGATTCAAATCATTTATTACATAATCTGCAGTTACTGGTGTTACATCAAATTCTTTAAACATTGATAATAATTCTTCAATTTTTTCTTCATCACTACTCAAATTTCTAACATCTTTTGTTTCAACTTTTATATTATCTGGTATATATTCTGTTTTAACTATGCTTATCCCATAACTCCTTTTACCGTTTTTCTTTTTCTTCTATTCTTTTATAATATTCCAATTTTATTGGATAATATATTCCTTCCTCTTCTAGTTTTATTTTATTTAAAAACTTTCCCCCGTAAAATTTTTTCACTTTTGTACCCCCTTTTTTCTTTTTCAGAATTTACATTTTTTTACAGCGCTTTAATTATCATACTCTTAATTTTTGAATAATGCAAGGCTTTTTTTGTTTTTTATATTTTTTTGTTTTTCAGCATTCTTTTTATTACATAATACCTAATTCTTCGACAAATTTCGATTAAAATAAACACCTCTTTTTAAGTCTAATTATATTAGCAATATTTATTTTTTATTAAAATAACCCTATCAAAATTCAAAAGACTTTTTATATCAAAAAAACTTTTCTTGTTTACTTTATGTATATTTTCGTGTATAATTCTAGACAAGATAGAGGACACTTAAAATCAAACAGAAAGAAGGTATTTTATTGAATAATAAATTAGAAAATGCTAAAAAGCTACTTAAAAAATATTTTGGTTATGAAAATTTTAGAACCGGACAAGAAGAAATTATATCTCACATCCTAAATTGTCAAGACTGTTTAGGAATTATGCCAACAGGAGCTGGTAAATCAATTTGTTATCAAATTCCTGCTATGCTACTAGAAGGCACTTGTTTAGTTATTTCACCTTTAATTTCTCTAATGAAAGATCAAGTAGATAACTTAAACCAAATTGGTATTCCAGCTACTTTTTTAAATAGTTCTTTAACATCAAAAGAATATTTAGAAAGAATCTCTAATATATTAAATGAAAAATATAAAATAATATATGTAGCACCAGAAAGATTAGAATCAGAATCTTTTTTTCAAATATTACAAAAATTAAATATTTCACTGATTGCAATTGATGAAGCACATTGTGTTTCTCGTTGGGGACATGATTTTAGACCAAGTTATACAAAAATTGCAAATATTATCTTAAATTTAAAAACTAGACCTATTGTCAGTGCATTTACAGCTACTGCCACCGAACTTGTAAAAAAAGATATTTTATCTCTACTTCATTTAAATAATCCATTTTGTTTAACTACAGGCTTTGATAGAAAAAATCTAAGTTTCAACGTAAAAACTGTAGAAAACAGAAAAAAATTTATTTATACATATGTTAGAACTCACATAAATGATTCCGGCATCATCTACTGTCTAACTAGGAAATCTGTAGATGATATATATGACAACTTAGCACGTTTAGGTGTTAATGTCAGCAAATACCATGCAGGAATGTCAGATAAACAAAGAACAGAAAATCAAAATGACTTTGTTTATGATAAAACTTCCGTTATAGTAGCTACAAACGCTTTTGGGATGGGAATTGATAAATCCAATATTAGATATGTAATACATTACAATATGCCAAGAGATTTAGAAAGCTATTACCAAGAAGCTGGACGTGCTGGTAGAGATGGCGATTTATCTAATTGTATTTTACTATTCAATCGTTCTGACATTGTTACTAATAAATATCTAATAGAATTAGGAACTTCAAATACCAATCATTCAAACGAATATCAAAAACTAAACGATATGGTAGATTATTGTAATACTGATAAATGTCTTAGAAAATACATACTAGAATATTTTGGGGAAACTCCTGAATTTGATAACTGCCATAATTGTAGTAATTGCAATTCAGATGTTGAAATAACTGATATTACTATTGATAGTAAAAAAATCCTATCCTGCATAAAAAGAATGAACGAACGATTTGGTATTGGTTTAGTTACTGATGTCTTAAAAGGTTCAAAAACTGCAAAAATTAAAACCCTAGGTTTCAATACACTTTCTACATATGGTATTTTACATGATTATTCTAAATCTACTATAAAAAATTTAATTTCATTTTTAATTACAGAAGGCTATATCAAAAATATAGGTGATAAATATCCAGTGCTAAATTTAACTAATAATGCAAATGATGTCTTATTTAACAATAAACCAGTCTTTATTAAAAGAAAAATTGAAAAATTAACTGATGAAAATTCAAATATCAATATCAACTCTAATATAACTAGACCTATTGATGAAAAATTATTTGAACTTTTAAAAAACTTAAGACGTGATATTTCATACAAATCAAATGTACCACCATTTTTAATCTTTTCAGACATATCGCTAAAAGAAATGGCTTCCAATTACCCTATTTCTACTGATAGTTTCTTAAATATTAATGGTGTTGGTAAATATAAAATGGAACGCTATGGCTATGATTTTTTAGATACTATTCGTAACTATGTTAAAGACAATAATATCGATGTCTATTGGGATAAAAAAACAACTACTAGCACAAAAGTAACTGGTGCTGAAAAAGAAAATACTAGAAAACTTAGCTATAATTTATACATCCAAGGAAAAAGTATAGAAGAAATTACAAATATTAGAAAACTAACAAAACAAACTATCCAAAATCACTTACTAGACTGTTTTAAGGAAGGACTAGAACTTGACTTAGAAAAAGAAATACATACTAACTATGAAAAACAAATTTATGAAGCTATTGAAAAATATGGTACCCAAAAATTAAAGCCATTAAAAGAAGCTTTACCTGAAGAAGTTTCATATTTAGATATCAGATACTATATTACAATTTTTGAAACAAAATTAAAAACCAACAAATAGCTATTGACTTATACGAATATTTGTTCTATACTTTAATTGAGGTGGTACAATGAATAGAAAAATTTTACATGTTGATGTCAATAACGCTTTTTTAAGTTGGACAGCTGTTCATATGCTTAACAACGGTTATCCAATAGATATTCGTACAATCCCTTCAATTATTGGTGGAGACGAAACACAACGTTCAGGAATAGTCTTAGCTAAAAGTCCAAAAGCTAAAGAATTCGGCATAAAAACTGCAGATACCATTTATCAAGCAAGATTAAAATGCCCCGGAATAAAAATTTATCCTTCAAACTTTAATATTTATAAAATATACTCTGATAAACTATATCATTTATTATTAAATTACACAGATAAAATTGAAAGATTTAGTATTGATGAATGTTTTCTAGATATGACTGAATTCTTAATGAATAAAACTATTTTAGATATTGCTAATGAAATTCATACCCGCGTAAAACAAGAACTTGGTTTTACTGTAAATATTCGGAGTTTCTTGCAATAAACTATTAGCAAAAATGGCATCAGACTTTGAAAAACCAGATAAAATACATACTCTTTTTCCTAATGAAATTGAAAAAAAAATGTGGAACTTGCCTATTTCTGAACTCTTTATGCTAGGGAAAAAAACTGTTCCTAAACTATATAATATGCAAATAAAAACTATTGGCGAATTGGCGAAATCCAATAAAAATGTGCTAACTAAAAAATTTGGAAAACATGGAATACAAATGTGGGAATTTGCAAACGGTATTGATGATTCAAAAGTTAATTATCTAAAAGAAAAACCCAAAGGTATTGGCAATTCTATTACTTTAACTGAAAATACTTCTGATATTGAAAAACTACAAAAAATTTTACTTACTTTAACTGAGCAAGTTTGTTACAGGCTAAGAAAACACAATATGAAAGCAAATGTAGTAAATATTCAACTAAGAACTAAAGATTTTATTGATACAACTCACCAAAAAAAGTTGCCATATCCCACTTCTAGTACCAAATTAATTTATGAAAAGGCTAAAGAACTTTTGCTTGAAATGTATAAACCTAATAACCTAATTCGTTTAATTGGTGTAAGGATTGACAAGCTTGAAGATAACATAGAAACTCAACTTTCTATTTTTAACAACAACCTAGATGATAAACAACAAAAAATTGACCAAACTATTGATAAATTAAAAGATAAATATGGCTTTAATTTTATTACCCGCGCTGGTAAAATGTGATCCTTTTGGAAAATTCCCAAAAAGGATCACATTTTTACTTTTCAGCATAATCCTTTTTGGAACATTCCGAAAAAGGATCCTTTGTTACTTTTTATTTTGATCCTTTTTTGAACGTCTCAAAAAAGACCACTTATTTATTATTTTACCTACTGTGTGCACTATTTTAGTAGCATTTTTATTTGCTATTTCTTTTCCTATTGCTTTTCCTCCTACTGTTAGTGCTGAAACTAAAGCACTCATCAAAAATTGTAAATTAATTTTCATTCCATACTGATTTGCTATTTTAACTGATATTAATGCACTTATTGCTCCACTTAGTACCCCACAAATATCTCCTATTACATCTGCACATATATTTGCAACTTTTGATGCATTTTTTATCAATTTAATAGAATCTTTAGAACCTTCTATTTTCTTACTTGCCTTTGCATGAAATTCCTCTTCATTTGCTACTGTAACTGCCACTCCTATAATATCAAACAATATTCCTAATCCAACTACTATTATTAAAATTAAAACAGCTGGCATGATACTTAAATTAGATACCCCATTAGTAGATATATATGAAAATATTATTGACAATATAAATGTCATTAAAAACACCTGTATAAACCATTTTATATTCGTATTATCAGTTTTATTTTTATTTTTCTTCATATTTTATTTTTCTCCTTATATCAAATTAGCGCCTTACAATAAGGCGCCACTTTTTTTAAATATTTGATGGTAAAAGTCTAAGTAAATTTTACAGTTTAGGTCTAGTAGAATTTCTCTGATACTCCGCTTAGTATTACTACTTTAGCCGTTTCCGTTTAAGGAGTACATCCATATATATATACGGACACTCGATCGCCACTCAAATCTGTACCTTAATCCCTAGGCTCCTATGCTTACTATTAGCAAACATTCTAGAAGTTTTCCTTAACATACATAAATTGTACTACTAGTCTTTTTTGCAAATATAATTTCATAATTTATTTAATATATATTCGGCCTAAATCTATATTAAATATGTTAAAATCAATCCCAATATATTCACTCGAGACAGGCTACTCTATGTATTTTGTGTCTTGGCACGCAACATAGGTTATACTTAAATTTTTAATTTAAGCCTCCGCGAAAATAGGGAGTCTCATATATGCCACTACATAATACCCTAAATTCTTTACTCCCTATACTCACACAAAACTGGCATTTCGCGCAAATACAAGAAACTTCAACGATGTGCCCTTTAGTGGATTTTTAGCCCCACCCTCATAATACATTGTATGACTAGAATAATGCACCACCATTTAATATTATACCATTTTATCTTTTTTATTCCAAATTTTATTTTTGGTTATTTTTATCTTTTTCTTTTTTTTCTAAATCATTTTTCTTACTTTATCTCTTTATTTCTCTTGTTTTCTTTATTTTTCTTCGCTTTTTATCCATTTTCTTCCATCTACAATTCTAGCTACCACCATTGACGAAGCAGTATCTCCTACAACATTTAACATTGTAGCTGGTACATCTATAATTGTTGCTATTATTGTTAATATTGGCAAAGCTGCTACTGGATATCCCATCATTGTTAATATTAACATTTCTGAGATTGTTCCTCCACCTATTGGAACTGCTGTTATTAATAAATTAGCTAACAAAGCTATTCCTAATACTCCCATTATTTCTGCAGGTGTTCCTAAATTAGTTCCAAATAAACATACTAAAAACATAATTTTAAACATAGATCCTATTATTGAACCATCTTTATGAAAACTTGTTCCTAATGGTATTGTTGTTTCTGCTATATCAGCTGGTACCCCCATTTTCTTACTGCATTCTACATTTACTGGTATACACGCAGCACTTGAACATGTTGCTATTGCTGTTAAAGTTGATGGTAATACATTTTTCCAAAATAATTTTAAACCTATTTTCCCTCCTGCAATAAAAGCATAAATTGAATATATAACAGCATAAAAGAATATAGCTACTATAGTATATATCACAAAAGTTTTTAAATACCCCACTGCTATTGTTGCTCCAAATGTGCCTACTAAAGTTGCAAAATAACTTCCTAGGCCTATAGGCGCATAATACATAATAATCTTTATTATATTTTCTACAACCATATTTGCAGAATTCAATAAATCTTTTACAGGCTTTGCTTTTTCACCTGCCATATTTATTGCTATTCCACATATTATTGAAAATATCAATAATGCTATTATATTATCATTTGATAAAAGTTTAGAAAAGTCATTTACTGTTAACAATTTTACCGTCCTATCCGCTATTGTTAAATTTTCCTCTTGCACCTTTGGGCTTTCTTCTTGTAATACTTGTTTTATAATTTCTCCATCCTCTGGTCTTACTAAATCCACAAAATTAGTTGATAAAAATCCAACTATTACAGCTATTAGTGACGTTATTAAAAACACACCTATTATTGTTGCCATTATTTTGCCAATTCTTTTAGGACTCTTCATCTTAGTTATTGATGTAGTTATAGTAAGAAATATTAATGGTATTATAACTACCAACAAAAGATTTAAAAATATATCTCCTAAAGGTTTTAAAACTGCTGCTTTTTCTTGGAAAATAACTCCAATAATTGCACCAACAATAATAGCAGCAATTAATATTATTGTTGATTTATAATTTAATAAAATTTTTTTCATAATACTACCTCTTTTCTTACGAAAGGTAACTAGAACTATATTTATACTTCTAGGATTTACTTTATTATATGTTTTTTAAATATTTTTTTCAATAGCTTTAAACATATTTTTTATTCTTTCACAAAATCCATCATTATTAATTTAATAACCGCTGCAATAGGAACTGCTAAAAACATTCCTATAATTCCAAAATACGCCCCTCCTATAGTAACCGCTAATATAACAAGTAATGGACTTATTTCCAATGAATTACCAATAATTTTTGGATTTATAATATTTGCATCAATTTGTTGTAAAATTATAATTACAACTGCCATCAAAATAGTTTGACCAATTCCACCTGTAATTAATGTAATTATAATAGCAATTACAACTGCAACAATAGCACCAATATAAGGAATAATATTAAATAATCCTATCATAAATCCAAGAAGTGGTGCATATTCCACTCCCATTATAGCCATGGCTATTGTTGTTAAAATTCCAACTATAAAAGCATCTATTAATTGACTTCCAACAAATTTAAAAAATAATTCGTTTCCTTTACCAAAATATTTATCTACATGTTCAAATGCTTTTTCATTTAAAACTTTTTTCAAAAGCTTTTTAAAAAATTTAATAATAGCTGTTCTTTGCAATAAAATATATACTGATACAACTATTGACACAAATACATCAAATATAATTAAAAATACATTAAATAAATTTTGAACATATTGTAATATTTTTTCATTATTTAAACTCAATAACTGCTGAATATCTATTTTTTGTATTTGAGAAATAATATTCTTAACAATATCACTTTTCAAAAAAGAATCCTCTGGCAATTCATCTAATTTATGTATTGTCGTTTCATAATATCCAGGTATATTACTAAATAACTTCACTATACTATCTTTTAAAACTGGAAATATAAAATTAATAACAATAACTATTACTAAAAAAGCTATTACGTAAGTTGTAAAAACTCCTAAACCTCTCGCCCTTTTCCTAATAAATCTACTTTTAGAATTTCTGAATGCTTTTTCAATCATTCTACAAGGCAAAATTAAAATATATGAAATTAATATTCCTATTAAAAATGGTCTTAAAACTCTTAAAAAAGAACAAATCCACTCCTTAACACTACCAAAATTATCACATATTTTATAAACTACAATAATTGCCACAGCTAACAAAAATAAAGAAACCCAATTTTTCCAATTTTTCTTTAAATCTTCCATAAAAACCTCCTATATTTCAATTTCCAGACCAATAGGGCAATGATCACTTCCATAAATTTCCGGATAAATACAAGCATCAATTATTTTCTCTTCAATACTTTTAGAAACTATAAAATAATCAATTCTCCACCCTACATTTTTTTCTCTTGCTTTTCCCATATATGACCACCAACTATATGCATCCACTTTATCTGGATACAATTTTCTAAAAGTATCTACAAACCCTGCATCTAAAAGTTCAGTCATTTTTTCTCTTTCTTCATCAGTAAAACCTGCATTTTTCCTATTTGTCTTAGGATTTTTTAAATCAATTTCCTTATGGGCAACATTCAAGTCCCCACACATAATAACTGGTTTTTTGCTATCTAGATGAAGTAAATATTTTCTTACTTCATCTTCCCATACTTGTCTATACTCTAATCTTTCTAATTCTCTCTTTGAATTTGGTGTATAAATAGTAACCATATAAAATTCATCAAATTCTAAAGTAATAACCCTTCCTTCTTTGTCATGTTCTTCAATTCCAATACCATATGTAACATTAATAGGTTTTTTCTTAGTAAAAATAGCAGTACCAGAATATCCCTTCTTTTCTGCACTATTCATAAATGTATAATACCCATCTAGCTTTAAATCTATTTGTTCAGGTTGACATTTAGTCTCTTGTATACAAAAAATATCTGCATCAATACTTTTAAAAAAATCAAAAAATCCTTTATTGATACATGCTCTAATTCCATTTACATTCCACGAAATACATTTCATAATCTTTTCCTCCAATCCAAGTATATTTTACTATACACACTTAAAAAAAGCAATAGAAATACTATTACAAAAACTAAATAAATTATTTTAAAAATTAAATATGTACTAATTGTAAAAATATGCTAAACAATAATATAGAATTATATATACAAAAAAACAAACTAAATTATTAAAATCTAGTTTGTTTTTTTATATTTAATATATTCTAAAAATAAACATTACCACCAATATATGTTCCTGAATGTTTACCTGCTGATCTAAAAGACAAATATCCATGGTTTCTTTTGCCATTTAAAGCATCTTTAACAGCTTGAGCAACATGTGATGGATAATTACCATTTAATCTTTTTCTCCAATGATTATCTATTGAATAACAAAATTGTCCTTTAGCCTTATATTGATTTAATGGATCTCTTCCGTTTCTAGCCCATTTAGCACTTTCAGCTCTATTACAAGCAGTTGTAATAACAGCCAAAGCACCATTATAACTAGATCCACATTCTTGAGCAGTAATAGCACATAATAAATCAAATTCACTTGCTGAATAAGACCATCTACCACCATTATATGATGTAACTTGAGTATTTGTTCTATCAACTGAAGAACCTCTAGAAGTAACTTTCTTATTAACTTGAACGATTTTATTAACTGGTTCTCTAATAACTTTTTCAGCTAATACAATTTTTTCAATTTCAACATTATTTTGATATTTTACCTTATATGTAACTTCTTTTAATCCATTTTGACCATTTTTTATAACTTTATTTTGAGTATCATTAGAATTACCAGCTACATTTTTAGTAATAGTTTCAAAAGGAACTTCAACTTGTTCTACTACAATTTTTTCAGTGATTGGTGAATAATTTTTCATTAATTCATCTATAGAAGCTTCTACTCCTTGTTTTGAAACTTCTGAAATTTTAACCTCATTATATGATTTATCTGTTATTTTAATAACAGTTCCATCTTTAACAAGTTCATCTAACGCTGGTATTACTTTTTGATTTTCCTTCAAAATAATATTTTTTTCCTCTAAAATATCTGAAACTTTTTCTTTAGAAGTCATAACTGACATTTCATAACCATTTTGTAATATAATTCTTACATCAATCATTTTAGTTGTCCCTGCATTGACAGCTAAAGTACCTATTCCTGATAATAAAATTAAGATAACGCTTACACAAATTATCTTCATAATTGAAAGTGAAGCTTTTTCTTGTTTTCTCATAATTCTTTTTACCTCCTTTGGTAACACTTATATATTATACAACTTTTTAAACATTTTGTCAAATTTTGAGACTCCTTGTCCCACTTGTGTTTACACTTATAGTATATTCTCAAACCCTTGAAAATATAACCAATTTTAAAAATTTGTTTTTTTTTATTTTTTTAAAATTAAAAGCTAAGCTAATAAATATCACATGAAGTACACAAAAAATTCACAAACTTATTGTATAAATATTAATAATATGATAATATAAAAACATATAATAAAATAAGGAGGTATTTATAATGGGATGGATTATATTAGCAATAGTCATACTAATTGTAATTTACATTATAGCAGCATACAATGGTCTTGTATCAAGCAGAATAAAAGTAGATAACGCATGGAGTCAAATTGATGTTCAACTACAAAGAAGATTTGATTTAATACCAAATCTAGTAGAAACAGTACAAGGATACATGACACATGAAAAAGAAACATTAGAAAAAGTAACAGCTTTAAGAACATCTTGGGCTAACAGTAATTCTATATCAGAAAAAGCCGAACTAGACAACCAATTATCAGGAGCACTAAAAACAATAATGGCAATATCTGAAAACTACCCAGATTTAAAAGCAAATCAAAACTTTACAGATTTATCAGAAGAATTACGTAACACAGAAAACAAAATATCTTTTTCAAGACAATTCTATAATGATACTGTAACAAGATATAATGTTAAATTACAAATCTTTCCTTCTAACATTATAGCAAACATGTTTAATTTTACTGCACGTGAATTATTCAAAGCAGAAAGTGATGAAGCAAGAAAAAATGTTAAAGTAGACTTTGGAAATAATTAATATATAAAAGTAGAAATGCTTTACGATATAAGCATTTCTACTTTCATATAAAAAGGAGTTAATATGTTCGAAAATATTAAAAAAAATAAAATAGAATCAGGAATAATAGTATCAATATTTATACTAGCAATTACTTTAATTATATATTATATTTGCCATGCACTAGATTTAGGAAATTTATCAATAGTAATCGCACTAATTTTCTCAATTACATCTGCATGGGGTTCATATTATTATAGTGATAAAATAATACTCGCAACATGCAAAGCAAGACCTGCAACTAAAGACGAAGATTTAAAATTAGTAAATATATTGGATAGTTTAATGATAACAGCAAATCTACCTAAAAAACCAGATCTATATGTAGTAGAAGATGCTCAACCAAATGCTTTTGCAACAGGAAGAAATCCTAATCATGCAATAATATGTGTAACAACAGGATTACTTGAAAAATTAGAATATTATGAATTAGAAGGAGTACTAGCACATGAAATAAGCCATATTAAAAACTATGATATTCTACTAAGCGCTGTAGTCTCAATTTTCGTAGGCTTTATTGTAATGCTATCAGACACATTTTCAAGAATTCTTTATTGGGGCGGTCTAAAAGATGATGACGATGATAATAACGGAAACCCAATATTAATGATTTTAGGACTAATCCTATTAATATTAGCACCTATATTTAGTTCATTAATGCAACTAGCACTATCAAGAAAAAGAGAATTTTTAGCAGACTCTACTGCAGTAGAATTAACTAGAAATCCACAAGGCCTAATATCTGCACTTGAAAAACTAGAAAATGATCCAAATGAATTAAAAAGAGCAAACTCTGCAACAGCAAATATGTATATAGTAAATCCATTTAAAAACAATGGTAAACAAGGCAAGAAAAAAACATCTTCTATTTGGTCAACTCATCCAAGTACATCAGACAGAATAGAAGCTTTAAGAAATATAAAATAATAAGGACGTATTTTAAAAATTACGTCCTTATTTTATATTAAAAATTCTACATGAATTCTCAAAAGTATACCTAGCTACTTCTTCCAAAGTCATTCCTTTAACACTAGCAATCTTTTGAGCAATATATCTAACATTACATGGATTATTTCTACTTCCTCTGACAGGTTCAGGTGCTAAATATGGCGAATCCGTTTCTATTAACTGCTTTTCAATAGGTACCATATTTATAACTTCATCAGCATTTTTTGCATTTTTAAAAGTAATAGGACCAGCAAAAGAAATATAAAATCCCAATTTTAAAGCTTCTTTTATTAATTCCATATTTTGTGGACAACAATGAAAAACACCTTTAAAATCAACTTCATTTCCCTTTAAAATTTTAATTGTATCAATCATCGCATCTCTTGTATGAATAACAATAGGCAACTTTAGCTTATTAGCTAATTCAATTTGTCTTATAAAAGCTTTTCTTTGCAATTTTCTCATATTCTCATCTTTTTCCCAATAATAATCCAAACCAATTTCTCCAATAGCAACTATTTTATCTGGATTATCTTTTTTAACTAAATTTATTAAATTCTCAATCTTATCAATGCTTTTCCACAATTCGTCTTCAATTTGTGGAATATCATTAGGAGAAATACCTAAAACCAAATAAATGAAATCATCTTTTCCAAAAAGCTTAACTGCCTTTTCAGAAGATTCTAAACTATATCCTGCAACGATACACTTTTCTATTTGGTTTTCTTTTAATTTTTCTATTATTTCAAATCTATCATCATCAAATTTTTCATCATTCAAATGCGAATGACTATCAAAAAAACACATACAAACCTCCACTACCATTTATATAAAACAACAACATTTGCAACCGCATAATTCTTACAATGAGAAATACTAATATCAATATTTTCTATCCTTTCTTCTTGCTTTATCCCATATAAACTAACTACTGGTCTACCTTGATTATCATTTGCAATTTCTATATCTTTCCATGTAATTGAATATTTATCATTTAAAATACCTGAAATAGCTTTAAACGTAGCTTCTTTTGCTGCAAACCTAGCTGCATAATGTTGATACTTTTGCTTTTTTCTAGACTCACAATAATCAATTTCTTTTCTCGTAAAAACCCTATTTAAAAATGTTTCTCCCATATCTTCTATAGATTGCTTTATACGATCTATTTCTATAATATCTGTACCACAACTAACTTTCATAATTTGCTCCTAATTTCTAAATTATCCAAACCATTAAAAACACTTAGTAAAACTAATAATTTGAATTAATATAGTAAAAATAAGTAAAATAATTAGTCCTACCATAACTTTAAAATTTAATTCAATATGCATATTTTTATATAGTACGTCATATTGATTTTTAAGTTCAATATATAGTCTATCTATTTCTAAAACCTTCATAAGCTTTTGATTAATCCAAGTTCCCACTTCATCATCAGTAACTTCTTGTACCCATAATTTCTTAGAAAATTCTATAAATTTTCTACGAGTTTTTTTAATATGTTGACCTTTTCTAAATTCCGCTTCCAATTTTTTAAGATATATTTTTTTATACAAATTTAAAATATATGTATATAAATAAACTCCTTCAAAATCATGGGGTAATATTGTATAATTATTCATATCAGCATCAGATGCAAAAAGCGAAACTCCTTCTTTATCCACTGAAATCTTCGCATATTTCCATTTTTCAAAACTATTTTCATCATTGTAATTTAAAATCTTGTTATTATCAAAACGTAAAAAATTAGAATATTTAATATAACTTTGCTCAATATTTTCAAATTCACTTTGTCCTCCCCAAGACTGTTGATCAATACATAAATAAGAATAAGTTAAAAACTTTTGTGTATCTATATCCAATTTTAATGTTTCAACTTTTGAACCTGTAATATTACTTGCAAACTCTGACAATCTTGACATATCAGTGAATACATCAGTTTGAAGATGTATATTACTTCCTCCCATAGCTAACTCACCTTTTGGAATATTTTTAAATTTATAATTAAAATTCAAAACATCCCCAAAGTCATAATTTCCATCTATATTTGTTTTCATCGCTAAAAAACAAATACCTGTATTAAAACAAATTATCTCCATCTTAGGAATTTTAAAAAATATACTATTTTCTTGTACCTTACCTTGTGGATCTTTTTTTAGATTATAATCGAAAATCACACAAGGATATTCACATAAAATTGCAGCCTTTGTATCATCTGGCAACTCATCTAACTTCCTAATTTTTGTTTTTGAAAAACTAAAACTTGAAAACATAAATTCATTCACCTTAGGCAAAAAATATTGATAAATCTTCAAATCCTTTTCTTTTTCAAACATTTTTAAACTAACATCTTTATTCCTTAACATTTTTAATATATATTTATTGTATTTACTTTCCTTAACAATAAATGGATATAAAAAATATGTATATTGATACTTTGTCTTTAGTCCCATATTACCACCTTTATTTCTACTTTTGATTATAATAATTCATATTAACATCTTGTCCTAAATGCCATCTGCCAATAAAGTTAATTACTAAATAATTTTCTAAATCATAAACTGGTTCTTGTATAATCTCTCCTTTTTTATTTACAACTCCCCATTTTCCATTCTTTTTAACTCCTGCAAAACCATATTTATTCTGCACAGTTACCTCATCATATATATTTTCAATAACTACGTTTCCCTCTTTATCGGAAAAACCATATTTCCCATCTTTTTTATTAACAAATAATGTATTATCTTTTAATATTTCTGTTTCTTTTTGTTCTTCAAACTTAAACGTATAATATTTTGTTTCATCATCTACTATCATTTTTAAATATCCATCATCAAGATTACAATCAATCAACATCCCTTGTAATTTAACCTCAAAATTATTATTCAAAATATCTGATTCAAAATTTTCATTATCTGCAATGTAAAAATCCGGTTTACTTTCATATTGGATATTTGAATATTTAAAATCAACCTTTTGCTTTCCTTCTAAATCAATTATTCCATATTTGTTTTGATTTTTAGCTATCAAATTTCCTGATTTAACTTGAACTAAATCTTCATATTCTGGATTTATTTTAATATTTCCATCAAAAGTCATAACTCCCATTTTGTTATCTTTCTTAAAAATAACACTATCATCTAATATTTGTAAAATATCATCAAATCCAGTTGTTAATACATCTTTTCCTTCTTTATTAACAATTTTCTTAACTCCATTTTCTTTCACATAATACTTATCTTTATTATATACAAAATAAACTTGTTCATATTTTGTATCTAGTACTTTATTTAATGAATAGTCAATTATTCCATATACATTCTTTTCTTTTATAATGAAACCAGATTTATCCTCTTTCCCTAGTAATAAAACATCGTCATATCTAGGTTCAACAAGTATCACGCCTTGATCATTTACAATACCATATTTGCCATTTTTTTCTACTTTCAATGCATTTTTAGTACCTAATATAGCTGATATATTATCATACTCAGAATCTAATAATTTTTTTCCTTCATAATTAATTAATCCAAATTTGCCATTTTTCTTAACCTTCAAAACATTATCTTCATACCATAAATTATTAGCATCATCCTTGTTCGAAACAGGTTCTACGCTTTCATAGTCTAAAAATATCTCTTGATTTTTACTATTTAAAGCCTTTGTTTTATATTCTCCTGTTTCATAATTAACATCATAAGTACATAAAAATACATCTACTTTTGAATTTGGAATAACAATCATTTCTTGATATGATGGATCAATTATAACATTTGCATCTTGATCAATAACTCCCCATTTATCATCTTTAAATATAGTAAAATATGATTTACTAATAATTGTCTTAGTTTCTTGTTCCTTTTTCCCAAAAAATCCCTTTATAATATATATAAACATAATTATAACTAAAATAGCTATAATTACCGCAAAAACTTTTTTCATATTTAAACGAGGTTCTGTATCATATCTCCTACCTCTATTCCTAGAATTTCTCAACTATTTTTCCTCCACATTCATAATCTCACATTTACACTATATCATATTTGCTCCTAATTTTCAAGGGTATTTTCTAACACTTTCGAAATCGCAAATGCACTTAAAAAAGTAGGGATTTCCCTACTTTCCAACAGTATTATCACTATTTTTCTAAAAATTTACAAACTATAACAGTCATATCATCTTTAGCTATACCATAAGTATTATCAACTGCTTCATTTAAAATAATATCTGCTATTTTTTTTGTATTTACTGTTTCTATATCCTCTAACAAATATTTAATCCATAACTCTTTATTCTTGTATTCAACATTTGAATCCAAAATTCCGTCAGAACACATAAGCATTATATCACCACTATTAACATCTTTATCATAAACTTGCAATTTAGCATTATCAATTACTCCTGCAGGTAAAGAATTTGTCTTTACTATCTGAACCTTCTTACCATTTTTAATAAATGTAGGACAAGCTCCACTTTTAATAAATTCTATATTTCCTTTATATAAATCTACTATAGCAATATCAAGAGTTGAAAATACTTCTTTTTCTTGATCTAACAGACTTGCATTTATTAATTCTAAAGATTCTTGTTTTTGAAAACCTGCCATTAATAAATTCTCTAACATTTTAATAGCCTTACTACTACTCTCTTTTGCCTCTTTTCCAGATCCCATTCCATCACTTAAGGCTACCAAATATTTTCCATCTTTTAACCTTACATTTAAAACACTATCCCCTGACATTTCACTTTTACTTTTCACTGCTTCTGTTATTCCCATTGCCATAACATACTTATCATCAGACAAAAAACACAATTTATTTTTTTCACTGACTTCATCATTAAAAACTATCTTTTCTTTTAAAATTTCACTTAGAATTTTTTGAATTACGCCTATATCCTTGTTTTCGAAAGTTTCAACATAAATATCAATCAAAAATCGATCTTCCTTTTTTATTGATATTTCTTGTACCATAATTTCTTTTTGTTTTAATAATTCCATAATTTGTATCTTTTGACTTTGATACTCTTCTTCTTTTTGGGCATCATTTTCCATAACATACGCTATATTAGAAATAGCCTTTGAAACTCCACTTAATTGTGTTTTAATATTTTTTCTACTTTCTTCCATCTTTTTTTGCCATATAAAACTTGACTTACTTATTTTATATGACATATTAATAACCCTTACCATCTGACTAATATTTTCTTCTAAAAACTCACTTACTTCTTGATCTTCAAATCCAATAATATAACTATTGCAATCAGCAAATATCTTTAAAATAGCCTTTCTATCTATCTCTTGCTTATCTATTAAAAAATTAAAAATATTATTTACAATTTTGCTATCTACATCCTTCAAATCATCATAAAGCATATTGTTTTCATATCCTCTTAGATTATCTAGTAATTCATTAATAAATATTTGCTTATTTTTCTCAAGTGCATCAACTTGACTTAACTTTGGTCTTTCAAATGTTTTAGCCATTTCGTTAATTGTTTGAGAAACATTATTTAATTTTTCAGCAGTTTCCTTTGTCCTGTTCAATGCATTATCTGGAAAACTTGGTAATAAATTAGTATTTCCGATAAATTCTTCTATATTAATTTGAATAGATTTAGGTACAGCCAATAATCCAATAGACGCAATTAAAATCTCTTTAAAATAAATTAATTCAACTGTATATCCATTAGATACATACGCTAATACAACATTCCCTAGACAAAATCCAACAATTACACCAATTTTTCCAAATCTATTTAAAAATCCTGCAAACATTCCAGAAATTGCATATGCTGCAACCATTATAGGATGAGATGAAGTAATTACCCCTAGGGTTACCCCTATTGTTACACCAGCTGTTGTTCCAACTAAAACGCCATTTTTCCATCCTAAAATTAACACAATCAAAATACTCAAAATATTTCTTATTGAAAATCCAAATACTTTAAGTTCTCCAAAACAAGTCACAGAAATTGCAATTAGTAAACTTGCTCCTAATACTTCTTCTATTGAAAAAGCTTTTTTTTCTCTAAAACTTTCTAAAACAGTCAAAGAATTTACAAATATTTTATAAAATACTATTGCTACAATTGAAAAAGATATTGCTGATAACACATCAAATAATGTAAATCCAGATATTCCAACTTTTGCAATTTGAATTACAAATGTTGATATGAATATATTTTTTGCTAATTTTACCTTCTCATTTTTTTCTTCTACAGTATATAATGGTCTCCACAAAAATGTAGATACAATAAATATAAAAGACATTAGCAAATAATTAAGAGCTCCTTCAAATCCAAATCCAATTAAATTTCCAATCAATCCTGCAACTGCAATTCCAAGTATAGGAATAGAATTCCCCAACCCTGCTGCTAATATACTTATACTAAATGGTGAAACTTGTCCACCTATTCCAACAATAGATATCATTATTGAAATTATATATAACGGAATATATTTTATCGAAAAAACATTAGAAAACAAATTACTTTTATCTTTCTTTTTTTTATCCCTTATTTTTGATTCAACATATTCTTCTCTAATATTTTGAAACATCCTCATCACCTCTTAAACTTTTTCACATACGTATTATACTACTTGTCTTTTGTATTTTTTGTCTTTTTTAGTACACAAATTTAAAAAAGTTTTTTACAAAAAGCGATTATTATTTTATTTATTTTCACTTCTTTTATTTTATTCTACCTTTTACTGTATTTATTCTATTATATTTCATGCAAAAAAGCAACAAATTTGATGATTTTTATCTTATTCTTTACTCTCTTTTTTTACCACATAAAAATATTGAGATAGAAAACTCTCAAAGTTTTCTACCTCAGTTATTACTATAAAACAAAACTGTGCAATCCAAAAATTGAATTTACACAGCTAGGCTTTGACACTAATCTAACTAGCGCATTAACTTTTTGCTTTATCTATCCTATGGAATATAAAGTGTAGCACGAGTAGAATTCTCTTTAACAGCGCTGTAAGGATTATTATAGCCACGGTCCGTTGGCGAATAGTTATGACTGCCCCCTCGATAAACTCGAGTATAGGTACTATACGCCTCTAATGTCCATTCATACTTATTTCCACGTAAATCATATACATTACATAATTTATCTGTTTCTACTGTTCCTGTTATTATTCCTGTATTTCCTGATATTACTTCTCCTCCTATATTGATTGGATTTGCAGTCTCAATATTTTTTACTCCAACTCTTTTCATCCATTTCATCATTGCATCATATTGACACCCCCATATCATGCTTCCTTCTATTTTCCCTTTTTTATATTTCTTTTGTCTTGCATATAGTCCATACCAAGTATTAGCAGAAAGCACATCCCCTGTTGCTGATTCTTTTCCTTTTATTGGTGCTAAATATGCATTATTATCACTACCTACTAAGCTACTTTCATATCTTCCTACATAAAACCCTTTATATTTTTTTACACTCTCTGACATATTATAAAAGTCTTTTTGTAACTCTGTTTTAAATGAATTAGTATCATGTGATGTTCCTAATATATCATTCATTATTTTTAGATTGCTTTTATTTCCGTCTGCATAATTAGGATCAGTTGCTACATCTGGCTCTCTATATTCTGTTGCATTTTCTCTGTTGTCTATATTAACTCTAGAATATAATTTTCCCCATCTTTCTCCCGGGTTATTTTGTTTTTCTGTTCCTCCTACCATTTGAGTTATGTCTGGAACTGGTACCCATACAAATTCTACTGGTTCTTGTTCTGTACTTCCTTCTTCTCTTATTACTGCCCCACCTATTTGGTCTCCTTTGATATATTTATATCCTACTGGAATTGGTATATTTCCTTCTCTAACTTCTGATATTTTTCCTTCGTCTATTGCATTTTGTATTTCTGTTGGAATTCCTGATGTTTGTT
>JARHYK010000003.1 GCA_029258515.1 Clostridia bacterium | reverse complement strand
TATAGAGGCAGCAGTCGAAGGTAGAATCAATGATTGGGGTGAAGTCGTAACAAGGTAGCCGTATCGGAAGGTGCGGCTGGATCACCTCCTTTCTAAGGAGAAACTTTAAAGGATTTATTGTTTATTTTTCAATGTACTTTAAATAGTACATTAAAAAGAGTGGAACTTATATGAATAAAGCATCGATAGAAAAACTCTAATATATATGGGCTCATAGCTCAGTTGGTTAGAGCGCACGCCTGATAAGCGTGAGGTCGATGGTTCGAATCCATTTGAGCCCACCATAGATACTCAAATAAAGTATCAATTAGCACATTGAAAAATATATAGATGAAAAATATCAAGGTAAACTTAAGTTTTTTGAAAAATAAAAACTTATACAAAATTTAATGATGAAAAATTTTGTAAACATCTTAGTATACATTGAAAAAAGTTTTAGGATAATAACCGAAAGACATAGGTTAAGCTACTAAGAGCATAGGGTGAATGCCTTGGCACCAAGAGCCGATGAAGGACGTGATAAGCTGCGAAAAGCTGTGGGGAGAAGCAAATATTCGATATATCCACAGATATCCGAATGAGGAAACTCTATTCAGGTAAATACTGAATAATCCATACATGAGTAAAGTAGTGTATAGGAGGGGAACGTAGGGAACTGAAACATCTAAGTACCTACAGGAAAAGAAAGAAAACTCGATTCCTTGAGTAGTGGCGAGCGAAAGAGGAAGAGCCTAAACCATAAGAAGTAATTCATATGGTGTTATGGACTACATAATTGATTCACAAGATTTAGCAGAATTGTTTGGAAAGACAGACCAAAGATAGTGAAAGTCTAGTAAGCGAAAAATCAAGTGACATGGTAGTATCCGGAGTAGTGCGAGACACGAGAAATCTCGTATGAACATGTGGGGACCACCCCATAAGGCTAAATACTACTTGGTGACCGATAGTGAAGCAGTACCGTGAGGGACAGGTGAAAAGAACCCCGGGAGGGGAGTGAAAGAGAACCTGAAACCCTATGTTTACAAGCAGATAGAGCACGTTAAGGTGCGATATCGTACTTTTTGTAGAACGGTCCGGCGAGTTATTTTATATGGCAAGATTAAGTACTTAAGGTACGAAGTCGAAGAGAAATCGAGTCTGAATAGGGCGAAGAAGTCATATGGAATAGACCCGAAACCGAGTGACCTATCCATGAGCAGGTTGAAGCTTGAGTAAAATCAAGTGGAGGACCGAACCCATAAGCGTTAAAAAGCTTCGGGATGACTTGTGGATAGCGGAGAAATTCCAATCGAACTCGGAGATAGCTGGTTCTCCTCGAAATAGTTTTAGGACTAGCCTTGTTAAGTAGCAGTTGGGGGTAGAGCACTGAAGGAGCTAGGGGCCAAACCAGGTTACCGAACTCTATCAAACTCCGAATACCAATTGTGTAAGGACAGGAGTCAGACTGTGGGAGCTAAGTTCCATGGTCAAAAGGGAAAGAGCCCAGATCGTCAATTAAGGTCCCAAAGATATAGTTAAGTGGAAAACGATGTGATTTTGCGTAAACAACCAGGATGTTGGCTTAGAAGCAGCCATTCATTTAAAGAGTGCGTAATAGCTCACTGGTCGAGTGAAGTTGCGCGGAAAATTACCGGGGCTAAACTATACACCGAAATTGCGAATTCGTATGTAAATACGAGTGGTAGAGGAGCATTCTATAGTAGGTTGAAGCAATACCGAAAGGAGTTGTGGACGAGATAGAAGAGAGAATGCCGGAATAAGTAGCGAAAGCATGGTGAGAATCCATGCCATCGAAAGTCTAAGGTTTCCTGGGGAAGGTTCGTCCGCCCAGGGTAAGTCGGGACCTAAGGTGAGGCCGAAAGGCGTAGCCGATGGACAGCAGGTTGATATTCCTGCACTACCGAAATACTTAAAAAATACAAGGGACACAGGAGTGGAAGGAAAGCGAGGAAGAGGAAAAACTCGTATCGAAAGATATAGTGAAAATTAAAAGTAACGAATTTCCAAGAAGCACACTGGCGAGAAAAGCTTGTAGGTATTGTATAGAGGTACCCGTACCGCAAACCGACACAGGTAGATGAGGAGAAGATCCTAAGATGAGCGAGAGAAGCATTGTTAAGGAACTCGGCAAATTAGCCCCGTAACTTAGGGAGAAGGGGTACTGGGATAAAACCCAGTCGCAGTGAATAGTCCCAAGCAACTGTTTAACAAAAACACAGGTTTCTGCTAAATCGAAAGATGAAGTATAGGAGCTGACACCTGCCCAGTGCTGGAAGGTTAAAGGGAAATGTCATCCATTAAGGAGAAGCATTGAACTCAAGCCCCAGTGAACGGCGGCCGTAACTATAACGGTCCTAAGGTAGCGAAATTCCTTGTCAGGTAAGTTCTGACCCGCACGAAAGGTGTAATGATTTGGGAACTGTCTCGACAATGTACTCGGCGAAATTGTAGTACTAGTGAAGATGCTAGTTACCTGCGACAAGACAGAAAGACCCCATGGAGCTTTACTGTAGTTTGATACTGGGTTTTGATTATTTATGTACAGGATAGGTGGGAGACTATGAAATACTGGCGCCAGTCGGTATGGAGTCAACCTTGGGATACCACCCTTAAATGATCGAAATTCTAACCATTTGTCATAAACTGGCAAGGGGACAATGTCAGACGGGCAGTTTGACTGGGGCGGTCGCCTCCAAAAGAGTAACGGAGGCGCGCAAAGGTTTCCTCAGCACGGACAGAAATCGTGCAAAAGAGTGCAAAGGCAGAAGGAAGCTTAACTGAGAGACTGACAAGTCGACCAGATACGAAAGTAGGTCTTAGTGATCCGGCGGTAGTGAGTGGAAATGCCGTCGCTCAACGGACAAAAGTTACCCTGGGGATAACAGGCTTATCTCCCCCAAGAGTTCACATCGACGGGGAGGTTTGGTACCTCGATGTCGGCTCATCGCATCCTGGGGCTGTAGTCGGTCCCAAGGGTTGGGCTGTTCGCCCATTAAAGCGG
>JARHYK010000009.1 GCA_029258515.1 Clostridia bacterium | reverse complement strand
CAACTCCAACGCACCCTAATTGAGATAAAAACGCTCTAAAGTGCTTGTTTACTTCTGAGCAAACGTCGACCTCATCTAAATATTTTCTTGCCCCTCTACAATTGATTGAATGTCCTTGTCTGTGATTAATTTTCATTGAATTACCTCCTTTTTACTATAATTTTACCACATTTTACCGTTTGATTACAATAAAAAAGAGGGTATACCCTCTTTTATTATCTTTCATATCTGTTTATAATTTTTTGAAGTTGAATTAAAGTTGTATTTGTTTGTGTTTCTGATGGTAACATCATTGGCATTAGAACTTCTTTTAAAGTTTCTGCTAAAAATTTAATATCTTTCTCTAATTGAGTAGGTTCAAATACTACAGGCTCAAATACTTTTTCTTCAAAAAAATCGTAAAAAATAACTTTAATATTATTTCTAGCATTGAAGTTTGTGGTTAAAAATTCTTCTATTTTTTCTTTTTTTAAAGTTGGTGAATTCAATTTAATTTCCTTATTATTCCCTATTAAAATACTCCATAACTCTTTTGAAATCTCTTTGAGTGTTTCACCTTCTTTAACTTGAGTAATTATATTATCATATTCCCATATTCCAGTTATATAAAACCCTTGATTTTCTCCTGTTTCATTGTTTATTATCATAAAATATCTTTCCACAATATACCTCCTAATAACCTATTGCTATCCAAGTAGCGAGATTTTCTGAATTGGAACTTGAATGTAATTGATATGAATTTCCGGAAACTATCCCTGCTCTTAAATAATAATCTCTATCAGAATTATAATTACCAGCTATAACTATTGAAAGGCAATCGTTCGGGAATGCTAACGGAAAATTATAAGCACCGCTACTACTTTGACTTACCATTCTACGCCCCCATTGAATAATAAGTCCGTTCGGTAATTTACTATATCCATTTTCAGAGATTGAGCGTCCTCCTAACCATAATTCAGAAATCGGATAGTTTCCACTCCCAATTTTCCCGCCTCCACTTAATAAAAAATGTCCATCGTTGGTTAACTGAAATGAATGTGAACCATTAGATTTATTATAAAAGACTATATTATTCCCTTCAACTGTTATTCTTGCAATTTCACCTATTTTTATTCCTTTTTCAGCGCCTGATTCAAAAGGAACGCTTCCATCTTTTTTTACACAATTTAATATTTGTTTTCTATTGCTATTAGCTATTCCAGAAACTTTATCGAGTTTTTCATTTTGCTGAATATCAGTCCAATCTATATCATCTAGTCTTGAAGATAAAGTTCTAGCGCCTTTCCTCGCTTGTATTACCTCATCGGTTGTAACTTTTATTTTACTACTGTTGTTATTTATCAATTCTTGTAGTTCAGCTGCTTGATTTTCGCTTATTATAATTCGTCTTAAACTTTCATAATCTGCTTTTATACCGTTTATAGTTTCTCGAAAATTAACTTCAAAATCTAATATAATCTGATCTAATGTTTCTAACAAATCAGTTCCTTGTATACTTGTTCCACCTATAGTTTTCTTATTAACAATCAAGTAGAAACTACTAGTCGTCATTCTTCCTGTGTCATCAGTTAAAGTTAAATCTAATTCCAGTTTTCCGGGTTGGATAAAATTGTTTTTTAATTTTATAGTTACTACATTTCTATTTATTGTTATTCCGTCTGACTGTTCTCCAATTATTTCACCATTTATCAAAAGCCCTAATTTTATAGATTGACCCGTTACGTCAAAAGGTATATTATTTTTATACAATTCTAAATTAAGAGTTACATCTGATTCTTCTTTAACCTCTGCTAAAGGAATAATATTTCTTTCATTTACTTTTATTTCTTTACTCTCTATAATATCTCTCATCTAAACACCTCTTTCAATTAATTTTACCATTTTATTCATTGTAGATTCGAGTTTCGAAACCCTTTCTTGCAATTCTTCTATTTGTAAATCTTTTTTATATAATTCATATAATAAATCTATCTCTTTGTCGTCCAATTTTTCACTTAAATTTCTTGGATAACTTCCACCAACTGTAAGATTTCCTATAACGTGAAAATCAAGGCGTGATGTTATTCCATTAGCTTGATTAGTAAATAATTTATCTCCAAGATCAAACCCAGTATTTGAAAAATGAGCGTAACGAGTATCTGATGAATCCCAAAAACTCGCTGAATCTTCTTTCGCTCTAAATATTTGTTGATCTCTCCCTTGTGATGTCATAAAAGCCCCAAATCCCCAAGGCGAAAAAGTTTGAAATCTTCCGGTACTATTGTTATAATTCAACGTAACCTCATCATTTTCACCAAGCCAAATTCCATATTTCATACTAGGTCTTGCGTTAAAATCACAATACTCATTAAATTCTGCTCCTTCTCTAACTTTTATAACTTTATTACCACCACCACCTTTTGTTTCTATTTCGTTACTTTTAAGAATTTTGGCAGTAGGAATCACGCTGTAATAATCAAAATCTATATAAGAGCGATAATGTTTAGTTGAAGGATTTCGATATGAAAGGGACATATAACTTTCTTCTGTGTGTGCTAAACTAACCCCGGGTAACTGTGTTGTTCCTCCTCCTATAATTCTTCTAGCTGTAAAAACACTCCCAACTTCTTCAACTCTTTCCGACTCCTCCCAATCGTAAAAGTTCATTGATTGATTCTTGATTTCTAGAGATTTATGTCCATTTGTATAAAAATTTATTCCATTCCCTTTGCTTAAATCTAATTGAACACTTCCGTCAGCATTTTGTATAAGAATAGTTGATAATATACCTGTAGATATTAAAGAGGCGTTTATTTTACCATCTATAGTAAAACCATATTCGTAATTACCGTAATAACCTGTAGTGCTGAACCCTAACCCGTTCTTATTATATCTAGTTACATTTTTAGCTTTTGTTATATCTTTGTTATCCATTATAAGTAACTCATTAGGTTTTAACACAACATAACTATCCTTTAACCCCGCCTCTATCATAGTATTTATATAATCAGATAAATTAGGATTTTTAGAAGTTTCTAACTGCTTCTCTAATTCTTTTAATATACTTTCCACTGATATTGTTTTATAATCTTGTGATATATTGCTTATCTTAGTTTCAATTCTTCTTTTTAATTTAGGAGAGTATATTCTTTTAATAACTCTAGCTTTTATATTCGTATTATAAACATCTTCTTGAATGTTGACAATATCACCTATATTCACGGATTCAGCAATTTGAAAATCTTTGTACTGTTCCGTTCTGCTTAAATCTATAAAGTTTAAAGTATATTCCGCTTGTATCTTATCTATATTGAACACAGAAAATTGTTCTTTTGCTCTTCTAGTTAATTCTGTTTGTGCTTGCTCTAAAGTGTCAAATCCTTCATCTGGATTATTTTCATTTTTAACTTTAACATCATCATATTTTATTACTTTTGTATATATAGAAGAGTAATTATTTATCAAAGGAGAGTCTACAGGATTAGCTTTAATTATGTCAAATCCTTTTGGAATTATCCTAGTTGTTAATTCATCTAGGTTGCTATTTATTTCAAACCCTATAAGGTTCTTCTTAGATTTAATAACAACTCCTCTATCTTCCCCTATTCTTTGGTTTATTTTACAGTTATATTGTCTTCTTATTGTTTCTCCACCCCAACGAGTTACAAAAGCATTATCTGCTTTAAATAACGCGTCATAAAGGCTCATATCTATATAATAAGCTGTCGATGTATTGCTTAAATCGGAGGTTAAAAAGAAATCTTTATTCCTTCCTACTGCATTAGCCATTAAATGACTTAAAGCCCCTTGACCGTTTGTGTTCTCCGGTCTCACATCGTGGAGACACAATGTTAATTGGTCAGCTATAGTTATTTGTCTTGCATATATATAAATACTTGTTTTATCTTTTCTAACCTTGGCTATTCTAAAAACTTCTTCTCCATACTCGTCATCAATTTTAATTATATATTCTTCTTGAATATAATCATAAACTTGTTCATTGAATACATTTTTACTTATAGCCACGGTTAATTCTAAATCAAAATTACCGTTAAATTCTTCTGTTATTTTACTATTTATGTGAATTTCACTTAAGTTGAATAAACCGTTAGTGGTTAAAACCTCTTCTCTAGTTGCCATCTTGTCATATAACCTTATCATATTTACCCCCTATATCTATTCTTAAGTTGTATTTTGATAGAGTTTGTAGTTGTGCTAGTAAAGGTGTTATTACCTCTTTTTATTTTAAAGAAATTGCCTTTTGTTATTATAGGCACTTTTGTTCCTTTTTTATAAACATATTCTTTTTCGCAATCTATAATATAGGAAGTTCCGTTAACGCTATCAAAACTCAATTCTTTATCATTTATGATAATTGTAGTTTTTACTCCTGTCGCTTGTAACTCTATAATAGGTTCATAGTCTATCATAGTATCACTTTTTAAGATAGTATCTTTGTTCCAAGTTACAGTTCTTATATTAGAATCAAAATAAAAAGGCTCACATTCAAACTTTAGTGAAAACTCTACACAATTGTTTCCGTTTTTATTATAATTACTTGATATATAAGCATTTTTTACATATAAACATCTACCTAAATTCTCTTTAAAAAACAATCTTTTATCTTCTATATTAGATAACCAATCTTCTATAAAAGCAATTCTCGTTCTATAATTGTCTAAACCGAACATTCTTACGTTAACCTCTTGAATTAAATCTCCATAACTTCCGGTTTTCTCTGTTAAATTTCCATATATATTCCCTTCTACTTGTATATTTTCTATAATTTCTTTAACAACAGGATATTGTATACCTTTTAAAATTCCACAATTAAAGTCATTCCATAAATCTTTACCATTAAAATATAAGTTATTCATATTTTCACCTCACATTAATTATATCACAAAAAGAGTGGTTATTAAAACCACTCCTGTTATATTGTTCTTAGCATATTGTATTCTGTTAACTCTTCTTGGTAAGGTGCTATCCCTCTTGTCAACTCTCTTCCGTCTAATTGTAAATTAAAGTCTTTAGAGGCTATTATTCTAAGAAGTTCAATAATTTCACTATTATTATTATCAAGACTTCTAGGATTAGCTTGTATAGTAGGAATTTCAACATCTGTCAAAGTAGCCATATTATCCTCTACACTTCTCTTAAGGCTAGGCATACCTTGTTCAACCCCTACCTCAACTCCTGCCGGAATCCATTTACCTACTTCATCTCTGAACACTCTCGATGGTGAATGAATACCAAATACAGACTTAACTCCATCTAATATCCCGCTAAAGAAACCACTGACTTTATTCATTATCCAGTTTTTCATTCCTACAATACCATTCCAAACCCCTTGAACTATATTTTTACCTATATTAGAAAATTTGCTAGGTAGATCCTTGATTCCGTTTATTAACCAAGTTGAAAAATCTCTGGCAATTTGTCGTGCTTTATTTTTCATATTATTACCAAAAGTTATAACTTTATTCACAGTAGTTGTTAACCAGCTATATACCCTTGAAGGTAATTGTTGAAACCACTGTATGATTCCGTTTAGGAAGTTCATTCCGGTTTCTTTCGCTTTATTCCACATGTTAGAACTCCAGTTTTTAATCTTATTCCAACTATCATTAATAAACTGGTTTATCCTTCCGGGTAATTGTTGAAACCATTCTATTATAGATGTTAAAAAGTTTCTGCCTGTTTCTTTTGCTTTCTCCCAAGTTTCTACCGACCATTTCGCTATAGTAGCTAAAGCAACCCCTATTGCATACCCTATATTATAAGGTAATTGTGAAAACCATTCTTTTATAGAGTTTATAAAATTTGTCCCGGTTTCAATCGCCTTTTGTGCCATTTCTATCGCCCAGTTTCTAACACCTTCTATAGCTTGTGTTAAGAATTCGCTCATTCTACTAGGTAATTCCGAGAACCAAGTAATCATATTTTGTATAGCGGTCGGCACTGTAACCGTGAAGAAGTTTGAAATAGCTTGTATTGCAGTACTTGTAAATTGTTTTATATTGTCCCAAAGCCCAATCCAAAAGTTCCTAAATCCTTCACTAGTGTTCCACAAATACATAAAACCACTTATTAACAATCCTATTCCTAATGTTACAATTCCGAATATATTAGCACTTAAAACTGCCTTTAATATAGCAACTGCACCCGCAAAAGACTTCACCATTGAAGCTGCCTTCACGAGTTTTATTGTAATATCCGCTATTGCTGTCCCTATTGATATCGCTTTAAGTAACAGCATTTGTGTCGCTACTGCACCTATCGCAATAGCTATCGCACTCAATAACCCGTCAAGTTTTCCACTTTCCAAAGCTTCAATTAATCCTTGTATAACTTTTGTAACTCCTTCAACTGCATTAGTAAGAGGTTCTTTAAATTTGTCATAAATCGCTATCGCCGTTCCTTCTAAACTACTTTTTAACGTAGTTATTGCACCGTTTAAATTACCGTTCATAGTTTCCGCCATATTTGAGGCTGCGTCTTCTGAATTTAATATTTGCTTAGATAGTTCATTAAATCTTTCTCCAGAGTTGGCTAATAAAGCGTTTGCACTTTTTAAGTCGACTTTATTAAACAATTCACTTAAAACCTGCGTTCTTTCTTGTTCTGTCATAGTTCCTAATATTCTATTTAAGTCGTTAAATATATCATTTGTTGCTCTCATTTTACCACTAGCATCAAAAACCTCTAACCCTAATTTATTCATAAGTTTAGCAGCTTGGTCTGTAGGACTTGAAAGAGATAATATAATATTTCTTAAAGCTGTTCCACCTTCTGCTCCTTTAACACCATTATCAGCCAATATTCCAAGTTGAGCGTTTAACTCCGCTGTTCCACCTTTTAAAACTTTTGCAGTTCCTCCAACGGTTAATATAGCTTCTCCAAGTTGTGCTACATTTGTATTAGATTTTTGAGAAGTTTTCGCCATCTGGTCTATAAATTTATCTGCGTCTTTTGTTTCTATTCCTAAAGCTGACATACTATCGGTAACCATATCAGAAGCACTTGCTAAATCCATACCTCCGGCTGCTGCTAAATTAAGCACTTTAGGTAACATTTTAACCGCACCTTCTGCGTCGTATCCTGCTAATGCTAAGTAATTCAAAGCCTCCGCACTTTCCGTTGCCGAGAATTGTGTAGTCGCTCCTGCTTCTTTAGCTGCTTTTTCTAATAATTTAAAACTATCACTCCCACCTTCTATTTCCTCTTTAGTCATTCCCATTGTGGCTGCCACTTGCGACATACTTGCTTCAAAAGTCATTCCCATATCAATACTAGCCTTCCCGATTTTCCCTACCGCAGCAGCTATTCCAACCTTCTTTATAAAACCTGCTAAATTATTTACACTTCCCTCAGCTTTTTTTATTCCTCCTTCGAAATTAGAACTATCTAACCCGATAACCCCCATTAATTTAAATA
>JARHYK010000007.1 GCA_029258515.1 Clostridia bacterium | reverse complement strand
CAACTCCAACGCACCCTAATTGAGATAAAAACGCTCTAAAGTGCTTGTTTACTTCTGAGCAAACGTCGACCTCATCTAAATATTTTCTTGCCCCTCTACAATTGATTGAATGTCCTTGTCTGTGATTTACTTTCATTTTATCAGCTCCTTTACTAATATTTTACCACATTTCTTCAATTGAAAGCAATAAAAATAGAGGGCAGGCCCTCTATATTATTCTCAGTTCTTTTAAAACCTCTATTTGTTCTTCTGTTACATAGTTGTTTTCAATTCTTTTTTCCCACTTCGTTTTCATATCTAAGCTCGAAGGGAAATTTAATTGTTTTTTTATGATTTCATTTTCTAACATAAGTTGGCTTATTTCTATTTCTTTAGAGTTTTTTCCTAATTCTTTCTTTTTTTTAGCTAGTTTATACGCTTTGTCCAATTCTTCATCGAAATGAACTGTATTCTCTTTAATATCTACTTTAAAACTTTCAAAACCTTTATTTAATTCTTGTTCTATTTTTCTATATTCTTTTTGTGATATTTTGATATATTCCCCTTTCATTATAGTAGAACTTATTCCAATCACTTTAAAATTATCATCGTAATATATATACATGTATGAGCCTCCTTAAAATTCATAGACGTATCTTAATACGAAATCTTCGTTTCCGTATTTATCATTTCTTTCATGTCCTCTCACTTCACTGTTGTTAACATAAAGATACTTTGTTCTAATGTCATTAAAATTATTTATCCCGTCATAAAAATCGTTAGACATTAACACACTAACTCCTTTTTCTCCATATTTAAAAGCATTTTTAGGTAAAACATGAACATTGAAACCAAAATCTTGAGGGCTTCCACCTTCATATTTAGAAAAGATTAACGCCCACCCAGTTCTACATTCTTGAAGTGTTTTTTGAGGTCTTACACTTTGTCCATCAAAAAGATACAATGCACCCTCCCAAAGCGGGGTATTCTGTATTTGTTCAGAAGGGAAGGTTTCTGGTTTTCCTTGAATTTGCCCCCAGTTCACAGTTTCTAGCTTTTTATTTATTTCTTGTTGTTGTGCATTATTAACAGCTTCGATATTATTCAATCTTTCGTTTTGCAGGTTATTAACGACATCAATTGCGTTAAGCCTATCACCTAATTTAGGGGAGCTGTTTCTTGCGTTTATTATTTCCTTTTCTAAGTTATTCAATTTATCTCCAACAAGCGTTTTTTTCATTTCTTCGATTAATTTATCCGCATCATTCTTAATAACACTAAATTCCGAAACTCTTCTTTTTTCGTTTTCTTCTCTTGCTTCTTCTTTAGTATTTCTGTTATTTTCTGATATTACTCTAGTCTCTTCGTTACCAATCCTTTTTTCTTCATTTTTTTGCCTATTATTCTCATTAGATATTCTTTCGTTTTCATTCTGTTTTCTTTTATTTTCAGCTTCCTCTCTATTACTTTCACTTAATCGTCTTTGTTGTTCAGCTTCTTCTCTTTTTATTTCGTTTTGCTCTCTAAGTTTCTCAGCTTTCTTTATGAGCGCTATAGTTTCTATATCGTTGGCACTTATAGCCTCGGTAGTCAATATAGCTTTGTTCACTTTCATTTTAAAATTAGATGTTATTGTTGTACCTTGGTTATCAAAGATAATTAATTCGAATAATACAATTCCGTTAATTTGTAAAATATTATTTTTTAATTTAACAGAAATTTTATTCTTATCAATAGTAAACCCGTTTGTTTGTTCTATAATTATTCCATCTTCTCTTATGGCAGCTAAAGATAATGTTTGATTTGACACATCTACAGGCATATTATCTTTATATAATTCTAAATTCAAAGTTACATCAGACCCGCTCTTTACTTCAGTTATTGGAAGAACATTGCTCTCATTAACTTTTATTTCTTTACTTTCTATAATATTAATCATCTTACCACCTCTTACACTATTTTAGCAATTTATTAATTTTATCCTCAAGATTTTTTACTCTATTTTTTAACTGTTCAATTTCTTCGCCTTTTTTTTGAATTTCACTCAAGTAGTAATCGTTGTTATATGTCGATGAATTATTTAATCCTCTTGGATAACTTCCGTTAACTCTTAAGTTTCCACCTATATGAACATCGCCACTAAAGTTGAATGTGTTGTCTCCTTCATTCTTCCATGCGATTTCTTGCCCGTTTTTATCCCAAAGAACAAACCCTTTCTGATTTACCACAAATAAAGTATTCCCTGTATTTTTGTCAACAACCGCAAAACCATCACTTTTAACCGCTAGATTGTTAGTAGAACTTTGATATATTTCAGTTTCGTCTTTGTTTCCAAGCAAAACCCCATTTCTGAATGATGGTATTCCCCAAAAATACATATCCGCTTTATCACCTTTGCCTAATAAGTGGTTTTTATCAAAATCTATATACGAATAATGTTCCCCTGCACTGTCTTTATATCCTATAGCTGAATAACAATTATTTTCATGTTCGATTACTACACCTCTTGTTCCACTAGTTGTTTTTCTGGCTGAAAAGACTCTTCCAACTATTTCACGAGGTTTTTTTGTTTCTTCTTCCCAATCAAAAAAAATTATATCGTTATTCGCGATTTTAATAGCCTCTTGTCCATTCTTTTTAAAAACTATCCCTTCTTTAGAACCTAAATCTAATTGCACACTTCCATCAGAATTTTGAATTAATATTGTTGATAATATTCCAGTAGCTATAATAGACGCGTTTAACTTACCATCTATAGTAAAACCGTAAGTATAATCCCCGTAATACCCATTGGTACTGAAAGCGAATCCGTTTTTATTATATCTTGTTACATTTTTAGCTTTAGTAATATCTTTGTTGTCTAATAACAGAAACTCGTTAGGTTTTAATAAAACGTAGCTATCTTTAAAACCAGCTTTTATCATACTATCAATATAATTACTTAAAGCAGGCACTTTTCCACCCTCTATTTGTTTGTTCAATTCTTTAATTACACTCTCTATAGAGACTATATTATAAGGGGTTTTTATATTGCTTATCTTAGTTTCGAGTCTTCTTTTTAGTTTTGGGGAATAAACTCTTTTAACAACTCTTGCTTTAATTTCTGTGTTGTAGGTGTCTTCTTTCACTGTAACAACATCCCCTATATTAACCGTTTCAGCTATTTGGAAGTCTTTGTATTGTTCGGTCTTGCTTAAATCTATGAAGTTTAATGTGTATTCGGCTTGTATTTTATCTACATTAAATTCAGAAAACTCGTTGTTAGCTCTCCTAATTAATTCCGCTTTCGCATCTTCAACATTATCATAGCCTTCATCTGGATTGTTTTCGTTTTTCACTTTAATATCATCATACTTTATAACTTTTGTATATATAGAAGAGTAATTATTTATTAGAGGGGAGTCAACCTGCTCAGCTTCTAATGTATCATACCCTTTAGGGATTATTCTTGTAATTAAATTATCTAGGTTTGTATTTATTTCGAAACCTACAAGATTTTTCTTTGATTTTATCACAACCCCTTTGTCTTCTCCAACTTTAGTATTTATAAAGCAATTATATTGCCTTCTAAGTGTTTCTCCTCCCCAACGCTTAACAAAGGAGTTATCAACTTTGAACAAAGCATCGTATAAACTCATATCCATGTAATAAGCTGTATTTGTAGCGTTGATATCTGAAATCAAAAAAGTATCTTTTGTTCGACCTATAGCATTGGTTAATAAATGATTTAAAGCCCCTTGTCCGTTAGTGTTTTCAGGTCTAACGTCTTTTAAGAATAAAGCCAACTGATTAGCTATTGTAATTTGTCTAGCATATACGTAAATTGTAGCCTTGTCTTTTCTAACTTTAGCAATTTTAAAGATTTCATCTCCATATTCGTCATCTATTTTTATTATAGCTTCTTCAACTATAAAATTGTAAACTTCTTTGTTGAAAATTTTGTCTGTAACAGCTAATGTTAATTCTAAATCAAAAATCCCATTAACCTCTTCTGTTATTTTGCTATTCAAATGTATTTCTGATAAATTAAACAAGCCGTTTGTTGTTAATACTTCTTCTCTTGAAGCGTTTTTATCGTATAACCTAATCATAGTTACCCCCAATATCTATTTTTTAATTTTATTTTCACTGTGTTATTAGATACGCTTTCGAATTTATTGTTCCCTTTTACGATTTTAAAAAAGTTCCCTTTTGTTCTAATTGGGATATTACTTCCTCGTTTGTAAACATATTCTCTTTCACAATCTATTACATACTCAACATCTTTTTCACTAGAGAATTTAAGTTCTTGCTCGTTTATAATAATTGAAATTTCTTCTCCTGTCCCGGTTGCGTAAATAATAGGTTCGTAAGGTATCATAGTATCGCTTTTTAGTGTTTCGTTTGTGTTCCAGTTTATAGTTCTTATCTCGCTATCGTAATAAAAAGGTTCACATTCAAACCTGATAGTAAAATCTATTGATATATCAGAACTTTTAATATATCCCCCTATTATATTAGCTGCTTTTACATGAAGACATTTATTTAAATTAGCATCAAAGAAAAGTCTATTATCCCTTATATCTGAAAGCCAATCTTTTATTAACGCGATTTTTTCAGTTTTATTTTCGCTATCGAACAACCTAACTTTAACTTCTTGAATTAAATCTTTGTATATCCCAGTCTTTACAATTAAGTTTCCGAATGTATTCCCTTCTGCTTCGATGTTTTCTACAATTTCCTCAACAACAGGATATTCAACCCCGTTTAAAACTGCCGAATTAAAGTCGTCCCATAAACATTTATTATTAAAATATAACTTATTCATACAATACCTCCTTTACTAATTATAGCATAAAAAAGATGGTTTAAACAACCATCTTTAATATACTCTAACAGCATTATATTCATTAAATTCATCTTGATAAGGGGCTAATCCTCTCATAAGCTCTCTGCCGTCCATTTCTAAATTAAAGTTCTTATTTGCTATTATAGTAAGTAATCTAATTATTTCAGAATTACTATTATCAATAGTTGTCTCGGTTTTAATTGTTGGAGGTTCTATATTTGACAACGAACTCATGTTTTCTTCTACACTTCTTTGAAGTGAAGGCATTCCTTGTTCAACCCCAACTTCTACCCCTGCGGGTATCCATTTCCCCACTTCATCTCTAAAAACTCTAGATGGAGAATGTATCCCAAAAACAGCCTTTACCCCATCTACTATACCACTAAAGAAACCACTTACTTTATCCATTATCCAATTCTTCATTCCTACAATACCATTCCATAAACCTTGAACAATATTTTTCCCTATATTAGCGAATTTACTAGGTAAAGATTTTACTGCATCTATCAACCAATTGGAGAAGTTACGTCCTATCTCTTTCGCTTTATTCCCCATATCTCGCCCGAAGGAAATTACTTTTTGAATTGTTGTAGTTAACCAATTCCAAAGTTTCCCTGGAAGTTGTTGAAACCATTGAACAATCCCATTAACAAAGTTAGTTCCCGTTTCTTTTGCCTTGCTCCACATATTAATAGCCCAATTGGACACTTTGTTAAAACTATCGTTTATGAATTGACTTATTCTACCTGGTAACTGTTGGAACCATTCTACAACTCCATTTATAAAATTGCTTCCCATTTCTTTTGCTTTATTCCACATATCAATAGCCCACTTAGCTACAGAAGCCAACGCGTAACTGATAGCAAATCCGATATGGTGTGGCAACTGAGAAAACCATTGTTGTATAGCCGTTATGAAGTTCGCTCCAGCCTCTAAACCTTTTTGAGCTGTCTCTATAGCCCAACTTTTAATAGATTGTATTGCATTGCTTAAAAATTCGCCAATTTTCCCTGGAAGTTCTTGGAACCATGTTATTGTTGCTTGAATAGCGTTTGGTATTGTAGTTGTAAAGAAGTTAGATATAGCAGTCGCTGCCATACCAGTAAAATTCTTTATACCTTCCCATAAACCAATCCAAAAATTTCTAAACCCTTCACTTGTATTCCATAAATACATGAAAGCACCTACTAATAACCCTATCGCCGAAGCTACTAAACCTATTGGGTTAGCGCTCATAGTTGCGTTCAAAACAGCCATAGCACCACTAAAAGATTTAACCATAGAAGCAGCTTTTACTAATTTAGTTGCCATACCAACGATACTAGCTGCAAAACCAATACCTTTAACTAATAACATCTGAGTTGCGACAGCACCTATAGCGGAAGCTATTAATGTTAATACTTTATCTAACTTCCCACTTTCTAAAGCTTTAACTAATTTTTGAACTACATCAACAACACCGTTAACAGCGTCAGTCAAAGGAGCTTTGAATTTTTCGTAAGTTGCAATCGCCAAACCTTCCAATCCACTCTTTAAAGTTGTTATAGACCCACTCAAATTACTATTCATAGTTTCAGCCATGTTAGCAGCTGCTCCACTAGAATTTTTTATTTCGTTCGACAATTGATTGAAACGTTGACTAGAATTTGCTAATAGAGCATTCGCGCTTTTTAAGTCAACCTTATTGAACAATTCGCTTAAAACTCTAGTTCTTTCTTGCTCGGTCATTGTTCCTAGTATTTTATTTAAATCATTAAATATTTCGTTAGTAGCTCTCATTTTACCATTAGCATCAAAAACTTTTAAACCTAAATCCCCCATTAAAGCGGCAGCTTTATCCGTAGGACTAGCAAGAGATAAAATAATATTTCTTAATGCAGTTCCACCTTCGGCACCTTTTATTCCATTATCTGCTAATATACCTAATTGAGTGTTAAGTTCAGCGGTTCCGCCTTTAAGAACTTTAGCTGTTCCACCTACTGTTAAAATCGCCTCTCCTAATTGTGCGACGTTTGTATTGGATTTTTGGGAAGTTTTAGCCATTTGGTCTATAAACATATCCGTATCTTTAGTTTCTAACCCTAAAGCTGACATACTATCAGTAACCAAATCAGAAGCATAAGCTAAATCCATACCACCAGCAGCAGCAAGGTTTAAAACCTTAGGTAGTGTTTTAACTGCTGTCTCAGCATCGTATCCAGCAAGAGCTAGATAATTTAAAGCTTCAGCGCTTTCTGTAGCAGTGAATTGAGTTGTAGCTCCTGCGTCTTTAGCAGCTTTTTCTAGTAATTTAAATGTTTCGCTTCCGTTTTTAATCTCATCTTTAGTCATTCCCATTGTAGCAGCAACTTGAGACATACTCGCTTCAAATGTCATTCCCATTTCAACGCTAGCTTGACCCATTTTTCCTACCGCAGCAGCTATTCCAACCTTCTTTATAAAACCTGCTAAATTATTTACACTTCCCTCAGCTTTTTTTATTCCTCCTTCGAAATTAGAACTATCTAACCCGATAACCCCCATTAATTTAAATA
>JARHYK010000033.1 GCA_029258515.1 Clostridia bacterium | reverse complement strand
GTCGCACCTATATATGTGGCGATAATCAGGAATGAGATTAATGTTAATGTTACCATGATTATTTTGTTTTTAATTGTTATTTATTTGTGATTTTTCTGTCTCTGCTTTTGCTCACGAAAATTATTTCGTGAGCTAAACTCTTACAAACCAAGAAATGAATAGTAATATAATAGGCACAAGCGCACCTGCAAGAATGTCGAGCCAGTCCCATTTGCAGCCATGTGCTTTGTCTTTGTATTCGCAACTTGCCATTGCTATTGTTACAGTTGCAAAGCCGGTGATTACTGACTGTAGCCATGTCATGCCTAAGATAAGGCATGCCGGAATCCATATTGCAAGAATTACTACACCTATTATAAGGTGCTTGTAGCGGTTACTCACTAAGAGCCAGTTAAATAACTTTTTCATGATTTAAGTTGTTTGTACTGTTTTTATTCTATGATTCTACCTAGAGCGTCTACCCAAACATTGTTTCCTTTGTGGTATATCATTATGCCGTTGGCTGCTCCTTCTGTGGTTTGTTTATCAGTACAGAAGTAGAGGAATCCAACAGTAATAAGTGAAGCATCTGGCTTTTGTGCAAAAGTCCCACTTGTCTTAACCGATTCTTCAAGTCCATTAGGATTATACCATTTACCTTGAAATGCAGTTTGTATAACTCTTAGGTCTGTATTGTAATATCTAAATCCTGAGACTAGTTTAGAAGTAGGGTAATTTTTTTCTCTATCATTAGTAGAACCTATAGCCTTTTCATCATATACTAATTTATTATCTTCTTGACCATTAAACAATCTCCATCCTTCTCCTTGTACAGAGTTTCTTGTAATAAGTAATAAATCCCTATATTTTAACATCAATTGTTCTGCTGAATTAAATATAAGATTTATATTAACGTTATTACGTTCTATTAAGTTTTTTACAGAACTAAATATTTTTAAACTTTCTACAAGGTTTATTGGACCCATAACTAATTTAGGTGTATCATATTGTGCAGCATTAGACTCATCTATATTAAAATTAGTTGTAGCAGTATTTCCTATTATTTTGTATCTTATTTTTTTTTCATTATTTATATAATAATAATTACAATTATAATGCGTCATATTAAAGAACTGAACTTTAGCATATGATTTAGTAGACACACTTTCAACCATTACATTTTCTACCATAGGCATTTTGTATTGACATCTTCCTCCAATAAATGTAATATTTGGAGAATCATTACCAGTAGAAGTTTTAATAGGCTCTATTTTAACAATACGGGTAACATCTTCTATTTTTTGAGAAATTATCGTTAGATTTTGGCTCCCTGTAACTTTAATACAACACTCTTTATAATGGTCTCCCGAACAATCTATCATAGAGCAACTTCCCCCTGAGTCATTTCCTCCGTCCGCAGAAGATATTCCTGGTGCAAAATTAGGGTTTTTATGATAATCGAATAACCACCCTATATTACCCCCCCAAGCACTGCATTTGTATATTCTACCAACAGCCATATAACCACCAAAATAATAGTTGGCAATAGTAGCTCCATATACAATATTATTTTCGCATATATTATTTTCACCGACAGCCCAAACAACAATACCAAAAGCAAATTTTCCTTTAGTATCTTTAATAGATACATTTTTTATACCACCCATAAATGAATAATCTGGTTTTGAACTATCTCCAGATTCCCAAGTGTAATTAATTGTTTCAAATACTCCATTAATTGGATAAGTATTAATAAAATCTTCCGTCACTTCAAACATAGATGAGTTCCAATTATTAGCATAGGTATCACCTTCTATGACACATGAACCTCTTAGCTTAATAGGCTTATCAGCAAGATAAGTGCCTCTATTAAATAATAAAACTCCTCTAACAACTGTACATATTTCATTTGTTCTGTCAGAAATAGCATTACCATTAGGTAAGATGTTAAAAACTGCTGCATTAATACGACTTTCTTGAATACTACCAGAAACCTTACACATTATACATGGATAATCTGCTTGTATTCTCGTTTGATTAAAATTCAATGTTCCATTTTTAATACTGCCCCCTTCAAATTTTAAAGTACAATTAGTAGGTACATTAATAGCCTGTCCATCTAAATCATAATCATACTGAATATTGTATATGGTATTTGGTTGATTAATCATTTCTTGAGTAAGAACATTCTTTTTTTTACCTATACTACGCATTTGTAATATATTCTTTCGTAAATAAATACGACCTAAGCCACTAAATGATTTATCATTATAAACCTTATCTGCAAATCTCAATTTTGTTTCTTGTCCTTCAGCATTGAGTGCAGTACTAACCAAGTCTTCATCGTCTGCAATTTGGCTTAACCTTTCCGTTACCCTGTCGAGTGCTGGTTTCTGAAGTTCTTCTACATTATCAGGAGTGAGATCACCAAACTTCAATTTCAACGATTCTAACCATTGTCCTTCAGTTCCAGTATATCCATTATTAACAGCCACTTGAAAGGCTGACATACCAACTTTACCACGCAGTGATTCAAGCCATTGTTCCTCTGTACCCTGATACCCATTTTCTACAGCCACCTTGTATGCCGAAAGTCCGTCTACAATCTCACCTCTATTTACTTTGTCCTGAATAGAGGCAAGCAAGCTGTTAATC
>JARHYK010000015.1 GCA_029258515.1 Clostridia bacterium | reverse complement strand
TTTAATACTTGCTTCATCTACTATTGGTCTTGGTCCTGCTTTTTTCACTTCTCCTATTAAAGTTCCATTTTTATCAACTAATGCTTCATATCCATTTTTTGTTACTATATAGTTTTCTCCTTCTGGCGATACTGTTTCAAATCTTTCTTCTAGTAGAATTTCTATACTTTTTGTCCCCATATTTCTTTCAATCTGTACTTCTGATAACAACAATTTTATTGTTTCTTCTGCCTCTGCTTTATTACTATCTTTCTTTGCTTCACTTGCCCTTTGAAGTATTCCATTATCTCCACTTAATGTTGCTATTGTTACACCTGCTAAGATTAATAACACGACAATTGTAATTACTAACGCAATTAGCGTTATACCATTATTTGTTCTATTTTTTAATTTCATTTTATTTCCTCCTTTTATTTTTCTTATGTTCTTTTACCTTTTGTTTTTATATACTATTATTTTATTTAGTTTTAGCTTTTCTATTTTTTTTATTCATTTTTGTATTTATTTTTTCTTTCTTTTTATCTTTTTTATTATTTTTTTTATTATTTTTGTAGCAGGCTTTTTATTTTTTGCTTTCTTTTTAAAACTAACAGTATATGTTTTTTATTATACTATTAGTCTATTTTTTGTAAATAGTTTTAATTAGGATTTGTTTAAATCAGATAAAAATATTAAGGCAGAAAACTTTCTGGATTTTCTACCTCAACTATTTGTAAGATTTTAACAATTCTTTTATATTTAATATTTATATTATTCTGCAGATATATAATAACCTACCCCTCTTTTTGTTATTAATATTTTAGGTGCCGAAGTATCTTTTTCTATTTTTTCTCTTATTCTTCTTACTGTAACATCAACTGTTCTTATATCTCCATAATATTCATAACCCCATACTTTTTCAAGTAATAATTCTCTTGTTATTACTTGACCTGGTTGGCTCGCTAGAAATTTTAATACTTCATATTCTCTTAAAGTTAATTCTATAATTTTTCCTCTTACTCTTACTTCGAATTTTTCTATATCTATTTCTAAATCATTAATTTTTATTTTTTTGTCATTTATTTCAATTGGTTTATCTTCTTCTTTTTCTTCTATTTTATCTTCTTTTACTTCTTCTACTGCAAAATTAAATTTTCTTAAATTTGCTTTTACTCTAGCAACTAATTCTCTAACGCTAAATGGTTTAGTTATATAATCATCTGCACCTAATTCTAGACCTACTATTTTATCAACTTCGGAATCTTTGGCTGTTAGAATTATTATTGGTATATTACATGCATTTTTTACACTTTTGCATACTGCAAGTCCATCTAATTTAGGTAGCATTATATCTAGCATTATTAAATCTGGTTTTTCTTTTAATGCTATGTCTAATCCTGTTTGACCATCTTTTGCTTCTAATGTTTTATATCCTTCTTTTTGTAAATTGAATTTTAATACATCTATAATTGCTTGTTCATCATCAACAATTAATATTGTTTTAGCATCATCTTTTAATTGTTCCACAACATCTCCGCCTTTCGTTGCTTTATTTTCTAACTATATTTATATCATAATTATTAGTTTAATACAAGTGTTTTTTTGTTTTTTGAAAAATTGTTGTTATATATTATTAAGTTGTTTTTTACTTCTTTCTTAATTTTAAAATAAAATGCGTATGAGATTATCTTAGTTTAGGATAATCTCATACTGCTACATAATTACTTCTATATTTATAACACCTTTATTTTCTTCAAGTTTTATTTTATTTTCAACTTCATTTCCATTTAGTATAACTTTTGAAACTCCAGTATTTTTTCCTGTCGGATTTTTTATATTTATATTGTATAAAGTATTGTTCCATTTGTATTGAATATTATAGTTTTTCCATTCTTTTGGAATGCATGGTTCAAATTTCATACTATTGTTTTCTATTTTTAATCCTAAAATATATTCAATTCCTGCTTTGTAGTACCAGCTAGCAGAACCTGTGTACCAAGTCCAACCACCTCTGCCTAATAGATTATTTGCTCCATATATATCTGCTGCCATAACATATGGTTCGACTTTGTATTTTTTAGCAGTTTCTTTTGTCCTTGCATGTTCTATTGGATTTATCATTCTATATAGTTCTAATGCTTTATCGCCAAATCCTAAAATAGCTTCTGCTATGATTGCCCAAACTGATGAATGAGTATATTGTCCTCCATTTTCTCTAACGCCTGGTAAATACGCTTTTATATAGCCTGGTTCTAAATCACTTTTTTCAAATGGCGGATCTAATAGTTTTATAATTCCATTTTCTTTGTCTATTAAATGATTTTCTAAACTCTCAATTGATATATATTTTTTATCATTATCACCTGCATTTGATATTACTGACCAGCTTTGAGCAATACTGTCTATTCTACATTCATCATTTTCCATACTTCCTAAAACTTTTCCATTATCCATGTATGCTCTTTTATACCATCTTCCATCCCATGCTTTTGTGTTTAAAGCTTTTTTTAGTTCTTGTTTTATATTTTCATATTTTATTGCTAGCTGGCTGTCTCCTCTTTCTTGAATTATTGGAATAAAATTATTTAAAATATCATATAAGAAGAATCCAAGCCATACACTTTCACCTTTTCCTTGACTTCCTACTTCATTCATTCCGTCATTCCAATCTCCTGAGCCCATTTTAGGAAGTCCATTTTCTCCAAAATCCAGACTTTTTTCTATTGTTTTTACTAAATGATTATATATTGGTTCAATTAGTTTTCCTTCAATAAATTTATCATATTTATCTTGTTGTTTTTCTTCTAAAATTGGTCCTGTTAAATATGGTACTTCTATATCTAGTATTTCCTTATTTCCAGTAAATTTAATATATTCTATAACTGCATATGCAAGCCATAATAAATCATCTGAAATTCTTGTTCTTATTCCTCTTGAAGTTTCTTCATGCCACCAATGTTCTACATCCCCTTCTTCAAATTGATGCTTACTGTGTTTTATTATCTGTTTTTTTAGATAATCCGGGTCTATATATTTTAGTCCTAGTGTATCTTGTAGTTGATCTCTAAATCCATATGCTCCTCCTGATTGGTAATATCCTGTTTTTGCAAGCAATCTTCCTTCAATTATTTGATATACAATCCATCCATTTAATAATATATTTGTAGATTCTAGTGGAGTATATACTTGTAATTTACCTAGTTCTTCTTTCCAATAATTTTTAACTAATTCTAATTCCTGTTTACAATTTTGTATTTTACTATATTTATATGCCATATTTTTACTATCTAATATATTTTCTTCTGCACCTAATAATATTGATATCTCTTTTTCTCCAAAACTTTCTATTTCTAATTCTAGTTCGTATGCTATTGCACTTAAATTACCTAAACTATTTTCATTAGTTAAGCTTGGTAAGTGAACACCTGCTGGGTTATTAATATTTCCGCTTCCAAAGAAAACTTTTCTATCCCCTGTATATGATTTTATTTGTTCACTACTTGATACATAAACATTATTTTGAAATTCACTGTTGTATAAATTGTTTGCTATTAGTATATTACTATTTTTATCATATTTTAAGTTAATATATTTACTTAATTTTAATTCATCTTCACCTAAAACTGGTTTTAAATAGTAATATATTTTTAATTTTTTTCTGTTTGGAGTATTGTTTTTTAATTTTAATATTCCAACTTTTAAACTATCTTCTTTTGGTACAAATATCTCTAATTCTTGATTAATTCCGTTACTTTGATGCATATATTTTGCATATCCAAAGCCATAGATTATATTATAGTTTTTATCATCTGGCATTGGATTTAATCCTAGTGACCATACTTTTTTAGTTTCTATATCTTTTAAATATATTATTTCTGAGGGTATATCACTAGTTGGCATATTGGCCCAAGATGAAATTCTATTTAATCTTGAATTTTTATACCAAGTATATCCACCCATATTTTCTGTTACTAATGTTCCAAATTTTTCATTTCCCATAATATGTGACCATACAGTTGGTAATCTATTTTCTTTATTTACTTTTATTAAATATTCTTTTCCATCACTTGAAAATCCTCCATATTCATTAAAATATTTTAATTCTTTTCCTTGTAAAATGTCTATATCATCATTTTCTTTTTCTTCAATTAAAATATTTTCTTCTGTATTAGTTAATACTTTAATTTTTTCTAAATATTCTTCTTCTAGCTCGGCTATAGCATTTTTTATACTTCCTTTGCTACTATCAATTATTACAGTTGATACAAATTCTATTAATTCTTTATCTTTTTTAGTTATCTCATTTTTGTTTAATTCAAATATTCCACCTTTAATGTTTTTCATATATGACATATTAGAATTTGAAACAATATTATCTATTTCTTCTCTTAGATAATTCTCATAGCTATATTTTTCTTCATTTATTATTACTAGCTCTACTTCTACATTTTTTATTCGTATAAATTCATAAGCTTTTAAAACTTCTCTTAATACATCTATATCATTTACATCTTTTATTTTAACTAAAATAATTGGTAAGTCACCTGATATTCCATATTTAAATAGTTCATTTTGCATATATTTTTGTTTTGGAAGTTTTTCCAGAATCACTTTTTTACATGGATTTTCAAATACTATATATGATAGAATTTTTTGATAATCTTCTATTTGTTTTCCTTTAATATCTAAATATCTACTATGTGCTTCAACTTTTGCTTTTGATATTTCAAATGCTTTTGCTATATTTTCTTTTATTTCATATTTTTTGATATTTTCTAGAATATTTTCTTTAGTTTCTCCTACTGAAATAACAAAGTTTAATTCAAGTTTTTCTTGCGGCTTTATTTTTATTGTTCGTTTTAATGCTACTATTCCTTCTGTTACAAGTCCTATTTTTTTAGAAAGTGGTGTTGAATTTTTTATTGCTAGTGGTGTATTTATATTGCCTCTTCCTATAAATTTTTCTTTATCTATTTCATATTCTAAATTTCCTATTGTTTCAGCGCTTGAGGCTAGTAGTGTTACTGCTATATATATATCTTTTTCATTTTTTTCTCTTTTCTTTCTTTTTACTATTACGCTATTTGTTTTTTCATCATAGTCATAAATTAAAAAAAGATTATTAAATACTGGATGTGCATAATCTTGTTCTTTTCTTGATAGTACTGGCTCAAAATATCCTGTAATTTCTAATGTTTCTTCTTCTAATCCCATATTTTCTAATTTGATAGTTCTTAATTCTACTGGTTCATCTGGTGCTATTATTGTTTTTATTTTTGTTCTAATATTATCTTGTTCTATTTCTTGTGTTATTTTATCTGGCATAAAACTAATTTTATATTTGTTTTCTCCTTGTTGTTTTAATGATCCCCATATATTCTTAGTTCTTATATTTTTTATTGCTATAAATATTCCTTGTGGATAGTCGTCTGTTTTTTTATATCTATTTATATATATCCCCTTATATTTACTTACTCCTTCTCCTTTCTGGTTTATTGCTAGAGTATAATTTTCATTTGATATGATATTTCCTCTTACTAATCTATCATCTAATTTATTATATGTTACTATACTATAGTCTTCATAGTCTTGATATTTTGGTTTTTCTATCTTTTCTTTTTGTTCTTTGGTTATTATTGATTTTTCTGGCATTGTTTCTTGCAATAGAATTGATATACTACTTAGTTCAGGGTTTTTTATAAATCTTTGAATTAAGATATTATTATTCAACAAATTATTTATTGAAAGTAAAATTAGTGCTTGGTGATGTGCCATATATGTTTTAACTGGTATTGCTTTTTCCCCTGTTCTTACCCTTTCTGGTGTAAAATCTATTGATTCATAAAAACCATATTCTCCATACATATTATATTTTTCTAATACTTTCAAATTTTCTATTACTTGTTTTGGCACATCAGTTATTGCAAGAACACTTCCATATGGTGAAACTACCATTTCATCTGCCAATCCTCTTTTTAGTCCAAGCCACGGTATTCCAAAAGCTTTATATTGATAATTTCCTTGTAGGTCTTTTAAATTAAATGCTGATTCTGATATTCCCCAAGGTATTTTTAATTTTTTACTATATTCTATTTGACTCATTATCATAAATTTGCAAGATTCATCTAGTAGACTTCCTTTATATTTAGGTATATTTATATTCGGCATTAAATATTCAAATGATGTCCCTGACCATGATATTAATCCTTTATGCTTTCCTAGTGTAGTTAAGGTTCTACTTAATTTATTCCAATGTTTTTCTGGTATATCTTTTTTGGCTATCGCAACTAAACTTGCTTGTCTTGCTTCTGAAGCTAATAAGTCATAGTATGAATCTGTTAGTTTATTTTCTTCTATATTATATCCTATTGAAAATATTTGATGTTCTTTGTTATATAGTAAGGAAAAATCTGTTTTTTCAATTATATTTGATATGCTTTCTATTTTATTTTTTATTTTTTCCTTTTCTATATTATCTTCTAGTTGTTCATATGCATTTTGCAAAAAAGTTTTGGTTGTATATAGGTATCCTATTAAATTTCCACTATCTACTGTTGATATATATCGTGGAATTAAAGGTTTTTTACTTCTTATTTCATACCAGTTATATAAATGTCCATTCCATTTTTCTAAACTTTCTATTGTTTCTACTATATTATTTATCAGGTTTAATGCATTTTTTAAGTTTATAAACTTTAAATCATATGCTGATATTACTGTTAATAAAGATAGACCAATGTTTGTTGAAGATGTTCTTGTTACTATTTTTTGTTTTCTATCTTCTTGATAATTATCTGGTATTAAATAATTGTTTTCTTTATTTAAATAAGTTTCAAAGAAGTTCCATGTTGATTTTGCAATTTTTAATATATATTCTTTTTCTTCTTTATTTAATTCATTTATTTTTTTATTATTGTTTTTTTCTTTGCTTATATTTTGCATAATCAATGGTGCTAATATCCATAAAATTCCTAGTAGTATTGCTAGTATACAATTTTTAGCTAGTAGTATTGTAACTATTCCTGCTAATACATTTATATACATTTCTTTATAGTAAGATAATACATCCACTTTTGATTTACTTTCTGCTTCTTCTGATGTTGTCCATTCTAGTAGGTGTTTTTTTGTAATTAACTTTCTATATAGTGTTTTGACTATTGATTTTAGTGATATATATGCTTTATATGGTAATGAACTTATTATTAATATTCCTCTTAGTATTATTCCTTTTATTCCTGTTATTTTAGCTGTATATGTTTTTTGTTTTTGTTCTCCTTCTTTTCTTCCTATTATTTTATTTATTAATTCTAATATTTGTGGTAATATCACTATTAGTGATATTAATGTTATTAGTCCTTTTATTTTTATGTTATATATGTTACCTATTATATTTACGTAAATTACTGATACTAATATTGATATTTCTACTAAGCTTCTTCGTAAATTATCAAATATCTTGTATTTAGATAATAGACTTAGTTTTTTATTTGTCAACCAATTTATTAGTTGCCAGTCTCCTCTTATCCAACGAGAAAGTCTATTTATGAAACTATTATATTTAGTTGGATATCCATCCATTAATATTATATCTGAAACTAATCCACATCTTAGATAGCAACCTTCTAATAAGTCATGACTTAATACTTTATTTTCTGGAATTTCATTTTTTAGAACTTGTGAAAATACTTCTAAATCATATATTCCTTTTCCTGTAAATATTCCTTCTTTAAAATTATCTTGATATATGTCTGATATTGCATTTGTGTAATTATCTATTCCTCCTGCTCCTGCAAATATTTTTGTGAACATAGTTTTTAAACTTGTATCTAAATCTATTCCAACTCGTGGTTGCATTATTCCATAACCATCTATTACTACATTTTTTGTTTTATCCAGTATTGGTTTGTTTAATATATGTGACATCGCTCCTACTAATTCTTGTGCTGAATTTAATATTAAATCTGTATCTGCATCTAATGTTATTATATATTTAATTTTTGGAAGTTGTATTTTTTCTTTATATTCTTCTATTGTATTATATAAAAATGGTGATGTTATATTTCCTAGCAAATATTCGTTAAATTCATTTAGCATCCCTCTTTTTCGTTCCCAACCTAAATATTTTTCTTCTTTTTCGTTCCATTTTCTTTTTCTATATATGAAATTAAATATTGGTATTTCGCTTTTATATTTTTCATTTAATTTTTCTACTTGTTTTTTTCCTTCTTCTATTACTTCTTTGTCATACTCTTCTATTTCTTTATCGCTTTCTGAACAATCTCCTAAAAGTGTCAGATAAATGTTTTTGGATTTGTTGGCGATATAGTAGATTTCTAATTTTTCCATTAGTTCTTTTACTTTGTCTTTGCTTTTTAAAATTGTTGGAATTACTACCATTGTTGCTTTTTCTTTGGGTATTCCATTTATATAGTCCATTTTAGGTATTAGCTTTGGTTTTATTATTTTATTTAGAATTTCTTGTAAGATGTTTACTACTATTTCACTCGCTGGTATTAAGAATATTAAAAATGATATTATTGATATTATTAGTTTATTCTTTGGTATTTTAAAACTTATATAGATTGTTGGTATTAATGATAATATGATTGAAAATATTGATATTAATGATACATATATTTTTGCTTTAGATTTTTCGTTGATTCTTTTTTTGTAAGTAACTTTTAGTTCTTGATATAAATTGTTTATTCCTTTATCTATTAGATAATATCCAATATGCGTTTCTTTTCCTTGTTTGTTTTGTGCTAATTTTAATATTTTTTTAGCTATATATATTTCTGATATTTTTGTTTTTTTAGATATTTCTTGTATTCTATTTCTATAATATTCCTTGGTTTTATAGTCCATATTAGAATAAACATTAGCTGGGTCTTCTTTTAGTATATCTTCTACGCCATTTATTTTTTCAAATATTTCTAAAAAGTTTATTCTTCTTATGTTTTTTAAACTTGTTATACTATTTCCAATTAGTACTTTTTGTATTGCTATATCAAAATGTTCTTTTTGTATTACTTCTGAAACTGTTGTACCCAATTTTTCTACTATTTCTTCTAATATTTTTAAATGTACTTTTCCTTTTTTTCCATATTTTTTTAGTGTATATGACATGTATTCTATAAATGGATATTTAGTATCTTTATTTAATTCTTTTTTTATTATATATTTTTTTTCTTTATAGCATTGTTCACTTCTTGGCTTGTTTTCTATTAATCTTTCTACTATACTTTTTACTTTGTATTTTTGCAGTTCACTTCTTGCTATTTTTTCACATATTTTTGCTATGTTTTTAATTATTGCAATTTGTAAAAATATTCCTATATTCCATATTTCGTCCATACTTAGTGTCTTTTTTCTTTGATAACTTTCTAGATATTCTTCTAGTTTTTCTTTTTCTATTTTGTTTTCTGTATATGCTACTATTTCTTCTGCTAATACATATATTCTTGCAAATCCTTTATATTCTCCATTAGATATACCTACAAAGTTTTTATATTTTTTAATTGGTAATTCTTTTTGTATTTGTTTTACTGTTTCTTCTATGATATAGAAATTATCTAAAAGCCATTCTCCTGCAGGGTGTATGTTTATATTTTGTTTTATATCTTCATTTAACAACTCATATACTTCTTTTATTAGTTGATAATCTTCTTGCAAATTTTCTATTGGATATGTTTGTTTATCTGAGTTTATAACTAGATTATGGCTTGATGCTATTTTCTCTAAATGCATTTTTAATTGTTCTTTTTCTAATAAAGTTCCATTTATATTTAAAATTCTCTTTTCTTCCAAAAATCCCACTCCTTGTAAATTTGTTTTGTATTTATTATTTGCAAATAGCAAGTTTTTATACTTATTTTTAACTTTATAATTATTTTATTTGTGGCATTTTTCGACTTTTTTCATATTATATATTAGATAAACTTTTTGTTTATTAGAAAGGATGATTTAAAATGGAAGAAAACGAGAATCGTGGTATTGATTGCCCTATTTGTCCTGACATGGATGTTGATGGTTTTATTTCTGGAGGTAAACAATTTGATTTGAGTATTAAATTACCTAGAGATGATAGAGATCTTATATATGGAGTTGTTAAAGATTATTACAAAAATCCTATTCAAGATGCTGCTGTTAAATTAGTTGAAATTGTTATAGATTGCGGAAAAGAAAAAAGACTTCCTGTTGCTCATACTTTTACTGATGAAAATGGTGAATTTGTTTTTGGTCCTCTATGTCCTGACAAAAAATATGGTGTTCAAATTTGGGCTAATGCTACAAAACAAATTAAAGTTTGTGCTAAATGTTTTATTGATGGAGATTGCTTAAAAGGTAAAAAACATCAAAAATGTGATTGTTTTATAGGTGAATGTCAAGAAAATGATGTTATTTAAAGTACAAAAAAGAGTATATATAGGCTAATCTATATATACTCTTTTTATTTATGCTATTTCTCAATTTTACTTTTTTTATACCATTTTGCAAACTCTTCCATTGAACTTGTTGAATTGTATTTTTTTCTAATAGCTCTTTCTTCTGCTGACATTTCAGCTAATGTTTTGTTATATCCTTCTGGTTTGAATATGTGCCATAAATCAGACCAGTTACTTTCTTTGTTATTTCCTAATATTTTTTCAGATAATGTTCCACGGTTTTCACCCATAAATTGATGTACTTCGTTCCCATCATAATATGATAAACATTCTGTAAATTTGCATTTTCTATTTTCTTTTCCTTCCATTAATTTTAAAAATCCTTCTAATTTTATTGTATCTAATGCAAAGTTTACAAATGCTCTTGGAAATCCGTCTAATTTGTCTATCCAAAATCCACAGTCTAATGATATACAAGGTTTTTTTACTATTTCATACGCTTGTTTAACTTTATATTCTGATATGTATTTTATATCATCACTTCTTGGTTCTTCTAATTCATATTCATATGTTTTAAAATTTATATCTTTCATATATCTTTTTGCTGATGCTATTTTTCCTTTATTATGTGTTACAAATATTATTTCATCCATTTTTATTATCATTCTTTATATATTTTTTAAAATAAAATCAATTACTTTTTCTGTTTCTTTATTTCTATTATTTTTTTCTCTTTCTTTTTGTGTTAAATCCACAAAATATTTATTAGTTTCTAAATTTATTGATATTGAATCTAATGGATATCCAATATTTCTTTTAGAACTCGGTTTATCTATGATATTAAAATTATCTTTAGTCCATGTATATGAATATTTTTCTTTTCCATTATATATTACCATTCCATATATCCATTTGGCAAGTATTTTTCCTCCATTTTCTTTTGCTAGATTTGAATAATATTTAATCATTTCTTCATCTGTTAGTGTTTTTCCATTTACTCTTCTTACATATGTCCCTGGTTGTTTTTCTTCTTGGATCCCTTCAAAATATAGTGTATTATCCATTCCTATTGTTGGTAACTTAGTTAAATCATAGTATGCTTTTGCTTTTATATATGCATTTTCAATAGCATCTTTTCCATTTTCTTCAACATCAATTTTTTGTTTTAAATCTTTTACAGTTACTACTTCTATTCCTTTTTCTTTGAGTTTTTGTCCATATTTTTTTATCTTTGCTGGATTTGTTGTTGCAAATAATATTTTCACTTTTATGCTCCTTTTTTACTTTTGTTTATTATATATTTTTTTGTTGATTTTTCAAGTTGTTTTTTCTATTTTAAAAAACAAAATTTTTCTTATAAAAAGTGTAAGCATATTTTATTTGCTTACACTTTTTGTTTATATTATTCCTAATTTTTTCATTGTTTTTTTTCCTTTTTTTAGTACCTTTTTATTATTTTTGTTTTCACTATACATTAAAAGTGCTCCTGCTCCCAAAAGTCCTCCAATTAGCATACCTTTTGCAAATTTCATTTATATCACTTTCCTTCCTTATTTACTACTTCTTTATTATTTTTGTCTTTTTTTTCTTTTTTATACTGTTTTTTTATGGTATATATTTCATGAATTGCTATTAAAAGAATAAATATTCCGAAATATTTTCTTAATTTCTCTACATTTGTACATATTGAAAGCTTTGCTCCTAGTATAGCTCCTAATATTCCTGCTATGGATATTGTTATACCTAATTTTATATCTATGTTTTTATTTTTTATATTTACAATTATTGCTATTATTGATGTTGGTATAAAAAATATTAAATTTGCACCTTGAGCTGCGTGTTGATTTATATTTTGTAGTGTTAAAAGAAAAATTAGAATTGTACCTCCTCCCAATCCTAATCCACTTACTATTCCTGATAAAATTCCTATTAAAATATTTATCATTTTTTTCTCCTATAATAATTTTCTTTTTATTTTACATTGTCATTATTAGTTTTTATAGTTTTCATTGTTTCTTCTGCTAATTTTGTTATTAATTTATCACATGTTATATATTGATAAATAATTTGCTCTTTTAGTCTTTTGTTTTCAATATTATCTACTAAGTCTAAAAGTTTTTCTACTTCAAATATATATGTTTTGTTTTTATTTTTCCATTTGCTTTCTATTTGTTCATCTTCATAAAATCTCATTTTTCCCCCCTTACTAATTATTTGATATATATTAACTCTTTTTTTGACTTTTTTTGATTTTTTTTTATAAAAACTATATTTTTCTTTATGAAATTATATTACTCATTTAAAATATCATTTTTAATGATACATATGTTAAAAAAATTATAAATATTGTTTTAATTTTTATTTCTGATATTTTATTTAATAATTTTGCTCCTATATATCCTCCAAGTATTCCTCCAACTGCACATAATATTGATAATTTCCAGTCTATAAATTTATTTTTATAGTAAAATAAACTACTTGTTAGTACCATTGGTAATATACAAAATATTGTTGTTCCTCTCGCTTCTTTGCCATTTTTATTTAATATATACATAAATGCTGGTACTAATATTAAGCCTCCACCTGTTGAAAAAAAACCATTTATGAATCCAGCTATAAATCCAATTATTATATTTTTTATAAAATTTTTCATAATAAAAAACCTACTTTATTAGTAGGCTTCCCTTTTTTCTTATTTTTATTATTGTTTTTAATTTTTTATTTTTTTACTTTTGTGTTTATTTTTTATTTTCTAATTTTTATTTGTTATTATTTTTGTATTCTAAAATATTTTTATTTATTTTTGGTTCATCATTTTCGCACGGTATATAGTATTTTGTTCCTATCATTTTATCTGGCAAATATTGTTGTTCTACATAGTTTCCTTTAAAATCATGTGGATACAGATATCCTTGATGATATCCTAGTTTTTCCATTTGTTTTATTGGCGCATTTCTCACATGCATTGGAACTACTCCTGTATCCATTGATTTTACGTCTGTTAAAGCTTTATTTATTCCTAAATATGTTGAATTAGATTTTTGTGAATTAGCTACATAGACTGCCGCTTCTGCAAGTATTATTCTTCCTTCTGGCATACCAACCATATGAACAGCTTGCATTGCACTATTTGCAACAACTAATGCATTTGGATTTGCTAATCCTACATCTTCTGAAGCACTTACAACAATTCTTCTTGCTAAAAACATTGGATCTTCTCCACCCTCTATTGCTCGTGCTAAATAAAATAGTGTTGCGTCTGGATCTGAGCCTCTCATTGATTTTATAAATGCACTTATGTTATCATAATGTACATCACCATTTTTGTCAAATATTACTTTTTTATCTTGTACACTATTTTTTATGTCTTCTTCAGTTATATTTATATATCCATCTTCTTGCATTTTTGTAGTTAAAGCTGCAACCTCTAAGCCGTTTAAAGCTGTTCTTACATCTCCATTTGAAATTGTTGCTAATTTTTTTAATAGTTTGTCTTCAATTTTTATATTATATTCTCCGTAATCCTTCTTTATTTTTTAATGCATTTTTTAATATTTGATAGATATTATCTATTGATAGCGGTTCTAGCTTTATTACCATTGATCTTGAAATCAAAGCTTTATTTACTTCAAAATATGGATTTTCTGTTGTTGCTCCTATTAATATTATTGTTCCATTTTCCACATACGGTAATAAAGCATCTTGTTGAAGTTTATTAAATCTATGAATTTCATCTATAAATAATATACTTTTTCCTGCTGGATTTAGCATAAAGTTTTTAGTCTCTTCTACTACTCTTTTTATATCTGCTACTCCTGATGTTACAGCATTTATTTTATAGAATTTATATTTTGTTGTTTCACTTATTACTCTTGCGAGTGATGTTTTTCCACATCCTGGTGGGCCATATAATATAATACTTGATAGTCTATCTGCTTTTATTGTTCTATATAATATTTTTCCTTGCCCTATCACATGTTCTTGTCCTATATAGTCTTCTAAAGTTTTTGGTCTTACTCTGTATGCTAATGGTTCTTTATTGTTTATCATTTTGACACCTCTTTTTTAGTGTTATTTTTTATATTTTACATTGCTAAAAGTGTTAATCCCTTTTTTATTAACTCTTCTGTTGTTAGATTCTTTTTATCTAATTTTACAAATACTTTTTCTATATCTTTTTTGTTATATCCTAAAACTTGAAGAGCTTGAATTGCTTCATCTACTTTTTCACTATCTTCTAATGCATCTTTTAATTTTAGGTTAGTTGTTGCTGTTTTTAACTCTTCTATTGCACTTTCTTTTTTCATTTTATCTTTTAATTCTAATATTATTCTTTTGCCTGTTTTTGGTCCTATTCCTGGTATATTTGTTAAATATTGTATATCATCTGATATTATTGCTAATGCAAAATCTGATGGTTTTGATACAGATAATATTGTTAATGCCATTTTTGCACCTATTCCACTTACTGTTATTAATAATTCAAATAATCTTAGTTCTTCATTTGAAATAAATCCAAAAATTGATATATCATCTTCTCTAACTTTTAGATATGTATATACTTTTACATTATTTCCGATTTCTCCTATTTTATCTATTGCTTTTCTTGACATATATATTTTATATCCTAAACCTCCTACGTCTATTACTACATAGTCTACTTGTTTTATTTCTAATGTTCCTTTTATATATGCTAACATTTTTAAATTCCTCCTTATATATCATAAAAATATGTTGCTTCTAAATCTGCTTCATGTGTTAATAGTGCTAGTGGATATTTTTTATATGCTGCTCCTATTGTATTATATACTTCTTTTGGTTCTGTATATCCCATATGCCATCTTATTGAATATTTTTCTTCTGGTGTTAATTTTATGTATTCTGACACCATCATTACTGATTTTTCTCCATGTCCATATGGTATTTGGTCATCTACTGTGTAATATGGTACTTTTTCCCATATTCCTAATTCATTTTTGGCATTTCTATAATCTACTTTATAGAAGTTTGCTTTGCATATATCATGTAGAAGAGCAACTATTATTATTGTTTCTTCTGGTACTTCTAATGGTTCTATATTGGTTGCTACTTTATGTTTTAATATTTCATATACTTTTAAACTGTGTTCAGCTAGTCCCCCTTCATAACTCCCATGAAATCTTGTACTTGCTGGTGCTTTAAAAAAGTCTGTTTTTTCTAAAAAATTTATTAACTCTTCTATTCCTTCTCTTTTTACTTGTCTTAATAGTTCTAAAAATTTTTGTTTCATATTGTTAATCGAATTTTCTTCGATTGTCCCTCCTTTTATATTAATATTACTTTCTGTTTTGTTTCTTGTTATTTTGTTAGCAAATGTGTATTTTAATACGCGTTTAAATTATTACAATAGCTTTTATTCTGTTTTATATACTTTTATATGTTCTAATGCATATGCTATTCTTAATATATTATTTATTTTTTGTAGGCTGACTAAATCCATATCTGTATATTTCCCTGTTAAAATTTCTTATTCTCTATATCCTACTTCTGGCTTTCTAATATTTATTTCATTTTCCGGTTTATCTACATCTGTTGCTAAATATATCTTTTCTCATCTTTCCTGTAGGTTGTTTATTCTTTCTGTTCCTTCTACCATTTTAGTTATATCCGGAACTGGCACCCATACAAATTCTGCTTGTCCATCTGTTATTACAAACCCCTTGTTTACTGTATCTGGTGTAGGTGTTGGATTTCCTGATTTTCTTCTGGTGTTTCTCCTCCTGTTACTACTTTTACTACTTCTCCTACTAAATTTCCATTTGCATCTATTATTGCTTCATATTCATCCTTTAATGGTTTTGTTTCTATATTTTTTCTTTATCAGTGGTTAGTGCTACGGAATATAAAGTGTGGCGCGAGTAGAATCGTTGTTGCTAGTGTTGTGAGGATTGACATTGCAACGGCGTCCTAGTGAAAAGCTGTTGCTGTAATTGCCTCCTCGGTGAACTCGACTGTAAGTGAGAAATGTCTCTAATGTCCATTCATAGCTATTTCCAAGTAGATCATATACATTACATAATTTATCTGTTTCTACTGTTCCTGTTGTTCTTCCTGTATTTTTTGATGTTACTTCTCCTCCTATATTTATTGGATTTATAGTCTCAATATTTTTCACTCCAGCTCTTTTCATCCATTTCATCATTGCATCATATTGACATCCCCATATCATACTTCCTTCTATTTTCCCTTTTTTATATTTCTTTTGTCTTGCATATAGTCCATACCAAGAAGTAGATAAGCTATCTGATGCATTTGCTGACGTAGCTCCTTTTATTGGTGCTAAATATGCATTATTATTACTACCTACTAAACTGCTTTCATATCTTCCTACATAAAATCCTTTATATTTTTTTACACTCTCTGACATATTATAAAAGTCTTTTTCTAATTCTGTTTTAAATGTATCAATTGTAAATGTTGTTCCTAATATATCATTCATTCTTTTTAAATAAATTGTATTTCCATCATAATTAGTTACTACATCTGGTTCTCTATAATCTGTTGTTGGCTTAGCTATATTAGTTCCATTTTCCGGATTATCTACATTAGTTTCAGAATATAGTTTTCCCCATCTTTCTTGTGGGTTATTTTGTTTTTCTGTTCCTCCTACCATTTTTGTTATATCTGGAACTGGTACCCATACAAATTCTGCTTGTCCATCTGTTATTACAAATCCCTTGTTTACTGTATCTGGTGTAGGTCTTGGATTTATATTTGATGGTTTAAATCCTTCTGGTATTATTGGGTTGTTTTCTGTTGCTGGTTTTCCATCTACTGTACTTGTTTGTGTAAATATTCCATTTTCATCTATGTTTCCTGGTATACTTTTTATTTCTATTTCACTTGCGAGTTTTATTTTATCACCGTTTTTTGCTTGTACTTCATATATTCCTTCTCCATCTACGTCAAACTCAAATTTTTTTGTTTTTTCCCAGTTAGAAGTTCCTTTTTTTCTCCATAGTATTTCCCATTTTGATATATACTTTGAATTTAATATTTGCACTTTTATTTGGTGTTTTTGGTTTGTAGGATTTATTCTTGTTGTTAAATTAATCTCACCTGGTACTACTTGATTTTTATATGTAACATTGTATACTGAATCTTTCATTTGTTCTAACATATAGTAATCTTTACCTTCATAATAAAATGGTTCTACTGCTATTACTATGCATTCCTCAATATTTACTAAAAAATCTTGTGTTATATTTTCGATTTTTAGTGTTTGCTTAATATCTGTTTTAGTCCATAAATTAAATCCTTGTTCTATTTGAGTTATATTTTTTCCTGCTTTATTTGCTTTTTCCTGTAATATTTTATTTACTTCTTGAACCTTTAATGTTGGATTAGTACTTGCATTTGTTCCTATGTTTGGCTTTGTTATTGTATTATTATTTTCTTTTATTTCATTTTCACATATTTCATTTGCTTTTGCTTGCATTACTCTTAATTCTGTTTGAAATGCTGTGTAATTTGCTAAATCCATACTAGTTGTGCTTGCTTTTATTCCTATTGTTGCAATTATTAATATTATAATTATAGTTATTACTAGACTTACTAGTGTTATTCCTTTTTCTTTTTTCATTCGCATTCCCACCTTTTTATTATGTGTTTATTTTACTATATTCTTTCTTAAATTGCAATTGTTTTATATTAGATTTATTTTTTAGTGATTCTTTTTTTGAACGTCCCAAAAAAGAGCATTTAGCTATTGAGATTTCTTATTTTTTAAGTTATAATTATTATATAAATTAATGATTATGGAAGGTTTTAATATGAAATTTTTAAGAAAAATATTTTTTGTTTTAATTATTTTGTTACTTGTTACTTTTTCTTTATTTGCTATTATTGGTTTTTCATACTATTCTAAAGCTTTAAAAGAAAAGCCTTTATTAGATAGAGTAGCAGAAATAAAATCTAATGAACATTTTGTAAAGTTTGAAAATATGGCTCCTTATTATAGGAATGCTGTTATTGCTGTTGAAGATCATAGATATTATGATCATGGACCTATTGATTTTATTGCACTTGCAAGAGCTATGTTTGTTAATATAAAAAATAGAGAATTACAAGAAGGTGGAAGTACTATTACACAGCAGGTTGCTAAAAATATAGTTTTTTCTCAGGAACAATCTTTATTTAGAAAACTTGGTGAAATTTTTGCAAGTTTTGATTTAGAAAAAAATTATTCTAAAAAAGAAATTTTCGAGTTATATGTTAATACTGCATATTTTGGTGATGGTTTTTATGGTATTTATGATGCTAGTTTTGGTTATTACAAAAAAAATCCTGAAGATTTGAATTTGGATGAAGCTTCTATGCTTGCTGGTGTTCCTAATGCTCCTTCTGTTTACTCTCCTAATGTTAATTTAAATTTAGCTAAAAAAAGACAATCTCATGTTATTTCTAAAATGCAAGAATATGGTTATATTACTCAAAAAGAAGCTTTACCTTTTTTTTCTTATGGTATTGGTGATTAAGTTATTATATTTTAAATTTCCCTTCATATATTTTATTATGGGGGGTTTTTATTATGCATATTTTTGTTGTTAATAAAAAGGGGATTGCTTTTTCATTAGTCATTTTGGGGTTGATTTTATTTTCATTTTCTTGTTTTAATTTTTCAAATAGTAATTCTTTAGCTGTTTCTTTAACTGATAATTCGTTTGTTCATTCTTCTTTACAAGATAAAATTTCTAATCTAGGTAAAAATAAAGAAAAAATTGCTTATTTAACTTTTGATGATGGTCCTAATATTAGAGCTACTGGCAAAATTTTAGATATTTTGAAAGATGAAGATGTTAAAGCTACTTTTTTTGTTTTAGGTAAATGTGTAAAAGAACATCCTGAATTGGTTAAACGTGCTTTTGATGAAGGTCATTTTATTGGAAACCATGGATATAACCATTCTAATAAAAAGCTTTATTCTTCTAAAGAAAGCTTTATTAACGAAGTTTCTAGTACTGATAAAGAAATATCTTTAGCTCTTGGTCTTCCTAATTATTGCTCACATGTTTTTCGTTTTCCAAATGGTTTTATGTCTCCTAATTATCATTCTAAAAAAGTTGAAGCTACTAAAATTCTAAAGGATATGGGGTATGTGTATGTTGACTGGAATTGCTTGAATAAAGATTCTGAAATAAAAATTTCTGATTATGAACTATTACAAAACTTAAAAAGAACTTCAAAAAATAAAGGAACTTTAGTTGTATTGATGCATGATACTTGTGATGTTAATAATACTCCTTCTGTTTTAAAGGATTCTATTTCTTATTTAAAAAATGAAGGGTATTGTTTTAGGAATTTTTACGATTTTATTGGAAACAATTAAAAAAATAAGTTAAATAGTTTTTGATTCTATTTAACTTATTTTTCTTCTCTTGCTTTTACTATTACTCTGTTTTTGCTGTCGTTTGTACATGTTATTAATGTTATTTCTTTTTTTCCTTTTGTTTTTTGATTTAAACAATCCACTTGATATGGATCTACTATATATTTATCATATACCTTATATGTAATCGTTCTTCCTGTTAAGTCTGTTATATTTATTATATCTCCATTTTCTAAATTTGGAACTTTGCTAAAAAATCTTTTATTTCTATAATTATGTCCTACTACACAAAAATTCCCTACTTCATTAGGCTCTGGGCCTTCTAGTTTACATGTGGATTTTTTTAATAATATTTCTGTTTCTTTTTCACTTTTTGTTTTTCCTTCTATTATTGTATAATTAACGTCTATTTTAGGTATATCTATTGTCGCTATTGAAGTATATGTATATCCATCTATTGTATTTTCTTCTTTTTTTGGCACTTCGTTTTTATTACTTATTAATTCTTTAACTTTTTTATCTTCTTGGTTTTGTCCTAATACTACCACTAATATGTCATTTCTTTGTTTTTCTTTTTGTTCTGCATTTTCTTCTAAAGTTGTATTAAAATCTTCCATTATTTGTTTTGATACTTCTTCACTTTTGTTTCTATCATATTCTGCATAAATTGCTACTGATATTAATATTAAGGCGATGAAAATGGATAATATAAAATCAAATTTATATATTTTCTTTTTTCTTTTTAGCTCTGGTGTTACGTATAATTTTTCCGTTACTAATATTTGATTCATATTTCCTCCTTTTTTATTTTTATTTATAGCCTAGTAATATTATACCACATCTTTTTTTCTTTTTAAATATTTTATTGTTCTTTTTATTTATTTTTTATTGCTACTAATAATTCATTTTGTTCTACTATTTTATTGATACTATTTATTGTATATTTTTCTCCTGTATAAAAAACTTGGTAATCTAAATTTTCTAATCTTGTCTTAGAATATTCAAGAAATGTTTCTGTTTCTTCTTGTGTTAAATTCATTTTTATTCTTAATTCATAAAATGTAATTGTTATTTTGAAATTATTTTCTTCAATTTTTTTATCTAAAAAATTGGTGATTTCTTGCATTTTCAAATTTTTTCTCCTTTTTTATATTAAATATAAACAACTTACAAACTTCTATATCGTTCGTAAGTTGTTTTAGTTGGAGCAGGTAGTGGGAATCGAACCCACGTCATTAGCTTGGAAGGCTAAGGTTCTACCATTGAACTACACCTGCATATTAAATTTTGTTAAAAGTTGGAGCAGGTAGTGGGAATCGAACCCACGTCATCAGCTTGGAAGGCTGAGGTTCTACCATTGAACTACACCTGCATTTGCCCTTAACAATTATAGATTATAGATTATAATTCTAATTTTGTCAAGAGTTTTTTGATATTTTTTTTAAAATATGCATAATATTGAAAATATTATTATTTTTATTAATATTCCACTTAATAATTGATAGTTTACAAATTTTATTCCTATATCATTTACTTTGTCATATTGATTTATCATTTCTTCTATTTCTTCTTCTGTTGATATATTTTTTTCTTCCATGTATTCTTTAGCGAGATATTTTGCTTTTATCATTGCATCGCTTTCTAAATACATTCTGATTGAATAATATATTAATCCTAATATAGTTAATATCTCTAAATATATCATTTGGTTATTTAGCTTATTACATATATTTAATACTATTATTGCTGCAAAATATATTAAATATATATTTGAAAAAATGAAGTTAAATAATAATATTTTTCTATTTTGTATTGAATGTAAACATTCATGTGCTGTTGTTTGAATTCTTGTATAACTATTTTTTAAATTTCCTATACAAATTTTATCTAAAGTAGCTATATATACTGTTGCATCTGAATCTTTATTTTCTTCTATTTTAACTTTTTCATTTTTTAACTTTTTTAGATATTCTTTGCACATTTCAAAATTAGTTGGATATTTTGCTGATATTTTATCAAGTTTTTCAATATTTGCCATTTTCTTTATTTTTTTTATGTTTTTAATATTAAAGCTATATATAATTGCTAATAATATTAATAATAGTAAGCATATTAAAAAAATTGTTATAAATTCCATTTTTTACTCCATTACATCTTTAATAGCTTCACCTATTATTTTGTTTACATCTGCTATTAATATATTAAATTTTGTTTCTGCTTCAAAATATCTTTTGGCATCGGGATTTTCTATCAATTCTGCATATAAACTTTGCATTTTCTTTAATCCTTCTTCATCATTTTTTCCTGTTTGCATTGCTAGTATTTGAACTTCATATCTTGTTTTTTCAAATTCTTTTATTTTGTTTGATAATTCTTGATTTAATTTTAATGTTTCTTTTGCCATTTTATAATTTTGATATTCTTCTGATTGTTTTATTTCTTGAGCTAATTTATTGCTTGTATCATATACATTCATCTTTATCCTCCTACTAATTTTGGTTTGTTACGTTTTGTGATAATTCTTGTTCTTCTGGCTCAATTACTATTTTCGCGTCTTTTGAACATATATTTATCCATGTATTTCCATCATTTACTTTTATTTCATTTCCTTCTAAATCCATATATTTTGTTTGTTCTTCTCTTTTATTTTTTACACATTTTATTTTTATAGCTTTTCCGTTTGTTAAATAATATCCATCAAATGTTCCTATATTTTTCAAACCTTGTCTTCCCTTTTTTTCGCTATCTTGTAATGTGTAATTATCACATATTGTTACAATTATATTTTTTGTTTCTAATACTTTTCCTGTTTCTAAATCTTTTTGTTCTTTTTTTCTTGCATATCTTTTATACATCTTTGTTTCTTTGTCATATTCGTATTTTACTGTTTGTAAATTTGAATGTGGTATTGTTATACTTTTTGCACTTTCACCATTTTCTAAATTTATTTCATCTGCTACATAATTTAATACACTTTTTTTATCTGATTTTGTTCTATATTTTTTGTTTTTTGCTGATTTCAATAATTTTTCTGTGCTTGTCATTGCATTATGTGGTGCTGCTTTTTTATTTGTTCTCAAAAATGTCACTCCATCTTCTGCTATTCCATTTATATCATTTATGTATAGATGTTTTATATCGTATTCTGCTTGTGGACTTTGTCCAAAATGTGTATATATTGCATCATTTTCCATTGCATAATCTATAAAATAATGTCTTGCACTTCTTACTGGTCCTATTTGCTTTACATCTTGACCTTTAAATAATGCCATCAATCTTGTTTCTCCACCTTCTGCTATTATTTCATATACCATATAAGCTTTTTCTAATCCTGCTTGTGGCCATGCTCCTTGATGATTATCTATCATTACTGCTATTGGTCTATCTTCTCCTTGAAATGTTTTTAATTTCTTTTCTTTTACTTTTGCTACTAACACATCTTCTTTTTGTGGCTCATTTCCTGTTTCTGAACTTTTACTTTTTATTATTTTATATCCAAATACTCCTCCTGCAACTAATATTAATATTACTAGAATTATTATTAATGCTTTTGTTCCACCTTTTTCCATATTATTTTTCCTCCCTTGTAATGCCTAATTTTTTTAAAATCTTTTCTTCTTTAATTCTCATTAATTCTTTATCTTGTTCTTCAATATGGTCATAACCCATTAGATGATAAAACCCGTGTACCACCATATAACTTAATTCTCTTTCAATACTATGTCCGTATTCTTTAGCTTGCTGTGCTACTTTTTCTACAGATATTATAATGTCTCCTAGGATATCTTCACATAAGAAGTTTTGATTTTCTATTTTAGCATCTAGTTCTTTTTTTTCAAACATTGGGAATGATAAAACATCTGTTGCTCTATCTATATTCCTGTATTCTTTGTTTATTTCTCTTATTTTTTCTGGTGTTGTTAGTGTTATTGTTATTACTAGTTTAGAATTTTGTAAATTTTCTTCTTTGTAGCATTCCTCTATTACTTTTTGGATCGTTTTATCATATTCTATTTTTATTTCTACTTCATCATATATTATTTCATACATACTATATTCTCACCTTAATTGTTTCTTTACTTATATTTCCTGTGTAATTTCCACAAGATCTGCACATATTGCTTATTTGTCTTATAGCTCCATAATCTATTAATTTTCTTTTATAATATTTTTCTAGTTTTGTATAATCTATTTTTGTATTTCTGATTTTTTTCAAATCATTTTTAATAAATAATATTTCTTTTTGTTTTATATATTCTATAAAATCTTTTTCTTTTAATGTTGATATTTTCTTATACTTGTCCCAAAATTGTTTATATTCTTCTCTTTCTCTTATGTTTTCCCAATATACTTTTGTTGATAATAATTTCACATTATAATCTTCTATTAATGTTATTAGCATATTATATGCTTTTTCTCTTTTGTTTGCTATTTTTGTATCTTGTAATAGTACTCTTGCATCTTTTAGTAATTTTTCATAACATTGTTCTGCGACTATTAATGGAATACTATGTGTAAATAGTTTTCTACTTATTCCTAATAAAGTCATATTTTTTTCTATATTATCTCTTGTATCTAATTTTCCTACTGTAAAGCTTAGATATTTGTTATACTCATCTACTATACCTTTATATTCCTCTTCATTATTCTCTATTTTTAATGTTAATATATTTTGAATATATTCATCTATAGTATAAAATATTTTTGTATATATCCATTCTTTACTTGAATCATATGAATTTGTTGTATCTGCCAATTTTATTGAATAGTTTTTTAAAATTGATTTATATAATGTATCCATTTTGTTTATGTAAAAATCCATATATTTTTCTTTTGTTTTTTCTTTTCCGTTTACTTTGATTCCTTCCCAATCTAGTTCTATTAAATATTTTTGTTTACGATATTTATATTCTATATATTCTTTTTCTTTTAAGCTTGTTACTTCATAATATTTTGATAAAGCATTTTTTTCAAATTCTGATGCTGTTCCATTTTTCACTTTTTTATATATTGAATCCATTACATGTTTATCTAATGTTTCTAAATATGTTGTATATGCTTCATCATATTTCTTTTCAAATTCTTCTTTATCATAATTTTGGTCTTCTTTTGTGAATTGTTCATATGCTTTTATTAAAGCTTTTCTTTTTATTGTTACTAACATCCCATTTATCCCAATTTTAGTTGGTATTAACATTCTTGTTAATGTGTTTGTAATTTTATTAAAAAAACTTTTATCTGTACCTGTAATTCTTAAACTTCTTTCTTCCATATATATTCTCCCTTCAAAATATAATCCTTTCTTTTGTCCCTATTTTTTCTAATACTTCATATGTTAGATATATTTCTATATCATTTTCATGTTCATATGTATTTATATTTTTATTTACAATTTTAGTTGCATCTTCTATTTCTTTTTGTAATTCTTCTTCTAATTGTTGTATCCCTAAGTTTTTTGCCTGTTCTTTACTATATATTTTTTCTTCTTCTACTTCTTCTTTTAATACTGTTTTTTTTACAGAAATTGGTAAATAAAAATTTGAAAATAGTTTAAATTTATTTTCTGTTTCTATTGTACCATAAATTTTGAATTTTGAAACCCTTTTTTGTAAATTTATCTCAAATTTATTAAATTTTATAGAGTATAATTTTTGTATATTACCTGTTTCTCTTTTTTCCGTAGTGTTATATGGAATTTTTATTGATTTTGTATGCCATACTTTTGCTTCTATCTCTCCTCTTGAATGTACATATCTAATTCCTGTATATTTTCCTTCTATCCATCCATTTATTAGTGGTGTTCCTTTTTTTACAACATCACCTACTTTTACATTTGCTGTTCCATTTTGTGGATTTATTTTAGTTATTATCCCTTCTTTTTCTGCTACTATACTACAATATTCATTTTGGTTTATAATTTCTGGTTTTTTATCTGATTTCACTATACTTATTAATACATTTGTTCCTTTTATTTCTATTCCCATCCATGCTATGTCATCTCTTTTTAGACATACTTTATTTATTATCTCTTTTCTATCTATTTTATTTTTTAACATTCCTATACTTAGACCTGCTTCTTTTACATCTTCATATATTTTTTCTAGATTTTCTCCCTTTTCTTCTTTTATTTCTATATTCCATACAAAATTTGAAGAAGCTATTATTATTGTTACTACCACTATTAGTAAAATTGCAAATATTTTTCTTTTTCTATATTTATTTAATAGAAATGGTATTCCTTTTTTTCTTTCTATCTTCAACTTGCATTTGAATTTCTTTGCTATTTTTGCAACTTTTCTAAAATCTTTAATGCTTACATTAAAATATATTTTAACATTTTTGTCTTTTTTTATATTCCATATTATTATTTTTTTATTGTTACATAAATTTATAAATCTTTCTATATAATATCCTTCTACTGATATTCGTAAATATCCTAAGATATATCCTAGTAATATTTTAATTATCATTATTTTCCTCCACCATTTTCTCAAATTCTATGCTTTCTATTTTTCCTTTTACTTTAATGTCATCATTTGTCATGTTTTTCAAGTTTAATCCATAACCATTTATATTTACTATTCCTATATATGTTTTTATTCTCACAAAATATTCTTCATATTCTAGTATTCCTTTAAAATTTTCTATTATTACTTCATTAAATCCCACAATTGTTATTTTAGATTCATTTGAGCATATTTCTGATGGGATTTCTAATATTTTATCTATTTTTCTAAATTTCTTTTTCTTCATTTTTCCTCCTATTTTTTAAATTCTTCTAATGAATAGAATTCGTATCCTTGATTTCTTGCTTCTTTTATTATTCTAGGTAATATCTTGGTGTTTGTTTTTGAATTTCCATGTAATAACATTACTTCACCTGGATGAAAGTTTTTCGTTATCATATTTATAGCTATTTCTTCGTTTGGTTGTTTTTGTTCTTCCCAGTCTTTGTATGCAAATGACCACATTACATTTTTGTAGCCTAAATTATTTGTTATTTTTAATGTTCTTTCACTAAATTCTCCCTTAGGTGGTCTTAAGTATTTCATTTCGTAGTTGTATTTTTCATATATTGCTTTGTGCAAATCCATTATTTCTTTTTTTATTTCTTCTTCACCTAAGTCCGGCATTGATTTATGGTTTACTGTATGGTTACCGTACAATGTGTTTTTCTTTTATCATTTGTTCTACAAGTTCTGGTTGAGTATTTAAGTAATGAGCTGTTATAAAAAAAGTTGCTGTTACATTATTTTCTTTTAATTTTTCTAGAATTTCAGGTGTATATCCTGCTTCATACCCTTCATCAAATGTTAAATATATTCTTTTTTCTTCTTTATCCCCTATAGCTATTCCTTGATTTTCTTCAAGTATTTTTTGATTCTTTGCTCCTAAATCTGGTTGTTCATGCTTATCATTTCTTAATATTCCCCAGCCTATTTTTTTATTTGATATTTCTGTTGTGTTTGCTATCTTAGATGTTTTTTTCTTTTCTTGCATTAATGTTAATATAGATATTAGTATTATTAGAATTAAAATCAATGCAAGTAAAATTTTTTTATTCTTTTTTTTCATTAATAATCATCTCCTATAAAATTTTATGTCAGAATTTTTTTTTTATTACTTTTATTACTTTTTTTATGTTACCTTTTTGTCTTGTTTCCATTTTTTTACATTTATTTCTTTTTTATAACACTGTCAGTATTACTGATATTATTATCACTAGCACTGATTTTTTACCTTTTGGATAAAGTTACTATTTTACTATTGACATTATAATTTTTTTAGATTATATTGTTAATAAGTGTTAAAAAATGTAATATTTTGTTTTGTTTTTATTACATTTTTTTCCATTTTTTAAAACAAAGGGGATGATTTTTATGTTAAATTTTGTAATTTGTGATGATAATTTGAATATTTTAGAAAAAATTTCAACTATGCTTGAAAAAATCTTTGTAAAACACAATTATGAAGCTCAAGTTGTTTTTAAATCTGGTAACTATCATGATATTTTGAATTATGTTGATTCTAATAAAGTTGATGTTCTATTTTTAGATATTAAATTACAAAATGATAAAACTGGATTAGAAATTGCTGAAACTGTGAGGAAGAAAAACAAAGACGCTTATCTTATTTTTACTACTGGTCATTTAGAATTTGCTATGATGGCTTATAAGTATAAAACTTTTGATTATATTGCTAAACCTTTAACTATTGAAAGGTTAGAAGAAACTATTGTTAGACTTTTTGAAGATGTTAATGGATTGCCTAAGAAGTATATTAAAATTGATAACAAAAATACTTTTATTGACGAGAGCGAAATTTATTATATTAAGAGAAATAATATGAAGTTACTTTTTCATACCCCTTCTAGAGATTATGAAATTTATAGTTCTTTTAATAAGATTAAAGAAATTTTACCTGATAATTTTATAAGATGTCATAAATCTTATATCGTTAATATTAGTAATGTTTTGAATGTTGATTCTGTTGAAAATAGACTTTATTTTCAAAACAATGATTTTTGTGACATTGGGCCAAAGTACAAAAAAGATTTAATGGAGGTATTTAAAAATGACGGAATTATTAAATAATATATGGATAGCTTTGAGTACTCCGAATGAAGGTTTGTCTAAATTATTAACTTTTATTTTTCAATTTCTTGAAGCTCCTTTAACTTTGTATTTAATTATTAGTTTTTTTAACTTAACGCCTTCTAAAAAGCAAAATTTAATTTATTTAGTTTTAACTATAATATTGTCTACAGTAAGTTTAGATATTATTCCGAGTCCTTATAATATTATTTTTAACTATATAACATCTTTTATTGTTATATATACAATTTTTAAAACTACTGCTATAAAAACAATAATTGCTTCTATTCTGCCTAGTTTTTTATTTACTATTGTACAATCTTTATTGTTTAATCCTTATATAACTTTATTACATATTACTTATGAGCAATTATTAACAATAGCTATCTACAGAATGCCTTTGATTTTTTTAATATATGGTATTATTTTTATATTTACATTTGTTATCAAACACAAAAAAATTCATTTAGATTTATTAGAAACTTTCGATAAAAAATCAAAATATTTGATTTCACTTAATCTAATTTTTGGATTACTATACATTATTGTTGAAATTATCATAACAATGAAATATATAGATATTTTACCACTTTGTTATACCTTTTTAAATTTTATTATGCTTTTACTTTATTTTTGCATAAGTTTATATAGTATTTCAAAAGTCGTAAAATTAACTAATACTACAAAACAATTAGAAAGTGCAGAAGAATATAATAAAACTTTACGTGTTTTGCATGATGGCGTTAGAGGATTTAAACATGATTTTGATAATATTGTAACTACAATTGGTGGATTTATTAATACTGATGATATGGAAGGTTTAAAAAAATATTATTTAGAATTAGAAAAAGATTGTGAAAAAGTTAATAACTTATATATCTTAAATCCAGAAAGTATAAATAATCCTGGAATATATAGCTTAGTAACTTCAAAATATTCTGAAGCAACTGAAAAAGGAATTGATGTGAATTTATATTTCTTCTTAGATTTGAATGAATTAAATATGGATGTTTATAAATTCGCTCGTATCCTTGGAATTTTACTTGATAATGCAATAGATGCTGCTAATAATAGTGAAGAAAAAATTATGAATATTACTTTTAGAAAAGAAGAAAAAAATAATAGGAATGTTATATTAATTGAAAATAGTTATAGTAACAAAAATGTTGATACTGAAACTATTTATAATAAAGGATTTAGTGAAAAAGAAAATCATTCTGGAATTGGTTTATGGGAAGTAAGAAAAATGTTAAACAAATTTCATAATGTTAATTTATTTACATCTAAAACTGATACTTTATTTAGTCAACAATTGGAAATTTATTTGAAATAGTTAAAAATAAAGAGATTGTAATTAATCTCTTTATTTTTTCTTTTTAAAAAAGGTATCCTTTTAGGGATACCTTTTTTATGGATTACACCATAATAACATTGAGTATATGTATTTTAAATAATAAACTATTGTTCATTATTTAAACTTAATAACTAATTAATCTTTTTTTATTAAACTTGCTGGCATTTTAGGTTGATGAACTACACACCAAATTGCACAAGCTGTATTTGTAGATTTTGCATATTTTTCTGCTATTTTAGCTAAGAATTTTAGCATAGGTATTCCCCCCCTTAATAATATATATTATATATAATAATAAAGTATTACCGGTATATACTTTATATATTAGCATTTTGTAATTTTATGTATTATATACTTCATATCCGTATTTATTATTTGTTATTTTATATGCAAATCTTGTAATTGAACAAGTTTGTATTAAGTAACCAAAAATTATTATATTTGCCATAACATTATTATTTATAATTGCTGCTATTCCTAAAGCTATTGTTAAAGTAATGTATGATAAAATTTGTTTTTGTTTTCTTTCTTTTTTTCTTAATATTGGTACATTTTCTGTATCTGCTGGAGCATATAGTTTAATCATTATAATTCCAAAAATCCAACTAGCTAAAATTAATATAAGTTTAATTGGTTTTTCTAGTATTAGATATTTTCCTAAAAATGCTGGTAAGCAATACATTATACTAGTCGCTATAATGCATCCAATATGTGTTTTTAGATGAAATCCTCCTGAAAATGTACGATATGGTAACATTATAAAAAATGAAATTAATGCTAGTTTAAATACTCCTAACAAATATGCAATTCCAAGCATTATAAATATTTTAGGTATCTCTCCTATTATATTTTGAAGTCCATAATTAATAATTTCTGCTCTTTCATTATCAATTTCTGGCATTTCTTTTCTTATTTTATTTGTTAGGTACAAGCAAATTTTATCTATCATTATTTTCACCTCGCTTTGTATCTTTAAGTTGTTTTTATTTTAACATTTTTAAAGCTTTATTGTTCATATGTTTTATGAAATCTATATTTTGTTTTGCTTTATTTTATTTTTATTCTTTCATGCATATTTTTTCTATTTTTATAAAATACGCAAAAAAGATATAGCAAAATAACTCAATTATTTTACTATATCTTTTTATAATCTTTTTTAGGAACGTCCTAAAAAAGGCCACTTCCATGTTCCTTTTTGTTCTGGATATATTCTAAATTGCAGTTTTTCTTTTGTTGTTGGATGTTCAAATTCTAAATTATATGCCCATAATGCTATTTGTTTTCCTTTTCCTCGTGTTCCATATTTTTGATCTCCAAATATGCTATGTCCTGAATTTGCCATTTGCAATCTTATTTGATGGTGTCTTCCTGTATGTAAATTTACTTTTACTAAGCTTAAATTCTTATCTTCTTTATATCCTAATACTTCAAAATCTAACTTTGCATATTTTGCACCTTTTTTGTCTTTGTTTACTACTTTACTTATGTTATTTCTTTCATCTTTATATAAATAATCTTCTAGCATTCCTTTTTTTTCTTCAAATTTCCCATCTACTACTGCTAGATATTTCTTTTTTATTGTCTTTTCTCGTATTTGATTACTTAGCCTTGATGCTGCTTTTGATGTTTTAGCAAATACCATTACTCCACCTACTGGTCTATCTAATCTATGTACTAATCCGACATATACATTACCTGGTTTTTGGTATTTTTCTTTTATATATTGTTTTACAAGTGTAAGCATATCAATTGAGCCTGATTTATCTGCCTGTGATGGAATGTTTACTATTTTTTGAACTACTATTATGTGATTATCTTCATATATGACATTTAATTTTTCCATTTTATTTTGTCCTTTTTTATTTATTACTATTTAAATTTATTTTTCATTCCAACGTCCATATATTCCGCATGGTAATACTAGTTTTGAATTTTCCATTGGTAATCCTATTTCTCCTGATTCTATTTCTCCTTTGTATTTTTTTCCAACTGTTAATTCTAATATATCCTCTAATACTTTACTTGATATACCTGTTGTATATGAATTTATTAAGAAAAATAGTGGTTTTTCTGATAATACTTTAGTACATAATTCTACTAATTCATAAATATTTTCTTCGAATTGCCATATTTCTCCTTTTGTTCCTCTTCCATATGATGGTGGATCCATTATTATTGCATCATATTTATTTCCTCTTCTTATTTCTCTATTTACAAATTTTATAACATCATCTACTATATATCTTACTTGGCTTTTTTCTAATCCTGATGATTTAACATTTTCTTTAGCCCAAGAAGTCATTCCTTTTGAGCTATCTACATGGCATACAGATGCTCCTGCTGATAAACATGCTACTGTGGCACCTCCTGTGTATGCAAATAGATTTAGAACTTTTATTTCTTTTTTTCTTTCTTTTCTAGCTTTATTTATTTTTTCTATCATCCAGTCCCAATTAACTGCTTGTTCTGGAAATAGTCCTGTATGTTTAAATCCCATTGGTTTTATATTAAATGTTAAATTTTTGTATTTTATTTGCCAGTTGCTTGGTAATTTTTTGTTAAAATTCCACGAACCTCCTCCTGTCTTACTTCTATTATATGTTGCATTTATTTCATTCCATTTTTTAGGATAACTTTTTTGTTTCCAAATTATTTGTGGATCTGGTCTTGATAATATTATATTTCCCCATTTTTCTAATTTTTGTCCATCTGCCATATCTAATATTTTATATTCTTTCCATTCATTTGCTAGTTTCATTTTTTGTTTTAACTATCCTCCTTTTATTAGAATAGTTATATTTTACTATATTTTTAATTATATTTCAATGTTTTTTTATATTTCACATAAAGTTTACTGTTTGTATTAATTTTATTATACTATATATTAAATAAAAATTAATTATTGAAAATATTAAAAATAGAGAACCTGCTACTGTTATAAATTTATTTGCTCTTATTTTATTGATTATTTTTAATATTTTTTTGCTTGTCCTTTTTTCTTTTTTTATTTGTATTTTGTTTAACCTTTCATTATATTTCATATTTAGAATATCCTCATTTGTATATATCATAATATTTCCCCCTTATATTTTTTATTTATTATTATATATATATGCTTAGTATTTTTGATTTATTCATAAATTTGATTATTTTTTTATTTTGTTATATACTATTTAAAAAAATATATATTAGGAGGTTGTACTATGAAAAGATTTTTAACCGTTTTATTAGTAACTTCTGTAACGTTGTTGATTGGTCTTCATATGCACTGTTTGTATATTAGGAAAAACTCTTGTTTATCTAATATCGGTTTATTTAGACTAAACTTCAAAATGTTAAAAAATACATAGTCTAATAGACTATGTATTTTTATTTTTTCGCTTTATATTATTGAAATATTTTTTTAATATCTATTTAAATTTATTCCATATTTCAAAAGCATTATTTTTAGTGATTCCTTTTACTTTCATAAGATCTTCTTCTGTAGCTTTTTTTATTTTTTCGACACTTCCAAAATATTTTAATAATTCTTGTTTCTTTTTTTCTCCAATTCCTTGTATTTCATCTAATTCAGATTTTGTAATTTCTTTTTCTCTAATTTTTCTGTGATATGTAATTGCGGTATCATGAACAGTATCTTGAAATCTTGTTATTAGATTTTTTAAATTTTCAGATATTTCTAATTCATTTCTATTTTCATCCATTAAAGCTCTTGTTTGATGTTTATCGTTTTTAACCATTCCATAAACCGGAATATCTAAATGGTATTTTTTAATTGCTTTTTTAGTGGCTCTAATTTGAGTTATTCCTCCATCTGCAAATATTGCATCTGGTAATCTTCCAAAACCTGTATTTTCTTTTTCTATAGAATATTTTAATCTTCTAGTTATTACTTCTTCCATACACCTTGGGTCATCTTGTGTTAATACTGTTTTTATTTTAAATCTTCTTGATAAGTTCTTTTTTATCATTCCATCTTGCATAACGCACATTGCTGCTACCATATTTTCTCCTGCTAAATTTGATATATCATATGTTTCTATTTTTCTTGGCATTTTTTCTAAATTTAGTACTTTTTTTAATTCTAATAATATTTCATTTTTCTCTTTTTCCTTATTTTCTAATGTTACTTTCGCATTATTTTCTGCCATCTCAACAAATCTTAATTTTTCACCTTTTTTAGGACTTTTTAATTCTACTTTTTTTCCTGCTTCATTTGAAAGCCATTCTTCTATTATTTTTTTATCTTCTAATTCTTCTCTTAACATTATTTTACTTGGAATATTTGGATTATCAATGTAATATTGTTTTACGAATCCTGATAAAAGTTCTTGAATTTCCATATCTTTTAATTCATTAAAAAAGTAATGTTCTCTTCCTATCATTTTGCTTCCTCTAACGAAAAATATTTCAATACATACTTCTAATTGTGATTTATATATTCCTATTACATCAATATTATTTTCTGATATGTTTGACACTTTTTGTTTTTCTGAAGCTCTAATTATTGCTTGTTTTCTATCTCTTAATTCTGCTGCTTTTTCAAACTCTAATTTGTTTGCCGCTTCTTTCATTTGATTTTCTAGTTCTTTTAAAATTTTACTTATTTTTCCTTCTAATAAGTCAATAATTTCATTAATTTGTTTCCTATATTCTTCTTTTTTGATATATCCCATGCATGGTGCTAGGCATCTTTTTATATGATAATTTAAGCAAGGTCTTGTTCTTTTTTTTAGTGTTCTACATTGTCTTATTTTATATTTTTCTTTTATAAAATCTACCATTTCTTTTGCTGCTCCTGGACTTGCATATGGTCCAAAATATTTCGCACCATCATTTATTATTCTTCTTGTATATGTTACTGTTGGGAAGTCTGATTTTATATCAATTTTTATATATGGGTAAGTTTTATCATCTTTTAACAGTACATTGAATTTAGGCCTATGTTTTTTTATTAAATTACATTCTAAAATTAGTGCTTCTGCTTCATTATCAACAACTATATATTCAAAATGGTCTATTAAGCTTACCATATTTTCTATTCTTTTTGTTTTATTATTTTTTCTAAAATATTGTCTAACTCTATTTTTTAAAGAAACTGCCTTACCTACGTATATGATATTATCTTTTGAATCTTTCATAATATATACTCCTGGTTTATTAGGCAGTTTTTTTAATTCTTCTTCTATTTGAAACATATAATCTCCTATTCTATATATCCAATATATGGTAAGTTTCTAAGTTTTTGATTATAATCTAGTCCAAATCCTACGACAAATTTATCTTCTATTTGGAATCCTATATAGTCTACATCTAATTCCAACACCCTTCTTGATGGTTTACTTAGTAATGTTGCTATTTTTAAACTATTTGGTTTTCTTTCTAATAAATTTTGTTTTAAATATGTAAGTGTTCTTCCTGTATCTATAATATCTTCTACTATAATTACATCTTTTCCTTCTATGTTTCCACTTAGATCTTTTTTTATTGTTACTACTCCTGTACTTTCAGTTCCTTCATAGCTTGATACTTCCATAAATTCCATTATCACATCATTTTTTAATCTTTTAGATAGTTCCCATAAAAATGGAACTGAGCCTTTTAATATTCCTATTAATACAATTTCTTTTCCTTGATAGTCTTTCTCTATCATTTTAGCTAGTTCGTTAATTCTTTTTTGTAATCTTACTTCATTTATTAATATATCCATTTTACCTCCTAATATTTCTTTACGATCTACACATCTAGTATACTATATCTTTTGGTCAAAATCAATTTTTTCTTTTTATCTTGGTGTAAAAAATTAAAAACTAAAAATCAAACTTTTTTTAGTAGTTTGTTTTTTAGTTTTACATTAATAATAATTTTATAATAATTAATACTACTGCACCTGGCAATCCTAATATTCCTATTAAAGCACTTGTAAAAAAATTCAATCCTATATGAAATCCAAAGTTTGCTCCTATTATATTTATTAAAAATATTACTACTCCTCCTATTATTGAATTTAGAACAAGTTTCAATATTTTCTTAAGTGGTAAAATAAATATTTTTCCAAACAAAAATAGAAAGCAAATACACGCTAGATATGTAATGATACTTGTATTCATTTTTTATTCCTTTCTTTCATTTACTTATATTATATTAATATGTGAAAGTTGGAATTTAATAACTTATATTTTAGATTATATAGCATTTTCTTCTAAAGTTTCTATATTGTATTCTAATTCTTTTATACTACTTACATTTATTCCTTTTATTTTAGCTAATTTAATTAAGTAGTCTAATTTAGCTTGGTTGGCTTTGATTTGATAAATATAATAATCTATCAGATCTTCTTCTGCAAATTCAAAATTATTATTTGAAAATTCAAGTTCCTTTTTTGTTTTTATTATATTTTTTATCAGTTCTTTCTCTTTTTCTAATTCTGTCTTTTCTATAATTAATTTTTCTTTGTTATAGATTTCTTGCATTTTATCACCTCATTTATTATTAATTATATGTACAAGCTTTTAGTTTTATTCTTATTTTTTTATTTTATTTTTTCAAACTTAAAAAGTTGTTGTAAAATACTTGATTTTTTGCAGATTTTATAGGATAATATATGTATATGTAAATAATATTTTGAAAGGATAATTTAAATGAAATATTTTGATAAATTTTTAAAAAAGTTACATACTACTAGAAATAATTTTGCAACTTATGTTTTAACGTTAATTACTTTATATTTAGTGGTAGATAGATTAGTTGAAACATTGTTAATTGTTTTTACTGGTGTATCTTATTCTTATTGGGGACCAATTAAATATTGTTTAGCTATGGCTTGCCCTATGCTTGCATATGCTTTTTCTGTTCCTTCGGAATTTTCTACTTCTAAAGCTCAAAAAGAAAAAATATTTTGTGTATATATTATTTTATTAGGTGTAATTGTGATTTCAATGTTCACACAATGGCTTAATATGGGGGTTTGGCTATTTTTAGTTTCAGTTCCTGGTTATAATGACTTAGTAACTAATTTTTCTGAACTCTTTAGACCTGCATTAACCTCTATTGCTTTATTTATACCTATTACTCTTGCTTATAAATTATTTAACTTCCTTTATTTTGGTGTGTTTGATAGTTTAGATTTATCTCGTTCTATATGGGATTATGCTGGAATTGATTTATCAGATAAAAGTAAAGGTCACGGACCTTTTACTTGTGAAATGTTTTTATTTAAGGATTCTCAATCTGGGGTTTCTTCAACAATGCCAGAAGCTTCAAGATTTCAATCAACATTTGTTTGTGGTGGCTCTGGAAGTGGTAAAACTTCAATGGTTTTTGAACCTTTCATTGCAAGAGATTTAGAAAGAAAATTTTTCTTTAGTGAAGTTTCTAAAGAAATGGGATATACTGCTTTAAAAACCAGAATTGCAGTTTTAGATAAGCCTTATGATAACGAATATTTAAATAAAAATTTTAACTTAAATATGTTAATACCTTCTTCTGGAAAAGAAAGTATTTATAAATCATATGTTAAGAAAATGCTTTTAGCTGACGTTCCTGAATATATATACAAGAATTGTGGTGTTACTGTTATGTCTCCAGATAGAGAAATATCAGATCATATGATTGATGTAGCTGAAAATTTTGGATTTACATATAATATTATCGATCCATCTGATATAAATTCTATAGGTTTAAATCCTTTTGTTTATGATGATACAAATAAAATTGCTACAACTATTTCTTCAGCTTTAAAAGCTATGTATAATACTACTCATAGTGATATAAAAGAAGCTTTCAGAGAAGATGTTGTGATTCAAGCAATTGAAAATGTCGCAATATTATTAAAAGTAATGTATCCTAAAATGAATGAAGGAGCACTACCAAATTTAGAAGATATGTTGAAAATGTTTACCAATTTTGAGTTAGTTGAAAAAATGTGTGAAATAATGGCACATGATGATAACTTAAGAGAAAAATATTCAATTCAATTATCATATTTTAAAAAGAATTTTTATAAAAATGGTACTGGTAGAGAAATGACAGAAAAATTTATATATGCTGCTGTTTCTCAATTAGATAATCTACTTAGATTAAATGGAGTTAAAAATATTTTATGTAATAGAACAAATAATATTAATTTTGACGATGTGTTAAAAAATGGAGAACTTACTTTTGTATGCACTAGAAGAGGTGATTTAGGGGCTACAAGTCATAAAGCATTTGGTTTATTCTTATTAATTTCTTTAGAAAATGCTGTACTTAGAAGACCTGGAAATGAAAAAACTAGAATTCCTCATTTCTTATATGTTGATGAATTCCCTGACTTTATTTGCAAAGCTACTGAACCAATATTTACAATGTTTAGGAAATATAAAGTAGGTGCTATAATTTCTGCACAAAACTTGTCACAATTAGAAACTCCTACATCTAAAGAAAATTATAGACAAACAATTCTTGCAAACTGTGCTAATAAAATATTCACAGGTAATGCAACTCAAGAAGATTTAGATTGGTGGTCTTTTGAAATGGGTGTTCATAAAGAATGGAAATTTAGTAATACTATTGATTTTGATAAAATGAAATACGATTCAAAACATGGTGGTGTTGAATGGAAATTCGTTACTAATTTTAAGCCAATTAAACTTCAAGCTTTCAGTCAAAAAGATTGTGCTTTTAAGTTTAGAAATGAAAAAGGTAAGTCAGAATATGGTATGGGAAAAATGAATTATTTAGATAGTAAGTATAAAGAACCTCAAAAAATTAAGAAATATGACTTTGGTAAATTTTCTGATAGTGTAACTACGACTACAGAAGATGCTGATATTAATGTTAAATCTAAAAAGAAATATAATCCTAATAATATAGATTTTCTTGATGATAGAAATGAATTTAATCCTGTTCAAACTGATGATACAGATTCTAAATATCTATTTGATAATGAAGATGCTATTATAGTTAACCTAAAAAGAGGTAAATCCAATAAATAATAAATGGTAAAAAATAGGCAAAGTATAAATAATATACTTTGCCTATTTTTATATCACAATTCCTATACTTTCTAATATTATTCCTGATAGTACAGCTATTAAATATAGTATTAATACGATTTTTAAATTCTTCTTCAAACCTTTGTTAGTCCTAAACAATACCGCTAATCCAACTCCTGCACTTGTTAATAATCCAGCTATTAAACTTGAAACTGATATTACATTTTCTAGATACATATTTGTTATTATTACTGATGCTGCACAGTTGGGTATTAATCCTATTAATGCTGAAATCATTGGCCCTATTATTGGCTTATTTAAAAATATGTGTTTTATGTTTTCTTCTCCTATTATATGAACTAATGAATTTATTATGAACAGAATTATTAATATGTATACTAATATATTTAAAGTATGGTTAAGTGCTGACTTAAATATTCCTTTTTCATCGCAATGACAATGTTTTTCTTCACAAAAATGTCCTATTTCTTTGTCCATTTCTTCTTGTTTTTTGTTTTTTCTTTTATTTATTAGTACTACTCCAAAATCGACTAAAAATCCTGCAATTATTCCTATCAAAAGTTTTATCCCTAATATTTTAAATATTATTACTGGTGATACTGCTTCTGAAATAAATATAGGTAGCATTTCGTCAGATGTTGATAAATATACTGCTATTAATGTTCCAAGTGTTATCACTCTTCCTGCATATAGGTTGGTTGCTGATACTGAAAAGCCACATTGTGGAAATATCCCTAAAATACTTCCTACTATTGGTCCAAGTTTCCCTGATTTCTTGATTGCTTCTTTTGATTTATTTTCCATTTTATGTTCAATATATTCCATTATTAGATATGTTATGAATAAAAATGGCAATAGTTTTATTCCTTCTTCAATTGTATGTTTTAATATATGTAACATTTTCATTTCTCCTTTTTATTTTGGCTATATAAAATTTATAGTGATAATTTAATAATTATCACTAATCTTCATATTCTACAGATACTAGATATAGTCCTTGTGGTGGTAGTGTTTTTCCTGCATTTTCTCTTTTTTTAGAAGCTATTATTTTACTTATATCTTCTGGTTTTATTTTTCCATTTCCTACTTCTACTAGTGTTCCTGCTATAATTCTTACCATATTATATAGAAATCCATTTCCTGTTAGTTCTATAAATATTCTATCTTCTTTCCTATATACTTTTGCATCGTATATAGTTCTGATGCTACTTTTACTACTTGTTCCACTTGCTTTAAATGCTTTAAAATCATGTTCACCTATGAAGTATTTAATAGCTTCATTCATTTTTTTCTCATCTAGTTTATTTGATATATTTGTTTCTAAATTCCTATATATGGCTGTTCCATATTTTGAATTGTTAATTATATATCGATATGTCTTTTTTTTGCATGTAAGTCGACTGTGAAATTTTTCATCTACTTCCTCTGCTTTTATTATTCTTATACTTTTTTTTAATTTTGTATTTATTGCTATTGGGAATTTTTCAATTGGAATTTTAGAATTCGTTTTAAAATTTGCAACTTGTCCTAATGCATGTACTTTTGCATCTGTTCTTCCTGATGCGTTTAGAGTTACTTCTTCACCAGTTATTGATTTTATTGCTTGTTCTATAGTTCCTTGTATATTCAATTTCTGTGGTTGTTTTTGCCAACCATTAAATTCTTTTCCATCATATTCTATTGTTAGTTTTATATTTCGCATATTACCACTATTTTTCTATTTTTTCCTTTTCTATTTTTTCTTTTTCTTTTTTGAATTTTTCTTTAATCTTATTTATTTTACCTTTAGCTTGTTTTTTATCTACTACAAACCTTTTAGTAACAATATTAGTAATTAATATTTTCTTTAGTGCTTCTTCTTTTACATCTGCTATCAATATTCCATCTTTTGCTATAGATATTTTTCCAGTTTCTTCTGATACAACAACTACTATACTATCTGATTCTTTTGACATTCCTATTGCAGCTCTATGTCTTGTTCCTAATCCATTTGCTACATTTGCATCATCTTCTAATGGTAATACACAGGCTGCTGATATTATTTTGTTGTTTCCTATTATTACTGCTCCATCATGAAGTGGTGTCTTTGGAACAAATATATTTACCAATAGTTGTGGTGAAACTTCTGCATTTATTGGTACTCCTGTTGATATTATATCTTGTATATTTATATCTCTTTCTAATACTATTAATGCCCCTGTTTTTGTTTTTGCCAATTCTTCTACTGCTATAACTACTTTATATATATCTTCCTTTGTTCTTGTTGCAATATCTTTATCTATGCCTATGAATTTTGCAAATTTATTTGTTCCTAACTGTTCTAGTGCTCTTCTTAATTCTGGTTGGAATATTACTATTACTGCTATCATTCCTATATTCATTATTGCTGTTAATATTGCATTTAATATTTTAAAATTTAATATTCCACTTAACCAGGTTATTACTAATAATAATGCTATTCCTTTTATTAATTGCCATGCTCTTGAATCTTTTACTATTTTGAAAAAATAATAGCCTAAAAAAACAACAAATGATAAATCTATTATTAATGTTATTAATTCAAATGGATTTCCTTGTAAGCTATGAAAATATCCTAATATATTTTCGTTGTAAAATGTTTGCCAGTTAGTTGTTTTTACAGGTGTTGTTATATTTCCTACTGTTCCCATATTTTTATATTCCTTATTATATATATTTAGGTTTTTGAAGTATCCTATAAACTTAAATTAATGCAAATATTAATGAGGCACATACTCCACCAAGCATTAGTATTACTAGAATACCTGCCATTATTTTTGTGAACACTTCACCTTTATTAAATTCCTTTTTTTTGCTTTTTGTTTCTTTAATATTTTTCATTTTTTGCCTCCTTTGTTATTTTACAATATTTATTATATCATTTATATGTTGTTTTTTCAATAGATTTTTATGTAACTTCCTATATTATATTATAATTCCTATATCTTCTGGTTTTATTTTTTCTGTTGCTTTATTTGTATGTATTGTAGCTATTTTTTCGCCTTTAGTAACAACATCTCCTACTTTTTTATTTAGTATCATTCCTACTGTCATATCGATATTATCCTCTTTTCTTATTCTTCCTGCTCCTAAATTGCATACGTATTTTGCAATTACATCTGCTTTTACTTCTTTTATTTTTCCTGTTTTTTCACTTAAAATATCTATTTCGTATTTTGATTTTTCAAATTTTTCTAGATTTTCTAAATATGATATATCTCCACCTTGCCTTTTTACCATTTCTACAAATTTATTATATGCTTTCCCATTTTTTATATTCTCTAGCATTATTTTTTTGTTTTCTTCTAAATTTTCTCCTAATCCTGCTAATTTTATCATATGTGCTCCAAGTTCTAATACAACTTCTTTTAAGTCTTTGGGTTCTATTTCTCCTTTTAAAAATTGTACAGCTTCTTTTATTTCCAAATTATTTCCTATTGCATAGCCTAAAGGTTCATCCATGCTTGTCAATATATATCTTGTTTCCCTATTTGCTAAATTTCCTATTTTAACCATTTCTTCTGCTAGTTTTTTTGCCTCTTCTACTGTTTTCATAAAAGCACCTTTACCATATGTCACTTCTAAAACTATTTTAGCTGCTCCACTTGCTATTTTTTTACTCATTATACTCGATGCGATTAGTGGAATACTTTCTACACATGATATTGCATCTCTTAGACTATATATTTTTTTATCTGCTGGGGCTATATTTGCTGTTTGTGATATCATACTAATTCCTATTTCATTTACATTTTTTATAAATTCTTCTTCTGGTATATTTGTTTTGTATCCTGGTATTGATTCTAATTTATCTACTGTTCCTCCAGTAAATCCTAAACCTCTTCCTGACATTTTTGCAACTTTTACTCCAACAGAACTAACAAGAGGAAGTAAAATTATTGATACTTTGTCTCCTACACCTCCTGTTGAATGTTTATCTACTATTATTCCATCTATTTTACTTAGATCTATTATATCTCCTGAGTTTGCCATTGCCATTGTTAAATTTACTAGTTCTTTATCTGTCATTCCATTTATGTATATTCCCATTATTAAAGCAGCTGCTTGATAGTCTGCTATTTTACCTTTTGTGTATTCTTGAATAAAATATTCCATTTCTTCTTTTGTTAATTCTTTTTTATCTCTTTTTTTTTCTATTATTTCTAAAATATTCATATTTTCCCTTCTTTATTTCTCCCAAAATTTTTTAGTAAAACTTCTTCTATGAATAGGTGTTAATCCATATTCACTAATTGCTTCCATATGCATTTTTGTTCCATATCCTTTATGTTTTGCAAATCCATATTTAGGATATACCAAATCCCATTCTCTCATTATTCTATCTCTTGTTACTTTTGCAAGTATTGATGCTGCAGCTATTGAATAACATTTTGCATCTCCTTTTATTATTGGCTCATATGGTATTCCTTTTGTATTTATATGTTCTAACGCATCTACTAAAATCAAATCTGGCTTTACATCTAATTCTTCTACTACTTTTGTTACGCCTTCTTTAGTTGCACTTAATATATTTATATCATCTATTATATCTTGTCCTATTACAGCTACTGAATAGCTTAATGCTTCTTCTATTATTTTATCATATAGCAATTCTCTTTTCTTTTCTGACACTTTTTTGGAATCGTTTATTCCTTCTATCATAGAATTTTCTGGCATTATTACACCTGCTACTACAACTGGTCCTGCTAATGGTCCTCTTCCTGCTTCATCTATTCCACAGATTTTACTAATTCCTTTGCTTTTTAAGTTTTTTTCTATTTCTTTTAATTTTATTAATCTTTCAACTTCACTTTCTTTCATTTTTTCTTCCTACCTATATATCTCTTATTTCATTTAAGCTATATGCTAGCTCATTATTTTCTAATTTTATGCCTGTTGTTAAATATATTTCTGCTGAACTTTTTTCTATATTATATATTACAATATAGTACCCATCTTTTTTGTTTGAATCTACACCTTTTATTCCCATATCTATTAAGTTTTGTGTTTCTAGTTTGTATACTTTGCCTGCATTTATATCTTCTTTCGTTATTCCTATATTGATTAATTCAGTATAAATTTCATCAGTAGCTAATACTTTTGTTCCTTTTACATTTTCTTCTAATTTTATTTTTGCTTGTTCTATTCTATCTTTATTTACTCCTAATTCGAAATTAGCATCTTCTACATATTCTTTTGTTTTTGCTTCTATTAGTAGCATATTTGTTTTTACATTTTGCACTCTAGCTTCATCCATTCCTTTTGTTCCTATTTTTATTGTTATACCTGCCATTATTAATAATACTATTATAGTTATAGCTAGAGTTACTAGTGTTATTCCTTTATTATTTTCTATTTTTATATTTACTTTTTTCATTAATATCTTCCTTTCATTTTTGGTAAGTTTATTATATATTTATTTTCATTTTTTTTCAATAGAAATATTTGTTTTACTTAAATATTTTAAACAATTACATCTTTTTCACAAAACTTTCACAAAACTATTGTATTCTATGTATAATTTAGGTTATTATATGTGTGGGAGGTATTTAAAATGGAAGAAAATATAAAAAATGAAAATAATAAAGAAAATAACCAAAAAACAAATTCAAATTTTAAAGCTGTAAATAATTATAATCAATACAATACTAAAAAAGCAAAAAAAAATATTGGATTTGGAAAAAGTGTCGTGTTACCTTTTTTTAGTGGTATTTTAGGATGTTCAATTGTTATAGGTACTTGTTTTGGTATTCCTTCTATTCGTTCTAAAATGTTACACTCTAGTACTAGTTATTCAGAAACTAATAAAATAAATAATAATAGCAATGGTAATGGGTATATTTCTGAAATAGGTTTAAATAATTATTCAGATACTGCAATTTATGCAGCAAATAAAATTTTACCATCTATTGTTGGTATCAAAATTGAATATTTTGTTAACAATCCTGTTTATAAAATGTTTGGTATGCAAGAAAATACTTCTACTGCAACTGCAACTGGTTCTGGAATTATTATTAGTGATAATGGTTATATTTTAACTAATAATCATGTTGTTTCTACTAACAGTAATTCTAACAATAGTTTTTATCAAGTTTCAGAAGCTAGTAAATTAACTGTTACTCTATTTAATGATGCAACTGAATATGAAGCTAAAATAGTTGGTAAAGATGAACAAACTGATTTAGCTGTAATTAAAATTGAAAAAACTGGATTGCCTAAAGCTGAATTTGCTGATTCTGATTCTATAAAGGTCGGAGAATTTGCTATGGCTGTTGGAAATCCTATCGGAATGCAAAGTAGTGTTACTTCTGGTATTGTTAGTGCTGTTAATAGAGAAGTTATAGATTCTGATGGCAAAAAATTTATATTGATTCAAACAGATGCTGCAATTAATGCTGGAAATAGTGGTGGTGCTTTAGTTAATAGTGAAGGAAAAGTTATTGGTATTAATACATTAAAAATGGCTGGAAATGGTATTGAAGGCATGGGATTTGCTATTCCTATTAATTCTACTACTGATATTACTTCTCAATTAATTCAATATAGCAAAGTAAAAAGACCATATATTGGTATTCGTGGTATGGATTTAGATGAAGAAACTGCTAAAAGTAATAACTTAGTTGTTGGTGTATATGTTAAATATGTAGAAGATTTCTCTAGTGCTGAAAAAGCTGGTGTCAAACCAGGTGATGTTATAATTGAAGCTGACGGAACAAAAGTAAAAAAAATGAATGATTTAAATAAAATTAAAAATTCTCATAAAATTGGTGATGAAATGAAAATTAAAGTCAATAGAGATGGAACTGAAAAAGAATTAGTAATTAAATTAGGTGAACAACCTTAGTGTAAGTCAAAAAATAAAAATACTTAAAAAGTATTTTTATTTTTTTATTAATTAACATTTTTTTCACTTTTAATTCACACAATGGACAAAAATATTAATTATAATATGGACATAATCAGTTAAGAAGTACTGATTTGAAATTAAAAACATCCCCTTTTATTTTCAAAAAAAGAAGCTGTTACAAAGCTTCTTTTTTATATTATTACTATATCTATTGTACTTGTTAAAGTATTATTACCATATGGATAAATAATATATAATTTGTTATTTAAAATATAAAAACATTTTGTATTTTCTATTAAATACATTTCATTATTACTATCTCTTACAAATACATTATACCCTAATTCTTTCAATGCTTTAGAGTTTTTTTCTTCTTCTGATATTTTATCTTTTATTATAGTTTGTATTTCTTCTTTGTCATAATTTAATTTTGAAATCATATCAAAAATACTAACTTCTTTATCATTTACAAAATCATAGTTATATGTATCTATACTTACTTGTTGTGCTTTACTTCCTTCTTTTATACTTGTACGAATAATTAATGTTAATACATTATCTTCTACAAAAGATTTGTACTCTACAAAGTAAAGAATTTGATTGTTCTTGTTGCTAAATACTTTTTTGAATTCTTCTTTAAAATCTGTTGAGATTTTTTGATTGTACTTATCTATAATTTCGCTTTTAATATTAATCCTAGGAATATTAATATCTATGTTATATTCTTCTGAAATATTTTCTTTTTTTTCAAAATCCGTATATACAAACTCTTTTTCTTCTACTATTTTGTTTTTGTTACTAATATTACCTTGAAAATCATTTTTAAACATATTTTCAAATTCTTTTTCTAACTTAATTTGTGTTTCTTCTGATATTTTTTCGGTTTTATTCATCCCAAAGATTTTGTTTGATACATCTTTCCCCATAAATTGCACAGTTGTAGCTATAATTAAAGCTATAATACATACCAAAATTGATATTACATATATTAATATATCTTTTTTATTTAAAAATTTTTCTTCTTTATTTACATTCATATACTTTCTCTCTTTCTTCAAAATTATATCATTGAATATTAAAAACGTCAATTTTTTTTAGGTAAAATACTTTTATTTATCTTAGTTTTTTTCCTTTTAATTTATTGACTATTTAGGATTTTTAAGGTATTATATATATTGAAATTTTATATAGAAATGAGGAAAAAGAAAAATGTTATGTTCAAAATGCAATAAAAAACCAGCAATAATATTTTTTGAAAAAAACGAAAGTAATAATAAAAAATTAGAAGGTTTATGTTATGACTGTGCTAAAGCAGAAGGTATTGACCCTATAGAAACACTTTCAAAACAAAAAGAAATGCTAGCTAGTCAAAATGGAAACCTAGATGATATGAAAAAACAATTTGAAAGTATTTTTAAAAATTTAGCAGAAAATATAAATTTAGATGATTTAAGTAAAATAGATGGTGCTATTACCTTTGGCCCTGAAGATATTGATGATATAGATTCAGATGATGACTCTCCTAAAATATCAGGTGCTGCTATTCCTTTGGGTAATATCTTTTCTGGCATGTTTGGGAATAATGCTAATAGTGAAAAAGCTTCTGAAACTCAAAATAGTACATCTAGAAAAAAAGCAAAAGTCGAAAAAAATAAAAAAGGAAACAAAAAGAAAAAATATCTTGATACTTATGGAACTAATCTAACAACTAAAGCTAAAAATAATCAATTAGATATAGTTATTGGTAGAGAAAAAGAAATTCAAAGAATTATTCAGATATTAAATAGACGTTCTAAAAACAATCCATGTTTAATTGGTGAACCTGGTGTTGGTAAGACTGCCATTGCTCAAGGTTTGGCAATTAAAATAGCAACACAAAATGTTCCTGCTAAACTTTTAAATAAAGAAGTTTATTTATTAGATATGACATCTGTTATTGCAGGCACACAATTTAGAGGACAATTTGAATCTCGCATGAAAGGTATTATTGATGAATGTAAGCAATATGGGAATATCATTTTAGTAATTGATGAAGTTCATAATATAATAGGTGCTGGAGATGGTGAACATTCAATGAATGCTGCAAATATTTTAAAACCTGCTCTTTCAAATGGTGAAATTCAATTAATTGGAACAACAACTCTAAAAGAATATCGTAAATATATTGAAAAAGATACAGCATTAGAAAGAAGATTTCAACAAGTTATTGTAGAAGAACCTAATATTGATGATTCTATCAGAATACTTGAAGGAATTAAAAAATATTATGAAGAATATCATAAAGTAAAAATATCTACTGATGTAATAAAACAAACTGTTATTATGTCTGAAAAATATATTCATGATAGATTTTTACCAGATAAAGCAATAGATATCTTAGATGAGGCTTGCTCTAGAATTAACTTAGAAAACAAAGAATTATTTGAATTAGAAATGCTTAAAAAAGAATTAACTGAAGTTCAAACTGAAAAAGAAGAAGTTGTTGAAGCTGATTCAAATGAAGATTATCAAAAAGCTGCTGACTTAAAAACTCGTGAATGCCAGTTGATAGAAGAAATAGACAATTTAAATTCTAAAATGAAATTGAAAAATCTAACAATTCAAGATATTGCAACAGTTATCGAAAATTGGACAAAAATACCTGTTAAAAAAATAACAGAAGCTGAAACTAAAAAATTATTAAATTTGGAAATAAATCTTCACAAAAGAATTATTGGACAAGAAGAAGCTGTAAATAGTGTAGCAAGAGCAATACGTAGAAATCGTGCAGGATTGCAAAGTACTAAAAGACCGCCTTCATTTATTTTTGTTGGGCCTACAGGTGTTGGAAAAACAGAACTTGCTAAAAGTTTGGCTTTTGAAATGTTTGGAAAAGAAGATGCTATGATTAGAATAGATATGTCAGAATATATGGAAAGTCATTCTACTGCTAAATTAATAGGTGCTCCTCCAGGATATGTTGGATATGATGAAGCTGGTCAGTTAACAGATAAAGTAAAAAGAAACCCTTATTCTATAATTCTTCTAGATGAAATCGAAAAAGCTCATCAAGATGTATTTAATATTTTATTACAAGTCCTTGATGATGGTAAATTAACAGATAGTCAAGGAAATACAGTTGATTTTTCAAATACTATTATTATAATGACATCTAATGCTGGTTCTAACTTAAATACAAATTCAATTGGTTTTGGAAAATCCACAGTTGATAAAATTAAAATTGAAGATAGTTTAAAAGAAACTTTTAGGCCTGAATTTTTAAATAGAGTTGATGAAATTGTATTATTTGATTCTTTAACTGAAAAAGAATTACTTGAAATTGTTAATTTGATGTTAAATGACACTAAAAATGCTTTAGATTTAAAAGATATGAAACTAGAAGTTACTGAAAACGCTAAACAATTTATGCTTGAAAAAGGAACTAATATAAAATTTGGTGCCAGACCTTTGAGAAGAGCTATTCAAAGATATTTAGAAGATGAAATATCAGAAAAAATATTAAAAGGTGAAATAAAAAATGGCCAAACTATTTTTGTCGATTTGAAAGATGATAATTTAACATTTGAAACTAAAAAATAGTAATTTATTTTAAAGGAGATTTTAAATATGTCAAAAAAAATACTAAAAAATATACCAAATATTCTTACAATTATTAGATTTTTATTAATACCTGTTATAATTTGTTTTATAGTTAAAGAACAATATTTGCTTGGCTTTATATTTTTTACAATTTCAGGATTCACAGATGTTTTAGATGGTACTATTGCAAGAAAATTCAATCTAATATCTACATTTGGAAAATTAATGGATCCATTGGCTGATAAATTAACTCAAATTTCTGTTCTTTCTACTTTATGTTTTAAACATATTATTCCTTTTTGGATTTTAGGAATAGTTGTTTTTAAAGAATTAATTATGATTATAGGTGCATCCTTCCTTTATGGAAAAGATGTCGTTGTTTATAGTAAATGGTATGGCAAATTGGCTACTGTGTTATTTTACTTAGCTATTGTAATGTCATTAATCAATAAGCAATATGACTTTACTGGAATCTGGACAAACATTGATATTGTCTTATATTGTATTGCTTTAGCCACTACTGTTTTCTCTTTAATAATGTATAGCAAATTTTTATACAAAGATGGATTTATTGATAAAAGTGATTTAAAAAAAGAAAAGCAAAAAGTCATTATCAAAAAAAACCAAAATTCACAATAATTTATTAAAGTGTTTCTTATATTTAATAATAAGAAACACTTTTTATTATTCAAAATCTTCTATTAGCTGACTTAAATTTTCTTTTCCATATACTTTTAAGCCGTTTTTCATTGTAACCTTGTCTGTTTCTGTTATATATTCTGTCGATATATCTGTTTTTTGATATTCTGTTTCTTCCCCTTTTTCATTTATCTTAAAAATTATAATTTTACCATTTATATCTTTTAATACATAATGATCCTCACATTGGCCTTCTTCTGTTTTTAATAACTCCACTTTGTTATTTTTAAATACCTCTATTTTCCACTCTGGATATTTTTCTTCTAGTTCTTTTTTTGTTTTATTTACTAATTCTTTTGGTATATTTATATATTTATTAGATGTGTGATTACATTTTTTATATTTTGTTTTAAACAGAAGGCTACAGTTAGGTGATAACTTTATTTCTTCATTTCTTGTATTTACCTTTATATCTGACATATTATTTACTGTTTCTTCATTCTTGTTTGTATTTTCTTCTGTCTTCTTTTCGTTTTCTATACCTTTGTTATATACCCATATTCCTATAAACATAGCTACGAAGATAACTATAATACTAATAATAAAAACAATACCCTTTTTCATATTCTTCCTCCAATTATTTTTATTATTTACCTATTTTTACTTTCTTATTCATTTTTAATAGTTTTTGCATACATTGTTGATTGTTTTAATTTTTATTTTTCCTTTTTCATTTACTTTTATAGATATTTCTCCATTTTCATCTGTTCTATATATGTCTATATTTTTTTGTTTTAATAATTTTATTACTGTTTCTGCTGGATGTCCAAATATGTTATTTTCTCCTACTCCTATTATTGCTATTTTAGGATTTACTTTCTCCAAAAATTTGTTAGTTGTAGAACTTTTAGAACCATGATGTGCTACTTTTAAAATTTCTGCTTGCAATATATACTTATTTGTTTTATCTAATATTTTATTTTCTGCAATTTTTTCTATATCTCCTGTAAATAGCATTTTGAAATTATTTTTCCAGTTTAACTTTATAACAGCTGAATTATTGTTTAAGAGTTTCTCATCTATTAAATTATTAGTATCTGGCCATAAAACATCAAAATATAATTCTTTTTCTATTTTTATTTTTTGTCCTTTTTCTATTTTTTGGACAGGTATTTTTTTTCTATTTATTATACTAAAAAATTTTTTATAATTTTCAAAGTTTTCATTTTTCTTGCTACTTTGTTTTTCTAATGTTTTCCAATAATTATTTAAATTAGGGATATATACTTTTTTTACGTTCAGTTTTTCTAGAATTGTTAATATTCCTCCTATATGATCTGTGTCAAAATGGCTTATTATAACTATATCTATTTTAGTATATCCTCTACTTAATATATATGGTAATAATATGTTTTTTCCTATATCATATGTACTTGTTCCTCCTCCATCTATTAAAATTGTTTGTCCTTTAGGTGTTTTTATAAATGTACTGTCTCCTTGTCCTACATCTAAAAAGTGTATTTCTAAATTTTCTTTTAGTATATTTGTTTTAAAAAGATTAAATATGATTATTACTATAATAATTATATTTAGTATTTTTTTTACTTTGTTTTTTGTTTCTTGTTTTGTCCTATATTTTATTTTAAATTTTAATAGTGCATGTATGTTTTTAAATCTTTTAACCGTTGTTAAATTTTCTTTGTTTGAAGTATTTGAAATAGAATAAATTATTAGTATTATTGATATTAAAATAAAATAGCATATGATTGATATTATGCTTGGTGTTGCTATATATATTTTTGATTTTGGTAACTTTGATATGTCTGATATATAAATTAAAATTTGTACTGATATTTCTAGTATTTTTAAAATACTTTTCCTTTGTAATATATTAATATTGAAGTTTAATATGTTGAGAATTGTTAAGCCTAAAAATATAAAACTTATTGTCATTATTGGTCCTATTACTATTCCTATTATTAAGTTTGTTAATAAAAAATATATCGATATTGTATTAAATTTATATATACTTATTGGTAGTATTACAATTTGGGCTGATATTGTTACTCCTATTATTTTTAAAATTTTTTCTTTTATTGTTTCTTTTTTATTTACTGTATTCTTTATTTTAATGATTTTTGATATTGTTTTATTGCATAATACTATTCCTAATGTTCCTCCAAATGATAATATAAATCCTAAATCATATATTATATATGGGTTAGATATTAGTATAAGTAAGGCTGCTATACTTATATTTGTCAATGTGTCATTTGCTTTATATATTAGTTTTGATAGTATATATATTATTCCCATAATTACTGCTCTTATTATTGAAGCTGAAAATCCTGTTATATACGTGTATATAATTAATATTATTATTGCTATGATATACGATTTTCTTTTTCCTAGAATGTTTTTAAATAACATTGTTGTTAACGATATTAAATATGATATATGCATTCCAGATATTGCTAATATGTGGGATATATTTGCGCTTCTAAAATTTTCTATTGTTTCTTCTTCTATTCCGCGATTTATCTCCTAATAGTATTCCTATTAATATACTTGATGTGGTTCTTGGCAATATTTGTGTTATTTTATTTTTTATTTTTTCTGATGCTTCTATTGATTTTCTTTTTATCGTTTTATATATTTTTATTAAGCTAAATTTTGTTTTGTCAAAATCTTTTATTTTAGCTATTTTTTGAGCTTTTATATCTCCTGTAATATTTTTAGTTTTATATTGAAGTTTTTTATCAAATCCTTTATAGTTTCTTTGACTTTTGGGTTCTATGAATTTTCCTCTTATTTTTACTATATCTCCATATTTTATATTTTCTTCCTTTGAATTTGTTGTATTTTTTGTATTTTTATGAGCATATATATTTACATTTTTTAATACTATGTTTCTATTTGTACTATTTTTGGTTTCTATATCAATTATTTTTACTTTATATATTTCATCATTTAATTTTTTTGTTACTCCACTTTCTATTGTTCCTGTTATAGATATAATTTCATCTTTATTTATAATATTAGTATTTTCCATAAATTTTCTTTCTTCTTTTATAATTAATATGTTTCCAAAAATTGATGTTATTAACATTAAAATAATTGCTTTTTTATTTATATATAGTTTAATATATCTTTTATATCTTGTTATTTTCCATATTTTTTTATGATAATATTTAGATATTATTTTTAAGATTATATATATGATTGCAATAAATAAATAAAAAAAGACTATACTTTTTTTAAAGTATAGTCCCTCTATTATACCTATTATATATCCTATTGCTATCATTAAAATTGGTCTTTTCAATATATTTATTTCTCCTTTAATGATATATGTTCTTAATTTACTATTCTTCTTCCCCCTATAAATCCATGACCTGCATAATCTAATGATACAATACACACTTTTTTTCCTGGTCTTGGTGCATGTATAACATTCCCATTTCCTACATATATTGCTACATGTCCTTTATAGCAGACTAAATCACCTGGTTGTAAATTTGCTCTATTTACTGGTGTTCCTACTTTTGCTTGTGCGTCTGCTGTACGTGGTAAAGATATTCCAAAGTGTTTATATACATATGATGTAAAGCCTGAACAGTCAAATCCTGTTTTAGGTGAATTACCTCCACTTACATATTTTGTTCCTATAAATTGTTTTGCATATTCTACAATACTTGCACCTTTGTTTGTTGATGTAGCATCATTTTTTGTTGGTTCTTCTTTTTCATTATTTTTTTGTTTAGTTTCTTTTACTTTTCTTGGTCCTTCCATACCTCTAGTTGTTTCTTGTTTTTTTGTTGATAATAAAGATGATAATATATATCCTTCTTTATTATTGTATTTTATTTTACTCCATCCGTTTTCAGCTGCTAGTACTTCTACTTGTTCATTTTTTGCAATTTGCATTACCAAATTTGAATTTTTATCAGCTTTACTTCTTACATTAACTGTTTCTGAATTTATATACATTTTTTTAGATACTTGTTCTGTTTTTTTAGGTTCTTCTTGTTCTTGTTCTACTTTCTTTTCTGGTTCTACTATTGGTAATATTTTTTCTAGTTTTTCATATCTAACCCAACCTTGCCTTCCATTAACAATAATATTTGCCCAATTATTCATTATATCTATAAGTTCTATTTCTGTATCTTTATTTATTTTTTCTACATCTAATGAATTTATTAATGGTATTACTTTTAATGTAGTATCTTCTTTTACTTTATATTTTCCTTTTATTTCTTCATTGTTTTCTACTTTATTTTCTGTCATTTCTATATTTTGTACTTTTGATTCTGGTTCTACAGGTTTTTCTTCGTTTTTTTCTTCTTGCTTTATATTTATTAATTCAGTTTTAATATATCCTTCTATTCCTTTATATTTAACCTTTGTCCATTCACCATTTTTTTCTAGCACTTCTACATTTTCATTCTTATTTACTAATTCTAATATTTTAGAATTAGTTGATGCTGTTTCTCTAAGATTTGCTGTTTCTACTACGATTTTGGCTGAGTTTGATGCTAAACTAATATTTATAAAAAATAGGCTAATCATTGTTATAGTTATTGCTATAATAGTTAATATTAGCACATTTTTTATGCTTGTTTTATTTTTCATTTTTTTACTCCTTATTTTATTATATGTTTTTTTAACGTGCATGTGTTTAATTATACTACAATTTCTCCAAAAAGTCAAATTTTAGGCTTTTAATGGCATTTTGAACAATAAAAAAGTACATTTCTATTTTAAAAATGCACTTTTTTATTATGGTTTTATATATTTTTATCTATTGCTGGTAGTATTTGTTTTTTTCTTGATACTACCCCTTCTGCAAATATCATATTATTTTCTATTTTTTTATTAAATCCTTTTTCTACTACTTCTCTTTCTTTTCCTAAAGCTATCAATTGTGAATTACTATTTAATATATCTGTTATTGCTAAAACAAATAAATCTAATTTGCTATTATTTATTTCGTCTTCCATTGCTTTTTCTAATTGTTCTTTTCTTTTTAAACTATCTTCTATGCTAACTGTATTAACTTGTGCTATTACTATAGTTTTACCATTTATCTCCATTTTTTTAGCATCTAAGTTTATTAATTCTTCTACTGAAAAATCGTCTAAATTTGTTCCTGCTTTTAACATTTCTAATCCATATTCTTCTACATTAATTTCTGCAATTTTAGCTAATTCTTCTAATGCTTTTTCGTCATATTTTGTTGTTGTTGGTGATTTTAATAGTAATGTATCTGATATTATTGCACTTGCCATTAATGTTGCTTCTATTTTTCCTATTTCAATTTTGTTTTTGTTTTCTTCATATAGTATTGTAGAAGTACAACCATATGGTTTTGCTGTGTAATATAATGGTGTTGATGTTTTGATGTCTGCTATTCTATGATGATCTATTACTGCTTCTATTTTTGCATTTTCTATTCCTTTTACACTTTGTGTAAATTCGTTATGATCTACTAATATTACACTTTGTCCTTCTTCTACTTCTTCTAATAGTCTTGGTTCTTCTATTCCTAAATAATCTAATACATATTTAGTTTCTTTATTCACATTCCCTAATCTTACAGCTTCTGCATTACATCCATTTTTTTTAGCAAAACTTGCTTCTACTAATGATGAGCATATTGAGTCAGTATCAGGGTTTTTGTGTCCAAATACATAAATTTTTTCTTCATTTTTTTCCATAATTATACCTTCCTTTTTTATTATTTTTTTAATATTTTTGCTTCTTTTGATAATTCTATTAATTCTTCTTTAGAAAATTGATATTTTTTACTGCAAAAATGACATACTAATTCGGCTTTTCCGTCTTCTTTTATTATATCTTCTAATTCTTCTTTTCCCAATGCAATTAAATGCTTAGACATATTTTCTTTTGAACAATCACATTCATATATAGGCATAATATTTTCTTCTATTACTTTAGCATTTTCATCTCCTGTTATCTTTTTTGCTATTTCTTCTAATGTTAAATTATTAGCTAACATTTTTGATATTGCTCCTGCTTTAAATATATTTTGTTCAATGTTAGAAATATCTTCACTTGTTGCATCTGGCATAGGTGATATTACATATCCCCCTGATGTTTGTACTCCCTCTTTATTTAGTAATACTCCTAGTCCTACTGCTGTTTCTTTTTGTTCTGATGTTTCATAATATTTAGCAAAATCTTCTGCTAACTCTCCTGAAACTAAAGGACATATTCCTACATATGGTTCTTTTAATCCTATATCTTTTATTACATTTATATACCCTATATTTCCAACTGCTGAGCTTATGTCTAATTTCCCATCTTCATTTAATGGAATATCTACAAGTGGGTTTGCTACATAACCTTTTACTATTGGAAAATTATTTGCTGTTACAAGCATTGTTCCTAATGGTCCATTTCCTTTTACTTGTATTGTTAATTTATGTTTTTGTGATTTCATTGATGTTCCCATTATACTTGCTATTGTAAGAAGCCTACCAAATGCTGATGTTGCTACTGGACTTAAGTCATGTATTTTTCTTGCTTTTTCTACTAGGTTTGTTGTATCTGCACATATTACTGATACTCTACCATCATATGCTAACATTTTAATTATTTTGTCGTTCATATTTTTTCCTTTCTTTTTTATTACTTATACTAGTTTACAACATTTTTTTAAATCTGTCTAGTATAGTTTTATATTTTACAATAAAAATAGTATACAATAACAAATATTGTATACTATTTTTATTCTTTAATCTTGTTTTTCAAACATATCTTTTCCAACTCCACATATTGGGCAAACCCAAGTATCTGGTATGTCTTCAAATGCTGTTCCTGGAGCTATTCCACTATCTGGATCTCCTTTTTCTGGGTCATATATATACCCACATGCTATACATACGTACATTTTCTTTCCTCCTTTTTTATTAATTATCTAAATGTATTTGAAACATATCTTTTCCTTCCCCACATACTGGGCAAACCCATTCGTCTGGAAGTTTTCCAAATTCTGTCCCTGGTTTTATTCCTGCTTTTTCATTTCCTACTTTTGGATTATATATATATTTACATTGAATACATTCATAACATTCTTTTCCTGTTTTTGTAGTTTCTAGGTTTTTGTATCCTGCAATTATTGCAACAATTACTATTAATAAAAACGAAATTGCTTTTAGTATTCCACTATCTGTTAGTATTATTGCAAAAAGTCCTAAAATTGCACTAACTCCATATAATATCATAACTGCTTGTTTTTGATTGTGTCCTTTTGCTAATAGTTTATGATGTAAATGGCCTTTATCCGCTTTAAATATTGCTTTTACAGATTTTCCTTTAATTAATCTTCTTATTATTGCCATCATTGTATCAAATATTGGTAATCCTAATACTATCAAAGGTAGTACTATAACTGCTGCTGTATATGTTTTAGCAGAACCTAATATTGATATTACTGCTAATGAAAACCCTAAGAAGTTAGATCCTGTATCACCTAAAAATGTTTTTGCTGGTGAAAAATTATATGGTAAAAATCCAACTAATGCACCTGCTAATGCCGTTATTAATACTATTGAAATAAATGATGAGCCATTTAGTACAAATATTATCAATAAGGATGTGGCAGATATTACTGATATACCTGATGATAGTCCATCTAAACCATCAATTAAGTTTATTGCATTTGTAACTATTATTATCCACGCTAATGTTATTAAAATTGATGTTATTTCTCCTATTTGCGGAAAGTTTAAAAATGGTAATGTTATTCCTTCTATTTTTATTCCCATTGATATAACACAAACTGTAGCTAGTATTTGTCCTATTAGCTTCGTTATTGGCTTAATTGTTTTTATATCATCTACTATGCAAAATACCGTTAGTATTATTACACCTAGCAAAAATCCTAATAATTTTTTTCCATATTGTTCTATTCCACATAAATTAATTGATTTTTCTAGATTCATTACTAATAATAAATATATTGCTGAAACTAAAAATCCTAATATTACTGCTGGTCCTCCAAATCTTGGAATGGTTCTTTTATGTGTTCTTCTTTTATCTTTTGGTATGTCTAATATCCCATGCTTTTTTGCAAATTTAATTGTATATGGTGTAGCAACAAATGCTACTACAAAAGCTAAAACAAAAGCAATCGCAATATCTCCCCACATATTAAAATCTCCTTCTTATTTCATATTTTCTTTTTCTATTTTTTCTATCATTCCTATTCTTTCTTGATATTTTCCACCTTTAAATTCTGTTCCTAACCAGTTTCTAACTATACATATCGCTTCATTTACTGTTGTATTATCTCCTCCCAATGTTAGTACATTTATATCGTCATCTGCTTTTGCTAATTTTGCTCCTTCTTCATTATATACTAATCCTGCTCTTACATTTTTAAATTTATTTGCAACAATAGTCATTCCACAACCTGAACGGCATATTAAAATTCCTTTATTTGCTTCTTTCGTAGAAACTGCTTTTGCTACTTTACTTGCATAAATTGGATAATCTGTTCTTTCTTCATTATATGTTCCATAATCTTTGTATTCTATTTTCTTTTCATCTAAATATCTTTTTATTTCTTCTTTTAATTTGTAACCTCCATGATCACAACCTAGTGCTATCATTTTTATCCCTCCACTTCTTCCTATATATTTTACAATATATCACAATTTTAAACACTTTACAATAAAAATTAAAAATAATCATAATTTTTTCATAAATACTTGCAAAAATATAAAAAATATGGTAGAATAGCTAATGTTATAGTGTAATATAGACTAAGAGGAGGTGCTAAACATGCCAAATATTAAATCAGCAAAGAAAAGAGTTAAAGTAATAGAGAAAAAAACTTTAAGAAATAATATGATAAAATCTGGATATAAATCAGCTATCAAAAAATTCGAACAAGCTATTGAAGCTGGAAATATAGATGAAGCTAAAACATTATTTTCTGTAGCTACAAAAAAAGTAGACCAAGCTTGTGCTAAAGGTGTTATTGTTAAAAATACAGCTGCTAGAAAAAAATCAAATTTATCTAAAAAATTAAACAAAGCAATTGCGTAAAGCAAAATAAAGATTATGCATAGTTTTTATTAAAAACCACCCGTGATTATCATGGGTGGTTTTTGATGGGCATTATATTTAATTTTCTAAAATATCTACATTATTATCAACAATTTCTATTACTTTTTGAATGTCAGTGCCAATCATCTTTGGTAATGGAATCCACATAAAACACTGTGGTTCCTCACTTATTTCTACTAATTTTGAACTTTCTGAATTCAATTCTTCTTCAATTTCTTCATAGACATTTAGCAATACTTCTCTATCTGTAAATTTGAACCGAATTTCTGTTAAGAAAATTTTCATTGTTGCTTTTCTTATTTTTCTCATTTTTGTCATATTATCTCCTCCTGTACTTAGCCCATCTAAGATATTATTTATCTAATATAATTATACTACAAAACTAATAATTTTTCAAATTTTTAGTTTTTCGTTATTTAAAAAAATGTTTATCCTTTTATTTCCATTGCAACAAATAAAATAAAATGTTACTATATTATTGGTGATACATATGATTAATAAAGTTAAAAATATAATCAAAAATCTAGAGAATAAAACACTTTTAATAATGAAAAATGGATTTAAGTTTTGCTTTCTTTTATGTATAATTTCTGTTTTTTCTCTTTTAATTTATATTTTTTTATATTCTAATCCTTATTTATTTGTTGCTGGAGTTGGTTTATTTAAAATGAGTTTGATATTTTCTATTGAATTTTTAATTTGTGGAATTGTTGTAGATAGCATAAAAAAGAAATTGATTTAATTCAATTTCTTTTTTTAAGCTATCTATTTTTCAATTCCTCTAAAAACATTTCATTTAACATCTTAGGATTTGCTTTTCCTTTTGTTTGTTTCATAGCTTGTCCTACTAAAAATCCTAGTGCTCTATCTTTACCTGCTTTAAAATCCGCTATCGATTGTGGATTTGCTTCTAATATGTTTAATACTATTTCTTTTATTGCTTTTTCATCTGATATTTGTATCCATCCTTTTTCTTTTATAATCTCTTCTGGATTTCTTGGATTTTCAAATAACTCATCTAATACTTTTTTACCAATACTTGAACTTATTGTTCCTTTGTCTATTAGTATAACTAAATTTGCTAATTCTTTGCTTGTAAATGGAATATCTTTTGGTTCCATTTCTTTTTCATTTAATATTCTAGAAATATCAGATATTATCCAGTTATTAACTGCTTTATAGTTATTACATATCTTTGATGCTTGTTCAAATAAATCTGCTAAATATTTAGATGATGATATGATATTTGCGTCTTTTTCTGATAATTTGCACTCTTCTAAATATCTTTGTTTACGTGATTCTGGCAACTCTGGTAAGTTGTTTTTAATATTTTCAATATATTCATCAGATAATTTAATAGCAACTAAATCTGGTTCTGGAAAATATCTATAGTCTTGAGCATCTTCTTTATTTCTCATTGAAAAAGTTTTTCCAGATACTTCATCCCATCTTAATGTCTCTTGGTATATTTTTCCACCATTTTCCAGTACTTCTATTTGTCTATTTGATTCATATTCTATTGCTCTTACTATACTTCTAAAAGAATTCATATTCTTCATTTCTGTACGTGTTCCGAATTCTTTTGTTCCTATTTTTCTAACTGAAACATTGACATCTGCTCTTAATGAACCTTCTTCCATTTTACAATCAGATACTTCTATATATTCTAATATTGATTTTAATTTTCTTAAATATTCTTCTACTTCTTTAGCACTTCTTAAGTCTGGCTCTGATACTATTTCAATTAGTGGTACTCCAGCTCTATTTAAATCCACTAAGCTTCCACCTCTTAATTCATCATGGTTTAATTTTCCTGCATCATCTTCTATATGAATTCTTAGTATTCTTACTTTTTTCTTTCCTTCGTTTGTATCAATTTCTATATATCCGTTTTCGCATAATGGTTTATCATCTTGTGTGATTTGATATGCCCTTGGTGTATCTGGATAGAAATAGTTTTTTCTATCATTTTTAGAATCTTTTGATATTCCACAATTTGTAGCTAGTCCTGCTTTTACTGCATATTCTACTACTTTTTCATTTAGGACTGGTAATGTTCCTGGCATTCCCATACAAACTGGGCATACCTGTGTATTTGGTTCTGATCCAAAGCTTGTTGGGCATGAACAGAATATTTTTGTTTTTGTTGAAAGTTCTGCATGGACTTCTAATCCTATTACAACTTCATAATCACTCATTTTGTTCCTCCTATTTTTTGAATTCTGGTTTATATTTTTCTCTAAATTTCATATCTTGTTCAAAAGCATATGCTAAATTTAATATTTTATCTTCTTCAAATTTATTTCCTATTAATTGCATTCCTATTGGCATTCCTTCTTTATCTACTCCACAAGGTATTGATATTCCAGGAAGTCCTGCAACATTTACTGAAACTGTGTAAATATCTGCTAGATACATTTCTAAAGGATTATTTGTTTTTGACCCAATATCAAATGCTACTGTTGGTGCTGTTGGTGTTAATATTACATCACATTTATCAAATGCCTTTTTAAATTCTTTCATTACTAATGTACGAACTTGTTGTGCTTTTTTGTAATATGCATCATAATATCCTGATGATAATACATATGTTCCTAATATTATTCTTCTTTTTACTTCTTCTCCGAATCCTTCACTTCTTGATTTTTTATATAAATCTTTTAAGTCTTTAAATTCTTTTGTTCTATATCCATATCTTATTCCATCAAATCTTCCTAAGTTAGAACTTGCTTCTGCGCATGCTATGATATAGTAAGTTGCTAGTGAATAGTTTGCTATGTCTAAAGAAATATCTACAATTTCTGCTCCTAAATTTTTATACCTTTCAATTGCTTTTTCAATATTTTCTTTTACCTCTTTATTTATTCCTTCTCCTAAAAATTCTTTAGGAACTCCTATTTTTTTTCCTTTAATGTTATTTTTTAAATTTAAAGTATAATCTTTTTTCTCTATATTTGCTGATGTTGAATCTTTTTTATCATGTCCTGTTATTAAATTTAATAATATTGCTGAATCTTCTACATCTTTGGTAATAGGTCCTATTTGATCTAGTGAAGATGCAAATGCTACTAAACCATATCTTGATACTAGTCCATATGTTGGTTTTAGCCCTACTACTCCACAAAAACTTGCTGGTTGTCTAATAGATCCTCCTGTGTCGCTTCCTAATGCCCATGGCACCATATTTGATGCAACTGCTGCTGCACTTCCTCCTGATGAACCTCCTGGTACTTTATTTAGATTCCATGGATTTGATGTTTTCTTAAAATATGAATATTCTGTTGATCCCCCCATTGCAAATTCATCCATATTTAATTTTCCTAAATTAATTAAATTTTCGTTATTTATTTTTTCCATAACTGTTGCATCATATGGTGATATAAAATTTTCTAGCATATGTGAACTACAGGTTGTTTTTACTCCTTTAGTGCATATGTTATCTTTTATTCCTATTGGTATTCCTGCAACATTGCTTTCAATTTCTTTATTTTCTCTTTTTTTATCTATTTGTTCTGCTTGTTTTAATGCTTCTTCTTTTAATAATGTAACAAAAGCTTTTACATCTTCTTCTTTTTTGTCTATTTTATTTATATATGCTTTTGTAATTTCAGTTGATGTTAAATCTTTATTTTGCAATTTTTCCATTAACTCGTGTACTGTTAAATTAGTAATATCCATTGATTTTCCTCCTATAAAACTTTTGGTATTTCAAACATATTTCTTGATTTTGCTGGTGCATTTTGCATTAACATTTCGTTATCTTCAAATACTTCTATTTCATCTTTTCTAAACACATTTTTTTCTTGATTTGCACCTATTGTTATATTCATTTCTTCTACTGGTGCTTTATTTACTATATCTGCAAAATCTAAAATTTCTTCTAAGTTTTTACAATATTTATCTATTTCATTTTCATTTATTTCTAAATTTGCTAGGTTTGCTATGTGTAAAATTTCTTCTTTACTTACTTTCATATCATCATCTCCCATTTAACTTTTTCACATATTATATATCGAATTTGCAAAAAAAACAAGTGAATTTAGCACTTATTTTCTTATATTATTTATTTTTTATCTGTTGTTTTGCTTTAGTTTCTCAATATCTATTTTTATATTTATTTATACTTTTCCAAATTTTATTCGTGCTCCTTTTTAAAGAATACCAAAGAAAATTATAAAAAATGACTACTAGATTAGTATCTAGCAGCCATTTTTATTTAATTGATATCAATTAAATTCACATATATTTATATGAATATTTATATTCTTAGTTATTGTTTACTAAATCTTTTAATGCTTTACCAGCTTTGAATACTGGAGCTTTTGATGCAGGTATTTTGATTTCTTCTTTAGTTTGTGGGTTTCTACCTTTTCTAGCAGCTCTTTTTCTAACTTCAAAAGAACCAAATCCAACTAATTGAACTTTTTCCTCGTTCTTTAATGCTTCTGTTACTACTTCTACAAATGCGTTTACTGAAGCTTCTGCTACTTTTTTTGTGTCTCCTGTTTTTGCAGCTACTGCTGCGATTAATTCAGCTTTGTTCATTTTATTACCTCCTATAAGATTAAATGTTTATGCATATTTATTGCCTGAACTTAACAATAAATATACTACTATTTAAGACTATTCGCCAAATTTCGCTAAAATCCTTCTTTTTTTTAATAAATTTTAATTTTTTGTAAAAATTTTAAAATTTTGGTTCCACCTGGTATTTCTAGTATTTCTTCTTTTGTAAATATTTTTAATACAATAATAGATATTCCATATATAATTATCGCACTAATCATTGCTAATATTGTTGCCATATTTTGAGAAATTATACCATTCAATGATAAATATATGTAGTATGAGCAAATCCCCATAATTCCTGTTGCTATAGCTGGTTTTATTACAATTTTTGAAAATGTTAAATCTAGTTTTATATTTTTTCTAAGTGCTGTACTTGCTATTATAAATGCTATCATGTGACATACAACAGATGCCCAAGCTGCTCCATTTGCTCCAAATGCTGGATTTGGTACTAATATTAAGTTTAAAATTAATTTAGCAATTACTCCTATTCCTAAAGATATTGCTGGTACCATTAATTTCCCATATCCTTGTAATGCTCCATTTATAGTTTGATCTAATATTGTAAATAATATTGTTAGTGAACTTATTTGTAAAATAGTTGTTCCTGCACTTGCGTTTGGAAATAATAAATGTAATATTGGACCTGCGAAAATAAACATTCCTACTGTACATGGTAAACCTATTAACATTGATATTAGTATTGAAAATGATGTTTTTTTAGTAATTGTTTTTCTGTCTTTTTTTGCTTTAGCTGCTGCTATTGCTGGAACTAGTGCAGTTGAAAATGCTACATTTATTGAAAGTGGTAGGCTTGTTAGCATATCTACTTTTCCACCTAAAATCCCATACTGTGCTAGTGCTTCTTTTTCTGGTAAAAATTGTTTTAAACTTCTAACTACTGTAAATGAATCTATGTTTTTGTTTAATGATGACATTATTGCTGTTAATGCTATTGGTAGTGATACAAGTAAAACTTTTTTTATTATTGTTTTTACTCTTTCATATTTATAATTTACTGTAGCTTTAATTTCTTTCACTATTTCTTTTCTGATTACTTTATAATACATATATAAATATCCAAAACCTGCAAATGTTGCAATAGTAGTAGCAAGTGTTGCACCTGCTGCCATCCATTCAGTTGATACATGTGATATTATTGCAACTATTTCTACAATTATAATTGTAAGTGCTGTTTTAAATATTTGTTCTAATGTTTGAGATCTTGCTGTTGCTTTAATATTTTGTCTTCCATTGCAATATCCTCTCATAACAGATGATATTGCAACAAAAAATATTGCTGGTGAAAGTGCTACTAATGTCATTTCTGCTTCTGGTATTTGAAGCCAGTTATATGCAATTACATGTGCCCCACAAAATAACATTAAACTTCCAATTAATCCTATTACTGCAAATGTTGCAAAAGCTATTTTGAAAATTCTATACGCGCCTTTATGATCTCCTATTGCTACTCTTTCTGAAACTAATTTAGATATTGCATTTGGTACTCCTATTGAAGAAATTGTAAGCAGCATTGCATATATTTGATAGCTACTTGATACTATTCCATTTCCTTCATCACCAAATCCTTCTCTATTTGTTAAATATAAGGTATATATCATTCCTAATAATTTTATTAAAACCTGTGAAAACATTAATGTTAATACACTTTGTAAAAATCCTTGTTTGTTTGATTTTTGTTTTTTTGTTTTTTCTTTTGATGAACTTATTGTCATTAAATCACTCCTTATTTTTTATTCAATATCTTTATTTTATCTTATGCTTTCATATTTGATAATATTTTAATTCTTTATTTATTATAGATTTAATTGTAATTTTTATCAATACTTTTTTTATAATTCTAGTAATTTATATTTAATTTTTGAATTATATATCTTCTATAACCTTTTTTATATTTATTCTTGTACTTTTTAATTATTTTTTGTTTTTGATTTATTTTCGCAATATTTTTTACATTTTAGGTATAAAATCATTAAATTTCATTGACATTTTGTTTATTTTGTATTAAAATATATACGCAAATAATTGAATGTAACTTAAAACTTAAAGTTTCTCCCCGGTAACCGAGAGTTTTAGTTCATATAAAAATATAATAAAATAGGAGGGTATTATCGCAATGAATAATACAACATATAGTGCAAAAAAAAGTGAAGTAGAAAGCAAATGGTATATTATTGATGCAGCTGAAAAACCATTAGGTAGAACTGCTACTGAAGCTGCAAAATTATTAAGAGGAAAACATAAACCAACATTTACACCAAATGTAGATACAGGTGATCATGTTATTATAATTAACTGTAAAGATATTAAATTAACAGGAAATAAATTAGATCAAAAAATGTATAGACATCATTCAGGTTATATTGGTGGAATGAAAGAAGTTTCAGCAAGAAAAATGCTTGAAAAAAATCCAGAAAAAGCTATGATGTTAGCTGTAAAAGGAATGTTACCACACAATTCTTTAGGAAGAGCTCAATTAAAAAAATTAAGAGTTTATGCTGGTAGTGAACATGAAAATCAAGCACAAAAACCAGAAATATGGGAGGTTAAATAAAAATGGCTAAATCAGAAAATATTGTATATTATGGTACAGGTAGAAGAAAATCATCTGTTGCTAGAGTAAGATTATTAGAAGGATCAGGAAAAATCACAATAAATGGTAAAGATATTGATGAATTTTTCGGATTAGAAACTTTAAAAGTTATAGTTAGACAACCATTAACAGTTACAAATACATTAGCAAAATATGATGTCGTTTGTACAGTTAAAGGTGGAGGTTATACAGGTCAAGCAGGTGCTATTCGTCATGGTATAGCTAGAGCTTTAAATGAAGCTAATATTGAATATAGACCAGCTTTAAAGCAAAACGGATTCTTAACAAGAGATCCTCGTATGAAAGAAAGAAAAAAATACGGTCTTAAAAAAGCTCGTAAAGCTCCACAATTCAGTAAAAGATAGAATCTATATTTTAAAAATAGACTTGAATTATTTTCAAGTCTATTTTTTATTCTATTTTAAACTATTCTTTTACGTTTAAATAACTATTTGGAACATTTCCTACAATAATATTTTCCATAAGTAATATTTGATTAGTTATTGTTTGTTTAATATTATAAAAAGGTGTTAGTATGCTTACATCGCATTTAACATCTAAATAAACTCTGTGTAAAGTTTGATTAATACCTCTTGAAATAAATTCACTTTTCAAATTTGTGTCTACATTCCCTATGGAAGAAATAACTATTTTTATTCCTGGTCCTCTCCCTGCTAATAACTTTAATCCAAAAAAACTTCCTAATGAAATTTTTATATCATCTTTTCCAATTTTATTTATATTTTCTTGAATATTAATTGGTATTTCAGAAATAATATTATTAATATTTGAAATATTTGATTTTATCATTATTATATTTCCATTACTATCTTTTTCTATTGAAAATAGTTCATCATAGGTATGCTGTTTCATTGCTTTTGTTGCTTCTTTATTTGATACTATTGTTGCTATTGATTTTGCTTTATTTTCACATAACGTGTCGAAAATTGGTAATATCGCATCTAATACTAATTTTATTGTAGAAAAAGCAATTATTAAAACAATTAAAATCATAACTATTTTATTTTTTGTCTTTTTTTCTAATTTATTTTTATTCCCTTTTTTATTATTGAAGTTTATTTTAGGTATTCTAATTCTGGGTCTTGAATAAATTTTAGCCATTATTATTTACTGGTACTTTTACATATTTGGGAATAAATATTTTTTGCCCTACTAATATTTCATTAGGATTTTCGATTTCATTTAGCTTAGCTATATCATCAATTGTACTTCCAAATTCTTTTGCAATTTTCCATAGACTATCATCTTTTTTAACAATATATATCATTAAGCTATATTCTTCTTCCTCTCGAGGCTTTTCTTCTTCTATTTCACTTATTAATTCTATTTTTTTATTTTTATATATATTTGTTGAAATGTTTAAATTTATATTACAATTTATATTTCCATTTTCTTGAAGAATAAAGTCTTGGGATAAAACCTCAATATCGTTTGTTGTATTTAAACTTTCTCCTTGATTTAGATTATCTATTACATATTCGAATGGTATATTTGCACTTTGTGTTGATAGTTCCATGTTTTGTGATAAAAACATAAAAGTTAGATTTGCTTCTAGCTCATATAATATTTTAGAATTAATTTTTGTTTCTTTTTGTATTTGTATTTCTACATCCACATCTATTAAACTTTTACCTCCTGTTTCCATTAAATTAACTTTTTCTTGTAACATTTTAGTTTTATTTATACACATTTTATCACTAATTGTTGATATGTTTTTTCTAGATATTTTATATATCATGTCTGGCTTATATAAATCTTCTATTAAATTTATATTTTTTTCTTTATAAACATTACAAGTAACTTCATATTCTAAATCTATATATATTGATTGCTGTTCTTGTATTTGTGGTTTTATTATACTATTTTTCAATTCATAATTAATATCATATTGATCATTTTCTGTTACTTCAGGTATATCTATAAATCCAACTATTGGTATTTTAGGATTTATTTCCCTTATTCTATTATCTTCTGTTAAATACATTATCTTAATTTCTGCTTCTGCTTTTGTTAATACCTTGTTATAGCTAATTTTTATATCTTTAGCTGTAATATTTGTTTTAACTTTTAAAATTTCTGCAAATTGATCTGTCTCATCTATTTGTATAGTATCTTTTCCATTAATTCTAGTTGTTCCACTTCCCACTAAAGAATTTAAATTAATTTCTCTTTTTAACATTTGTACATCGTTTTCATCTGTTACGTCATTTACTATTTCAGTTTCTTCTTTTGCAAATACCTTTATACATATTTCTAATGTTACTTTTATGCTTATTTTTCTACCATTTATAACTCTCGTATCTATGGATTTTACTGAAGTGTTTATAAATGCTTGCATGTCACTTTTAATATTTTCGACATCTAGAATTTCTGAAAAATCTAATGTTGTGTTTAATCCTCTAATACTATCTTCTCCTCCATCTGGCATATACATTATATATGTATCTATTCCCCCATCTATTCTTATTTTTCCTTCTAATAGCTCTACTTTGTACGTACTTGCTATACCACTTGTACTAATTGTTTTCAGTATGTCTGGTTTTGTATCTGGCACTATCATATCTCCTTCTATTGTTAGTACCTCTTTTTTGTTTGCTATTACCTTATTAATACATAAGTTTTCTTTTGATATATTCACCATATTTACCTCCTAATTTTTTTCTTTATACATATATATGTTACTATGTATTTTTTATTCTTAATTTTTAAAATTTTCTTTTTTCACTTTTCGACATTTTTCTGCATACTATATATTAACCTAATATTTAGGGGTGATTTAATGAATAAGATTAAAAAGGGTAGTATTGTTGTTAGAAAATCTCATAATCAAGATATCCTATTTAAAGTTATAAGGATTATTAAAACTAATGCTGATATTATCGCAGTCCTACAGGGGGTGTTTGAAAGAATTGAAGTTGATAGTCCTATTTCTGACTTAGAACTTATTGAAAGAAAAGTTGTTAATAGGGAATTGGCTAGTTTTAATCAAAAGATTAATTTAAAACTTAATTCTTCTTTTTTTTCAAATAGGTTATTGAAGGAAAAAAAAATAACTGGTAGAATTCTTCATTTAGATGGTGATAGAAAATATGCTATAAAGTCGTATTCTTATTATAAAAAACTCGGGTTACATGCTATTGTTAAAAATATCTCTGAATATAAACAACCTAAATTAGTTTATTCTTTGCTTAAAAACTATACCCCTGATATTTTAGTTGTTACTCGGACACGATGGTATGATTAAAAGAAATATTAGATATCATGATTTGTATAATTATAGAAACTCTAAGCATTTTGTTAATACAGTTTTAGAAACTAGAAGATATGATAAAGAAAATAATACTGATACTGTTATATTCGCTGGTGCTTGTCAAAGTTATTATGAAGCTTTAATTTCAGCTGGTGCAAATTTCGCTTCTTCTCCTGGCAGAATTCTGATTGATTTTTTGGATCCTATTATTATTGCTGAAAAAATTGCTACTACAGAAAATTACAGGTATATTACTACAGATGACCTGCTTCCTAATCTCAGAGATGGTAAAAAAGGTGTTGACGGAATTGGTGCTTTAGGCAAGATGAAGTCTATTGTTACGCAATTGTAATATAATTGTAACACAAATGTAATATATAGTTTTAAAATGCTTGTATTACTTGATACATGGGCTTTTTAGGCTTTTATTCTCGTTCTACACTTTTTGACATTTTATGTATATCATGCTATAATTTGCTTATCATAAGGGAGTAGGTGATTTCATGATTTGTCCAAATGATATAGCAAATCTAAAAACTGATATCTTAGAGAAAATAGGCCAAAAAATTATTGTAAAAGGGTCTTTAGGCAGAAGTAAAGAATTTAAAAAAGAAGCTACTTTAGAAAAAGCATATCCTAATATTTTTGTAGTTAGATATGAAGAAAATAATAGAAATGTAACATATAGTTACACTGATGTTTTAACTAGAACAGTAGAAGTTGATGTTTATGATGGTAATTCATATAGTTCAATTATTCCTGCTCAAGTTGAAAATAAAAGACAAAAGCAAAATGATATTCAGTCATTATTTACAACTGTTAAAGCATAAAAAGGTTTGGAATTTCTCCAAACCTTTTTTATCTTTTAGGCATTAGTTTTTCGTATTTCAACTTTGTCGCCATTCCCCCTCTTATATGTCTTTCTGCTTTATTTTCATCTAGAATTTTTCTTACTTGTTTTGCTAATATTGGATTTATTTTTTTTAGTCTTTCGGATACATCTTTATGTACTGTGGATTTAGAAATTCCGAATTTTTTTGCTGTACCTCTTACTGTATCTTTTGAATCTATTATATATTTGGCCAAATCTATTGCTCTTTCTTCTATACTTATATTTCTTTCCAAATGAAAAACCCCCTTAGAATACTTCTGTTTGTAAATTGTATTCTTATGAGGGTTGTATTAGAACAAAAAATCTATTCCTTTCATAAATAGATTTTACTTTTATCTAGTTTGCTATTATGTTTAATAGTTCAATATATTTTAATTTTGTTTATTACTTTATATGTTTCATATTTTATTTGTTTTTTATAATTTTTTCTAATGTTCTTATTAAAAATTCAATATCATCACTTGTATTATAATCTCCAAAGGTTATTCTTAATGCTCCTTTAGCTAATTTTTTTGGTACCCCTATTGCATCTAATACATGTGATGTATTTTCATTATTAGATGAGCATGCAGAACCTCCTGATGCGCATATTCCTACTTCATCTAATCTTAGTAATAATTCTCCTGATTCTATATTTTCAAAACACATATTGCAATTTCCTGGTAATCTTTTATCTATACTTCCATTAATATGAACATTTGGAATTTTTTTAGTTAGTTGTTGTATAAAATAATCTCTATATTGTTTTAATTTTTTGTTATGAATTTCCATATTTCTTTGCGCTAATTCGCATGCTTTCCCTAATGCAACTATTCCTGCTACGTTTTCTGTTCCTGCTCTTTTGTTTTGCTCTTGGTGTCCTCCATTTAAAAAGCTTTCTATTTTAGTTCCTTCTTTTACATATAGAGCTCCTATTCCTTTTGGGGCATAAATTTTGTGTCCTGATAATGATAGCATATCTATTCTCATTTTTTCTACATCTATATCAATATTGCCGTATTGCTTGAACTGCATCTGTATGAAACGTTATGTTGTATGCTTTTGCTATTTTGGCTATTTTTTCTATTGGTTCTATTGTTCCTATTTCGTTATTAGCAAACATTATGCTTATTAAAAATGTTTTATCTGTAATAGAGCTTACTAATTCATCTAGATTTACTATTCCTTCTTTATCTACATTTAAATATGTAACATCAAATCCTTCTTTTTCTAAGTCATGACAGGTATTCAAAATCGCTGGGTGTTCTATTTTAGATGTTATTATATGTTTTTTTCCTGTATTATTGAATTTTTGAAATTTAGCTAGTCCTTTTAATGCCATATTATCACTTTCAGAACCACAACTTGTAAAAAATATTTCTTCTGGCTTACAATTTATTAGTCTTGCTACTTTTTGTCTAGCATTTTTTATCGCTTTTTTATTTTTCCTTCCAAGTCCATAAATCGATGATGGATTTCCATATTCTGTACTTAAATATGGAAACATTTCTTCTAATACCTCCCTTTTTACCCTTGTTGTCGCCGCATTATCAAAATATCTTATTTTCATTTTTTTCCTCCTATTATAAACCAATATATGCTCTATTGGTTTATAATAGACTTAATTTTATCCATATTCTTGATAGTTTCATCATATCCTAGCTTAAAGCAGTAGTCTATTTTTTCTATATCTAGAAGTCCTATTTTATCTACTTCAATATCTAAGACAAAATTACTTGCTTCTAAATTTTCCTTCAATACCTGTTTTCCCATAATATCTATTGTATGCATTGATATATCCATAAAATTGCTTTCATCTTTTAGTTCCTTCTTTTTGAAGTTTACCGCTATAACTTTATCTGCTCCTTGTTTTTTTACTTCTTTTACTGGAACATTATCTAATATTCCACCATCTACTAGTTTGTATTCTTTATATTCACATGGATAAAATACTCCTGGGAAACTACTGCTTGCTCTTACTGCTTTTCCTATTTTTATATCTGACATATATTCAGTTTGATTAGTATTTTCTTTAGGATAATTTGTAAATACTATTTTTTTGTTATTTTTTATATCTACTGCTGGTATTACAAGTGGCATTTTTAAGTCTGTTAGATTATCTATTCCTTTTCTAGAAGATAATTCATTATAAGCTTGTTCTATTAAATCTCCTTTTATAAATCCTTGCATGCTAAATTTTTTTGTTTTAACGAAATCTTTTGCTGATTTTGCTATTGGTTTTACTTCTATATTTAGCATCTCTCTTGTATATCTTTTTGATAATTCATAGATATAGTATGGTGTATATCCTAATGCATATAATGCTGCTATAAGGCTGCCTGAACTTGTTCCTCCTATTACATCTACTTTTATATTATTTTCTTCTAATGCTCTTAGTACTCCTACATGAGCCATTCCTTTTATTCCTCCGCCTGATAGTGCTATTCCTAATTTCATATTTTTTCCTCTCTTCCTTAAAGTAAAATAGTAAATAAGATAATTATTTGAATTACATTATTTACTATTTTCTACTTTAAATTATCTTTTTTATTTTATGATATTATTTGTATGATATTTTTGTCCAAATCCATATTGTATTTGATAATACTTTCCTATAAATTCTGGTTTTGCCTGGCCTGTTATTTTATATTTTGGCTCTTCCAAAATTTTACCTTCTTCATCTACTACTCCCCATTTTCCGTCTTTTTTTATTCCTGCATATCCATATTGGTTAAATTCTATTACTTCATCATATATGCATTCTACTTTTATGTTTTGATTTTTGTCTTCAAATCCCCATTTTCCATCTTTTTCAATTGCGTATAATTTGTTGTTTTTATATACTTCTTTGTTTGAAATTTCTTCTCCTTTTAAATTAAAATATTTTATTTCTTTATCATTAGATATTTTAATATATTCATCTATTTGTTCTACTTTTGCATTTTCCATTTCGCAAATTATTTTTCCTTCTTCATTTGCTAATTCTATTTTTGTTCCTACTGACATTTGAATTATATTTGTATCAAATATCTTTTGGATTGATGTATATTTAAATTCTCCTTTATCTGTTCCTTGCATATCTATTATTCCTAATTTTCCATCTTTTTTTGATGCTATTAGTAAATCTTTTTCTAAATATTGAATATACATATATTCTTCTGTTATTGCTTTTCCCTCTTTACATATTTGGTATGTTGTTTTTCCTTCTGAATTTTTTATGTATATTTCATATTCTGGTTTTTCTTGTATTTCTATAATTATAGTATCTGAATTTAAATTTGTTAATTCTCCTTTATTTGAATATACTTCTTCTTTTCCTTCTATAGTTTTTGTATATAAATTTTTTCCTTTTATATCAATTTCACTATATTCGCATTTTAATACTTCTTTTCCTTCTTTATTTATTGCTCCATATTTTTTTCCTTTTTGCACTGTGAATATTGAACTTGTCATATCATATATTATTGATTGATATTCATTTTCTATTAGTTTTTGGTTATTCTTAAAGACTCCATACCTTCCATTTTCTGCTGTTAAAAGGTATATTTGGTCTTCTTTATCTTCTATTTCTACAATTCTTCTTACGTCATTATATTTACATTCTAAATATTTTTCCCCTATAGCTGTAATATATCCATAACGATATCCTTCTTCTGTTTTCTTTCCTACAATATATCCATCATTTTTATATGATGTTTCAGAGTTATAATATCCATCTACTGTTATTTTGTCATATTCATTTTTTATTAATGTGTATCCTTTTTGATTAATCACACCATATTTTCCATCTTTTTTTACAAGTAGTTCTCCTTCTTTATATTGTAGCGTTTCTATTTCATCATAAATTGGTTTCGCTATTTCTTTTCCTTCTAAATTTATTAGTCCAAATTTTCCATCTTTTTCATACTTTAAAAGTTGTTTTTCATAAATTAAGTCACTTGATACATTTTTTAAGTTTAGTGTTTCTATTTTATCATATCCTTTATATATTTCTTCATTTTTTTCGTTTACTACTTTAGAATTATCTTCATTATATGCCACAAACACTGCTTTTGTTGGATTTGGTATTTTTACTTCATCGTATTTGGCTTCAATTATTATCTCACCTTTATTATTAATAACCCCAAATTTATTTTCATTTTTATATGTAAAATAATTATATTTTGTTATTTCTTCTATTTTATATTCTCTATTGTTTTTTTGAATTTGACTATATGTGAAAAATGATATTACTCCTATTACTAAAATTATTATTATTATTAAACTTACGATTTTTTTATTCATTTTATTTTATTTTTCCTTTCTATCTTAAATTTAATTTTATTTTCTTCATTATATATTTTTTATCTGTTTTTTTCAATATATTATTGAAATATTTTTGATATAAAAAATGTATAAGAATTGATTTTCTAGAATCAATTCTTATACATTTTTATAATTCATTATTAATTTTTGCATTTTATTCTTTAGTGTTTTATTACATACCTGTTATTGGTAATTTTTTTACAATTTTTGTTTTTGGCTTTACTTGTTCTTCTTTTTTTGTTTTTTCTATTGTTGCTTCTATTTCTTTTTCATCTACTGTTATTTTAGGTTTATCCTCTTTTAAATTATTTATTGTTATTGTAACTGTTTCGTTTAATTTTATTTCAAATTTTACCATATTAGGATTTTTTATATATCCATCTTTTTCTTTTGCTTCTGTTAAATAATATGTACCTGGTAAAATATATTTTATATTTATTTCACCATTTTTGTCAGTTTTTAGATTTGTGTATTTCACATTTTTATTTTTATCTAAAATCTGAAATTCTACTCCTTCTATTCTTTCTTTTGTTTCTTTATCTTGTTTTATGATTTTTATATTTGCTTTGTTTTCGAAATATTCTTCATTTATTGTTACTTTACTATCTTCATATGTTGCAGCAGTTAAGGCATAATCTTGATATATAGAATTACTAGCTTTTCCATAATATACTGGTTTTGTTTTCACTTTGCTTTCAATATTTATTTTGAAGTTTCCAGTTTGTTTTAAACTTTCTATTGGTATTAATATTTTAAATTTTTCATTAGCTGAAAATTCTTTTTTCTCATTGTTTTTTAAATCTACTACTTTTATACCTTCTATTAGTTCGTTATTTCCTTTTAATATTGAAACCATATATTTTAAACTACTTGCTCTTGTTTTTACTTCATAAATTTTTGATACATAATTTGGGTTTATTTCATCTTCTTTAAAGTTTTCACTTATTTTATTTACATCAATTACATTTGAATTTTGTACATCTTGCATATTTTTAGCGTCATTTACAATTTTTTTAAGTGCATTTAATGTTCTTTCTCCGGCTTCTCCTATTGCTCTATAAGAGTTAATATCATTTCCATGTATGTAGCAATATATTGCTTGTTTAGTTGCACAAAATGCTTCTTTTTCATTATTACAGCCCAATTCTTGAACTGTTTTATATGGATAACCATTTATTATATATCTCCATAAGTTCACATCATGTATGCTATCTTCTACTGAAACTGGGTATGATATGTTGTCATTTACTCCTTGTTTACTTTTGTCCAAACAATATGCTGGGTATTTTATTCCATCTTTTTCATAATATGCATAATATGTTTTTACTTCTATTCCTTTATATATTAAAAGTCTACCACAGTCACCTCCTGATTTAATATCTACTTTCCCTAAATCTACTGCTAAGCAATTAGTAATTGGCAATAAAGTAAGTATAGCCATACTTAAAATTGTTATTATATTTTTTGAAATTTTTTTGCTTTTTATTTGTTTTATTCTCAATTGCATTTTTTACTATTTTTATTTTAACTCCTTTCTTTTTCTATACACCTAATGCATCTTCTAAAACTTGGTTCGTTTTCTACACAAGTTATTAGTGTAAGCACATTTTCTTCTGTTTTTTCTAGATATGACCAATCCTCATCTGTAATTATAATATTTTGATCTACAAAATACTCTTTTGTGTCTTCTTCAATTTTATATATTACATTATCTCCTTTCTTTAAAAGTTTCAAGTTTTTAAAGTAATTTACTCTATATCCTCTATTGTGTGCAGCTAGGCATACATTTCCTTCTAATTTGCTTGTTTCTTCAAAGTGTCCAACAGCAAAATCTAAAACTTCTTTTGTTGTGCCTTCTGATATTTTAGCTTCTAAGTCTATTTTAGGAATTTTAATATACCATTTTTCATCAGTTGTATTTTCTTCTTTTTCTTTTCTTTTTACTGTATTATCTTTTTTATTTTCTTCTTTAGTATTATTTGAATATGTTATATTATTATTAAATTGTACTTTTACAATACCATTTTTTCCAAATTTTAAGATAGAGGAATTGGAATAATTTTTGTTATATGAATTAAATATAACTGAAATAAAAATATATATTATAGTCGTACAAAATAGGCTAATTAAATATACATATCTTGTAGTATAGATTTTATTTTTGCATATACATATCACCTGCCTTTTGACTATTAAATTTTAAAATTTTTGGGATTTTTAAAGATTAAATTTTTTCGAAAAAATTATTAAGATAAAACTATTAAAAAGTTTTAAATATCTTATGTACTTATATTAACATAAAAGTTTTAATTTGTAAAGAACTTTTCATCGACAAAAATCGACATGTTGTAGTTTTAAGTATAAAATATTGAGGTGAAAATTTTAAAAATTTCCACCTCAACTATTAATATATAACCTATTTAATTATCCTAAAAGAATTTCAAAATAAAATTCTACTCCATCTTTATGATTTATTACACCATAATCACTTTTGTAGTTGTTCATTATTGCTTTTACAAATGCCAATCCTATTCCGCTTCCTCCTTTATCTCTATTTCTTGATTTATCTGCTTTATAGAATCTTTTCCATATTCTTTCGATATCTTCTTTTGCTATTTTATCTCCTGTATTGTATACATTTATTCTTACTTTGTTATTTTTCTTATCTAGTTTGTTTTCTATTCTTATTTCTTTTTTACCATTTATTTCTTTTACATTTTTAATTGAATTTGTTAAATAATTTGTTATTACTTGCTCTATGTAGAAATCATCTGCGTATACCATTATTTTTTCTTTATCATCAAATATTAGGTTGACATTTTTTTCACCTATTAATAGCTTTGATTTTCTTATTACTTCTCTTTCTAATTCTACTATATCAAATGTAGTATTATTAAATTCTCTTTTGCCATATTCTAATTTCATTAATTCTAATAATTGTTTTACTAATCTATCCATTTTGTTTGTTTCATCTAATATTACTTCTGCATAAAATTTTCTGCTTTCATCATCACTATTTACGTTTTCTAATAAACCTTCACTATATCCTTGGATTAATGCTATTGGTGTTTTTAATTCATGTGATACATCTGATATAAAACTCTTTCTCATTTCATCTATTTTTGATTTTTCTTCTATATCTCTTTCTAATTCATTATTTGTATTTTTTAATTTATTTATTGTTATTTCTAATCTTTCTGACATTATATTTATACTTTTGCCTAAATTATTTATTTCATCATCTACATCTGTTTCTATATATTTATGACTAAAATCTAGGTTGGCAACATTTTTTGCTATTTTGTTTAATTCTGATATTGGCTCTGATACTTTTTTAGATATTATATATACTAATATTGCTGATATAAAAATTGTAAAGCCTGCTATTAATATTAAAAATTTATTTGATATTCTTACACTATCTTGAATTGATGTTATTGGTAGTCTTATAAATAAATAATAGCCATTATCCAGTTTTCCTAATAACATTATATAGTTTAATCCATTTTTAAAATCTTTTTGTTTTATTATTTTGTATTTTTCATTATTTTCTAATATTTTTTCTCTATCTGATTTTTCTTCTAATTTTGCACTTTCTCTTAAAACAGAATAAAAATTTTTATTTGTGCTATATATATTTATATTATCTTTGTCTTTTATTAGTATATCAAAATTATTTTTTATTGCTATTTCTTCTAATTCTTGCTCTATATCTATTTCATGGTTTTTACCGTTATAATAAGAGTTTAAATTGTTGTATACAGTTTTTAATGTTTTATTTTTACTGTATAAGTAGAATTTTTCTAGTGCAAAGTTGTTTAGTGCTATTAAGAAAAATATAACACATAATATTGTAATACATAGTGTTAAAAACATTTTGGCATTAAAAGTTTTTATTGCATTTTTAAATTTTGATTGTTTTTGTTTCATTTATCATCCCTCTTTATTTTAATTCAAACTTATAACCTAGTCCTCTTATTGTTTTAATGTATTTTCCTTTTTTACCTAATTTATGCCTTATCTTTTTTATATGACTATCTATTGTTCTTGAATCTCCATAATAATCAAAATTCCAAACATTATTTAGTATTTTGTCTCTTGATAATGCAATTCCTTCATTTTCAATTAAATATGTTAGTAATTCATATTCTCTTAGGCTTAGTTCTATTAATTTACCTTCTACTGTTACTGTTCTTCCTTCTTTATTTATTTCTATACCGCCATAATCTTTTGTTTGTTTTTTATCTCCAGCAGTTCTTTTTAGAAGTGCTTCTACCCTTGCTACCAATATTTTGGGACTAAATGGTTTTGAGATATATTCATCTACTCCTAATTCAAATCCAAATAGTTCATCTTGTTCTTCTCCTCTTGCAGTTAGCATTATTATTGGTACTTTTGATGTTTGTCTTATTTGTCTTAAAACTGACCACCCATCTAATTTTGGCATCATTACATCTAATAAAATTAATTGTATTTTTTCTTTATTTTCTAAAAATTTTTGTAATGCTTCTTCTCCATCTTTAGCTTCTATTACTGTATATCCTTTTGCTCCTAAGAAGTCTTTTATTAGTTTTCTCATTCTTGCTTCGTCATCTACAATTAAGATACTTTTATCCATTTTTATCACCTTTCGTTCTTTATATTTATATTATACTTGTTATTTGTGTCCTGCTTGTGAATTTTATTTAAATAAAAGTGGTAAGATTTTCTTTTCTCACCACCTTTTTTTATTTTTTCATTACAACTGTTTTTGTATCATACGCAAGTTCTATTCCTTCTTCTCTTAAAATCTTCATAATTTTATAATTTATATTTTCTCTTTCTTGTAAATAACTTGGATAGTCTATAGAATCAGTATAACTACAAATTAATATATTTAAACCATTATCTACAATAGTATCAAATTTAACAATTATTGAATCATCATGTATTGCTTCTTTTTGTTGTAACATCTCATATACTCTTTTTTGGAATTTTTCTATTTTTTCTAATGGTGTATCTAATTCAATACATAAATTAAATTTATATCTTCTTTTTTCCATTTTACTCCAATTTATGATAGATTCGTTTGCTATTATTGAATTTGGAACATTGACTAGTGAATTTTCAAATGTTCTTAATCTTGTACTTCTAAATGTTATATCTTCTACTGTTCCTTCAAATTTAGAAAATGCTATCCAATCTCCTACTATGAAAGGTTTATCTAAAAATATTACTAACCCTCCAAATAAGTTTTTAGCTGTATCTTGTGCTGCGAGTGTTACTATTACTCCTGTAACTCCAAATCCTGCTATTAGTCCGTTTAAGTTTATTCCTAGTCTTGTTATTACTAAAAATGTTGCTATTATATATATTGTAACTCTAATTGCTTTTAGTATGAAATTTGTTGATGAATCTAGTTGTGTTTTTTCCATCTTTCTAAGCATTTTTTTTGTTATTATTGAACCTGGTACAAAACTTTGTGCTAATCCTCTTGCAAATGTTATGATGCTTATTATTGTGAATATATTATACACTATTCCCATAAATTTAACACTTAAATTTAGTGGCTCTTTTAAAAAATATATTCCTAAATACATTCCTAATAATGAAATAAATACTTTAAGTGGGTTATAAAATGCACTTGTTGTGATTTCTTTTTTTGATTTTGCTTTAAGTTTGAATAGTTTTACTATATAGTATGAAACACTGCTACTTAACATTTTAAATATTATAGCTATCCCTATCGCAAATATGATATCGACAAATTGTACTTGTGTTACTTTGTTTATAAAATCTAAAACTTGTTGCATTTTTTCCTCCTTTTATCCCATGTAATCTTTTAATTTTTTGCTTCTGCTTGGATGTCTTAGTTTTCTTAATGCTTTTGCTTCTATTTGTCTTATTCTTTCTCTTGTTACATCAAATTCTCTTCCTACTTCTTCTAGTGTTCTTGATTTTCCATCTTCTAATCCAAATCTTAATTTTAATACTTTTGCTTCTCTTGGTGTTAATGTACTCATAACTTCTTCTAATTGTTCTCTTAATAATGTATATGATGCTGCATCATGTGGTGCTGGACTATCATCATCTTGAATAAAGTCTCCTAGATGGCTATCATCTTCTTCTCCTATTGGTGTTTCTAGTGATACTGGATCTTGTGCAATTTTTTGAATCTCCGCTACTTTTTCTACTGATATTTCCATCTCAGCTGCGATTTCTTCTTGTGATGGTTCTCTTCCTAGTTGTTGTAAAAGATGTCTTGATGTACGAATTAGTTTATTTATAGTTTCTACCATGTGAACTGGTATTCTTATTGTTCTTGCTTGATCTGCTATTGCTCTTGTTATGGCTTGTCTTATCCACCATGTTGCATAAGTACTAAACTTAAATCCTTTTGTATAATCAAATTTTTCAACAGCTTTTATTAGTCCCATGTTTCCTTCTTGAATTAAGTCTAAAAATAACATTCCTCTACCTACGTATTTTTTTGCTATACTTACAACTAATCTTAAATTTGATTCTGCTAATTTTTGTTTTGCTTCTTCATCACCATTTAATATTTTTTCTGATAATTCTAACTCTTCTTCAAATGTTAATAATGGAATTCTTCCTATTTCTCTTAAATACATACGAACTGGATCATCTACACTAATTCCTTCATAACTTGTATCTGTAATTTGATCTAGTTTTAAATCTTCTACTTCTTTTAAATCTTCAACGTCTGGTTCATTATCCATATCGTCTGTTAATAAATCTACTCCTATTTCTTCAAAAGCATCGAAAACAGAATCCATTTGTTCAGGATTTACTCCATCTAGTTGTTTTGCTAAATCTTCATATGTAATTTTACCTTTTTTCTTTGCTTCTTTTAATAACGTTTGTACTTTTTCATTTTTTAATTCTTCCATTTCTTTTGATTTTTCAGAATTCACTTTTTTATTTTCATTATTTGGCATTTTCTTCACTCCTATTTCATTTTTGCTAATTGAATTATTAATTCATTTAACTCTTTTTCTAATTCTTTTCTTTTATTTTCTTCTAAGTTTTCTTCCAAACTTGATAGAATTTCTAATTTTCTATTTGTTAATTTATCTCTTTGATATCCATGAATGACATCATCAATTGCTTTTTCAACATTGTCTAATTCGTATTCATCTGACATTATTTCCGTAATATGGCTTTGTTCTTCATCTTCTAGCTTGTCTAATATTCCATTAATATTACTATTACCTTTTTCAAATTCTTCATACAATTTTTTAGCAATTTTTTTGTTTACTTCATCTTTAAACTCTTCATATTTAATATTTTGTTTTATTATTTGATATATATTTAGGTTACCTTTTAATAGTAATGATAAAATCATATTTTCTCTTTTTAGTATTGATTGTTCAACTTCAATATTTTGTTTTATTGGTCTAATAATTACTTTTTTATTTTTTTCTAATAATTTATCACTTTGTTTAATTGAATATGATAATTTGTTTACTTCTGCATATATTGCTTCTTTTGATATGTTATATGTGTCTGAAATCTTTTCTATATATACTTCTCTTTCCATGGTGTTATCAATCTTAGATAATAATTTTGCAATTTCATTTAGTAACTTTATTTTATCGTTCACATTTTCAAGATTTAAATCTTTTTTTAATATCTTTACTTTAAATTCTACTACTGATATTGCTCTTTCAACTAATTTTTGAAATCTTACATTTCCATATTTTTTTATATATTCATCTGGGTCTTTTGCGCCTTCTATTTGTAATACTCTTAAGTCTATTCCCATATTTTGTAATATGTCTATTGCTCTTTTTTTAGCTTCTAGTCCTGCATCATCTGAATCAAATGATAATATAACTTGATTTGTGTTTTTCCTTAGTAAAAACCCTTGTTGTTGGGTTAATGCTGTTCCTAGTGATGCTACTACATTTGTTATTCCTCTTTGATGTAATGATATAACATCCATGTAACCTTCTACTATTAATAGTTTTTTTATATCATCTTTTTTGGCTACATTTAATCCAAATAGGTGTCTTCCTTTACTGTATACTACATTTTCTGGTGAATTTATATATTTAGGCTTTGAATCATCTAATACTCTTCCTCCAAATGCTATTACTCTATTTCGCACGTCACATATTGGAAACATTAATCTGTTTCTATATCTATCTATATATGTGCCATTATTATTTTTATTTACTAACCCAGATTCTAAAATTTCTTGATCTTGAAATCCTTCTTTTTTGAGTGCCATATATAGTTCATTAAATTTACCAGAATATCCTATTTTAAATGCTTTTAATGTTTCATTTGATAATTGTCTTTTTTTTACATATTCTTGACCCATTTTAGCAGTTGGAGTATATAAGTTTTTATGATAAAATTCTGCTGCAAATTCATTTACTTTATATACTTTTGACTTTAGTAATTCTCTTGCACTATCTTGATTATTTTCTAGTGTTGGTAATTGAATATTTGCTCTTTGTGCTAGCATTTGAATCGCTTCTACAAAACTACAACCTTCAATTTTCATTATAAATGTAATTACATTTCCACCTACTCCACACCCGAAACAATGAAATATTTGTTTATCTGGTGAAACAGAAAAAGATGGTGACTTTTCATTATGAAATGGGCATAAACCAAAATAGTTTCTTCCACTTCTTTTTAAATTCATGTATTGAGAAATCACATCTACAATGTCATTTGATTGTCTTATTTCTTCTATTAAGTCATCACTATATTTTGCCATTTTCTCTCACTTTCTTTAAAATATTTCTTTTTTCTTTTCATAATTATATTATTCGACGTATTTTACATAAATCCTTCTTTTTATTTTATTATATAAAAAAATTATCATATTTGAAATATATGATAATTTTTTGAGTTCTATTAAATCTTAGAGTGATAAAAAACTTTAATATTTTGTAAAATTAATCCTCTTATATTTAATAATAGATAAAATGTAGCTTGCACAAAAATCTTTAAATTACTAGATAAATTGTAAAAATAAATTTAATAATAACAGTAGGAAAATTATGTGTTAAATTAAAAAGAATGAGTTCTGTAAAATACAGAATTCATTCCCATGTTGCTTAATACCTAATTAAAAAACATCTATTTTTGTTCAGTGTATTACATTATTGTATAACTTTTAAATAAATAAAAATTTACATACTAATATTTACAAACTATCAAATTCGTTTTTTAACCATTCAAAGCAGTTGCAAAATAAAGAAAACAAAGTTCAAGACCATAAAAATACTACAAAACAACCAAGACTGAACGGAAACCATAATACCAACTGCTATTGCCATTAGTTCTACCAAATGCTAACAAACCGGTATTGCTGCCACCGTAACAATCGCCCCCACGTACAAAAAACGAATCACGCAAAGCAGGAAAATAAGAGTAATCAGTGTCCCATGCACTTGCACCTTTTCCTAGTGTACTTGTTTCTCGTACTGTATCTCCGTAAATTAATGTGTTTTTTTCATAATTAGCTTCACTTGTTAGGTCATATTCTGCTCCTGATTTATCTACATTACTATCAAACGGATAAACTGTTGTATATTTTGTACTTACTTCTCCTGTTTTAGTTACACTTTTACCATAAGTATTTCTATTTTCTTGACCTACAGGATTATTTATATATGTTGCTGTTCTTTCCCATGTTCCTCCTGCCATATCAAATACTCCATATACTGTTCCTGAAGCACTTGATTTTTTGCTTACTTCAACTTTATTCCATTCATTTCCAGAATCGTCATATCCTGTTACTGCATATACACTTTTAGGTGTATTATTTAAGTTCTTCTTGTTTGTAGCAATTGCTATATTTTCTAAACCATATTGACTTTTTCCTAGATACGCTACAGCTCCCCATTCACTATTTTTTATTAAATGACTATCTGCTGTTTTTGTTAAGCCATATGGATTATATTCATCTGTTAAAGCCTTTGAAATATTGAATACATCATTTGCATTTATGTAATTCATTGAATATCTTGGTTCTTCTGTTGTTGAACCTTTAAATACTGGATATTTTATTGCTGTTGTTTTACTTCCGTATTCTCCATCTAACCAGTTTCTTGCTGGTATTGTTTCATCTTTATTTCCTGTTTCTACCGCAGGAGCCCATACTGTAGTTTGAGAATAATTTACATTACTTGCTTTGAAATTATTTTTATCTGCATATGCAGCTTCAAATTTTGCTACCCATATTCCTGATAGTTCCTTATCCCAGCCACCATTTGCAAATTGTATTCCTGCTTCATTTGTAAATGCTGGGTGTACTGTATATCCTACTTTTGTATCTATTTTTTCTCCTACTGCTTTTTGTCTTTTAGCAGTTTTTATTCCGTCTTTTTCATAATAGTCATCTGATGTTCCTATTAAAAATTTAACATCTACTGTTTGATTATCATTTATTTTATATGCAAATCTTGGTATCCATACCCACATACTTCCATCTTCTGTTTCGACATTTGCCCATTTTTTGTCAGTATAGTTATACCAATTATCATTATCAAATCCAACTTCTCCATCTTTTATCACTTTATTACTTCCATCAAACATAACTCTTGTCATTCCTGTTGCTAGTTGTGGTTCATTAACCTTAGTTTTTGGATTAAATGTTGAGCTATTTTCTATATTTGACATATAATATTCCAAATCTTTAATAATCTTTTCTTCTTCTTTTTGTTGCTCTTTTGTTTTTTCTCTTGCTTCTACTGCTTTAGTTAAGATCCCATTTTCTCCACTTAAAGAAGCTATTGTAACTCCTGCTAAGATTAATAAAACAATTATTGTTATAACTAACGCAATTAAAGTTATACCATTACTTTGTTTCTTTTCCATTTTTCTCCCCTTTAATATATTTTTCTATTCTTCTAAATATATCCTAAAATTTTTATTTACATATTCTTTCTTCTGTACTATTTACTTTTTACAATATTTAATTTTGTAAATTATAATATATCCAAGTACTACAAAACAACTAAAACTGAGCGGAAACCAATGTACCATGCACTATTGCCATCACTTCTACCGAAAGCTAACAAGCCTGCATAGCTACCACTGTGGTAAGCACCTCCGCATAGGAAGAACGGTACTTCCATAGCAGGGAAAGACGAATAGTCGGCATCCCATGAACTTGACCATTTTCCTACTGTACTTGTTTCTCGTACACCATCACCATAAATTAATGTATTTTTTACATAATTTGATTCACCTGTTGGATCATGTTCAGCTCCTGATTTATCTGCATTACTATCAAATGGATAAACTGTTGTATATTTTGTACTTACTTCTCCTGTCTTAGTTATACTTTTACCATGAGTATTTCTATTTCCTTGCCCTACTGGATTATTTATATACGCTGCTGTTCTTTCCCATAATCCTCCTGCCATATCAAATACTCCATATACTGTTCCTGAAGTACTTGATTTTTTGCTTACTTCAAGTTCATTCCATTGTTTTCCAGCATCATCATATCCTGAAACTGCATATACACTTTTAGGTGTA
>JARHYK010000025.1 GCA_029258515.1 Clostridia bacterium | reverse complement strand
TTAAAAATATATATTGTAGCATTCTTTAATTTACCTTCTCTATTACATCTACCTGCAGCTTGTACAATAGAATCAAGTCCAGAGATAGATCTAAATACCACAGGAAAATCAACATCTACACCTGCTTCAATTAATTGAGTTGATACTACCCTGCATTCCTCTCCATTTTTTAATCTCTCTCTTATTTCTTTAATAACCTGTTTTCTATGATTAGGATACATATTAGTTGATAAATGAAAATTACCATCACTTTTATTTAAATTTTCAAATATATCTTTCGCATGTTTTTTTGTATTAACAATTGTAAGAACCTGTTTATATGAGTTAATTTTTTCACAAATACTTTCTGTACTTTGGGTACCAATTAATTCACCTTCAACACGTTTTAAATCTTCAAATAACTTATAAGTATTATCTATTATTTCAGTTATTTTAAAATCATTAGATATTAAACCATTTTTTTGAAATTCAGGTTGAGTTGCTGTACAAATTAAAACTGTACAATTATAATTTTTAACCAATTCTTGCAATGCTAAAGTGCATGGTTTTAAGTATTTATTTGGGATAACTTGTGCTTCATCCAAAACTATTATGCTATTATAAATATTATGTAATTTTCTAACTGATGAAGGTTTATTAGAATACATACTTTCAAATAATTGAACATTAGTTGTTACGATTAATGGCATATCCCAATTTTCAGTTAATAACTTATATTTTAGTTGCTTTTCACTATATTCATTTTCATTAAACTCATTTGAGAAATTAAAATTACAGTGATGCTCTAAAACATTATCCTCTCCAAAAATATCTGCATATACCTTTGCATTTTGTTCAATTATACTAGTAAATGGCAATGAATAAATAATCCTATCATGCCCATGTAATTTTCCATGATTTAAAGCAAATGCTAAAGAGGATAAGGTTTTACCACCTCCTGTAGGAACACAAAGAGAATATATACCCCTATCTCCTCTAGACTTATCTACACATTCTTCAAATATTCTATTACGTATTAAATTAATTTCACTTGCATTTCCACTTGTTCTTTTTGATTCCATAAACTTATTAAAAACGTTTAACATTTCATTTATATTAAGCGTATTTTTTATATTGACGATTGAATTATTTCCTTCACAAAATCTTTGTGCATCAAGTCTATCACCATCAACTAAAGCAGAAAATAAAAATCTAATAAGCATTTGAATTGAAAAATTATCTACAAAAAATTTACGTTCATTTTTAGTTACCATAAATTCTTTAATCTCATTAATATCAATTTCTTTTTTCCAATCAGAAAAATCGCATAATTCATTATAACGTTTACTTATTCTATGCACCAAATTACCTTCAGAACTAAATTTATTACCGTGATTCAAAAGCCCTGAATGATGAGATGCAACAGCATATTTAAACATTTTATAAATTATAAATTCTATTTTATTATTTTTCTTAAATTCATTTTCTAAATCATCACAAACTACTGCACCTGCAGTTGAATGGTCGACTTTTATATTTTCTCCACGTATTCTACCTTGAAATTCATCTGAATATTTACCTAAATCATGAAGATAACCTAAAGTTTTACCTACATTTTTTATGAAAAATTTTTCTACAAAATCTTCCGTAAAATCTGATACACCTTCTATATGATTTATCAATTTTTGATACTTAACACTTCCATCTGCAAGTTCTATTCTCCTTGCAAATTTTTCACTATATTTCAATTCACATCAACTTTCAATTATAAATTTTTTACGTTAAAAATAACTTGTACTTAAAATTTAAATAACATGCAATAATACTAGTTCTTTATAAAATATACTATAAATATTAATATTTATTAGTTAAGTAGAATATGTAAATTCTATAATATTTTAGTAAAAATTTCAATACACATATTTAATTATAATAATTTTTTTCATAAACTTTACAAATGGTTTTATTATTTTTAGTAATAATTTTTACCAATATATTATAATGCACCTATGTAAGGTGCGACGCGTTTGCTGAGATTACAAAAAATAAAGAAAGTATTTCAATCCACGCACCTATGTAAGGTGCGACAGAAAGGATTTAACGCAATGGATAATTTTAAAATAATTTCAATCCACGCACCTATGTAAGGTGCGACAATACGACAAAAATGCAAATCAATTTAGCTATTATATTTCAATCCACGCACCTATGTAAGGTGCGACAAGCATGGTATAACCAATGCTAACTCTTTGTCTGTCATTTCAATCCACGCACCTATGTAAGGTGCGACCATTGTAAAAGAATCAAACATTTTAAATGCTGATATTTCAATCCACGCACCTATGTAAGGTGCGACTGTTAAAGGTTTGCCAAGTAATTTTTTTATACGAATTTCAATCCACGCACCTATGTAAGGTGCGACATAAAAACACATCAAGGACTATAAAATTACATTGTATTTCAATCCACGCACCTATGTAAGGTGCGACTTAAAAGATTTGCCAGTACTATCAAAGTACTCAAATTTCAATCCACGCACCTATGTAAGGTGCGACCAAAATGTAGAAAATAGCTCATCAGAAGCTACAATTTCAATCCACGCACCTATGTAAGGTGCGACACTCTGTATGTTTTTTACCTTCTATTTCTTTCACGATTTCAATCCACGCACCTATGTAAGGTGCGACACCATTAAC
>JARHYK010000032.1 GCA_029258515.1 Clostridia bacterium | reverse complement strand
AAACAGGAGAAGTAAGTACAAAATATACAACAGTTTATCCATTTGATAGTAATGCAGATAAATCAGGAGTAAGTAGCTATAATCCAATAGGTGAAGCAAATTATGCAAAAAATACATTAATTTATGGAGATGCAGTAAGAGAAACAAGTACACTAGGAAAAAGTGCGAGTTCATGGGATGCCGACTACTCGTTTTTCCCTGCTTTGGGTATTCCGTTCTTCTTACGTGGAGGTGCTTGCGGCAGTGGTAGTAGTGCCGGCTTGTTATCCTTCCACAGGGATATTGGCATTAGCGATTGGTTAGATGGTTTCCGCTCAGTCTTGGTTGTTTTGTAGCACTTTGGTATCCATAAACTTTATTTCTTTTATTCGGCACTTAGTTTTAGATAGCTGAAAAATGAAATAAGAGGAGAAAATTAAAAAAATATTAAGGATTAAATTGAACTACTTCTTATTCACAATTCTATGATATAGTAATCTAAATGTATAAAGGAAAACAAACATGTAAATGGATATATTTCCATAGAATCTTTTTAAATTTTACTTTTTTACTTTAACACCTTTTAAATTTTATGAAAAATGTTGAAATTTTTTTAATTATCAGAACATTTATTATAGAACACAAAAAGATAGAAATTTTAATTTCTATCTTTTTAAAATTGACATAAATCAAATTTGATGTTAAAATTTAGTTATAGAATTTTTAAAAATTCATAAAATAATATTTTAGGGAAGGAGTTTGTTTTTATGGGAGAACGGTGTCGGTTTTATATTTATTTAAAAGCATTACATGATGGAGTAACTGGCTCGTGTAATCTTGTGATTGTAAAATTTCCGAATGGAGAAAATTTGCGGTTTATTGTAGACTGTGGACTATTTTATGAAAAGCAATATGAACAGCTTAATTCGAAATTAAATTTTGATTCGAAAGAAATCGAATTTTGTTTAGTGACACATGCACATGTTGACCATATTGGAAGAATCCCTCTTTTAGTTAAAAGAGGATTTAACAAAAAAATCTATGCTACGAAAGCAACTTGCAAATTAATGAAACCAGCATTAGAAGATAGTTTTAAGGTTTTAAATTCTGAAAGCCAAATTAAAAAGACTAAATGCTTATATTCAGCATCAAATGTGTACGAAACATTAAAGTTATTAGAAGGCTATGATTTTAATACAACAAAGAATATTCATAAAAATGTTAAAGTAACATTTTTAAAGAATGGACATTTAGTTGGTGCTGCTTTAATTTTAGTACAAATTAGTTATCCTGGTTATAATGATATTAATTTATTATTTACAGGAGACTACAAAAATGAGAATGTGTTTTTTGATGTTGATTCAATACCAAAATGGATTAGAAATTTACCATTAACAATTGTGTCAGAAGCAACATATGGCAAAGTTGAAGAAGGTGAAGTGAAAAAAGTTTTTGAAGACAATATTGTATCATATACTAAAAAGGGTGCTAGCATTATAATTCCAACATTTTCTTTAGAGCGCGCTCAAAAAATTTTATACAAATTAAAATTGATGCAAGAAATGTCAAAAATAAAGACTGAAATACCAATATATTTAGATGGAAAACTTTCTATTCACTATACAGAGATGTTTAAAAATGAGGAACTTGGGATAAAAGAAGAGATGAAAGACTTTATCCCACAAAATCTACATTATGTGAATAAAAATTCAAGAAACACAATATTAAAAAGTAGAGTTCAAAAAATAGTTCTTACGTCATCAGGAATGGCTTCACATGGACCAGCACAACTATACATTTCAGAATATCTTCCTAAAAAAAATACTTTGATTCAATTTGTTGGTTACACAGCAGAAGGAACGCTTGGAAGACAATTAAAAGATGCTGAAAAAGGAGAACTTATTCAAACTTCAACTTTTATTAGGACTAAAATAGCAGATGTAGAATATACTGAAGAAGAGTCTGGCCATGCTAAAGCGAATGAGTTAATTGACTTATTAAAAGTCTTTACTAATTTAAAATTAGTTTTAATAGAACATGGAGAACCAGAAACGAAAATCAAGTACAAAAACATGTTAGAAAAAGACTTAAAACCAAAAGATACAGGAATATTAAACAGGGAAGTATCTTATATGATTAATTCTTATGGACTAGTCAAAAAAATCCAAGATAAAATTTAAAACAAACAAAAAAGAGAGTGTTCTATTGAATACTCTCTTTTATTTTTTAATTAACAAAAGAAACATTATAAATTATAATAACTTATTATGGAGGAAAAAATATGAATATGTTAGAAAGGAAAATTAAAAATTTTTGCTTAATTACTAAGCATAGGGATAGTATTGAAATTATACATAAGAGTTGGAGAACTTAAAAGAGGATTGCTACATGACTTATCAAAATATTCATGGACTGAGTTTTCAAAATGGGTAAAATATTATAATGAAAAACATTCACCAATTACTGAATGTAAAAAAGATAAAGGATATTCTGAAGCATGGCTTCATCATAAAGGTAGAAATAAACATCATTTTGAATATTGGGTAGATATACTAGCACCAAACCAAACACCAATTATACCATATAAATATGTTGCAGAAATGCTTTGTGATAAAATGGCAGCAGGAATAGTCTATCAAGGTAAGAATTGGACAAAAGAATATCAGTTATCACATTGGGAGGAAAAAAGAAAAAATTATAGCAAATGAAAAAATAAAAGAATTAATAACTGAATGCTTTACAGAAGTTAGCAAAAAAGGAATAAATGAAGTTTATACAAAAAAAATTTAAAAAATTATACGAAAAATATTGCAGTTAGACATTGACAAAAAACTAAAAAGCTAGTATAATTTTAAAGTGGATTAATAAAGAATTTGTTGGATATATACATATATCTTATTAAGGAGGGATAATAATGGCACAACCAAAAAGAAGATGGTCAAAAGCAAGAACACATGCAAAAAGATCTACATGGAAAAAAGAAGAACCAAAATTTGCTACATGTCCACACTGTCATGAACCAGTAATGCCTCATAGAGTTTGCGGAAATTGCGGATATTATGATGGAAAACAAGTAGTAGTAAAAAAAGATAATGAAAATGCATAGGCTTTAATAAAAACATAAATGAAACATTTATGTTTTTTTGCATTTTTTGACAAAAAAGTATATACAAAAAAGAAAAAATATGATAATATTAGCATGTAAAAGTTGGAAATATTTTATCTATTTAAAATATTAAAAATACAAAAGAAAGTGAGGTAATATACATGTTTGAAAAATTTTTAAAAAGGTCAAATTGGGCAGATATTATAATTTCAACAATATTTGCATTATTAGGAATTCTATTAATTGCAAAACCAAATGAAATGATGTCAGGAATTTCAAAACTACTAGGAGCAGTGTTTGTAGCAATGGGATTTTTAAGAATAGTTGATTATTTTACATCTAAAGAAAAAGAAGATTACTTATTGACAATTTCATTAATTTTTGTGGTTATGGGAGCAATTATTTTAATAAAACCTGATATAATAGGAAATATATTTAATATATTTGTAGGTCTATGGATTATAATATCTGGAATTAGAAATTTTCAAACTACTTTGGTTTGGAAAGAGGTTAAATCAGGCTATTGGACAGCAACTTTGCTATTTTCAATGCTAATTATAATTGCTGGAATAGTTATATTAGTAACTTCAACAATAGCGTTAAGAATAATAGGAATTATGATAACAGTATATGCAATTCTTGACATAATAACAAGATATATTTTTATGAAAAAAATAAAAGATTTTTTAAAAGATTAAAATAAAAAGTTGCATTAAATGTCTTAAGGAATCACTCATAACCCTTAAGACATTTAATTTCTTAAAGGAGGATTCAATATATATTATGTATGACACAATAGTAATAGGAGCAGGACCAGCGGGAATAACAGCTGGAATATACGCAGCTAGAGGAAATTTAAAAACATTAATAATATACTACGATTCAAGTAGCTTGGAAAAAGCAACAAAAATTGAAAATTATTATGGATTTGAAAAAGCTATAAGTGGCAAAAAACTTTATGAAGAGGGAATAAAGCAAGCACAAAATGTAGGAATTGAAACAAAACAAGAAGAAGTTATAAAAATCGAATATGATCTAAATGGATATAAGATTTTAACAACTAATAATGAATATTCTACAAAAACAATAATATTAGCATTAGGAACAAAGAAAAATTCTTCAAAGATAGAAGGGATATCTGAATTTGAAGGTAGAGGAGTTAGCTACTGTGCTATATGTGATGGCTTTTTTTATAAAGACAAAGAAGTATCAGTTTTAGGAAGTGGAAAATATGCATTATCTGAAACAAATGAATTAATTAATGTTGCAAAAAAAATAACTATTTTGACTAATGGAGAAAAAGCACCAGAATTCAGAGCAGATAATGTAGAAATAAAAACTGAAAAAATAAAAGAAGTTAGAGGAAATGATAAGGTAGAAAAAGTTATTTTTGAAGATGATACAGAATTAGAAATTGAAGGAATCTTTGTAGCACAAGGAGTAGCAAGTGCAAGCGATTTTGCAAAGAAATTAGGAATTGCAGTTAATAAGAATCATATTCAAGTTAATGACAAGATGCAAACAAATATTAATGGAATATATGCTTGTGGTGATTGCACAGGAGGGCTATTACAAATTTCTAAATCTGTATATGAAGGAACTATTGCAGGACTAGAAGCAATTAAATATGTTAAAGAAAAAAGCAAAAAATAACATATATATTGAATATTATGGATAAAATAATATATAATAAAAATAATAAGAAAGGAGTGCATAATTTTATTTATGCAAGGTGAAAAAATGGAAGTATTAAGATTTAAAAACGAAAATTTTGAAGAAGAGGTTTTAAAAGCTGATAAACCAGTTTTAGTTGATTTTTATTCTGATTGGTGTGGACCATGTAAAATGATGTCACCAATTATAGACGAAATAGCAGAAGAATTAGGAGAAAAAATCAAAGTTGGAAAAATCAATGTGGATGAAAGTAAAGAATTAGCAGTTAAATATAATGTAATGAGTATTCCAACACTTATGATTTTTGAAAATGGTGAAATCAAAAAAACATTTGTAGGTTTAAGACAAAAAGATGAAATTTTAAAAGAATTTTAATCAAAGGAGGAAAAGGGGGAATGCTATTTAGGAATTTCCCCTTAAAATGTATATGGAAGGTATAGAACAAATATATGAACTATTAAGTCAAATACCAGAAACTAATGAAAATGGAAAACAAATTGAAGAAATAAAAATGGCATTAGCCACTAATAATTATATTTCAGCTTTGGAAAAAATTAAAAAATTAAAAAATGTTATGTCATATAATGAAGCTGCTAATAAAATAAAAAAAATAGAGAAACAGTATGATATAAAGCAAGAAGAAAGTGAGAAAATTAAATTGGATTTAGGAAAAAAAATTTATCCTAAAAAGTTAAGCAATATGGAATTAGAAAAAAGATATATTGGACTATTATTAGCTGAGCCCAAATTTATTGTAAAATACTATTTTTTATATAAGGATTGTTATTTTGAAAGTCCAGTTGTTTTAAATTTATACAAAAATGTTTTATTTACTATTGGTGGAGACTATACACCAGAAAAAGCTAAAGAAGGCTTTAATTTTGCAAAAGAAATTCCAAATTCTTATGAAATTAAATATGAATTAAAAGAAGAGGCAATTAACAATAAATATGATATGGAAGAAACATATAGAGAATTAAAAAAATTGTTCAAACTAAGAAAGAAATTTAATGAAGTTCCTATATCATCAATACAAAATAAAATAGTTGAAATATTAAATTATGACTTATATGATAAAATGTCAGTTGAAGAAGTTGAAAGTGCAATTAACCAAGTCGAAGTAACAGAAAAGTTTAAGCAATCTATTTTAAATGTTAATTTAACTGAATTTTTAGAAAAAGGAGAAAATAATTTAACTAATGGATTAGAAATTCCATTTACGATACTAAATAAAGTTTTCAAAGGTTTTAGAAAAGGAGAAACGATGGCTTTTGCTATGCCATCTAACGCCGGAAAGAGTAGATTTACTGTAAATTTAGCAGCATATACTTCTTTAGTGCACAAGAAAAAAGTTTTAATCATATCTAATGAAATGTCTGAAGAAAAAATGAGACTAACATTAATAACAACAATATTAAACAATCCTGAAATACAAAAATTACATGGACAAAAAATATCAAAAACTGAAGGAGAAATATTAGAATTTAAATTTAGGCCAGATGAAAATTATGATGTGAAAGTTGACGAAAAAGGATTTATTATTAAAGAACCAAAAGAAACTAGGAAGCAATTTGTAGAAAGATTAGTAGAAGTTTCTACTGAATTTAGAAAAATAATAGAAGTTACAGATTGGATAAATAAACAGATAAATAATTCAATTTACTTTATAAATATAACAGATCATACAAATGATGAGCTTAAAAAAGTTATTATGAATTATTATTATAAAGAAAAAATAGAATATATATTTTATGATACTTTAAAAACAGACACTGCAAATATTGGAAATGGAGAAGAAATAAAGAAAACAGCGACAATACTTTCAAATTTAGCACAAAATTTTGGATTGTTTATTTGTTCAACATTACAATTAGCTGAAAACAAAACTAATCCTATCAATTTAGATATTAATGATTTAGCGGTAAGTAGAACTGTAAAAGAAGTATTAGATACACTTTGTTTAATAAAACAAATTCCAAGAGATATGTATGATGAATTTCAATATTCTGAAAAAGAAGTTGATACTAAGTTTTATAACATAAAAAAATATGATGATCCAGATGAAAGGTATTACGCTTGCATAGTTGATAAAAATAGAGCAGGTGCTAAACCTAAGATATTATTTAATTTAAATCTTGCATATAATAGATGGATTGAACTAGGATATTTAAGTTTAAAATAAAACAAATTCAAAAATCATAATTGCTAGTTTAAGTTAGTAATTATGATTTTTGAATTTACATATTAGTGTAAAACAATGTAGGCAAAATAAGAAATATAATAGTAAGAATAGGAGAAAAAATAACAAATAAAGAATTGCATTAAGTGAAAATTTAAAATAGACGAATTAGAAGAATTAATACCAATAGATACAAGCGTTGAAGACTGGATAAAAAATAGAAAATAATGTAAAAGTAAATAGACAACATAGAGCTAATAGAAAAGAAACAGAAGAAAATAAAAACATAAAAAATGTAATAGTAGAAGCAAGATTTATGAAAAAAATAATGAAATTAAAAGAATTTTCAGAAATGAGATATAGTTTTTAAAAATGATAAGACTATGTTTTGTTAAGTGAATCAAAAAACATTAAAAGTATTGAAACAATTAACATTAGAGGGGTAAAAAAGTTGCCTACATTTGCTTGACACTTACTATTAAGTATGATAAACTTGCTCTAATCAAAACGGAGTAATATTAAGGAGAGTAATAATGAAACGAGTTTTAAAAATTGCAACTAAAGGGGCTAGAAAATATATAATAGGAATATTAATATGTAGTTTAATATCGTCATTTTTTATCATATATCTTACAAAGTTTATCTCATTTGTAGTGGATGGCATAATAATGCAAACAAGTACATTACCAAAATATATTATAAATAGTTTTTATAGTGATGACGTTAAATCTAAAATATTCGTAATTGCCATATATATGATTTTATTTGTAGGTATTATCAGTATATCAAATTATATAAGAAACATGTTAAATACAAAGTTCAAATTACTGATGAATAAAAATTTAAAAGAAAAATTATTTGAACATACAACATATTTAGAATATAAGGATTATATTCAATATGGTAAAAATGAAATAATTCAAAGAGTAATTAATGATTCTAATTATTTTGTGGATTTTATAATTAGTAAGTATGATTTAATAGTGGACTCTATATTTATATTAATATTTTCAATATATGAGTTATTAAATATTAACATTATAGTAAGTTCCATAATAGGAGGAATAATAATTATCATATTTATTATGTCTATTGCATATTTAAAAATAACAAAACCAATAATTCAAAAAAACATTGATTTGCATGAGAATTTAATTTCTAAAACAATGAATGCAGTATATAATCCTAAAATAATAAAAATATTTAATAGAGAACAGAAAGAAATAAATGATTTTAATGAAATTAGCGAGGAATATAGAAAAAATGATATTAAATTAATAGATTATTTAATATATTATGAATTAATAGGAACAGGTATGAGAAAATTTAAAGATCCTGTAATATTTATCGTTGGAGGATTATTAATAATAGGCGGAAAAATGAATATTGGAGAATTAATGACACTAATGACATATTCAAGTAATTTATTAGAATATGTAGTACAACTTATATATATGGTTAATGATGTCAATAGATTTCTTATACCAACAGATAGAATAAGCAAGTTTCTTAAGCTAGAAGAAGAAGACAAAAATGAAAAAAAATATGAATTAAATGATGTAAGTTTAGAATTTAAGAATGTGACAATAAGTATCAATTCTATTAAAATTTTAAAAGATATTTCTTTCAGAATTGAAAAAGGACAGACAGTTTATTTTGTTGGGAATAATGGAAGTGGAAAAAGTATTTTAATAAAAACATTACTTGGATTTTTAGATTATGAGGGTGAAATTTTATTAGGTGGAGTAAATGTAAAAAAATTGAATAGAACAACAATTAGACATTATGTAGGAGTTGTTTTTCAAGAACCATTTATATTTTCAGATACTATAAAAAATAATATTGATATGTTTCAAAATTGCAAAAGTCTAGAAGAAATAAAAAATATTGCAAAAATTTGTGAAATAGATGAGGAAATAAATAAATTACCTAATAAATATGACGAATTATTAGGAGAAAGAGGAATTAATTTAAGTGGTGGCCAAAAACAAAGAATATCTATTGCGCGAACATTATTGCAAAAAAAAGCTATAATAGCTTTTGATGATGTTTTAAGTAAAGTAGATAATTCAACTAAAAGCAAAATAATAAATAATTTAAGAAAAAATAATAAAAATATGATAGCGATATATATCACGCAAGATTTAGCGAGAATACCAAGTGATGCAAATGTATTTTTTATAGATAATAAAAAAATAATAATAGATATACAGGAAAATCTAATAAATAATAATGAGAATTATTATAAATTAATAAAAATATGTAGAAATACAGTAGGAGAAATAAATGAATAAATTTAAAAAGATGTTTCATTATGGAAATTTTGAAAAAAGAATTATAATCGTACTTATAGAATATATATTGTCATCAATCATATGGATTATAATAGATCAATATATGACATATTCATTATTTGATGATGCAATTAGTAAAGAAAATATAAAATTAGTCATGTTTTTAACAATATTGATGATTATTAAAATTATAGCAAGAATAGCAGAAGGAATATTTCATTGTAAAATAAGACATCATTTACAAAGAGATTTTTCCAATTATGCTAGAAAAGATATTTTTTATAAAATAATAAAATCTAAAATTGAATTTTTTGATAAAAGTAATTTAGGAGAATTATTTGAATTAGAAATGAATGATTCTAACAATTTAGCAGCTTTTTTTACACAGAATGGAAATCAATTAATAAGTTTTACATTAAGAGCTTTAACTAATATTACAATACTGTTGTTTGTAAACATAAAACTGAGTTTATTACTGATAGGGATGTACTTGATAGGATATATTTCTTTACTAATATCGAATAAAAAAACTATTTATTTAATGAAAGAGATAAGAAACCTAAACATTTTAATTACAAAATGGATAACAGAACAAATAAATGGATTTGAAAATATAAAATCATTAAAGGTAGAAGAAAAACGATTAAATAAAATAAAAGAACTGATAAAAAAATATAATAATGAATCTTATAATCTAGATAAAGTCATTAGAAAGTATATTTTTGCATATAATATTATGGCTTTACTATCTACAGTTGTTGTAGTATATGTTGGTGGAATTGACATACTAAACGGTATTATGACATATGGAAGTTTAATGGTATTTATTAATGCAACCTCAGAAATAAAAAGATATTTTGATATTGCAATAAAGTATATAGATAAAATAAATAAATCCTATGTATCATTTATAAAAGTTCTTAAATTTGATAGTGACTTCGAACAGGAAAATGACCAAGGTAAAAGTATATTATCAAAAATAGATAATATACAATTTCAAAATGTAAATTTTTCATATAATAAAGAAAAGAGAATTTTGAAAAACATAAATTTGGAAATTGGAGAACAAGAGAAAATTGCTATAGTAGGAAAAACTGGATCTGGGAAGACAACTTTAGCAAACTTACTTTGTAGATTTTATGATTTAGAAGATGGAAAAATAATTATAAATGGTATAGATTATAAACAATATAAAATGAGAGATTTAAGAGAGCAAATAGGTTATGTTTTACAGGATGTTGTTATTTTTGAAGGAAATGTGTATGAAAATATAAATTATGCAAATAAAGAAGTAAGTAAACAAGAAATAGAGAATATCTGTAAAAGATTAAATTTGCATAATAAAATTATGAGTTTTGAAAAAGGATACGAAACAAATTTAAATAAAAATAAAGACTTATTATCACAAGGAGAAAAACAAATAATAAATTTTGCAAGAATATTAGTAGAAAATCCAAGTATGATAATATTAGATGAAGTAACATCATCATTAAGCTATGAAAATGAGAAATTAATAAAAAATGCTATAAATGAAATAATGAAAGGAAGAATTTGTTTAATAATAGCTCATAGATTATCAACAATAAAGAATTGTGATAAAATAGTATTGATGGAAGATGGTGAAATAGTAGAAAATGGGAATCATTATGAACTTATAAGAAAAAAAGGAGAATATTATGGACTAGTAAATAGTATACAAAGTTTTAGTTATTAATTAATGGTTTATTTTAAATTAATGCACAGATTTGTACAAGATTATTTATAATCAAATTGTAGACATTGCATTTTATAGGTGGTTATTACTATATGTTGTAGGATAGTAAAAATCATGAAAAATCTTTTAAAAAGTCTGTTAATTGCTGAAATAAAATGGCTAGCAGACTTTTATTTGTGTATTAACCATTTAAATTTGAAGTTTTATAAAAATTGATGTATAATAAGTTAATAAATAATTCTAAAAAGAATTGTAGAAAAAATTTAACTTATTTTACATGGAGGTTTCAATTTTTTTGAAGGATAAGTAATTTTAGAAGTAAGTTATGAGTGTAAATTTGTATCAAAGTTATTAAAGAGTAAATATCTCTGTTGAGCATATGATGATAAATTTTCTTACAAGTAATAAAAGACTACCAAAAAACATAAAAGAAATCAAAGAAACTTCTAGATTTTGTATTAATTGTGGTAGTAGAAAAAAGTTAAAAGTTGACTAATAAATTTGTGGAGACCTGAAAACTGAATCGAAACTGAAAATAAAAATTAATTAGGGGGAAAATATGAAAATAGAAGTAGAAAAAATCAATGAATTAATTGAAACAAAAAAATTTACTGAATTAAAACAAACTTTATTAGAGATGAATAGTGCTGATATCTCACTTTTGCTAGATGAATTAAATAAAAACGAGGCAATAAAAGTATTTAGAATATTACCAAAAGAAAAAGCAGGAGAAACTTTTTCATTTATGGAAAAAGATATGAAAGAAAAACTAATACAGGAATTAACAGATTTGGAATTGAAAAATGTATTAGATGAATTATATATGGATGATACAGTTGACTTAATAGAAGAAATGCCATCAAATGTTGTAACAAGAATATTAAAAAGTATACCTAAAGAAGATAGAAAAACAGTAAATGAATTATTAAATTATCCAGAAGACTCAGCAGGAAGTATAATGACAACAGAATTTATTGATTTAAAAGAAAATATGACTGTTGAAAAAGCTCTAGAGAGAATTAAAGAGTTAGCGATAGACTCTGAAACTATTTATACATGTTATGTTTTAAGTACTAATAGAGAGTTAATTGGAATGGTTGATATTAAAGAAATATTAATTGCTGATAGAGACAAAACAATTAAAGAATTAATGGATACTAATATTATAACAGTTACAACTTCGGAAGATCAAGAAGAAGTTGCAAAAACATTTGATAAATACAATTTATATGCATTGCCTGTTGTAGACAAGGAAAATAGGCTAGTTGGTATTATAACAGTCGATGACGCTATTAATGTTTTACAAGATGAAACATCAGAAGACTTTGAGAAAATGGCAGCTATGAGTCCTAACGAAGAAGGATATTTTGAAACATCTGTATTTAAACATGCAAAAAATAGAATAGTTTGGTTATTAGTGTTAATGCTATCTGCAATAATGACAGGGACAATAATATCAAGATATGAAGATGCATTTGCAATAGTTCCAATACTTGTATCATTTATACCAATGATAATGGATACAGGAGGAAATTGCGGATCACAAAGTTCAACACTAATTATACGTGGACTAGCTACTGATGAAATAGAAATGAAAGATGTATTTAAGGTTTTATGGAAAGAAATTAGAGTATCTCTACTTGTTGGTACCGTTCTTGCATTAGTTAATGGAATTAGAATTTTTATACAATATAAAGACATAAAAATAGCCCTAACTATTGGACTTACTCTTGTTGTAACAGTAGCTTTAGCAAAGGCAATAGGATGTTTATTACCAATGCTTGCTAAAAAGTTAAAATTAGACCCAGCAATTATGGCTGCACCACTTATTACAACATTAGTTGATACATTTTCAATATTAGTATATTTTAATATTGCAACAAGTATATTAGGAATAAAATAAAAAATGTGCTAACAATATAATTATTGTTAGCACATTTTTAAAAGTATAAAAATACTTAGTTGCGATTTTTAACATAATATGGTATAATATTTTTATTGAAATATGCTTAATTAAAGAAAAAATATATATGGAGGGGAAAATGGGATTTTTTGATAAATTAAAAAATGGATTAAATAAAACAAAAGAATCCATAAATGAAAAAATTAATAATGTATTTAGTAATTTTAGAAAAGTAGATGAAGATTTTTTAGAGGAATTAGAAGAAATATTAATAATGTCTGATATTGGAGTTGATACTTCATTGAAGATTATAGATGAATTAAGAGAAAAAATGAAAAAAGAAAAAATAGAAGATGAAGAAGAAGTAAAAAAAGCATTAAGAGAAATTATGAAAGAACTTTTAGATGTAGAAGACATAGGACTAAAATTAAATACTAAGCCAGCAGTTATTTTAGTCATAGGAGTAAATGGAGTTGGGAAAACAACATCTATTGGTAAAATAGCAAATAGGCTAGCCAAAGACGGCAAGAAAATCGTTCTAGCAGCTGCAGATACATTTAGAGCAGCTGCAGTAGAACAACTAGAAATTTGGGCAAATAGAGCAAATGCTGAAATTGTTAAAAGACAAGAAGGTGTTGATCCCGCTTCTGTAGTTTATGATGCTATTAAAATAACAAAAGAAACAAATGCTGATGTTTTAATAGTAGATACTGCAGGAAGATTGCACAACAAAAAATATTTGATGGATGAATTAAATAAAATCCAAAAAGTAATATTAAAAGAAATGCCAGATGCTGATAAAGAAGTATTATTAGTAATTGATGGAACAACAGGTCAAAATGCAATTTCACAAGTAAAAGCATTTAAAGAAGAAGCAGACATCACAGGGTTAGTATTAACAAAACTAGATGGTACAGCAAAAGGTGGAGCAGTAATAGGAATAGTTGAAGAAAACAAAATCCCTGTAAAATTTATAGGAGTTGGAGAACAAATAGATGACATGGAAATCTTTAACTCAGAAGATTTCGTAAAAGCAATTATTTAATATGTAAAAATTTAAATTATAAAGGAAGTAAAAAATGAAAGAGAAAAGTAAAAAAATAAGAAGAATATGTGTGTTAGTATTTATTGTACTTTTTGTATTATTTAGTTTCATAATACTAAGAGGTAATTACCTAGAGTATAAAGAACTAGGAGAAGCGTATTTAAAAGAATTTAAAATTAATACAATATGCAAATATAGTATTATGGCAATATCATTTGTATTATTGTATATATTTACTTATCTAACAAATAGAGGAATAAAAAAAGGATTAAAAGTATTTTTTGAAGCAGAAAAGATAGAAATGCCAAAACTTCCAAATAAATCTATAGCATTTATATTAAGTTCCATAGGAGGCGTAATTATATCTAATTCCTTAACACACAAAATATTATTATACCTAGTAAATCCAACATTTGGAAAAACAGATATGGTATTTAATTTAGATATTGGCTATTATATATTTCAAAAACCATTAATAGAGCAAATGTTAAATATAAGCTTTTGGATTGTTGCAGGTTTGACAATATATATGACTTTATACTATATTATTGCATTTAATAGATATTTTGATGGTGTCGAAGGTAAAATGCTAAAAAATAGTTTACTAATTAAAAAAGTTCTAAGAAACGTTATGATAGTAGCAATAATATTAGGTATAGGAACAATAACAAACACACAAAATATAGTATTTGGAGATATGATTTCAGTTAAAAATTCAGCTACGACTACATTTGAAGGCACAAGTAACAATTTAGAATTAACAGGTGCTAAATATACAGATGTACTAATCAAAAAATGGGGTTATACTATTTTTGCAGGAATAATTATAGTATCAATAGCACTTGGAATAAGATATTTTAAAAAAGGTGATACAGCAAAAGTATTAAAGAGTTTATCTATAATCCCGATATACTTAGTTACTTTATTTGTAATAATGATAGGATTCGAATTTATATTTGTAAGACCTAATAGACTTGATAAAGAAAAAGAATATATAGCTAAAAACATAGAAGCTACAAAAGATGCATATGGACTAGATACTATAGAAGAGAATTTAGAGTATTCTGGTACAATTACAGATAATGAAATAATTGAAAATAAAAACATATTAGATAATGTACCATTGGTTAGTAAAGATATGGTATTAAACACAATTCAAGAAAGGCAAAAAGGAAAAGGATATTATAACTATCAAGATGTTTCTTTAGCAAATTATAACAACCAATTAGTATATGTTGCACCAAGAGAAATCTTAAACTCAGGAAGAACATATTCAAATAAGACATACGAATATACCCATGGAATGGGACAAATAGTTGCATCTGCAACTAATGTTGATGAAAATGGAGATATAAAATATATTCAAAAAGAAGTTTCTGGAAGTGATGATAAACTAAACACAAAAGAACAAAGAATATACTATGGTATGATGACTGATCAAACTGTTGCTACTAATACTAAAAATAAAAAAGAATATGACTATACCGATGAATCAGGTACTGAATACACTTCAGTATATAATGGAAAAGCAGGGTTAGAATTGAATTTTTTCGATAGACTATTACTAGCTTTTTCAAAAGGAGATATGAATTTAGCTTTTTCAGGAGAATTGACTGAAAACAGCAAAATATTAATAAATAGAAATATTTTAAAAAGAGCAAAAAAAGCAATGCCATATATGATGTATGATAATAATCCATATACTATAGTAACAGAAGAAGGAAAAATAGTATGGGTAATAGATGCATATACTATTTCTAATCAATATCCATATTCACAATATATGTATATAAAAAATGGAAATAAAAAACAAAAAATCAACTATATTTGTAATTCCGCAAAAGTGATTATAGACAGTTATGATGGGACAATATCATATTATATAACAAATAAAGAAGATCCGATTATAATGGCATATAACAAATTATATCCAGGAATATTTAAAGAAGAAAAAATACCAGAAGATATTGCAAAACATTTAAAATATCCACAGTTCATATATGAGCTACAAGCAGAACTTATGAAAGTATATCATAATGTTAAATCAGATATATTATATAGAACAGATGATATATGGGATTTTGCAAAATACAATAATACAAAAATAATAAAATCAACTGGAGGAATTCTAAAACCATATTATACAATGGTAAAAGCAGGAGATAAGGAAGAAGTAGGAATAATTCAAATGTATACTCCTAAAGAAAAATCAAATATAATATCATATTTAGTTGGAACATGTGAAAATGGTAATAATAAATTAAGATTGTATAAATTTTCAGAAGATAGTAATGTTGTAGGACTTGTTCAACTAGAAAAACAAATTGATCAAGATAAATCTATATCTAAAGAAATAGACAGTCTAAATGTAACAGGAAGTAAAGTAACAAAAGATATAATAATAATTCCTTTGAATAATACAATACTTTATGTTGAACCAATTTATCAAACTAAATTAAATGAGTCTAAAATACCAGTTTTGAAAAAGTTAGTAGTATCATCTGGAAACAAAATTGCAATAGGAGATACTTTAGAACAAGCATTATCAAATTTACTTTCTAAATCTGCAATTAATTTTAAAATTGAAAATACTGAAGATATCAAAGGTTTAATTGAAGCAATTATCAAGACAAATAAAAATCTAAATGAGTCTAATAAAAATGGTGATTGGGAAATGATAGGAAAAGATATTAAAAAATTACAAGATTTAATTAATTCTCTTGAAGTTAAGGAAGAAGAAAGATTAGAAAAAGAAAAAGAATTAAAAAAAGATAAAAATTTTGACAATACAATTAATATGACTGATAAAAACATAAGCAATAATACTGTAGTAAATAAGATAAATTAATTTGTTTATAAAGGTATAAAATCGCATAAAAAAATCCATCTTAAAATTAGTAGAAAGGTGGATTTTTTATGTTTTTAAAAAAGAAAAAATATGAACTTTTAAACAAATCAATAGATAGATTAATTTATATTTTAGAAAAAGGGAATATAGAAGAATTTGCTTTTTTACTGGGAAATAAAAAAGAACTGTTAAAAAGAAATTTGTTAGCTGGTATATCTAAAGGAATTGGGATTGGCATAGGGGTAACATTAATTAGTGCTATGTTAATATATCTAATGCAAAAAATAGTTACTTTAAATATTCCAATAATTGGTAAATATATTGCTGATATAGTTAAAATTGTTGAGAAAAGCAGATAATTTATAGTAACTAAAAATAGTTTCTTTTTACTAAAAAGAGAAACTATTTTTGCGTTAATATTTATTTTAATTTATCGGAATTACAGACTTATATTATTATTGCCAATATTTTTGGATAATTCTTCAAAGCATTCATAACTTAAAAAACGATTGATATTTTTTACTGAAATATCAGTTTCAATAGAAATATTATCTAAATTATCATTAAGTCCATTTTCATCAATATATGTCTTGAATTTTGAAAATTCAAAATTATCTTTTGCTAAACATTTAGGGCAAACAGTTCCTTCAGACAAATAAAAGTTTCCACATCTACTACATTTTTTAAAATCCATATTAATTCCTCCTAATTTATTTTTCTTTTGATAATCACATTTTATCACAGATTATAGAAAATATAAAGAGTTTTTGTAGAAATTTATATTTTTATAAAGATTATGATAAAAAATTGTTTGCAAAATAAAAGTTAAGATGATATAATTAAAAAAAATAATTAAAGGAATATTTATAAATATGAGTAGAATATGTTTTAAAAATATTACAAGAAAAATTTTTGTCGTTTTTAGTATATTAATATATTTTTTATCTACTTTTGTACTTGGAGTTGAAGTAGAGAAAAGTAAGAAAAATGAATATACTTTTGGTGATATAGGAATGAAAATATTACTAGATAACAGTTTTATTGATAGAATTTCGCTATTAAAAGATGAACCTAATTTGGAAAATAAAGAACAAATTTTATCAGCATACGAAAAAAGTGGAATATTGGCAAATTTTATTAATAAAGACGAAAAAATAGAAATTTTAGTAATGTCAAAAATAAATTCATTTTATAGAGATATGCCTAATTTAAAAATGTTACCAGATGAAGATATAATAAAATTAAAAGATAAGTTTGTTCAAACTATTGGTACAGATGATCAATTTGAAATTAAGGAAGATAAAATAATAAGAACAAATAATTATAATTGCTTTATAAAAATTACTACAGCCTTAAAGCAAGAAGAAAATATTTTGAATATGAATATTTATTATACTATAATGAATGGTAGATTGATTACAATAAGCTTTAGAACGATAAATAACAAAAATATTGAAAATCTTCAAAACGACATAATCGAAAGTATTAAGTTTTTTGAAGTAGAAAGACCCAAATATGTTTCTGCACAAGAAAAAGTTAATTTAGTTATTGGTTTTACACTAATATTAACATTAATTTTATTTATCGCTATATTTTTCATAAGAAGAAAAGATAAAAAAATATTTAATAATAATATAAAAGATAAAGAAACTAAACAATATAGCAAATTTGGCGGATTACTAATATTTTTTTGGATGTTATGTTTTTATCAAATTATACTGAAAATAGTCGAGATTTCAGATATATCAAATATTACAAATAATGTATTTTATAAAAATTGTACAGTGTTACAAGATGCTGTAGTTTCTCTGATATCAATTTACTTAATATATATAATTGTAAAAAGAAAAAACGATACACCTAAAAAAGTTATTAAGGCAAATATGTCTTTAGCTATATTTATTATCTTTATCACAGTTATTCGTATAATATACGTTTTGATTAATCCTGGTAATATTTATATTGACAAATATATACAAGAAGAACTAAATATGTTGTCGTCAAATATTATTTATTCATTTATTTGGATAGTATATTTTGAATTTTCAAAACGAGTTAAGATATATTATTATTTACCAGTTAAAACAGTTAAAGAAATTTTAATTAATAGCAAAATATACACATTTTTAGCAAATAGAAAGAGTAAGAGAAATGAAAGAAAAAATAGTTAAAATAATAGAAATAATCAAGAAAAAATATATATGGCTAATATTATTTATGTCTTTAGTTATATTTTTAGAAATTTTACAAGATGTTTGTATTCAAGAAAAAATCATGTTAGATAACATATTTTATCGATTTGCAGTTATTTTTCTACGTAGGCCAATACTTACTGAAATCATGAAAGTTATAACTTTTTTCGGCAGTGCTTATTTTATATTATCACTTACATTTTTATTGATTACAGTTATTAAAAATAAGAAAATAGTTTTACTAATTATAACTAATTTAATACTAATAACTAGCATGAATATAATATTAAAAAATATAGTACAAAGGCCTAGACCAGAAGGATATAGATTAGTAGAAGAAAGTGGATATAGTTTTCCATCAGGACATTCAATGGTAAGTGTAGCTTTTTATGGCTTTTTAATTTATTTAATACTTGCAAAATTTAAGAATAAGACACTTAAAATTGCTTTAAGTGTCTTACTAGGAATATTAGTTCTTTTAATTGCTTTTAGTAGAATATATTTAGGTGTACATTATGCAACAGATGTTTTAGCAGGAGGATTATTATCAATTTCATATTTAGTCGCATTTATATCTTATACTAAAAAATGGATAGATCAAGATAAATAATTCTATAAAAAATATTTGATGTACATGCAAAAAATGAAAATTCTGAAAAACATTAAAAATTAAAACATTGGCAAAAGCACTGATATTTAGTCAGTGCTTCAAAAATCCCCTTTTAATTTTTACACAAGTTAGTGTTACCAAATAATAAGCATGTATATTTCTGTAGGATGTATTAAATCATGAAACGCCATAATTTCAGGTACTCCATTTTCCTCGGAAATATAACTTAATTGAATTGTGGAATATAATGCTTTAGATATCTCAAATTCTATTGAAACATTTTTTTTATTTAGGTTATCTAATTCTAGTTTAAGTTCTGATTTTTTAATTGTTTTCTTGTAAAAAATCATTGACATATCTGAACTTATGAAACCAGTTTTAAAACCATCTTCGTATGCTTCAGTAGTTGGAGAGATTGAAACTGAATAAAAAGTATATTTGTCTAAAATTTCATCATCACTAGGTTCTGGTAAATAATTATATTTTTCCATAATGTCCTCTCTTTCTGTTGTAAGGGTTTATAAGTTACATTATATTTATATTATAGTACATAAATATATAAAAAACAATATATTAGGAGGTGATAGAAAATGAAAAAAAAGAAATCTTTAATAAATAGTTTTAAATATGCATTAAACGGAATTGTTTTAGCTTTAAAAAATGAAAGAAATTTAAAAATACATTTTCTAGTAATGATTTTAGTAATCATTATGGGAATCGTTTTTAAAATATCAAATCTAGAATGGATAATATGTATCTTACTTTTTGGACTTGTTATATCTTTAGAATTAGTAAATACTGCAATAGAAAAAACAGTAGATATAGCAATGCCAGAAATAAATGAAAAAGCAAAAGTTGCAAAAGATGTTTCTGCAGGTGCTGTCTTAATATCAGCAATAAGTTCTGCTATAATAGGTTTTTTGATTTTTATACCCAAAATATTCTAAAGTAAGAAAGGAAGTATAAAAGATGAGTAAAAAAAATATAATAATAGCACTAATAAGTATTTTAATAGTTTTAGTCACAATAGCCATAATAATTATAGGAATTAAAAACCAAGTAAAACCAGAAGATAGTTTAATCAAATATTTTACATTATTAAATGAACGGTAAGTATGAAGAAATGTATGATATGATATCTCTTAAATCAAAAGAAAACATATCAAAAGAATTATTTGTTAAAAGAAATAAAAATATATATGAAGGAATAGAAGCTACAAATATTGAAGTTAAAATAAAAAATATTGAAAAAAAAGATGGAGTTATAAAGATAAACTATAACGAAAATCTAGTGTCAGTAGCAGGAAATATAAATTTTGATAATATTGCAAAATGTGTAAAAGAAAACAATGAATATAAAATAAATTGGTCATCAAGCCAAATATTTCCTCAATTAAGAGATAAAGATAAAATTAGAGTTTCAACAATCAAATCCAATAGAGGAAATATATTAGATAGAAATGGCATAAAACTTGCTGAAAACGGAAAATTATCATCTGTAGGTATAGTGCCAGGCAAATTAGAAATAAAAAAAGATGAAAATATAGCAAAAATAGCAAAAACATTGGAAATATCAGAGGAATTCATAAAAGAACAATTAACTAAAACATATGTAAAAGAAGATACTTTTGTTCCATTAAAAAAAATTTCTATGTCAGATTCAAAAACTAAAGAAGAACTATTAAAGATTCCTGGAGTTATGATTAATTCTATTGATGGTAGAGTATATCCTTTTGGAAAGGAAATGGCCCATCTAGTGGGATATGTACAACCTATAACTTCGGAACTATTAAAAGAAAAAGAAAAGGACGGATATAATTCACATAGTATTATAGGTAAAGCTGGATTAGAATATGCTTTTGAAGATCAATTACGAGGAAAAGATGGTATACAAATATATATAGTAGATGAAAACGATAATAAAGTAAAAGAAATCGCAAAACAAGACAAACAAGATGGAAAAGATATCAAACTAACAATTGATAGCAATCTTCAAAACAAAGTATATAATCAAATGAAAAATGATAAAGGATTATTTGTAATTATGAATCCTAAAACTGGTGAATTACTATCAGTAGTAAGTACTCCAACTTTTGATTCAAATGATTTTATATTAGGTTTAACAAATGATAAATGGAATATATTAAACAATGACGAAGGAAAACCATTATATAATAGATTTCTACAAACATATTGTCCAGGATCTACTTTTAAACCAATAACAGCAGGAATTGCACTTAGCAATAACATACTAGACAAAAATACAACATTTGACTATAACAGCTTAAGTTGGCAAAAAGATAAAAGTTGGGGAGATTATCATGTTACCACATTAAAATCATATCCAGGTCCTAAAAATGTTATAAATGCACTAATTAATTCTGACAATATATTTTTTGCAAATACGGCTTTAAAAATAGGAAAAAATAAATTTGAAAATAGTTTAAAGGATTTACATTTTGATGAAAAATTAGATATACCACTTGATGTTAAAAAATCTAAATTTGGAAATGAAAATAAAATAAAATCAGAAATCAAACTAGCAGATACTGGTTATGGACAAGGAGATTTATTGGTTAACCCAATTCACATAGCAACAATTTATTCTGCTTTTTACAATGAAGGCAAAATGATAAAACCACAGCTAATTTATACCAACAATAAAATAGAATATTTAAATGAAAAAGCTTTTTCAAAAGAAGCGGCAAATATTGTAAAAGAAGGATTGATTGAAGTAGTAGAAAACCAAAATGGAACAGCAAAAGATATGAAAGTTGATGGACTAAAAATAGCTGGAAAGACAGGTACAGCAGAATTAAAAAAATCAATTGAGGACAAAGAAAGCGGAACATTAGGATGGTTTGATTGTTTTACAACCAATAGACAAAATGAAGATTTTTTAATTATTGGAATGGTTGAAAATACTCAAAATAATAGCAGTGGAGGAAGTCATTATATTATTAAAAAAATAAAAGAGATAATTCAATTCTAAACCTTATGTTAACAAAAATTATATTAAATAAATCAATATAAAGACTAGATTTTTAATTAAAAAAATTGTATAATAAATACACAAAATATTAAGAAGAGAGGTATGATACGATGGAAAAAATTAGAGGATTTGAAATAGCGAAAGGATTTGAAAATAAAGGAATAAATTTGCCAGAAAGAAAAACAAAATATTCTGCAGGATATGATATAGAAGCAGCTGAAGATGTTGTTATACCAAGTTTTAAAAAGGAAAAAAATCCAACATTAGTTAAGACAGGGTTAAAAGCATATATGCAAAACAATGAATTTTTAATGCTTTGCAATAGAAGTTCTAATCCAAAGAAAAAAGGGTTGGTACTTTCAAATAGTGTAGGAATTATTGATAAAGATTACTATGGAAATCCAGATAACGATGGTCATTTAATGTTTGCTTTTTATAACATAAAAGATGAAGATATTTTGATAAAAAAAGGAGAATGTATAGGACAAGCTATATTTCAAAAATTTTTCATAGTAGACAATGACGATGCAAAAGGAGAACGTGTTGGGGGATTTGGATCAACTAATAAATAATTAAAAAAAAATTTAAAAATCTCTAACACTTGCATAGAGCAAGTTACAGAAGAAATATACATAAAAAACAATGGTAAAGGCTTTGACTTTTACCATTTTTTGTTGTATAATAAATATGGTTAAAAAATCCAATAAAGTTAGATTATACTTGATTTAACTTTATAATATTTTTTTATTTAAAATAACTGAAAGGAGCTGACTTACATGTTTAGTGTAGGAGATAAAATTGTATATCCAATGCATGGAGCAGGGGTTATAGATTCAATTGAAGAAAAAGATATATTAGGGGAAAAGCAATCTTACTATATTTTAAAAATGCCAGGAGAAGTAAAAGTTATGGTACCAATAGCAAAAGCAGAAGAAATAGGAGTAAGAAATATTATAGATAAAGAATCAGCAGCAAAGGTAATAGATATTTTAGAACAAGATGAAACAGAAATGGAAAAAAATTGGAATAAACGTTACAGAAATAATATGGAAAAAATGAAAAGTGGTAATATCTATGAAGTTGCAGATGTAGTTAGAAATTTAACCTTTAAACAAAAAGAAAAAGGATTATCTACTGGGGAAAAGAAAATGTTAAATAATGCAAAGCAAATACTAGTAAGTGAATTAGTTTTAGCAGAACATGCATCACAAGATGAAGTAGAGCAAATGGTTGAAAATAAAATAAATACATCTTTTATGACTTTTAGAGCAGATGATATATCCAAAGAAAGTGTTGTAAATAAATTTATACCATTTAATGCAAATGGTACAGATGGTGAATAAAAATAAAACATATATTATATAATAATTGTATAATATATGTTTTATTTTTTTGGCGATATTGATATTAAATAATATCAAAATTAAAAAGGAAATAAGTTTTATTTTAACGAACATTTTTTCGAAAAATGCTTGACAAAGAATATTTGTTCGTATATAATACAAAATATAGCGAACAAATATTCTAAAAAGAAAGAGGGATGTTATTATGAAACTAAAAGTAGTAAATAAAAAGAAATTTTTAAAATCAAATATTATTATTGTTATATTTATCTTTAGCCTATGTATATTAATAAATTCATCAAAAAGTAATACAAAGATAAATTATAAAATTGAATATATTTCAAAAGGAGAAACTCTCTGGGATATTGCTGATAAACAATACAAAGAAAACAAATATTACGAAGGAACAGACATTAGAGATATAATTTGTAGTTTAAGAAAAATAAACAATATAGAAGATGGGAAAATTAATGAAGGAGAAAAAATAAAAATACCATGTTTTTAAAAAAATAACTCGCGATAGAATTATCTATTACGAGTTTTTTTATTATAAATTTGATAAAGGATTACTTTCTACTGCATTTCTAATTTGCTCATTATCTACATGTGTATATATTTCTGTTGTTGAAATACTCTCATGTCCTAGTAATTCTTGTAAAGCTCTAATATCAACTTGACCATATTGATACATAAGAGTTGCAGCAGTATGTCGTAACTTATGGGTTGAATATTTAGAAGAATCTAAACCTGCTTCTAAAAGTTTGGCATTTACTATATGTTGAACAGTTCTTCTACTTATTCTTTCTTTCCTTTCACTCAGAAACAAAGCTTTGTTAGAATTAAATTTATCATTTTTAATTCCAGCCTTAGGTTTTACAGCAAGGTAATTTTTTAAAGCTTTAACACATGAAGAGTTCAAATATATAGTTCTTTCTTTATTTCCTTTACCAATTACATTTAATTTATTTTCACTAAAATCAATATCCTTTTCATCTATATTTACTAATTCTGCCAAACGCATACCACAATTCAAAAATAAAGTAATAATTGCATAATCCCTTTCATGGTTTCGATTGTTAACATTTCCAGTAGCTTCTAATAGTTTTTTACTATCTTCTAAATTCAAGTATTTAGGCAATCTTTTATCTAATTTAGGTGTTTCCAAATCTTGAGCTGGATTAGTTTCAATTAATTTTGCTTTTTGACAAAGATATTTAAAAAAAATTCTTATAGTAGAAACTTTACGAGCACGAGTAGCAGGTTTACTTTTTTGTTCAAGTGCTAAGTAACTAATAAATGCGTGAATATCATCCAATTTAACTTTTTTAATAGTATCAATCGAAATATCATTTATTAGTATTTTTGAAAAATCATGTTCATTAGTTAAATTAAAATGTATTTTAAGATATTTTAAAAACATTGATAAATCATAGTTATATTCTTTAATACTATTTTGAGATTTATTAAGAATAGTTGTGCTATAATCTAAAAAAGAATTTACATAGTCTGGATTATTTTCTCGATTAATCATTTTTATCACACTCCATTTGTATTATATCTTAAAAAAGTATAAAAATAAAGTAAAATATGTTTATTTTTGTACTTTTTAAGATTTAAATTTGCAGTTATTTTTAGATAATTATTTGAAAAAAAATTAAAAATATGATATATTTACATAGAAACTCTGTAAAAAAACCAAAAAATAAAATTATAGGAGGTAACAAAAATATGATTAACTGCAAAGGAAAAGGAGAAAAAGTATTTAGAATCCGGCCAAAATATCAAAAAATAGAAGGAGAAGACAAAGTTTTAACAGAAATTTTTAAATTCATAGATGTAAAAATTTCTAGCTGTATCGCGCAAAATGATGAATTTTTGATTTTTGCTAATGAGAAAGGAATAGAATATGTTGTTAAATTTGAGGAAGAACTTATATCTGAAGAGAAATTCATAATTATTGAAACTGAACTTGAAAAATTCAAATTCAGCTACTTTAATAATGCAATATATTTAAAAAATCATACTAGATATGATAAAAATAAAATAACTCCTTTATCTTTAACAACAATAGAGAAAAATTTTTCTGATATTGCTATAATAGAAATGAAAAATTCATTTCCTATTATTTTGGTAATAACAGCAAAAGAAAAAAAATACTTTGGATTTTTAGAAAATAAAATATTAAAAATCGAAGCACAAATATATGAGAAAGTAGATTATATCTGTGAATTGAAAAAGTCATTGATTCAAATGTTGGATAAAAAAGGATCTTGTATACTAATTTATCAAGGAAAACAAGAAGTGGTTGAATAATCATATTTTATGGTGGAAGAGTGTGAAAAATGCTTTTCCGCCATTTTAAATTATAGAATATTATAAATTATTTTAAATTATGCAATAAAAAGTAAAGCTATAGCATTAACATAGTAAAGGAGGTTGAAAATGAACTTAAAAAATGTGGTGCCAAGTTATAAAGTAAATCCAAACAAAAGAGATAAAAAAATTGAAAATTATATAGAAGAAATAGGAAAAGGAAATAAAGAAGCCATTTCTGAACTATATAATCTAACTAAATCTTCAATATATGGATATATATTATCTGTTATGAAAAATAGAGCTGATTCAGAAGATATCTTGCAAGAAGTATATATTAAAATAATTCAAAATGCTAAAAAATACAAATCACAAGGAAAACCTATGCAATGGATAATTACTATCACAAAAAACTTATGCAACATGCAATTTAGAAAACAAAAAAGTATAATAGATATAAATGAAGTATATGATATTTTATCAGATGACAAAAAAATGAAGATTGAAGATAAAATATTTATTGAAACTATTTTTAAAAATTTAACAGATGAAGAAAGACAAATACTAACATTGCATTTGATTTCTGGATTCAAACATCGAGAAATTTCTAAGATATTAAATATGCCGCTATCTACAATTTTATCAAAATATAATAGGACAATTAAGAAAATTAAAAAACAAAATAAAAAAGAAGGTGATTTTTAGTGAATAGAAAAGAAATTAAGAAAAAATATAATAATATTATTGATGAGTTAGTGCCAAATGTTTTAGAAAAAGTATTAGAAAAATGTGAAATAGTAGAAAATAAGGAATTTGAAATGGAAAGTAACGTAAATTTAAAAGAAAATAAAATATATAAATATAGGTATATTATGGCATTTGTGACAATATTTTTAATTTGTTTATTTGGAGTAATAGGATATAATAAATATAATGTTGACTCAGTTATATCATTAGATGTAAATCCAAGTATTACAATCAAAACTAATAATTCAGGAAAAGTAATTAATGCAAAAGCACTAAATAAAGAAGGAGATAAAATTTTAAAAGAGACTAAATTAAACAGTGAAAAAATAGAAATAGCTGTAAACGAATTAATTAATATAATGATTAAAAATGGATATATTGATGAATACAAAAATTCAGTTTTATTATCAGTAAATAATAAAGATAATTTCAAAGGTGAAGAATTAAAAGAAAAATTATCAAAAAAAATAGATAAAACCTTAAAAGATAATTATATAGATGGAGCTATACTAAGTCAAATATGTGATAGTGAAGATAAAGAAATAAACAAAATAGCCAAAGACAAAAATTTATCAGTAGGAAAGGTAAAATTAATTTTAGAAATTTTAAACGAAGGATTGAAAAATAACAATAATGAGTTAATAACTTTTGAAGAGTTAGCAAGTTTATCAATTAACGAATTAAATACAATAGCTAATACTAAAAAGATTGATTTAAATAAAATTTCATCAACAGGAACACCAAGTAGTAAATCATATATAGGTGAAGAAAAAGCAAAAGAAATTGCAATTTCTCATTCAAAAATTAATAACAATAATATAAAAAGTTTCAAGGTTAATTTTGATTTAGAAAAAGGTAATTTTATTTACGAAGTTAGTTTTATTAGCTCAAATATAGAATATGAATATGAAATTGATGCTAAAACAGGTAAAATTTTAGAAGTTGAAAAAGAATCAGAAGATGATGAAGAAAAAAATAAAGATGAAATTATAAATGAAGAAAAATCTGATAAAATAGAAGAAATAAAAAGAAGCTATGAACCTAAAATTGAAGAATTAGAAAATAAAGAAAAAGTAATAGATGAAAAAGAAGAAAGTCTTGAAAGAGAAAAGAAAAAAATTGAAGCAGAAGAAAAAGATTTAGAAGCAAAAAAAAGAAATGCCAAAACTGAAAAAGAAAAAGAACTTATAGAAAAAAAACTAGAAGAAAACGAGAAAAAACAAAAGCAATTAGAAGCGGAAGAAAACAATTTAGACAAGGAAGAAGAGAAAATTGAAGCTGAAATAAAAAAACTAAAAAAAGATTTAAAAAATGCTATTAATAGCATCAAATAATTTTAAAAATTTTGCATAAAAATATCAAAATAACAAATACTAATTATATAATTCGAATTGGAGGTATAAAAAATGGAAGGAAACCAAAAAATTCATTGTACCGTTGATACTTGTAAATATAATAATAGCAAAAGTAATCAATGCAGATTAAGAAAAATAGAAGTAACACCAATTGGAAATTGCAAAACCAAAAAGCCTGATGAATCAATGTGTTCAAGTTATGAAAATGAGAAGAATTAAAAATCTTCTCATTTTTCTTGACATATTTTGATTTTAGAAATAAAATACATATATAAAATAAAAAGCAATAAGCTAGAAAGGTAGGAATAGATATGTTAGTAACAACAAAAGAAATGTTTGAAAAATCAATGAAAGAAGGTTTTGCAATAGGCGCATTCAATATAAATAATATGGAAATAATGCAAGGAATTGTAGATGCTGCAGCAGAATGTAATTCTCCTGTTATATTACAAGTTTCATCTAGTGCAATAAAATATGCAAGAATAACTTATTTAATGAAAATGTTAGAAGCTGCAACAGAAGAACATCCAGAAGTTCCAATCGCTATACATTTAGACCATGGTCCGGATTTTGAAACAGCAAAAATGTGTATAGATAATGGATTTACATCAGTTATGATTGATGGATCAAAATATGATTTTGAAGAAAATGTAAGACTTACAAAACAAGTAGTAGATTATGCTCATGAACATGGTGTAGTTGTAGAAGCAGAACTTGGAAAATTAGCAGGAATTGAAGATGATGTAAATGTATCTGAAAAAGATGCAATGTACACAGATCCAGCTCAAGCTGAAGAATTTGTTAAAAGAACAGGTTGCGATTCTTTAGCAATAGCTATAGGAACAAGTCATGGAGCATATAAATTCAAAGGAGAAGCAAAGTTAAGATTTGATATTCTAAAAGAAATAAAAGAAAGAATACCAAATACACCAATAGTATTACATGGTGCTTCAACTGTAATTCCTGAATTAGTTCAAATGTGTAATGAATTTGGAGGAGATATACCTGGTGCAAAAGGTGTGCCTGATGAAATTTTACATCAAGCAAGTCTTTCAGGTGTTTCAAAAATAAATGTAGATACAGATTTAAGACTAGCAATGACAGCAGGAATCAGAAAAACTTTCGCTGAAAATCCAAATGTTTTTGATCCAAGAAAATATTTAGGTGCTTCAAGGGATTTAATTAAAGAAACGGTAAAACATAAAATTAACGATGTTTTTGGTTCTTCTAATAAAGCATAACAAAAAAGTATCACTTTGATGTGATACTTTTTAATATATTAATATTGAATATTTTTAAAATGTTTTTCTATTTGCCTTTGAGCATCTTTTTTTGCTAATTCTTGCCTTTTATCATACAGTTTTTTACCTTTGCCTATACCTAGTTCAAGTTTTACTAAATTCCCCTTAAAATACAAATTAATTGGAATTAAACTATAACCTTTTTGCTTTGATAATCCAATTAATTTATTAATCTCTCTCTTAGTTAATAATAATTTTCTATCTCTCAAAGGATCCTTGTTAAATATATTTCCATGATCATATGGACTGATATGCATACCGATAATATATATTTCACTATTTTTAATAATCGCATATGTATCTTTTAAATTTACTTTTCCTTGTCTTATTGATTTAATTTCTGTTCCACTTAAAATAATTCCTGTTTCAATTTTTTCTTCTATTGTATAGTTATGGTAAGCAGTAGGGTTTTTGCATATTAATTTTGTATTCATATTTTTCTCCTCTTTTTAAAATTGATAATAAAAGTATAACATTAAAATGAAAGAAGTGCAATTAATTTTAAAATAAAATATGTTAAAAGAAATCTAGCAAAAAAATTTCTTTTAACACATTTAGATATTATTCATCCATGCTATCACTATTTGTATTTACTAATTGAGTACCATAATACCAAACAAGAGCCACAATTGCAATAGCAGCAATACCAATTATCAACCAAGTCCAAGCTGTAGCATTCATACCCATAAATGTAGAATCTGTAGTAGAAGTTCTAGCAGCTGTATAGTTACTATTTTCATCATTATTGTTTCTAGTCATTTTATTATATGTTTCAGACATCATTTCTTTATCTTTATTTTCAATTTTATTAGTACCATCAGTTACCATATTTTCTGTGTTTTTTACACCATTTTCTACTTTTTTTCCAGCATCTTCAACAGTATCTTTAATTTGATTTCCAGCATCTTTAATCATATTTTCACTTGCAAAACATAATGAAAAAGAAAATGTAATGATAAAAAGAATACTAAAAAATGCAAAAACTTTTTTACTCATAATGAAAAATCCTCCTTTTATTATTTAAAATATAAAATATATTTATATTATTAGTATTTTAAAAAATATATAAAATATACTTGTAAAAATATATAAAATTGGAAAATATTAAAAATAAAAAAAGTTAAAATATTACATGTATTTTAACTTTTTTTATTTTTAAAAATTAATTTTTTTGTCTTATTAAAATTGCAATTGCAAGAAGAACCAATAAAACTCCAACAACAATTAATAAGATATTTAATATTTCAGTCAAACCTAAATTGGAATTCGCTACATTTTCTAAGCTACTAACAGTTGTAGATGTTGTATCTGTTGTTCCTGTATAATTAGCAAAAGATGTTTCATTCTTAGATGAAGCATTTTCTTTTTCGATAGTTGAATTTGTATCTGAAATATTATTTTTTGCTTCTGTTGAAGTATTAGCATTTTTAGCAATATTTTCACTTTCAGTAGTATTATTAGCATACGTAAAAGTAAAAAGTGATATAGTAAACAATAATGTCAAACATCCTATTAAAATTTTTTTAAATTTTTTACACATAATATTACCTCCTATAATTTTAAAATTTGTCTTTTGATTTATATGATATATAATAACATAAACAATAAAATAATGTCTAGTATTTTTTAAAATTTTTAATATTAAAATAAAAATAAAATAGATTGAAATACTTGTAAGAATAATATATAATAATGTAAAGGCAAAAAAGAAAAATAAAAAATATTAATTAATAATCTATTGAAAGGAAAAAATATGAAAGTATTAATAACAGGAGCTTCTTCTGGAATAGGGAAAAGTTTAGCTATAGAATTTGCAAAATTGAAATATGACTTAGTTCTAGTTGCAAGAGATATAATTAAATTAAAAGAATTAAATGATAAATTAGTTAAAAAATACAATATAAATGTAACATATTTTAATATAGATTTATCAAATAAAGATCAATGTAAGCAATTGTATAATAAAGTCAAAGATGTTGACATATTAATAAACAATGCCGGTTTTGGCGATTATGGTAAATTTAATGAAACAGATTTAGAAAAAGATATAGCTATGATAAATACTAATATTATAGCAGTACACATTCTTACTAAATTATATTTAAAAGATATGAAATCAAAAGATAGTGGTAAAATATTAAATGTCGCATCAATAGCAGGATTTTTACCTGGGCCACTTATGGCAACATATTATGCTACAAAAAATTATGTTGTTAAGTTGTCAGAAGGAATAAGAGAAGAATTAAAAAAAGAAAAATCAAATGTTAAAATAAGTGTATTATGTCCAGGTCCAGTTAGAACAAATTTTAATAATGTAGCAAATGTAAAATTTGAAATAAAATCATTAACGAGTGAATATGTAGCTAAATATGCACTAAAAAAATTAATGAAAGATAAATTTTATATTATACCAGGATTTGATATAAAATGCATAAGGATTTTATCTAAAATAATTCCTACCAAAATATTTGCTCATTTTACATATTATATGCAAAAAAGAAAAAATAAATAATTATGTACGAATAAAATAATTATTATCGCAAATAATAATATAAGGGGCATAAAAGTATGTTTAAACCAGCTACAATATATTTTGAAAAAAATATAGAAAATTATAAATTGGGAAAAGAATTACTAGAAAAATACAAAGATATTCCTAAAATTGAAATTGAAAATCATAATAACATTGAAGAAATGAGGAAAAAGAACAATTATGAATTTTTAAAAATGAAAAAAAATTTAATAATAGGAACTAGAAAAACACATAAATTCGTAGAAAATCATAAAGTTTCAAATTTCCTAGTTCCATATACATCATCTGGATGTATAGCAAGCTGTATGTATTGCTATTTAGTTTGCAATTATAATAAATGCGCATATATGAGACTATTTGTAAATAGAGAAGAAATGCTAGAAAAAATTATCAAAACTGCTAATAAATATGAAAAAGAACTGACATTTGAAATTGGTAGCAACAGTGATTTAATATTAGAAAACACAATAACAAATAATTTAGTTTGGACAATAGAAAATTTTGCAAACACTAAAAAAGGCAAATTAACATTACCAACTAAATTTGCTTTTGTAGATGACTTATTGCCATTAAACCATAATAAAAAAATCATAATAAGGATGAGTGTAAATCCAGAATATATAATAAACAATGTTGAATATGGTACATCCAGGTTGAAAGATAGGATAGAGGCTATAAATAAATTAGTAGAAGCAGAGTATGAAGTAGGAATAATAATTGCACCTGTAATTTTTTTAGAAAACTGGGAAGAATTATATGAAAAATTAATAATATATTTATTTGAAAATTTAAGCAACAAAGCTAAGAAAAAAATATTTTTTGAAGTAATATTTATGACATATAGTTACGTTCAAAATGCTATAAATAAAGAAGTGTTTAAAAATAGTTCTGAAATATTTGAAAAAGAAAAATTTACAGGACGAGGAAAAGGAAAATACATGTATAAAAAAGAATTTAGGCAAGAAGGTGAACTTTTTTTTAGAAATATTTTGCATAAATATTTTATAAATAATAAAATATGGTATATTGTTTAAAATGCTTTTAGGGATATTTCCTAAAAGCATTTTTCGCTATATCAAAACTTCTAGTACCTGACTTGATTTAATATAAATGGAGTCACTAACACAAATTTTTATACATTCATACAATATAGCAAACTATTTTGAAAACACTTTTTTTAATTTAAAAATATCACTATAAAATAGTTGACAAACCAGAAAAACTGTTATTAAATATATGTAATTTATTAAAAAGAAAGGAATTTTTTAAAATATGAAAACAGAAAAAAATATTTTAATTGCATTTATTTTAAATTTATCTTTTTCTATATTTGAAATAATTGGAGGTTTTTTTACTAATAGTGTTGCAATTTTATCAGATGCGATACATGATTTTGGAGATGCTTTAAGCATAGGAATATCATATTTTTTAGAGAAAAAATCAAAGAAAAAGCCTGACGAAGAATATACTTATGGTTATACAAGATATTCTATTTTAGGTGCTTTTATTACAACAATGATTTTAACTGTTGGTTCTATTTTTGTAATATATAAAGGATTCATAAGAATACTACATCCAGTAAAAATAAATTATGATGGCATGATTATTTTTGCAGTTTTTGGTGTTATTATTAATTTTTTAGCAGCATATTTTACAAAAAACGGTGATTCAATTAATCAAAAAGCTGTTAACCTACATATGTTAGAAGATGTATTAGGATGGGTGATTGTTTTAATTGGTTCTATCCTTCTAAAATTCACAGATATTTTAATTATAGATTCAATAATGTCAATTTTAGTGGCAATTTTTATACTAGTACATGCAAATAAAAATTTAAAAAAGATATTAGATTTGTTTTTAGGAAAAGTGCCAAATGATTTTTCAATAAAAGAGCTTAAGAAAAGTATTATTGAGATAGAAAATGTATTAGATGCTCATCATATACATTTATGGAGTATGGATGGAGTAAATAATTATGTTACAATGCATGTTATTACAGATACAAATGATACAGTAAAATTGAAAAAAACTATCAGAGAAAAAATGAGAGAATTAAAAATTACTCATATTACAATTGAAATTGAAGGGAAAGATGAAGATTGCGAATGCAAAGAATGTAATGTTGAAAATATAGATGATAATCATTTTCATCATCACCACCATTAAAATAAAGAAAGGAGAAATGTTATGAAAAAAATAGAATTAGATGTAACTGGAATGAAATGCAAAGGCTGTGAAAATAGAGTTATTAATACTTTAAATGAATTAGAAGGGATTTTAAATGTTAAAGCATCATTTAAAAAAGGAAAAGTTAGCATTAAAACTAATTCTGAATTAGATATGAAAGAAGTTTATCAAAAAATTCAAAATTTAGGTTTTGAAGTAAAAAAGGAAGAGTAGATATGAAAAAAATAATTTTAGGTATAGAAGGAATGACTTGCAGTGCATGTTCAAATGGTTTAGAAAAATATTTAAACAAACAAGATGGTATAAATTTAGCTACTGTAAATTTAGTAATGGCTACTGCAAGTATTGAATATGAAGATAATTTAACAATTGAAGATTTAGCAAAATATGTCAAAGAAGCTGGTTTTACTTCAACAGGAGTAGCAAATTTAAATAAGAAAAAAAAGAAAAGTTTTATTCCTTTTATAGTATACGGTTTTTTGGCTACAATTTTAATGTATATTTCAATGGCAACAATGATAAATTTACCAACGATTTCATTACTTGATATGCATAAGTATCCAATAAATTATAGTGTAACTTTATTAATATTAACAATACCATTTTTGATATACGGGTCTGACATAGTAAAAAGTGGAGTAAAAAATTTAGTTCATAAAATGCCTAATATGGATACATTAGTAAGTATAGGTGTATTTAGTAGCTTTTTATACAGTTTATTTGGAACTATAATGGTTATATTAGGAAAAACAGAATATATACATAATTTATATTTCGAATCTACAGCTTTTGTTATATATTTCATAAAATTAGGTAGATTTATAGACAAAAATAGCAAAGATAAAACTAAAGAAGCTATAAAAGAATTAGTAACTATGACACCAAAAACGGCAAAACTAAAAACAGAAGATGGATTCAAAAAAGTAACTTTAGATGAAATAAAAAAAGGAGACATATTAATATGTTTTGCTGGTGAAAAAATTGCTGTAGATGGTGTTATCGTTAAAGGAACTACTCATTTGGATGAGTCTTTTATCACAGGAGAAAGTAAGCCAGTAACAAAAAGAGAAGATGATAAAGTAATTGCAGGTTCAATAAATTATGATGGAATCATTGAATATAAAGCAGAAAAAATAGGAAAAGATTCAACTATATCAGAGATAGTAAATTTAGTAGTAGAGGCAACAAATACTAAGGCTCCTATTTCATTATTAGCAGATAAAATTAGTAGTTATTTTGTTCCTATTATAATTATTTTAGCTGTTTTAACATTTATAGTTTCATTAATATTTGGTATTTCTTTTAATGAAAGTTTAATACGATTTGTAACTGTTTTAGTGGTAGCTTGTCCATGTGCTTTAGGCCTTGCAACACCTCTTGCTATTGTAATTGCAGAAGGCGTTAGTGCTAAAAATGGAATTTTAGTCAAATCAAGTGAAACTTTTGAATTAGCAAATAAAATTAATACTATAGTCTTTGACAAAACAGGAACATTAACAAATGGTAATTTAAAAATTTCTAAAGTATATAATTATTCAAACTTGAGTGAAAATAACTTATTATCAATTTTAGGAAGTATTGAAGAAAAGTCAACACATCCAATTGCTAAAGGAGTTATTAATTCCTTGAAAGAAAAAAATATAACTTTTGATAATACATTTGAAGTAGAAAATTTAGTAGGTTTTGGAATGAAAGCAATTAAAGAAAAGGATATATATTATGCTTGTAATTCAAAATTATTAAACAAATTAGAAATAACTAACACATATACTGAAGATGAAAAAAAATTAACCAAAAGTGGGAATAGTATAATTTATATTGTTAAAAATAACCAAATATTAGGGCTAATAGGAATAAAAGATACTATAAGAAAAGAAGCAAAAAAATTGATAGATAAACTAAAAAAACTTAATATAGATATAATTATGCTAACAGGAGATAATAAAGAAACAGCAAATGAAATCGGAAGAGAATTAGGAATTACAAACATTATATCTGATGTTGTTCCAAAGGAAAAAGCTAATGCTATAAAAGATTTAAAAGCAAAAAATAAACAAGTAATAATGGTAGGGGACGGAATAAATGATGCGCCAAGTTTAACTTTAGCTGATATTGCTATATCAGTTTCTAGTGCTACAGATATAGCTACAGATACAGCAGATGTCATTTTAATGAATAATAATTTATTAAAAATCATTGACCTAATAAATCTTAGTGCAAAAACATTAAAAAACATAAAGCAAAATCTATTTTGGGCTTTTGCATATAATTCATGTATGGTTCCAATAGCTATGGGAATATTTACTAAATTTAATATTGCAATAAATCCGATGATTGCTTGTGTATCAATGATTTTAAGTAGCTTATTTGTTGTATTTAATGCATTAAGATTAAAAAAAATTAAACTTAATTAGACAAGGAGTGTGAATATATATATGTTTGAACTTGAGGAAAATATGAAAATTTTGCAAGAGTTATTAAATAGATTAACTGAATTGGGTGAGTCACTTTGACATACCTAGCTTAGAAAAAAAATTAAAAGAACTAGAAAATGAAACAGGTAATCCAAATTTTTGGAATGATTCTAAAAAATCAAGTACAGTTCTCTCAAAATTAAAACAAGTTAAATCTAAACTAGAAAAATATAATAAAATTAGAGAAGACCTTGAAAATTATATTGAATTATCTGAATTATTAAAAGATGAATTTGATGAACAAATAGCAAATGATATTATTAAAAATACTAAAAATATATCTAAAAAATTAGAAGATTTAGAAATTGAAACTTTATTTACTGAAAAATATGATACTAATAATGCAATTATAACAATTCATCCTGGTGCAGGAGGTACAGAATCTCAAGATTGGGCAGAAATGCTTTATCGCATGTATACTAGATGGGCAACACAAAACGGTTTTGAGGTAAAAGAATTAGATTATTTAGAAGGTGAAGAAGCTGGTATCAAAAGTGTTACATTTGAAATAAGAGGAAATAATGCATATGGTTATATGAAATGTGAAAAAGGTGTACATAGATTAGTGAGAATATCACCATTTGATAGTGGTGGAAGAAGGCACACATCTTTTGCATCACTTGAAGTCTTACCAGAAATAACTGATGATATAGAAATTGAAATAAGTCAAGATGATTTAAGAATTGATACATATAGAGCATCTGGTGCAGGAGGACAACATATCAATAAAACTTCATCTGCTGTAAGAATAACACATATTCCAACTAACACAGTTGTAGCTTGTCAATCAGAACGCTCACAAATTCAAAATAGAGAAACCGCAATGAAATTGTTAAAATCAAAATTATTTGATTTAAAAGAGAAAGAACATAAAGAAAAAATTGAAGATTTAAAAGGAGAACAAAAAGAAATAGCATGGGGAAGTCAAATCCGTTCATATGTATTTTGCCCATACACATTAGTTAAAGATCATAGAACTAATTACGAAGTTCGGAAATGTTGAAGCTGTTATGAATGGAAATATTACTAAGTTTATGGAAGAATATTTAAAAAAACATAAATAATTTGATACTTTTTTATCTAAAAACATATAATATAGTAGTAATGCTTATATTAAAACATTGCTACTATATTTTTTTTGAGGTATATAAAATTGGAAACAGTTATTTTAAAATTTGGAGGAAGCTCTGTTGCTACAAATGAAAAATTAAAAAAAGTTGCAACTACTATAATAGAATATTACAATAAAAAAAATAATATAATTGTTGTTGTATCTGCTCAAGGAAAAACTACTGATAAATTAGTAAATGAGGCATATCAACTATCAAATAAACCTATAGATAGAGAATTAGATGTATTAGTAAGCTCAGGAGAACAAATATCAATTGCCAAATTAAGTATTTTGCTAAATGAAATGGGCTATAAAGCTATATCCTTAACCGGTTGGCAAGCGGGAATTTACACTAATAATCAAAACATAAATGCAATAATAGAAAATATTGATACAGCCAGAATTAATATGGAGTTAAAACAAAATAAAATTGTTATAGTAGCAGGTTTTCAAGGATACAACCAAAATTTAGATATTTCTACATTGGGAAGGGGAGGTTCTGACACTTCTGCAGTTGCACTTGCTATAGCTCTAAATGCTAAGAAATGCTTTATCTATTCAGATGTAAACGGGGTATATAGCATTGATCCTAACAAATATAAAGACGCAAAAAAGTATGATAGTCTCTCATATAATGAAATGTTAGAAATGTCTAGTGAAGGTGCTGAAGTATTAAATAATAGGGCAATCAATATAGCTAAAAAGAACAATATTCCACTGATTATCAAATCAACTTTTAATAACAGCTTAGGTACAACAATATCAAAAAAAATTGAAAATGATAATATTAAGTCGGTTATAAAAAAAGATATATCTAGACTAACATTTGTGGGAAATAGGTTGTTTAATCATATTAATACTATTGTAGAAATATTGGAAATTATTAACAACAATAACCTAGAAATTTTAGAATTAAATATGACTGAAAGCAAGATATCTATAGATTTTAAAGATATGATAGCTGATGAAGTTGTTAATGAAATACATAAAATAATTATAAGCTAAAATCAAAAAAATGAAATAAATGCATTTATTTCATTTTTCTATGTTCTAAATTAGACAACCTTTGAATATATATAAATATAGATAATATATATCATTGGGGGGAATAAAATGACTATTGATGAAAGAAAAATAATTAATACAGGAGTAATTCAAAATATCATTTTGGAAAACAGAGAAAAACTCACAATTTCAGGTGTTAAAGATGTTTTAAGTTTTGATGATCAAGTAGTTATATTAGAAACAGAGCTAGGATTATTAACAATTAAAGGAGAAAACATTCATGTTAATAAATTAAGTATTGACACTTCTGAAGTTATAACAGAAGGAAAAATATCATGTTTGTCATACAGTGACAAATCTTTAGAAAATGAAAAAGGAGGAGGATTATTAAGTAAAATATTTAAATAGTGATTGGAGGAATTTATGGTACTTCATCAGGCCTATATTTTTGTCGTATTTATTATAGTTGGTATTATAATAGGAATATTATTTGATTTTTTTAGAATTCTTAGAAAAACTTTTAATACTAAAGATTTAGTTACATATATTGAAGATATATTTTTTTGCTTAATTACAGGTGCTATAGTATTATTTTCTCTATTCAGATTTGCAAGTGGAGAACTAAGAATTTATGTATTTATACGGTATTTTAATTGGATGTCTAGTATATATGTTGACAATAAGTAAATATTTTATAAAAATTAATGTTTTTATTATAGAAAAAATTAAATTTGCAATAAATAAATTAATAAAAATACTAAAAATACCTATTAAATTTCTAGCCAAAATATTAAGGAAAGTATTTTTAAAGCCTGTTTCATTCATAATTATAAATATAAGACATTTTTTGTCGAAGAATTTAATAAAAAGTACAAAAAAATTAAAAAAAGGTATAAATTTTAAAAAAAAGAAGGAATTTAAGAAATAATGTAGAATATTATAAATAGTGTCATCCGAAAGGATTTGGAAGTGGAGAGATGAGATACTTATGAAGAAAAATAAAAAAATAATAAATTTTATAATTATAGTTTGTGCTGCAATTTATGCACTTATTACATTTATAAATCAACAAAAAATACTTAATCAATATGCAAAAAATTGTGAAGATTTATCAGTGCAAATTGAAGAACAAAAAGAATATAACGAAGAATTATCTAAAAAGAAACAAGACATATCATCAAAAGAGTTTATTGAAGAAACTGCTAGAAAAAATTTAGATATGTATTTGCCAAATGAAAAAGTATATTTAGATACAGGCTTTTAATTTACGTAATGATTAATATTCAACTATTCGGAAAGTGAAACAAATCACTTTCTTTTTATTTTCTTTTTTAAAAGTATTCCATATTTTGTAAATTTATGTTATAATATTTATATATTATCTATGGTTACAATTATTTCAAATTTTAATTATATCAATTTTATAAATCCAAAAAACAAAATATATTTAATAAAGGAGGAAATTTATGTCTAAGCTAGAAGAAATGACTTTAGTTGAATTACGTTCTTTAGCTAAAGAAAACAATATAAAAAACATATCAAAATTAAAAAAAGAAGAGTTACTTGAAATATTAAATCAAGTATTAAAAATAGATACAGAAAAAAATATTGATGTGAATGAAAATGAAGAAAAAATCACTAATCAAATTCAATATGATAAAAATGGTGAACCTATTGTAGACTATAAATTAACAAATGATGGAGATCAGATTGTAGAAGGAATTTTAGATATTTTACCTGATGGATATGGATTTTTAAGAGGCGAAAATTATCTTTCTACTCCTAAAGATGTATATATATCAATGGTTCAAGTTAAAAGATTTAAGTTAGATACAGGAGATATCGTAAAAGGAATTGCTAGATGTCGTGAAGGTGAAAAATTTCCATCTTTAATTTTTGTAGGTGAAGTAAACGGAGAACATCCAGAAAAAGCTGCAAAAAGAAAAAGATTTGATGAACTTACACCTATATACCCTAATGAAAAATTGAAATTAGAGACTAGATCAAATGAATATGCAATGAGAATGATTGATTTGATAAGTCCAATAGGGAAAGGGCAAAGAGGTATGATTGTTGCTCAACCTAAAGTTGGTAAAACAACTCTTTTAAAGAAAATCGCAAACAGTATTACAACTAATAATCCAGAAGTTGAATTAATTGTTTTATTAATAGATGAAAGACCAGAAGAAGTAACTGATATGAAGCGTTCAATAAAAGGACGAGTTATATATTCAACTTTTGATGAATTGCCTGATAATCATGTTAAAGTAGCTGAAATGGTTTTAGAAAGAGCTAAAAGAATAGTAGAACAAGGAAAAGATGTTGTTATTTTATTAGATAGTATTACAAGATTAGCAAGAGCATATAATTTAGTTATTCCTTCATCTGGTAGAACTCTATCTGGTGGTCTTGATCCAGCAGCATTACATAAGCCTAAAAAATTCTTTGGTGCTGCTAGAAATATAGAATTTGGTGGTAGTTTAACTATTTTAGCAACAGCTTTAGTTGATACTGGTAGTAGAATGGATGATGTTATATTTGAAGAGTTTAAGGGAACAGGTAATATGGAAGTTCACTTAGATAGAAAATTATCTGAAAAACGTATTTTCCCAGCTATCGATATTAACAAATCAGGAACAAGAAGAGAAGACTTATTATTAACTAAAAAGGAAAAAGAAACTGTTTTTGCTCTTAGAAAAGCTATGAATAGTTTACCAGTTGCTGAAGTCACAGAACAAGTTATTAAAAAAATGACTGAAACTAAAAATAATGATGAATTTTTAGATAAGATAGATATGTTTATACATCTTTATAAATAATATAAAAATATATCAAATAATGAATTATTACATGAAAAATTAAATAAAAAATAGCTATTAATTTATCTAAAATATTTTAAAAGTTTAATAGAAAAAAATAAGGAACTATAATAGGTAAAAGAAAGGAAAAAATATAATGAAAAATATATTAATTATGGGAATTGGTAGAGCAGGAAAAACTACTTTAAGTAAAATGATCAAAAATAAATATAATAATTACAATTTAATACATAGTGATTGTTTGAAATGGGCATTAATAAAAGCAAAAAATGAAGAAAAATACTATAGAGAAAATGTAGATGTACAAAAAAAATTCGAACATGGAGAATATTTTCAAAGGACTTTAATGGAATTCTTTAAATTACAAAAAGTAAAAGATACAGAGCAATATGGAATTATTTTAGAAAGTGGTCAATTGCACCCTAAAATAGTAAAAGAAATGGTTGATTTTGAAGATACAATTGTTCTGTGTTTAGGACTAGGAGACTTAAAGCCAGAAGATATGGTTGCTCAATGCCTTAAATATGATACTAAAGAAAGTTGGACATACGGTTTACCAACAGACTACATGCTTAAACATGCACAAGATTGGTACAATAATAATGAAATGTTAAAAAAAGAATGTCCTAAATATGGAATAAAATATATAGACACATCTAAAAACAGAGAAAAAATTTTTGAAACAATATTAGAAACTTTAGAAGTATAAAAAGATAACTAAATATTTATAAATGACACTTGTTATAGAGTGTCATATTTTTTATAGTTAAAAACTAAATAAAAGAGCAGTTCTTGGATTTACTAATAGATTAAGTTGGCAAGCATTTTTGAAAAATAAAAAACAAAATTTGAGATTACACAAGAAGAATTAAGTCATAGAAAAGATCAAGAAAGATTTTATTATAATAAAGTATTTTGCAGTTTAGAAGATTTAAGAAATCGAGGAGCAGAATGGAGAAAAGAATATAATAATTTCCCAATAAGACCATTAGGATGGCTTAGTCCCAATGAGTTAATAAAAAAATATAAAAGTCAAGGAGAATCACTTAGAACAATATAGAGTGTTTAAACTATACATTGTTCAAAAAAAGTGTGACATATGATTGACTAACCTACACAATAAAAATATAAATCTTACTTGAAAATATTGACAATTATGCCATCTTGATATAGAATAAATGCTAATTATACATACGATAGATAATGATAAGCTAGAGAAGAAAAATAAAAATTACAAACAATTATAATAATGAAGATATAGAAATTATAAGGGGAATATATATGGGAATTATTATTATGGGTGAAACAGGCCCTGGCAAAACTACTGCTGGTAAAATTTTAGCATATAATACGGAGTGTGAAAAAAATGAATAGAAAAATTATTGTTGGAGGGGCATGGCCTTATGCAAATAGTTCTTTACATTTAGGACATTTAGCAGCATTAATATCTGGTGATGTACTTGCTCGATATCATAGATTAGTAGGGGATGATGTTATTTATGTATCTGGTACAGATTGTCATGGGACACCGATAACAGAAAGAGCCAAAAAAGAAAAAATAACAGCTAAAGAAATTGCTGAAAAATACCATGAAGAATTTTCGGAAGTATTTAAAAAAATGGATTTTTCTTATGACTTATATACTAAAACAGAAGACGAGTATCATAAAGAGAAAGTACAAGAATTGTTTAGAAAAATATATGATAATGGATATATTGTAGAAAAATTAGATAAAGATAATTATTGTGAAAAATGTAGTAAATTTGTAGCAGATAGAGAATTGAAATTAATTTGTCCAAATTGTGGGAAGGAGACAAAGGGAGATCAATGTGATTGTGGGTATGTTCCAACAAAGAAAGACTTGAGACAAGCATATTGTGTTGATTGTGGTTCATTGACAACAATAAAGGATAATAAAAATTTATACTTAGAATTACCATTATTACAATCAAAAATTGAAAAATATGTTTCTGAAAATGAAAAAAGATGGAGAAAAAATGCTCAAAATGAATCGAATAAATACCTTAAAGAGGGGCTAAAAGAAAGAGCTGTTACTAGAAATTTGGATTGGGGTGTAGATATACCTGTTGAAGGATTTGAAGATAAAAAGATGTATGTATGGATTGATGCTGTACTAGGATACTTAACAGCAACAATGAAGTATTGTGAAGAAAATAACCTAAATTGGGAAGAGTGGTGGAAAAATAATAAAATAACGAATGGAAAAATATATATGGTACATGGAAAGGATAATATTGTTTTTCACACATTAATTTTGCCAGGTTTACTTTTAGGTTTAGATGATAATATGAAGCTTCCAAATTCTATAGTATCAACAGAATATTTAAATTTTAATGAACAAAAATTTTCAAAAAGTAAAGGTATAGGCATGACTATATTAGAAGCGCTAGATAAATTTGACACAGAAACATTAAGATTTCATTTGATAAAAAATGGACCAGAAAGTAAAGATGCAAATTTTAATATAGATGATTACATTATGACTCATAATGAAATTACAAATAAACTAGGAAATTTCGTTAATAGAACATTAAAATATAAAGGGTTGACACAAATTCCAAATGGGACAATGGATAATGACATTGAAGAATATATTAAACAAAAATATGAAGAAATATCTAGGAATATTGAAAATATTGAATTTAGAAAAGCAACTTTAAATATAATAGATATATTAGATTACTTAAATAAATATTATGATGAAAGAAAGCCTTGGGTGTTATATAAAGAAAATTTAACAGAATTTAATAATGTAATATATACATGTTCAGTTTCTATAGCTAATATGGCTAACATAATAGAACCATTTATGCCTAAAACATCTAAAAAAATAAGAAATTATCTGAGTATAAGAATTAATAGATGGGAATATATTGATAAATTAGAAGCAATAGAATTAAATAATATAGAACCATTATTTGAAAGAAAATAAAAATAATATAGAATTACATAAATGTAGTTCTATATTATTTTTTTTAAATTAAATCAATGTTCATAACATCATTTTCCATTTTTATTGTATGTAAATCCATTATCTTATTTTCTTCATATGATTTTATTGCATCAAGTATCCAATAATATAATCTTAAATCATCTTTCATATTAACTAATTCATTAATGGAGGAAATAGAAGAAGTTATAAAAAAGATTAAAAATAATGGCATTATAAGAAAGAAAGTAGGGAGTATCAGAAGAGACTTCTTATTATTGGAAGATATTTCTTTTTGCACAAAATCAAAGTAATAGGCACCACATTTTTAAAGGAAAAGGTATTGGAAAAGAACTGTTAGAATATGCAATAAACGATTCAAAAGAAAAAGGCACGAGTGGTATATGTACTTTAACATCAAAAAAAACATATCTAGGAGAAAAGAAATTTTTTGAGCATTATGGATTTAAAGTAGTAGATAGTACAGAAGATAGCGAAAAATGTTACGTGCATATTTAATAATTGGGCTAACTTTTATAATGGAAAATTTGTATCTAGTACTATATTAAATAGTAAATCATTTGAAAAACTAATAAAGAAGGGATAGATATAAATTACAATTTTTAGAGGTGCAAAAAGCAGAGAATATCTGCTTTTTTTGTGCCTGAAAATAAAAATTTTAATAAAACTATTGACAAGTGTTATATAGTGTTGTATAGTGTTATATGTTGTATAACAAGGAGGCGATAATATGAAGATGATTATTAGTAATAGCAGTTCTGTTCCAATATATGAGCAAATAAAAAAATCTATTATAAATCAAATATTAGAAGGAGAACTGAACGAAGATGAGCTATTACCATCTATTAGAGTATTAGCACAAGATATAAAAATAAGTGCTATGACTATAAAAAAAGCCTATGACGAATTAGAAAAAGAAGGGTATCTAAAATCTATACAAGGTAAAGGTACATTTGTAGCACCTAAAAATACAGAGATGGCAAAAGAGCAAGCACAAAAGGATATAGAAAAATATATAGAAAAAATAGTTGATATTTCTAACAGATTTGAGATAGATGAAAATGATGTAATTGAAATGTTTAAAATGATTTATGGGGAGTGTAAGTAAATGGAAAATGTTATTGAAATTGCGAACTTAAAAAAGAAATATGATGATAAATTTACTTTAGGAGAAATAAACATAACTATACCCAAAGGAGTTATTGTAGGTCTTATTGGAGAAAATGGAGCAGGAAAAACAACGTTAATGAAATCAATGTTAAATATCATAAAAATTGATAGTGGAGAAATAAAGATATTTGGAAAAGACTATAAAAAAGAAGAAAAAACTATAAAAGAAGATATAGGTGTAGTTTTAGATAATATGTTTTTTCCAGAATTATTAAATGCAAAAGATATAAACAATTCTATGAAAGGTATATATCAAAATTGGGATAGCAAATTATATTTTTCTTATTTAAAAGAGTTTGATTTACCAGAGAACAAACCTTTAAAATCAATGTCAAAGGGAATGAGAAAAAAGTTAGAAATAGTAACAGCACTAGCACATAAGCCAAAGCTACTAATATTAGATGAGCCAACAAGTGGATTAGATCCAGTTGTTAGAACTGAAGTATTAGATATATTCCAAAAATTCATAGAAGATGAAGAACATTCGATTATTATATCAACACACATAACAAGCGATTTAGAACATATAGCAGATGAAATCATATTTATTGATAAAGGAAAAAAAGTATTGCAAAAGTCAAGAGATGAAATAATTGATAACTATGGAATTCTAAAATGTGATATTGATTATTTTTCAAATATTGATAAAAAAGACATTATTGCATATAAGAAAACAAAATATGCTTATGAAATATTAGTTAGCAATAAGGAGCAAGCTAGTAGAAAATATAATGGATGTGTAATAGACAAGATTACACTTGAAGATTTAATGGTATTAGTAATTAAGGGGGAAAAGGTATGTTAGGATTAATAAAAAAAGATTTTTTGCTTATAAAAGCAAATTCAAAACAAATGCTAATTATATTTGCAATATATTTAATATTAATATTTCAAGGCACAATGGATGTTACATTTGTAGTTCCATTAATAGGAATAATGTTATTTATATCAACTTTTAGTTATGATGATTTTAACAATTGGAATCCTTATGCAGTAACTTTACCAGATGGAAGAAAAAATGTTGTTAAAGCTAAATATATAGCATCTATCATTTTAACAATTATTTTAACTGTAGTAGCTTTGGCTTTTGTGGTAGGAGTAGCTTATATAAAATCAAATAGTATAAATATAGAAGAAATTCTATCATCATTAATGGGAACAATGTTATCAAGTGTAATAATTATTTCTTTACTTTATCCAATGGTATTCAAATTTGGAGCAACAAATGGAAGAATAATATTATTTGCAGTAGTATTTGGGATAGCAGGAATAGGAGCTTTAATATCAAATTTCGTAGATATGACCAATATTATAAATATGATAAATAAATTAGATAACTGTTCACTTATAGCAATTCCAATAATTTCTATAATATTATTATGTATCTCATATCTAATATCAAATAAAATATATCAAAATAAAGAATTTTAAGAATATGACCTACAAAAGTAGTTTATATATAGAAACTCTAAACAAAACATTTTGGGAGGAGGAGTCATTATGAATAGAAAGCTATCTTATAATGGAAAAGAATTACACGAAATGACACAAGAAGAATTGAAAGAGAAAGTAGAAACCAACAAAAAGCGAATTGTACGCAATAACTTATCTGTTGCAACAATTACAGGAGTAAGTTTATTTGCTTTTCCTCCAGCAGCATTACATACACTTGGTGTAGGTGCGACTGGAAAAACTGGATAATAGAAAATAAGAACTATGAAAAAATATAAAAGCTGTAATCCAAGAAAATAGGGAGTATCAGGAGATACTTCTTATTATTTGGTGATATTTGATATTGCACAAAATCAAAGTTTTGCGCAATAAGAGATAGGATGCAAATATAAGAGGCATGTTTATGTATGTCTTGATACATCTAGCTTAGCTCTTATTTTAATCACTTAATTATTTAGTTATTTGGTTCGCCTTTGCGCATAATTTAGCTGTTTTATTATTTTACTAATAATTATTAATTATAATGTTAAATTTTAATGTTCTATATAATTAATTATCTTTATTATTTAAACGCTTTAAAATCAATTTTAAGACCTTTAATATAATTTTCTATATAATTTATCATCTAGTATATTTTTCTAGTTCTCAAGCTTTTATTTTTTATGATAAATTTTTATGATCTGGTACTCTTTTTTACCATTTTTTATCAAAATTAGTCAAACCCTTTAAATGCCTATATTTAGCCTGTTTTACGGACAACAAACTATATGTCTTAAATTTTAAAACGCCTTAAAATCGATTCTCGTGCGTCGCTTTTTTAGCCGTTTTTAGCCATTTTTCAGTATTTTCAGAATCTCATATTTTTGATCATTTTTTTATGGTTTTTATAAAATTTTAACCACGACTAATAGACTGTCATTTGTAAATTGATACAAACCTTAGTATGTAATTTTATTGCTTTAATTATTAAATTGTTTAAAATCGATTTTAACAGTTAACAAATATATTTACATTATAAATAAATTTTAGTATTAGATTTTATATACTAATTATATATAAATTGAATTTAGATTTAATTTCAAATTGTTCAAATGTTCGCTTTTTTAATATTATGCTTGGATTTACAAATATTTAAAACATTGCGAAAAATTTTTATAAATATTTATTATCATAAAATTCATTTTTTAAAAATTTTAATTTTAGTTTTTATAAAACTATTTTTATTTTAATTTTTTTATTCTATATGTTAAATATATTTTTATTTTTTTCTAATTCTGATTAATAATATTTTTCTAATAACTATAAAAGATATTATTATATTAATTTAATTATATTACATTAATACCTATTTCTTTTTTTAGCCCCTCCCTCCTACTCTCAGTAATTTTTTATATAGATAAAATTAAATCGCTCTTAAATTTGCTTTATTTTCAAAATTTATTGAATTTATATCTTTATTAAGAATTTCTAAAATAGAAAATATATTATCTTTTACATCATTTTTTTGCTGCTGTTTGTTCAGATTGAGATGCTTCTATTTGTTAATCGGTTTCTCCATCTAACCTTGACGGTCATATTCAGTTGTGGTAGATTACGGGTAATCTATAAAAATTATTTTTTCCATATAACTTCCCCACAATGCGGACACTTTTGTGGAATGATTAAGTTGCTATTTTCATATTGAATTAAAGATATTTTCTTATACTTACGGTCACAAATGTCTTTAACGTCTTTATTTATAAGACGACTTCCTTCTCCTCCTGAATATCCCAAAGTAGTCTTATACCATGGAAAATTTCCTTTGCATACAGGGCATTTCCATAAAAGCAGGAAAAGGTATTCCAAAAAGAATGACACCAACCACATCAAATAGGTTAATAAAAATATGACTAAGCAAACAAGCCTAATATAAGTAGGCAACACTTCTTTTAGGAATACCGTAATCACCCCTATAACAAGTGATAGCACACAAATATATGGTAAAATACGAAATATTTTTTTATTTACTATACTTATCTTGTTTAATGAAGAAATATTTTTATATACAAATTCCACCTTACTTTTTTCCATATATACTGCCTCCCAACAAGCTCACTTCTAAAATTATCTTTTGTTTATTATACTACATCAACATAAAGAATGCAAGATTTTTTATACCTTCGCAGCCTAATAGAACGTAATTGCTTAAAATCGATTTTGTTCAAATGTTCGCTTTTAAAATTATCTCTATTTCTTTTGGGAATCTATATGTAAATCTTTTTGTAATTAACTTAATTTTTCAATAAGTTAATCAATCTTATATTCTTATATATTTTATCCCTTCCAATTTTTTCAGAATCCAATAATCAACATCCTCTAATTGATTTAAATATGTCTAGTTACATTACAAGTCTTTTCAACATAAGCTATTTTAGTATAACTTCATAGAATAAACTTTCTAAATTATTTTTTTCTCTTGCTTCATTAAATAACCTATACTATTCTTGTCTGTTTTTATTAATATACTTATTTAAATAAAGAATCGCACTATCTATTAAATTATTTAATATTTTTTACTTTCATTATTATAATATAATCTAAAATAGAATATATTTCAAAAATATTTGCTATTTTATTATGTAATTTATATTTTAATATTCCATTTTTAGTGTGCTAATTCCTAAATAGAAAGGCTTATTTTCTATTAGTTTCTTTTTTATAATTATCAATAGTGATATTTTCTATCTCATCTTGATAATTGATTTATTCTATATTTATTATTATTTTGTTTATCATTATTAGATTATGATGTATATGATAGTTGTTTATGTTATGGTTCTCATTTACAGGGTTACATTTATTTTTTTGTGTGAGACTTAATATAGTGCTCATAATTTATGGGATTAAATGTATTTTTGTAATATCAATATTTGTAGGTTTATCAAACTTATATCACACTTAGTTAAAATTACTGATGTTGAAACAGCTAATATATTCAAAATGTTATTTTTTTATGGCTATAATAAAAACAGAAAAAGAAGTAGATTTTAAATCTACTTCTTCTAGGCATCGTCCGAAGACTTCTGCCGCAATCCTTAAATATATTATAATATATTTAAGGATTATATGTAAGTTTTTTTAAAAAATTCATCTTAATTAGTTTTATTAGTTCTTTATTATTCTTTTTTAATTTTTTAATATATATACACTATTGCATTTCTTTAATATTTTAATACAAACTAATAATAACACTATTTTTTTATTTTACAATGCATTATTTTATAAAATGTTTATTTTTTCTTATTAAGAATATTATTACTATTACTACTATCATTATACTTATCACAATTAGTATAATAATATAATTAGAGTTCTTTTTCTCTTCTTTTGTTTCTATATTATCTTCAATATTGTGTTCTATTATATCATCTACATTTTCAATATGTTCTATGCTGTCATTACTTTCATCATTATAAACAATATTATTTTCTTGTTTATCTGGATTTTTACTATTTATATTATTATTGTTTATTTTTTGTTCGCTATTATTATCATTTGCTATTTCTTCTTTATTATTTTCTATTTTTTTTGGCTTTTCTAATGGAATCCAAGGTATTATTGGTATGCCTGGAATTAATGGTATCAAAGGCTTTATTGGTATACTTGGAACTAATGGTATCAAAGGTTTTATAATTGTACTTGGTATTAGTGGAATCCAAGGTATTGGCTTATTTATTATTCTTACACTATATTCAGTTTTGAAATTCTTATAATTAATTGTAAGTAATAAATTATTATTTTTCTTGCTTGAATCGAATCCACTTATCATCTCTTTTTCTACATCAACTTCTTCTTGTGATCCATCTTCCATATTGACAATAAGTTTTAAATTTGTCGTATCTAATAAATCTCCAACAAAATATTCTTTTTTATAATTAGTATTCATTAATTCAATAGATCTAATTTTTTTGCCTTTTACAACAACCTTTACAGGTTCACTAGGAAAGTGTGTTTCAGTTTCCCTATATCTAACGTAATAAATTCCTTCAGGAACAAGTGTTGTAATATTTTCTTTACATATAAAACTATCTTTAAAATCAATATCCGTTGAATATTCCATTTGTTCACTTGTATTTAATATTTCACCATAAGTACCTATAATATCTTTTGGTTTTTCTTTTTTAGCTTTATCAATTTTCCATAATATATTTTTAGGTGTATTTGTACCATCTGCCCAAATATAGCCATCTTTTAAATTAAGTATAGCAGTATATTCTCCTGGTAATATAGCTCTGGCTTTTCCAGATAATGTATATCCCCTACCTTCATTTATTCCTATAAGTTCATCTCCAGTATATACTAATCCTTTATTTGCAACTGGTATTTCTATAGTAACTTTTTCATTGAAATAACGTTGCCATTGATTTTCTCCTAATGATAATAAAAATAATGAATAAATTTCAGAGCCTTCATTTATTGTTCTATTTATTTTAGTAGAAATACGTGCATGTCCAATACCATCTTTATATACTGGATATCTTTGCATTGCTTGTAATTTTGTATCACTTGGTAATGCAGTTGTTGTATCATCTGAATCTGTTATATAAATTGCAACTAAATTATCATTTTTATCATATTCTGCTCCCCATAGAGTAATTGCATGTGTTGATATATTAGAAAATTTATATGTTAAACAAATTCCATTACCTTCTATAATATATCTCTTTAAATTATTACTTAACTCATCATATATAGTAGCAGTTAAGTCTCTTTTTGTTATAATATCTTTTCCAAAAACAGGATAGAAAAAACCACCTTTTGGATTTGGTACAAAGTCTTTTGGAGAATTTGGAATATTTCTATTAGGATTCTTTGAATATCCATTTATAAAGAAATCCATTACAAAATCTGGATAAAATCCCTTTGCAGTATCTTGAATAAATACTTCTCTAAATAATTTATATACCTCACTATCCAACCCTTTCTGTGTTGTTAATTTTTTTCTATAATCTTTTATTTTAATAGGATCAACTAATCCTTCAGTTTTAGTTGGATTACTTTTTATATATCTATCTATATATTTTGAGTTTTGATCAAGCCACCAATGTGTAAGATTTGCAGCAGAAACTGCATAACATTTGTAAGTGTCTGTTCCATCCATTATTTTATTTATATCATACCATCCATGTCCTGGATAATATTTATTTTTATAGTATTCGTATTTACCACCATTTATTTCTTCTTGGTAATACTTTAAAATATTATCCCCTTCTAATTCTTCTTGATTAGATGGCATCTTTGGTCCATCTATTCCAGTAGCCCAATATATTGTATTTGTTTCACCTTTTTTAGTTACATATTTTTGAGTATTTAATGTATCTGATGCTCTTACGACAGACGATAAAAGCAATAATAAACAAGTAAACATAATAATTTTCAAAGTCTTTTTTCTCTTCATATTAGCCTCCATAATAATTATATTCTAAATTTATTTTAACATTTTAATATAACAAAAGTCAATAATTATTGAAGAGCTTTTTTATTTATTTCTAAGAGTTTTCCAATATTTCTCAATTGTTTTTTACAGTATAAAATCTTAAATTAAAGCAATGAACAATAAGCTTTAATAAGCTTACTATTTTAAATATTTATTCTTTATTTCTTTTTATTTTGAGTATTTGATAAATCATTCCAATTGTAGTTCCAATTGTTGCAGAATGGATATCTTCTATCGAATCCCATATTGCATCTTGTCCAGTTATCCTGAACATTAAGTCCTAAAAATTTATCTTCTCCAAATTAAAATATTTCCCATAATGTAGGCATCGCTAAAGAAAAACATAATGCAAATAAAATTTGTATTGTTGGATGAATACTATTTTTAGATAATTTAATATTTATTTTATTTATTAAATCTAATCCTATAAAGAAAATTATTGTTCCTGATAAACAATGTACAAATGTATCCCACCAATGGAATTTACTATACCAATTAAAAGCTGAACCCAAAACCTATGATAAGAACATTAATAGTAATATTGATAATTTTACAGATATTTTTAATTCTATTTTCAAAATTTTTATAATTAACAACTCATAAAACGTTAATAAAAAAGCTTTTGATAATAGCCAAACATTATAATATTTACCTTTAGCAGCAAATAATATTATTGCACTTATTCTTCTATTTTATATAAATTTTTATATTCTAAACAATCTTTCATTAACTCATCATGTATTCCACTAGCGCATATTCTGTGTTTATCTAAAACTAAAATATTATCAGAATCAACTATTGTACTTAATCTATGCGCAACAATAATTACTGTATGATCTTTTGCTAAATCTTTAATAACATTTTTTATTTTTTCTTGATTATTATTATCTAACGAATTTGTTGCCTTATCTAATAAAATTTTTTAATTTTTTATATCCCTTTTTAATATGTTTAATTGTAAAATAATGGTGGTGATTTTATGAATACTAATATTAGTTTTGATTCTATAAATAAAATGAAAATTAATTATATTATAAAAGATAAATTCAATTTGGAAAATAGTTATAGTGTTAATAATGTTTTAAAAAACAGCTTAAATATTTCTAATAGGTTACTACATTTTTTAATTATTAATCATTTAATTTTTTTGTGTTGAATAAGATTTTCCTCAATATTTTTCTTTTTTAATTTTTTAAAATCTTCACATTCTAGTAGATATTTTGTTATTATTTTGGTTTCATTGAATAAAAATGGTTCTGCTATTAATTTAGCACTATAATCTTCCATTATACACCTCCGAACTTTTTCCTTATTTTACACAAAAGTAAAAAACTACATAAAAAGAGCATATAATAAAAATATTCGCAAATTTTTATTATATTTTCTTTGAATATTCTCCATTTTATACTCTTCACTTCTTTATATATAAATTGATTTTACATTTATTTTTATATTCTATTCAAAATTAGTATGTGGACTTAATGTCCCACCCCATTTTTCATAAATCTTAGGAACTTTAATATTGTTTTTCAAAATAAGCAGTACGCCCTACCATATTAAATATTCTTAAATAATGTATATCCTCATCTTCTTTAACTTTCCTCTTTTTACATTTTAAGTTTTTATATTATTATAATTAATTTCATGTAAAACATTATGAAAATTCACATTAGAAAATGTATAAAATATTATACATTTTCTAATGTGATAACCAATTTGCTATATCATATATTTGAATTCCTTCATATTGATAATTTTCATGTTTAGTTCTGGCTATTAATATCTTTGGATATGCATCTTTAATTTGTAATAATGGTGTAACCTCTCTTTTCAACATTGCATCATCACTAATATTATCAGAAACTTGTATATAAATTTTTTCATTACGTTTTGTAGCAACAAAATCAATTTCTTTTTGATACATCTTTCCTACATATATTTCATATCCTCGCCTTAATAATTCAATTGCAACAATATTTTCATAGGTTCTTCCATAATCAATGTTATTAGTTCCAAGTATTGCATATCTAAAAGAATAATCTGCTAAGTAATATTTATCTTGTGTACTTAAATACATTTTTCCTTTTATATCGTATCTTTTAACTTTATAGAATGCAAAAGCATTACACAAATAATCTATATAATTCTTTACAGTTTTATCTGTTATTTTAACATTATTACTATTTAAGTAATTTGTTATATTATTTGATGATGTTAAATTAGAAATATTGTCCATTAAATAGTTGTTTAGATTATTTAAAACATTTATATTTTGTACATCATATTTATATTTAATATCTCTTACTATCAAAGTATTTAATACTTCCGAAATATATTTATATTTCTCTTCTGGAGTTTTATATACATATGAACCTGACATTCCACCTTCTTTTACATATTTATTAAATGCTTCTTGAACATCAGTATAATTATAATATTTTAAGTATTCTTTAAACGAAAATGGAAAGATTTCAATTTCAAAAGTTCTTCCTGTAAATAATGTTGCTAAATCACTACTTAATAAAAATGCATTAGATCCAGTTATATAGATATCATATTTTTCTTCTGCATGTATTCCATTAATAGTTTTTTCAAACCCTTCACACATTTGAACTTCATCTATTAACACAAAATTTTGCTTATTCTCATTGTAATTTTCACTTATATATTCATATAATTTATGATATTCTTTTAAATTTTCATATTTAGGTAAATTAAAATTTATTTCTATTATATTATAATCTTTTATATTTAATTTAATATAATCCTTAAAATTTTCTAGCAATTTCGATTTACCGTGATCTTCTAATTCCTGTAATCACTTTGATATCGGGCGTTCCTATAACATCAATTAATGTATTTAAGTAATTACTTCTTTCAATTAATTTCATTTTTATCACCTCATTATTATTATATCATTCCATTCCGAAAAAGTAAATATTTTTTAAATTTTCGGAATGATTCTTTCATACAGTTTCTTATCTTTATTAATTATATTTTAGAATATGTAAAATTAAAAAATATATTCTTTTTTAGAATTTTATTATAGTAATATAATCGCTTGTATATATTACTTAAATAATTTAAATATATTTTAGTAAAGAATTAAGAACAACAATTCAGTTTACATTATCAAAGTTTTGCACAATAAGGGATAGGATGCAAATATAAGAGGCATGTTAATGTATGCATTGATATAAATTATTTTCTGTTAATGCTGTAAATAATGTAATATTTAATTTTTCGAATATATCTTTAAAATATTTTGTTATATAAAATATTTCCGTATATAATTCTCTTTTCTTTATTGTTTTTATATTTCTATTTCAAATCTATTTTCTTTTTTAAGAAACGACTTTTTATCTTATTTCTAACTATATTTATTAAGTTAAATGTAATTATAATGCTTCCTATACAAACATACATAACATTCAAATTTACACTTTTCAATAAAATTACCATTAACATACTAAATATAAATCCACATAATCCCAATACAAATTGATTTATTGACTCAACTGTAACTCTTGATTTTGAGGAAATACTGTTATGTAATTTTGCCTTCATTATATTATCAAAACTTTCTGAAAAAATATAAATTATTAAAATACATATTATACCTAAATAATTGTTCAATATTCCTACCATTAATATGCAAATTCCTACTATAATTGGATTAATACTTAATATTAGATTATATTTATCTTTTTTTATTTTGCTTCCTATATAACTACCTAGAATACAAAATGCCAATATAAGTGCAGTATAAATTCCAATAATAAAAACAGATAGTCCTATATTACTTGCATATTCTGGATGACTTTCTTCTACCAATTTAATTCCAGCAAACATTATTGTACTTTTTAATATTAATTGTAATAAGTAAGAACTTTTCTTTATCTCTTTAATTCCATTTTTAAGTATTTCTATATTATTTTCATTACTTTGAGTATCTATATGATTATTAGTTCTAATCATAGTTATTATGAAAAAGTCAATAATAAATGGAATTAAAGTTATCCAATATGTATATATTAATCCATACTTTTGTCCGATATAACCACCAGCTATCATTGCAAACATATATGCAATATTATAAAAAAAAGAATTATAAAATAGTACTTTATTAAATTTTTCTTTATTTTTAGTACTTTCATATAGTATAGAATTTACTATTCCTGAACTTAGTGCATTATTTATGGCATTTATTATTATAGCAATTAAAAAACTAATATAATTATGTGAAAAAATAAAAAGCAAAGTTGAGATTATAAATAATAAATTACTTATTAATAATATTTTCTTTTTATCTTTTCTATCTGCTATAATCCCAAAAGGTATGTCTAATATTATCTTTATCAAAAATGATATTCCAACAAAACTAATATATTGGCTTGATACTAATCCTCTTTCAATGAAGAATAAAGTATCACATATATAATATAGTATAAATGTTGATAAAAATGTATGTATATAAATTAACAACATATTTTTCTTAGTATTTTGTTCCATTTTAATTAACATCTCCTACACCGATTAAAATTTATTGCAATTTTTGTTACTTATCCTATAATTCTAATTTTATCATTAAGTTATCAAATTTGCAAAATTATCTATAATAATTTTTCTTTTTAAAATGTAAAATCTTTATTCTTAAGACCTTATTAAATATAATATAAAGAAAGAAATTTTTTTCCAATCTCTTTCTTTATATTATAATTTTTATTATCTTTTAACTTTTTTATCAAGTGTTTTTAATCTAATATAAAATATCACTATTAAAACAATAACTATAATTAGTATAATTAAAAATATATTTGTAATTCCTGCTTTAGGCAATTTTTTATTACTAATAGAGTTTTGAGTGTTAGTTTTGTTTGAATTTATATTATTTGCTGATATATCTATATTTTGATTTACTCCTTGACTTGGTTTTATATTTGGTTCATTATCATGTCCTATATCTGGTTTTACATCTGGATTTGGTTTTACATCTGGATCTGGTTTTACATCTGGATTCGGACTTGGCTCAGGATTAGGATTTATTTCCTTTATTGTAATATCCTTGCTAATCTTTTCTATCTTTTTAATTGGTAAGGTACCATCTGCAACAGTAATATCTTTCAATGATATACTAAGAGTTTGTCTTTTTTCTGTCTTAACTTTAAATGTTATTTGGAAAACAGTTTCATCTTTTTTAGTAACTCCATTTCTATCCGTTACTAACTTCCCAGTTGCTTCATTATATGAAGGAGTTGACCAACTATTTTTTCCTTCCATTTTCACTAATTCCAAACTATTTTTATCATATTCTAATCTTGCTCCTAAAGCAATAACTCCTTTTTCTGATTGAATATTAGACAAATTAATATTTATAGTAACTTCCTCATTTTTAGTAACTTCCGTTTTAGTTGCTTGCATATTTAGTGCACAATCAAGTGCTGCAAATACTGTACTTCCCATTATTAGAAGAAGTGTTATTAAGATACAACTTATTTTAATTATTTTTTTCATACTTTTAACTCCCCTATTTTATTTCTATTAAATTAATTAATGATAGTTTTATTTGTGCGATATCATTTACTGTAATCATTCCATCATTGTCAATATCTGCAGCTTTTAAATAACAACCTTCTAAATTTTCGATTTCTACATAATGTAATTTTAATTTAGCAAGATCATTTACTGTAACAATCCCATCACCATCAAGATCTCCTGTTATAACAATTTCATATTGAGAAGTATTACCTACTTTTAATATAACACCTGTCCCTAAAATATCATCTTCTTCTAAATTCTTCCCTTCTTTATTTATAAATAGTAAATTTTGATTTGTTTCTACATTTTTCTTAAATTCTTTAATAGTAGTTCCTGGAAGTATTCTAGAAACCATATTATCTGAAATCACATATTTTTCAGAAGAAAATTCCATATTTTCATCCTTTTGTTTAATCCAATTTACCGTAGCAGTAGTTTTTGCAATATTTCCTGCTTTATCTTGATAAACAAACTCAAAAGTACCATTTTTATTAAAAGTATAACTATCTTTTCCATAATTATTTGTTATTATGATTTCTTCATTACTTACTAATTTTGCTATAACAGGATCTGATGTTTCTTTTAAAGTACTATATTCAATATTCGCTGTTGGAGCTTCTTTATCTATCCAATTGACAGTAGCTGTTGTACTACCTTTATTTCCATATTTATCTACAAATTCAAAAGTAAATTTACCATTTTTTGTAAATACATATGTATCTTTTCCTCCATTATTAGTAATCGTTATATCTGTACTTGCATTTATCAATTTAGCTGTAACATCTTTATTAGTTAATTCAGCTATGTTGTATTCCACACTAGCTGTTGGCGTTTCTTTCTTTGTTGTATCTTCAAATAAATTAACCATAGCTCCTGAAATGAAGCTTCTTCCATCTCCATGATTTTGTGTAGCCTGTAATTTGATATATTGCGCTTTAACAGATTTATCAAATACTACTGTTTTAGGTGAAGAATCATTCTTCCAATTAGATATAGTACCTACTTCAGTCCAACTTGAATCATCCATACTTACTGATATTGTTCCACTTTTGATTCTACCATTGCTTGCATCTTGTCTTGGTACATATTGCAATGCAGATAAATATACTGGTGTATCTAATTTTATTATAATAAACCTTTCTTTATCAGATCCATTCCACTTACTGTGCCATATAGTTTTAATATTTCCATCTATTACATTCTTTCCTGCTTCCGCATTAGACTGTTGTGATGAAAGTTTATGGATTGATAAATGAGATATTGGAATATATTTTTGTTCATCTGGTTGATTATCTTCTGTAAAATTATAAGTTAATATATCACTAGGTGTATAGATTCCATTTTTTCCAACTCTTACTTCGACTGTTTTATTTCCAGTTAAATCAGGTTCCTTAGTTTTATATGATGTCCAAGGTTCATTACTATTTAATCTCCACTCCATAGTATCAGTAGCACCAATAATTTTATTTTCTAAATCATTATTATAAAGTTTATTTGGTGTTGCTGATTTTTGTATATCTATCTTAAAAATATTCTTATCACTATAATCAGAACCTACAATATGAACATAAATATCAGTATTTTCTGTAATACTTTCTAATTCTTGTTTTGTTAACCCTACTTTGTGTTTACTTGTTTGAGTCCAAGTTTGTTTTTCATTTAAACTATACTCCCATCTAACATTTGAATCCTTAAAACGTTCTGCCAACATAATACTTCCTGCATTCTCTCCATCAAAAGAAAAACTTGCTACTGTATTATCAACTGTTCCTAATAGATAATTTGCTACCGCTCTAACTGCATTTGCTTGTATCGAATCTGAATCTTTTACATTTGATGCTTCCTTTAAAGCTTTTGTTCTCAATAATGTAAATTGTACTTTATTCCCTACTGTTTCTATACAAGGTTCTATTATTCTTAATAAGTCATACATTGGTAATGGATAATATTTTAAATTATCAGCAATTTCATGTGCTAAATTACAATAGTCTTCATCAGTTTTTGTTTTATCATTTTTATATAATTCCACCAATCCATGCCATGCATCGAAATTAAAAGGTTGTATTTTAAGGGCCTCTCTATATAATTGATTTAATTTTTCTTTGTCATTATTATATGTGTTTGCAAGCAATAATATTTTTTCTGCTTTCTCATAATTATTAAAATCATTTAGTGCTGCCTGAGCTAATAAAATATAGCTTCCAGAATAGAAACTTGCATAATCACCTGTCCCCCAACCATTTGGCATTCTTATTGTTAATTTTTCTGTTTTTCCAGTTTGGCTCCATCCAGAAACATCATTATATAAATTCCAAACTCCATCGCCATTTGCTCTTTTAGAATAAACAATATATGCTGCATGACCCGGTTGATGTACAACTGTAGAAGGAACTCCATATGATCCCCATATGTTTGAACCAGTTTTTGAAATAGCACCACAGACTCCGCCTTCCTCAAAAACAATCCATAATTTTGGAAATCCTTTTTTGTAAGTTATGTTAAATTTAGACAAATCATATTTTTTATTCCATTTTTTATAGTTCTCTGAAGTATAATATTGATTTTTATTATAATCATATCCAGCACCATATTTAATATATGTATATGGATCTCTAGGATTTTTAGGTTGTTTTTTAGTATATGCATTTATCCATTCTATTTCTTCATCATCAATAATATTATTTGTTAAAAATCTCATTTCTTCAACTTTAAGGAATTCAAATATTTTATTATCTAATTTACCTTCTTGATGCATTTTTTTATAAATTTCATAACGTGTAACAGCATTTGAATTATTTGGATCATTTGGATTGTTTGTCATTCCCCCAGCCCATAATCCACAATTAGCTGAATGTGTTAATGATAAACTAACCATCATTTTACGATATAAATCTTTTAACACTATTCCATTTTTAGTTACAGTTTCATTTTTTAAATCATCTTTATATCTAGTATATAATTCAGAAAGTACTTTTAGAGATTCTATATACGCACCATCTGGTTTTCCTCCCATTATATAAAGACAAAGATTTTCATTATCATTCATTAACCATGAAACAACTTCTTTATAATTTTCATTATATTTTACAAAGCTTTGCAAAATATCATATCCAACATTATTAACAAATTCTCTTTGTAATAATGTCAATTCATAGTCCCCTGTAATTTCTTGTCCTGCATATTTATTCTTTATTATATTATCATATTCTTCTACTGGTTTTATAAAGTCAATTACTGAAGTATCTTCTTGATATCCTTCTTTTATTAATTTTGCATCAGCGTAAACTGCTTCATCATACCATTGCGTAAACCAGCTATCCCCATTTTCATCTGCTACTAATTTTAAATACTTAGCATTTTTTATATTTACTTTAATAAATTTAGAATTATCCATTCCTCTAATAGCATTAGTTTGAGCTATCGGTTTGCCCCAATTTTCGCCATCTTCTGATACATAAATACGGAAAATAACTCCGTTATTTGCATAAGTTTCTTGTTGCCTAACATCAACTCCTAAATAAGATGTAAAATAATCATAATCATAGTTACGTAAATCATATACAAGTTCTGATGTCGCCCATGCACACATTCCTTTGAAAAATGATCTTTTTTTTCCTTCAACATTTACAGTAATCAAATTACTTGTTTCATTTGTATCTTTATATATAAAGTGTTCTGAATCAACAAATGATTTATCTTCTACATACGTAATATCTGATAAATACGTAAAGTCATTTGATTTTTTAGTTTCTTCAGAAACTGAGGCATATGTATATGTTGTACCTGCTAAAACTATTAGTCCAATTATTTCCAATATTAATAATGTTTTTCTTTTAAAATTCATCCTAGTATTATCCTCCCTATTTTATTACATTTAACCAAAATTTTATCATAGATAAATTGAATTTTCAACTGTTTTTTCGACATTTTTCGTTTTAGCTTAAATAAAATTTATTAGCTATTAAAAGTTAAAACTCTATTTATTTTATACGTTTTTATTTTAGTCATTTATATCTTTCTAACCTATTGATATATTAGAATTATCATTTCATTTCAAACTTATTGCTGTATCAAATTTTTTAATTTTTCTTGCCACTAAATATAATACAGCATAAATCCAAAAAATTGCTACATATGTTATATAAGCTTTATATTCACACTAAAATCAACTGTGTTAAAAGCAGATAATTAAAATTTATCTGCTTTTATTTGTATTTAATTATATGCTATCATTTTTACCAAAATTTACTTTTTCAATAACATTTCCTTCAATATCTTTTAAAACTATATTTTTATCATCTATTATCAAATAACTATGTCTACTATTGTTTTTAGGTAGTGATATTGATCCTGGATTTGCAAATATTATACCATTTTGTTCTTGTATAAAACCTATATGAAAATGGCCATATACTACTACTTTCCCTACCGGTGGAATGTTAGTTATATTGTATTTATGTCCATGGCTAAAGAAAAATTCAGTTCCATTTATATTTATAGTTATATTATCTTCAAACTTAAATTCAGAAATCATTTGATCTACTTCAGCATCACAATTTCCTTTTGTACATAAGATAATATCTTTGTATTTATTTAATACTTCTGCTACTTTCATAGGATTATATTCATCTGTTAATGAATTTCTTGGTCCATGATAATATAAATCTCCCAATAATATGATTTTATCTGCTTTTTCTTTTATATATATTTCTTCCAACTTATTTGCATAATAACTTGAACCATGTATGTCTGATACTACTAAATATTTCATTTTTTCCTCCTTAAATATAATATAAGGACTATAAATCTAGTCCTTACATGTTTTTAAAATTTATATTACATTTTAATTTTTGATAATGCAGCTTCATCTGCCACAATAGTTACATCTGGATGTAATTGCAAAATTGATGCAGGCACTTTTGGAGTTATAGGTCCATTTACTACTTTTTCTAATATATCTGCCTTTCCTTCACCATTTACTATTAAAAGTATCTTTTTAGCTTTCATTATTGTTCCGATTCCCATAGTATATGCTTGTTTAGGAACTTCAGTTACATCATTAAAGAAACGTTTATTAGCTTCTATTGTACTTTCTTGTAAATTTACACATTGTGTAGTCTTTACAAAATCATCTTGTGGTTCATTAAATCCGATATGTCCATTATGTCCTAATCCTAAAAGTTGTAAATCTATTCCTCCTAAATCACTTATTACTTTTTCATAACGTTCACACTCTTTTTTTGAATCTGGCTCTGTACCGTCTGGAATATTTGTATTTTCAATATCTATATTAACATCTTTAAAAAGGTTATTAAACATAAAATAGTAATAACTTTGATCATTGTCTTTTGTAAGTCCTTTATATTCATCTAAATTTGCAGTTTTTATATCTATAAAATCTAAATCTCCTTCTTTGTACATTTCAATAAGTCTTTTATATGTTCCTATTGGTGTTGATCCTGTTGCAAGTCCCAATACACTATTAGATTTATTGATTATTTGCGCTGCTATAATATTTGCAGCTTTACGACTCATCATATCGTAGTTTTCTGTTTTTATTATTTTCATTTTTTTACCTCCATCTCTTAATATAAATAAATAATAGCACTATTTTTTTTATTTTACAATGAATTAATATAAAAAAATTTAATTTTTTATTAATTTACTAATAAGGGAATTTTTATGATTGTAGCTCATTATTACATATTAACTTTTTCCATAATATAATCTAAAACATCAGATATAGTAATAATTTTTTCAGCATCTTTATCAGAAAATTTTATATTAAATACCTCTTCAATTTCCATTACTAATTCTACAATATCTAAAGAATCTGCTCCTAAATCATTAACAAAATCGCTTTCATCAGTTATATCTTCTTTATTCACATCTAATTGTTCTACTATTATATCTTTTAATTTTTCAAATATTTCTTCTTTCATATTTTCATTTCCTTTCATTTTAATTTTCTTTTACTTTCAATTCAAGCCCCTACAATACTATACCCATTGTCTGCATAAATAATCTGCCCTGTTATTGAATCTGACATATCACTAAATAAAAATGATGCTACATTACCAATCTGTTCAGTAGTTACATTTTTATGTAATGGTGATTTTTCTTCTATCACTGATAATATTGAACTAAAATCCTTAATTCCTTTTGCAGATAATGTTTTTATTGGACCTGCTGATATTGCATTTACCCTTATATTTTCTTTTCCTAAATTAGATGATAAATATCTTGTACTCGATTCTAAAGCTGCTTTTGCTACCCCCATAACATTATATCCATCTAATACTTTTGTTGAACCATAATATGTTAATGTAATTAAACTTGCATTTTTATTTAACATATCCAATTTTTTAGCCATTCTTGCTGCAAGAACAAATGAATAACTACTAACTTCAATAGCATGTACATATCCTTCTTTACTAGTATTGATAAAATCATTATGCAAATCATCTGTATTTGCATGTGCAATACAATGAGCAATTCCATCTATTTTTCCGTTTTCTTGTTTTATTTTTTCAAAAGTTTCCTTAACTAATTCATCTTTTGATGCATCATTTAGTACATAAGCTTTACTTCCTTTAAATTCTGATATTAAATTTTCTATTTTTTCTTTATTTTCTTCTCCCATATATGTAAAAATTAATTTTGCCCCATTTTCATAGGCAGCTTTTGCAATTCCAAACGCAATACTCCATTTATTTCTAATTCCCATTATTAGAATTTTTTTATCTTTTAATAACATTATATATTCCTCCTTAATATTTAATAAATTCTCCCATATTTCTAAACTTTTCATATCTAGATTCTACTATATCATTTTCACTTAAAGTTTTTAATTGTTTAAGTGAATTTTGAATCTCTTTTTTTAAAGTGTTTGAAATCTTCTTTAATACTTCATCTTTGTCACCACTAGGTTCTTTAATTATTTTATCTATTACTTTTAAATCATATAAATCATTAGCAGTCAATTTCATTTTTTCTGAAGCTTCTTTATACCTTGAACTATCTTTCCATAATATGCTACTATATCCTTCTGGTGAAAGAATAGAATAAATAGCATTTTCTAGCATAAACACCTCGTTAGCAACGCCTATTGCCAACGCTCCTCCACTTGATCCTTCACCTATAATAATAGCTATTGTAGGTACTTTTAATTTTGCCATTTCAAACATAGATCTTGCAATAGCTTCTCCTTGTCCTCTTTCTTCTGCTCCTATTCCTGGATAAGCTCCTTTGGTGTCAATAAATGTAATAACTGGTCTCTTAAATTTTTCTGCTTGTTTCATGAACCTTATAGCTTTTCTATAACTTTCTGGATTTGGCATACTAAAATTCCTTTTAATATTTTCTTTTGTAGTTTTACCTTTTTGTTGCGCAATAATTGTAAAATTTTGTTGACCTATTTTAGCTAAGCCACATATAATTGATTTATCGTCTTTATAATTTCTATCTCCATGTAATTCTAAAAAATCATCAAATATATTTTTTATGTAATCTAATGATGTACTTCTTCTAGGACTTCTAGCTATTTCTACTTTTTCCCATGCTGAAATTTTTTTATTTGCCATTTTGTTTTTCCTCCTTATGATACATTATTAATTTATATATAGTATCTTTTAAATCTTTTCTTTCTACTATTTTATCAATAAATCCATGTTCTAATAAAAATTCAGCTGTTTGAAAACCTTCTGGTAACTCTTGACCTATTGTCTGTTCAATTACTCTTGGGCCAGCAAAACCAATCATGGCTTTGGGTTCAGCTAAAATAATATCCCCTAAACTGGCAAATGATGCTGTAACTCCTCCATATGTTGGATCTGTTAATACTGATATATATAACAATGCTGCTTCATTTAACTTTGTCAATGCAGAAACTGTTTTTGCCATTTGCATTAAAGAAATTATACCTTCTTGCATTCTTGCACCACCTGAAACAGAAAAAATTACTACTGGTAGTTTCTCCTTTATAGCTTGTTCTATTGCATAAGCTATCTTCTCGCCTACTACAACTCCCATACTTCCCATTAAAAAACCACTATCCATTACACATATAACTACTTTTTCTCCAGCTATATTTCCTGTACCACATACAACGGCTTCTTCAAGTTCTGTTTTTTCTCTTAAAGCTTTAATTTTTTTTGGATAGTCTTCAAGATTTAAAGGATTCGTAGTTTCTATTTTAAAATCAAATTCTTCGTATGTTCCTTCATCTACAATTAATTCTAATCTTCTTTTAATATGCATTCTAAAGTAATTTCCACAAATAGGACATATATTTAGATTTTCTTTTAATGTTTCCTTATAAATAATTTCTTTACACTTATCACATTTTATCCATTTTCCTATTGGTATATCTATATTTGATTTGTTATTTTTAATATTTGATTTTTCTCTTTTCTTTATTTTATCTACAATCATTTTTATTCTTCCTTCTTTGTTTTTTGATTATTTAATAGTTCCTTTTCAATAAAAGAGGTATCATAATTTCCTCTTATAAAATTAGGCTTTTTGATTATTTCAAAAATAAAATCCCTATTAGTACAGATTCCATCAATTACCAATTCTTCTAAAGCTCTTTTTATTTTACTAATTGCTTCATTCCTATTTCTTCCAAAACATATTATTTTTGCAATCATAGAATCATAATTAGAAGGAACAGTATACCCACTATAAATTGCAGTATCAATTCTAATTCCATTACCTCCAGGTAAATTTAATTCATTTATTTTCCCTGGACATGGCATAAAATTTTTCTCTGGATTTTCTGCATTTATTCTACATTCTATTACATGACTTTCAAATTTTATATCTTTTTGCTTATATCTCAATTTTTCACCTGCTGCAATTTTTATTTGTTCTTTTACTATATCTATTCCTGTTCTAACTTCTGTAATTGGATGTTCAACTTGAATTCTAGTATTCATTTCCATGAAATAAAAGTTTTTATCAGTATCTAGTAAAAACTCAACTGTACCGCAATTAGTATAATTAGAAATTTGTGCAACTTTAATAGCAACATTTCCCATCTTATTTCTTAATTTTTCATCAATCATAATTGCTGGAGTTTCTTCAACTATCTTTTGGTGATTCCTTTGAATTGTACAATCTCTTTCCCCCAAATGAATAATATTCCCATATTCATCTGCCAAGATTTGAAATTCAATATGTCTAGGATTTTTTATGTATTTTTCTATATAAATACTATCATTTCCAAATGATGTTTTAGCCTCTTGTTTTACGATTTCATAATATTTTTGAAGTTCTACTATATCATTTACTATCCTTATTCCTTTTCCCCCACCCCCTGCTGCTGCTTTTAACATTATAGGATATCCTATCTTCTCTGCAATTTGTATAGCACTGTCTAAAGTTTTAACATTTCCGTCTGAACCTGGTATAACCGGGATTCCTGCTGTTTTCATTAATTGTCGTGCATTAGATTTATTTCCTAGTAAAGCTATTACATCTGATTTAGGGCCAATAAATTTAATATTTGATTCTTCACATATTTTTGCAAATTGAGAATTTTCTGATAAAAAGCCAAATCCTGTATGAATACTATCACAATTTGTTATATTAGCTGCTTCAACTATATTTTTTATATTCAGATAGCTTTTAGAAGCATTTGCAGGTCCTATACAAATAGATTCGTCAGCTAAACGAGTATGTAAAGCATCTTTATCTACTTCTGAATAAACTGCCACTGTTTTTATATTCATTTCTTTGCAAGTTCTAATAATTCTAGCTGCAATTTCTCCACGATTTGCAATTAATATTTTGTTCATTTTTATATCTCCTTTCATTTTATACTACTGCAAAAGTAAGTTCCCCTTTTGCAACTAATTTACCATTTACAGTTGCTATTCCTTCTCCTATTCCTATTGGTCCTTTTTTCTTAATTATTTTTACTTCTAATTTTAACTTATCTCCAGGTACTACCATCTTTTTAAATTTCATATTAGTTATGCCTCCAAACAAAGCATTTTTACCTTTATTTTCTTCCATTCCTAAAATTGCAACTGCTCCAGTTTGAGCTAAACTTTCTACAATCAATACTCCTGGCATTATTGGATTTTCAGGAAAATGTCCTTGAAAATAAAATTCTTTCTCATCAACATTCTTATATGCAATTGCACTTTCACCTGGTACATATGATTCTACTTCATCAATCATCAAAAAAGGTTCTCTTTGAGGTATTATATTTTTTATTTCTTCTTTATTTAACATTTTTCCTCCTCTTCTATTTGAAATAATGGTGTACCATATTCAACTGGTTCTCCATCCCCAATGAAAATTTTTGTAATTTTCCCTGTAATTTCTGATTCAATTTCATTCATCAATTTCATTGCTTCAATAATGCATAATGTATCCCCTATTTTTACATTTTTTCCTATTTGAACATAAGGTACTGCAGTTGGAGATGATTTGATATAAAAAGTTCCTACCATTGGTGATTTAACAATTTTTTCATTTTTTTCTATCCTGGTATTACTTATATTGTTTATTTTAATTTCTTCATCAGAAAATTTTATTTTTTTATTTTCGATACTAGTTATATCTTTTTCATTTAAAACTTCCTTTTTCATACTAATTTTATATCCATCCGGAAATTCTATATCCATACTAGTTAAGTTTGAATTACCCATATCATCCATCAATTGTTTAATTTTGTTATATTCCATTAGTTATCCCCCCATATATTTTTTCATTATTATAGAAGCATTATGTCCACCAAACCCTAATGAATTTGACATTACAACATTCAAATCTAATTTTCTTGGCTGGTTTGGTACTATGTCTAAATCACATTCTTCATCTTTTTCCTTATAATTAATTGTTGGTGGCACTAAACTATTTTCTATAGCTTTTGCGCAAATTATTGCTTCTACTGAACCTGCTGCACCTAATAAATGTCCTGTGTTTCCTTTAGTAGAACTTACCATTACTTTATCAGCTTTTTCACCTAATGCTGTTTTTATAGCCTTAGTTTCCGTTAAGTCATTTAAATGAGTAGATGTTCCATGAGCATTTATATAATCTATATCTTCTGGTTTTATATCTGCATCTTCCATAGCTCTAATCATTGCTTTTGCTGCATATTTTCCATCTAAGCAAGGAGAAGTGATATGATAAGCATCTGTTGTTGCCCCAAATCCTATAAGTTCTGCATAAATATGTGCTCCTCTTTCTAATGCATGTTCTAATTCTTCCATAACTATTATTCCAGCTCCTTCTCCCATGACAAAGCCATTTCTTTCTTTGTCAAATGGTATGCTTGCCCTATTTGGATTCGTTTCTTTTGATAATGCATTCATATTTTCAAAACCTGCAACACCAACTTCACAAATTCCTGCTTCTGTTCCTCCTGCTATCACAACATCTTCATAACCATGTTTTATACTTTTATATGCTTCACCAATAGCATGTGTAGAAGATGCACATGCAGTTACTATTGCCATTGATTCTCCTCTAAATCCAAATTCAATAGAAATATTACCAGCAGGCATATTAGCTATTGCTTTTGGTATAAATAAAGGAGAAACTCTATTACATCCTTTTAGATAATTTATTTTACATTGTTCTTGAATTGAATTAAATCCACCTATTCCTGAACTTACAAAAATTCCAACCCTATCATAATCAGTATTTTCTTGGCTTATTTTACTATCAAGCACTGCTTCTCTTGCTGCAATTAATGCATATTGTGATGATTTGTCTAATCTTTTTGCCTGTTTTTTATCAAAATATTTTAATGGTTCATAATCTTTTAATTCCGCAACTAAAGTTGTTTTTAATTTTTCGTTACTAAATGAAGAAATTTTATTAACGCCACAAACTTTATTTTCTATTCCTTTCCAAATTTCATTAACATTATTTCCTATTGGAGTTATTGCTCCAAGACCAGTTATAACTACTCTTTTTTCCATTTTAAAATTCTCCTTTATATTAACATTCCCCCATCGACATTAATAATTTGTCCAGTAATATATGTACTATCATCTGATGCTAAAAATTTAACAACATTTGCGACATCTTCTACTTTTCCTATTCTTTTCAATGGTATTTGCTTTACAATATTTTCTTTTATTTCATCCTTTAAAAGATCTGTCATGTTTGTTTCAATAAATCCTGGTGCTACACTATTTACTAAAATATTTCTAGAAGCAACTTCTTTAGCAAGACTTTTTGTAAATCCAATTATTCCAGCTTTTGATGCAGAATAATTAGTTTGACCAGCATTTCCTGATATACCCACAACTGATGATATATTTATAATTCTTCCTGAATGTGCTTTCATCATAAATGGAATTACATTTTTTGTTACATTAAATGTTCCATTCAAATTAACATCTACTACTTCTTTAAAATCTTCTTTTTTCATTCTTAGTAATAATGAATCTTTAGTTATTCCAGCATTATTTACTAAAACATCAATTTTTCCATAGTTTTCTATTATTTTTTTTACACATTTTTCGCAATCTTCATAATTAGATACATCTCCTTGAACTGCAAGATATTTTACATCGTTTTCTTCTATTTTTGTTTTTGTGTCTTCTAAATCTTTATTTGCAATTCTATAATTTACAGCAATGTCATACCCTTCTTTTGCTAATGTTAGTGCTATTTGTTTTCCTATTCCTTTTGTACCTCCTGTAATAAATGCAACTTTACTCATTTTTAAATTCCTCCTTAATACATTTTATTGTTTCTTCTAAATTTACAACATTACTTATATTATATATCTTAATTGGTCTATCCGAATTTGTTCTTTTAACAAATCCAGACAATGTTTTACCTGGTCCAATTTCAATAAAAGTATCTATATCATTTTTAATCATATTTTGTAATATTTTAGAAAATTTAACTGGTTTTATAATATGCTTTGCTAAAATGTCCCTTATATCATCTTTATCTTCATAAAACTCACCATCAATATTTTTTAACACTTTTGTACTAAAAGAATTGATATGAACATTTTCAAGCTCTTTTCTTAATGCTTTAGAACTTTCTAATAGTTTTTCTGTATGAAAAGGTCCAACTGTTTTTAATATTCTAACATTTTTAGCTCCCATATCAATTGCAATTTGTTTTGCTTCTTCTACAGCAAGTTTTTCTCCTGAGATAACAATTTGATTCGGTGAATTATAATTAGCAGGTGATACAAAACCTGATTTTACTTTCGTACAAATTTCATTTATTTGTTTTTCAGTCATTCCCATAACAGCTGCCATTTCCCATTCACCTTTTGGTAATAAATCTTGCATATATTCACCTCTTCTTTGAACAAGTTTTACTCCTTCTTCAAATGTAAATACATTACTATTTATCAATGCTGTATATTCTCCTAAGCTTAGCCCAGCAGACATTTTAGGAACGATATTTTTTTGTTTCAAAATTTCTAATATAGCTAAACTATTAGTCAATATTGCTAATTGAGTATATTTTGTTTCATTTAATTTTTCTTCAGGACCTTCAAATGATATTTTAGCAACATCAATTCCTGTTATTTTTTTTACGTTATCATATGTTTTTTTGACACTTTCATATTTTTCGTATAAATCTCTTCCCATTCCAATACATTGTGAGCCTTGACCTGGAAATAAAAAGCCTATTTTCATTATTTTTTTCTCCTTTTATAATTATTTTTTTTTCAAATTCATTACAAAATTCTGTAATAAATTCTCCTGTATCGATAATTATTCCAAATTCTTTTATTATAGATGTTGCAATATCTTTAATATTATCTACAAAATACTGTTTATTTGTATTAATACCAATCCCAACTACTAAATATTTTATTTTATTTGAAAATACTTTTGATTCAGTTAAAATCCCCCCTATTTTTTTACCATTATAATAAATATCATTAGGTTCTTTTATTTGGATTTCAACATTGTATTTTCTTTTTAGTATTTCTTTTATTGTTTTAGCAATTTCTAGCGTTAGTCCACTAATTTTTTTTATATCACAATCCATATTTATAAAAAAGGAAAAAGATATATTATTTTTCTCATCTGTATACCATTTTCTTCCATGAGTTCCAATTCCTGAAGTTTGGTAATCTGAAAAAATCAATGTGCCATTTTCTATATTTTCTTCATATATCCTTCTCCAAATTTCCTTTTGTGTTGAATCTATCGTATTATAATAAAAATTGTTTCTCCCTAAAAAATTAGTTTTAAGATTTTTCAATTTCATCTAACATTACTTGCCTTTTTATTTTATTCGTAGTTGTTTTTATTAAAGGGTTTTCTGTAAGTATTATTCCTCTTATTGCTTTGTATTGTGGAATTATTTTATTAATTTCTTTTATTTTATCTGAAATTATTGAATATATATCTTCGTCTTTTTCAACATCATATATTTCTTTCATTGTTTTTCTATTAAACACAATTAATGCATGTATTTTAGTATTTTCTTTATCATCTTTTCTTACTCGTTTGCCAAATATAAATGATTCATTTACTCCTTCAATTTGATTTACTAAATTTTCCATTTCTTCTGGAAATATATTTTTTCCATTTTTTAAAACAATTACACTTTTCTTTCTCCCACAAATATATATATATCCTTCTTTATCAATTTTTGCTAAATCTCCTGTATAAAACCAACCATTTTTTATCACTTCATTAGTTTTATCTTCATTTCCATAATATCCAAGCATTATATTAGGACCTTTTACAATTAGTTCACCCATTCCTTCATCATTAACATCTACAATTTTTGCTTCTACACCTGGAATTGTTTTTCCCACTGAGCCTATTTTATAATATTTATTTGTTCCTACTGCTATAACTGGTGATGTTTCAGTCAATCCATATCCTTGTACTATATTTATGCCTAATAATCTATATCCTTCTTCTACTTTTGAATCAAAAGCTGCAGCACCACTCAATAATAATTTAATTTTTCCACCTAACATATCATGTATTTCTTTAAATATTTCTTTTCTTTCTTCCATTGAAAGATTATTATATTTTTCTTTATTTTCTAATATTTCTTGCCACTTTCCTTCTTTTTGTAATTTTCTTTTTATCATCATAAATATTTTTTCATATATTCCTGGAACACAGAACATAACTGTCGCTTGATATTCTCTTAAATTATCTACAATATGCATAATTCCATCACTATAAACTGTTTTAGCTCCTTTGTATATTGAAAACAATAAACCTGCTGTACATTCAAATACATGATGTAATGGCAAATTAGAAAGCAAGGTATCCTCACAATTTATATCTAAAATACTTCCTATACTCATTAAATTAGAACAAATATTTTTATGTGAAAGTCCTACTACTTTTGATTGAGATGTTGTGCCTGATGTAAATAGCATGATACTCATTTGTGTTGGATTTATTTTTGCTTCAACAAAATTTCTATATCCTTTAGCTAACAATTTTTTTCCATTTTCTATCAATTCTTTTTGTGAATACACTTCATCTGTATGTTTTTTTAAGTCCATTGAAATCAAATATTTTAGATTATTATTTTTATTCATTTTTATTCGTTTAATACTTTCTGAATACTTTTCAGAAAAAAATATTGCTTCAATATTAGATCTTTTAATTAAGTTCTCTAACTCATTTTCTGGAAGTGATTTATCTAATGGAACAACAACTCCTGTTCCACAAACTATTGATAAATATGCTACTCCCCATTCATATCTATTTTCCCCAATAACTGCTATTTTTTTGCCCTTTAATCCTAAATTGCACATAGCAGTTCCTAAATAATCTATCATATCTCTTACTTCACTATGAGTAATTATTCTATAAGTTCCATCCTCTTTTCTTATTTTGTATGCAGGCCTTTCTCCATACATTTTTTTAGTTTTGCTTAACATATCCTTTAAATCAGTTATCTTTAACGATTCATATAATTCTTTTTCCATTTTTCCTCCTCAATTTTTCACTAATTTTTATTACACATATTAAATATCATAAAAGAACAAAAATGTCTTTATACTGATAAGTCAGTACAAGAACATTTTTGCTCTTTTATAATTTGAATTTAATTAAATATTTTAGGCATAAAAAAGCCCCAAAATTATCAAACTTTTTGTCTAATAATTTTAGGGTTACTCCTTAAGCAAACTATACTTAATCAGCAAAATATCTCTTTAATAATCCATCAAATCCTTTGCCATGACGAGCTTCATCTTTGCACATTTCATGTACAGTATCATGAATAGCATCATATCCTAATTCTTTTGCTCTTGTAGCTAATTCTTTTTTACCCATACAAGCACCATGTTCTGCCATAGCTCTTAATGTTACATTTTTCTTTGTATTTGGATAAACTACTTCTCCTAATAATTCTGCAAATTTAGCTGCATGTTCTGCTTCTTCTAAAGCATATCTCTTAAATGCTTCTGCTATTTCAGGATATCCTTCTCTATCAGCTTGACGGCTCATAGCAATATACATTCCAACTTCTGTACATTCTCCCATAAAGTTATCTCTTAAACCTTTTACTACTTCTTCATCTAAACCTTGTGCAACACCTATTTTGTGTTCATCTGCATAAGCTTTTTCTCCTTCTTCTTCTTTTAACTCAAATTTATCTTTTGGTGCTCCACATTGTGGGCATTTTTCTGGAGCTTCTTCTCCAAAGTGGATATATCCACATACTTTACATACGTAAGCTTTCATTAAAATTCCTCCTTAATTTTTATTTTTTACATTTATGACAAATTCCTGTCATTGAAATTCTAGATGTCTGCAAAAGTCCATCTATTTTTTTTGCAATTTTCTGCATACCATTATCAAGTTCAACCATTTCATTTTCATCTAAAAATATATCATATATTTCTTGACACTTTTCACATTGAAAATGAATATGTGGCTCTATATTACCATCAAATCTATCTGGGCCTGTTTTAGATTTTACTTTAATAATTTCTCCTTGCTCATATAATTTATTCAAATTACGATAAACAGTAGCAATACCTATTTCCGGCATTTGTTTTTTCAAATCTAAATATAATTTTTCAGCAGTTGGATGATCTGTTCTTGTTTTCAAAGATTGATAAATTAAATCTCTTTGTCTAGTATTTTTTTTCATTTCGCAACTCCTTTTGATAATGATTATCATTATCTTAACATATCTTTTTAAATATTGCAAGCTTTTTTGTAAAAAATTAAAATAAAAAATGAAAACATTTTTTATTTATCTTAGTTTTTATTCTTTACATCAACATCATACTATATTAATGTAATATTTCTTCTATTTTATTATCAAGAAGATTTATTTTTTTCATAACTATACAAGCTATTTTCATAGTCATAAACATCAAAAAAGAAAATGTGAGCATTTTTCCAATGTTCACATTCCTTTTGTTTCAAGGTTTACAACCTTTTTTATTTAGTTTTTGTTGAGAAATCTTCTTTTTATCATCATTTATAATATTTCTTTAAATATTTGTAAGTATTACTATTAAGCGTTTTTTCCACAGCAATTCTTATACTTCTTACCTGAACCACATGGGCATGGATCGTTTCTACCAACTTTAGGTCCTTCGTTTCTTACTGTTTGGTTTTCATTTACATTTATTGATTTTCCACCATCAACACTATTTATTGCTTCTAAAGCTGCATTTGTTATTTTAGCAGTTTCTTGACGTTTGAATTCTCCTTGTTTTCTAATATTCATTAGGATTTTAACAACATCATATTTAATATTTGCTGTCATTTCTTCAAACATGTCCATTCCTTCCATTCTGTATTTAACAACTGGATCTTGTTGTCCATATGCACGTAATCCTATACCATCTTTTAGTTCTTCCATATTGTCGATATGATCCATCCATTTTTCATCTACGATTTTTAATAATACAATTCTTTCAAGTTCTCTCATTTGTTCTTCACCAATATCTGTTTCTTTGTCAGCATATTTTTCAAGAACTAATTTTTTCAATTCTTCTTTAACTTTTTCTACATCTTTCTCATGTTCTTTTAAGAATTCTCTCATATCTAAGCCAAAGTCATTTAAAATTTCATTACTTAATGAATTTACTTCTAATTCATTTTCTCCAGATACATACATATCAACTGTTTCTTCTGCTACACTTTGTAACATATTTAAGATATTATCTTTTAAATTTTCTCCATCTAGAACTTGTTTTCTTTGAGTATAAATAATTTCTCTTTGGATATTATTTACATCATCATATTTTAATACATTCTTACGAATACCAAAGTTTCTTCCTTCAACTTTCTTTTGAGCATTTTCTACTGCTTTTGATATCATTTTTGAATCTATTGGCATATTTTCATCTGCTCCTAATGTATTATATACTTTTACAATTGTGTCGCCACCAAATATTTTCATTAAATCATCATCTAATCCAATATAGAATTTAGATTCTCCTGGATCTCCTTGACGTCCACTACGTCCTCTTAATTGGTTATCAATTCTTCTTGATTCATGTCTTTCTGTTCCTATTATTTTTAGACCACCAACACTTAATACTTTTTCTTTTTCTTCTTTTATTTTTTCATCATATTTTTCTACTAATTTTTTAAATTGTTCCCTAGCTCTTAAAATATCTTGATCATCTGTTTCATAATATGTATTTGCTTCTTCAATAATATTTTGTGGAACTTTATTTTTTTGCATTTCTTGTTTTGCTAAATATTCACTATTTCCTCCAAGCATAATATCTGTACCACGTCCTGCCATATTTGTTGCAATTGTAACTGCTCCAAATTTACCAGCTTGTGCAACTATCATAGCTTCTTTTTCATGTGATTTTGCATTTAATACTTCATGTGGTATATTTGCTTTTGTCAATAATTTACTTAATTTTTCTGATTTTTCAATTGATACTGTACCAATTAATACTGGTTGACCTTTTTCATAGCTTTCTTTTGTGCTTTCAACAACAGCATTAAATTTAGCTCTTTCATTTTTATATATTACATCATTTTCATCTTTACGTATCATTGGTTTATTAGTTGGTATTGTTACAACATCTAAATTATATATTTCTTGGAATTCTTCTTCTTCAGTCATAGCAGTACCTGTCATTCCTGATAATTTATCATACATTCTAAAATAGTTTTGGAATGTTATTGTTGCTAATGTTTTAGATTCATCTGCAATTTTCACATGTTCTTTTGCTTCTATTGCTTGATGTAATCCATTGTTATATCTTCTTCCATACATAATACGACCAGTAAATTCATCTACTATTAAAACTTCTCCATCTTTAACAATATAGTCTATATCTTTCTTCATAACACCATGTGCACGTAATGCTTGATTTACGTGGTGAACTAATGATGAATTATCTAAATCGTTAAAGTTTTCTAATTTAAAGAAATCTTCTGCCTTTTTAATTCCTTTTTGTGTTAATGTTGCTGATTTTGCTTTTAAATCTACTATATAGTCATAATTTTCATTATCCTCTGCTTGATCAACATCTTTTACATCTTCTTCTATTATTATTTTTGCTTCCAATCTTTTTACAAAGTCATTTGCTTTTTTATATAAATCTGATGATTCATTAGCTCTACCTGAAATAATTAATGGTGTACGTGCTTCATCTATTAAAATACTATCTATTTCATCGACTATCGCATAATGCAATCCACGTTGTACTAATTGATTTTTGTAAATTACCATATTATCTCTTAGATAATCAAAACCAAATTCATTATTTGTTCCATATGTTATATCTGCATTATATGCTTTTTGTTTTTGTGCTGGTTCCATTCCACTTATAACTAATCCTACAGATAATCCTAAGAATTTATATAATTTTCCCATCCATTCACTATCTCTTTTTGCTAAGTAGTCATTTACTGTTATAACATGAACACCTTTTTCTTCAAGTGCATTTAAATATACAGGAAGTGTTGCAACTAATGTTTTACCTTCACCTGTTTTCATTTCTGCAATTCTTCCTTGATGAAGTATAATTCCACCTATCAATTGAACATCGAAATGTCTTAATCCTAATGTTCTTTTTGATGCTTCCCTTACTACTGCAAATGCTTCTGGTAATATATCATCTAATGTTTTTCCTGCTTTTAATTGTTCTTTAAAATATGTAGTTTTCTCTCTTAATTCTAAATCACTTAATTTTGAAATTTCTTCTTCCAAGCCATTTATTTGTTTAACAATTGGCATTATTCTTTTTACTTCTTTTTCACTATATGTTTTAAATAATTTCATTTTGTTCTTTCCTCCTACGAATTTTATATTTACTTTGTTACTATATCATTTTAAATTAATTTTATCAATAGATTTTAGCGTTTTATATGAATTTTTAATAATTTATTTTACACACTATATACTAAATTACAAAAATTATAAATAATCCTACTAATATTATAGTACGATTCATATACTTCTTATTTCCCATTTTTTCCTTTTTGTTTGATGTATCAGTAGTATTTTTTATAATTCTATAAAATAATCCACCAATTAATTTGGTGGATTATTATTTTATTACATAAATATTATTTGAGTACATATTCTTCTTGATATGGTTCTTTTACATCATTAGAATCAACAGTTCCAAAACTATATTCATAATTAGTTTCATCATTTATATTGTTATCTTTATATTGTTTTATTTTAAGAGTTAATCCTGTATCTTTGTCGATATATATATATATATTTTTTTATCAATTCCTATTTCATAAATTACTGTTTTTTATTTCACTTAAAATATAAGTATCTTTTCCATTATAATTTGTTTTTTGAATTTTTGTAAATACTGAATTTAAGAAAAGTTCTTTAAAATTATTGTATTTACAAAAGTTAGGAATTATTTTTATATTTTTAGAATTTTCGTCATTATAATCTCTTATCCTTAATGTTTTTGCATTTGAGTTAATATATGTCTTTTTTTATCATCATTATAGAAGACATCTATATATATTTCTTCATTTTTTCTTTTAGTTCTTTCTCTTAGAATTTGATTAAATAAAAAATATTCATTATATTCACTTGCATCCTTATCTGAAGTAGAATAACTTTTTATATACATATATTTATTTTAATAGTTGACACATTTATATAATTTATGTAACTTATTACTTTGTATTTTACTTTTAAATTTTTTAAATTCATTTATTAATTAATTTCTTATAACCCTTTATATATAGCTTTTACCAATTATTTGTTTTTAAATGTTACTATTTTTCTTAATCTAAATCTCTATTTTCAAATTTTAAATTTATTATTTTTTCATATTTATTTCACATTTGAATATATTTAAATGAAGTATTTTAGAAATGAGGAATTATTATGTTTATTTTTAATGTTAAGGTAAATGGTAGTAAAATATTTAAAAACTTTTTTATCGTTGTTACTATTTTAATTCTTTGTATTTTAGCTATTTGTACTTATAGAGTTTTTAACGGTGCAAATAAAAGCTATTCTTGCATAAATAAGAACAAAATTTGTGATATTTCAGCTAAAAATTATACTAATATTTTAAAAGCTGTTCATGATGATATTGATTCATATGTTGGCGTAAAAATTCATTTTACAGGATATATTTATAGACTACTTGATTTTACTGATAATCAATTTGTTTTAGCAAGAGATATGATCATATCTTCTGATTTTCAAACTGTTGTAGTAGGCTTTTTATGTGAATGTGATACAATTAAAGATTTTAACAATAATTCATGGGTAGAAATAACAGGAGAAATTACAAAAGGAGATTACCATGGAGATATGCCTATCATAAAAGTTACTGAAATTAAAGGATGTAATCCTCCTTCTGAAGATCTAGTTTACCCTCCTGATGAAAGCTATATTCCAACTAATGGAATTGTTTGATTATTCATATAAATTCTTTTGACTTTATGATAAAAATATGTTAAAATTTATTATAACTTTTTAAATGGAGGTAAAAGAATTGGAAAAAAATGAATTAATCTTAATTTTAGACTTTGGTGGACAATACAATCAATTAATTGCACGTAGAGTTCGTGAATGTAATGTTTATTCTGAAGTTGTACCTTATGATATTTCTATTGAAAAAATCAAAGAAAAAAATCCAAAAGGTATTATTTTTACAGGAGGACCTGCTAGTGTTTATGGCGAAGATTCTCCAAAATGCGCAGCTGGAATTTTCGAGTTAGGAATTCCTGTTTTAGGTATTTGCTATGGAATGCAATTAATGACTCAAACTTTAGGTGGAAATGTTGCTAGAGCTGATAAAAGAGAATATGGAGTAATTGATGTAGATATTGACAATACTTCTTTATTATTTAAAGGATTTGAAAATAAAAATGACTTTTTAATGAGCCATACTGATTTTGTTGAAACTCTTCCAGAAGGCTTTAAAAATATTGGCCATACTTCATCATGTCCAAATGCTGCAATGGAAAATGTCGAAAAGAAACTTTATGGTATACAATTCCATCCAGAAGTTAATGCTTCTATTAATGGTACTTTAATTATTAAAAACTTCTTATTCAATGTTTGTAATTGTGCTGGTGATTGGCAAATAGCTTCTTTTGTTGATGATACAATTTTAAAATTAAAAGAAAAAATTGGAGATAAAAAAGTTTTATGTGCTTTATCTGGAGGTGTAGATTCTTCAGTTGCTGCCGTTTTAATTAGTAAAGCTGCTGGTAAGAATTTAACTTGTATATTTTTAGATCACGGATTACTTCGTAAAAATGAAGGCGATGAAGTTGAAAAAATTTTTAAAGAACAATTTGATATTAATTTAATTAGAGTTAACTGTAAAGATAGATTTTTAAATAAATTAGCTGGTGTTACAGATCCAGAAAGAAAAAGAAAAATTATTGGTGAAGAATTTATAAGAGTATTTGAAGAAGAAGCTAAAAAAATTGGCACTGTTGACTTTCTTGTTCAAGGTACTATTTATCCAGATGTTATTGAAAGTGGTTTAGGCAAAAGTGCTGTTATTAAAAGTCATCACAATGTTGGTGGTTTACCAGACTATGTTGATTTTAAAGAAATTGTTGAACCACTAAGAAATTTATTTAAAGATGAAGTAAGAAAAACTGGATTAGAACTTGGTATTCCAGAAAACTTAGTATTCAGACAACCATTCCCTGGTCCTGGTCTTGCAATACGTGTTATAGGAGAAATTACTGAAGATAAATTAGATATATTAAAAGAAGCTGATAGCATTTTTAGAGAAGAAATTGCAAATGCTGGATTACACAAATCTATTAATCAATATTTTGCAGTTTTAACTAATTTAAAATCTGTTGGATGCATGGGTGATGAAAGAACTTATGATTATACTGTTGCTTTAAGAGCAGTTGAAACAACTGATTTTATGACTGGTGTTTGGAGTAAAATCCCTTATGACATTTTAGAAAAAGTTTCTTCTAGAATTGTTAATGAAGTTGAACATGTTAATCGTGTTGTTTATGATATTACTTCTAAACCACCTGCAACTATTGAATGGGAATAAAATATATTATTCTTAAATAAAAGAAACTCTGAAAGTTGAATTGCAACTTTCAGAGTTTCTTTTAAAAATTTTTTGAAATAGCTAAATTTCTTTCAAAATCTCCTGGTAAAATTTCTGATATTCCACATACTGTGAAAATAGCAGAAATTTCATTTTCATCCTGTAAATAGAACGTATTTGGAAATTCAAAATCTTCTTGATAAATTCTTGCCGTAAAATGATATTCTTGTTCTTTCCCATTTACCCCATTTAAAATCATTAAAAGACTAAATTCTTCTGTTTCCTTATTATAGCTACCTTTTAGATAATCAATTGTAGAATAACCAACAAACTGATCATCTTCTACTTGTATTACTCCATTACTATAATAAAATCGTTCCCCTTTTGTTCTTAACCGTAGCTTAATTTCAAAACATTTCTTTTTCATTTTATATCCTCCATTTTTTGAATATATATAATAATTAGTTACTACATATTTATGTTAACATATTTTTACTATTATTTCAACTATTTTTTGTCAAAAATAGTTTTAAGCACTCCTTTATCAATAAATGTAGCAAAAATATTTTTTAAAATAATTAAAATTATTGGTCCTATAAGCATTCCTATAATTCCAATTATCCTAAAACCAGTATACATTGCAATTAAAGTAAAAATTGGATGTATCCCTATATTTTGACTAACCAATTTAGGTTCTAAAAATTGCTTTGTAACTGACATTATAATTAATAATACTAATATTGCTATTCCTAATTTAAAATCCCCATTTAAACTTGATATTATTGCCCATGGTAACATAACTGTTCCAGAACCTAATATTGGAAGAGCATCTACAAAACCTATTGATAATGCTATTAGTAAAGGAAATTTAATTTTAAAACCTGAAAATTTTAAAATATATAATCCTATTAATGATATAAAAAATGAGATAAGAACAAGTGTAGCTTCTGCTTTTATATATCTACCTAATGTTTTGGTTAATTCTTTTAAATGTTTTCCAACTTTCATAACCCATGAGCGTGGTAAATGGTGTTCTAGTTGGTCTATCATATATATTTTATCAACACACATAAAATACAAAGCAATTACTGTTATTGAAAAATATATTGCTATTTTAGGAAGTGATGTAACTATTGATATCAGACCATTTAAAAAATTTCTAATCCAACTCGATATACTAATTAGTATATCTCCAGAAGATTTTTGTAAAACTTGATTTATTTCTACTGGCAAATTTAATTTCTCTATATCTATTTTATTTATAATACTTTGAAAAAAAGTATTAGCCTTTTCTATATAACAATTTAAGTCTTGCAATAAATTAGAAGCCTCTGAAAATATTGTAGTTATTCCCCATGTTAGTCCTCCTAATATTATCGTTGATACTAGTATAAATATTATAATTGAACTTCTTTTCCTAGTTAACTTTGTTTTTTTCATAATCCACTTTATTGCTGGTTCCATTAATAGATATAAAATGAATGCTATTAAAAATGGCATATAAAATATAGAAAGTTTAAATGTTAAAAATAATCCTAGTAATATTAATACTATATAAATAATTTTTTTTGTTACTCTTGTCCAGTATGGTAAATTAATAATCATTTTTATTCCACCTTTTTATTATTATATGTAAAAAAAGATGGAAATATCCATCTTTTATTTTTCGCAAATTTCTTTAAGTGTTTGACCTATTTCTTTACAGCCTATTTTCTCTTGATTTTCTGTTAAATCTTTCAATGTTAATATACCTATTATATTATTCTCTTCATTACATACAGGAATTCTTCTTATTTGATTTTCTGCCATTTTTGTTTCTACAACTGATATATCATCATTTTCTTTACAAGTGCACACATTTTTAGACATTATTTCTTCTACCTTAGTACAATTAGGATCTTTGTCACATGCTAGAGTTTTTAATATAATATCCCTATCTGTTATAATTCCACAAATACAGTCATCTGAATCACAAATAGGAACTGAACCTATACACTTAGTGCACATTAACTTTGCAACTTCTTTTACTGTTGTTTCTGGTTTTACACAACATACATTTTCACACATACATTCTTTAACTTTCATTTTCTTGCCACCTTTCAAAAATATACTATTATTCTAAACATTTTTTAAAAATATATACATTTTTATTCATATATGTCATAACCAGTTTTTTGATTAATAGTTGAATTTTCCTTTACAATTTCATTGATAATTATTATTTTTATCAAATCATATAGTGTTTGATTTTCTTTTATTTTTTCTTCTTCGATTTTCCCTTCTAAATTTATTCCATTGTTTTCCAAAATTTCAAAATATATTTCATTTGTCAAATTATCGATTCTCTCCCCTAACTTTTTATCCACTTTACTGTTTTCGACCTTTTTTCTTATTAAATAATATATTTCAGGATAATAACTTTCAAGACATTTATATGTATTGCCATATCCTAAAATTTTTTTCATATAATCTTCATATGAATTTTCAAACATAAAATAAACCTCCTTACATTTTATAGTATATGTAAAAAGGTTCTATTTGCTACATGTTAGATATCTAATACAATTTTTTTAAACTTTTCTCCCCTATCTGCAAAATTTTTAAACATATCAAAACTTGCACTTGCTGGAGAAAATAGTACTACTTGTTCCTTGCTTGTATATTTTTTTGCTAACTTTATTGCTTGTTCTAAATTTTCTGCCATATATATATTTATTTGTTTATGCTCTATTTCCATTTCTTTTTCGACTACTTCAAATATTTTATTACTTGTTTGACCTATTAAAATTAAAGTTTTTACTTTATCTAAAATAGGCTTTGCAAGTGGAGTATAATCTAAATTTTTATCATAACCTCCTGCTATTAATGTTACCTCTTCTTTAAAAGCATTTAATCCTGATATCGTTCTAGTTGGTGTTGAACTTGCTGAATCATTATACCACTTTGTTCCATTAATTTCTCGCACAAATTCTATTCTATGTGCTACTGGTTTAAATTCTTTTATTGCCTCTACCGCTATATCACTATCAACCAATGTTTTTGTTGCTGCTAATGCTGTGGCAATATTTTCTAAATTATGTTCTCCTCTTAATATTATATCATCAAGGCTGATTATATGTTTTCTTATTTTGTCTTCACACTCTTTTACTATACTACCATCAACAATATATCCATCATCTAATTTCTTTTCATGGCTAAAATATATCACTTCTCCTTGAGCTTCTTTAGCACAATTCCTTGTTATTTCATTGTCATAATTTAATACTAATATTCCATTTCCATCTTGATTTTTAAATATATTTTTCTTAGCTTCAATATATTCTTGATAATCTTTATGTATATTTAAATGGTTTGGTGTGATATTTGTTATTACTGCTATTTCAGGACTTATTTCCATTCCCATCAATTGAAAACTACTTAATTCTAATACAACTATATCTTCTGGTTTTATTTCTCTTAATTTTGTAAATAAAGGTGTACCAATATTTCCACCTAAGTGTGTTGTATATCCTGCTTTTTCTAATATCTTATTTATTAAACTTGTTGTTGTTGTTTTTCCATCACTCCCAGTTACTCCAATTATCTTAGCTGGACACATTTTCATTAATAATTCTATTTCTGTTGTTATTATTGCTCCTTTTTTTGCTTCTTCTTCTAATTCTGGTTTTGTTGGCAAACAACTTGGAGAACGAATTATTAAATTAAAATCATGTAGCTTTGATAATGAATTTTCTCCAAATGAAAAAGAGAATCCATAGTTCGTTACTTTATTCATTATTTCTTTTGGAATAGCATCTATTTCCCTATTATCAAATATTGTAACAGTTGCTTTTTTTTCAAATAAATAATCAAGCAAAGGCAAATTACTTACTCCTAATCCAATTAATGCTACTTTTCTATATCTAATATATTCTTCGAATTCATCAAGTTTTTCATTTTTGTAATTCATTTTTATTCTCCCTTCTTATGTCTGAATTTTATTTATTTTATCATTTATTTTTTATTTAATCAATGTATTTTATGTATATTTTATTATTTTTGTGACAAAATATATTTAGATATCAAATTTGGAGGTGTTTATATGGGAAAGAAAAATAAAGGAAATAAAGATAATAAAGGAAATAAAAATCGTGATAATGAAAAAAAAGAAAATTGCGATAAATAAGTAAAAAATATAAAAGAATTTTTATTAATTCTTTTATATTTTTTATTTATGTTTTTAATTTTTTTATTTAGTACCAAATATTCTATCTCCTGCATCTCCTAGCCCAGGTACTATATATCCAATTTCATTTAATTTTTCATCTATACATGCTGTAAATACTTCAACATCTGGATGTACTTTTTCTAATTCTTTTAGTCCTTCAGGTGCAGATATTATTGATAAAAATTTAATTTTTTCAACTCCATCTTCTTTAAGCATTGATATTGCATCTATTGCTGAACCTCCAGTTGCAAGCATTGGATCTAATACTATTACTTCTCGATTTTTAATATCCTTTGGCATTTTATAGTAATATTTTACTGGTTTTAGAGTTTCTTCATTTCTATATAATCCAATATGTCCTATTTTTGCATTTGGTATTACATTTATTACTCCATCTAACATCCCTGTTCCTGCTCTTAAAATTGGCACAAATGCATATTCATTTTCATCTAACATTTGTGTGTTCATTTTGCCCATTGGAGTTTCTATTTCTATATTTTTTAATTTTGCATCTGATAAAGCCTCATAGCATAAAAGTGTTGCTATTTCTCCTATAATCTCTCTAAATTCTTTAGTTCCTGTCTCTTTATTTCTAATAACTGCTAACTTATGTGTTATCAATGGATTATCTAATACTTTTACTTTCATTTATATCTTCCTTCCTATTAAATTATTATTTTTTATATTTATTTTGTATTTTTTATCTATTTTTCTTTCATATTTTCTTCTTTTTCAGCTGGTAAAAATAAGTTAATTAAAATTCCAAATATTGCAGCTAAACTCATCCCAGATATTGTAAGTGCTAAATCGCCTTTTACTATTGAAATTGCAGCTCCTCCTAGTCCTAATACAAGCATTGTTGAAGCTACTACAACATTTTTTGATTTTCCAAAATCTATTTGATTTTGAATTAATACTTTTAAGCCATTTACTGCTATAAATCCATATAATAATAGTGATACCCCTCCTAATACTGCACTTGGTATTGTTGACACTAATGCTGTAAATTTACCTAGAAATCCCAAGCATATAGCAAATATTGCTGCTAATCCTATTACCCAAACTGACGCTACCTTTGTCATTCCAACTACTGATGTATTTTCTCCATATGTTGTATTTGCTGGACCTCCTAGTAATCCTGCTATAAATGTCGCTACTCCATCACCTAATAATGTTTTGTCTAAACCTGGATCTTTCAATAAATTTCTATTAATTATTGTCCCTAACGCTGTATGGTCTCCTATATGTTCAGCCATTGTAACTAACGCTATTGGGGCTATTGTCAAAATCGCTTCAAAACTTGGTACATAATTTACAAAAGGTATTACAAAATGAGGCATACTAAAAAACGCAGCTTCTTTTATTGGTGTAAAATCGACTAATCCAAAGCATATAGCTGATATATATCCTACTATAATTCCTATTAAAAAAGGTATTATTTTCCAAAAGCCTTTTCCTCTTACCATAATTATTGCTGTTGTCGCAAATGTAATAAACGCAACTGCTACACATCTTAAATCTAATTCTGTCCCTGACGCTAATCCAATTTGATTAATTGCTGTTGGTGCAAGCCCTAATCCTATTATCATTATCATTGGACCTATTACTATTGGTGGTAATAGTTTATCTATCCAATTTTTTCCCAAAAACTTTATAATTATTGCAACTATAATGTATATTAATCCTACTGTCATAATTCCTGTCATTGCTCCTGATATTCCACCTTTTAAGAATGCTGCTGCAAGTGGTGCAATAAATGCAAATGAACTTCCCAAATATACTGGTGATTTTCCTTTTGTACATAAAATATATATTAAAGTCCCTATTCCTGATGTTACTAATGCAACTGGTATTGTTAATACTGTCTGTCCTGCTGCTGAGTTTACTAGTATCGGTACTAGTATTGTAGCACCAAACATTGCAAATACATGTTGTAGTGCTAATATTATCCATTTGGATAACTGTGGTTTTTCATCCACATCTAATAGTAGTTTTTTCTCCTCCATTAGATTTTTCCTCCTTTTTATATTTTTATACAAAAAAAATACTAATAACAATAATAGTAATTAGTATTTTAAAATGTATATCTAATTTTAAGAATGCAAAATCTTGAGCAAAATCTGCTCCTTTTGTTATAGTATTTAATTTAACAATTTTATCATCAAATTTCATCATTTTTTTGCACCCTTAACAACTATACTATATCTTTTTAAAAATTGCAACAGTTTTTAATATTTTTAAGTTTAATTTTTTCTTGCATTTTTTCTTTTTTCTATATATATTATTAATATATATTATCTATATTTTTTTACTAAATCTATTGACAATTTTGTCGAAAAATGTAAAAATATAGTCAAATAAAATAAAGGAGGGATTTTTTATGTACAATTACAATTATTCAACAATGCCATTAGAACAAATAGAAGAAACTAATGCACTTTTTGCTGCATTTGGTGCTTTTTTTGGTATCATTTTCGCTATTACTTTTGTTATTCTAACTATCCAAATAATTGCAATGTGGAAAATTTTCAGCAAAGCTGGCGAAAAAGGTTGGAAATCTTTAATTCCAATTTATAATGCAGTCATATTATTTAAAATTTGTGGAATTTCACCATGGCTTATTTTAGTTTATTTAAGTGTATTTATTCCTTTCATAGGATTTATAGCCACACTTGTTCTTTCTGTTTATCAATGTAATAAATTAGCAAAATCTTTCGGAAAAGACATTGGTTATACTATAGGATTAATTTTCTTAAATCCAATATTCATTATGATTTTAGCATTCTCTAACGCAGAGTATGTTGGTTCTTGGTATTCAACAAATAAAGTAATAGAAACTGATGAAACTAATGAATAAATATAAATAAAAATAGTAGCTTTATATAATAAGCTACTATTTTTATTTATTCATACTTGTTACACTACTACAAAAAACGACTTAAAAATTTTCCTGTATAACTTCTTTCATTTTTAGAGATTTGTTCTGGTGTTCCTACTCCTACTATCTCACCTCCATTATCTCCGCCTTCTGGTCCTAAGTCAATTATATAATCTGCTGTTTTTATTAAATCTAAATTATGTTCAATAACAACTACCGTGTTTCCTGTATCTACTAATCTTTGTAATATATCCACTAATTTATGTACATCTGCTATATGTAAACCTGTTGTTGGTTCATCTAAAATGTACAATGTTTTTCCTGTTGCTCTTTTTGATAATTCTGTTGCTAATTTTATTCTTTGTGCTTCTCCTCCTGATAATGTCGTTGATGGTTGTCCTAGCTTTATATAACTTAATCCCACATCATATAAAGTTTGTAATTTTTGTTTTATTTTTGGTATCTTATCAAAAAAATCTAGTGCTTCTTCAACTGTCATTTCTAATACATCTGATATGCTCTTTCCTTTATATTTTACTTCTAACGTTTCCCTATTATATCTTTTTCCTTTACATACTTCACATGGTACATATATATCTGGTAAAAAATGCATTTCTATTTTATGAACCCCATCTCCATTACAACTTTCGCATCTTCCTCCTGGCACATTGAAACTAAATCTTCCTTTTAAATATCCTCTTAATTTTGCTTCATTTGTTCCTGCAAATATATCTCTTATCAAATCAAACACTCCTGTATATGTTGCCGGATTTGAACGTGGTGTTCTTCCTATTGGTGATTGATCTATATTGATTATTTTATCAATATTTTCAATACCTTTAATTTTTTTACATTTTCCTGGTTTATCATTTGAACCATTTAATTCTTTTGCTATTCCTTTGTATAATACTTCATTAATCAAGGTTGATTTTCCGCTTCCAGATACTCCTGTTATACAAGTAAACAAACCTAATGGAAATTTTACACTTACATTTTTCAAATTATTTTCTTCCGCTTCTACTACTTCTATCATTTTACCTTTTGTCATTTTTCTTCTTGATTTTGGTACTTCTATCTTCTTTCTTCCGCTTAAATAATCACCTGTTATCGAACCTTTAATTTGTTTTACTTCTTCTGCTGTTCCTTGTGCCATAACTTTACCACCATGTGAACCTGCTCCTGGACCTATATCTATTATTTGATCTGCTGCATACATTGTATCCTCATCGTGCTCTACAACTATTAAAGTATTTCCAAGATCTCTTAATTTTTTTAATGTATTTAAAAGTCTTTCATTATCCCTTTGATGTAGTCCTATACTAGGTTCATCTAAAATATACAAAACACCTGTTAAACCTGAACCTATTTGTGTAGCTAACCTTATTCTTTGTGCTTCTCCACCAGATAAAGTTCCTGCACTTCTAGCTAATGTTAAATATTCTAATCCTACATCTATTAAAAACTGTAATCTTTTATTTATTTCTTTTAATATCATATCTGCTATTAACATTTGAGTTTTATCTAGTTTTAAATTATTAAAAAATTCTTTAATATCCTTTATTGACATTTGAGTTAATTCATTAATGTTTTTTCCTCCAACCTTTATAGCTAATATCTCTTTCCTCAATCTTGCTCCTTTACACGTTGGACATTCTGAATTACTCATATACATCTCATAAAAATCTCTCATTCCTTGTGATTTTGTTTCATTATGACGTCTTTCTAATGTTGGCAATACACCTTCAAATGGACTTGTGAATTTCCTTGTGCCTACTGATGATTGATATTCAAAATCTATTTTTTCTTCCCCTGTTCCATAAAGTATTTTTTCTAAGAATTTTCTTGGTAATTTTTTTATTGGTACCGATATATCTACTCCATAATGTCTTGCTATACTTTCAAAATACATTTTTGCCATTGTATCTGATTTTTTCATTACACTTGATCCAAATGCTTTTACTCCATCATATAAAGTTTTATCCTTATCTGGTAATATTAAATCTTCATCCATTTTCATCAAATAGCCTATTCCCATACAATCTGGACATGCCCCAAAAGGATTATTAAATGAAAACATTCTAGGTGTTATTTCTGGAAAACTAAAACCACATTCTGGGCATGCATAATTTGTACTGTATAATATTGGTTCATTTCCTACTACATCTATTAACACTAAATTATTTGCATATTTCAACGCTAATTCAACTGATTCTGTAAGTCTGCTTGCTATATCTTCCTTTATAACTAATCTATCTACTACTAATTCTATATCATGCTTTTTGTTTCTATCTAATTCTATATCATCTGATAATTCATAAATATCTCCATCTATTCTTATTCTTACAAAACCTTCTTTTTGGTATTCTTGAAATTGTTTTGTAAACTCTCCTTTTTTGCTTCTTACCACTGGTGCTAAGACTTGAATTTTTGTTCCTTCTTCTAATTTTAATATATTATCAACTATTTGGTCTATTGATTGTTTCGCTATTTCAGTTTTACAATTTGGGCAAAAAGGTATTCCTATACGAGCATATAAAAGTCTGATATAGTCATATATCTCTGTTACTGTTCCAACTGTTGAACGTGGATTTTTTGATGTTGTTTTTTGATCTATTGATATTGCAGGTGACAACCCCTCTATTGACTCTACTGCTGGTTTTTCCATTATTCCTAAAAATTGTCTTGCATAAGACGATAAGCTTTCTACATATCTTCTTTGTCCTTCTGCATATATCGTATCAAATGCTAATGATGATTTTCCTGAACCTGATAAACCTGTTATTACAACTAGTTTGTCTCTTGGTATTTCTATATCTATATTTTTTAAATTATGCTCTTTTGCACCTTTAATTATTATTTTATCATTCATAACATTTCCTTTCTTTTTATTTATTTTACAATAATATTATACTATATCCAGAAAGTAAAAACAATAGTTTGGTTTTATTTTTATTTTAACAACATTGATTAACACTATATTATAAACTCAAACATTTCTAAAATCAAAAATTATATAGTTAAAATTGCAAACTTCGACAGCTTTTTTATTTTTTAAAATTTATAATAATACTATTACTTTATAGTATTTTGTTTACTACATATGAAATATTAAAAAGGGAGGAATTAACTATGGCATTTTCAGGATATCTTTCAAAACACCTTTACAGTAGAATTATTAGTGCTAAAGAAGAAATTATTGCTATTCCTCTTAATGAAACAGAACTTAGTTTTCTTAAGAGCTTCAATATTTCTTTTTCTAGAGTCAAAAAAACAGATGAAAATAACCTTGATGTTTATTTTTTGAATGTCAATGACCTAAAAACAGCTTTTTGTAACTGATTGACAATTGTCTTTTATATTGTAGTAAACGCATTTACGTATTGTAAAATAAAAACAAGATATCAAAACCTAAAAATTGATATCTTGTTTTTTATTATATTAAATTTTCTAATTCTTTTATTTTGTCTCTTATTTCTGCAGCTTTTTCAAATTCCATTTGGCTTGCATAATTTAACATTTCATCTGTTAATTTCTCTATCATTTCTTTTATATCTTCTTTATTCTCTAGTTTATATTCCACTTTAATATCTTCCTCTTTTACCATACTTATTGTTTCTCTTATTGATTTTTGTATTGTTTTTGGCGTTATATTATGCTTTCTATTATATTCTTCTTGTATCTTTCTTCTACGATTTGTTTCACTTATTGCTTTTTCCATACTAGGTGTTAATTCATCTGCATACATTATAACTTTTCCTTCTGTGTTTCTTGCTGCTCTTCCTATTGTTTGTATCAATGATCTTTCAGACCTTAAAAAACCTTCTTTATCTGCATCTAATATTGCTACTAGTGATACTTCTGGTATATCTAATCCTTCTCTTAATAAATTTATTCCTACTAATACATCAAATTCTCCCAATCTTAACTTTCTTATTATTTCCATTCTTTCTAATGCTTTTGTATCTGAATGCATATATGCTACTTTAATATCTAAGCTTTGTAAATATGATGTTAAATCTTCTGCCATTTTTTTAGTTAAAGTAGTAACTAATACTCTTTCTTTTTTCTCTACTTTTTCTCTTATTTGGCCTATTAAATTATCTATTTGATTTGTTACAGGCCTTACTTCTATTTTAGGATCTAGTAAACCTGTTGGTCTTATTATTTGTTCTACAACATTTTCCTTAGAATGCTCTTTTTCATAATCTGCTGGTGTTGCACTTACAAATATTACTTGATTTATTTTTTTCTCAAACTCTTCAAATTTTAATGGCCTATTATCATAAGCTGATGGTAATCTAAATCCATAATTTACCAATGAATCTTTTCTTGATTTATCCCCATTGTACATTGCTTTTACTTGTGGTATTGTAGCATGTGATTCATCTATTAATAATAGAAAATCATCTGGAAAATAATCAAATAATGTATATGGTGGTGTTCCTGCTTTTCTCTGACTTAAGTGTCTTGAATAGTTTTCTATTCCTTGACAAAAGCCTGTTTCTTTTAACATTTCCATATCAAAATTTGTTCGTTCTTCTATTCTTTGTGCTTCTATTAATTTACCTTTATCTTTAAAATATTTTATCTGACTTTGCAACTCCTCTTCAATAGTTACTAGTGCTTTTTCTGCCTTTTTCTTGTTTGTTACATATTGTGATGCCGGTGGTACTAATATATGTTTTCTTTCTCCAATTGATTTTCCTGTTAATGGATTTATCTCTGATATCTTCTCTATTTCATTTCCCCAAAACTCCACTCTTACTGCGCTTTCACTTTCTGATGATGGATATATTTCTACTATATCTCCTTTAGCTCTAAAAGTTCCTCTTTTAAAATCTATTTCATTTCTACTATATTGCATTTCTACTAATTTTTTTAATACTTCGTCTCTTGATTTATTCATGCCTTCTCTTAATGACATTGTCATTTCTTGATAATCTTCTGGATCACCCAAACCATATATACATGATACTGATGCTACTATTATTACATCTTTTCTTTCAAATAATGCTAATGTTGCTGAATGACGCAATTTATCTATTTCGTCATTTATAGATGAATCTTTTTCTATATATGTATCTGACTGTGGGATATAGCTTTCAGGTTGGTAATAATCATAATATGAAACAAAATACTCTACAGAATTTTCTGGAAAGAATTCCTTAAACTCACTATATAGCTGACCAGCTAAAGTCTTATTATGTGCTAAAACAAGAGTTGGTTTTTGAGTCTTTTGAATTATATTTGCCATAGTAAAAGTTTTTCCAGATCCTGTTACTCCAAGTAATGTCTGAAATTTTTTGCCTTCATTTATTCCTTTTACTAAATAATCTATTGCTTCTGGTTGATCACCAGTTGGTTTAAAATTTGAATGTAAATTGAACATTTTTCCTCCTTTTCTATTGCCATATATGAATATCATCAGCCTAACATTCGTAAAATTTTTTAATTCTAAAAAATTCTATTCGTCTTTTTTATTATTTTTTGGTCTTTTTACTAATTAGTCCACAAAATCCATTTTTAACAACTAGGATTACCTAGATATATGAACTAACTAGAATTATACATTCAAATTATATCATAATTTTATCAATATAACAATATTTCATAAGCCCTTATATAGTCTTCTATTGAATTTATTATTTAATCCATAAAAATAAAGATAAACTGTGAATAAAATTTTGATTTTTCACAATTTATCTTTATTTCTAGATAATCCTTTTTCTGTCAGATTTATTTAATATTTTAAAATTTATACTTTTTTAAGTTCTTTTATAGAAACTTCATATGCTATTTTATATTCTCCTTCATCTGATTCTATAGAATATTTTTTAAAATATTTCCTACTCCGAACTTTCCCATAAATTCTAACATGATCTCCAACTTCAAAGCAACTCGAATATTTAGCCAAATCATCCCAAGTAATACATTGAATATAGTCCGACTTTCTAAAATTCCTATTTACCGCAATACATAAGTTAGTTACCTTTATTCCTAATAATGTTTCTCCTACTACTGGCGGTTGACAAATAAATCCATCAAGATAAACTAAATTTGAATATTGTTTTTCATCATTATAAACATTAAATTCTTTTACAAATAAAAACATATTTAAATGTCTGCAATCATTTTGATCTGTTATATTATGAGATCGAAATTCACCTGCTATTTCTACCCATTTATTTGCAAACGGCTTATTAGACATTTTAGAATTTAATAGATTTTCAGATATAACTATCGGAATAAAATCTTCCGTACCACTTGTTCTTCTGACTATAACTCTTGTTTTATAAAATTTCTGACTATATACTTCATGGCTATATTCAAATTCACTTTCAATTATACCTCTTATGAATATTTTGTTGAACTCTCCAAATATTCTTTTATTGGTCGAGCTTTCACTCCGTTTTTTTATTATATTCCTCTCCCAAATTGATATTTCTTTTTTCTCTGACATCGTACTTTTCCTCCTGTTTGTCTTTTATTGCTTATGTACATATGTAAAAGAATTATTCTAAATTATTTACATACAAAAATTAAAGTATGTGATTAAATCAAGAAAATTTTTTCTTTAATTACATATATATAATAATAATACTATTATATCTCAAATTTTTGTTTCTGTAAAGTTATGTAAATAAAAACTATTAATGCTTATGATTTTATTAAAAGAGTCATTATTGATTACAAATATATTTCATATTTTTTATTTTATTACCTTTAAAAACTCAAATATCTTAGTATAATAAGTTTCTGGTTCTTTATATCTTGATTCTGTATGTCCTGCCTCATTAATTATAAGTTTTTCTTTTTTAGATTTAGTTGCTTTATATAATTCTTCACACATATATTCTGGCACAAAATCATCCTTATTCCCATGAATAAACAAAATTGGAATTGTCGCTTTTTTAACTTGTTCTAATGCTGATGCTTCTTTTATATCATATTTTGCCCTCATACTTGCAACTACTTTAAACATATTTAATACTGGAAAAGATGGTAAATTAAATCTAGCTTTTGCCTCTGATGCAAATATATCCCATACAGATGTATATGCACTATCTTCTATTATAGCTTTTACATTACCTGGCAATCCATCTCCTGACGCCATTAAGACCGTTGCTGCTCCCATCGAAGATCCATGTAATACTATTTGTGCATCTTTATTTTGCTCTATTATTAAATTTATCCAGCACTTTAAATCCTCTTTATCTAGCCATCCCATACCAATATATTCTCCATCACTTTCATTAGATGCCCTCATACTTGGAATTAAAACATTATACCCTTTTTCTGAAAAGTGCTTTCCTATTGAAATAACAGAATCCGGATTTGAATGGTATCCATGTAAAATAATTACCCAGTTATTACTTTGTTCATTTGAAAAATACTCTGTTCCTCGTAAAATAAGTTTATCTTTTGTTTTAACTTCAACTTTTTCATTTTTAGTATTTTTAGCCCATTTTTCTGCAAGTTCTTTTTCTCTTTGTCTATTTTTTTCTATAGTTTTTTCTACTTCATCATCTATTTCTATTACTTGAGCATTTTTTACTTCTCTGTCTCCACCATTTCCTGTCCTTAATATCGCATAATTAACAAAATAATTTCCTACTACAATTGTTGCAATTGCACTAATAATAATTAATAGTAATATTATAATTAAAAATATTTTTAAAACCTTATTATTTTTACTTTTTTCCTTCATTTCTATCATTCTCCCTATATTATTTTTATGAATTATACCATAAAAAAATTGTAAAGTATTGTAACTGACCCGTCATTATAAAATAAAGTTGGAAGTAAAATTCCAACTTTATTTTTCTGTATATAAAAAATATGGTAATTTAAAAATTACCATATCTACTTTTTACTATCCTTACTTTCAAATTTCTATTTTAGCAAGGGTATTTTTTATAAAAATAATTTATCATCTATAATATATTTACTTTATTTTTTATAAATGTCTATATATTTTTCTTTTGGAATTTCAAATTCTGGTGTGCCAACAGAACCTGGTCCTACCTCATATTTATTAAATACAACTACTATATTACCTTCATTTGAAAAATAATAATTTGTATTTTCATTTATATCTACAAAATTCCATTCTTTTCTTGCTCCACCAATCCAATAAACTATGCTTTCATCTGCATCCATTTGTAGTTTCATTTGTCTTTCTATTTCCTCTTTAAATATATTTTTATATTTATCATTAATAAATAAATCTGATAAATTAACTAATCTATCCTCTTTCTTATCAATATTATAATATTTATATTTTGTATCACTACTTGCTGAAACTTCAGAAGAAATAAGTTTTAATGTAAACCAGTTTTCATCATTTGTAACTATTTCGCTATTTAATTCCACTGAATAGTATTGTTGAGGATTTTTATTCTCGTTATATTGATTTATTATTCTTTCCGTTAAAATTTTAGCATCTTTATTTAATTCATCATTTGCATAACTTTTTGAATCATCTTCATTTTTAACCTCTACCATATCTACGCCTAATTCACTTTTACCATCTTTTTTAAAATATTCTGTAATAGTTACAACTTTAACTAGATTACCTAATACTGGAATTTTTTGCATTGCATAAGAAATATTTGAATTAACATTAGGTAGTATTATAATTGAAAAAATAAATACTGCCATTACTATGTTCATACATAATTTAAATCTGTAATTTCTATTTTTATTCATATTATCAACAGGTTCCAATGTTTCTAAAATATTAGATATTTTTTGGTGATACTTTTCAGGAATATTTATCTCTTCTTTTTTTGCAATTCTTTTTATTTTAATGTCTTGAAAAATTCTCATCTTTTATTACCTCCTTAATTTTTTCTCTTCCTCTTTCCAATTGTTTCTTGACCGCATCTTCTTTTGTATCAGTTATTTTGCTTATTTGTTTTATTGACATATCTTCATAATAAAACAATGTAACTGTTGTTCTATATGGTTGTGCTAAATTTTGTACTACACTCCATAATGTTAATTTTAAATCAATATCATTTTGATTTGAAACTATTTCTTCTGCAATCTCAACACATTCATTTCTTTTTTTTAGAATTTCAAAACAATTATTTTTCAATATAATAAACATCCAGGATTTAAACTTACTCTTATTTTTCAAAGTATCCAAATTTTTATATGCCTTAAGTATACTTTCTTGAACAGCATCTTGCACATCTGTATCATTTTTTAAAATACTAAATGCAAACCTATACATTCCTTCTTCAATCTCTATTATTTCTTTTGAAAACCATGTTTTTTTGTTAAAAGTCATCATACTTCTCCTTTTGATTTTTTTATTATCCAGTCACTCCATTCTTTATAATATTTGGCATAAATATGAACTTGATCAGAAGTATATTCTGCTGCCAAATTTCCTTTTCCATCATTAAATTTCTCATTTATATCAATATAAAATATTTTCTTATTATCTGCAAGTTTTTTTATAGAATTATTAAATAAATCAATATTTTTATTATTAAAAATCTTGTCTGAACTAGATTTCTTCTCAGTAACATGTAAATTTGCTTCTATATATATAATAGCATTAGGTTGTTTTTTTATTATATATTGTACTAAATCTGAATATTTTTTTATACTTTGATTATGATCATATCCTAGTTCGTTAATTCCTAACATTATATATATTTTATCAAATTTCTTATTTGTTAACAATTCATCTAATGTAAGTTTTCCTATTTTAGGCGAACTTACAACTTTTTCCCTTACATTATATACACTTAATCCATTATTTGCAAAAAAAGTTGCATTATTTAAATTTCCATATTCCATTATGCCAACTGTTCTTGAATCTCCTATAAAAAGCGCATCTCCAAAGTAATTTTTTGATACATTTTCTTTATTATTTTCTTTTACATTTTCATTTTCTTTGTTGTTATTTTTATTATTTTCTTTTTCTTTTTCTATATTCTCATTATCTACTTTTTTTACATCAGTATTTTCACTAAGTTCTTCATTATTATTATTTTCTTGTACATTAATAGTATTCACTATTTCGTTTTCAAGATTATTAACACTTGAATTTTTTTCTTCTTTTTTTGCACTATTTATTATAATAAATGGACCTACCATTAATACTGTTGTTAAAAATAACACTAGAAATATTTTTGACTTATTCATCATTTTTACCTCCCTATAATTTTAAAAATCAAAATATATAAATGAATTATTTAATCCTTTGTATAAATAACTTATTGATACCCAAAATAAAACTAATAATATTATAATTTGAGAATTTTTTGTTTGCTTCTTTAATAAAAATTTTTCTGATATTTTTGTACAAAGTAACAATCCTGTTAATATTAAATATCCATATGTTTTTATGTATTTTAAATAATCTAATCTAATTAGCCCTTCTTCAAAACTAAATAATTTTTTAATAAACAATGATAATGTAGATAAATCTTTTATCGAAAAAATTGCCCACATTATTGGAATTAAAAGAAACATATAAATATGTCCTAATATTTTTGATTTACTAAGATATCTTTCTAAAAACAATTTTTCTATAACAATTATTATTCCTACAAACATACCCCATAAAAGATAATTGTAACTTGCTCCATGCCATAATCCAGTAATTAACCAAACTATAATTATATTTACAATCATTCTTATTTTGCCTTTTCTATTTCCACCTAAAGGAATATATATATAATTTTTAAACCATCTTCCTAAACTTATATGCCACCTTCTAAAAAAATCGCTCATACTTGTTGTTAAATACGGTGCATCAAAATTATCTGGTAACTCTATTCCTATTATTTTTCCTAGTCCTACTGCCATAAGAGAATAACCTTGAAAATCCAAATAAATTTGTATTGTATATGCAATAATTCCAAGCCAAGCTAATATTGAAGATATACTATCTATTCCAAGCATAAAAATATCATTCCATAAAATTCCTATTCTATCAGCAACAATTACCTTAAACGCTAATCCTAAAATGAAATATTTTATTCCTAATATAATATTTTCAATATGAACTTGTTTTTTATCTACTTGCTGTTTAATTTCTTTATATGTTACTATTGGTCCAGATATCAACTGTGGAAACATAAAAATATAACCAGCTAATTTTAGGATTGATTTTTCTGCTTTGATTTTTTTATTATATACATCTACTATATAAGAAATTAATTCAAAAGTATAAAAACTTATTCCTATTGGTAAAATTAAATTTAATTCTTTTATTCCTGTATTAAAATTTTTATTTATTATTGATGCAAAAAAGTCAAAATATTTATATATCAATAATAAATTTATATTAAAAATAATTCCTACCGCTAAAATTAATTTATTTTCTTTTTCATAATTTTCTATTAAATTTGCTAGTATAAAATTTATAAATATTGAAAAAAACAATAATAATAAATATTCAGGTTTTTTCCATGTTCCAATTAAATAAAATATAATACTTCCTACCAATAACATTATCTTTTTATATTTCTTATTTACAGTAAAATAAGCTATTAAGAAAATCGGTAGAAAAATAAAAATAAAATTCAAACTACTAAATGCCATTTTATCTCCTACAATTCTTTTATTATTATAAGTTTTAAATATAACTTACATATATATGACTTTTTAGCAATATAAAAAGTGACATTTTTTTTATTATTTTTAAAAATAAATTTATACATAAAAAATAATTACAAAATTTAATACCTTATATTGTACTATACATAAAAATACCTACTCACATAAAAGTTTTTGTTATTAAAAACTTTTTATATGAAAAGGTATTTCTTATTTTTATTTTTCACTCGCTTATCTTTTATCTATTATTTCAGCTGCTTTTTCTTTTGTTAAATACTTACATTTTACCATTTTAGTTATTACTTGCTTTTGTCTTTTCTTAGTTAATTCTAAATTAACATTTGGTGAATAAACAGATGGAGCATTTGGTATTCCTGCTAATAATATGCATTCATAATCTGTCATTTCTATTAGCTCTTTATTAAAATAACCCTTGCAAGCATCTTTTACCGTATAATAACCACTTCCAAAATAAATTGAATTTAAATATAATTCTAGTATTTCATTTTTTTTATATTTTTTCTCTATGTCATTAACCATAAACACTTCTGCAATTTTTCTCTCTATTTTCTTTTCTTGGGTAAAATACATATTTTTTGCTAATTGTTGAGTTATTGTACTTCCTCCCTCAACAAAATTCATTGCTTTTATATCATTAATAATAGCTCTTGTAATAGCAATTATATCTATACCTTTATGCTTATAAAATCTATGGTCTTCAACTGATATTACAGCGTTTTTATACATAACAGGAATATTATCAATATTAGTATATGACTTTTTACTTTTAATTTCATTAACTTTTTCATCAATACTACATTTGTTTATTGCTTCTTTATACATCTTATATCCGCTATGAATAAATAGTGTTCCAACAATTAATATTACAAATATTAGTACTATAAACATTTTCTTTATAAACTTCATATTTTTCACCTTATCTTTCTTTATATATTATACTGCAATAAAAGTGACAACTAAGTGACAAATATAAAATATATTTAATTATTCTTCTTTAATAATATTTTTACTTTCTATATATGTTGAGATAAAGTATATTCCATAAATTACTCCTATAGAAATTGTAGTGAAAATTATTGATGGCATTAATTGTTTTCTGCTTATTAAAGCATCTAACATTATTAATAGAAATTGTATTCCAAATATCGAATGTATGATTGCTAATATTAATGGTGCTAAAAAGAATATTCCTATCTGTCTAAATAATGCTTTATTTATCATCTTTTCATCACAACCAATTTTTCTTAAAATCTCATATCTTTGTTTATTATCAGAACTTTCAGTTAATTGCTTTAATGCTAAAATTGCAGCACTTGCAATTAAGAATATAATTCCTAGATAAATTGCTATAAATGTTACTATTGTTGCAAGTCCAACACTTGATTCTGTAATAGATATTTTAGTTACTCCATCTAATTCTATTTTTTTGTCTTTTAATTTTTTTGTTAATTCTCCTTCATCTTGAAACTGTTTTTCTATTTCTTCCTTTTCTTCTTTTGTATTTGCATTATAATTTGCAACTAAAAGTTGTTGCTCTTTAATATCTTCAGTTAAATTGCAAGAATCTGGCACTAAAATTATTCCTGTATTAGTTTTACTAGTTGATAATTGGATAAAACCATCATTACATTCCTTAAATTTATTCTTATATTCTTTTCCTGCTATTTTTAAGATATTTTCTCCTTTTAAAGCCATATTTCTCATATTAGCAATACCATCAAAATTACAAACTACTACATATTCATTATCTTCTAATTGATATTGTTCATTTCCATATAATTTTGCTATTTCATTATAATCAGACATCTTAATCAACATTTCTGGTGAACCAAAATTAACCATAGGATATTTATTTTTAACTTCATCTAAATAATTGCTAAAAAAGTTTCCGAATTTTAATTCTTCTGTTACATATATTGGTATTTCTATTACATCTTTTAATAAATTCATATTAAATCCATTATTTTCAAGAGTTTCTCTAATAGTAATTTTAGAATCTTCTCTTTGTTCTTTAGTATATATAACTTCTTTTCCATACATATTTATTGATTTTTCTGGTAAATTAGCGATTTTATATAAATTAATATCTACTGGTGTCATTTTATCTAATTCTGCTTCCAATGTATTTCTTAAAGATAATGCTGATGACAATATCGTAATTGTCATAAATAGCATTAAACATATAACAGATATACTTGCTATATTAGTATTTATTTTATTATTTAATTGTCTTAACACAAATATATTGGTATCTTTTAGATATATCTTTTTTGAATTTTGAACTAATCTTAAAATAAATCCTGATAAAGACCAAAATATTAATATTGTACTTATTACACCTAAAATTATAATCGGTATTACTTTATCTATTGTAGATAAAGTAGGCACTCCATTTGTTACTTTCCAATATGAATAACCTAATATAATAGACGCTATTATAAATACTATTACAGATATTATTGGATTTTTCATTTTTACTTTTTCATTTTTCTTACTTGAATTTAATAAGTTTATAATCCTATATCTAGAGATTGTAAAAGTATTAAATACAATTGTTGCTAAAAACATAATTGCAAAATATATACAAGTTTTAATTAAAGCTGGCATTGAAAAAACAAACTCAAATTTAGTCATATCTGCTTGAAATAATTTTGCAACTACTATTGACATTAATTGAGATCCAAATATTCCAAATATAAGTCCCACTCCAAGTGATAATACTCCAACTATAAGTGTCTCAATTAATAAAATTTTAGAAATTTGTCTTTTACTCATTCCTAATGTCATATATATTCCAAATTCTTTTTTTCTTCTATTTATCAAAAATCCATTTGCATATACTATCAATAACCCTAATATTATAGCTACAAACACTGAAACTATATTTAACATTCCTAACATTAATTTTATTATATCTCTAGTTGAAGCTGAAATATCTAACATAGCTTGTTGACTATCTAAAGAATTAAACATATAAAATATTGAAATGCCTAATACTAGTGTAATAAAATATATTGCATAATCCTTAAAGCTTTTCTTGATATTTTTTATAGATAACTTAAATAACATCGTTTAGTTCACCTCCAAGAAGTGAAACTACTTCAATAATCTTTTCAAAAAATTCTTTTCTTGTATCATTTCCTTTGCACAATTCATTAAATATTTTTCCATCTTTTATAAATAAAATTCTATCTGCATAACTTGCTGTAAATGCATCATGTGTAACCATTAGTATTGTTGCTGTTAATTGTTTATTTAAATATTCAAAATTATCCAATAATTGTCTAGCAGATTTAGAATCTAAAGCTCCTGTTGGTTCATCTGCAAGTACAATTTTAGGATTTGTAATTATTGCTCTAGCTGATGCTATCCTTTGTTTTTGTCCTCCTGATACCTGATATGGATATTTGTTTAATATTTGAGATATTTCAAGTTTTTCAGCAATTTCTTTTACTCTTCTATCAATATCATTTGCATTAACTTTTTGTATTGTAAGGGCAATGGCTATATTTTCATAAGCCGTTAAAGTATCTAATAAATTAAAATCTTGAAAAATAAATCCTAGTTCTTCTCTTCTGAATTTATTTAACTTGTTGCCTTTCAATTTTGTAATATCTTCATTGTTTATATAAATATGCCCTGCTGTTACTTTGTCTATTGTTGAAATACAATTCAAAAGTGTCGTTTTTCCGCTTCCACTAGCTCCCATTATTCCAACAAATTCTCCTTTTTTTACATCAAAGCTAATATTATCAATAGCCTTTGTTAAATTTGATTTACTACCATAATATTTTTCTATGTTTTTTACCTCTAATACATTTTCCATTTTCAAAACTCCTTTCATATTTTCATTATAGTAGTTTTTACAAATAGTTGCCATCGATTTATATTACATTAATCCTACATTTTTGTAATATTTATAAATTTATATAACTCCCTCTTGGAAATATAAGTTTAACTTCTGTTCCTTTATCTAGTTTTGATGTTAAAACAATTTTTATTCCTAATTTATCACATAATTTATTACATAAATATAATCCTATTCCTGTTGATTTTTTACCTAACAATCTTCCATTATATCCTGTAAATCCTTTTTCAAAAACTTTTAAAATTTCTTCTTCCCTTATTCCTATTCCATTATCTTTAATTATTAAAGATCTGTTTTCTTTTCCTTTTTCACCATAAATCTCTAATTTCAAGTCATTATCTTTTTTTCTATACTTTATACTATTTTGTATTATTTGATTCACTATAAAAATTATCCATTTTTTATCTGTATTTACTTCTAAATCTAAATCATGTAAATTTATTTCTACTTTTTGCTGTATTAAAATATTTTTATTTTTCTTTATACTTTCATTTACAATCTCTATTAATTCACATTTTCTTATATAATAGTCCTTTTCAATAGTATTACTCCTAGCATAAAACAAAGCTTGTTCTGTATAATTTTCAATTTCATCCAATTCTTCATTAATACTCCTTGTTACTTCATTCTTATTATTTTCAATAATCATTTTGCTAGTTGCAATAGGTGTTTTTATTTCGTGAATCCATAACTCTATATATTCTTTATAGTCTTCCATTAAATATTTATAAGTATTTACATTTTCCTTCATTGATTTATCTAGATCTTCTAATATGTTTTTTAGTATTCTTCCTTCTAAAAAATCAGGTGTTTTAATCATTGAAGTAATTAAATATTTTTCATTTAATTCTTGCATTATATTATTTAAATAATTGTAGTATCTTTTTTTCTTAATATATTCATATAATATACCAATAAAATAAATTAATAATATTACTATTGGAATATATATTTTAATAAATCTTCCTGTGGTATATACCATTAAAAATATTTCTATTGTAATTATTGCAAATATCAATAAAAATATTGTTAATAATTTTTCTTTTATAAATTCCTTAAATTTCATTTTATAATTCCTCTTTTTAAAATATATCCTTGTCCTCTCTTTGTCTCTAACAATTCTTTTATTCCTAACTCTTCAAGTTTATTTCTTACTCTAGTTATATTAACAGTTAATGTACTATCTCCTATAAAATTCTCACTTTCCCATAAAACTTCCATTATATCCTCTCTTGTTACTATCCTATCTCTATTTTCTGTTAAATATTTTAATATTCTAAATTCATTTTTAGTAAGTTCTATACTTTTGTTATCTTTTTCTATTGTGCTTTTATTTATATTCAATACAAAATCTTTTGCATCTATAAAATCAATATTTTCAGTACTCATATTTGTTCTTCTAAGTAACGAATTTATCTTTGCTAATAAAATATGAATATTAAATGGTTTAGTAATATAATGGTCTGCTCCATTATTTATACTTAGTAACTCATCTATTTCATTATCTTTACTTGTTACAATAATTATTGGCATATTCGATTTTTTCCTAATTTCTTTGCAAATATATTCTCCATCAGTTTCTGGTAAATTTATATCTAATAATAATAAATTAGGATTTATCTTTAATATATCATTTAAAGTATTGTTAAACGATTGTAAAGTTACAACTTCATATCCATTATTTTTTAAAAACTTTTCTAATTCATTTCTTAATTTTTCATCATCTTCTAAAATTAATATTTTTGACATTTATAATTACTCCTTATACAAATTTTTTATTTTAGATATTGTTATTATATATAAAAAGTATTACTAAATCAATAATTCCTAAATTTTTGTTTCTAAAATTTGATTTTTTCTTTGTTATTTGTTATAATAAATTCATGTTATGTATACTAAAGCTTCTTTATGATTTAAAAAGCTACTTATACTAACAATGACTTTATAACTATTATTTTAAAAAGGAGAAGACATTATGGAAAATGACTTATTATTAAACTTTTGGACCTTGAAAACAGACAACTTCAAAACCGAACTTTCAAAAGCTGTTAAAAACCTTAACTTTTTTGATGGTCGGTTAAACAACATTCTTTCTAAGTCTAATGAACTTAGCAAAATTTCTGAAATTGTATTAAATCAAACTAAACAAAAACGTAACTTTTGGCTAGGTTACCGAGATGGACTTATTAAATTTCATTTAGAATCTTTACCTGATAAATTATTATTAGATGAAAATACTAAGAAAGCCCATTCTTTTCTAAAAGAACATTTTAATTCAGATGTAAAAGAAAATTATAAAAAAGGGTTTTGGGATGGATACCTTGCTTTATGTATGTCAGACTTAAATCTGGATTCTTTTCCAGATTTATATTCTTTTGATCGTGAATTATACCATATTATAGGTGGTAAATTAGAAGAAAAAATATTAGTTTTAAAATCACATGAAATTTCAGAATTTGAACTTTGTACTATATAGTTATAAAAGTTTAAAGGTGTTCTTCCTAGAAGTTTTTTACTTCTAAGAAGAACACCTTTTTATATTACTATTTTATCTTCTTTTTCTTTCATTGGCAAAGTTATAGTTATCTTAGTTCCTTTATTTTTTTGAGAGTTTATTTCAATTTTTCCATTTGATAATTCAATTATTCTTTTAACTATCGCTAAACCTAAACCGCTTCCCTCTCCAGAATGAGATTTATCTACTTGATAAAATCTACTATATATTTTTTCTATTTCATCTTGTTCCATTCCAATTCCATTATCTTTTATTTTAATTTCTATTTCTTTATTTTTTTGTTCTATTATTACATCTATTTTACCATTTTCATTTGAAAATTTAATTGCATTGTCAATTAAATTCATCCAAACTTGAAATAATAAATCTTCATCTCCTTCAAAAAAGATATTAACTAAACTTATGTTTATCTTTAAGTTTTTTTCTCTCCACTTAGGTTCTAATACTGCCAATACTTTTCTTATTTGTTCTGTTATATTTACATTATCTTTTTTTATTATCTTATCTTGGTTTTGCAATTTGGCTAGTTTCAAAGTATTATTAGATAATTTAAGAAGTCTATCAGATTCCTCTATTATTATTTCAATGTATTCTTTCCTTTCTTCCTTACTCAAATCATCATCATCTAATAATTTTGCAAACCCTTGTATTGAACTTATTGGTGTTTTTATTTCGTGAGATACATTATCTATAAAGTCTTTTTGCAAAAGTTCAGTTTTTCCTAACTCTTTAACCATATAATTAAAATTTTCAACAAATTCCTCTGTTTCATCAGTTCTTTTTGTTTCTAACCTCACGCCAAAATCTCCTGACGCTACTTTTTTTGTTGCCTTTATTGTTTTTTCAAGTGGTTCTAATATTTTTTTACTTCCTATTTTTATAATTACTGTACTTATTACTATTGAATTCAAGAATATAATTAATGTTCCCCTTCTTATTATTGCTATTAGTTGTTTCAATTCTTCTTGTTTAGTTATATTTATTTCTATAATTTTTTCTGCTTCATTATGCACAAAAATATAAAAACCCAAAATAGAGAAAATTAAAACTAAAATAATCGTTATTATAAATTCTATTATTAGCTCTTTTTGTATTGATTTTCTTTTTATACTTTTCTTATTCATTATTTTTCCCCTTTTTATTTAATTATTGCTTTATATCCAATTCCTCTAACTGTAACTATTTCAAATTCTTCTATATCACTCATCTTTTCACGTATTCTTTTAATATGAACATCTATTGTTCTATAATCTGAATCACTTTCTAGGCCCCATATTTCTTCTATCAATTCTTGTCTTGTAAATATTGTGTTTGGTGTACTTAATAGCTTATATAGCAAATAAAATTCTTTTTGTGCCAAATTATATATCTTATCTTTTTTTGATACACTTAACTGTTTATAATCTAGTATTATATTTCCTATTTTTATTTTCTTTTCATTAGTACTTTGTACTCTTTTTAATAAAACTTTTACTCTTAATAACATTTCTTCCATATTTATTGGTTTTACCATATAGTCATCTGCACCTAAAAGAAATCCTGTTTTTTTATCTGCTATCTCACCTTTAGCTGTAACTAACATTATTGGTATTTCATATTTTGCTTGTCTTAATTCTTTTATCAATTCATATCCATCTATATTAGGCATCATTACATCACTTATTATTAAATCTATATAACTTTTATCTAAAATGTCTAATGCTATTTTTCCATCTGTTGCTTCATATGTGTTATATCCATTTTTCTTTAAATATGTTACCATTAATTTTTTTAAATTTTTATCATCTTCTACTACCAATATATTAAACATTTTTATCTCCTTTTTGATGTTTGTATATTTTACTAACTAGCTATATTATATATAAAAGAAAAATTTTTTTCAATGGTATTAAAATAAGTATATAGAAAAACTTACGTTAAAATCTATATACTTATTTTGATTAGCTAATTTTGAGTTGTATTTTCTTCTTTTTCCTCTTTGTTAGTTATTATCATTTTTTCTTTTTCATCTTCTTGTTTTTCTTCTCTTTTTAAAGCTTCTACTATTTCTATAAATTTTACGTTTCCATTTGCTCCTTTTTCTAGCATTGTGAAATTATTATACTCTCGTGATAATTCCTCTAATTTTTCTAGTTTATCTGTTACATTTTTTACATCATGGTTTATAAAGTTACATATTTTTTCTATTCCTTCATTGTTAAAAGTTTTTATTCCTGTTTGTAATTTTTCTGTTCCTTCATCTAATGTAATTGCACCTTTTGTTAATTTAGAATTTGCTTCTAGAATTTTTGCTCCATTATTATCTAATGACACTAATCCTTCTTGCATTTTATTTGAACCACTTTTTAATGTACCTACACCTTGATTTAATTGGTTTGTTCCTTGATATAAAGTAGTTGCACCTTTTGATAATTCTCCTGTTTTTGTTTCTAATACTGTTGTTCCATTTTTCAAAGCTGCTATTCCTGTAGTCACTTTATTTGTTCCAGCATTAATTGTAGTTATTCCTGCTTTAACTTGTTCTAAAGCTACTTTTAATTCTTTTATTTTACTACTATCTGTAGCTTTTAATGTAGCTATTGTTTCTTTTTGTGCTTTAACATTTGCTTGTAACAAAGCTATCATTTTTTTATTAGTTGCAATTTGTGTTTTTAGATTTGCTTTTTCTACTTCATTTGTTTCTACTTTTAATTTGCTTTCTAAACCTTTATTTAATGTTTCTAGTGATGTTATTGTAGTATTATTAGTTGCTACTAATGCTTCTAAGTTTGCTATTTTATCTTTATTATTTGTTACTGGTAATTTGTTTATAGTAGCTATTATTTCATCTATTCCAGCTAATACTTTATTTTCACCCATCTCCAAATTTTTATTACCTTGTAATAATTCTTCTAAAGTTTTATTTACTACATTTAATTTTTCTTCAATTTGATTTATTCCACCTACTACTTGTTTTGCTCCTGAATTTAGCTTTCCTGTGTTAGTATTTAATGTATTTATACCATCATTTATTTTAGCATAATTTGTATTTGCAGCTGTCATTCCTTCTGTTATTTTTCCCATTGCTGTTTCAAATTCTTGCATTTTTCCTTTATATTCACTAGTACCTTCTTTTAATTTAGTTGCCCCTTCTTCTATTTGTTTACTTGAACTAGACAATATATTTACTTTATTATATATTTTTTCCATCTCATCAAATATTTTATTGTCATCTTTTTCTATTACTTTAGGTGTTATATATGATATTATACTATTCATTTCAAAATCTGTAGCATCCATTGTAATTTCTATTTTGTTTGGTATCTCTAATTTGCTTGCTGAAACATCTAAACTTTCTTGTAAGCCTGGTAATGCCATTCCTAAAACAATAGTTTTTGTTCCATCATCTACTATTTTACCATTTGTTATATCTATATTTTTATTTTTTTCATTATTTATTATTGTTCCTGCTACTACCACAAATGGTGTATATATTTTTTGTTTTTTACCATTTATATCTACTATGTGTTCATCTTTGTTTTCATATACTAAAGTCACTTTTACTTTTCCACTTTTGCCAACAATATCCTTTGCTTCAACTTCTTTTCCATTTAATTCATATTTTATCTTTAATTTTATTGGCAATTCTTTGTTAGTTTCTCCTTGATAATATATATCTTCTTTATTTGTATTCCATGTTAGTAAATTTTCTTGTTGTTCAAAAGTTTTATTCTCATCTGTACTTTTTATATTTAATAAGTTTGTAATATCTTTTAATATTTCTTCATTTTCACTATTTTTTATATGTGTACTTACTATTGTTTTATCTTTTTTTGAATATACAGTTTCATCTTTAGTATACGCCAATACTGGAGTTGCATATATTGATGTTGTAAATAGCAAAGTTGATGCTATTAATTGAGATATTTTTTTATTTTCCATTTTTCTTCTCTCCTTCTTTATTTTTTAATTTTTTAACTTATTCATTTTCATTGTTGTTTTACATATTAGCTTATCAAATGCTAATAAGAACGCTGGTAATATCATTATTACCGTTATAACACTTATTATTGCTCCTCTAGACATTAGAGTACATAATGAACCTATCATTTCTATTTTTGAATATGCTCCTACTCCAAATGTTGCTCCGAAAAAACATAATCCACTTACTAATATTGAACTTATTGATGTTCCTAACGCTTCATCTACTGCTTCTTTTTTATCTTTTCCTTCTTTTCTATTTTGAATATATTTTGTTGTAATTAGTATTGCATAGTCTATTGTTGCTCCTAACTGAATTGTTCCTATAACTATAGAGGCTATAAATGGTATTATTGTATTTGTATAATATGGTATTCCCATATTTATAAATATTGCAACTTCTATTATGCATATTAGAATTACTGGTAACGCTAATGATTTTAGTACAAATATCATTAGTATAAATATTACTGCTATAGAAGCGGTATTTACACTATTAAAATCATGATTACTTATTTCTACTAAATCTTTCATTAGTGGTCCTTCTCCAACTACTATTGCATTATCATCATACCTTTTAACTATTTCATTTATTTTTCCAATCTGATCATTCAATTCATTTGTTGCTATTTGATATTTTGAATTTATTAATATTAATTGATGTTTATCCCCTTTAAACACTTGAGTTAATTCCTTAGGTAGTATTTCTTCTGGTATTCCTAAATCTGATAGTTTTGAATAACTTAATGTTAAATCTATTCCTTCTAGTTTTTCAATTTCTTCTATCATTTGATTTATTTTACTATTTTCTATATTTTTATCAATTAAGACCATCTCTTGTGATACTAAACCAAACTTTTCTTCTAAAATATTATTTGCTGAAACACTCTCTAAAGTTTTTGGTAAAGATTTATCTAGTTTATAGTAAACTTCTGTTCTATTATATCCATATAAGGCTATTGGGAATATTATTATAAATATTATTATTAATAATTTGTAATGCTTTATATTAAAGTTTTTTATTTTTGTAAATTTAGGTAGTATTACTTTATGTTGTGTTTTTTCAATTAGTTTATTAAATGCAAGTATTAAACTTGGTAATATTGTTATAACACTTATTACTCCAAATAATACTCCTTTTGCCATTACTATACCAATATCTTTTCCTAGTGTTAAGTTCATACTACATAATGCTAAAAATCCTGCTATTGTTGTTAATGAGCTTCCTAATACTGATGTAAATGTTTTTGATATGGCTTTACTCATTGCCTCATTTATATCACTTGTTTTTTCTAATTCTTGTCTATAGCTATGATATAAAAATATTGCAAAATCCATTGTTACCCCTAGTTGTAAAACTGCACTTATTGCTTTTGTTATATATGATATTTCTCCTAAAAATACATTTGTACCCATATTATATAATATTGATATTCCTATACTTGCTAAAAGTATTAATGGTGCAAAATATGAATCTAATGCTATTTCTAATATTATTAAACATAAAATTACTGCAATCAATACATATATTGCTATTTCTGAATTTGATAAATCTCTTGTATCTAATAATGTTGCTGTCATTCCACTTATCTTACATTGTTCGCTTGTTATATTTCTTAAATGCTCTACCGTTTCCATTGTTTTATCAGAAGAAATTGCATCTTTAAATGTTACAAGCATTATTGTCATATTATCTTTATATATATTGTCTTTTATTTCTTTTGGTAACATTTCTACTGGTATATTAGACCCTAATATATCTCCTACTCCTAATACTTTTTCTACATTATCTACATCTCTTATTTTATTTTCTAGTTTTGCTATATCCTTTGTTTCCATATTGTCTAATAGTATTATTGAAAATGCCCCCATATTAAATTCTTGGGATAATATTTTTTCCCCTTGTACTGTTTCTACATCCTCTGGTAAATATACCAATATATCATAATTTATTTTTGTTGCTTTCATTCCTAATATTGATGGAATTAAAAGTAGCAACATTATGATTAAAATTATTCTTTTGTGTTTACATATAAATTCTCCAAATTTTTGCATTTTTGCTCCTTTCTTTTTATACAAATATATTATATTTGCAATTTTTATTTACTGGATTATACCAAATTAATATGAACTTATTATGAACTTTTCGGTTGTCCTATATATATATACTAAAAAAAGAATTAATTATGCCATTTATAAATTGCATTAATTAAAATATTGTTTAGAATCGTAAAAAAGTTGCTTGAAATGAAATTCAAACAACTTGGAATAGAAATAAAATATATTATTAAATTAAGTAAAAACTACTTTTTTATAAAAAAGGAACCTCTTTCGAGGAAAAAATTCATTATCTTTAATAATTTCTTCTATCTTATTTAGCTCTGTAACATATTCTCGTAATTCTTTCTTATCCATAAACATTGTAATCCTTGATATTTTATTGTCCACTTTTATATAATTCAATTTATGGTATCAAATAACTATAAACTTAGCTTTGCCATGTATTAATACATAATGTGGACTAATTTAAGCAATAAAAATACACCACATTGCTCTACCAAGCAATGTGGTGTAAACTAACTTATTCTGTGGTTATCATTTCATATATTTATTATACAACAGATTTTTTAGTCAAATAAAAAATAATTCAATTCTATGTAAATTTGGAGCCGACGAGCAGAATCGAACTGCTGACCTTCTGTTTACGAGACAACTGCTCTACCAACTGAGCTACGCCGGCACATTATAATTATTATATTATACAGTTATATAAAAATCAACCCTTTTTATATTTATTTTTAAATGTATTTTTTACATAAAACAACTACTTCATTATTATGAAATAGTTGTTTTATTGTTATATTTTTAAATTAATTTATTTTCTTTTAGCATTTCATATATAGTTGTTCCTTTAATTTTTTAAGTACCGCTTTAAGCGCAATTTTTTGAGTTAATGGTAAATGCATATCAGTAATTTTTCTACCATCTAATAGATGTTCTTAATAATTTAATAAAAAAATTAAATCTCACAAATGAAGAAATTGGCAGTTACATTCGTGAGATTTCTAAAAAGTTCTTAAATTATTATTTTAAAGCTATATGTATATTTTCTATTTTTGCATTTAATTCTCGAGATATTATATTTTGAAGTTGTGCCAATTCTTGTTCTTTTATTTCTTGTACTCCTATTATTACACTTACACTTTCTCCATTTACAAATATTATTGCTTTTTCAAATCCCTTTGTAGCTATTAGATTTTCACATACCATAATACTATTTTTAGTATCATTTATTTTTTTAATTTCTTCTGAAGCAGATTGTTTTTGAGTTTCTAATGAGTTAATTCCATTTAATACTTTTTCATATGTTTCTAACATCTGAGAATACATTGTTTCTCTTTCTAGTTTTGATTTTGTAAAATAATCATCTGTAGTTTTAGTCGTTGTTTCTATTGTTTCATTTTCTTGTTTATTTTCTTCTACTACTTGATTTTCTTCTGTTACATTATTATTGCTTACTAACTGTGCATCTCCTATATTATTTGCACTTGCCAATTCTTCTACATCTGTACTTGTTTTTATTAAGTCATCCATATTTCCTCCTCTTGCAGAATAATTTAAATATCCTGCTGCAACAAGCATTAATGCAATTACATAAATTAAAATTTGATTTTTCTTTAAAAATTTCATATTTACCTCCTATTTCATTTCAAAAACTTGAATTTTATGTGTAACTAGACCTGTTACAGCTTCTACTGCTTGAATTATACTTGTTTTAGTATTTATATTAGCTGCTCCTTTAGCTGTAATTATTGCACCTTCAATTTTGGGCTTTATTAGTTTTTTAGTCATGGGCTTTTTAATGCCTCCTTGTTCTTCATATATAATGTCTTTTTGTGTATCACTTTGTGTTATTTTTCGTATTCCTCCATTTGTATCTGTTTCTTCAGTTGTACTATTTTTAGAATTTTCATTGTACATTGCTACAACTTCACTTGTTTCAGAATAATTTAGTAATACTTTTACCTCTCCTACTCCTTGGATATTAGATAATATATTTTCAAGTTTTTTAGTCAAATTATCTTTTTCTTCTATATTTTCTTTATCTTCTTCCATATTGGTACTTGCTAATACTTTACTATTATCACTATTATTAACTTTCTTTTTAGTATTTGTCTTCTTACCATTTAGGATAAAATTTATAGAAATTATTGTTATAATTAAAATAACAATGAAAAAAACTATATTCTCGATTTTTTTATTTTGATTTGTCTCATCATCACTTTTTATTATTTTATTCAATTTATCTTTAAACATTTTTCATTCACCTCATATTCTTTTATTAAAATTTTTTTTATATTTTGAATATCTGCTAATGTAAGTTTCTTTGTTTCACTATCTTGAATTTTGCTTTCTTCTTTTTTTCCCCCTATTTGAATTTCTTTTATTTTGTCTATTTCGTTTATTAATTTATCTTCCATATTTTCTTCTTTTTTAACATCTATATTTTCTTTTTTTTCAACATCCAAATATATTTTTTTAATTTTGCTTGTTCCTTCTATTTTTTTCATTGTTTGAATTTCTATTTCTACTTTGCATGATTTAACTTCATATCCAAGTTGTTCTATTTTCTTGCTTATATCTTTTTCTATCTCTTCTTTGCAAATTTCTTTTAATTTGTTATCCATTGATGTTTGATCTACTTTTTCTGTAACTGTAGCCGAAGCTTCCACTTTTGTACTCTCTAAGATTTTACCCACATCAAGTGAGATATCTTGACTTAAAAATGGAGAAATTATATTAAATAATATATATATTCCCATTACTACTTTTATGTATTTTTTTGTTTTATTATTTGGTATTAACATTTCAATTATTGAAACCACAACAATAGCTAATGTTAAATTTTTAGTCCAAATGCTAAATTTTTCTATCATAATTTACCTACCTATACATCATTCCACTATTTGACATTTTTATTACTAACGTTGTTCCTATTATTATCATTACAGCTATTGAACATAATATTGCCAAAAGAATTTTAAATATATCTCCTATTTGTTCCAATAACTTTACTATTTTTGCATCTGCAATAGGTTCACACATTCCTGCTAAAAGTTTGTAACTTATTGTTAAGACCGAGAGTTTTATAATTGGCATTATTGATATCCCTACTATTATTAAAACTCCAATAAACCCTAAAGCATTTTTTAAAATTATTCCACAGCCTAATACTGTATCTACTGCATCTCCTAAAATTTTTCCTACTATTGGAATACTATTACTTACTATCGCTTTTGTTGTTTTAGCAGTTATTCCATCTACTGAACTTGAAAGTGTTCCTTCAAGTGATATTACTCCTACAAATGTTGTTAGAATTATTCCTAAAATCCATATCATAGTACTATTAAAAAACTTTGCTAGTTTGTCTATTTGTACTTTATCTCCTATTTTTGATACTATACTTAATGCAGCAATTATCAATGTCGCTGGTATTAATATTCCATTTATGATATTTCCTATAAAATTTATCATAAACAATATTATTGGTTCTAGTATACTACTTGTTGTTATACTTCCTGTATATATCATCAATGATATTAAAAGTGGTATCAAAGAATTCATAAATCCAACTAAGTTTGTTGCCGCTTCTTGAACCAGTTTTATCATACTTGAAAAATTTGTCATTATTACTGTAACTATTGCTATATATTGAGCATAATATATAATTTTTCCTACACTATCATTTTCTAAATTTTCACTAATTGATTTTAAAATACTATGTATTACTATTATTACTAAGACACTTGCTAAACTCTTAAGTCCAGAAGTAAACTCTTTTTTAAATACATTCACACCTTTTTCTACTATCTTAGTATTATTGATTTTTCCTTCTATCGCTTCTTTAAATATCGAATCTATATTTATATCTTCAAAAAATTCTCCTGTATATTTTTTAGAATTTTCTATAAAACTATTAATTCCAAAACTATTTTGCTGCTCTTCAATTATTTGTTTTGTATCTTCATGTGCATAGGTACTTTTGTTAAAAAATATTATTATAAGTAAAATTATCACTATTGACAATTTTTTATAATTTTTCACATCAGTTTATCCTCCTTATTCTATTTACGGTAATATTTTTAAAATTATCTCTAACAAACTTGATATTATTGGTATCGACATCGAAATTATTATTATTTTTGTTCCTAGTTCAATTTTATTAGCTATTGCTCCTTCTCCGTGAATCTTTACATATACTTACTGCAAATTCAGATAAAAACGCTATTCCTGTCATCTTTAAAAGTATTAAAATAAATTGATTATTTATATTTGCTTTATTTGAAATTGATTTTATTAATTCTATAATTCCTGTCAGCTTGTCCATTACTAGAACTAAAATAAATACTCCTATTAACAAACTTATGTATATACTAAATTCTGGTCTATATTGTTTTAATAAAATTATCAATATTACTCCTATAATCCCAATAGATACAATTTTAATTATTTCCATTTTTTGTATCACCTTTCTTACAAGTCAAATAAAGTTCTTACAGTATCAAATAATGTGCTTATTTCCTTTATTACCATAGTAAGTACAATTACTAGACCTGCTAATGTTGTCATCATCGCTTGATCTTCTCTTCCTGCTCTTACTAACACTTGATGTAATACTGCTACTAGAATTCCAATAGCAGCTATTTTGAATAACAAATTAATATCCATATTTTCCCCTTTCATTTACTCAAATTAATAAAATCACTAAAATAAGTCCCATTGTCGCTCCTAATTTTTTATACATCGTTTCATTTTTTTCTCTTTCTTTTTGTGCTTTTATTATTTGAGTATTTATCAATTCTTCTGTTAATTCTATTTGATTTATTTGTCCTTCTATATCTGATATTCCAAGTAGTTTTGATAATGTTTTTATTTTTACAATATCTTCTTTATTTAAATTTAATTTTGATGACATATTATCTACCGCTTCTAACCAAGATTTACTCGCTGAAATAGCTTTCATATTTTCTTTACTCTTTGTAAATATGTTTGCTATATTTTTTTTATTACAATTATTACCTATCTCTTCAAATATTTCATTTATTGGAGAATATGTAAATTTAATTTTATTTTTAAAAATACTTAATGCATTTTTTATATCTTCCAATTCTTCAACTCGTTCTATATATTTTTTAGATAGTATTTTTCCTAATATGGTAGATGCTAAAAATAAAATTAATAACATTAAATATTTAATTATTTTCATTTTTCCTCCTTACTTGTATTTTCTAAAATTATTATTTTCTCTATTATATTATTTTCTATCAATTCACTTATTTCTTTGTTTTTTTTGGTATCTTCAATTTTTTTAGCATGCATTGTAAATATTCCTTTTACTCCTGCTGATAACGCATATTTTATTGCTTCAATATCTTCTTTTGATCCTATCTCATCACAGCCTATTATTTCTGGTCCCATTGATCGTATTAACATTTTTATACCTTCAGATTTTGATATATTTTCTAATACATCTGTTCTTAGTCCTATATCGTTTTGAGGTATTCCTTTATACATTGCTGCAAGTTCCCCTCTTTCATCTACTATAGAACAATTTTTTCCTTTAAAATTTATACTAGGTATACCATTACTTATTTGTCTTATACAATCTCTTAAAATTGTTGTTTTGCCTCTCCCTGGTGGTGATAATATTAAAGTATTAAATATTGTATTGTTCTTTATATCTAATATTTCTTGTAATACTTTATTACTACACCCAAAGACTTCTCTTGCAATTCTAAAATTTAATCCTGATATGTATTTCAAATTTATAATTTTTCCATTTTCTATTACTGCTCTTCCTGTTATTCCTACCCTATGTCCTCCATATATTGTTATATACCCTTCTATTAATTGAGCTTTATATGCATATATTGAATTTTCACATATTTTTTCTAATATATTTATAATATCATTTTGTTTTATCCTATAATTCAACACAATATCGCTTTTTATTAATCTTATTATTATTGGTCTATTTATTCTAATTCTTAATTCTATCGCCTGATTTATTATTTCTTTTTCTGGATTTTTATTTATTTCTTTTTGTATTAGTTCTGATATGTTTTTAGGGAGATATTTTAATATTTCTTCCATCATTTCATCCTCTTTCGTATACTTGTCCTTTTTTAATATAAAAAAGAACATATAATATAGTCTTCTCTATATTATATGTTCCTCTTTTTTGTTTTAGAACTATTTATATTAAATTATTCATTCCAGTTATGATAAATATTTGATACATCATCTAATTCTTCTAATCTTTCTATTAATCTTTCCATTTTTTCGATACCTTTTTCATCTAAGTCTACTACAGTTGTTGGTACCATTTGAACTGATGCTTCTACAAATTCTAATCCTTCTTCTTCTAATTTTTCTCTAACTGTTGAAAATTCTGTTGGATCTGTTGTTATTTCATATATTCCTTCATCTGAATTAAAGTCTTCTGCTCCTGCTTCTAGTGCTATCATCATTATTTCATCTTCACTTTTATTAGTTGATTCTTTTTCGATAATTATTACACCTTTTTTGTTAAACATATATGATACACAACCTGTTGTTCCTAAATTTCCTCCTGCTTTATCAAAACAATGTCTTACATCTGCAGCTGTTCTATTTTTGTTGTCTGTTGCAGCTTCTACAATTACTGCTACTCCATTTGGTCCATATCCTTCATATATTATTTCTTCGTAATTATCATTATTTCCTGCTCCTGCTGCTTTTTTTATTGCATTATTTATTGTAGCATTTGGCATATTTGCTGCTTTACATTTAGCAATAACATCTTTTAATTTTGAATTTCCTGCCGGATCTGGTCCTCCTTGTTTTACTGCTATTAATAATTCTCTTCCTAATTTTGTAAATGCTTTTCCTCTAGCTGCATCTGTTTTTCCTTTTTTGGCTTGTATATTTGCCCATTTTGAATGTCCTGACATTTTAAATCCTCCCTTTTTACTTATTTTTTAAAACTTCTGAACTCCTTGTTTATTATTGTATCACATATTTTAACATTTGTGTAGTTTTTTAGAAATATATTTTCTTTATTTGTTCTGATTTCGTTTTATCTTAAAAATCCATTTATTATTTCTTCTTCAGCCTCTTTTTCTGAAAGTCCCAAAGTCATAAGTTTAATTAATTGTTCACCTGCTATTTTTCCAATTGCTGCTTCATGAATTAAATTAGCCTCAACATTATTTGCAGCTATTTCTGGAATTGCTATTACTTTTGCATTATCTTTTATAATTGCATCACATTCTGTATGTGCAAAACATTTTGCATTTCCATAAATTTTTGATTCATATAGCTGTTCTGAATTTTCGGTTGCAACAGATCTAGAAGTAACATGTGCACTAGCATTTTTTCCATTTAAAGAAAGCTCAAATGTTGTTTTAGCAAATTGTTTTCCATGTGTCATAATTTTTTCTGAAACAACAAAATTCGTATCTTCCAATAATTCTCCTTTTGTTTCTCTTATTGTTGAATCTACTCCCTTTATTTGTGCTGTTTCCATTTCTAAAATACTACCTTTTTTTAAATATACTTCTGTTACAGGATTTAGTATTCTTTTACCTTTACCTTTTCCTGTTCCATAATGTTTTTCAATATATTTCACTTTTGAATTTTCCTCTAAGAAAAATCTATGAATTCCATTATGTTCTGAATTATGGTTATGATCATTATGGATTCCACACCCTGCCATAATAACAACATTAGCATTTTTTCCAATATAAAAATCATTATATACTGTATCTGCTATTCCACTTTCTGTTACTATTACTGGAATATGTACTATATCAAAAACAGTATTTTCCTTTACATATATATCAATACCCGGTTTATCTGTTTTAGGTACAATATTTACATTTGCTGTACAGTTTCTTTCTATACCTTGTCCATTTTTTCTAATATTAAACGCTCCATTTTTAATATTATCTATATCTGATATTTTATTTAAAAGTTGTTCATCTACATCATTTAGTAGTTTATCTTTTAATATAGAATTTTTCATTTATTTTCTCCTCCTTTCGGATTTAATTTACAACATTTTTTCTTTACTTGAACTGTCTTTCTTAGAACTTCTTCACTTTTTCCAATTTGTTCTATCTTACCATTTCTCATTAATATAACTTCATCTGCTATATGTAATATTTTTTCTTGATGTGAAATAATTATTGTTATTCCTTTAATCATTTTTCTCATATTTTCAAATACTTCTATTAAATTATTGAAACTCCATAAATCAATTCCTGCTTCTGGCTCGTCAAATATAGTAAGTTTAGCTTCTCTTAATACAACACTTGCTATTTCTATTCTTTTTAGTTCTCCTCCTGATAAAGAGCCATTTACTTCACGATCTACATATTCTTTAGCACAAAGTCCAACTCTTGATAATATTTCACATGCTTCTTTTTTCTTAATATCTGTTTGTGCTGCTATTTTTAATAAATCATATACTGTTATTCCTTTAAATTTTACTGGTTGTTGAAAAGCAAATCCAATTCCTAGTTTTGCTCTTTTATCTATTGATAAATCAGTAATATTTTTACCATTAAAAATTATTTCTCCTGAATCTGGTTTTTCTATTCCCATAATTATTTTTACAAGAGTTGATTTTCCTGATCCATTCGGTCCTGTTATTGCTACAAATTTATTTTCATCTAATTTTAAACTTACATCATCTAATATCTTTCTATTTTCTCTTTCAAAACAAATATGTTGTAATTCTAGCATATTTCTTCCTCCTTTTTGTTTTTCATTCTATTTTTTGCTGTGATTTTTATACACTTTCTACATTTTTCACTTTTTTCATCATAATTACATTCTAAATTATTTAGATTAAATATTTCTCTTATGTATTTTTCTAATTTTTCAGAAGTATCACTTGAAATTGCATGCTTCATTGCAATTGCTTCTTTTTTTGCTTGCCTTTTTTCTATTTCCAAAACTTCTACTAAAAACATTTCAATTATATCTTCTCTTTTAATTATTTCTTTAGCTAGTTCTTTTCCCTTAATTGTTAGAGTAATTTCCCCATATGTTTCATAATTAAGTAATTCTATTTCACTTAATGTTTTTACCGCTTTATTTACACTTGGTTTCGTAATATTCATTTTATTTGCAATATCTGTTACTCTTACTTTATTTGTATTACTTTCTAGTATATATATTGTTTTTAAATATTCTTCTTGCGAATTTGTTAATTTCAATATCTTCACTCCTTTTGTTAGCTGGCTCTAACATTTTACTATATTTGTTTGTTTTTGTCAACAATTGTGTATTATTTTCAGGTTGATTTCATATATTTTAGGTTACAAGATTTTTTCTATTCTAAAAAAATAAAGTTGAAATATTTTTTATTTCAACTTTATTTTTCCTACATTTTTTATTTGTTCTTATTTTTTCCAATATAGTATTTTTTCTTTCCTCTTTTTACTATTAAATAACTTTCTTCTATAAACATATCTTTTGTTATAGTTAAGTCTATATCAGTTACCTTTTCTCCATTAATTGAAATAGCTCCATTTCCTAAAAATTCTCTTGCTTCTCTTTTACTATTTACAGCTCCTATTTCAATTAATACATCAACTATATTCTTATCTACTTCAATTTCTTTTACTGTTTCATTTTTAAACAAATCTTCAATATCTTTTTTTGTTAAATCATTAAATTTATTATTGAATAGATGGTCTGCTAAATTAACTGCTTTTTCATATTCTTCTTTTCCATGTAAAAATGTTATAATTTCTCTAGCCAATGCTTTATGAGCTTCTCTTAGTTCAGGATGTTCATTGTTTTTCTTTTCAAGTTCTTCTATTTCTTCTTTAGCTAAGAAGGTATATATTTTTAAGTAATCAATTACTTTGCAATCTTCAACATTTACAAAGAATTGATATAGTTCATAACTTGAAGTTTTTTCTTTATCTAACCATAATGCATTTCCTTCACTTTTTCCAAATTTCTTTCCTTGTGAATCTGTAACAAGAGGCATAGTAAATCCAAATACTTCATCTCCTGTTGATCTTCTAATCAAATCTATTCCTGCTGTTATATTTCCCCATTGGTCTGAACCTGCACATTGCATATCTACTCCATAATTTTCATGTAAATATTTAAAATCAATTGATTGTAATATCATATATGAAAACTCTGTAAAAGTTATCCCTGCATCTAGTCTTCTTCTAATTATATCTTTGTCTAACATATAATTTACATTAAAAAATTTTCCATAATCTCTTAAAAAGTCTAAAATATTTATTTTACTTAACCAATCAAAATTATTTACTACCTTAAATCCAAATAATTTTTCTACTTGTGATTTTAATCCTTCAAAATTATGTTTAACTGCTTCTTTTGATATCATTGCTCTTTCTGTAGTTGGTCTTGGATCTCCTATTAATCCTGTTCCTCCTCCAACTAATAATATTGGATTATGTCCCGCATCTTTTAATCTTTTAGAAATTAAAAAGCTTGATAGGTGTCCTACATGTAAACTATCTGCTGTTGGATCTGTTCCTATGTAAAATGTAAGTCCTCCTTTATTTAGTTTTTCTTCTAATTCAGGACTTGATATATCTTTAATTAGTCCTCTCCATTTAAAATCTTCATATAATGTCATAAATTGCATCTCCTTTAGTTATTTTTTGATATTTTATCATATTTTCAATATTTTGTGTAGCTTTTTTTGTTTTTTTTAATATTTAATAATATTTTCATCATATTTTGTTTCTATTTTCGAATATTCAGTTGGATTTTTTCCTAATCTTTTTTTCATATATTTACCTAATAATATATATATTAAAGTAAATATTGTTCCCATTATTATCATTGCATAGGCAGTTGTTACCTTATTTAACAAAAACGATGCAAATAAACTTCCTATTATATTTGTGCAGTTATTTGTTATTTTATTTGCAGAAAAAATCTTTATATCAATTTGTTTGTTAGTAAAATTTGTTAAATATCTATCTATAATTGTATAATATGTTCCATTGCAAAAATCATAAATAAGACTCGTTACAAGAATTATTGATATACATATTATATTTTGAGAACCTATTGCTCCTAAAACTCCCCATAATATACAGCAACTTGATAACATTAATGAAATGGTTACTAATGTTTTATTATTAAATTTTTTATTAATTTTATCTTCTTTTTTACTTCCTATAGAACTTATTAAATTTCCAATTGTAGAAATTAGAGTTATTATTACTACTGGTATATGTAAATCTTCTAATAAACTTACACTATATGTAAAACAAATAGATATAAAAGCACTTATCAGTGCTGATGCAAGTATTAATGATTTTAGTCTTTCTGATTTAAAAATATATGAAAATCCTTCTTTTGTGTCTCTTATTATCTCTAAATAATCAAAATTTTGTTTTCTTTTATTTTTTACAGGTTCTATGAAAAATAGTGATAAAATTGCTACAAATATTAATATGCATAATGAAATTATAATTGGTATATATCCATTAATTGTGAATAAATACCCTGCTAAAATTTTTGATAAAGCATTTAATAAATAATATCTTGATGCACCTTTCGAATTTATCTTAGCAAATATTTTACTTTTATACCTCGAAGGTGGAATTGATTCATTTAGTAAAGCTGGCTCTGCTATATCTTTAATTCCAAATGCCATAGCTCCTATAAACTCAGCAAATATTAATTCTTATATATTTTTACTTAATAAAAAAATTAGCATATATAAACAATTTAATATGTTTCCTAATATTATACTATTTTTTCTTCTAAAAATTCAATTATGATATTTACTGGGATTTGTACTATTAAACTAAAAAATGAAGCAAATGCACTTTTTAACATTATATCTGCTGCACTAATTCCCTTTATTTGTGTAAGAAATAAAAAATCTATTGTATAGAAAAACAAATAATCCCATGCAAGTGCTTTATATGTTGGAAAGATTTTCATATTTGTTTTTCTCATATTTGTTTTTCTATTGTATTTTCCATTTTTATTAGTCTCCTAAATTTATTCCTATACTTCTTGCAGTTTTTACTAAATCATGGTCTAATGTTACTTTTCTAATATTGCTTTCTTTAGTATTTCCTGATACTGCTCCTATTTTTGTGTTATTTCCTACTACATCTTCCAAACTTACATCATCTAATCTTCCATTTTTTATAACTGTTAGTCTTCCAAATTTTCCTTCTAGTGCTAATTGCATTGCTTTTGTTCCATATTTTGTTGATAACACTCTATCATATGCTGTTGGAGTTCCTCCTCTTTGCATATATCCTAGTGTAGTATTTCTTGCTTCTAACCCTGTTATTTCTTCTAATTCTTTTGCTACTACTTCTCCTATTCCTCCTAATTTATTATTATCTACACCTTCACCATTTTCTCTTTTATTTTTTACTACTATTTCTCCATCTTTTGGTTTTGCTCCTTCTGCTACTACTACAACACTGAAATTTTTTCCTCTTTTTTGTCTATTTCTTATTTTTTCTGCTACTCTATTTATATCATATGGTATTTCTGGAATAAGAGCTACATCTGCTCCTCCTGCTATTGCTGCTTCTAAAGCTATCCAACCTGCATATCTTCCCATTACTTCTAAAACCATTATTCTATGATGTGTTTCTCCAGTAGTGTGCAATCTATCTAATGCTTCCATTGCAACTGACACTGCTGTATTATATCCAAATGTAATTTCTGTACATGCAACATCATTATCTATTGTTTTTGGAACTCCTATTACATTTACTCCTTTTGTTGCAAAATCTCTAGCTGATTTTTGTGTTCCATCTCCACCTAGTGTAAAAATACAATCAAATTTGTCATCTTTAATATTTTGAACACATACATCTGATAAATCTTTATATTCTACTTCTCCATTTTCATTTACTACTTTATAGTTAAAAACATTCGCATTTGTAGATGAGCCAATTATTGATCCTCCCTTATGCAATATTCCTTCTGCTCTTCCATCTTCTGCTGTACTTAAACTTACATAGTTGTTCTTTAGTAAACCATTATACCCATCTATAAATCCATAAACATCTACTCCATTATTTTCTGCAGTTTTAACTATTCCTCTTATTACAGCATTAAATCCTGCTACATCTCCTCCATTTGCTAATATTGCTACTTTTTTTAACATTTTTATCCTCCTTGTTTTCTCTTTGTTATTTTGTTATATATATATTATACCAATAATTGATTAAATTACAATATTTTTTTAAATTCTTTTTTTATTATCTACATTTTTCTCTATTTTTATTAAGTTTTAAATATTTTTTCTTGATTTTTAACTAATTAAATTGTAAAATTGCTATGGTGATTTTTATGAAAGATAATATTAGTTTTGATTCTATCAATAAAATGAAAATTAATTATATTATAAAAGATAAATTCAATTTAGAAAATAGCTATAGCGTTAATGATATTTTAAAAAACAACTTAAATATTTCTAATAGATTGCTCCATTTTTTAATTATTAATCATTTAATTTTTTTAAATGGCAATATTTGTGATACTAGAACAGTTGTAAAATATAATGATGTCATTTCAATTGATTTTAGTTATAGTGAAGATAATTCAAATATTGTTCCTTCTAAAATGGATTTAAATATTATCTATGAAGATGATTGGTTATTAATTGTAAACAAACCAAGTGGAATTGCTGTTCATCCTTCTATGCTTCACTATGAAGATTCTTTATCTAATGGCATTCGTTCATATTTTGATAAAATAGGATTAAAGAAAAAAATTAGACCTGTTAATAGATTAGATTTTAATACTTCTGGCTTAGTTATTTTTGCTAAATGCGCATATATTCATGAAAATCTTTCTAGACAAATGCAAGATGGTACTTTTTCTAAAATGTATCTTGCTCTAGTTTATGGCAAATTAAAAGATAATAAACGGAATAATCAATTTACCTATTGGAAGAAAAGATGGAAGTATTATACAAAGATGTATAGATTTTAAAAAAGGACAAAAAGCTATTACAAAATATGAAATTTTAAAATATTTTGAAGACAAAAATTATACCTTAGTAAAATGTCAATTAATAACTGGCAGAACTCATCAAATAAGAGTTCATTTTTCAGCTATTGGGCATCCTTTAATCGGAGATACTCTTTATAATCCAAAAGAAATTGAAAATAATACTGGGCAAATGTTACATTGCTATTTTCTTAAATTTAGCAATCCTTTTGGATACATTTGTAAAAAGGATCATTAACTTTAAAATAATCAAAAAGCTTAAATTTAAAAATAATTTTAAATTTAAGCTTTTAATTAACTCAAAGATATTTTTAAAGCTTCCTAAAAAAGAATCACTTGATTAAATCTTTTACTACTTCTCCTGCTATTATTAATCCTGCAACAGCTGGAACAAATGATACTGTTCCATTTGTTTTTGTCTTTAAAAATTCTTCTGTTTTTATTGGTTCTTCTTTTGAATATACTACTTTTAAATTTCTTATATCTCTTTTTTTCAATTCTTTTCTCATTACTTTTGCTAATGGACATATGCTTGTTTTGTATATATCTGTAACTTCAAGCATCGTTGGTTCTAGTTTATTTCCTGTTCCCATAGATGATATTATTGGTATATCTAATAAATTGGCTTTTACAACTAATTCTATCTTTGCAGTTATTGTATCTATCGCATCTACTACATAATCTAATTTATTATCTATAATATTTTTTTCATCTTTAAGAAAAAAATCTTTGTATGTTTCTACTTTTGCATTTGGATTAATATCTAAAATTCTTTCTTTTGCTACATCTACTTTATATTCTCCTATTGTTCTATGAGTAGCTATTATTTGTCTATTTATATTAGATATATTTACTTTATCATTATCTACTAATATGAAATTCTGAACCCCTTGTCTTGCTAGTCCTTCTACTACATATGAACCTACTCCACCTATCCCAAATATTGCTACTTTTGATTTTTTTAATTTTTCAACAGCTTTTTTTCCTAATAATATCTCTGTTCGTGAAAATTGATCTTCCATTTTAATTTTTACCTTTTTCCTTTTTATTTATTCTATATTTAAAACTCTCAATGACAGTTCCAACAATTGTTCCTAGTGTTGCTGATAATAAATCTAATATTGTATCCCAAATAGCATCTTGGCCTGAATATGCCCTTGTGTCTTGCATATTTTTACCTAAAAACTTATCTACACCAAATTCAAATAGTTCCCATATTACACCTATTGATAACGAAAAACATATTGCAAATATTATTTGTATTATTACATTTATATCTTTTCCTGTTATTCTTTTATTTAATATTCCTATAAGTTCCATTCCTATATAAAAAAATATAGTTCCAGATACTCCATGAATTACAGTATCCCACCACACAAATCTTCCATAAAAATCATACACTGACCCTAAACATTCTGCTGTTAAATTTAAGGCTAGTATCGAAAGTTTTGCTGATGTTGATAATTCTATTTTTAAAAGTTTTTTAACTATTTTATCAATAAATGTCAACGAAAAAGCTATTGCTAAAAATCCTAATTTTTCATAATTTTTTTGCTTTAAAACAAAAATTACTGAACTTACTATAAACATTCTAAATAAATTATTTATTACATTGTATACATCTATTTTTTTATTCATATAAAAATCTCTTCTTTCTTTTAGTTACTACTACTTATCTTTCCTCCACCTATTAAAATATCACCTAGATAAAAAACAATTGATTGGCCTGGTGTAATTGCTCTTTGTGGTTCATCAAATATAGCTCTAATATTGTTTCCATCTTGGACAATCTTGGCTTTAGCTGACTTTGCAGAATATCTTGTTTTTACTTGAACTTCTAATGGTTCTCTAATTTCATCAACTAGCAATAAATTAATATCAGTTGCTAAAACTTCTTTTTTGTATAACTCTTCTTTTTCTCCTACTATTACTTGATTTTTTTCCTCATTAAATCCTATGACAAATAGCGGAACCTCATTTTGTATTCCTAAACCTTTTCTTTGACCTATTGTGTAGTTATATAAACCTGTATGTTTTCCTAATATCTTACCTACTGAATTAACAATATTTCCTTTTCTAGGTTTTATGTTTGAATTTTTTTCTAAATACTTTTTATAGTTTCCATCTGGTATAAAACAAATATCTTCACTATCTGGTTTATTATGTACTTGCAAATTATTTTCCTTTGCAATTTTTCTTATTTCATCTTTATTTTCAAAATCACTAAGCGGAAATATGATATGGCTAATTGTTTCTTTTGGAATATTCCACAATACATAAGTTTGATCCTTATTTATTGAATTAGATTTTTTAATGACCCATTTATCATATTCATGACTGTATTCTGTTTTAGCATAATGCCCAGTTGCTATATATTCACAACCCAATTGTTTAGCCTTTTCATACATTAACCCAAACTTCATATATTTATTACATTCAATACATGGATTTGGAGTTTGACAATTAGAATAACAAGCTATAAAATCATCTATTACATATTTTTTAAATTCTTTTTTAGCATCTACTATGTGAAGAGGTATATTTAAAGCATCACATATTTCTTGTGTATCTTTTATATTATCGCTATTTTCACAAAATACAAATGACATTCCAATAACATCATATCCTTGCTTTTGTAATAATATAGCTGAAACCGAACTATCTACTCCTCCACTCATTCCTAACAAAACTTTCTTATTTACCATTTCTTACCTCTCTGTTCCATTTTTATTCTTTTAGGACGTGCCAAAAAGCACCGTTTTTTGTTTACTATAGCTAACATTATATTATCTTTGTAACAAATTGTCAACGATATTTTAAATATAAAACTAGCACCTTCTAACTAACTATTAGAAGGTGCTAAATTTATTTTACTAGAAGTGATACTTTTTATAGTGTCCCAAAAAAGGATCATTCAAATTGTGAATTATATAAGTTTGCATAAAATCCGTTTTTTTCTAGTAATTCTTCGTGTGTTCCTTGTTCGACTATGTCTCCATGGTTCATTACTAATATTAAATCTGCATTTTTTATTGTTGATAGTCTATGTGCTATTACAAAACTTGTTCTACCTTTCATTAAGTTATCCATTGCTGATTGTATTTGTACTTCTGTTCTTGTATCTATTGAACTTGTTGCTTCATCTAATATTAGTATTTTAGGATCTGCTAATATTACTCTTGCTATTGTCAATAATTGTTTTTGGCCTGCTGATATATTACTTGTTTCATCATTTAATATTGAGTTATATCCATGTGGCAATGTTTTTATAAAATGATGTACATGTGCTGCTTTTGCCGCTTCTATTATATCATCATCTGAAGCACTTTCTTTTCCATATCTTATATTTTCTTTTACTGTTCCTCCAAATAGCCATGTATCTTGTAATACCATTCCAAACATTTTTCTTAGTTCTCCTCTATCTATGTCTTTAATATTATGCCCATCTACTAATATTTTTCCATCTAATACATCGTAAAATCTCATCAATAATTTTACTATTGTTGTTTTTCCTGCTCCTGTTGGTCCTACTATTGCTATTTTTTGTCCTTGTTTTACTTCAGAACTAAAATCATTTATTACAATTTTTTCTGGATTATATCCAAATTTTACATGTTCAAATTTAATATTACCTTCCAAATTTTTAGTATCTATATTTCCTTTTGCTGTTTGCATTTCCTCTTCTTCTTCTAAAAATTCAAATACTCTTTCTGCTGCCGCTAACATACTTTGTAACATACTAGATACTTGTGCTAGTTGGTTTATAGGGTTAGTAAATCTTTTGTTATATCCTATAAAGCTTTGAATATTTCCTACTGTTATTTTACCTTGTATTGCAAAATATCCTCCTATTATAGCAACTGCTACATATCCTACATTTCCTACAAAATTCATTATTGGAAACATTACTCCAGAGAAAAATTGTGATCTCCATGCTGACTTACGTAATTGTTGATTTGCTTTTTCAAATTCTTTTATTACTTTTTCTTCTCCATTAAATGCTTTTACTATTGTAAGTCCTGAATATATTTCTTCTACTTGCCCATTTACATGTGCTAGATATTCTTGTTGTTTTACAAAAAACTTTTGTGAATGCTTTACAATAAATTTTAGTATTACTGCTGATATAGGTAGTATCACAAGTGATATTAATGTCATTTGCCAGTTTATTGAAAACATCATTACTAATATTCCGACTATGGTAAATGCTGATGTTATTACTTGTGTAATACTTTGATTTAAGTTTTCACTTAATGTATCTATATCATTTGTTATTATTGATAACACTTCACCTTTAGTTTTACCGTCAAAATATTTCATTGGTAAATGATTGATTTTTTTAGATATATCTTTTCTCATTTTGTATGTTATTTTTTGTGCTACTCCTGTCATCATATATCCTTGCATACATGAAAATATTGCACTACATATGTATAGTCCTAGAAGTGTAAATAAAATAAGTCCAATTTTTCCAAAATCTATACCTGTTCCTCCTTGTATTTTACTTACAATACCATTATATATTTCTGTTGTCGCATCTCCTAATACCTTTGGTCCTATTATTGCAAATATTGTACTTGCTATTGCAAATATTGAAATTACTATTAAAGCTAGCTTATACTTTGATAAATAATTTTTTATTAGTTTTTTACTTGTACTTTTAATATCTTTAACTTTTTCAGTAGTTTCTTTTGATTTATGCATCATTGGTCCCATCTTATTCACCTCCTAATTCTTTCTGTGATAGCTGTGATAATGCTATTTGTCTATATACTTCATTATTTTTTAATAATTCTTGATGTGTGCCTTTTCCTACTACCTTTCCTTCTTCTAATACTATTATTTGATCTGCATTTAATATTGTATTTATTCTTTGTGCTACTATAATTATTGTTTTATCTTTTGCTTCTTTATTTAATTCTTCTCTTAATTTACTATCTGTTTTAAAATCCAATGCTGAAAAACTATCATCAAATATATATATTTCTGGATCTTTAGCTATCGCTCTTGCTATTGATAAACGTTGTTTTTGTCCTCCTGATACATTGTTTCCACCTTGTGCTATTTCATCTTGATATTTCTTTTCTTTTTTTTCTATAAATTCTGTTGCTTGTGCTATTTTAGCTGCTTTTTCCATTTTTTCATCTGATATATTTTCATCTGCATATTTTATGTTTGATTCTATTGTTCCTGAGAACAATACTCCTTTTTGTGGTACTAATCCTACAACTTCTCTTAACTCTTTTTGTGGTACATCTTTTATATTTACTCCATCTATTAAAATAGTTCCATTTGTTACATCATAAAATCTTGGAATTAGATTTATTATTGTTGATTTCCCACTTCCTGTACTTCCTATTATCGCAGTTGTTGTTCCTGGTTTTGCTACAAAACTTATATCTTCTAATATCTCTGTATCTGCATCTGGATATCTAAAACATACATTTTTAAATTCCACTACTCCTTTTTTTGTTCCATCAAATTTTTTTGTTTCTTCTTTATCTTTTATATCTGGCTCAGTTTCTAATACTTCATTTATACGTTTAGCAGACACATTAGCACGTGGCAACATTATTGATACCATTGATATCATCAAAAAGCTCATTACAATTTGCATCATATATTGCATAAAAGCCATCATATCACCTACTTGCAACATTCCTTCATTTATGCTCTTTCCTCCAAACCATATTACAAGTATTGTTGAAGCATTCATAATTAACATTAATAATGGCATCATTAATGACATTGCCCTATTTACAAATTTATTTACTTTCATTAATGCTATATTTGCTTCATCAAATCTTTTTTCTTCTTTCTTTTCCTTATTAAATGCTCTTATAACTGGTAAACCTGTTAAAATTTCTCTTGATACTGCATTTATTTTATCTACCAATTTTTGCAATTTACCAAATCTAGGCATTGTTATTATAAATAGTGTTCCTACTACAAATAGTACTGCTAAAATTACAACTCCTATTATCCATGCTAATGAATTATTAGTTGCTGTTAATACTTTTGTAAATCCTCCTATTGCTATTATTGGTGCATATACTAGTACTCTAAATAATACCGCTAATAATTGCTGTATTTGTTGAATATCATTTGTTGTTCTAGTAATTAAAGATGCTGTTGAATATTCTCTTAGTTCTTTTCTTGAAAATGTTAATACTTTTTTAAATACTTTTTCTCTTAATGTTTTAGCAAGTTTAGCTGCGACTCTTGCTGATAATAGCATTACTATTACTGCTGATATCATTGTTAAAAGTGCTATTCCTAGCATTTTTAACCCTGCAATTAATATATATTCATTTTGTATTTTATCTGTATCAATTCCTAAATCCTTATATATTGTTTTTATACTACCTATAGCTGATTGTTCTTTTAGTGAATCTGGCAATTTTGATATTTTACTGCTATATCCTTCAATAACCTTATTTAATTCTTGTTCATTCATATTTGCTAAAATTTCTACAAGTGGCTTATTTCTCAATTCATTTATTTTAGTTTCAGGCAAACCTAAACCTATTTTCCCAACAATTTCTTCTTTTATCTTAGTTGCTGTTTCTTCATTTTTTATTGTTCCTAACTCTAAAACAGGTGTTATCATTAAGTTTTTTAAGCTTTCTTCTTGCTCTTTTGATAAATCTTCTTTTAATATATATTTTTCGCTATCTAAATAATTATCCCCTAAATATTTTTTTGCTTTTTTCCCTTCTTTTACTGTTAATTCTCCTGATGCTATTTTATATTGGTTTTTAATTTCATTTGCAGTAGTTGGATTAAATATTTCTATTAACTCCAAATCTTCTTTACTTAAAACCTCTGGAACTGGTTTTTCTATTCCTCCTGCTTGTATTCCTACATTTACTATTTTTGATGTATATTCTGGAAGTGCTAAATCTGTTTGTGATTGTACACACAAAAAAATCGCTATTACTACGACACTCCAAAATGATTCTTTTAAATTTTTAAGTACTTTTAACATTTTTTCTCCTTCCTTTTCAATTATTTGCTATAAAAATGGTATTTTATTATTATATTTTACTTAAAATTAAATGTCAATATTTGTATCGTAAATTTTTTGTAAATTTAATTAGTATGTTTTACTTTCTTTTGTTAATACTAATTGATAGAAAGATTGGTGATATTTATATGAATCAAATTTTATTTGACATCAAAGAACACAAAAAATATTTTAAATCTATTTTCTTCATTTCTCTTTTACTTATTTTTTTCATTTCTTTTTTTCTTTTATTTAAACTATATATTTACAAAAAAAATGAAAATTTTACTAATGTATTATCATATAACTACAATACTCTTAAATTATATTCCAATGAAACGACAAAAAAAAATAAAATAAATAATTTTAATACTATCACTAATTGCATAATAGGTGAAATTAAAATCCCTACAATAAATGTCTCTTATCCTATTTTTTCTAACTTAAGTGATGAAAATTTAAAAATTTATCCTTGTATTTTTAGTGGTAAAATGCCTCCTAAAAAAAGTAATTTATGTATTGCTGGACATAATTACGATAATAAAAAATTTTTTAGCTTGATTTATAAATTAAAAAAAGAAGATAAAATCTATATTTATGATACTAATAATCATGAATATATTTACTCTGTTTTTGCTAACTATGAAGTAAAAACAGATGATTTATCTCCTATTAATTCTTTAAATTATAATAAATATGAATTGACTTTAATTACTTGTAATAATTTTAATAATAACCGTATTATCATTAAAGCTAGAATTTAAAATTCTTCTAAACCTATAATTACTAAAAAACAAATAATGGCATCTCTTTTATAACTATTTTGATTTTTCTTCAATTAATTTTGCTAATTTTTCTGCTTTTTTAGTAATTTCTTCTTGGTTTTCTCCTTCAATCATTACTCTTACTAATGGTTCAGTTCCTGATGGTCTTATTAATATTCTTCCATTTCCCTCAAATTCTTTTTCTAGGTTTGCTATTTCACTTTGTATTTCTTCATCTTCTTCATATTTCTTTTTGTTTTCATTATTTACTTTTGCATTTATCAATACTTGTGGATATAGCTTAATTATGCTTGCTACTTCTGATGCTTTTTTCCCTTTTTCCAATATTGATTTAATTAGCATTAGTGATGTTAATATTCCATCTCCTGTTGGATTATAATCTAGCATTATAATATGTCCAGATTGTTCTCCTCCTAAGTTGTAGCCATTTTTTAACATTTCTTCTAGTACATATCTATCTCCAACTTTTGTTTGAACTATGTTCATATTGCTTTTTTCTGTATATTTACGAAGTCCTAAATTACTCATTACTGTTGCAACAACTGTATCTTTTTGAAGTCTTCCTTTTTCTTTTAAGTTTTGTGAAATTATAGCTAGCAATTTATCTCCATCTATTTCATTTCCTTTTTCATCTATTGCTAAACATCTATCTCCATCTCCATCATATGCTATACCTAAATCATATCCATTTTCTACAACGAATTTTTTTAGTCCCTCTAAATGTGTTGAACCACAGTTATCATTTATATTTATTCCATCTGGATTGTTATTTATAATTGTATGTGGAATTTTCAATGAATTAAATACCTTATCTGCAACTACTGATGTTGCTCCATTGGCTGTATCTATTGCTACTTTAAAATCACCAGTTAATAGTTCTTCCATATCATCATCAAAGTTTTTTCTAAAAAAGTATACATATTCTTCTAATAAATCTTCTCTATTTTCTGCTACACCAATCTTACTATTTTCAGCAATTAATTCTTTCATTCTTTCTTCATTTTCAATTATTTCTTCAATTTCTTCTTCTAAACCATCTGGTATTTTCATACCTTTATTACTAAAATATTTTATACCATTAAATTCAAAAGTATTATGTGATGCAGATATTACCACACTTGCATCTGCTTTTAATTTTCTTGTTAAATATGCTACTGCTGGTGTTGGCATTACTCCTAATAATTTTACTTTTGCTCCATAACTTAAAAATCCAGCTACCATTGCACTTTCTATTAATGTTCCTGATAATCTAGTATCTCTTCCTATTAATATTACTGGTGTATGATCAGTATGTTTTGATAATACATATGCACCTGCTTTTGCTACTTTATATACTAATTCTGGTGTTAATTCTGTATTTGCAATTCTTCTAATACCATCTGTTCCAAAATATTTTCTCATTTTTAACTTCCTCCTATTTTTTAATTAACATTTCCAATTTTTCTTTAAATGTCAATTTAACTTCATATGGCTCATCTATTTCAATTTTTTTATTTGCCAATGCAAGTCTTGGATTTATTTTTGTAATTGTATCTACTTTATCAAAGCCTACAATATCTTCTATTATACTTAATGCTATTGGTATTCTTGGATAAATTGTTTTTTCTCTATGGACATCTGTTCCTAAAAAATGTATTGAGTTATTCTCTAATAATTTTTGCAAAATCATTTTTGCTTTGTTTCCATATTCTCCTAATATACTTCCAAAATTTCCTTGCATTAAACATCCTTTTTGAATTAAATCATATACTAGTTCTGGTTCTTTTTGTATATATGAATATCTTTCTGGATGAGCTAATACTGGTATTAGTTTATTCTCTTGTAAAGAATATATTACATCATACAAGTTCATTGGTTCATTGTTTAGCGGCATTTCAAATAATACATAACATGTATTATTTATTGTTGCCGCTTTTCCTTGAATTAATAAATTCATCATATTATTTGATAAATATATTTCATTTCCTAAATATAAATTTGTATCTATTCCTTTAGCAACTAAATTTTCTTTTATTGCATTTACCCATACTTCTCTTTCTGGTGTATCTGTTTCATAATAGTTTTCTATATAATGTGATGTTAATACTATTCCTTCAAATCCTGCTTGTTTTGCTTCTTGTATTAAATTAAATGTTTCTTCTATACTTCTTGAGCCATCATCTATGTTTGGCAATATATGTGTGTGAAAGTCTATCATTTTTTACCTCTTTTACTTTGTTACTTATTTAGATTCTTCTTTTCGTTTTCTAAATATGAGTTTATTTGGTTCAATATATCATTTGTTTTTTCTACTGATATCGTTGGCTTGCTCATATTATCTAATGCTTTTGGCATTTCTTTTTCTGTTTCTTCTTCTACATTTTTATATGTGTTTTGATTGATTGTATTACTTGTTCTTCTTTTTAATTCTTCTCTATTACTCATAGCTATTATATCTTTTTTATTTTGTACTTTACTTACATTTCTAGCTGTTGAGCCATAATAATATGTTTCCCCATATTTTTTGCTTGAAATTTGTACTTTATTTAGTACAACTCCTGCTAATTTTCCACCTACGTTTTGAATATTTTGTATTACTCTTCCTAAATTATCTTTTTTAGTTTGCTTTGATGCTGCAACTACTATTGTTGAATCTACTATTCTTGATAATATAACTGAGTCTGTTACTAATTCACAAGGTGTTCCATCTATTACTATAATATCACAAACTTCTTTTAATTCTTCTAATAAATTATTCATTTGTGGTGAAATTAGCAATTCTGATGGGTTTGGTGGTATATTTCCTGCTGGTATTAGCAATAAATTTTTCACTTCTGTTGGTTGAATATATTTTGATATATCTTGTTCTTCACCCTCTGCTAAATCCATTCCTGATAAATAATTTGAAAGTCCTGGTCTTGGTGATGCATCAAAAATTGAATATAATCTACCTTTTCTCATATCAGCATCTATTAATATAACTTTTTTTCCTGCTTGTGCAAATGTTACTGCTAGGTTTGATGATACATAACTTTTTCCTTCTCCTGGCAAAGTTGATGTTACTAATAGTGTTTGTAATTTTTTACTTGTACTCATAAATTGTATATTTGTTCTTAATGTTCTAAAAACTTCAGAAATTGGAGATTTTGGATCTTTTTGTGCTATTACTTCTTTTTTCATTATTTTCTTCCTCCTTTTTCTGTTATATTTAATGGTATTGATGCTAATACTGGTACTTTAAATGTTTTTTCTATTTCTTCTTGTGTTTTAACCGTTGTATCTAGCATATTCATAATCAAAACATACATTATAGCTACTACTATTCCTATAAATGTAAAAATTATTATATCTTTTACATGATTAATATTTGATGGTGCTGCACTTACTTCTGCTTCATCAACAACATATACGTTATTAATATTATATATTTCTTTTACCTTTTCTGTAAATACTTTTGCTATTTCATTTGCTATTTTTGCTGCATCTTCTGGTTTTTCACTAGTTACTGCAATTTGAATTAATTCAGTATCTTTAACTGATGTAACTGCAATATTATTCTTTATTGCATCTTCTTTTATATTCATTCCCAAATTTTCTTTTACTTGTCTTAAAACATTTTTACTTTTAACAAGTTCACTATATGTAGATACTAATTTTGAGTTTAATGTTATATCAGATGCTGTTATTGTATCTGCTTTTTTTGTTTCCTTAGAATCAGCTGATGCTAATACTAGTGTAGTTGATGAAGTATATTTAGGTGTTACAAACCCCATTGTATATATCAACCCCACAACCATAAATATTAATACTACTAAAAATATTTGTAGTTTTTTTGCCCAAAACATTTCAAGTAATTGTTTTAAATCGATTTCTTCCATATTATTTTCTCCTTTGATAATTTTTACTATATTAGTATATATTTAATTTGTTTTTTTTACAATAGTTTTTTTAAAAATTTATTTCTTTCTCTTTTATTTTTATTCCCAAAATAATTAATATTATTAGTAAAATAGGTACAACTATTTTATTTTGAAAACCTGCATTTGGTAATTTACTTATTTGGTTTTTAGAGTTACTTTCATTTTGAATATTATTTTCAATAGTATTTTTAACCTTATTTTCATTTACTACATTATTTACACTATTTTGATTTTCAATAATATTTTCATTTTCTACAACTTTTGTATTTATCTGTTTTGTAAAATTAAATGTTTGTTCAAGATTCTCATAATTTGTAACTAAAAAATTATTTAATTTTATTTCTATTATTTGTTTTTCTTTTATTCCTTTTTTTAAGTTAACAGTTATTTTAGCTATTTCTTTATTTGGTATAATATTATCAATATTTCCTGCTATTTTTCCATCTAAATAACTAATATTCCAACCGTTTAACCCTTCTATTTTAACACTTTCAATTATATTTTTGTCATAAACTAAATTTCCACTTATTTCTACTTCTTTTTGTGTTTCATCTAATCCTTCAATATTTCCAACAAATATTGATGTTTCAAATGTTTTAACATCTTCATTTAATATTTCTGGCACAATAAAATTAACTTCTACTGTTTCAGATGTTGCTTGCACAGCATTAAAACAAAATAGAAGTACAAAAATAGCTAATATTAGTATCATTTTTTTCATCTTTTGTTCCCCCTTATTTACTTTTATCTATTTTATCATATTGTAGTTTTATTTCAATAGTTTTTTATAAATATATTGTATCATTATTATTTTATAAGCATTTCTAAATAACTAAATAATCAATTTAATATAACAGTAACACTATAATTTATCTCTAATTAAAATCACCATATATGATTATCAAAAGCACACCTATTAAAATATAATTGCTTCAAAACATTTAAGACGTTAATTATAACACAAAATAATTATATTAAAAAATTATTATATTTTAAGAATACATTAGAAATAAGATTAATGAAATTATTAAAATTAAACATACATATTCATTTTATAAAAAATGGGATATAAAGCTTTTCAATCTTTATACCCCAGCTATTTACATTAAGGTAAAATAAATTGTAATTTACTTACATATTCTTTCTGTAGCTAGTAAATATAACATTGTCTTTAATACACTTCCTATTTATATTATTTTTTCAATATATCTTTTATTTTCAGAAAAATATTTTTTATTTCCTTTCTTTCTATATATATTAAAATAAGTAGTAATGCTATTTCAATAATATAACCAAATGATTTACTAAAAATATTAAGAACTATAGCTTGTATTATTAAGATAATATATGCCAAAATATCTTTACTCAAATTTATACTTAAATTCATTGCTTTTTTTGCCATTCCCAATCTCGAAGCCCAAACTATTATATAAGATATCAATGTTGATATAGCAGCTCCCATAGTTCCCACATAATAAATCAGAATGAAATTTAGTATAATATTAGTTATTGCCCCTAAAACAGTTGTTTTTCCCATTTCTTTTGTTGATTTCGTCGCTGATAATATTCCTCCTAAAAAATTAGACAATGACGTGAATAATACCGATACCATTAAAAATGTTGCATACTTCCATGCTATATAAAAATCATTTGCTACTAGAATTTTTGTAATTACTTTTGTAAAAATAATAATAATTGAACACAAAATTACAAGCACTGAATTATATAATACATACATTTGGCTAATAAATTTTTCTTCTTTATTTTCATACGCCTTAACAACTGACATTATCCAGGCTTGACTAAATATTGCTTGTACTACATTCAATATTGAAGGTATTTTATAAGATATTGAATATATACCGTTTTCTGATAAGCCTTTCATCGATGTTAATATATATCTATCTGATACATTTGTAATCCACCATCCAATATTATTTAATATTAATGGCTTACTATAAGATAACATCTGCCCTTTTAATATTTCATCATTTACATTTAATTTTATATATTTCCATAATTTCAATTTAATTGTTAAATAAATTATTGGAATCACAAATGATAAAATATTTGCCAAAAAATATCCTGGCAATTTCATTTTTAAGAAAAATAAAAATATTATATTTAATATTAACATTGTCGCAGTATTTAATATGCTAGCAATAGCAAAATCAAAAGTTTTTTCTATACTTTTTACAAATTGAGTAATCAAATCATACATAATATTGGCTGAATAATATAATATAAAATATTGTGGGTATTGGTTGAAAATTTCAAAAACACCTAAAAAATAATTCATAATAACTAATACACAGCAAATAATTATAGATTTAAAAACTATTTTTATTCCAATAGATAATACATTTTCTTTTTTTACCTTTTTGTCCAGCGTAAATCTCATAACTGCTTCTACTATATTAAGAGATAACAATGGTATTAACAAAGTAATAGATGTCAAATATAAATCATAAACTCCATATTCTTCTGTAGTTAATAACCTTGTATATATTGGTACTAATAAGAATACCAAAATCTTACTCCCGAAATTACTTAATGTTAATAATCCTATATTTTTTAATAAATAGTTTATATTTTTTTCCACTTTATGTTTTGTTTCCTTTCTTTTTAGGAATAATTATTATTCCTAATATCATGAATCCCAATACTCCTGCACTAGAAGATAAAATAGCTGATCCAATAGCATGTATATAAAATTGTAAAATCGTAGCATAAAGAAATGCTTTTACATTTTTACTATATTTATTTTCTCCTATGAACTTAAATAAATATACATATACGATAATATACAAAATACCAAAAATCCATCCAAACTGCCCTATAGCCATTGGCCAAAATGTATCACTCATAAAAGAAGAATCTTCCCTATTCATTCCAAATAAATTATCAAATCCATATCTAAAATATAATTTTGAATAATTTCTAGCAGCCATATCAGATCCAAAAGTTGCGAAACCACTTCCAAACGGGAAATATGTGTCTGCAGTAACAAATGAATACTTAAAGAAAAGATATCTTGGAGCATTTTCATTCATTAAATATGTTTTTATTTGAAATGACCCCAATAAAATTCCTATTACTATAATTGGAATTAAAACTTTTAATTTAATTTTCTCATTTCGCTTAAAATAATACATTAAAATAATAAAAACAAATGAAAAAATTATAGGTGGGCCTTTTGTTATTAAAATCATAGTAATAATGCACATTAATATATATTTTTTTATATGTACACTATTAAAAAGATTTTTGTATTCTATGATAACATATAAAGCTAATAACTCTACTATAAAAAATTGGAAAGACATCGGAAATATGAATTTATATGATGGTAATCCATATCTTTTGCTATCATACATACCAGTATCTATAAATAATGTAATTATAGCAAAAACAAATGCTAATATTATAAAATATTTTGATGCTTTATATAATATCTTGACAATACCATCTTTTACTTCTTCAGTAACAAAATATTTAAAAGCAAAAAAAACTAATAATACTTTAAATTCTACTATTATATCTACACAAATAATAAATTTATTTTTTACTAATTCACTATTCATATTCCCTATAATTCCTGCAATCAGCACAGCTAATATTACGAGTAAAAGCATAAAATCTTCTTTTCGCATTCTATATTTCAATATTAAATATAGCAAATATATTCCAGATAAAATTCCTAACACTTCATCTAAATAACTTCCTTTAAAAAATATTTCTATGAGTATTAATGAAATAATTATCCCAACCACAAAAAAACTTTTAAGTGGTATTCTTTGATCTTTTAGTGTTTTAATATATATCATTATTTTTTCCTCTATTTATTATAATTTTTTCGTAAAAAGTATCTTTTATGTTATTTTCCTCAAAGTTTAATTTATACGTTAACTTATGAAAATTTGTTAAATTAGTTATCATATTGTATCTTTTTTCGTCAAACTTATTCAATAATTCCATCTCTAATAAATGATTATTCACATGGGGTAAGTATGGTACTTTTCTCCATTCATCAATCAAATTATCTGTAACCATTTTAAAGAACATATGAAAAATAAAATAATCACATGCATAATTAAATTTTTTCCAATAATCATATAATAAATTTAATGTTGTCTCTAGAATCACATTGTTAGTTTTAGCATATATTAACCAATTCCCCATATTTATTGTTTCTTTATTTCTCCAACCTGTCTGAAAAACAAATAAATCTTCGTTCTCAAATTTTTCCCAAGAATTCCCTGTACATAAAACCGTTGCATCTAACCATAAACCACCATTCTTAACAAGTAACGCTAATCTTAATATATCTGAAAAATGTGCATTATTAATAATATTCTTTTTCCATTTTTTTATTATGTATTCTGGTATATCTACATAATTCGAAAAATTTTTTTCCGTTATTACTATTATCTCTTTATCAGGGTACCAGTTTTGTACGCTTTGAAAACATCTTTTGACTATTAGTGGTGCTTGCTCTATACCTTGCAACCAACATATCCAAATATAATTAGATTTTTGAGTTTCTTTTTTTTCAATTTCCATGTTATCTAATTTTTTTTTGTATTTTTTTTGTAATTTATAAAATGTTCTATCCATTGTTATAAGTCCTCTTGTGTAGTTTGTACAAAATTTCATTTTCATAAAGATATATAATATAGTATTTCTTATGAAAGTTCTTGATTTTAAACTATTTATTATTGAATTTTTTAGTTTCAAATTCATTTTTTCACTCCCTTGTTTTTAATGTTTTTTTTGGATAAATTAAAAAACTTAATATTCTATTTTTTCTCATTATATTACTTACTATTATAGGCACTATAATACTAGCAATAAAACCTATTATCAAATGTATACTTTTATTAAATATATTCATTTTAATCATAACAATTCTAGCAATAGCAGCAAAAATAGTATGCATTAAATATATTTCCATAGTATATTTAAAAATATATCTTTCTAATTTATTTGATTTATATTTTGATAATGAAATTGTAATACCTATTATGCTAAAACAAAAAATAAATCCATCAATAAAAGAAATCCATTCATTTTTTAAGTCAAAATATACAATTAATATAGAAATTATAACGCCTATTATCAATGCATATACATATTCTCTTAGTTTTAATATCTTATATTCTAAGTTACTAGGTTCATATAAATATCTGAAATTCATTCCTAAAACAAACCATATCCAATTTATTGCCAAACCTTTTATAAAATAAGGAATATAATTCATAACATTACTATCTTTAATTATTATACTGCCTATTTTCAATGTCATTGCAATTATAGTAATTATTTTCATCTCTCTCTTATTTTCTATTGTTTTAGTAAAGCAAAACATAAAAAACAAAATATATAAATACCAATACGGAGCAATAGGATTAAATAGTAGTGTTTTCAAATATGGTGGTGCTTGATTATTTACTGAATTTGCTGCAATAATCTTCATTATAATTGTAATAGTTGAGAAAACAAAATATGGTATTCCTAATGATATAAATTTGCATTTGATATTTCCCCACCACTCTTTAAAACTATTAATTTTTCTGCTATTTTGATATAAATATCCACTACAAATAAAAAATAATGGTACATGAAAATAATATATTGTTTTTGAAAACCATTCTAAAAATATGTTATTTTCTATAATATTTGATAATATTAGTCCTGACAAAAAATGGCCTAATACAACTAATATACATGCTAATAATTTTACTCTATTAATCCATAAATATTGTTCCTTCATTTCATTTCATTTTCCTTTTTATTTTAATCTCTACTAAATAAATCTCTAGTATATACTTTTGATTTAACATCTTTTAATTGTTTATCATATCTGTTAGCAAGTATTATCTCTGATTCTTGAGAAAATTGTTCAAACTCATTTATTACTTTACACTCATTAAATTCTTTATTTTTTAATGTTGGTTCATAGATAATAACTTTTACTCCTTTTTCCATTAAGCTTTCTATTATATCTTGAATTGCACTTTCTCTAAAATTATCTGAATCTGTCTTCATTGTTAATCTATATATACCAACAACTTTTGGTTTTTTTAACATAATCATATCTGATATATGTTTTTTTCTTGTTTCATTAGATTTTACAATCGCCATTATTAAATTTTGAGGAATATTTTCATAATTTGCTAATAACTGTTTTGTATCCTTTGGTAAGCAATATCCTCCATATCCAAATGACGGATTATTATAGTGTTGTCCAATTCTTGAATCTAATCCAACTCCTTCTATTATATCTTTTGAATTTAAACCTTTTAATTCTGCATATGTGTCTAATTCATTAAAGTATGATACTCTTAAAGCTAAATAAGTATTAGAAAATAATTTTACCGCTTCCGCTTCTGTAGAATTCATATATTTAATAATAATATTCTCTTTCAACGCGCATTGTTTTAATAAATTTGCAAATTTTTCAGCTCTTTCACTTTTTTCGCCTAAAATTATTCTTGATGGATATAAATTGTCATATAGCGCTTTTCCTTCTCTTAAAAACTCTGGTGAAAATATTATATTATCTATTCCATATTTCTTCTTCATTTTTTCAATAAATCCAACTGGTATTGTAGATTTAACTATCATCGTTGTATCAATATTCATATTAATCACTTTTTGAATTATATCTTCGACACTTGATGTATCAAAATAGTTCTTTTCATCATCATAATTTGTTGGTGTACTTATAACAATATATTCTGCGTCTTGAAAAGCTAGTCTGTAGTCTAATGTTGCCATTAAATTCAAATTTTTTTCATTAAAAAACTTTTCTATATATTCATCTTTTATTGGTGAAATTCTATTATTTATCATTTCTACCTTTTCTGGTATTATATCTAGCGCAATTACTTCATTTTTTTGACTTAATAATGTTGCTATGCTTAGCCCTACATAGCCAGTTCCTGCTACTGCTATTTTCATTTTAATTCACTTTCACTTTCCTCTCCGTTTAACCTATGTTTTTTATTTTTTTAAATTAAAATTATAATTATAATTTTAAACTATTTATTTTTACATACTCTATACATTATCATTCTTTTTATGTTTCCCCAGATTTTTCTTGGTGTTAATTTTTTTCTGTTATAATAAATATTCTTTACATAATATTCAAAAATTGAATTCTTACTTTTTTTCTTTATATATTTTGCTGTTATTGGTTCTTTAAGTTCTTCCAATACATCTGGATACATGACATATTTTAACTCTTTTGAACAATCATCTATTTTATACGTCATAGGTCTACAAAAGAAATGAATATACATAAATTCTTCTTCTTTTATTGTATTTTCTTTATCACAAAATATCCTTTTCAATTTTCCATCTTTCCATATAAATATTTGATTATCATTTTTATAATCTTCATCCTCAGGTAAATATTTTAAAAAGAATCCATAATCATATTTACTTAAATGTGCGAAATTTGTTTCTCTGTAATACGGTATATTCAGTTTTTTATAAATATCACAAATTATATTTTCGTCAAAACAATACCCTTTTTTATCAGTAAATATTTCTTTGTAAGAAGGATATCCTGGTATTTGCATTTTATATCTTTGATTAACCTCTTTATTATTTTTGTATAAAGTAGAATGACCTTGAAAACCTATTTTTTCATATTTTTCTAATATATCATTTGTTATGAATTTTCTTATATCCCCCCATAGCAAGTCTACATCACAATATCCCCAAAAATCATAGTCTTTTAGCTCTTGTTCAAATATTTCACCATAAGCTACTCTATAATCACATAATTTCCATGGTCTATCCACTAATATTTCAAAATCATACTTTTCTTGTATCCTCTTTTTTATATCTTCAAATGTAGTGTATTTTACTTCTACATTGCTAGGATAATTATATTCTGTCTTATCGTCTGTAATTATTAGCCAATTTATCGTTGGATTCATTTCACAGCTTATTAGCCAAATCGGAAAATTTTCTGGCAATTTTCCAAAATATGGAACAATATATCTAATTTTTTTCATAAATTCTACTCTCCTTATATTTTTATATATCAAATTCAACTGGTTTTTGTCTCATTAGAGCTTTTACCGTTCTATCCTTAATCCCTTTATACTCTTTACTATAATTGTATGCCCTATTTTTTACATCTTCATATTTTCCTATCACTTTTGCTGGTATCCCTGCTACAACACTTCCTTCCGGAACATCTTTTGTGACAACCGCTCCAGCTGCTACAATACTATTTTTACCTATTGAAACATTATAATTTATTATAGCATTTGCTCCTATATATACATTATCATGTATTTCTATTTTTCCATATTGGCATAAATACTTATCTGTATTTTCCTCTTGATTAAAAACAATATGTGAAGCACTATGTGTTATCAATCTTACACCTGCAGAAATAACAACATTATCATGTAAAGATACTAAAAACGGCTCTGCTGGTAAAATATTAGGATTATAATAACACTTTTCTCCTATATGATGAAATATATTATTTCTCTTTAAATATCTAGCTTTTTTCCATCCATCTCGAATAATAATTAATTTTATTTGTCTTATATATCTTATAATTTTATCCATTTTTCAATCCTTCTTCATTATAAATTTTTATAATTTTTTCTACTAACTTGTCCCATGTATAATTGTTTTTTATTGTTTCTTGGCTCTTATCTTTTATATTTTGGGCCATTACTTTATTTTCTAATACCTTATTGATTATATCTAACCATTGTTTATGGTTATCATTTTCTCTAATAAAACCGTTTTTTCCATCTTTTATAACAGTAGTTGATCCTCCATTTTTAGTTGTTATAATAGGAATTCCAAAATACATCGCTTCTAATAAAACCATTCCAAAAATTTCATATTTAGTTGGTAATAAAAAAATATCACTTATTTTATATAGTTCTGAAAGTTCTTTTTGTTCAAATGCTTCAAAATATATTATTTTATCTAATACATTTTGTTTTTTAGCATATTCTATGCATTTAGCTTTATAATCTTTATTTCCTCTACCTACAACTATTAGCCTTATATTTTTTCTCTCTTCTGAAAGTTTTTTCAAAATATCTATCAAAAACAGTATATTTCTCCTATCTTCTATCTTTCCTATATATAATAAATATTCTAAATTATTCGCCTTTTTGTTTTCGATTAATTGAGTTATTTCTTTGTTAAATATATCCTTTTGATTAAATCTTTCTAAATCAATACCCACTCCTACTGTTTCTACATTTTTAAAACCTTTCTTTTTCAAAAATTCTGTCGCTAATGGGCTTTTAGAAATAATTTTTACTTTTTTATACTTTGGATGCAATAAATAATATACATCTGATATTATGCATTTCTTTTTATATCCTTTTGTATACTTAGATTTATATGGACCATGATATATTACTATTTTTCCTTTAGCTTTTTTCATTAATTTTACATTTCCTATTTGGTCATATTCCGCTGTCTGTATAACATCATATTTTTCTATAATATCATACAGCTTTTTTTCATATAGTGCATTTTTTAAAAATGTTTTTGCTCTTAAATAATATATATGAATTTTTTTATCACCATCAAAAATAATATCTTGTTCATAACTACTTTTATTTTTAGTATATAGTACTATATCACATATATTCCCTTTTCTTATAAGAGCCTTTGCTAATCCTATTTCTTGGCAATTATAACTGTTAATATTTAATTCGTCTGCCCACATTCTAACTATCAATATCTTCATACTTTTACTACCTTTTTATTCTAATTATTTCTCATTTTAATAACTTTAGCTGGAACTCCTCCAACTATTGCATAATCTGGTACATCTTTAGTTACTACTGCACCAGCACCAACTATAGCATGATTTCCTATTTTTACTCCATCTAAAATTGTTACTCTACTACCTATCCAACAATCTTCTCCTATTTTTATGCCTTTTCTAGTTGCACCTTGTAGCCTAATTGGTTTATCTGTAGTTTTAAAATTATGATTTTCAGCATGAATACTTACATTAGGACCAATGATTGTATTTCTACCAATTTTCACTTTGCCTCTGACTGCTATAAAAGCATTAGCAGCAATTCCAACATTCTCTTCAATTTCTAAATATTCTCCTAATTCTCTTAGTACGCCTGTACATTCAATAATTGAATTTCTCCCTATTGAAAAATTATTTCCTATAATTATTCCATCTTTTGATAAAGCATCAATTTTTACGTAATCTTCAATAGTAGCACTACCTAAAAATTTAATTTTATTTTTACACTTAATATTACATTTTTTTCCTATAAATAATATTCCTTTTGCTTGTCTATAAAATGGTCTTTGTAATAATCCTCTGATTAACATCGTACTCTTTTTAAACAGTAATCCCACTATTACAGAAAATGTTATACTTTCATCTACTTTGTAGTCCTCTTTTTTTATTTTACTTATTGTTTTATTTAATATTTTATTAAACATTATGTTTCTCCTTTATCAAATCTTTATATATTTGTAATATTTTACTATAGTAATTCTCTGCACTGTATTTTTCGAAAAATATTTTTCTAGAATTTTTGCTTTGCTTTTCAACTAATTTTTTATTATTAAACAATTCATTTATCCTTTTTTCTAATTCTTCAATATCATCATATTTATAAAGAAATCCATTTACTTCATTTTCAATTAACTCTGGTATTCCTCCAATTTCACTTCCAATTATAGGTTTTCCAATTTCCATTGTTTCTAAAATAGAATATGGACAATTTTCATACCATATTGAAGGAATAACAACAAATCTTGATTTTGTTATATATTTTCTAATTTCATCTTGATTCAAATACCCCAATAATTTTATTTTTTCTTCTAGTTTATTATTCTTTATATATTTTTCTATATTATCTTTTTCTGGTCCATTACCTGCAATATATAATTTTCCATTATTTATCTCTTTTATGGCTTGTATTAAATTTAATATACCTTTCTCTTTTGATAATCTTCCAAAAAATAATGCATATCCATTATCATTTTTTTCGTTTATCTTTGATGTATTTAATACAAAATTATATAATACCATTATTTTATTATAACTAATTCTACCTTTTATTAATTGTTTTTTTATAAATTCACTTGGTGCTATAATGCAATCAATTTTTTTATATATTTTTTTCTTTCTATAGTAACTTGATTCAAGAACAGCTAATATACTTTTTAATCTAGAATCCTTTATACATTTTTTTTCTATACAACTTTTGTATCCTTTTTTTATACAATCTTCACATATTTTTCCATTATATAACATTGCACTCGCTGGACATATTGAATTCATATCATGTGCTGTATATACAATAGGTATATTTCTTTTCTTTATTGGTTTTATAATTGAAGCTGATAATTGTCTTTGAAAATTATTTAAATGAACTATATCAGGTTTAAAATCATCTAACGCTTCTTCCATTTTCTTTTTATTTGCTTTACTATATATAACATCTAACGCTTGTAATTTGCTTCCGCTATTTAAATCTATTGGTTTAACAAAGTATTCTTTATCACCTGTTTTTATATTTTTTTCATCTTCCATAGAAAAATAAGCAACTTCGTGTCCATGCTCTTTTAATAACTTTCCTAATTCAAAATAATATTTTTCACTTCCACCTTTTAAATAATGAAATTTATTTACTAATAATATTTTCAAATCCTCTATCCCCTTTTGTATAGTCCTTCTGTTTCTTTTATAACATTATTCCAATTATAACTATTTAAAATATACTTAGAAATCTCTGTATCTGTATACCCACTCTTAACATTCAAACATTGTTGTAATTTTTCTTTCAAATCATTAACATCACTCTTTTTGAATGTTTTTGCATATTTATCTGTTACTTGTGTATTTTCTTCAATATCACTAACTAAACACATTTTACCATAACTCATTGCTTCTAGCAAGCTAATTGGCATACCTTCTATATCACTTGGTAAACAATACAAATAACAATTACTGAATAACTCTTCAAGTTCATCTCCTTGAACAAATCCAGTCATTATTATTCTATCATCTTCACTAGCTTTTTTCTTAATTTCTTCTAAAAAATCGTTAGTATGACTAGCTCCACCTGCTATTACTAATTTTACATTTGTATCTATTTGTTTATATGCATCTATCAAGTATTGTAAGCCTTTTTCTGGAACAATTCTTGCTAAAAATAATATATATTTTTCTTTTTCTAATCCATATTTTTCCTTTATTATTTTAGGTTCTCTTATAGTTGGTTTATTAACTCCGTTAGGAATAAAATGTGTATCTCTGTTATAAGTATCTTTAAAATAATTTTGTACCCCTTTTGAAAGTACAATTATTTCATCAGCATATTTAACTGCTAATTTTTCACCAAATTTAATATATTTAGTAGCAAATCCTCCCCATTTTGATCTTTGCCAGTCTAATCCATGAATAGTAACTATTATCCTTTTTTTAAATAAATGTGGCAACCATAACATAGCACAAGAACCTTCTGCATGATAATGTAAAACATCATATTTACCAAATAAAGCCCTTATACTAGCAAAAAAGGAATATAGCAAAGCATCTATTCCTTTTTTATTTATTGTTGGGATTGTTATAATCTTTGCACCTTTATATTCTTTTATCTTTTTCTTTTGCTTATCTACATTCTTATCTTGTACATTCTTTCCCTTGCGGTTATAAATATATACTTGATTTCCATCTTTTACAAGTCTTGTTGCAAGTTCTTCTACAACTATTTCAACTCCGCCTTCTCTTGATGGAACTCTTTTATGTCCTATCATCGCTACTCTCATATTTCAAACCTCTTATTTTTCCATTTGATTTCTAATGTCTTCATCTACTATTTCTTCTCCGGTTTTATTTTTTAATGCTTCTTTAGATTTTTCTGACAAACCATCATTTATTTTGCAATTCATATCACATGTAGAACATTTATCTAATTCTTCTTTAGATACTTTTCCTTCTTTAAAATCTTTTACTATTTGATTTTCAAACATAGAATATTTTTGTTTTTTAAAGAATCTTAAGAATTTATGTTTTAACACCCATAAAGTTGGTGTCCAAATATACTTGTGCATCGCTGGACTTGCTGAACCTATCATCCAACAATTTCTTGTACAATGTCTAACTTTTTGGCGAACTTTATCTGCTTGTTCTGAATTCCATAATTCATCCCAAGATTGCTCATTAAGATTTCCCATAACTTCTTTTTCCTTAGTTCCATTACATGGCATAACATCACCATATGGATCAATAAAAAATGTATCAAAAGCCATATCACAAGGTAATAATCTTTTTTGTCCAAAAATATAATTTATTAAACCATGATTAAAATATGCTCTAAACCATTTTTTAGGTGAATTGCTATTTAATAATTCATTAATTAATTTTTCAAATTCTTTTCCTACCATCATTCTATCATGAATAATATTTTTAGCTTCTACAAAATAAAAACTATTATGAAGTGATGCTGTTGCAAATTCCATATTTAATTCTTCTGATAATTTATATAAAGCTACTAAATCTTTCGCATTTGTATCTTGTACTGTCATACCAAATCCAACATCTGGATGCTTCATTTCAACAAGTTTTTTTAATGTTGAATATCCTTTGTTGAATCCATCATCTAATCCTCTTATTTTATTATTTGTCTCTTCTAATCCTTCTATTGATATTCTAATTCCAACCTTTGGAAACTCTTCACATAATTTAATTATTCTATCTTGAAAATATCCATTTGTAGAAATTACTATTCTATCAGATTTTTTATATAATTCTCTTACTATATCAGGTAAATCTTCTCTTATGAATGGCTCTCCTCCTGTTATGTTTGTAAAGTACATTTTAGGCAATTTTTTAATTGTCTCCAATGTCAATTCTTCTTCCGGTTTTGAAGGACATTTATATCTATTACACATTGTACATCTTGCGTTACATCTATATGTAACTATTACTGTTCCATTTAATTTTTTTTCACTCATATTTTTTCCTCTTTTCTTTATATTGCGCCATCGCTGATAATAACATTTAAAAATGTTTTTATCAATATTTTTAAATCAGTTTTTAAAGATTTTTCTTTATGATATTTCAAATCCATATCTAATCTATCTTTAAATGTTACATTTGATCTTCCATTTATTTGCCAATATCCTGTTATTCCTGGCATATCTTTTATAATTGTTTTATAGTAGTCTCCCATCTCTTCTTTTTCTCTTGGTAAGTATGGTCTTGGTCCTACTAAACTCATATTTACAAATAAATTTAAAAGTTGTGGCAATTCATCAAGTGATGTTTTTCTTAAAAATTTACCTACTTTTGTAACTCTTGGATCATTTTTCAATTTTTTATATTTTTTATATTCTTCTCTTGCTTCTTCATTTTCTTCTAAATATTTTTCTAATTTTTCATCAGCTCCAACTACCATGCTTCTGTATTTATACATTTTAAAAATTTTTCCATCTTTTCCAATTCTTTCTTGTGCAAAAAAAATTGGTCCATTGTCTTTTGCTATTTTATTTGCTACATAAATTATCGCTGTTAGTGGTATTAATAATATTATTCCCAAAATTCCTGCAAATATGTCTACTATTCTTTTAATTATTTTTTCTATGTATATTAAAGCTTTGCTTTTTGAACTTATGTTAGTTAAAGCTTTAGTATTATTAATCATTACTATGTCTTTTTCTTTGTTTTTTGTAATAATTCCATCCATTTGAACTGCAACAGTGTTTTGAAATTTTACAAATTTTGAATCCATAACTTTATATCCTCCTTGTATATAGTTATTTAGATTTTTATGTCAACTTGTCTTTTTTGCTTACATCCTAATTATACAATTTTTTTTGTTTTTAATCAAGTTTTTTTTTTAGTTTTTTTAAATGTCATATTCTTGTAATATTTCTTACATAACAAATACTAACAACAAGCTATATTAAAATAAATATAACTTATTGTTAGTATTTCATTTGTCTTCTAGTATGTTCATTTTTATTTTAGAACAAATCTGTACAATTAAAACTCCTAATATACTTCCACATGTATCTATCCCTACATCTAAAATTTTAGGTGTCCTATTTGCAGAAAAATGTTGGTGTATTTCATCTGATATTGCATATACAATACATATTGTTAATGCAAGTATAATTTGCTTTTTGGTATTTATGTTATTATATGTACTTAAAAACCCCATTACATTTAATCCTAGAAGTGTATATATTGAAAAATGTGCTAATTTTCTAATTATCGGTTGTGAGTTTTCTATAACCTCTTGTTTTTGTCCCTCATCTAAATTTTTAGTATTTGGTAAAATATCTATAACCGTTTTTACAACCCCTCTACTTGTTTCTCCTGACTTTTTTCCATCTTCACTTGAAAACATAAAGATAGCTGCAGCTGTCAATATTGTTAAAATTAAAAATATTATTCTTACTATTTTAGTTTTATGCATTTGCTTATTTTTCCTTTTCTATTATTTTCTTATTTTTTAGCTTTTATTCTTTTGCCTTTTTTGTTTTATTTTTCTTTTATTATAAAAATTAGAGATGTTTTTCATCTCTAATTTATTATTTATCTATATCCAGTTTTGTTGATTATTTTATTACTTATTTCTTTTACATTAGTTGAAGGTTCATAGTTTTCTTCTCCAAATGCTTCTTTATGCAATCTTTTAACATTTTCTTCTAATGTTACTGGTACTCCATACCATCTATCTAATGTAATTCCTTTTGTTTCATATGGCCATCCTATACTTTCAATAATTTTATAATTCATAGCACTTGGTGCTAATTGCATCATTTCTTTAGCTGATATATTTGTGTATACTTTTGGTAGAATAACATCTACAAAACTATTTATTTCTGAAATACTTTTTGTTTTTAATTTATTAAGCATTGCTTCTATAACAACTCTCATTCTTTCAGCTCTTTTTCTATCTCCACCTTCTGTATATCTAATTCTAGAATATGCCACTGCTTGTACTCCATTTAAAGTTTGTTTTCCTGTTTTAGTAATGTTTGGTGTTGTTTTTCCTGTTACTTTTGATGTTTCACCTATATATGAATTCAAATACTTCATTTCTTCTTGTGTTTCAATGTTTATATCTACTCCACCTAATTTATCAACTGCTTCTGCTACAGCATCAAAATTCACTGTTACAAATTCATGTATATTTAAATCTAAGTTTGTGTTTAATGTATTTAATGCAAGTTCTGCAGAACCATAAGAATATGCATGGTTTATTTTATCTAAACCAACTCCTTTTATTTGTACATATGTATCACGATATACAGAAATTAATTTAACTTCTTTTGTTTTGTTATTTATACTTGCAATTATTATACAGTCACTTCTATTTCCTTTTTCTAAGCTATGATTTCTACTATCAACTCCAAAAAGTGCTATATTTCTATATCCTTCCAGGTTCTCTGATACTTTTTTTTCAATACCAATTTCATTTTTATTTATTTCCACTTTTTGAATTTTACCTAGCTTATTATTCATATATAAATAGCCTATCCCAACTATTGCAATTATTACAATCAATAAAATTACTAATATTTTTATTAATATATTTAAAAACTTTTTCATTTTCTATTTTCCTTCTTTACTATTTCTTTTCTGATGCCCATCTAATCATCTTTATGTCGTTATATTTTTTTAATACTTCTTTATATTTTTGGTATTCTTCTTCCCATAATTCTTTTGGTACATTTTTAAATGCGTTAAATATCTTTTCTGCTTCTGATAAATATATTATTTGCTCTTGTGGAGACATATTTTGGTATTGAATAGCAAATTTATATAATTTATCAAGCATTTGGTTTGCTTCAATAAATCCCCAAAAATCTTTTACATTCATACCTGCTAATTTTATTTGCATAATCGAAAATGCCACCAAAGCAAAAATAGCAAATATTAATATATATATTATGATAAATATTGATGACATTTTTTACACCTCTTACTATCTTTTCCAATGGTTCTTTTTGTTATTTTCTTATGTTATCATTGCCTGATTTATTAATCTTTGTTTTCTTCTTCTTTTTCTTCATCTTGTTCACTATTATTTTGATTTTCTTTTACAATCTCAACTTTTCCTTCTGCTATTTCATCTGCTGCTAAAGTAACAACTGATTCTTCTTTTTTGTTTGTTAAAGGTTCTTTCCCTTCTGCTAATTGTCTTGCTCTTTTTGAAGTAGCAATAACTAATTCATATCTGTTATCTGCCTTTTCTAATAATTCATTTACACTTGGTTTTACCATCATTTTTAATTACCTACCTTTTAATTTTATTTTTTATTCTTTTTCTTCTAATACTTCACTTGTATTAGAAGCTGTTGTGATATCTTTATCTAATCTACTTGCAACTGTTTCTGGTTGAACTGCTGAAAGTATGATATGACCTGAATCCATAATTAATACAGCTCTTGTTCTCCTTCCATATGTTGCATCTATAGCTGTTTTTTCATCTTTTGCTTCTTGTATTAACCTTTTTACTGGTGCAGACTCTGGGCTTATAATAGCTACAATTCTTGAAGCTGAAACAATATTTCCAAACCCTATATTTACTAATTGCATTTTATATTCCTCCTATTCTATATTTTGAATTTGTTCCCTAATGTTTTCTAACTCTGTTTTAATATCTACTACTCCATTTACAATTTCTAGATTATTTGCTTTTGATCCTATCGTATTTGTTTCTCTATTCATTTCTTGTATCAAGAAGTCTAGATTTTTTCCTATTGTTTCATCTTTGTTCAACATTTGTCTAAATTGTGCAATATGACTTTTAAGTCTTGTTATTTCTTCTTCTATAGAACATTTATCAGCATAAATTACAACTTCTTGTGCTAGTCGATTTTCATCTACAACATCTGTTTTAAGAATATCTTTTATTCTTTTTTCTAATTTTACTATATATTCATCAATAAGTCTAGTAGAAATTGAAGATATTTCTGTTATTTTTGTTTTTATATTTTCTAATCTTGGTATTATATCTTCTGATAACTTTTTTCCTTCTACTATTTTCATATTCAAAAGTTGATTTAAAGCATTATTTGTAACTTCCAATATTTCATTTTTAATTGTTTCATCTTCTTGATTAATTGTTACATTTAATACATCTGGCAAATTTATTATATCAATTACTTCTAAATTTGAATTTATGTTTTCTTCACTTGCCAATTTTTTAAAACTTTTAATATATGCCTTTGCTATTTCATTATTGATGTTAATTTTAAAAGCTTCCTCATTATTGTTTTTAAAAGATATATATACTTCTACTTTTCCTCTTTTTATTTTGCTAGCTATTACTTTTTTTATATCTTCTTCTAAATACGATAATTGTTTTGGTAATTTAATATTTATATCTAAATATCTATGATTTACACTTTTAATTTCTACTTGATATTCTTTAGAATTTATTACCAAATTATCTTTTCCATATCCTGTCATACTTTTAATCATTTACTTCAACCTCTTTTTTTGTTTTATTTCTATTTATTTTTTTCTTTTTTCTTCTTTTAGTTGCTTCTTTTTTAATAGGTTCTTCTTTTTTTACTATTTCTTTAACATCACTTAAACTACTTAAATACTCTTTTCTTGCTTTAAAAAATATCGCTATTGCCTTTACTATATAGTATATTGTAAATATATATGATGAAAATATCAAATATGTTTTTAATTCAATGTTATATTTCGAAATCACATATATTAATGATAATGAATGTATTCCTAATGCAAAAAATTCTATTGCTGAAATTGCTTTTTCTAGTATTTCTTCTTTATATAGTTTTTCAAGAAAAATTATCCCTATTAGTACATAGATTCCTGAAAAAATATGTATTGCCTTTTCAAATGTTCCTAAACTTAAAGCTTTATATGTTTCATTTACTATTAAAAAATATATTATGCAAAAAATTGCTAATAAAACACATTGTATGATTTTTTGTATTGATAACTTAGGTAGTTTAATTTTCTTTTTCTCTTTAATCTTTTCTTCTAAAAAATCTATTTTAAATTTTTCTTTTTTGCTTATTTCTTTTTTTTCATGCTCAGTTGTTTCTTTTACTTTACTTACTTTTTCTTTATTTTTAGATGTTTTTTCTTTTTTCTCAATTACTTTTTCTTCGTTTTCTTTTTTTGATTTTTTTTCTTTAGCCTCTTTTTCCATACTTTTTCCTCCCTAATTTTACTGTTCTAATTCATACATTATATTACTTAATATATTAAAAGCAACAGTTTCAGTTCTTAATATTCTTTTCCCTAATGTTATAATTTTTGCACCATTTTGTCTTAACTTTTCTATTTCTTCTTTATCTATTCCACCTTCTGGTCCAATAACTACTGCTATTTTTACTTTTTCATTATTATTTGCTTTTTCAGATAATTTTTTTAATTCTGATTTAATATAATTTTCTTTTTCTTCTTCATATGCTACAAGTACACTATCATAATTTGAAATATCTTCACATATTTCATTTAACGAAGTAACTCTTTGTATTTTAGGTATAATTCCTCTTCCACATTGTTTAGCTGCAACTTCTGAGATTTTTTGCCATCTTTCTATTTTCTTTTTTTCATCTTTTTCATTTAATTTTACTATACATCTTTTTAATTTACATGGATATATATCATATACACCTAATTCAACAGCTTTTTGAATTATCAATTCCATTTTATCATTTTTAGGCAATCCTTGAAATATACTTACTTCTATATTATTTTCTACACTATTTTCTTCAATTTCTAATATTTTACATATAATATCTTCTTTATTTATTTCTTTTATTTCACAAATTGTATCTTTTTTTAATTCTTCTATACATATTTGTAATTTATCTTCTATCTTCATTCTTAATACATTTTTTATATGATTAACATCTTTTCCTGTTATTTTAATTGTTTCATCTTTTACTTGCTCTTCAGTCACAAAAAATTTTGGCATTTTTTTCTCCTTTAAAATTTATATTTTCATTATATCATTAATATATATTTTTTTCAATAGAAAAACTAGAGTATATGAATAATTTATGATAAGATCCCCCTATGAAATTAACCTATGAAAAGTTCACTCTTAAAAACATAATATAATAGAAGTATAAAAACTTTTATAAATAATAATGAAAAATCGAAATCAGCTGTAATAAAATACTACATTAATGGAACAATGAAAATCAGGAAGGCTACTAGGCTACTAATAGGTTGAATTTTTCTTAGTGCTATATAAAAGAATTGAAAGTAAGATATAAAAAATCTTCTTTTATGGAATTACCACAATACATTAATAAAATTATCGGCATACTAAAAAAAGCATGTAGACAAAATTTTATATTTTGCCTACATTAATTTTGCACTTACTTACAAAAAAAGAAACCTCTTTCGAGGAAAAGAAAATATTTTCTTTTTTTGAGTATTAGTTTCCAATTCATTCTCCACAAGCAATAAGTGCTATTCCAAATGGAATACAAGTATTTACAAGTATGGCTTTCCAATTTGGTAGTCCAAATATTACTCCAACTATGAATGCTATTACTATGGTTAAAACAAAAATTATTCTTGCAGGATTGTAAAATATGATTCTTTTATCTTTATTTACTGGATAATGAACAGTTTTCGCAACAAAATAACCTTCTGAATAAAAAATAGCCCACATTATAGAATAAGGCAAGCAGGTCTCTGTATGTCTTATCAACTTAAAAAACACAGAACACAACATAAAAGTAAAACCGCATACTAATAATGCATTAACAATCCGTTTCTTTAAACTATTACTCATAATTAATCCTCCTTAAAATCTTTTATTGTTGTTTTTTATTATATATGTTAAACCAAAAAGTTAGAGGAAATCCCTCTCACTAATTAGTGATAACTGGGTAAATAACATAAATCTTCATTTATATCATTTTATGCTATACCAAAATTCCACCAAATCTTCAAGTAACCTAGAGTCATCGTATAAGTTTTTTTGTAGATTTATCAAACATATGTCACATTTAACTGAAAATACTAGTGCTGAAACACCAATTTTAATATTTTACATACAATCCTAATTTTAAAATTTTCAACATAAAATTTGCCATGTAAAGTATTACTTTTAAAATATAGAAAATAATAAAATACAAAAAAATCAAGTAAATCATTTTTTACTTGATTTTTAACTTTTAGAATAGAAGATTTCTCAAAATCTACTAAATCAAAATTTCTATTAATAAAGTGTTACAAAACAACCAAAACTGAACGAAAACCATTATAGCAATAACTATCGCCAAAACTTCTGCTAAATGCTAACAATCCAGCAGAACCACCATCATAGTAAGCACCACCATACACTAAGAAAGGATCGTCTAAAGCAGGAAAATAAGAGCAGTCAGAATCCCAAGAACTTGCACCTTTTCCTACTGTACTTGTTTCTCTTATTGCGTCACCGTAAATTAATGTATTTTTTGCATAATTAGCTTGACTTATCGAATCATATTCTGTTTCTAATTTTTCTACATCACTATCAAATGGATAAACTGTTGTATATTTTGTACTTATTCCTCCTGTTTTAACTATGCTTTTACCATAAGTATTTCTATTCCCTTGTCCTACAGGATTATTTATATACGCCGCTGTTCTTTCCCATGTTCCTCCTGCCATATCAAATACTCCATATACTGTTCCTGAAGCACTTGATTTTTTGCTTACTTCAACTTCATTCCATTGTTTTCCAGCATCGTCATATCCTGTTACTGCATATACACTTTTAGGTGTGTTATTTAGATTTTTATTATTTGTAGCAATTGCTGTACTTCCTAAACCATATTGGCTTTTTCCCAAATATGCTACAGCTCCCCATTCACTATTTTTCATTAAATGACTATCTGTTGTTTTACTTAATCCATATGGATTAGATACATCTGTCAAAGCTTTTGAAATATTAAATGCATCATTATGATTTATATAATTCATTGCATATGTTGAACCTTTAAATACTGGGTATTTTATAGCTGTTGTTTTACTTCCATATTCTCCATCCAACCAATTTCTTGCTGGTACATTTCCATCTTGACTTCCTGTTTCTACTGCTGGAGCCCATACTGTAGTTTGAGAATAATTTACATTACTTGCCTTAAAATTATTTTTATCTGCATATCCAGCTTCAAATTTTGCTACCCATATTCCTGATAATTCCTTATCCCAGCCACCATTTGCAAATTGTATTCCTGCTTCATTTGTAAATGCTGGATGTACTGTATATCCTACTTTTGTATCTATTTTTTCTCCTACTACTTTTTGTCTTTTAGCTGTTTTTATTCCATCTTTTTCATAATAGCCATCTGATGTTCCTATCAAAAATTTAACATCTACTGTTTGATTATCATTTATTTTATATGCAAATCTTGGTATCCATACCCACATACTTCCATCTTCCGTTTCAGCATTTGCCCATTTTTTGTCAGTATAGCTATACCAATTATCTTTATTAAACCCAGTTTCTCCATCTTTTATTACTTTATTACTTACATCAAACATAATTCTTGTCATTCCTGTTGCTAGTTGTGGTTCATTAACCTTAGTTTTTGGATTAAATATTGAGCTATTTTCTATATTTGACACATAGTATTCTAAATCTTTAATGATTTTTTCTTCTTCTTTTTGTTGCTCTTTTGTTTTTTCTTTAGCTTCTATTGCTTTAGTTAAAATTCCATTTTCTCCACTTAAAGATGCTATTGTAACTCCAGCTAAGATTAATAAAACAATTATTGTTATAA
>JARHYK010000012.1 GCA_029258515.1 Clostridia bacterium | reverse complement strand
CTTAATTTTATTATCAGCCTTATCTAATTTTTTAGTTAATAAATCATTTTTTTCTTTAAAATCTTTATTTTCTTGTTTTAAATTATGATTTTCAATTAATAAATTATTGACCTTAGATATTATTTTTTCATAATCGCCCTCTCTAAGCGATATTTTGCCACCTAGGAGCGTTTTTTGAGTTTTAATGGACTGAATGCTGTCAATTTCATCTGAAACGCTTAGAAGGGCATTTAAACGCTCTGCAAGGGTATCTATTTTATACTCTAATTCTTTAGACTTCTTTTTTTTAAATTCATGAATATCTTTTATGTTTCCTTTTTCTTTTGTTTTTCCATTACCTCTAATAACATCAAATCCAAGCTCTTTAAAACGCTTGGGAGCTTCTGTGTGTATTTTATTTATACGTTGTGGTGTCATTACCTTTCTAGCTTGTAATTTTCCATTCTCGAGGTTTACAGGCACAAAATGAAGGTGCATATGTGGAGCAGTTTCATCCAAATGAACTTTTGCAGACATAATATTTTCTTTTCCAAACTCATCACAAAAATAATCATAAGTTGCTTTAAAATAATCTTTTGTCTTTTCAATTCCCCATAATTCTGATTGAGCCTTAGGTACGGTTATAATATTTGAATAATCAACTACGGAGTTTTTTTGAATCCTTGAAACTGGTTTAACTTCTTCAATTCTATTTTTAATTCTTTGATATAAGCTTAAATTATTTTGAATTAAATCATAATTTAAATGAGTTTTATTTATATCAATATCTAAATTTGATATTTTACCTTCTCTATTTAACTCTTTTTCTAATCCTTTAACATCAGTTATTTTATTTTTTTGTGTATTCCAAGCAAATTCCATAAAATCACTCCTTTTTTTTAGTTGAAATAGTGTCTTGACAATGTCAAGATATTGTATTCCAAAATGGAAACTTTTTAATGTTTTTTATATAAAGAGTATAGCTCGTTATACTCTTGTAAACAAGAAACTCGCTCTCCGAGGGTAGGGCTTTGCCCTCGCAACGCTCACCCATAATCTTTTAAAAAAGCTTAACCAAAATTTTTATTCACTCGCCGTTTGGCAGGAAGTCGCATTCTTAAAAATGCAACTTCGTTGCTCTAGTGTTTGGTGTTATAATTCATCAAGATAGTATTTTAAAAATTTTCTTAGGCAGCTAAAGATCCATTTAAAAAATGGAATTGTCAGCCACGAAATTTTTTAAAATCTCCATCTTGATTTCAACTAAGGAAGTGATTTTATGAAAGATGAAAAATTAATTATAGATTTAATAAAAGATATGAATTTTAAATTAGATAGAATAGCTGGAGCAATAGGAAATATAGATAAAAAATTAAATAAAATATCTAGTAATTTATTTTCAATAAAATTAGATTAAGTTCCCATATATTAATTCGTTATATATTACTCAAGTAATATATAACTCCATACTACAAGTGGATTATAAATATGATTAAAACATTGAAATTACTAGGTTTTAACTAGGGAACTTTATATAATATTAAATTTAATTATGTTCCCTATTTTGTTCCCTATAAAAAAAGCGACTAAAAAAATATTAGTCGCTTTTGAGTGTTTATAAATAGTTTTTTATGTAAGTGAGTACTATTAAAATTAACAGTTACTAGAGTGACATTATACTAAAAATAAATAAAAAAGGCACTAAGAATAGTACCTTTTTTATTTAATCTATTTCTATTTCATCAATAAGGTTGCCGTTTACTTTTACTTTTTCTTCTTCAGTCAGCTCTCTTGATTTCCGTTCTTCATAATTTTTTTTATGCCAATCATAATATAGAGCATAGACATATTTAATATTATCTTTTTCTTTATAATCTTCAAGTTTTTTATCTTTGAAAAGTTTATTAGCGTCTTTAAATAAACCACTATAAACCATTGTTTGTTTACCTTTTAGTGCTTTATAAAAAACTTTAAAAACTGGCTTACTTACTAAGTAATCAGTATCTTTAGCTGAATATTTTGCAAGTTCATAAACTTCTTTATAGTCATTAATTTTAGCTTTTCTTACATCAACTTGAGTTATTAAATCATTCCTAGTTGCTTTTCTCCAAAGTTCAAGCCATCTTTCTTGTTTTATATAATATCTAGAAGTAAAATAACTTTTATCAACTGCTAAAACAACGTGGAAATGAGGATTGTATGTATCAAAGTTTGGTTCTAAATCTCCAATTTCTAAACTTTTATTTTGATAATATTTCTTTTTCTTTTTCCAAAGCTCTTTAGTTATATACTTTTCTTTTTGATATGTTACTTCAAGCTTTCTTATATATCCCTTAACTATTGATTTTACTTCTTTAAGCTTCATCAATCTTTCAAAAGATTTATTATAATCTTTTATACTTTCTTCTAGCTCGTCCCCTTTTACATTAGGTGTTGTTAAAGTTAAAAATATAAATTCTTTATGTTCTTCTTTTCTTAAATAGTCCATAAGAACACTTATTTTTAAACTATCCTTACAAGATACCCTCCAACCACACATTGGACAAAATCTATTTTTACAAAAGTTACCTGAATGTAATTTCTTATTTTCCAAATTTAAATCTCCCAATAACATTAAAAAAGTTCCACAATCTTTAATTCGTTCTATCATTTTTTCTGAAACTGATGACTCAATATAATTACTGAATTTTGGATTTTTTAATCTTTTGTTTGTACATTTTTCAATTATTTTTTCTTGTGTTTTTTGATTATTTTTGTTATTATTATTCATGTTAATTAAATAGAAATTTAATGAGGAAAACCTCATCAAAAAACTTGCTCCTTTCGTAGTATATTTTTTAGTTTTAAACTCGACACTTAAAATTATAAAATACTATACAAAAAATAGCAAGTTTTTTTAGTTCAATCCTAGAATTTTCAACGGTTCTAGGATTTTTTATTAAATTCGAATAGTTGCCGATAGTATTAAAGAAAGAAAAAACAGGTTCAAAATCACCTGTTTTTTACCCTAAATTTTATCGATTTAAACCTATATTTTTTTCTCTTTTTAGAACCCCATTTTTAATAGCAAATTCTTTTAACTCAAAAAAATCTTTTTTTAATTTTAAATTATTTTTTTCAAGGTTCTCATTTTTCTTTTTTAACTCTCTTACATTTGCATCTAGTTTTATATTTTC
>JARHYK010000022.1 GCA_029258515.1 Clostridia bacterium | reverse complement strand
ATAATGATGTAACAACCAAAACAGTAAAAGTGCTTCCAAATGCATTAACATGGAGATATATAAAAATAGGAAATGCATTTGATAATTGTTTAAATATGAATAGAACAAATAATATATATAAATTAAGCAATTCAACAGATAGCCATTTAATGAAAAATAATGAATGGGGAGCAATAGCATATTTAATTACATCACAATATGGAGTTACACCAACAATGAACAGCAAATATGCAAAGGAAAATGTATCATCAATAGATTGGGAAGGATATAGCGAATGGTCAGGAGGAAAAGACTATAAAACGAATATATCTCAAAGTACAACAGGAAATGTAACAGGGATATATGATTTAAATGGTGGTGCATGGGAATATGTAGCAGCATATTGGGATAACGAAAATGGGAATTTAACGAAACAAGGAACAAATAAATATTTTACTGGAAATAAATTAAAACCAGAATATGAAAAATATTGGGATAAATATGAAGTAAATCAAAAAGAAAAAGATGAAGATAAAAAAGGATTATGGGATAAGGACAATACCTTTAATAATATAAGAAAAGAAATAACAGACAATAGATTTAATCTTATGAAAAATAAAAAAGGAGATGCTATGTATGAAGTAATCAAGGAAGGAGAATATTCATATTACGGAAAGAAAGCAGATAATAATTATGAATGGATAAAGGATATAACGCCACCTAATAGAATACAACATGGATTAACATGTTACAATAATGATTATGCATTAATAGGAAATATCGCTCTACCATTCTTACTTCGCGGAGGCAGTTGGTGGAATGGAAATTGCGCTGGAGTGTTTGCTTCTGGCGGTTATGACGGCAACGTCTACGACAACAAACGGTTTCCGTCCCGTCTTGGTTCTTGTATAGCATAAAAGATTAAAGTGATTAGAAAAAATAAGATAATTAATGAAAATTGATAGAATGTAAAATATTAAAATTTTACAACCTATCAATTTTTTATAGTGGATAAAAACATTAAATATAAAACTAAAGGATTAGAGTATAAAGTAATGATTATCATAAAAATCAATTTATTATAATAAGATAATATATTGTATAATAGTGTAGAAAAATATATAAAGTAAAGGGCTTTCTATTATAGAAGCAATAAGATAAGTAGGATTAGAAAAAATAAAGAAGATAACTATAGAGAAGGGAGAAAATAGTCAATTTGCAAAATTATGTAAATTATGCTATAATTATACTTGAAATATCAAAACTGATATAAAATAGCAAAAGGTCAAAAGGCAAGTCCTAAGTAGGGCGGAAAGGTTTACTAACATGAAGATGAATTCTACAGGAGAGTACTTACAAGAAGAAGGCAGTGTATATGCAGAAGATACTGAATCAGATCAGAAAATAATTTATTATGAAGATAAAAGCCAAAGAATGGTTATTAGATCAGTTTTTGAAGAAGATGCATATAAAATTGCGCAGAAGCAGAAAATGAATAACAGAGAAAAAAATTGGCTTCTTAAAGAATTTTCAAAGAGAGTTGCTATTGAAAAATATTTCCTTATAGAAGATTTAGAAAATTTTCAAAAAGATGGAACAAGAGTAATTCTTGGAACACTAAATCTTTTAAACGAAAGAAAAGGAGAGGTATGTATTTATATAAAACCAAGTGTGGATCCTAGACTTGCAGAGATTATGAGAAGACGAGTTGAATTAACTTTAGATAATTTTTGCAGTGCAGTTGATAAGGAAATTTTGATAACAATTTTTAGACCAAAGTAAACTCTAAATAAGCTTCCAAATAAATTTTGGGGGCTTAATTTTTTTTACAATATAGGTTTTAAATAGATATGTCACATGTAAATTGAAAATAAAATATTGAAAGAGAACACTAAAAATGATATTGTTTAAGCCAATAAAAAACAAACATATCGAAGGTAATCTCTTATGGACAATAATATAATATCTAAATTAAAATATAAAGAGTCAGTAGTAAAATTTTCATATAACAAAGGAAGTAGTTAAATTTTGTGAATGTAAAAGAACAATATATAGGTGGAGAAAAAAGATAGAATGAGATGAAAGAAAGTTAAAAAAATAAGTCAAGACGACCACATTCATATACAGAAGAAAAAATAAAATCAATAAAAACTATAGAGCCAACAATAAAGAGACAGAATTAGTTGTATTATGGGTTAAATTAAGAAGAGTCGGATATACAAGAACAATTAAAGGTTTATATCATGTAATGCGAAAAATGGGCATATATAAGAAAGCACCAAGGAAGAAAAAAGAGAACCAAACAAATGGATAACGGGGGAATATCCAGGAGAAAAAGTACAGGTAGATGTAAAATATGTTCCAAAGACATGTTTTCAAAGATGTGTGACATATGATTGACTAACCTACACAAGAGAAAAACTTATTGAATAGAAAGAAACTTGAAAAAGAAAAAATGTTATGATATACTGTAGCCACCAAAAACACTAAAAGAGTGAAGATAAATAAAATCACTATTGAAGAGAGGAAAATTCAAATGAAAAAACACGAAAACAAAGGTATTACATTAATAGCACTAGTAATAACAATAATTGTGCTTTTAATTTTAGCAGGAGTAACAATAGCTTCATTAAGTGGAGAAAATGGTATATTAACAAGAGCAAAAGAAGCTAAAATTGCTACAGAAAATGCAAAAAAAGATGAACTAGCAAAATTAGATGAGTTAAATGCATATATAGAAAATGTAGGAGAAACTATATATAATGGAGAAAAAGAAGTAAATAGACCACAAGTAGCAGAAGGAATGATACCAGTAAAGTTTAATGGAAATGATTGGATAATATGTTCAGAAAATGATAATGAATGGTATGATTATACAAGAAAAAACTGGGCAAATATAATGTTATCAGATGGAACATATAAAGATAAAAACAATATAGGTCAAGTAGTAAAAGAAAACGAATTGGGAAGTATGTTTGTATGGATACCAAGATATGCATACAGCATAAAAAAATATAAAACAGTTATAGCAGGAAATGAAGGAACAACACAAAATATTACAGATGTAACTTTTTTAGTAGGAAAAAGTAATCAAGATAACTCTGGAAAAACTTATAAAAGAGATTATGATGTAACAAAAATTTCACAAGGACAAGCAACTCCTAAAATAGTACATTCTGCATTTACATTTGGAGAAAAAGAATTAACAGGAATATGGAGTGCGAAATTTGAAGCAAGTATGGCAGAAAGTAATAATAATACTGTCAATAATGATGTAACAACAAAGACAGTAAAAGTATTACCAAATGCATTAACATGGAGATATATAAAAATAGGAAATATATTAGATAATTGTTTAAATATGAATAAACCAAATAATATATATAAATTAAGTAAGTCAACAGATAGCCATTTAATGAAGAATAATGAATGGGGAGCAATAGCGTATTTAACTACATCACAATATGGAGTTACACCAACAATAAATAATAAATATACAAAAGAAGATGTATCATCAACAGATTGGGAAGGATATAGTGAATGGGCAGGAGCAAAAGACTATAAAACGAATATATCTCAAAGTACAACAGGAAATGTAACAGGGATATATGATTTAAATGGTGGAGCATGGGAATATGTAGCAACATATTGGGATAATGAAAATGGAAATATATCAGGTCAAGGAACAAATAAATATTTTAATGGGAATAAATTAAAACCAGAATATGAAAAATATTGGGATAAATATGAAGTAAGTCAAAAAGAAAAAGATGAAGACAAAAACGGATTATGGAATAAAGATAATACATTTAATAATATAAGAAAAGAAATAACAGATAATAGATTTAATCTTATGGAGAGTAAAAAAGGAGATTCTATGTATGAAGTGATCAAAGAAGGAGAATATTCGTATTTTGGAAAGAAAGCAGATAATAATTATGATTGGATAAAGGATATAACTCCACCTAGTGACAAGCAATATGGCACAACATGCTACAATAATGATTATGCATTAATAGGAAATTGTGATCTACCTTTCTTGGTTCGCGGAGGCGTTTGGTGGCATAGTACTTACGCTGGAGTGTTTGCTTCTGTCGGTTACTACGGAGGTATCAGCTACGACGTACGGTTTCCGTCCAGTCTTGGTTACTGTGTAAAAATGAAAAATTAAAGTGATTAGATAAGTAAATAAAATAACTATTAAGAATTGATAGAGTGTAAAATATTAAAACTTTACAACCTATCAATTTTTTATAGTGGATAAAAACATCAAATATCGGAAAAAGACTCATGGAATTTATAAAATAGTATATATATAATATGAATAAAATATGAAATGTATACTATTTTTAATCTAGTGAATAATAGTTAATATA
>JARHYK010000002.1 GCA_029258515.1 Clostridia bacterium | reverse complement strand
TTTTTTCTCTAGCCTCTACTGCTTTAGTTAAGATTCCATTTTCTCCACTTAAAGAAGCTATCGTAACTCCTGCTAAGATTAATAAAACAATTATTGTTATAACTAATGCAATTAAAGTTATACCATTTGTTTTCTTTTTGTTAAATTTATGCATTTAAAATCCCACCTTATTTTTAATTTTCGAATATATCTCATATTTAATTGTCAATACTAAATCAAAATAACAATAATAAACCATACTAAAATTAGCATAGTTCCTCATTGCTATCATTATATATACTTTTTATATCGTCCTTTTTAAAATTACTTACACAGCTATTACTATACGCTTGTATATCAAGCACATCATTTTTATTCATTCGTATTTCCTCTTTTCTTTTTTCTAGTATGTTCTTTGAATCATTTATTTATTCTTATATGTACTAAATTACGCTTTTATTATATATTTTTACCTTAAGAAATTCTATGAATTCTTTTCCACGTTAAAGTGGATATTATTTTGTCTTATTTTTAGTTACACTTTTATATCTCTTATAATCCTTTTATATAGCACATTACAAACTACAAATTCTTTTAACTTTTCAATTATTTTTAATATTACATTTTTATTACAATTATTACATATAAACTAATATAAAAAATTATATAATAAAACTTCTTTACTTTAACACAAAAAAATAAACAAGAATTATCAAAATTCTTGCTTATTTTTCATTTTTAGCTTTTATTTATATTGATTATCAATTTCTTTCAATATAACATCATGTGCACTACCTTCTGAAATACTTACATCAGAAACTAATGTTAATCTAGCTTTTTCATGTAACTCTGGAATTGTAATACTTCCACAATTACACATTGTAGATTTAATCTTAGCACAAGTAATTTCTAAATTATCTTTTAATTTACCTGCATATGGAATATATGAATCAACACCTTCTTCAAAAGAAAGTTTTTTAGCTCCTCCCATATCATATCTTTGCCAGTTTCTAGCTCTATTTGAACCTTCACCCCAATATTCTTTTACATACCCATTACCTTTTGTAACAAGTCTTGTTGGGCTTTCATCAAAACGTGCAAAATATCTACCCATCATAACAAAATCTGCTCCTAATGCTAAAGCAATTGTAATATGATGATCATGTACAATTCCACCATCTGAGCATACAGGTATATATATTCCTGTTTCTTCATAATATTCATCTCTAGCTTCTACAACATCGATTAATGCTGATGCTTGTCCTCTACCAATTCCTTTTGTTTCACGAGTGATACAAATTGAACCTCCACCAACACCAACTTTTATAAAGTCTGCTCCAGCTTCAGCTAAATATCTAAATCCTTCTTTATCTACTACATTTCCTGCACCAATTTTAACAGAATCTCCATATTTTTCTCTAACGAAATCTATTGTATTTTTTTGCCATACAGAATATCCATCAGAAGAATCCATACAAAGTAAATCTACACCTGCATCAATTAAAGCTGGTATTCTTTCTTCATAATCTCTTGTATTGATTCCTGCACCTACTATATATCTTTTATTTTCATCTAGTAAAGAATTTGGATTATTTTTTCTTTCTTCATAATCTCTTCTAAAAACTAAATATTTTAATTTACCTTCTTTAGTTAATATTGGTAAACAAGCTTTTTTATTTTCCCAAATAATATCATTTGCCTCAGATAATGATATTCCTTCTTCTGCAAATATGATTTTTTCCTTTGAAGTCATAAAATCATCAATAGGTGCTTCCATATCGTCTCTTGAAATTCTATAATCTTTATCTGTAACTAATCCTAAAAACATTCCATTTGCAGTTCCATCATCTGTAATTATTACTGTTGAATGTCCTGTCTTTTCTACCAATTCAATTACTTCTTTAAGCGGTGTTCCAGATTTTACATTTGAATCACTTACAACAAAACCTGCTTTATGTTTTTTTACATGTCTTACCATTTCAGCTTCTGCTTCTATTGATTGTGCACCATATATAAATGATACACCTCCTTCTCTTGCTAAAGCTATTGCCATATCTTCTCCTGATACTGATTGCATAATTGCTGAAACCATTGGTACATTAGCTGTATATTTTGGTTCTTCACCTTTTCTAAATTTAACAAGTGGTGTCTTTAATGATACATTACTTGGTATACATCTTTCATCTGTTAAATTTGGTAATAATAAAAATTCATTAAATGTTCTTGAAATATCTTTTAATACTTTTGCCATTTTAAAATCCCCCTATATTATTTATTTTATTTTTATTTTTATTTTTCTATTAATCTTACTGTTTCTTTTGCTATCATTAATTCTTCGTTTGTTGGAAGAACATATACTTTAATTTTTGAATCTGGTGTAGAAATTAATTTTTCTTCACCTCTTATATTATTTAAGTCTAAATCAACTTTAACTCCCATAAATTTAAGTTTTTCACAAACTCCTTTACGTATATTTATTTGATTTTCGCCTATTCCTCCAGTGAAAACAATATAATCTACACCATCTAGTGCAACAGCATATTTTGCAATATATCCTGCTATTGCATAATTAAATTGATCAACTGCAATTTTTGCCATTTCATTTCCTTTATTTGACTCTTCTTCTATTTCTCTAAAATCTGGTACCATATTTGATAGTGCAGACAATCCAGCATTTTTATTTAGCATTGTTTCAATTTCTTCTGCTGTTAAACATTCTTTTTTCATTATATATGTTATAACAGATGGATCTAAATCTCCACTTCTTGTGACCATTGGAACTCCAGCAAGTGGTGTTAATCCCATTGTTGTATCCACTGATTCACCATTTTTAATTGCACATATACTTGATCCTTGACCTAAATGACATGTTATAATTTTCATATCTTTTAAATCTTTTCCTTCAATTTCAGCTAATCTTTGAGATACATACATATGTGATGTTCCATGAAATCCATATTTTCTTACACCATATTTTTTATAATATTCATATGGTATTGGATATAAGTATTTATCTTTTGCAATTGTTTGATGAAATGCTGTATCAAACACTCCTACCATTGGTTTATTTGGCATTACATTTTTACAAGCTTCAATTCCTGCTATACAAGCTGGATTGTGAAGTGGTGCCAAATCTGTACATTCTTTTAAAACATTTACAACATTTTCATCAATTTTAACAGATTCTGCAATTTTTTCTCCACCATGTACTAATCTATGTCCTATTGCTGTAATTTCTTCTAATGAATCAATTACTTTATACTTTGGATTTACTAATTGTTTTAAAGTAAATTCTATTGCTTCAGTATGATTATATGCTGAATTTTCAATTTTAATTTTTTCCCCATTTACTTTATGAGTTAAAAACGCCTCTTTTTCTCCTATTCTTTCATATTTTCCAGAAGCCATTACTTCTTCTTTTTCCATATCAATTAATTGATATTTAAGTGATGAACTACCACAATTTAATACAAGAATTTTCATTTTATTTTTCCTTTCAATTATTAATTTTTATCAATTATATTTTTAGTTTCTCTAGCTATCATTAATTCTTCATTTGTTGGAACAACATATACCTTTACTTTTGATTTTTTACTAGAAATTTCTGCTTCTTCACCTTTTATTTTTTGGTTAACACTTTCATTAAGTTCTACTCCTAAAAATCCTAGATAATCACATATTGCCTTTCTAGAATCTTGACCTTTTTCTCCTACACCTGCTGTAAATGTTAATACATCTATGCCTCCCATAGCAACTGCACATCTAGCCACATAGCAAGCCACCAAATAATGATAATTATCTAAAGCTAATTTAGCATGTATTCCTCCTGCATTAGCATCTACTTCTATATCTCTAAAATCTACTGATATTCCTGATATTCCATATACTCCTGATTCTTTATTTAAAATTTGACTCATTTCATCTGAATTTAAATTTTCTTTCTTCATTAAAAATGTTACAACTGATGGATCCAAATCTCCACTTCTAGACCCCATTGAAAGTCCTCCAAGTGGTGTTAATCCCATACTTGTTTCAACTGATTTACCATCTTTTATTGCACATACACTTGCTCCTTGGCCTAAATGGCAATTTACGATTTTTAAATCTTTTATGTCTTTTTTCATTATCTCTGCAACTCTTTTTGATACATATTGATGTGATGTTCCATGAAATCCATATTTTCTTACTCCATATTTTTTATAAAATTTATATGGTATTGGATAAATATATTTTTCTTTTGATATAGTTTGATGAAAAGCTGTATCAAATACAGCTACCATTGGCATATCAGGTACTATTATTTGGCATGCTCTAATTCCAAGTAAAGATGCTGGATTATGAAGTGGTGCTAAGTCTGTACACTCTTCAATTTTATCTATTACTTCATCTGTTATTAACACTGGATCCGAGAAATTTTCCCCTCCATGTACAACTCTATGTCCTATTCCCCCTAGTTCAGATAAATCTTTAATAACTCCATAATGATCATTTGTTAATCTACTTAGCACAAATTCAATTGCTTGTTCATGATTTTTAGCATAATGTTCAAATTTATGTTTTTCTCCATTTACTTTATGTGTTAAAAATGAATTTGGTTGACCTATTCTTTCGAAATATCCCTTTGCTAATGTTTTTTCCGTTTCCATATCAATTACCTGATATTTTAATGATGAACTTCCTGAGTTCAATACTAGAATTTTCATAAGATTTTCCTCCATTTCTTTTTTAATACTATATAATTTCTATTTTAGTATTCACATTAATTTTGTGCTTGAACGCAAGTTATTGCAATTACTCCAGCAATATCAGCACTTGAACATCCTCTTGATAAATCATTTACTGGTCTTGCTATTCCCTGACACAATGGACCATATGCTTCCGCATTTGCTAATCTTTGCACTAATTTATATCCAATATTTCCTGAATTCAAATCAGGAAATACCAATACATTAGCTTTCCCCTTTAATGGACTATTAGGTGCTTTATATGCTGCAATTTCTGGTACTATTGCTGCATCTAATTGTAATTCTCCATCACATAACAAATTAGGCTCTTTTTGTTTTAATATTTTTGTCGCTTCTATCATTTTTTCAGTCAAGTCCGATTTTGCACTTCCATATGTTGAATATGAAAGCATCGCAACTTTAGGTTCAACTCCTACTAATTGTTCAAAACTTTTACTAGATGATATTGCTATTTCTGATAATTCTTCTGCCGTTGGATTTTGATTTAGCCCACTATCTGCAAATATGAATGTTCCATTTTCTCCACATTCACAATTTGGAACTACCATAACAAAAAAAGCAGAAACAAGCTTTGTAGCAGGTGCCGTTTTAAGTATTTGCAATGCTGGTCTTAATGTATCTGCAGTAGAATGTATAGCTCCTGATACTAATCCATCTACTACTGAATTTGGATCTTTTACCATAAGCATTCCATAATATGTTGGATCTTTTACTAATTCTCGTGCTTTTTCTTTTGTCATTCCCTTGTGTTTTCTTAAATCATATAAAAGTTCTACATATTTTTCATAATTTTCTGAGTTTTCTGGTTCAACTATTTTTGCACCTTGAATATTTATTTTATTTGTTTTTGCTTTCTCTAATATTTCTTTTTCATTTCCTACTAATACAATATTAGCAAACTTTTCTGTTAATACCATTTCTGTAGCTTTTAATATTCTAATATCTTCCGCTTCTGGAAGTACAATTGTCTTTATCTCTTTTTTTGCTCTTTTCTTAATTTCTTCTATAAATGACATTTTCTGTCTCCTTAAATAAAATATTATACTATATATTATAGTATTTATAGGGTATTTTGTCAATTATGAATAAAGATTATTTAATATTTTATTCATAATTTTTATTTGCCATACTTTTTTATCTATTTTTTCTAAATATCAGTTTTTATCATATATTTAAACTATTATAAATTATAAAAAAAGAAACCTCTTTCGAGGAAAAGATTTTTCTTTTTATGTTGATTAATATCTATCAACAATTTCGGATAATACCCTTTCAGCAGCTCCTGTTCCATTATCTCTGTTATACAAATAGGTATCTAATTCATTGCCAGCTAAATTCACTTTCATAACTCTACCTTTACAATAATCAAAGTAGGTTTGTCTTTCTAAAAGAGACCGTGCCTCTTCTATTCTCATTGGTGTAGGATCATATTCTAAATATCCTAAACCAATCGGTCGTGAAGCATTGTATAACGCTACTAAAACTTCTGCCTTATCTTTCTTAGAGATGTCAATTTTCATAATGTCTCCTTATCCATTTTATCTTCCTAATATATTAGGAAGATTTTAATGTAGTACATTTATTATATTTCGCTGTACTCACGAATCATAAATATATTGTATCATATATCAACTTAATATTCAAGCAACTTTAGTTTAAATTACTTATTCACTCTTTTCAATTTTTACTCTTTCTTCCCCTATAATTTCTTTAAACACATTTAAAATATCATCATTTAAATATATAGCTCCACAAGGCAATTCTTCTCCTTCAGTTCTAACCAAAACATTAATATTATTTCTGTCACCTGAAAAATATTTTATTCCACCTCTTAATTTAGCTTTTTTTTCTTCCTCTAAATCAGTAATATCAAATACTAATATTTTATGTTCCTGACTTTCAAAATTAGATATTTCGTTTGCAATTATCGTTGTTCTATCATCTTCTCTCATACTTAATCTACCATCAACAAGCACTATATTTTCTTCTACTAAACTATCTTTTGATTTAAAGTATGCTGGTTCAAAAACTATTATTTCTGCTGAGCCATATAAATCTTCTATTGTGACAAATGCCATTATCTTATTATTCTTTGTATATTTCTTTTTAATTGATGTTATAATTCCTGCATATTTTACATTTTGTCCATCATGAAAATTAGATTTTTCTACATTTTCAGTTTGAGAATTCATCTCATCATCAATTTTTCTTAAATCAATTGTAGTTATATTAGTTTGCATATGAAGTTGTTTTCTAAACTTTTCTAATGGATGTCCTGATATATATATACCTAAAATTTCTTTTTCCATTGATAGTAAATCTCTTTCTGACATCTCTTTATACTCTTCAAATACATATTTATTTTTCTGCATTTCTTCTTTATCTTCTTTAGTTCCTAAATCAAACATAGTAACTTGGCCATTCATTCCTTTTTTATTACTTGTTTGTATTCCCTCTATAATCTGTTCAAAAGATGCAAGTAAAGTTGCTCTAGTTTGTTCAAAATCAGAAAACACACCAGCTTTTATTAAACTTTCCACACACTTTTTATTTACACCTTTTTCAATAGTTCTTTCACAAAAATCAATAAATCCTTTATATTTCCCTCTTTGTTTTCTTTCTTCTACAATTGTTTCAACTGGTGCAATTCCCACATTTTTAATACTTCCCATACCAAAACGTATTTTGTTGTCCTCTACTGTAAATTTCGAATAACTTTTATTTATATCTGGTTTTAATATTTCTATTCCTAATCTTTTACATTCATCAATATATTGAGGTATTTTATCCAAATTACCCAAAAAACTATTTAAAGTTGCTGCCATAAACTCTGCTGGATAATATGCTTTTAAATATGCTGTTCTATATGCTACAACTGCATAACATGCCGCGTGAGATTTATTAAATGCATATTTTGCAAATTCTGCCATCTCATCAAATATTTTATTTGCAGATACTTCATCTATACCATTTCTAACGCAACCAGGAACTATAACATTTCCTTCTTCATCTACTTGTCCATGAATAAATACTTCTCTTTCTTTAGCCATAACATCAAGTTTTTTCTTACCCATAGCCCTTCTTACTAAATCTGCTCTTCCTAATGAATACCCTGCTAATTCTCTAACAATTTGCATAACTTGTTCTTGATATACCATACACCCATATGTTACATTTAATATAGGTTCCAAACTAGGATGTGTATATTCATTATGTCCCGGATTTTGTTTTCCTTTTATATATCTAGGTATTTGATCCATAGGTCCAGGACGATACAAAGAAACTCCAGCTATTAAATCTTCTAAACAGTCTGGCTTTAATTCTTTCATAAAATTAGTCATACCTTGGCTTTCAAACTGAAATACCCCTGATGTTATTCCTTCTTGCCATAATTTATATACCTTAGGATCTGCCATGTCTTTATCAAAACTAACATCAATCCCCCTATTTTGCTTTACTAATTTTCTAGTATCTTCTATAACTGTCAATGTTCTTAGTCCCAAAAAATCCATCTTAAGTAGTCCTAATTCTTCCAAAGTTGTCATTATATATTGTGTTGATATTTGATCATCTCTTACATACAAAGGAACATATGTATCTACTGGATCTTTTGTAATAACTACACCACAAGCATGCGTTGAAGCCTGTCTTGGTAATCCCTCTAATGCCATAGCTATATCCAATAGATTTTTAATATTTTCTTCATTTTCATATCTTTGTTTTAATTCCATATTTTGTTCCAATGCTTTTTTTATTGTAATATGCAATTCATTTGGTATCATTTTAGCCAAACTATCTGCTTCTGAATATGGAACTTCTAATACTCTTGCAACATCTCTAATTACCATTCTAGCTGACATTGTTCCAAATGTAATAATCTGTGATACATGATCATGTCCATATTTTCTAGCTACATAGTCTATTACTTCTTGTCTTCTTTCATAACAAAAATCAACATCAAAATCAGGCATACTTACTCTTTCTGGGTTTAAAAATCTTTCAAAAATAAGTCCATATTTTATCGGATCTATATCCGTTATCCCAATACTATATGCTAAAAGTGAACCAGCACCAGAACCTCTACCTGGTCCTACTGGAATTCCAACAGATTTTGCATAATGAATAAAATCCCAAACTATTAAATAATAATCAACATATCCCATTTTTTTAATTACTGACAATTCATATTCTGCTCTTTTTTCAATTTCCTCTGTAATATTATCTCCATATCTTTCTTTAATTCCATCATCGCATAATTTTTTCAAATAATCGTAATGTGTCTCAAATTCAGCAGGTACTTCATAGTTTGGCAATATTGTATGTCCAAACTCAAATTCCACATTACATTTTTCAGCTATTTTTACTGTATTTTCTATTGCATCTGGAAAATTAGAAAAATATTCTATCATTTCTTCTTGTGATTTAACATATAGCTCATCTGTTTCAAATCTCATTCTATCTTCATCACTCATTTTTTTACCTGTCTGAATACAAAGTAAAATTTCATGATTATATGCATCTTCTTTTTTTAAGTAGTGAGCATCATTTGTTGCAACAAGTGGTATATTAAGTTTTCTTGCTAATTTTATTAATTTTTGATTAGCTATTACTTGTTCTTGTAGTCCGTTATTTTGTATTTCTATATAGTAATCTTCTCCAAATACTTTTTTATGCCATAAAGCTACTTCTTCTGCTTCTTCAATATTTCCATTTAATAATTTTTGATTTACTTCTCCTGCTAAGCATGCACTTAAACATATTAATCCTTCATGATATTTTTCTAATATTTCTTTATCTATACGAGGTTTATAGTAATATCCATCTACGAATCCTGATGATACTAATTTACTTAGATTTTTATATCCTTGATTATCTTTAGCAAGTAATATCAAATGATAATATTTATTGTCTACACCAGGTTCCTTATCAAATCTAGTTCTTGTAGCTACATAAACTTCACATCCTATTATTGGTTTTATCCCTTCTTTTTTACAAGCTTTATAAAAATCTATTGCTCCATACATTACACCATGGTCTGTTAAGGCTATTGCATCCATTCCTAGTTCTTTTGCTCTAGCTGGTAAATCTTTTATTCTATTTGCTCCATCTAATAAACTAAATTCACTATGTATATGTAAATGAACAAATTTTGACATTGTTTTCCCTCCTAAATCAATAGTTACTTTTCTACTTTTATGCATTATATCAAATTACATTTTTAAATTCAATAATTGCTTTTGACTTTTTATATAATTCCTGCAAATACTAACCATTATTCGAACTATATTAAGAATAAAATAAAAAAGTACCCTAAATAGGATACCATCTTAAAAATATTTTTACATATTATTACATTTTTAAACTAATGCCAATATGTTATTATTTGCAAAATCTATGTCTACCAATAGTAATAGTCATAGGCCTAGACCAAATCCATTTATTTGTAGCAGTTGCTGGATTAAAATAATAAATTGCACCATAACTAGGATCCCAACCATTTATTGCATCTTGTGCTGCTTTCTTTGCAGTAGAATTTGGCGTTAAATTAATTTGTCCATCTTTTACAGCATCAAAAGCTCCAGCTTGATAAACAACACCAGAAATTGTGTTAGGAAAAGAACTGCTTTTAACTCTATTTAAAACTACTGCACCAACCGCCACTTGACCTTGATATGGTTCCCCTCTAGCTTCACCATATATTACTCTTGCTAATAAATTAACATTAGTAGAATTAGAAGAACTTCCACCTCCTGAATTAGATGAATTAGTTATTCCCATAGCTTTTAAAGTTCTAGTTCCTGCAATTCCATCAACTTTTAGTCCATTTTTTCTCTGAAAATATTTAACCGCTTTTAATGTCTGACTTCCATAAACACCATCGACATTTCCCTTATAATATCCCCATCTTTTTAGTTTAGTCTGTATTTGTTTTACCTCATTACCTCTTGAACCATATTTAGATAACGCATCCACTTTTGTAACTGCAAATATTAATAAAACAAAACCTAAAACAATAAATGTAAAAATAATAAACTTTTTAGACTTTTTCATAATCTTCCTCTTTTCTTTTTTATTATTTTTTACCGTTTTAGGTTTTTTATTCATTTATTTATTTTTTATCCACAATACTTACAAAGTACAGTTTCTAAACCAATTTGTAAATCAATTATACCATTTTTATACTGATAATCTAAATCACATAAATCCTGTAAAATTCCTCTTAATTCAGTGCTACTAAAATATCTAGCTTGTGCTTTATATTTATTGACCAAAAAAGTTTGATTTGGTTTTAACTCTAAACTAGAAATTACATCTTTATTTAATTTTACTGCTAAAGATGTTAAATATATTCTTTTAAAATGATTATACAAAGTTATTAATATTTTTTGCAATGGTTCTTTTGCATAAACTAAATTTTTAAGGACTTCCAATGATTTTGAAATATTTTTCTTTCCTAAATTATCTGTTAAATCAAAAATAACACTTTCTAGTTTTTTAATTGTCAATTTATCAATATCTTCATTTTTAATTGTTCCATTTTCTCCAGCATACTCAATAAGCTTCCTTATTTCATTAATTAATTCTTGCATATTAGTGCCGTGCACATTCTATAAAATACTGTAATGTATAATTATCTACATTAACTTTATAAGCATTACAAATGCTTTTCAGTCTTGCAATTAACTGATTAGGTTTTTGATATTCAAAGTTACAAACAACTCCTAATTTATCAATAGTTTTATACAACTCGAGCTTTTCTGGATCATCTTCAACAAAAACTAAAACAACACTTTGATTAATCATACTAATATTATCTTGCAAATACTTAGTTAATCTTTTTTTAGCATTTTTTAATTCCTCTGACTTTTTTCTTCCCTCTTTTTTAAATAAACCACAATTTTTTGCAATAATCAACTTTTTCTCATATCCAAAACTAGGCGTTTCAATATCAGAAATCAGGTTCAAACTATTAGTTTCATCAATTAAAATATAATTTATACCTTTAACACATTTGCCAAACTTGTTTTTTATTTTTTTAACACTTTGTTCAAGCAAATATTGCTCTTCACCATATAAAAGGTACATACTTTGTAACTTTTTATCTTGTAAATCCTTTTCTAACTCTTCTATCTTTTTCAACTAAACACCTTCTATTCTAGATATTTTCACATTATCTAAATTATAATTTCTCTGCAAATTTTGCAGAATGTGCATGACATATAGCAATTGCCATACTATCTGTTATATCATCTAATTTAGGCAACTTTTCCTCATTTAAAATCATTTTAACCATTCTCTGAACTTGCATTTTATCAGCCCTACCATAACCTGTAACAGCTTGTTTTATCTGAAGAGGTGTATATTCAAAAATATCTAATTTATTAATCCTAGCAGTCATTAAAATAACACCTCTAGCCTGAGCAACATTAATAGCAGTTTTAGCATTATTGTTAAAAAACAATTCTTCTATTGACATTGCTTCTGGTTTATATTCATTAATAATATTATTTAATTCATAATATATCTTTTCAAGTCTTAAAGGAAAAGAAGTTTTAGCCTCAGTTAAAACTGCTCCAGAAGTCCTTAAATAAAACTTATTTCCTATATAATCTATAATACTATATCCAGTAATTGCAAATCCTGGATCTATACCTAATATTCTCATCTGTAATCTCCTTAATCCTTTTCTAGAACGCATCAAAAAAGAATCTTAATTTTTCTATATTTAATTTTTATATCTTCTCTATTTTATTAGATGCTTTCTTCACATCCTATAAAACATCTTAAAACTTCAGCTACACTCCATGCTTGTGATATTGTTCCTCGTGGCTCAAATGGTCTACTTGAATCATATATTTCAGCAATACTTCCAACACAACCTCTTTCATTTATTTCATTTTCATATGTTTTTATAGTTTTAGAAATAAATTTTTCGATTTTTTCTTGTATTTCTTTTTTTCTTTTTTTAGTTTTTGCAAATTTTTCCATATTTACTAAACTATCATAATATCTTCCAAATAACCATGGCCAAGTTATTCCTTGATGATAACTCATATCTCTTTTGATAGAATCTCCTTCATATTTTTCCTCATAATTTTCTTCACCTTTTGCCAATGTCTTTAATCCATATGAATTTAATAACTTTTTCTCTATCACATTTATTATATTATCTGCTATTTCAGAATTTGGATCAATTATTGGATATGTTAAACTCAAAGCAAATAGCTGATTTGGTCTTACTTTACTATCTCCTAAAACATCATACAAACATTTTCTACGCTTGTTATAAAATTTATTCTCAAATGATATTTTAACTTTTCTAGCTAAATCCTTATATCTCTTTCCATCTAGTTTTTTTTCATATTTTTTGCATAGTCCTTCCATTACTTTTAAAGCATTATACCATAAACTATTAATTTCAACTGCTTTTCCATTACGTGGAGTTACACAAAAATCTCCAATTTTAGCGTCCATCCAAGTATTTTGTGTTTTTTGTGTTCCTGCTACAAGTAAACTATCATTGTCTACATATATATTATTATTATCTAAATCTATTCCATTGATGTAATGATTTAATATATCATCTAACTTTTTAAAAATATTTTCCTTTACAAATTCAAAATCTCCCGTATAATCCAAATATTTTTGTATTTGTTCAAATAACAGCAAAGATGCATCTACACTGTTATATAATGGTGTATTATCACTTTCTGAATAACCATTAGGCACTAATCCTTCTTTTATATCTCTTGTAACCATAAGTAATACTTCTTTTGCAATATCAAATCTTTTTGTTTTCAATAATAGTCCTTCAAAAGATATTAAACTATCTCTACCCCAATCTAAAAACCACGGATAACCTGCTAATATTGTATGTAAATTAAATACTGGCCTATTTACTATAAAAGTATCAGTGGCAATTATTAAAGATTTTAGTAATTCATTCTTTCTTATTTCTTCTTTATCATTTTTATTTTTCAATAGTTCACTATTTTCTATAATACAATTGATTCTATTTTTTTCATTCTCAATAAAATTAGAAACATTTACATTTTTATTTATCTCCTCCAAAGAACATACAAATGATATTTCCTTTTCTTCATTTTCACTAATTTCCACTTCATATCTACCAGTAACAATATGATTTTCTACTGAATAAAAACCTCTCTTTTCTTCTTCTATATAAAACATATTTTTAAAAGTATCATTAAAATGTTCGATATATTTTCCCTCTGATAGATCCATATATATAGGATATTGAATATTATCATCAATTATTAATTTTACTTTTGTTCCTTGTATATCTTGCTTCACTTTAAACTGAGCTTCATTTTTTAGTGAATGAAAATCCCTAAAATTCATTATTGGAGCTAAACATAATTTAGCTTTTTTATTTCCATTTTTTATTCTATATAATATCCCTACTGCATTTTTTCCATATTCCATACATATCATTTTTGTAATTTCTGTATCTTCTATTTTATATTTAAAAACTGGTACTTCATCTTTTTCAAAACTTGTTTGATATATATACCCATTTGAAACATATTCTTTTCCTATATTAGAATATAAGTCATATTTTTTATTACTAAACTCTATACTTTCATCTAATTTTGATAATATCAAATATCTTTTAGCAGGTGGATTAAGAGGTGCAACAAGTAATCCATGATATTTTCTGGTATTTATACCTAATATGCTTGAACTTGCATATCCTCCTATTCCATTTGAAATTAACCACTCTCTTTTTAGTCCTTTTTCTAAACTAAGATTTTCCTTTGTAACCTTCATTTTAATATTTTCATCTATATTTTATACAGATAATCTCCTTTCATAGTCTTAAATAAATTTAGTCATTTCTTCCTAATTTACTATTTTCTAATTCCTTGCGCATTTTTTCTCTAATCTCAGACTGTGTTCTCTTTTTCTTTGCTTTAGTTTTATTTTGTATTTTATTCTTTTCAATTCTTTTTTTATTTTTTTTGTCTGCTGCCTTTATTGACTCAATTCTATCACTATATTTACTACTAAATTTACTCTTTTTAGTTTTCTTTTCTCTGTTTGGATTTTTGGCTCTTCTCTTTTCTTCTTTAATCATTTGCTTTCTAATTTTTTCAACTCTTTTATCTTCTCTTAACTTATTATTTAACATCAAATATTCAGGGTCATTTTCTTTATCTTGATATCTTAAGTCATCACAAATCAATTCTATAATTGATGCAGCAACAAGTGATGGGTCATGTCTAATAAATCCATCTGATACCATTGCTAAATTTCTTTGTAAAAATTTAATTCCCTTCACTTTTTCTATATCTTGTTCTACTAAATCTTGTCCTTTTTGATTATATATTTTTATTACCTCTGGTATTATTTCTCCTGTATCATAAATACAATAATCCACAATTCCTTTTCCACAATGATCAATTATTGCATTTAAGTGTTCTGCTACACTATAATTATCAGTTTGCCCTGGTTCTGTCATAATATTACTTACATAAACTTTTAATGCACTAGAACTTTTTATTGCATTTACTACTCCATTTACTAATAAATTTGGTATAACATTCGTATATAGACTTCCTGGTCCTATTATTATACAGTCTGCATTTTTAATTTCATCAATTACTCCTGGTGCTGGTCTACAATTTGATGGATTTAAATATATTCTATTTATTTTAGTTACTTTATCATACACTACTTCTGGAATTCTTGATTTTTCTGTTATTACATACCCATTTTCAAGTTCAGCTGTAATATTCATTTCATCTAATGTTACAGGTAACACCTTTCCTGTCATATTTAAAATTTCATCACTTTTCATTACTGATGCAGCAAAATCTTTATTTACATTTTTCATAGCTGAAAAATATATATCAGCAAATGATAAACCTTTTAATTTTCCTTCATCAAATTCATAATTTAATAAGCTACTCATCTCATTTTCATCATTAGACAATGCAATTATACTATCTTTTACATCATTTAATGGTAATAATCCCAATTCTTGTTTCAAACTACTTTTTTTCTCTCCATAATCAGATATTGTAACTATTGCAGTTAAATTATTAGTATATTTTTTTAATCCTGAAAGAACTGTATTTAATCCTGTTCCTCCACCTATTACAACAATATTAGGTCCTCTATCATATACTTTTTTATCAAATATTAATGATTTAACATTTACATTTTTTCTATTTTGCATTCTTCCATCTGTTGATTCAACTAATACTTCTAAAGTTCTTTTATTTAAGCCTACAAGACCTGTTACAGCTAATACAAATCCCACTACAAATATTAAAATTATTACTCCTACTTTTTGAAATGACATATCTTCTAAAACTAACACTTCAGCTATTCCAAAACATGTAAGTATTATACCTAATAATATTAAAAACATCCATCTTTTCATTTTTGAATTGTTATTAAACCATTTTAAAAATCCTTTCATTTTTTTCCTCCCAATATTTCAATTTCTAATTCAATATCTTCTCCAAATTTTCTAAATACTTCTTTTTTAACATGCTCTACTAATTTCAATATATCATTTTCTGTTGCATTTCCTTTGTTCACAATAAAACCTGCATGTTTTTTAGATACTTCTGCTCCACCTATTTTATATCCTTTTAATCCACATTCATCAATTAATTTTGCTGTTATATATGTATCTCCTCTTTTAAAAGTACTTCCTGCACTAGGATATTCCAATGGTTGCTTTTCTCTTCTTATATCGGCATATTCTTTTATTTTTTTTAATATTTCTTCTCTTTTTCCTTCTTGTAATTTTAAAGTAACCTCTGTTACAATATAGTCTTTCTTAGAAAAAATACTATTTCTATATTCAAACTTTAATTCTTCATTTTTTAAAACTCTACTTTTGCCTTCTCTATCTATTATTCTTGCCTCTTGAACAATATCTTTCATTTCTTTCCCATGAGCACCAGCATTCATCCTTATTGCTCCACCAATGCTTCCTGGTATTCCTGCTAATTCTTCTAGTCCTGAAACATTATCATTAGCAAGTTCAAATGCTAATTTTCCCAATTTATTACCTGCACCCACTTTTACAAATATATCACCATTTTCTTTTTTTTGAATTTCTAACTTTTGAATATCTATTTTAATTACAATTCCTTCAATTCCTTCATCTTGCACTAATAAATTACTTCCATTTCCTACAATATAACTAGGAATTTTATTTTTATTTACAAATTCTAATAAAGACTTCAATTCCAATTCACTTTTTGCTTTTATAAATACCTCTGCTTCTCCACCAATTTTAAAGCTAGTATGTTTTTTCATAGGTTCATCATATATAATTTGTTCTTTAGGAATACTTAAATTTGATTTTTCTATTAGATCCTTAATTTGCATATCTACACCTCTATTTTTAATATAGTATATTTTATTCTTTCTTTTCCACTAATATATCATTTTTTTGACATAATTACAATATTTATATTAAATAAAAAAAATATAGTAAACATATAATATGCTTACTACATTAAATAAATCTTTAAAATTCTAATTGTTCATCTAAACTCTTAACAAGAATATTATCCTTTGGTTCTTGATTTTTCTCTTCTAATCTTCTCTTTCTAACTTTTTTAGCCAATTGTTTTAATTTTAATATTTCATCTTGATTTTTATATTGATTTTTCTCTAATCTTTTTATTCTCGTTCTTAGCCAAATATCATAATATCCTTTAGGATTATTTTTTTCAGCTTCTTCTAAATACTTCAAAATATCATAAACTTCCTCAGTCCAATTTCTTATAATATATTCTTGTGGATCTTGAGGTATTGAAAATTCTGGATAATGTAAATACTTTTTCATATAATCTCTTGAAAAAGTAATCTCATCTTTTTTTATTTTAATTTCTCCATTTTGGACTTTTCTATTTAAAATTTCTCTAATTTGCATTTCTGCCATTTCATTTATTTGTACTTTTTTTTCTTTAAAATAATTACGATTTTTTTCTACACTATTATTCATTTCAATAAATTTATAATATTGTAAATATATTATAGCTGCTTTTTTTATTAATCTTTCTTTAATTCCTTCTTCTAGTTTTTTATCTTCATCCAATATAGACTTATTAAATATTTCTTTGTAATAAGTAAAATATAAAAGAGCATCCATAAACTGTCTTTTGCCATTATCATCAATTCCAAAAAAGAAAAATTCTTTATATGTATCATAAGTTTTTTTATCTAATTTATACATCCATATCATTCCTTCGTTTCTTATTACTGTTATTCAATTTTTTTATCTACACTTTTTATTATATAAACAACTTTTTATTATTCCTGGTATAAATAAAATCAAAAACAACAATTTATTTTCGAAATTTTTAATTTCTTTAATTTTAATTTTTTTAGTTAAGTATGAAAATAATATATATTGCTTTATTACATACATTCTTTTTGAAAAGCTAACTCCCTTAAAATCTTTTTCTAAAATCTCTTTAAAATATTCATAATAACCATAAGGATTATTTAAAAATTGGTTTCTAATATTTTTTGTATAACCTTGCTTTTGATATTCACATATCATAATTGGCTTATTTACACAAATCAATTTATATTTTTCATCCATTTTATGATACATTCTAGCTTCTGTTATGAATCTTTCATTTTTTTCCAATTTATGCATATATTTTTTTCTTACATCAGCCTTAAATGCTATAGCTTTTTCTCCTGTCTCTCCTTCTTTAAAATATAAATCAAACATTGTCGTTTGCATCTTTTTAAATTCATCCCCCATATTTTTTCCATCTTGATCATATTTTAAAAAACATATTCCATAAACATTTTCATCTTCCAATTTTTCATATTCATTTTTAATAATTTCAAAAGCATCTGTTGTGAAATAATCATCTGAATCACAATCTACTATAACATCACCTGTTGCATATTTTACTAAATTATTAATTGCTATCATTTTGCCTTGATTTTCTTGTTCTAAGTAAACTATATCAATCTTATTTTCTTCTATAAAATCTTTTACAATTCTTTTTGTATCGTCAGTAGAACCATCGTCCATAATAAGCCATTGAATATCTACTTGGTATTTTAAGTTTTTAATCAAACTGTTATATAATCTTTTTAATAATTCTCCTCTGTTATATGTTGGAGTTAGTACTGATATTTTCATCTTCTCACCTTACTCTTCTATTAGTTTAATAACATCATCTAATAGTTCCTTATTATTGTATTCTAATTTTTTTCTTTTTTCAAGACATTTTTCGACATTTTTCTGTTTTATCACATTTTTTATTCCATCATAAATACCTTCTTCTGAATTTTCTGTTATTTGCTTGCTTTCGTAATCTTCTACCGCTTCTCTTGCAGCAGTATCAGTAATTAAAATATACTTATTTAATATTTTAGCTTCTTCCAAAACCATTCCATACCCTTCATAATTAGAAAGTAAGCAAAAACAATCTGCATTTTTAATATATGGATAAGGATTTTCTTTTTTACCTAGTAAGTAAAAAGTATTAGCAATTTTATATTTTTTTACCATAGCTTCCAAACCATCTTTTTCTGGTCCATCACCTATTACATAAAAATTATGTAATAAATCTTCTTCTAAAAGTCTTTTATGAACTCTAATTATTCTATCAATACCTTTTTGTTTTACTAACCTTGCAACAGTTACAAAATTCAAAACATCATTTTCAAATTTAAAATCAATTTCTTCATTTGCTTTTTTTAAAATACTATCTTTGTCTAAATAATTATATATAACCCTCTTTTTTATATTACTCAATTTAGGATAAAACATATTAAACTTTTTCAAGTTATCTTTACTAACAAAAATTAATTCATTATATTTTCCATAAATTCTTTTATCAATTACTTTTTTTACTTTTGACTTAATACCACTCCCAAAAACATTTGATATATCATTATGAATCCAAACTATTTTTTTTGCTTTAGTATTTTTTACACTAAATAAGCGAGTAATTGGTCCTTCCAAGAAAGCAATCTCAACATCATAATCACCTTTTATTTTCTTCTTATAAATCATATTTTTAAATAATAATATTTTTAGTGGTGCTAATATTTTTTGTTTAATCTTAGATAATTTCTTATAAGATACAGAATATATAGTTTTTAACTTTATTTTTTTATTTAACTGTTTTTCCAATTCTCCATTAGCATATATTGTAAAAATTGTTATATCATATTTTTCACATAAACTATTTGCAATATCAACTAAGACCCTTTCAGCTCCCCCTAAAGTCAAACTCGTTATACCAAATAAAACCTTTTTCATTCACTATTCTCCTTTTTTTAACAAGTAAATTTTATTGACAAGCATTGTATTTATTGTAACTATTATTATCATACTAGAAGAATTAAAAAAAGTATATCCCGCAAAAAATGATAATAAAAATACAAAACCACATGCAATTTCTAAGATAACATATTTACTATCTATCTTCTTTATATTTTTAATTCCAATATATAATCCATAAAACCAAATCAATAAAAATGGCATAAAATATAATATAAATCCATAAATTCCAAAGTTAAATATAAATGCTGGTATCTCCATTTCTAACACTAGTTCCCTAAAATTAGCTACATAGCCATTTCCAAACAATATATATCCAAAATTATTTTGATTTTTGACAAGTAACATATTATATATTAACTGTTGCATTCTTTGATCATTATTTCTTGTATTAACTCTATTTGCAATATTATATAACTCCAAAATTGATTTTTGCTGTGGCTTATTCATATATCCTTCTTCTAAAACCCCACTATCAATTTTCTCTTTTATTTCCATCAAACTACCTGTGATATGTGCCTGCTCGTTTTTATTCTCATCAAATATATTCTTTTCAATATCATGTAAATGTTTTCTTCTTTGAATAGTTGTAGAACCAATTGCCATTATAACTAATATTACGGTTGATACTGTTACTATTGACGCTACAAAAATCTTCTTAAAACTTTTCTTATTTTTCAAGAAACTATATATTAATTCTACTAAGAAAAATACTACTAAAACAAATATAAACCCTATTAACCCTACTCTTGTTCCTAGTAACATTGTTAAAAATATACCCTCAAATACAATAAAAGGAATAACTATTTTTATATTTTTTTGATCTTTTATATATAAAATTATAATAAATAGCGATAGTATCAATATAGTTCCTAAACTATTTCCAGATTCAAACCATCCTTTATACCCCATCCCCTCAATATATGTACTTGAAGATGTTTTAGTAAATATAGAAATATATATTAATACTATATAGATCATATTTGATATCAAAATACTTTTTGATAATTTTTCAAAACAATCTTTTTGTTTAGCAAATATATAAAGGAAATTTATTAAATTTATTATCATAAATGTATAATTTACTATATATTGTGCCTCATGAACTATATTACTATAACTTGATTTTGTTACAGCACTTTGAAATAAAATCAAATGTATAATTCCATATATTAAATATGTTCCCCCTATAAGTAATATATTTTTTTTGAATTTTTTATCATTTTTAAAAAATAAATATATAAGTAACACTATTGGTATTAATGTTCTTACAATAGTTGATGGTGAAAAATTAACACTTAAACTATTTCTAAAAATAAAACTCAAACTATCCAATATTGGACAAAGTATAATAAACAAGCTTAATATTTTTTCTGCATTTATTTTTTTCATTTTATTCTCCTAAATATTCCACAATAAATTCTATATGTAACTTTGTTTACAGTTCTCATATATATATTTTTTTTGCAATTATTATTTATTAATATTTCATTTTTCTTCCAGTTAGGGAATTTAGTATTTAGATTATTCCATGTTTCTTTTAATATTTTTTTTCTAGAATCCTTATTTTCAATTTTTACCATTCGTAGAAGCGAACTACAAAGTAAATATCTAGTATATATATATTCAAGTTCCATTTTATATTCTTCATATAGTCCATTTTCTTTATAATACTCTAGTACATTGTCTAACACATCTAATATTTCTTTTGTTCTTTCATTTTGTACATTTGATATTGAATTAGCTCTTTGTATATAATGAACACATGATTTTTTTAAAAAAGAAAACTTATCTAAATATGGAATTAATTTATAAGTAAATTCAACATCCTCATATCTATACCCTTTAGGAAATTCTATTTTTGATTTTTCAATAATTTCTCTTTTTATTAATTTATTCCAAGCAACAACTCTTATTTTTTCTAACATTTCCTTTTTATTACTATATATAGCACCAATATCTTCTCTAATTTTATCTTCATATTCCCAATAAAAATCACATTCTACCATATCTGAATCTTCTTTTTTAGCCAATTCATACATTTTTTCATACATATCTAATTCCACATAGTCATCTGAATCTAAAAATGCAATATATTCACCTTTTGCATATGGCATTCCATAATTTCTAGCATCTGACAATCCTCCATTTTCTTTATCTAAATACTTTATTTTTCTAGGATATTTCTCAATATATTTTTCTATTATTTTTTTAGAATTATCCTTTGATCCATCATTTACAATTATTATTTCTATATCTTCTAAAGTTTGATTTACTAATGTATCTAAACATTTTTCTATATATTTTTCCACATTATATACTGGAACAATAACACTTACTTTTGGCATACTTCTCACCTCATTTTCAAATATAATTTAATATCTATTTTTAAAATTATTCTTTTTATTAACTGCTTTAAGTTTCTTACTTTTATATTTTTTTCCATCTTTCTTTTTCTAATTTCTTTAATAAAAAACTTCTGCTCTTTTTTTTCTAGTTCATTCAATTTCAATATTATAGCATTTGTATAATATATCTTAATATTTTCTTTTGTTTCTTTTGTTATATCCATTTTTTCTATAACATTTATCATATTATCATAATGAGCTAAAACATCTTGCATCTTTTTAATAGTTTTTTCATAACTCTCATTTCTAGTTATACTATTTGGTACTTGTACATATTGATAAAAATAATATGGTGTTGAAACTACTTTGTCACTAGCTAAAATAACAAGAGGAATTAATCCAAAATCCTCATGATATGTTCTTTGAAATAAAAAATTATTATTTGTAAATATTTCTTTTTTAATAATGTATAAACAAGGTGAGTCAAGTAATAAATCTGTATAATATAACCTATTAAAAGCCTCTTCTCCTGATATTTTTTCAAACACAGGACCATCTACCTTTTCCAATACATTTCCATTTTCATCCACTCTTTGTAATTTAAATTTTATTAAATCAATATCCTCTTCTAAATATTTACTTAATTTTTGAAAAGTATCCTTTTTTATATAATCATCTGCATCTATAAACATTATATATTTACCTGTTGCCTTTTGAATCCCAAAATTTCTAGTTTTTGCAATTCCTTCATTTTCTTTGGCGTAATATTTTATGTTGCAATTTTTATGTTCTTCTATATATTTAAATATTACTTCTTCTGATTTATCACAAGATCCATCATTAATTACAATTATCTCCACATTTTCCAAACCACTTTGTTTAATAACAGAATCTAAACATTTTTTAATTTCTTTTTCTGCATTATATACCGGAATAATAACACTTAATATTTCCATAGTTTTATTTCCTTTCAATTAAATCTTTAATCTTCGTAATAATTTTTCTATTATATTCTTCTCCATCAAATTTTCCTTTAATTTCAAATCCTTTTTCAATAAATTCTTTCATTTTAGCATATATATCGTCAACTGTTTTTTCAGTTACTAAACCATATTTTTCTTGAACTTCTTTATAATCTGAAACTTTAGTTGTTATAATTGGTCTTTCCAAAATAAAACTTTCCAAAAATACAACTGGATATCCTTCATAATCTGAAGTTAAAATTATACAATCTGCCATTTTAAAATATGGATATGGATTTTGTTTTTTACCCAAAAATATAATATTTTTTTCTAAATTCAATTGTTTTACTTTTTCTTTATATAAGCTACTATCTTTTCCATCTCCCACAAGTAAAATTTCAAAATCATATCCATCTTTTTTTAACATACTTGCTGCTTCAATTAGTCTTGTTAATTTCTTTTGCCTTTCATCATGTCTACCTACATTCAAAAATGTAACACATTTATTTTTATTCATTTCTATTTTTTCATTTGCTTTTTCTTTGATTTTCTTATACTCTATCAAATTATTACAAACACTAACTTTTTCATTCATTTTAGGAAAAACTTGCAAAAAACTATTTTTACCTTCATTAGAAACAAAAACAATATTTTTAAATTTATCATACTTAACATCTTCAAAAAATCCCTTTACTTTTTCTTCCTCACCATCAAATAAAGTTAAATAATCAGCATGTCCCCACAAACAACAATTTTTTGATGCAATCCTTGCTACAAATGAACACGACTTTGAATATGTTGCAAAACTTGCCGAAAAATCAAATCTATTTTTATATTTAAGTATAAATTTAATTCTTTTACAAATATTTTTTAATTTTCTAACAAGTACATTCTTATCACTTGCTGGGCTATATTCAATTACATTAATTTTTTTATCTATTTCATTTAGAAATATCCCTTGTTTTTTTTCTAATACAATTGTTATATCATATTCTTCTTTTAAACTATTCACTAAAGAAATAAATGCTTTTTCTATTCCACCAATATCTAAAGAATATGTGGCTAATAATATTTTTTTCATATTTTTTCTTCCTTTTTTCTAAATTATAGCCTCATTTTATCAATTTTTACGAACATAGTCAATAATTTTTTCACTTTAACATAGAAATAAAAATCCAGCTAACAAAATAGCTGGATATCAATTTTTATATTCTCTTTCTTCTAGCAATAAGATTATTTCTGCCTTTACTCCTAGCCTCCACCTTTTGAGTTGGTTGATCTTTTATCCGTTTCTTACTTACACATAAATTAGAATCAAAATTTGCACTAATTGGATAATTCTTATGACGACGATTTTGTCTACTCATATTTTTTGCCCCCATTTTAATTTTAGACTACTATAACATATTTTTAATATAACTTAACATTTTTTCCCTAAAACCTTTATTTTTTTCATAAAATATAGTATAATATATTATATAGATTAATAAAGGAGGTATTTTTATGTGGCAATATTGGTTAATTGCAGCAGGTATTTTCTTTGTAGGTGAAATATTCACTGTTGGATTTTTACTTTTTTGGTTTGGAATTGCAAGTTTAATTACAATGTTTGTTAGTTTCTTTACTTCAAATATAATTATACAAATGAGTATATTTTTAGTAACATCTACTATTCTAATTTTAAGTACAAAACCTTTAATTAATAAATTCATGAATCATAAAACAATAACAACAAATTTTTCTTCTTTAATTGGAAAAGATGCTATTGTTGTTCAAGAAATTGATAACTTAAAAGGAACAGGACAAATTAAAGTAAATGGAGAAATGTGGACAGCACTTTGTGAAACAAATGAAATAATTCCTATTGGTTCAGAAGTAGAAATAATTAAAATTGAAGGAGTAAAAACAATTATTAAACCAATATCAGTCAAAGCTACACAAAAATAATTAATTAAGTTTTAAATTTTTTTATATTATATAAAATAAAAGTAAAAATATTTTTACTTATAAGGAGGTTAAAATTATGTGGTTTTTTTTAGTATTATTAGCTATTATAGTAGCAATAGCATTAAGTTCTATTAAAATCGTAAAACAAGCTGAGGTATATATTATTGAAAGGTTAGGTAAATTCTATAAAGTTGCAGATGCTGGTCTTACAGTAATAATTCCATTTTTTGATCATGTAAGAAGTGTTGTTAGTTTAAAACAACAAACAATGGATGTTCCACCTCAAGGAGTTATAACTAAAGACAATGTAACAATAACAATAGATACAGTTGTATTCTACCAAATAACAGATCCTGCAAAAGCTGTATATGAAATTCAAAATTTAAAAAAAGGTATTGAATATTTAGCAATTACAACAATTCGTGATATCATAGGAAAAATGGACTTAGATGAAACATTTAGTTCAAGAGACGGAATAAATACAAGATTAAGAGTTGTTTTAGATGAAGCAACAGATAGATGGGGATGTAAAGTTGATAGAGTTGAAATTAAAGACATTACTCCACCTGCAGATATCCGTGATGCAATGGAAAAAGAAATGAATGCAGAAAGAAATAAAAGAGCTTTAATCCTAGAATCAGAAGCTCAAAGACAAGCTGCAATTACTATTGCAGAAGGTAAAAAACAAGCTGCTATCTTAGAAGCTGAAGCAGATAGAGAAGCTCAAATCAGAAGAGCTGCCGGTGAAGCCCAAGCTATTAAAGAAGTTGCAGATGCAAAAGCTAAAGAAATTCAAATGGTTTATGACGCAATGAAAAAAGCTGATCCTAACGATAAATTAGTTCAATTAAAATCTTTAGAAGCTTTAAAAGAAGTTGCTAAAGGTGATGCAAACAAAGTATTTATTCCATTTGAAGCAACACAAACTTTAGCTAGTTTAGGTACAATGAGTGAAGTTGCTAAAAATAAAAAAGAAAATTAATTAACAAAGCATCCATTTAGGGTGCTTTGTTATTTTTCAAAAGAACATTTACATAATTTATTTTTTATAGTATAATGCTTATAACTAAATATTTGAGGAGGATTAATCTATGTTTGAAAGAACACGGCTACATGAACAGTATCTTGTTCAATTAATTAAAAATTCTCAAAGCTCAGATATTTCTGAGTTAATAGCAACTCCAAATATCAATTGCTATGCTTTTGCAAGACATCTTACCTACCAAGATGAATTTCATTCTATCTACACTCCAGGAATGATACATAACATTCAATTTGACCATGGTCCTATAATACTATCGCAAACTAATTTTAATCTTCTAGAATATTGCTTATTATTGGACAGTAAAGCACTTGAACAAAAAACTAAAAAAATTTTCTTTGATGATATAAAAGAAAATGATGGATATAGTTATATCGGAATTTGTTATGCTTCTGTAAACAAATTAAATCTAGGTAAACAAGCTATAGAAATTTTAAAAAACTATAATATATGTTCAACTTGGCATTTTATATGTAGGACAAAAGATGGTATCTGGATGCACAAACCCAATTGGGATCAACCAGTTGAAACTATTATTTGGAAAAAATTTGGTAAACAATTTTTCTTCCAATGCAGCACCAACATTCCTAATTTTATGGTAGAAGCAAAATGTACTTGCAAAAAAGACTATTTTTATCAAATTGAAACTTAAATTAATAAAAATAGTCAATAACTAGACCTATCAAAACAAGGTCTAGTTATTTTTTATTAAAATTTAATTGTTTTTATTATTTTTTGTGCTATAATTATATTATTAGTCATAAAATAAAAGAAAGGAAAATAATTTATGGAAAACGAAAAATATTCAATTACTAAAAAAGCTGGAATTTATGGAATAATAGGAAATGTCATCTTACTAATTATCAAAGCAATTGTTGGTTTTGCAAGCAAAAGTCAATCTATGATAGCAGATAGTATAAATAGCGCAGGAGACATTTTTGCTTCACTTATGACATTTATAGGAAACAAAATTGCCAGTGTCCCACAAGATGCTGATCACAACTTTGGACACGGAAAAGCAGAATATATATTTTCTATGTTTATTGGAATTTCTATGATTCTAGTAGCTGCAAAATCACTATATGATTCAGTAATTACTTTAATTACTGGAAGTAAATTAAAGTTTTCCTATCTTTTAATTATTATATGTATTATCACAATAATAACTAAATTATTATTATACATATACACCAAAAGAGCATATAAAAAAAATAAAAACATTTTGTTATACGCAAACTTAAAAGATCACAAAAATGACTGTATTGTAACAACCTTTACCCTTATTTCTATTTTGCTTACTCAATTAAATATTTATTGGTTTGATAGCATAGTAGGAATTGGAATATCAATTTGGATATGTTATACAGGAATTACAATTTTTATGGAAAGTTACAATGTCCTAATGGATATATCAGTTGATGAAAAAACCAAAGACCTTATATTAGATTTAGCAAAAGCTTATCCTAAAATTATAAAAGTAGAAAATTTAACTTCTTCTCCTGTTGGAGCAAAATATATGATTTTCATAACAATTCTAGTAAATGGAAACTTAACAACATTTGAAAGTCACAAACTAGCAGACAGCTTAGAACGAAATGTAGATGGTTTAGAAAAAGTCTATAAAACATTTGTACATGTAGAACCAGTATAAAAAATAAAAGTGCCTAATAAATTAAAAATAAAAAGACCTAATTTTTTAGTAATTAAGTCTTTTTTTATTTTATTTAAAATACTTTCCAAAATACTTTTTAATATTTTCCTCAAATATTTCTTCAGTATCATTTGCAAATCTAATAACTTTAATGTTTTTAGTATTTTGTTCTACTTCATCTGCCATTTTCAAATATTCTCTTTGTTGATTTATACTACTTTCTGCTTCGAATTTTTGGTATTGATGTTTACCTCTTTTTATTCTTGAATGATATAGTTTTTCATCTTCTAAATATAATACCATAAAATATATATCATAATTTTTTACATTTTCTATATTATCCAATCTTTTTAATAAATCATCATAAACATCTTTAAAATCATATTTTTGAAATCCTAATCTTGAATATACTTCATTTGAAAAAAATGTCCTATCAAATATCATATTGATATCTGAACAATTTTCCATATAATCCAATAACTTATCATATTTTAATTTTATTTTCTCTTTTCCTCTTTCTGTTCTATCTTTTATTCCAGATAATCTATATAAATCAGCAGCTGCAATATGTTCTCTTAAATAATTTGTTACAGTTGTTTTTCCAACTCCTTGTGGTCCTTCTACTATAATCATTATATCCTTATTCATAATATATACCCCTATCTACTATTTATTTTACTATTTGACTTTTAACATTTATCTTTCAAATATTTGATTGAATTCCACTTCATTTATCTTTTCTTTTTCTAGCAAAGTATTAGCTATTGCATCTAATTTATCTCTATGTTCCATTAATAACCTTTGTGCATCCATATATGCTATATCAATAATATTTTTAACTTCTTGACCAATTTTATCTCCAATATTTTCACCAAATAGTTGAATTTCATATGGCTCTTTACCTTGAAAATCAATAGGTCCTAATTCATCACTCATACCATATTTAGTAACCATATCCCTTGCAATTTTAGTTGCAACTTCAATATCATTACTAGCTCCTGTCGATATATCATCTAACACTAATTTTTCTGCTGCTCTACCACCTAATAAAGCAATTAATTTTTCTTGCATTTCTGTTTTTGAGATATAGTATTTATCCTCATCTGATTTATACATTGTATAACCACCAGCTACTCCTCTAGGTATAATTGAAACCTCTTTGATATTTGCTTGTGTTGGAAGATATCTACTTACTACTGCATGTCCTGCTTCATGATAAGCAGTTAATTTTTTATCTTTATCTGAAATAACTCTTGCTTTTTTCTCTAATCCAACAGTTACTTTCTTTACCGCTTCTTCTATATCTCCATTTTCTATTTCATCATGTTTATTTATTGTAGCAATAATTGCACCTTCATTTAAAATATTTGCAAGTTCTGCACCTGTAAATCCTGCTGTATCCTCTGCAATACTTTCTAAATTTACATCATCTGCTATTTTTTTATCTTTTGCATGTATTTTTAATATTTCTAATCTTCCTTTTATATCTGGTGCCGGAATAGTTATTTGCCTATCAAATCTTCCTGGCCTTAATAACGCACTATCTAACATTTCTGGTCTATTTGTCGCAGCCAATACTATTATAGTTTCTTCTGAGCTAAAACCATCCATTTCAACTAATAATTGATTTAATGTCTGGTTATTTTCACTTTCAGCTCCATTATTTGATGATCTTCTTGAACCTATTGCATCAATTTCATCAATGAAAACTATACAAGGAGCTACTTTTCTAGCTCTATCAAATAATTTTCTTACTCTAGACGCTCCTAATCCTGCAAACATTTCTATAAATTCAGAACCACTTATTGAGATAAATGGAACATTTGCTTCTCCAGCTATTGCTTTAGCAATTAAAGTTTTTCCTGTTCCTGGTTTTCCATATAACAAAACTCCTTTGGGAATTTTAGCACCCATTTTAGTGAATTTTTCTGGTCTTTTTAGAAAATCAACTATTTCTATCAATTCTTCTTTTTCTTCATCTAATCCTGCAACATCATCAAATCTTACTTTTGTCTTTCTTTCTGTTTCTTCATATACTTTTCCTTTATCTCCTAACCCTTGCATTTTAAATATCATAACAAACAATCCAATCATTACAAGTGTTGGAAAAAGTGTAAATAATACTGATGATATTTTAAGTAATGGATTTACTGGCTTTTGTATTAACTCTATATTATTTCCTTCTGCTACTTTTTGTTGTACTAATCCCATAAAAGCTTCAATATTAGGTACTATTGCTGATTTTTCTTTTTCTACATCTTTTTCTTTAACTTTGACAGATGTACTACCTACTGTCATCTCTATCTTTTCAATTTTTCCTTCTGCTATTTCTTTAATCAATTCTGTATATGCTAAATCTTTCTTTTCCTCACTATTATTTTTTTGTTTTAACATAATAGCTGTTCCAATTATTGAACATAAAAGTATAATTAATAAAATTATTATTCCAATTAAAGATTTTTTATTATCTTTTTTATTATCCTTCATCTATTTTTACTGATTATCTAATCAGTAGCCTCCTTCCTATGCTTTTCCACCTTCTGGTTGCTCACCTATATTATTATCTTTTTCATCTTCAGCATTTTCATTTTCTTTTGAACTTTTCTTTTCTTCTTCCTTTTTTTCGTCTTTTTTTTCTTCATTATTTTTCTTTTCTTGTAATTCTTTTCTAACTTCATCTTGTACTTTTGCTATTTTCATCAATTCAACTTGTTTTTTTATTAAATCATCTTTAATTATAAATATTGCAGCAAACAAATATATTGTTGCAACTGCTATATACATAACATCAAAATATTGAATTTGAAAATCAGTAAAGATATTTACAAATATATATATGATGTTTAATAATGTTGATAAAGTAATTGCATATATTGACATATTAAATATCGCTGCATAACGCATCTTTACTTTTGATATCATTCCTGCAAGATTCCCAAATAAGCTTATTAATAATACATTTAACAATGTAGTTATAAATGAAATCATAAAGCCATAAATAAATATTACAATAAATAAACTAAAATATATACTATAAACCAAAGAACTATTTGCATAATTGATTAAATCTTGTTTAACAAATTCTGTTATTCCCATTTGACCCATTAATTCTTTAAATTCAAAAGTTGTTGTTCCCATAATTGCAGTATTTTTTAAAATCATTTTGTCTTTTAATATTAATAATCCAAATCCATGTTCTGTTATCTCATTTATATACTGATTTTTGATTTCTTCATTATCTGTTTTAGTATCAATAATTACTTTTCCTAAATAATCATCATTTTCTGTTTTTATTTCTTTATCTGTTTCAACATTTAATATTCCATCTTTGTATGAAAAATTAGGAAATTCTTTTTCTAAATAGTTTACCCCTTCTTTTATATTTTTACTTGTTGTAACTATCATTGAAATACAAAGTACTAATACTAATATTGCAACAAGTTTTACTAAATACGTAATAGCTCTAGGTACACCTTCTACTGCCAATTCTGGATATTTTTCAATATTAAATATTGATAATTTTGCTTTTTGAAAAAAACCTTTTTTGTATGATATTTTCTCATCTTTTTTCTTTTCTTCCTTCACATTCATCAGCCCTTTCTAAATATATTTTCTTTCTACTATACTATCTACTAATGTTGGATTTATTGAAAGTTCTACTTTATCCCCAATCTCTATATCTTTATTTGTAATATCTGCAATAACATGATAAGTTCCAATTCTTCCTAAAACCTCACAATTTTTTCCTTTTATTTCTACATAGATTCTTTGTTTTTTAAATAAATTTTTAATTTCTGTTACTAGATTTCTTATTTTATCAACTGTTCTAAATAAATCTCTACCAGTTTTTAAATTAAACCCTTCTATATATCCACAAGGTATAACTGCAATTTTAATTTTCTTTTTTGTTTTATACCCATTTGAATATCCTATATACTCACCTTTTTTTATTTCCTTTACTTCTACTACTTTAGATTCTAATTTTGCTATCTTTTTCAATCCTAAATTATTTTGAAATGATAATCTTCCTAAAAAAGCTGAACCTACTCTAACTGCATTTAAATGCATCTCTGGAAACTTAATAAAAGCTGATGAATTACATACATGTAACATTCCTGGGTTTATATCATTCATTTTTAAAACTTCTATACAATCAATAAACCTATCAAATTGCATTTTAGTATATTTATCATCATAAAAAGCATTTGAAAAATGCGTAAATGTACCATCTATTTCTAAATTGTCATTATTCTTAATACTTTCTACTATTTCTTCTCGGTTATAATACATAAAACCATATCTACCAAAACCTGTATCTATTTTTAAGTGTACTTTTAACTTCTTATTGTTTGCTTTTGCTATCTCACTTGCAATAGTCATTGCTTCTTTTGATCCAACTGATAATATAACATTATTTTCTACTAATTTTTCAACATCTTCTTTTACTGAAGTTGAAGAAAGCATTAAAAGTTTTTCTTTGAACCCTAATTTTCTAAATTTAACTGCTTCTTCTACTGTTGAAACCGCAAAAAAGCTTATACCATTATCAATTAAAAATTGCACATATTGCTTCATATCTAATCCATACGCATTTGCTTTTATTACTGCTATGATTTTTACATCTTCTCCACTATCATTTTCTCCATTGACTTTAGCATGTTCTTTTATTTTTTTTATATTATGTTGCAAATCTTTTTTTTCAATTACAAGTTTACTCATTTATTTACCTTTCTATTTTTTATTTGTTAGTTTCATTTTTAATTGTCTTAAATTTCTAAATAACTTTTCTGAAAATTTATATAATTTATATTTTAAAGGCTTATATGGAATATATATTTCTCCTAAAAACTCTGTAAACTTTCCTCCAAATCCTTTTTTAAATCTATATAATCCATATTGTGGATGTGTTTCATCAACTACTCCAGATACTCCCCTAAAATCATATATATCATCTTTTCTTGCAATTGCCATTTTTATCATTTCCCATTGTAACAAATAGTTTGGCATCAAATTTCTATGTTCATTGCTACTTGCTCCATATAAATACCATGTTTTATTACCATAAAATATTGGTATTACGCCTGATATTGGTTTATCCTCATAATATGCCATTAATAGCTTCATATGATTTGGTGCTAAATTATCATACATTTTTTCAAAATATTCTAGAGGACGAATAATAAATCCATCTCTTGAACCTGTTTCCATCATTATTTTATGAAAATCTTTCAAATCTTCTCTTGTTCCTTCTTTTACAACTACACCCTTTCTTCCTGCTAGTCTTATATTATATCTCCATTTTTGGTGAAAACCTGCCATTACTTCTTCCTCTGTTTTATCTTTTATGTCTAATCTAAATACATATCTTGGTTGAATTTCATCCATAAAATCTTTTGCATCATCTTTTATATGATACCCTAATTTACTTACTATTTTTCGAAATTCTTCATCATCACTTTCTACATCTGGTTCAACTCTTAAAACAATAGCATTATATTTTTTAGCTAATTCTTTTGCTCCATCTGTTAATTGTTTCAAAACCTCTTCATCATGTACATCACAAACTGGACCTCTTGGCGCATACATTATATTTCCAAAAATTGGTATTTTACGTATCCATACACACAGTGAACCTATTATTTTCTTATCTGTATCTTCTGCTAAAATTACTTCTGGTATCCAATTAGGTTTTTTAACTTCTGCCCATTCTAATGATTGTTGAAAATTACATCTTTTATTTTCTTCTAAAAATTGTTTATATTGTTTTTTTGATTCATCATCTGTTACAAATCTCATTTATATTTTCCTCCTATTTTATTATTTACAATATATTTGTATTTTACACCATAAACATTAATTTTACAAGTAATTTTATGTTTTTTGTTGACCACATTTTAAATATATTGTATAATATATTTGTACTTGGGGATGTAATGGTTTCGACATTACACAAGAAGTATAAATAGCAAGTAGTGGATTCTCGTTGGCCACTTTAAAAAACGGGAAATTTAAATATAAATGCAGATAATAATAGAGAATTTGCACTAGCTGCCTAAGTTGTAGCTACGCTTTACCTATAAGTCCCTACGCTTTAGGCTAAAGTGTCATTTATGTAGGAAACAAAACTATATTTGCTCTTAATATAGTAGGTATTTAAAAGAGCTTTCGTTTTATATATTCTGTTTGTTGAAGATATAAAAAAAAGGATAAATAATAAACTAAACTTGTAGAAATTTATATGGAATGTGTTATGGACAGGAGTTCGACTCTCCTCATCTCCACCAAAAATTATATTATTATACAAAAACTAAATTTATTTTAAACAATAAAAATCCCTACTGCATAGGGATTTTTTATTACATATATAATTATAATATACTATACTAAATTTATCAAAATATATTTTTCTAATTACTGACTTATATAACATTTATATTACTAAAATTTGTATATTATATAAATCATATTATACTTAATATAAATGCAATATGTACTTCTAGCAATTATGTTAAAGTAAAAAGAATTACTAGAAACTAAATTTTAAAAAGGAACTTCTTTTCTTAACATTCGCAACAGCAAATGAAAATTGTTGTAGACCAAAGATGACACAATTTGTGAACAACTTGTAGTTTTAGCAATTGGACCAAAGCTCATGAATTACTATCTTCCAAGAGAATTATGCCATATTCTTCCTTGTGGTATTCCTTATCTTATTTTAACACAAGGATTACATTTATCAAAAAACCAAAAATTTTTTTCAGCTATTACAAATAGCTGCTTTTTAAAATTTATATAAAGTACAATTGAAATATCAAAAATAATACCACACTAAAATTTAGTTGGTATTATTTTTGATATTAATATATTTTTATTCATAAACAGTTACTTTTTTAACTATCACATCAGAAAATTCATCTTTTTCATCTTCTAAACATGCAATTTGGAAAGTTTTCTTCTTTTTAATATTCAAATCAATTTTTGAAATATCTACTATAACATTTGTAGATAAATCCATTCCAGCAGGCAAAGTATCATTTTGATTATCATAATAAATTATATTTGTAAAACCTAAAATATTTTCACCTCGTTTTAAATTAATCTTATATAAATTAATCATATTTCCTTCTTTTTTGCACGCTTTTTTCATTTCATTTTCAGAATTAATATCAAAAACATTAATCTTATTTTCATCTAACTTATCATCTACAATTGCTTTATAGATAGTTAAATCATCTGGAGATTTTACCTTATCCAATGAATTTTTAATATTTTTAATAACTTGTTCCAAAGATAGCTTAAACCCTATTTGTCTAGTCATTTTTGTAATTTCAAGAATATCAAACTTGTCTTTTGATATTTCTCTATGTATCTTATTTCCTATTTTCTTTATCTTCCTACTATCTTCAATTAAACTTCCAAAGATATCAAATTCTTCATCTGTTTCAATCACTTGTTTTTCTTTCAACTCTTTTTTTAAATTTTTTAATTCATTTTCAACATCTTTAGGTCCAACTTCATTTAGAAGAATTTTATTCAAAAGATCTAACATATTAGTTGTTGCAATATATATACTATCTGTTTCATCTATTGATAATTTTTCTCTTTGCAAATTATCTAATTTTATTCCAAACTTTTCAAAATCTTCTTCAAAATCAAAAGCTTTTTCGATTTTTTTCTTAACAACTCCTATTTCTTCTTCTTCTCCTTCTGGTAATACACTAATAGCATCTTTATTACTATATTTCCAAAATTCAAAAATACTTCTTTTATGATTATCAATTTCTTCTATAAAAAGTGTTGCATTTTCAATCTTTTTAGCCATATTTTTATTTTTTAATTTAATTGCATTTATATCCATAACCATGTTTTTTAACAAATTCTCTTGATTATCAATATTTTTATATTTTTCTATTAGCTCTTCTATTGTGTGATTTTTTGAATTCAAAGCTTTAGGTACATTCTCTTCATTATAAAATTCACAACTATCCTCTTGTACTGTTTTTTCTTCAAACTCTTCTTGATTTTTCTTCTTTTTATTTTTTTTACTAATTTTAAAATAATACTTAACTTTCCCAAAAAATGTTTTCTTACACTCTAAAAAAGTTGATATTTGCTTTTCTTTATCTCTATATTCAATTTCTTGCATAGAGGCTATTTGCTTTAATTCTTCTAATCTCTTATCAGCATTTTCTATTTTCTTTAAGATGTCTATTTCTAAAATCTCTCCTTGAGAAAATTCTTCTTTAATAAATGATGCCATTTTAGAATATTCAATTTGTGTATCTCTAAAATAAAATTGCAAATTACCCTTCTCATCTACATTTGTATCAAACTTATAATAATTTGGTAATTCTGTTTGCAAAATAAATAATGCCTTTAAAAGTTTATAAAAATGATTTGCTTCTTTTTGATTATTTATATTTATTTTATATTTACTTTTTATATTATTATAAATTGCAGTTTCTCCAACTATATTAACTGAAAGTTTATTATTTTCATCATACACCTCATAAATAGATGTCCAATTTTTAGTAAATAACCATAAATAATCTTCTATATCTTTATATTCTGTCTTTGTAAAAAATTCTCTTGAATATCCAATATTACAAACAGGTACAAATATCTTATCATTTTTATTATTTTCAATTTTCTTCTTTAATAAATAGAAAAACGCTGAATAATTTGTTTCTTCCATAGGAACAAGCATAAAATATTTATCACTTATCTCTGAATAATAAATTTGCCATAAATAATTACCTTCATATTTAACATTAAAAGGAAGTTTTTGAGCAAGTTTTTTTTGTTCTTCTTCTACTTTTTCTATTTCAGCAATATCCATTTGTTTGATCATATTCAAAAACACTGTAAATCTCAACAAATTATCTTCTTTTTTGTTATCCATATAATCTACTAACGGTCTTGCTTTTTTATATTTTTCTTCTAATTCTTCTAACCTATTTGTTGGTGAAATTAATATTTGAATATCCTGAATAGATACAAATCTATATTGTATATATTTTTTCTCGTCATATGTTTTTGTAGGCCTAAATTTTAATGGTTCAAAATCAATAATATTTTGAGGTAACTTTTCTAAATCTAATCCTATGTATTTTAAGTTTTCTTCTATCTCTGGTTCAAAATTTGTCTTCTTCTTTCTAGGCAATTTTATTGCTCCTTTCTTTATTGAAAATAAATTACAAAAATCAAAACATTTTATTTTATAACTCATATAAATATATCATAAAATGTCTTAAATTCATATCCTTCACTACTTAGATAATCTATAATTTGTGGTAGCATCTCTGCTGTAACTTTTTTAGCTTGTGCATCATGCATCAATACTACTAAACTATTTTTTCCTTTAGACGTTTCTTTTAATCTTTTTATAACATATTCTGGCGTAGGACTACTTGTTTCAGAATCACCAGTTAAACAATTCCAATCAATATTAGAAATATCATTTTGCTTTAACATTTCATTTGCTTCTTTTTTAATATTTGCATATTTTCCACCATAAAATCCACCTGGAAATCTAAATAAATATGAATTAAATTCTGGTTGTTTAATAGCTTCTTTTATTATATCATTTGTTTTATTATACTCATCTAAAACTGCTTGTGGGCTTGAATATATTGATGAATACACATGTGAATAACCATGATTTGCAATATAGTGCCCTTTTTCATACATTTGATTTACTAATTCTTTGTTTTTCTCAGCATTTACTCCCAATATGAAAAATGTTGCTTTTACTCCTTTTTCATCCAATGTATCTAATATTTTATGTGTTACAGTAGATGGTCCATCATCAAATGTTAAAAATGCTCGTTTTTTATCAGAATGAAAAATCGTTCTGAAATTTTCTTTTCCCTGTTCTGTTATTCTAGGTAATCTAGCTTGTTTTTTTTGTTCTTCTTCTTGTTTTTTTCTTAATTCTTCTTTTTCATATTTTTCCTTAAACTCTAATACTTGTTTTTCATATTCCTTAGCTTGCTTTAACTTTTTAATATTGCTATTTACATTTACTATTAAAAATAACAAAATACTAAAAATAACAAGCAACAAAAATATTATTAATATTTTATTTTTTTTATTTCTTTTTTCAACATCATTCAAAGTTTCTATGGCATAAAAATTTTGATACTTACCCATTTTTCTTATCTTCCTCCTACATTTTTCTACATTTTACTTCTATATTATACACCATTTTCAAAATTTTTAATAGCACTTTTTAAGATTTTTCTTCTTTTTAGAATAAAAAGAACCCCAATACATTTATTGAAGTTCTTTTGTACATTTTATTTATTTTTCATAATTTCTTTTATATAGTTTATTTCTTCTTCTGAATTTAATCTCATAAAAATAGGTTCACCTTTTTCAATTACTTTAACATTTTGTAATTCTTGATAATTTAATAAACTGTCATATGTTTTTAAATTTTCATCTTGTATTCCAATTTGTCTTAATATATTATCTGCTGTATCATTCATAAATGGTTTTATTAATATTGCTATTTTTCTTAAATTTTCTATCAAATGATACATACTTGATTCTAGCTTTTCTTTTTCCTCTTCTTTTGCCAATTTCCATGGAGATGTTTCATCTATATATTTATTTGTTCTTGATACAACTTTCCATATTTCTTTTAAACTTTCTGCTATTTCGAAATTATCTATTAATTCATTAAATTTATTTATATGTTCTATTGTCTCTTTTTCTAATTGTTCATCAACATCATTTACATTTTTTGTTTTCCCCGGAACTTGCCCTTCAAAATATCTGTTTACCATTGAAACTGTTCTATTTAATAGATTACTTAAATCATTACATAAATCATAATTATATCTTTCTACAAATTCTTCTGGTGAAAATATTCCATCTTGTGCAAGTGGCATTTCTCTTAATAGAAAATATCTTGTTGCATCTAGTCCATATCTCTCAATTAAAGTTTCTGGATAAATTACATTTCCTTTTGATTTTGACATTTTACCATCTTTCATCATTATCCAGTTATGAACAAATATTGTTTTTGGCAATGGTAAATCTAATGCCATTAAAAATATTGGCCAATATATTAAATGAAATCTTGCTATATCTTTTCCTACTATCTGAACATTTGCTGGCCAAAATTTTTGATATAAAGAATCATCTTCTGACATATATCCTAATGCAGTCAAATAATTAAATAAGGCATCTAACCACACATATACTACATGTTTAGGATCTGATGGTACTTTTATTCCCCAATCAAATGTTGTTCTTGTTATACATAAATCTTCCAATCCTGGCTTTATGAAATTATTTATCATTTCTGTTTTTCTATACTCAGGTTTTATAAAATCCGGATGTTCATCATAATATTTTAACAATCTATCTGTATATTTTTTCATATTAAAGAAATATGATTCTTCTTGCATTTTTCTAACTTCTCTACCACAATCTGGACATTTACCATCTACTAACTGAGTTTCTGTAAAATATGTCTCACATGGTACACAATACATTCCTTCATATGTTCCTTTATAAATATCACCTTGTTTTAAAAGTTTTTCAAATATTTCTTGTATTACTTTTTCATGTCTTTCTTCAGTTGTCCTAATAAAATAATCATAATCTATATTCATTGTTTTCCATAAATCTTGTGCCATTTCAGCCATTTTATCTACATATTCTTTAGGAGTTAAATTATTTTTTTGAGCCACTTCTTGTATTTTTTGTCCGTGTTCATCTGTTCCTGTTAGCATAAAACAATCTTTTCCCTTTAATTTATTTAATCTTTTTAAACTATCAGCTAATACTGTTGTATATGCTGTTCCTATATGGAATTTTCCACTTGGATAATATATCGGTGTTGTTACATAAAATGTTTCTCCCATTATACATGCCCCCTTTCAATGTTTACATTTTACTATAAATCAAACATAAAATCAATTATTTTTCTTATATTTTGCATCAATTCTACAATTTTTATTATTGAAATAAATTTTTTTAAATTTTTTAAACTTTTTTTCAAAATATCATTGACAAATCTTATTTTAAATATTATAATACTAATTGTCGTTAAGGCAAACCTGTTTTTAATATATGCAGATGTGGCGGAACAGGTAGACGCACAGGACTTAAAATCCTGCGAGGGTTAAACCTCGTGCCGGTTCGATTCCGGCCATCTGCACCATAAACATTTCTATTCGAACTAATCAAATAGAATTATACTAAAATCAACCAGAAAAAAATCTGCTTGATTTTTTTTTTTTGCCTAAAAACAATACATTAAAATCATCCTATGAGAAAAGATAATTTTTAATAAAGTAGCAGTATAATTATTTAATAGTATCAACCTCTTCAACAACTAATCTGCTCGAACTTCTATAATTAAAGCCTTAATAGTATAGTCAATAGATTTTTATTTATTTTTATAATATTTAAAATTGTAATTTAATTGTACAATTATTTTTATTAAAAAAGCTAGCAGCATTTAAAATTTGCCACTAGCTAAGATTAGAATAATACTTTAATCTTTTTAAGTAAATTGCTAAAAAAAATTCTTTACTTCTTCCAAAGAAATAGGCGTAGTATCTGTCCTTATTCTCATAAGTTTATCGTTAGACCTTTGTAATAGTTCTTCCATTGCATCGTTTTTGACAATTTCTTCAAAATATCTTTTAAAATTTTTTCTGATTTCACCATCTGGACTCATACTATATTTAAGATGCATAGGATTTAATGATTTATTAGTTAATCTTATTCCAACTCCTTCAAACGACAGCATCGCCTTATTGTTAACACAATAAATCTGATTGTCTGGTGTTTGCATGAACATGTCCTCTAGATACGAAACATACTGATTATCATATGAATACTGATTAACTGGGTTCAATGTATGCAGTCTTATTTTCATACCTGTTTTCTTTTTTTCGAGAATGAACTTTCTCAATGATTCTAGCGTAGGAAAGTCAGACTCTGCTACAAGAATTTGCAATGACAAAGAAGATTTCCATTTGCTTTGATCATGCAAAGAATAGTCTCCTCTGTATGAAAAGATAATCTCATCAAGTATACCATCCAGTTTTTTAATGGTCTCAATAGCAATTCCATTTGTAAACATTTTTACCAAAAACCCTGCTTCTTTCGCTTGCTTTGCATACTCAACAACATTAGGATGAATAGTTGGTTCTCCACCATGCAAAAAAATTATATGCAAGTCATTTTCTCTTGCAAAATCTAATGCTTTATTAAAATTTTCATCCGTTATCATTGATTTTTGATGAGCATTTCTTTCTATGCAGTATTCACAATTCCCATTACATTCATAGGATAAAAGAACATACAGTTCTCTTAAGTCCATAATTTCTCTAATGTGTTTTGTTATACCACTCCGATTTACTAATGCATTGTAGTTATCCTGACTGTTACTGTTGTTTTCCATAGTAAAACTCTCCTTTTTAATTACAAACATTTTACTTTTGCTTACATAAATCAGGTTTAAGCCTGGATTATCTACTACTATAACATAATCTTGTGTATTATGCAACTTTTTAAAGTTTCAAGTTTTAATTATATAAGTATTATTTTATTTGAAATACTTATGAATTAAATCTTTTATATTCATATTAATAAATATATTTCTATTACTGACAATTTCTTCGACTAAATCCGAACATTTTTTATTTGCCAAATCATATTGTTCTTGTGTTATCTTTCCACTATTTAGTGCCTCCTCTAACTCATCTTTATCTTCAATTTCTATAACAAATTTAGGTTTTCCGTCATAAATAACATCTAAATACAAATCATCATAATACGGTATACAATCTTCTACACCATTTTCAAGACTTATGTCAAAGTAATATCCTATAATATCTAAATTTTTATCAAGAAACGCTCTTGCGTTATAAAGCTCATTTAATGGTGTAAATTCAACAATATAGTATCCATTATCAATAAATGCAGTTTCTTTTCCATATCTATCTAGAATGAATGGTTTATCAACTTCATTTATCTTTTTTATGCAAATATGAAAATTCTCCTCTTTTCTTTTTATTGAAATAAATTCCCAATCTGTAACACCTCTCATATAAGTTTTACTTATAGTTTTCTTTCTCATAATAATGCATCATCTCCATTTATTTAATTATTGAAACTTAAACAATTATATAAATAACTATTTGCACAAATATATGATATCATAAATTTATGTTTTTATCAATAATCTAACCATCATCTAAAAAACTTAAAAGTTTATAAATTTTATGTTAAAATAAAGACAATTAATGAATAATTGATTTTTTTATACCAATCGTTATGAGATTCAAAAAAAGTTGTAGATAACTACTTCAATAACACCATAGACTTATCAATAGATAAGTCTATTTTTTTGCATTCTTTTATCTAATCATTAATTATCAGTACATATCACTTTACTTTTATTTCTAAAATTTTTAATACAATTAAATAATTATATCAAAAATTTTTCTTTATAGCTCTCTATAATAATTTGATTTTTTTCTTCCTCTGTTAATTCTCTTCTTAATCTTTTTATATCCTTACTAATTTTTTCAACAACTATTTCCATTGTCTTATCCAATTTTTCTGTCGAATACATTTTTTGATTCATTGCTATTTTCTTTTCAATTCTTTCTTCTCTGCTTACAATAAAATATATTGAAATTCCTAGTCCTAATAATATTCCTAATCCAAAATATGCTAAATTTCCCATCTTTTTTACACCTCTTCTTCCATTATAAAATATCAAATAATATTATGCCAGAAGATCCCCTCCGGCATAATATATACTTATATAATTATAGCTTATTTACTTTATTTTTCGTATCGCACATTAAGAAAAATAATATAAATATCACAAATATAGCAAATAAAAACTTCGTTTATCTTTCTTTTTTATATAATACTTTTCCTTCTTTTATAGTTTCCATTATCTCTATATCTTTTATTTTATCAATATCAATTTCCAATGGATTTTCTTTTATTATTATAAAATCAGCTTTTTTACCTACTGCTATTGTTCCTTTTTGATTTTCTTCAAAATATTGATATGCAGCCATCTTAGTTACTCCTTTTATAGCATCTAATACACTTATTTGTTGATTTCCTAAAATCACTCCATTTTTAGTTTGTCTTTTACAAGCACACCATATAGTTTCCCACATATTTGGTAATAATACTGGTGTATCTTGATGAAAAGTATAATTCATATTTTCTTCTATTGCCCATTTTACAGGACTTATATCTTGAGCTCTTTTTCCTAAATTTTTAATATGAATATCTCCCCAATGATATATATGTGCTATAAAAAATGATGGTATCATTGATATTCTTTTCATTCTTTCAATCTGATCTTTTCTTACTGTTTGTGCATGTATCATAACTGGCCTATAAAAATCTTTTTGGTCCAATTTTTCATAACTTTTTATTAATTGTTCACTTGCAGCATCTCCATTACAATGAGTTAATAACTGCATTTTTTCACCAACTGCTTGTTTAACATAATTTTCTACTTCTTCATCCTTATATGCTGGATAGCCTAAATAACTTTCTTCATTCTCATATGGTTTTGAAAGCCAAGCTGTTTTTCCTTGTGGACTTCCATCTAATATTAATTTATATCCACCTATTCTAAGCCTATTACTATATTTTAAATATTTTTTATTTTCTTTTAAAATATCGCTATTATCTTTTATATCAATATAACTTACTATGTCTAATCTTAGTTTATTTTCTTCTGCTAATTTTTTTAATAAATAGAAATCATTTTTCTTAGTTAAACCATCTTGTACTGTTGTTATACCATAACTCAAATAAATATCTTCTGCCTTCTTTAAAGCATTTTCTAAATCTACTATTGAAAAAGAATTTACTTTCTCTAATACTCCAATAAAAGCTCCTTCTTCCAAATATCCTGTAAGTTCTCCAGTAGAAGTTTTCCCATAACTACCACCTTCTATATTTTTAAGTCTATTTTTTAAATCTAAGACATCTATTCCTTTTGAATTAACAACCCCCATATGTCCTGATTTATGAGTAAGCATAATTGGTATAGTTGTACTTACCTTATCTAAGATTTCTTTTGTCGGATGTTCTTTTTCTTTTAAGTCATTATGGTCATACCCAAAACCAATTAACCATTTTCCATCATCAAAATTATTATTCTTCTTATATTCTTCTAGTTTTTCAACAATTTCTTCATATGATTTTACTCCTGATAAATCTGCTATTAATAATGTTGAAGCAAAAGGAGATATATGACTATGTGGATCTATGAATGATGGCATTAATGTTTTTCCTTGTAAGTCAATAAATTCAGCATCTTGATTTTTTATATTTTCAAAATCTCCTACATATGTAATTTTTCCATCTTCTATCATTACACTTTCTTCATATAGCTTATATTCTAACGTCAATATTTTACCATTAAAATAAACTTTTTTCATTTTATCACTACTCCTTAATATAATTTTTTTAATTTATCTATCATTTTTTTATATACATTTTCTACCATCCATTTTTCATTAGAAACTTTTTCTACATCTTCTATATTAATCCATTTAACTCCACTATTTTCATCTTCTTTTATCTTTAAAATTTCATTTTCACTTACTTCTACAAGATATGCCAAATCTAAATGTAAATGTGATGACACATATTCTCCATTTTTTATATGACCATTTACACAAATAGCATCAAGTGCAAAAATATTATCATCTAAAATCTTAGGATTTTTTATTCCTGTTTCTTCTTTTAATTCTTTAATTGCAACACTTAATAAGTCTTCTTCTCCATCAGCATGTCCTCCTATCCAAGACCATGATTTATATATATTATGATATATCATCAATACCTTTGTTCTTTCTTTATTAACTGCCCAAACTGACGCTGTAAAATGTCCTAAATTATTATTTCTTGTTAACACATCATCAAATTTATCTATAAAATTTAACATTAACTTTTTATCTTTTTCTTCCTGCTCATTATATGGATTATATTCTTTTATACTTTCTCTTAATTTCATTTTCTTCTTGTCCTTTCTATAAATTAACTATTATATTCTTTGTTTATCCATGCCATTATAACATTTACTACATAATCTATTTGTTTTTTATCTAATTCCATTCCTTGTGGTATTTTATGCCATTGATATAAGCATCCTCTACAACAAGTTGCTGTTGCATGTTGTGCAATAAAAACAGGATGTCCTTTCATTGGTGTTTGTCTACCATCATTTTTTAAATCTTTAGGTGCTAATCTTTTAGTTATCAAATCATATGCATGTTTTCTTATTGTATCTATTCCCTTTTTTTCAATATATTTTTTATCCTCTACCTTTAAATGAAATTTACTTCTAAAATTTGATTTTGACAATTCTTTTAATATATTTTCAATTTTCATATCTTCCACTATATCACTTTTTCCCTTCATTATATTTTATTTATATCATATATATAATCATTTCTCAATACATTTCACAGTACTTTCACAATACTTTTTTTAAATAAAAATAAAGCTTTTACTATTAAAAAATGGTAAAAGCTTATTTTGTTAATACTTTATAGTTTTATAATTTTTTATGCAGTTTTAATAATTCAACTAGCATATTATCTCTATATTCTTCCAAACTTTTTTCATCATTTCCAATTTCTGGTTTTCTATTTTTTAACTCTTCTTCTACACCTTTTCTTGCAACACTTGCCCATTCTTCTGGGAATTTTTTAAAATCTGCCATATCTTCTAACCACAAGCTTATTGAACTTTCTAAGTGTTTCATTAATCCATCTACTCCGACTTTTCCGCCTCCTAATTGAAAAATTAATGATGGTCCCATAATTCCCCAACGAAGTCCTGGTCCAAAAGTTACTGCTTTATCTGCATCTTCTACCGAACAAACTCCATCCATTACAAGTGCACAAACCTCTCTATATAATGCCATTTGCAATCTATTACAAATAAATCCTAATGCTTCTTTTTGTAATACTACTGGTTCTTTTCCAACAAATTCATAAAATTCTTTTGCTAGCTTAACATTTTCTTCTGTTGTTTCTTCTCCTTTTGTAATTTCTATTAATGGAATTAAGTGTGGTGGATTATATGGATGACCTCCTACAAAACGTTCTTTATGTTTAGCAAATTTAGCAATTTCTGTAATTAATAACCCTGATGTTGAACTTGCAATTATTGCATCTTCTCTTGCATATTTTTCCATTTCTTCCACTATTTTATGTTTTACGTCATAATGTTCTGGTCCAGATTCTTGAATAAATACTGCATCTTTTACCGCTTCTTCCATAGATGTTGTATAATGTATTTTTTCTTCTACATTTTTTGCTTCTTCCTCATCTAATACTTTATTTTTTATTAACAATTTCATACTTTCATGAACACGTTCTTTTGCCAATTTTAAAACATCTTCTGTTATATCATATAGATATACCTCTCTAACTTTTAAAGCAAATCCTAACGCAAAACTATAGCCAATTACTCCAGCACCTACACATGCTACTTTCACATTTTCATTAATCTCCATTTTTACCATTTCCTTTCACTTATCTTTTTCTTTATCTAGTCTTTTTCATTATGCAACTATAAATTATTTAAACTAACCACCTTCTTTATCTTTACTAATAGTTATATAAAAAGACTTAAAAATCTTTTTATTAGTAATTGATACAAATATTTTAGTTTTATAATTAAGAGCATATTTCATATGTATCTTTATTTTATTTGATTATATATTATATATTATAATTTATCAACTTTTTATCTAAATTTTATATTTTCATCCATAAACCATGATTATTATCTTTTCATTAGCTATTACATATTTAAATTTCTTTTTTCTTCAAACTTTTTCCTATTTTTATATCTCTGGTATAAAAATCTAGCTAAAATCTTACTTTAATATTTATTCTCCATTTTTTTATTTCCCATCACAATTCCTAGATAATTTTTTTCAATATAATATTATGAATTAAGCCTAATTTCGTTTAAAAAATGAAAAAAGTGACATAATTAACACAATCACATCACTTTTAATATATAAATAATAATTTGGCACATTGAACTTGACAAGTTATATTATATGTTCATTTTTTCATACTGAAAGACACACTCGAAAACCGTACGAACTATCATTGGCACCATTGTAAGGATTATGATAAAAAATACCGGCATCACTAGAAGAATTATAACGACCACCACGTCTAGAAAAAGGAAAGTCGAGATTAAAAAAAGATTTATTATCATTATTCCAACCAGATGTTTCAAACAAACTATCACCAATATTAGTTATATCTGTACTTGTTTTAGTATACAAATCATAATATTTTTCTTCTTTTGGAAAAGAATTGATATCAAAACCAGAATACCTAAAACTTATATTATTTTTATCTGTCCCATATACTCCCATCACATATTCAACTGTTCCTCCAGACATATCATATACCCCATATACATTTCCTGTTGTACTTGATAATCGTCCTATTGCTCCATTATATTTTTGATTAAGTTCTGGATTTGAATATATTCCATTATAAATTGGATTATCTATTGGATTACCAATTCCTCTCCCTGCACCTGTTATATAATTACTACACTGATTCACACTTACTTCTGTTCCATTTCTCCCATATGAACTTTGTGTCAAATATGCTACTGCTCCCCATTCTGTATTTTTCATCATATGAGCATCTATATTTATTTTACTTAATTTTTTAGCTGTTCCAAACATCGTTGCAACATTAATATCTGTTAATGCTACTTGATCAGGTTTTATTGTTGGTTTTGCAATATCACCTGACGTTTCGTATTTTCCTACCCATATTCCACTTAGCTCTTCTGTTCCAAATGTAAATGCGGGATGTACTATATACCCATCACTTGTTGTTCCTTTTACACTAGTGTCAACAAATTTAACATCTATTTTATGACTCGTACCTGCCTGACTTGTATATGTTACACTATTATCTATTTTATACGCATACCTTGGTATCCATACATAATAATTTCCATCTAAAACAGCATTTGCCCATTCACTTGAATTATTATCTTCATTCCCTGTTCCTGCAACATATTTATAAGCTGAATTTGTTGTATCTTCTACCCAATTTCCATTACTATATATTACTAATTTCATATTATCTTTTAGTTTAGGTACATTTACACCTTTTGTTTCATCCCAACTTCCATCTGTTTTACCAGTTGTTGGTATTTCTCCCCCTGTTCCTACTTTTTCCACTTCTCCTACTAAATTGCCATTAGCATCAATTGTTGCTTCATAACCATCTTTTATTACTTTAAATCCATCTCCATTTGGCTTTACATTACTTTGTCCAAATTTTTCTTCTAACAAATCTTTTAATGGTTTTGTTCCTAGATTTTTCTCCATTTGAACTTCTGTTACTAGTAATTTTATTGATTCTTCTGCATCTTCTTTATTAGTTTTTTCCTTTGCTTCACTTGCTTTTTGAAGTATCCCATTTTCTCCACTTAAACTTGCTATTGTTACACCTGCTAAGATTAATAAAACTATTATTGTAATTACTAATGCAATTAAAGTAATACCATTTGTGTTTCTTTCTTTAGATTTTTTCACTTTAAAATTCCTCCTTAGCTTTCTATCCTTATAAACGTATTTTACAATATTTTTAACTTTAACACAACAATTTTAACTAATTTTTTATTTTTCAGATTTCCATCAACATTATGTGCACTTATATCCATATTTATAACTTTTAATTTTCAATAGTTCTCTTGTGTAAATTAATTAAAATTTGATTTTTAACTTTTAATACAAAAGCAATCTTTTGTACGTAATCCAATTCTTAAAATTGAAAATTTAATAATTTTTTCAAATTAAAAGGAATAAACATTGTTCAATACAACATTTATTCCTAAACTAATCGACCTTGTTTTTTGATTCAATATAAAATATATATCATCTTTTTATGTTCAGCTAATTTTTTTAATTATTTCTTCTTTCTTTATTCCTAACTGCTCTATTTCTTCCACTAAATCTTTTATCTTTTTTATTTTTTCTTCAATTTTTTGTTCTACAACCTTTTCAGTATTATTAGAAATAAATGTTCCTTTTGTAGATAATGTTTTAGTAACTCCCTTTCTTTCTAATTCTGTATATGCTTTTTTTACAGTGTTTGGATTAATCCCTAAACTAGTTGCAAGTTCCCTAACTGCTGGTATTTGTTCATCTGGCTTTAATATTCCTACTGCTACATACTTTTCAATTTGTTCTATTATTTGTTTATAAATTGGAGTTCTACTTTTATAGTCTAAAATAATCATACTATCAACTCCTTTTTAATATTTTAAATATGTATCTGGTATATTTATTATATCTTTTCCTGAATCTATTAATCTATCTACTTCTTTTATATCATTAGTATAAAAAGTTATAGTTCCATCTATCACTTTGCTAAAATATAAGCTTATTGAATATATTGGTCTAGTTATATCAACATTTTCTCCTGCATTTTTTACAAATTCAATCATTTCTTTGCTTCTTCTTCTTACATAATCATCTTTCGGTTCTGTTTCTAACTCTTTAATAGTACATGATGTATATAATCCTTTTTCATCTAAATTAATGTTTTTTAACTTTTCTTTAGTTAGTTTGTTTGTTAGATTCATTGCAAAACTTTTTAATTCATCATCTAAACTTAAAGGTATTTTTATTTTCTTTAAATCATGATTTTCATAATAATAACAATCTATTGAATTTCCACTTATCATACTATGTTCTATTAAACTATTTTGTTTACTTACCACCTTATTTATTAGCTTAACCAATTTTTCTTTATCTTCTCCATTTATTTTACTATTATTTAAAACCATTATATACTCATTGTTATTTTTTATTTCTAAATCTCTTTTCTTTGCTTCTAAATATTTTTTATCTTCTTTAATCATTTTTTGTATTTTTTCAAAATTTTCAATATTCATTGGGAATTTTGAAAATACTTCTTTTCCATTTTTTAATTTTATTTTCCCATATAGTTCAACAGGCGAAATATATGAAAAATTTTTCATTCCTTTATAAAATTCATCAATAATATCTTGATTTTCAAATTGATAATTTATTTCTTCTAAATCTTTTATATTATTCTCATAACTACTGTAATAAATACTATTTTCGATAATTCCTATACTTTTAATATCTTCTTTTGTATATATTTTTATTTTTTTATTATTCATGCTTTTTGTAAAATTAAATGTTCCAAATAGTACAACTGTTGTTAAAATAAATGCTACTATTTCTATTCTTAACTTAACTTTTCTTTTTGTTATCATATCATAGATATAATAATATATAAACATAATAGCTATTACTAATGATAGCCCATTAACTGACATATTAGTTAATGTTACTATTGCTACTATTGGTATCAATGTTAATCCTTTTACCAATAAATGAACATAAACATTTGAAAATGCCTCTTCTGTGTTTTCCATTTTTCTTTTTTGGAATAATATAATTCCTATAACTGAATATATAGCTATTAAAATCAACATTCTAACTATACTACTTGTAGTATATGCCAAACTCTCATTTATAAAAAAGTTTCTTACAAAATTATATGGCATTGTATAATTTTGATAATCTTTTAGTCCAATTTCTATATTTTGACCATCTTCTTTTACAAATTCTACTTGATTATAAAAATCAAAACCATTAACTGCATCTATGGTAAATGGTATTAAAAATAATATTAGCATAGTTACTGCAATTTGTGTCAATAAATTCCCAGAAATAGCCATTCCTATATTTGTTGCTGTATATACAAATGTATATGATATAACCCCTAAAACAAAAAAGTCTATTAACATTTTCATATTTATTATAATATTATCTAAAAATAGTGATGTGATTCCAATTGATATACTAGTTAGTAATTGAATAAATACTATTACTAAAATTCCACCAATTAAATTAGTTACAAATATTGTTTTTCTACTCAATGGCATTGAGCCTATAAAATCTACACTTTTCCTTTTAAAAACATATCCAAATAACATTTTTGATATTGCAATTGGTATTGTAAACATTCCTAGCATACTTATAATATTAGAAATAATTACAGATGATCGAAATCCAGAACTATTATTTATCATAACTAATACTGTTAAAAGTGGAACTATCAATATTGTAATTCCTAGTCCTGTTCTAGATTTTTTCAAGTTTTGCTTCAAGTAATTTTTATTGAATAACTTCATTAAATTCATAACCTAATACCTCCATTTCATAAATAAATATTTCTTCTAGTGTTAATGTTAAAAAGTCTAATATTAGTGGATTTTTATTTTTCAAATACTCTTCATATTCTTCTTTTTCTCCTTTTACTATCATTGTTGCAACACTTCCTGTTTTTTTGAAATTTAGAATATTTAATTTTTCAAAATCCTTTTCCGAAAAATCTTCTCTTAATGAAATTTGTACTTTAAAAATATTTGTTTTTAAATCATCTACTTCACTTTCAAATAAAATACCACCTTTATATAAAAGTCCTAAATTATCACATATATCCTCTAATTCTCGTAAATTATGGCTTGTCATAATTATTGTAGTATCTTTACTTTCCATTTGTTTTGCTAAAATTCTTTTCATTAAATTTCTTACTACTGGATCCAAACCATCAAATGTTTCATCAAAAAACATATAATCAGCATTTGTTGCAATTGCACATATTAAACTACATTGTCTTTTCATTCCTTTTGAAAAATTTTGAATTTTCTCATTTAAGTTTAATTTTAAAATTCCAGCTAATTCTTCTAAGTATTTCATATCAAATTTTTTATACATGCCTTGATAAAATTTTGCCATATCTTTTAGTGTATATGAAGGAAAAAAATATAAATCATCTGGTACAAAAACTAACTTTTGCTTTAATTCTTGATTATGTTCTACCTCTTTTCCATCTATTAAGATATTTCCTTCATCTTTTTTAAAAATATCATTAATAATTCTTAGTAATGTTGATTTTCCTGCACCATTTGCACCTATTAAGCCATATATCGAACCTGTTTTAATGTTACAATTTAACTTATCTAATACTTTTTTCTTGCCATATGACTTTGTCAAACCTCTAATTTCTATCATAACTTACCTCCTATTTTTATTTGTACTATCTGTGCTAGTACAAATATATATTTTTTTTATTCTTTTGTCAATAGTTTTGATATATAAAAATAATAATAAACGATATAATAAATAAAATTAATATAATATAAGATTACTAACAAAAAAATTATTTCCTAGATTATTATTACAAAATAAAAAAAAATAACATTTTTGCATTTTATGGAAATTTATGGTAAACTACTTATATAGACAATTTGTCTAATATTGCAAAAAGGAGGTATTAAATTTTTATTTTTGTTTTTATCAACATTATTAAAGAAAGGACTTACTACTATGAATACAAAGCTTAACAATGAAAAAGAATATTTGGTTTTAGAAAATCTGAAATTAGTTTATTATCTAGTAGATAAATTTGGCATAACTAAAAATTCTTCAGAATATGAAGAATTTATTTCTATAGGTACACTTGGATTAGTAAAAGCTGCTATTACTTTTAATGCATCAAAAAGAATTGCTTTTTCAACATATGCCACAAAATGCATAAACAACGAATTTTTTATGTACTGCCGGAAAAATAACAAATATGCAAGAAATATTTCTATTGATGAGCCCATCACAGCCAATACAAATAGTGATGAATTTGTTTTAAGTAACATCATTGAAGATCCTAATTCTAATTTTATCGAAAAAATACTAGCTAAAGAAGATTTTATTGAGTTAATTAGTATTGTTCTAAACTGCCTAAAAGAAAAAGATAGAATTATAATGCTTTATAAAATAGGAAACTTATCTCAAAAGGATATTGCAAAGAAAATAGGTGTTTCTCAAAGTAATATATCAAGAAAAGAGTCAATATTAGCTCTAAAAGTACGAGAAATTGCCAATCAGCAAATCCCTTATAAAAAAGTATTTTCTGTTAAATTAGTTGAAAATACATATAAAATATCATTTTTGTTGGAAAACATTAGCAATTTGAATAAGATTTCTACAACACTTTCACAAATCTTAAAATCTACTAAGATTCCAGCTAATTTTAAAATCAACTACAACAAGAAACGGATTGTAATCAATGTACCTACATATCTAAAATCTTTTTGTCTCATTGCAAAAATTATTCAAGAACTTGACAAGTATTTCTAAAAAAACTCAAATAAAAATAAAAACATTCAAAAAATTACTATTAAATTTAATAGCAACAGCCTTTAATTAATCTCATAAAGAACAACTAATTATTTGTTCTCTATGAGATTTTTTTAAAATTCCCCTTATCTTCCTTTTATATTTTATATAATAAAAGAATACTAATTTAAAATTTAAATTAGTATCCTTTTTTATAATTATTTATTAAGCAAATATATACCTATATTCAAAAATCCTGCAAAAACTACCCATATTAAATAAGGTATTTGTAATAAACCTGCTATTTTATTTTTTTTGTAAAATTCTACTATCATAACAACTATTAATATAGTAAGTATAATTATTATTATAAAAGCAATTAGCCTCAATTCAAAAGTAAAGAAAAATACAGGCCATAACATATTTACTATTAATTGTGTATAATATAATACATCTATTTTCTTATCTATTAATTGATTACTTTCCAATATTCCATATGATGTTCCCATTAAAATATATAATATTGTCCATATAATAGGAAATATATTACCAGGTGGTGCAAAGTTTGGCTTTACTAAATTATCATAACCTATATTCTTGTATATAACAAAACCTACAATGCCTCCTAATATAACTGGTATCAATATTGATTTTAAATAAATTTTTAAATTATTCATAATCCACCCCTATGCTAATTATATAGCATACCAAAAAATATATAACAATAATTTTTATTTAATAACATTAAAATTTTTTAGCTAAATTTTTGCTAATTAATTATTAAAATATTTTATAATAAACGTTGTACCTTTATTTATTTCTGACTCAACTAAAACTTGTCCATTGTCTTTTTCTATTATAGCCTTTGCAAGAGCAAGACCTATACCTATACTGTCATTTGAAGAATTTTTACCTTTATAAAACCTTTCAAAAATATGACTTAAGTCTTCCCTACTAATTCCCTTTCCACTATCCTTTATTATTATTTCTGAAAAAAGTTTATTATGAGTGAAATTAATATTAATCTTATCTCCAATATTAGAATATTCAACAGCATTTTTTAAAATATTAGTTATAGCTTCAACTTGCCATTTAAAATCACAATATATTGATTTTTCCATATCTCCACTCATTTCAATATTAACATCTTTCAAATCAATTAATACTGAAATATTGTTAATTGCATTTTTTAAAATTTCTTTTACTTGAACTTTTTTATCTATAAAAATAATTGTATTTGTATCAAATTTTGATAATTTTAATAATGCTTGTACCAAAAAATTAATATTTAATATTTTTCTTTTTATGTCTCTTATAAAATCTTCTTTGATTTCCTTTTGCATATCTGGATTATCTATAATATTATCTAACATAATCAAAATTGATGTTAAAGGGGTTTTTAATTGGTGTGATATATCTGATAAAGAATCTTTTAACTTTATTTTATCTTCTTTAGAATTTTCTGCTTGTTCTTTTAACATAACTGTTATCTTATATAATTCATTTTTTAATATTGATAATTCATCTTCTGTATTATCATCAATATTTAATTTATAATTTCTTTTATTTATTTCCTCTATATATCTTGTAATTTCTTCTATTTCATCATCTTTTTTCTTATTATATATAAGAAAATTTGCAATGATTAGTATAAATCCTACTAGTATTATAGATATATTAGATATTAAAAATTTTTTTGAATATCTATCATTTTCAAGAATTATAGAATCTTTTTCTAAATCTATTCCATATTCTCTAAATAGATTTATATCTTCTAAATTAGTTGAATTCAAAAGCTTAACTAATTCATTCTTATTAATATTAGGATACTCATTTAAAACTTTTTGTGTAATCATTTCTATTTTCTTGTTAAAATTATTTGTATATATCTTGTACTGAAAATAACTCATCACTACAAATACAAAACTAGTTACTATTATTGTTAACACACTTATATACACATATTTTTTTAATTCTATTTTATTTTTCATCTTTATCAATCCTATATCCTATTCCTTTTATTGTTAATATAATATCAGTTTGTAACTTTTTTCTAATTCTTTTAAGATATACAGTTACTGTGTTATCATTTACATCATTTCCTGTCCATTCCCATATTTTTTCTATGATACTATCTCTTGTTACAACTTTATTTATATTACTAAATAATAAATATAATATTTTTATTTCCAAACTTGTTAAATTTAAAAGCTCATTTTCTCTATATACTACCATTTTATCTATATCAAATTTTATATTTTTAACAGTTATAATAGTATTTTTCTTTTGCCTTCTAATAATTTTATTAATTCTAGCTAATAATTCTTTATTTAAAAAAGGTTTTGTTATATATTCTTCTGCCCCCAGTTCTAATCCTTTAACAATATCATCTTCTTCATCCTTAGCAGTTAAAAATATTGTGGGTATATCAAACTTTTTAATTTCATTTTTATACAAATCAAATCCATTACAATCTGGAAGTGTTATATCTAAAATAATTAAATCAATGCCACTTTCTACTATATATTTTTCTATTTCTTTTCCTCTATTTATATATATTAATTCAAATTTATTTTGTTCTAGTAAATATTTAAGCCCTTTATAAATTGTTACATCATCTTCAATTAATAAAATTTTCATTTTTGAATTTTCCTTTCAAATTTCTATCATATATTATTATAGCATTTTTTAAAATACTACTCAATACCAATATAGTTAACATTTTAAAAAACACATCTATTAATAAATTTTATAGATGTGTTCTATTTTTACTATATATTTTCTTTTCTAATAGTCTCTATAGTATTTTGTTTATTAATCTTATTTACAGAATATTTCATTATTATAAATACTAAAATAAATACCGCAACTATTGAAATTATAATTGGTTTTATTGGTATATACATTCCACTATCTATTTTTACTGAAAAAGATTTATACAATGCAAATGTTCCTAATAGTCCTAAAATAATTCCATAAATTAAAGATTTTATACTATAAAAAATGGTTTCTAAATTCACCATTTTATTGAATTCTTTTTTAGTCATTCCAATACTTTTAAGCATAGCAAATTCTTTTTGTCTTAATTCTATATTTGATGTAATTGTATTAAATATATTTGTTACTCCTATTAAAGTAATTACTGTGATAAATCCATATAAAAAGATAGATATTACTAAATTCATCGATTTTTCTTCTTTCATCATTCTATCACGATTGTCACAAGTTAACTTTTTATGTCCTTTCAAAAAATCTTCTTCAAACTGACTTGCATTATTAGATTGAATTAAAATTCCAGTTATTTCAAAATCAAATTCTTTAAAATCATCAACATTTAAAAACAAATATCCTGAATTAGAATAACTATTTTCAAACCCATAAGGAGCTTTATTGGTTACTTCTGCAATTTTAATATTTACATCTTTTTTATTATGATATAATTTTCCTTCGATTATATCACCCTTGTTATATTTACATGTTCTAATTTCTTTTTCTTTGCCATTTTCATCAAATTCCATATCTACATCATATAATATACCTTGTTTTTTTGTCTTATCTAAATTCATACCAAGTTTTTTAGCATATTTTTCAAATGTTTTACTATCAAACGCTACAACATTTAAATAATATTTTTCTGCAGTATCACTTACCCCATTTTTACCATTTATTGAATCATCTTTTTTTGTTACATTAACTTTAGACATATCTGTTATTTCTATTGAACTAATTTGTGGCATATTATAAATTGTAAATTTTTCCTCAATATTTTCTAATTTTGATATTTCTCTATATTCTTCTTCTGAAATAGTATCTCTAGACATTATTCTTATATTATATTCATAATCTTTATAATACCTTTCCGTCATTCCAAACATATTTGTCAAAAAAGCATTCATTGTTATGAATATACAAATACTTACTGCTAGTGATATTACCGTTGTTCTATATTTTTTCTTACTTCTTTTTAAATTCTTATATGCTATTACTCCACCCATTCCAAATATTTTCTTAATAATTTTAGGTGTTTTTAATTTTTTACTTTGTATTTTTATTTCATTAGAACTTCTTAGACTTTCTATTGGTGTTACTTTACTAGCTCTCTTAGCTGACGCTATTGCAGATAAATATATAGTTATTATTCCTAAAAATACTGATATAACAATAGGAAAAATGGAAGTCTTAAATACCATTCCTGCTCCATCATAAAATAAAAAATTTCCAACCAAAACATTTATTATTTTTATTAATATAAATACTGCAAATATTCCAGCTACTATTCCTACTGGTATTCCTATTAATCCTAAAGCAAAAGCTTCAAATATTACATTTTTTCTTATTTGTTTTTTTGTTGTTCCTACACTTGCAAGCATACCATACATTTTCACTTTTTCTGTGGTAGATATTGCAAAAGAATTTCTTATACAAAATACACTTGTAAATATTATTATCAAAATTACAACTCCTACAACAGAATTAATCATATTCATACTTGTTTGACTAACTGATAAAACTTCCCATCTTAATAATTCACTATTTTCTTCAAAATTTTCATATTTTAATTTTGTTAAATTTTTTTCTATTTCAGAATAATCTTTTATTCCCAATATTTGAGCTATTGATGTTTTATATTCTTTAGGATTTTTTAGTGATATATAAATATTATTTTTATCTTTTTCTATATTAGTAGTAATTGCTGTATATGCTGCTTCTCCATGTTTTTCAAAATCATAATTTGGTCTTTCTATTATTCCAACAATTGTAAATTCAAATTCTTTTGCATCATCTATTTTCTCATTATCTTTAATATATGAATTGCTTGAATATAATTTACAATTATCTAATGTCATTCTCTTTCCTATATTTAACTTAATTTTATCTCCTATTTTTTTATCCACTTCTCCATTACTTTTCAAATGAGAACTTATTATTATTTCATTTTCATTTTTAGGAAATCTTCCTTCTACTAAGTGAAATTTAAGGTTGTTAAATACATTTTCATCCATTGAATATACTTTTAAATATGGCTTATCTTCATTTTTGATTTCAGCTAACTTACTATACCCTATTTCGCTTGTTTCATAAATATCTTTTATATCTCTATTATTTTTCAATGTTAAAATATCTTCATTACTGACATTCTCTAGTTTTAAATGCCAATACCCTGACCTAGCTATTGTGTTTTGTACTAGTGTTTCTTTAAGACTTATACACATTGTTGCTACAGCACAAATTAATGCTACTGATAAAATAATTCCTACAATTGTACTAATAGATCTTTTTTTATTCAATTTTAAATTTTTTATTGATAATTTGTTAAGAACGTTCACCTTTTTATACCTCCTTAACAATTTTTCCATCTTCAAGTGTTATAACTCTATCTGCCATTTTTGCAATTTCTAAATTGTGTGTAATCATTACTATTGTTTGTTTATAGTCCTTATTTGACTTTTTTAACAAACTTACAATTTCATCACTTGCTTTTGAGTCTAAATTTCCTGTTGGTTCATCTGCAAGTATAATCGCAGGAGATGTTATCATCGCCCTACCAATTGATGTTCTTTGTTGTTGTCCCCCTGATAATTCATTCGGTAAATGCTTTCTTCTTGTTTCTAATCCTAATGTTTTTAATAATTCATTTAATTTTGAATTATCAATTTTTCTATTATCTAAATCCAAAGGAAGTGTTATATTTTCTTCAACATTTAATATTGGTATTAAATTATAAAACTGATATATAAGTCCTACTTGCCTTCTTCTAAATATTGCAAGTTCATCATTGTTATACTTATATATATCTTTTCCTTCTATAATCACCTTACCTGAAGTTGGTCTATCTACTCCACCTATTAGATGTAATAATGTTGATTTTCCGCTTCCAGAAGCTCCTACTATTGCAACAAATTCTCCTTTTTCAACTTTAAACGAAACATTATCCAATGCTTTTACTTCTGTTGTGCCTTTTCCATAAGTTTTACTTAAATTTTCTACTTTCAAAATTTCCATAAATGTTTTCTCCTTTCAATTTTATACTTTGATTATACTCTACCTAATGTGACAAGTAAGTGACAAATTCAAAAAATTTAAATTTTTTTAGTAGCTAGATAATTTACTTCCTAAAAAATAATAAAAAGGCCTTAATACTATATGTTTTTTCATCTTAAACTTTCTTTTACTCTTTATATTTTTTTAACTTTCTTCAACATACACATTTATTTAAGTACATTGCCATTAACATTTGCTTTAATTTATTCTTTTTTAAACTCCCATTGTCAAAGTTTCTGGAAGTGTTGATGCTCCATCTATCACTATTCCTTGTCCTGTTATATAACTTGATTCATCACTTGCTAAAAATGCTGCAAGTTCTCCTAATTCTTCCACTTTTCCTAATCTATTCATAGGTATTGCTCCTGCAATTCCATCCACAACACTTTGTGGATTTTCTTCATTTGATTGTACTGCCATTTTTTCTACCATTGGTGTCATTATATATCCAGGTAAAATTGCATTTACTCTTATATTATCTTTTACAAGTTCCATTGCTAATCCTTTTGTAAATCCATATACTGCAGCTTTTGTTGTTGCATATGCTACTTCCCCTGCATCTGCAACAGATACTCCTGTTACACTTGATAAATTAACAATTGCTCCTTTCTCTCCTTTTTTCATTAATGGTAAAAATGCTTTTGTTACATTCCATGTTCCTTTTATATTTATATCAAAATGTCTATCACGTAGTTCATCACTTGTATTTTCAAAGCTATCTAAAACACATATTCCTGCATTATTTACAATAATATCTACTTTTCCAAATTTTACTTCTACATCTTTTGCAATTTCATTTAGTCTATTTATATCTCTAATATCTACTTTATATCCTTCTACTTCATAATTTTTAGCTTTGAAATCTTCTACAACTTCTCCTACTTTTTCATCATAATCCAAAATTACAACTTTTGCTCCATATTTTAAAAATACTTTTACTATTCCCAAACCATTTCCCATTGCGCCTCCTGTTATAACAGCTGTTTTTCCTTCTAGTTTCATATTAATCATCCTTTCTCTTTATATTTTTAAAATAAAATTATTAATCAATTCTATTATATATATATCTTTATCATTTTTTACTTATTTTTGCAATATCTTTGTTAATATTTAATAATTTTATATTAATTACTTCTCTAAAAAATTAATAATATCATTATGAACATCTTTGTAATTACATTCATTTAATATTTCATGCCTCATATGATCATATTTAATCATTTTAATATTTTTAAATCCTGCATTCTTTAAAACATCAATACTTTTTTGACTACCTTTATCATAGCCAGTACAAGGATCACTATCTCCCCTTAAAAGAAGTAATGGCATATTCACATTTACATCCTTATATGCTTTAAACTTACTCATATTTTTCACTAAATGAAATAAATCATTATATGCAGAAACCTTAAATCCATGACCACAATATTTATCTTCCTGATATTTTTTTACATTATCTTCATTAAAACTAATCCAATCAACATTAGTTTTCGTTTTTCCTATTTTTCTATTAAATTGACCTACTGACATTTTTTCTATAAACTTAGAATAATATTTAGGTCCTTTAACTAATTTTATTATATTTGTTAACCATAAACCTATATCAGCAAATTTTTGAGGACAAGGATATCCTATAAGAATAACTTTTTCATATTTATCTGATTCTGTTTGCAATAAATTTCTAGTAATAATTGTTCCCATAGAATGTGCAATAAGAATCACCTTTGTAATATTATAACGATCACAAATATATTTAGTAATCTTCTTTTGGTCTTCTAATAAATAAAAATACCCTTGTTTTTCTTTAAAATAACCTAGTGTTGGTGCATCTTCTCCATGTCCTCTCATATTTGAAGATATAACCATATACCCTTGTTTATTTAATTCTAATATAAGCCTTTCATATCTTTCTTGATGTTCTTCCATTCCATGAATAATTTGAATATATCCTTTAGGATTTTCTACTTCAAAAACATGTAAATTCAATACATAATTATCTGTGCTAAATATTTTTACTTTTTCCATTTTTCTCCACTCCTCAGTAATACTTACCAAATTAAAACTATATTATCTTTTTATTTCCAAACTTCCTACACATTCTACGTGACTTGTGAATGGAAACATATCAACTGGTTTAATACTTCTTATTTCATATATATCTTCTAATAAAGCCAAATCTCTAACTAATGTAGCTGGATTACAACTAATATACACTACTTTTTTAGCTTTTATTTTTCTTATGTTTCCTATTGAATGTCTATCTAGCCCTTTTCTTGGTGGATCTATCATTAATATATCTGGAATAATATTTTTCTCATTTATTAATTCATCTAAATTTTCTTCTACATCCCCTGCTATAAATTCTGTATTTTCTATATTATTTATTTTAGCATTTTCTTTTGCCATCTCTACTGCTTCTTTTACAATTTCGATTCCATATACTTTTTTGGCATATTTAGCCATAAAAATTGAAATAGTACCTATTCCAGAATATAAATCAAAAACAATATCTTCTTTTGTTATATCCGCACTTTTTACAGCTAAATCATATAGCTTTTCTGTTTGAATAGGATTTACTTGATAAAACGAAAATGGTGATATTTTAAAATAATAATCTCCTAATTTATCATTAATATATCCATCCCCAAAAATCACACTATTTTCTTTTCCTAATATTACATTTGTATTTTCCATATTTGAATTAATTATACTAGTTTTAATTTCTGGAAAATTCTTTACCAAAAATTCTTCTAATTTTTTTTCTATTTCTTCTTTTCTATCATTTAACAATTTTTTCCCATTTATAACAATAATACACATGTACTGATTAGTTTTTACACCAACTTTTATAACAATATGTCTTAATAATCCTTTTCTTTCCTTCTCATCATAGATACTTATATGCTCTTTTATCAGAAAATCAAAAATATTTTTAGCAATTTCTTCTGATTTTTGATTTTGAATCATACATTTTTCAACTGGAATAATTTCATGTGTTCTATTTGCAAATACACCTAATTTAGGAATACCATTTTTATCTTTTCCCACTGGAAATTGCACTTTATTTCTGTAATAATATGGTTCTTCCATTCCTAAAGTTTCTCCAACTTCTAACTTGTCTTTTAATGTTTTATTTACTAAATTTTGAACTTTATTTTGTTTAATTTTTAAAGTTTCTTCATATGTTACATGTCTTAAAGAACATCCACCACATCTTTTATATGTGCTGCAATCTGCCTCTACTCTATATTCTGATTTATCAATAATATCCACTATTTTACCAAAAGCATGTGAAGAAAGAACTTTAACTATTAAAATTTTGACTTTCTCACCTTTAAGTGCATTAGGAATAAATATTGTAAAACCATCAATTTTAGCTATTCCTTCACCTTCAAATCCATTATCTACTATGTCTACTATATATTCTTTATTTTTTTCAACTGGCATATTTTCTACCTCATCTCAATATTTTTCAACATTTTATCATAAATAAAGTTTTTTTTCCAGTAATTATTGACTTTTTTTAAAGCTTATATTATAATATTTATGTAAATTAGCCATCTAGATGGTGTAACAAGAGTAGTAATATTCTTTTTTCAGCAAATTTGCAGAAAGGAATAACATATGGGAAAAAAACGCGATAAATTTTCTTACAAATCTGGAGTTTCTTACACTCCTATCTTTGATGACAATGGAGAAGAAATCGCCTTCATCACTTCAGATGGCGATATCAAGTTTGTTCGGGAAGTATTACCTGAAACCGAACAACAAATTCTTGAATTTATTAAGAAAAATAACCTGTTGTAACAAAAAACGGATAGATTTTATATCTATCCGTTTTTCCTTATATTATCTATGCTTTTTTTGATATTTCAGCTAATTCACTAAATGCTTTTGCATCTGTAACTGCTAAATCTGCAAGCATTTTTCTATTTATTTCTACATTTGCTTTTTTAAGTCCTGCTATCATTTTGCTATATGTTGTACCATTCATTCTAGCTGCAGCATTTATTCTTGCTATCCATAATTTTCTAAAATTACTTTTTCTATCCTTTCTTCCTACATATGCATATGATAATGACTTCATTACTGCTTGATTAGCATTTCTAAATCTATAGTGTTTTGCACCATAATATCCTTTAGCTTGTTTTAATATTTTCTTATGTCTTGCTCTTGTTGTTCTTGCTGTTTTTACTCTTGCCATTTTTTTCACCTTCCTTAATTATTCTTTTAAATTCTAAATTTTGTTACAAATTATCCACCATATGGTAATAATTTTTTGATATTTTTCTCACATGATTTATCAGCATAAGCATTTTGTACTCTTCCTGATTTTTTTTGTCTTCTTGTTTTATTTGCAAATAAATGCTTTCTATTTGCTTTTGTTCTTTTAACTTTTCCTGTTGCTGTTAATTTATATCTTTTACTAGCAGCTTTATTTGTTTTAAGTTTTGCCATTTTTAATTCCTCCCTTTCGATTTATATTTATTATGCTTTTTTAGCTAAAATTATAAACATATTTCTACCTTCTAATTTAGGTTTTTTCTCCACTGTTGCAATATCTTCAAGTTCTTCTATAAATTTATTTAAAATAACTTCTCCTGCTTTAACATTGTTTACTTCTCTTCCCCTAAATCTAAGTGTAATTTTAACTTTGTTTCCAGCTTCTAAAAATTTTCTTGCATTTTTAGTTTTAAATCCAAAGTCATGTTCTTCAATATTTGGAGTAACTCTTAATTCTTTTACTTCCAATACTTTTTGTTTCTTCTTAGCTTCTTTTTCTTTTTTAGCTTGTTCAAATTTGTATTTTCCGTAATTCATAATTTTACAAACAACTGGTTTACTATTTGGTGCAACTAAAACTAAGTCAAGCTTATCATTCTGAGCTATTTCCATAGCTTTATCAATTGGCATAACACCCAATTTTTCACCATTTACTCCTATTAATTGAATTTCTTTTTCTCTAATTTGACCATTGATTGGTAATTCTTGTTTTATATTAAAACACCTCCATACAAAAAAAATTGACTTTTGTTACAAGTCAACTCATCAAAAAACAATTAGCATAAAGCTATTATTTCTTATTCATCTAACCTTTTTCTATCTGATAAGGTGAGAAGTTTGATTACTTCTTCTTGTAACAATAAATATTATAACATATTTTTAAAATTTGTCAAGTATTTTTTATTTTTTCAATATAAAATTCCTTCTACTATTAAAAAAGATAATTTAATTTAAAATTATCTTTCTTTAATATTTTTATTTACATTATAAAAAACTTCTTAAGCACGTGGATGCGCTTTTTTATAAATATCTTTTATTCCATCATCTTGAAATTGCATATAAACTTGTGTTGATGATATATCAGAATGTCCAAGCATAACTTGAATTGATTTTAAATCTGCTCCATTTTTCAATAAATGTGTTGCAAATGAATGTCTTAATACATGTGGTGTTATATCTTTTTCAATATGAGCTTGTTCTTTATAATATTTAATAATCTTCCAGAAACCTTGTCTTGTTAATCTTCTTCCATTTATATTAACAAATAAAGCTTGTTCTTTATCATTTTTAATTAATATATTTCTTGACTTTTCAATATATTCTTTTAATGCCTTTTGAGCTAATTTTCCTAGAGGTATAGTTCTTTGTTTATTTCCATTTTTACAAACTACATAACTTTCATCTATATGTGCATCTTCTATATTTAATGAAATAATTTCTGTTACTCTCATTCCTGTCGCATAAGCAAATTCTAACATTGCCTTATCTCTTATTCCTTTTAAATCTTCTGTTTTAGGTTGTTCTAATAATAATTCTACTTCTTTTGAAGTTAAAACACTTGGTACTCTTTTTTCAATCTTAGGTGATTGAATATTTGCAGTTGGATCTTCTTTTACTTTTGATTTTCTTACTAAAAATAAATAAAATGAACGGATTGATGCTATATTTCTTGATATTGTAGATGGTTTTTTTCCTTCCTTTTCTAATTCCTCAATGTAATTTTTAATATGTTTTTCATGTACATGAGTATAAAGCACCTTATTATCATTTATATAATCCTCAAATTGTTTTAAATCTCTTTGGTATGATTGTAAAGTATTACTAGATAACTTCTTTTCTGTCTCTATAAATTTTAAAAATAGTTTAATTTGTCTTTCCATTTTTCCCCCTACCTCTTCATTTCATATTTTATTTACATAAACTATATATGTTATATCAAACTATTTTAAAATTGTAAATAGATTTTTGACTTTTTCTTGACTTTTTTAACTTTTATTTTTTCTAACCTTTCTAAAAATGCGTTATAAAACTTTTTATTAAATTTGTAGATATAAATGTTTCAATTATTGCTGATAAACATAAAATTATAAACATAACTATAGAAAACACCGTATGTCTTATAAATTCTACTTTAATATTTTCTCTTCTCTTATCTTTTAAAATAGCTTTATAAAATTTAAAACCACTTACAGCCAACGATATTAATATTGGTATAAATATTATATTTTGCCCTACCAAAGATATTATAATAAACAAAAATCCTTTATTAAATCCCATAAGTGAAATAATAGAAGATATCGTATATCCTAGGCAAAACCCTCTATGTGCAACTATCCCAAACACTATTGGTATTCCTATAATTGTAGTTGCAAAAAACCATATTCCTAATGTTAGCCCAATTTTATCTTTAATACTTATTTTTAAAATATCCATTAAATCTAAATTCTCAATATTTTTAAAATCAGTTATAAAACTACTTAAATAATTATGAATCTCTATTCTTTTTTCCTCATCAATATTATTAACAAAGAATACACCTAAAAATATTCCTAAAATAAAAAATATAACTATTATTAAATATTCCTTATAATTATTTATCACATAATCTTTTAGTATCTCTAAATATCTATTTCTTTTGACTTCTTTCATAAAACAAAAAACTCCTTATTTACACATATATTCTACCTAATGTGTATTCAATAAGAAGTTTTTTATTACTATAAACAATAAAATATTTATTATTTAAAATTTTCTTAATCTTTCTATTCTATTTTTCCGTAGTTTCCTCCACCACCAGAATGAACTTTTGATTTACCTCTTCTTGCTTCATCAATCTTATTTGCAATTTTTTCTCCAACCACAGCTTCAATATCATCTTTTGAAAGCTTATGTAAAATATTCATTTCGGTTTCAAAAGTATCTAATAATTTTTCAATAGTTTTTCCTCCTACACCTGGAATAAATCCAAGTGGTACTTGATAAATATATTGTGGTCTATCTTTAGGACTTTTACTTTCTTTTTTATCTTTTATTAATTCTATCCTATCAAAAACACCAAAAGTAACCTTTTCACTTCCACAATAAGGACATTTATTAACTGGTTCTTTAGTTTCTATAGTTTTTTCACAATTATCACAATATGTCCTATGATATTTTCCAAGTTTTGGATCTAACCCATAATTAGCAATAATTCTTCTTCCATCTTCATTTTTTAAAGCTTTTACAACTTCTTTAAATGATATATCTTCTACTAACATCTTAGTATATTCTCTTGCAATTTTAGGAAGAGAATGAGCATCAGAATTTGTCAAAAATGTCTTATTTTCCAATTCTGATATCATATCTGCTAACATAGTATCTGAACTTAATCCTAATTCTATTGCAAATACTTTATCATATTTTTCCCTGAAAATTTCTTTTAAACTATCTACACAATTTCCATAATAACTCTTATGTGGTGTAAAAACATGTGCTGGAATCAAAATACCATTATATTTTTCTACTATATCTATTAATTCATATCCAGAAACATTTGACCTTTGAGTACTTAATGTTATGTTTTTTATATGTGTACTCATCTCTTTTGAAAAACCTTTTATATCTTCCAAATACGGAAAAAAACAAATATTGTGAGCACTACCACTCTTTCCATTTCTTCCTTTTTCTGATGTTTCTACTTCACTTCCCAATAATATACAAACCTTATCTTTATATATTATTCCACCATCTTTTAGCTCATAAGCATCGCCATTACTTAAAAATTTTTCGATATCTTCTATTACATATGGTGACGCACAATCAATAACTCCTACAACTTGTATTCCTTTTCTAGCTTCACATTCCTTTGCTATATTCGCAAAATTCAAAGATCTAGCGGCAGTTATTTTAATTGGTTTACCACTTTCTGACCTCCCAATGTGAACATGTAAATCTGCAAATATTTCGTACATTTATCTACCTTCCTTCTCTACTTCTCTATCAATTTTCCTATTATTTTTTGTGTTGTTTCTTCACTAAATAATGACCTATTTGGATTTCCTTTTTCTAATTCTAGCATATTTTTTCTAATTTCACAATTTTTTCCCTCTCTTGCCTTACAAAAAGCTTCATCAACCAACTGCTCATATTCGTAAATAACAGCTGTAATATATCTTTTCTCATTAGCTGTTTCTTTATATAGTTTTAACAATAATTCAATAGGTGTTCTTTCCCTATCTTGTTTTATAGTTATTTGTTCTATCTCATTTATAAAATCAATAAACGATTGTAAATATCTATTAAATTGACCTTTTAAATTTCTATGTTCTAATATAACTAAAGCTTCATCTGGCTTCATTCCTATTCTTTCTGGTCTATCTAATATCATTCCACCAAATTGATCAATTAATTCTAAAACATCGCTCTCTTTTTCCCTCTTTTCTTGCTTTGTATATCTATTTATCCCTTCACATATTTTACAAAATTTCTCATCAAATCCTATACTATATAAATATTCTGCTCCTACTTTTGAAAAAGCTTTAATTTTTTCTAAATCATCAGATACTTCTATTTTTTTACAACTTGCTAATAAATTTGCAGTTAACAATATATTTTTATCTAATCCTAACTCCAAATTATTTAAAAACATTCTTAAAAGTTCTGTTTTAAATATAACAGATTTATCAAAAAATATTTTCTCCTTTTTAGCTAAATAATATACTATTTCCATTTTAGACCCCAAGGCTTTTTCATTTAATATATATTGTGCAAATGTCTCCATCTTTACACATTCCTCCTTTGTTATAATTTCTTTATAGCATTTCTTGCTAATTCATCACATCTATTATTATACTCATTATCACTATGGCCTTTAACTTTTATAAATTTTACTTTATGAAATTTTGTTAAATCATATATTTCTTCCCATATTTCTTTATTTTTAACTGGTTCTTTACTAGAAGTTTTCCAATTATTTTTCTTCCAGCCATATATCCACCCTTTATCAAAACCATTAACCAAATATGCACTATCACTATATAGTTCCACTTCACAAGCATATTTTAATAATTTTAATGCTTCCAAAGCTGCAGTTAGTTCCATTACATTATTTGTTGTATCATTTTTTCCTCCTGATATTTCCTTTTTATTTTCGCCATACATCAAAATTGCACCCCAACCTCCAGGGCCTGGATTTCCTGAACATGCACCATCTGTATATATTGTTACTTTTTCCATATTTTCCTCTTTTCTATTGTTTTTTATTTTCTTTTGTGATATAATTATACCATAAAAATAGAATAAAACAATGTTTTTTTATTTTATTTTAAATTTAATCTAGGAGGTAATTTTTATGGATAGAGTTTTAGGTATTGTTGCAGAATATAATCCTTTTCATAATGGACATCTACAGCACTTAGAACTTAGTAAAAAAATAACTAACAGTAAATATACAATTGCTGTTATGAATGGCAATTTTACTGAACGAGGAGAAACTGCCATAGTAGATAAATGGAGTAGAACTAAGATGGCCTTATTAAATGGTATTGACTTAGTTATTGAACTCCCTTTAATTTATTCAATTTCAAGTGCAGAAAACTTTGCCTTTGGTAGCATTAAAATCTTAGATAGTTTAAATATCGTTGACACTATATCTTTTGGTGCTGAATATTCTAATATTCCCCTTTTTTACAAAGTCTCTGAAATTTTAGTCAATGAGCCAGAAAAGTATAAAAAAATATTAAATATAGAATTAAATAAAGGTTTATCTTACCCTAAAGCTAGAGAAACCGCTTTACTTTCATTTTTAGGAAATGATAAAAAATATATAGATATTTTATCTAATCCAAATAATATTTTAGCAATAGAATACATAAAAGCCTTAAAAAAACTTCATTCCTCAATTATTCCATATTCTATAAAACGTTCTTCAGATTATAGTGATAAATGCATTCATGGAAATATTGCAAGTGGAAGTGCTATTAGATACGCTTTAAAAAATAACAATTTAGCTATTCTTTCTAAAGTTATGCCTGAATCTTCCTATTCAATCTTAAAAGAAAATATAAAAGACAATCGCTTAGTTGATATTTCAAAATTTGATAAACTAATTTTATATAAACTTCGAAATATGTCTCTTGCTGAAATAGCTAATCTACCAGATGTAAATGAAGGTTTAGAAAATTTAATAAAAAAAGCCTCTTTAACATGTAGCACAATTCCTGAATTAATAAAAATGATTAAATCCAAAAGATATACTATAACTAGAATTCAGAGAATTTTACTTTATATTTTGCTAGATATCACAAAAGACAATATGGAATTTTCTAAAAAAATTTCTCCATATATTAGAGTTTTAGGATTTAATTCTAATGGTCAAAATTTACTTTCCAAAATTTCTAAATCTAATCCTAATTTACCTATTATTACTTCTGTTAAAAAATTCGAAGATAAGTGTACTAATACTTATTTAAAAGATTTGCTATATAAAGATATTTTAGCAACTAATATATACACTTTAGGCTATGATAATAATTGTCTCGGAAATTTAGATTATACTAATAAAATTATAAAAATATAAATAAAAAGTACTTAGATATTTTATTAAATAATTATAATTTTCTATGATTTCCTTGAAATATACGCTTCATTGTGTTATTATGTATACTATAATAATTTTTAGGAGGTACAAACATGGAAGATTTTACTATTACAACTTTACGGAAATTAAAGAAAATTCGGCAAAACCTTTTTAATTTTCCTAAAAAAGATCCTTATCATGCTTTATGGAAAGAGTTATACACTATTTTACATACCTCAAACCCCAAAGTATGGAAAGAATTGCAATTAAAAACAATAACTGGATTTGGAAAAGTAAAAGTACAAAAGCTTGGAACTTTTTACTATAAGCACACCATGCACAAATTTACATGGTTATGCCTTGAACCACATAGTTTAATAGGTGAACATTCCCATACTAAATATGTAAACAAAAATGGTAAAAAAGGTGGACAAGCAAAAAATATTACAGAAATTCTATTTTACCCAAATGGAATTGATTCAATCTGTAAACCTGGAGAATCGCATTGTATAGAAAATACTTCCAACTCAGAATTATACATTTTGAGTGTAGAAATCTCAAGTAAAAGAGATTTCTAGTTTTGTTGATACGTACTATAGCTCATTTGCAATAGTACGTATCTTCTTTTTATTTTTAATATTAAAATACTATAAACTACTTGAAAAATATAACAAATTAATGTATTATAAAATTATCTTAAATCATAAGAAAAATAATAATATACGAGGAGGAAAAAACATGTCAAATATCAAAATAAACTTAAAAAATACTCCAATTACACAAAAAGAAATTGAAGAGTATAAATCAAATGTTAAAAAAATACACACTGAATTACATAAAAGAGCAGATAGCTTAGCTGACTTTGTAGGTTGGTTACACTTACCTTCAAATTATGATAAAGAAGAATTTAAAAAAATCAAAAAGGCTGCAAAAAAAATATCAAAAGAATCTGATATTTTAGTAGTTATTGGTATTGGCGGTTCATATTTAGGTGCTAGAGCAGTTATAGAAAGTTTAACAAGCACTTTTTATAACATGTTGCCAAATAAATTAAGAAAACACCCTAAAATTCTATATGTAGGAAACAACTTAAGCCCAAACTATATAAATGATTTAATTGAATATATTGGAAACAAAGATTTTTCAATAAATATAATTTCTAAATCCGGAACAACAACAGAACCTGCTATTGCTTTTAGAATATTTAGAGAAATATTAGAAAATAAATATGGAATTGATGAAGCTAGAAGTAGAATATATGCAACAACTGATAAAGAAAAAGGTGCTTTAAAAACTTTAGCTCAAAATGAAGGATATGAACAATTTATAGTTCCTGATAATATTGGGGGTAGATATTCTGTTTTAACAGCTGTTGGTTTACTTCCTATCGCTGTAGCAGGCATTGATATTGACAAATTAATGGAAGGAGCTAGAATCGCTGAAAATAGATTTGACGACCCTAATTTAAAATATAACGAATGTTATCAATATGCAGTTGCCCGTAATATTTTATATTCAAAATTAGAAAAAACAACTGAAATTTTAGTTAATTACGAACCTAAAATGCACTATCTAACAGAATGGTGGAAACAACTTTATGGAGAAAGTGAAGGAAAAGAAAATAAAGGTATCTTCCCTGCTGGTGTAGATTTTACAACTGACTTACATTCTATGGGCCAATATATACAAGAAGGTAGAAGAGATATTTTTGAAACTGTTGTTACTATAAAAAGTCCAAACAGTGACATTACTATCAACCCAGATGATGATAATTTAGATGGTTTAAACTATCTAGCAAATAAAACTATGGACTTTGTAAATAAAAAAGCAATTCAAGGTACTATTGAAGCTCATGTCAGTGGTAATGTACCAAATATAGTTATAGAAATGAATAAACTAGATGAATTAAATTTAGGTGAACTTTTATATTTCTTTGAAAAAGCTTGTGCAATGTCAGGTATGATTTTAGGCGTTAATCCATTTAATCAACCTGGTGTAGAAGAATACAAAAAAAATATGTTTAGACTATTAGGAAAAAACAAATAACACTTGAAAGGATTGATTCTTTATGATTTTTGAACACGATTTTGAATTAGGTGTAAAAGATGTTGGAAAATATGATATGATTAAAAATAGAGCTATTTTAGAAATGTTAGAAAATATTGGTGCATATCACTCTGATGTGGCAGGATATGGCATAAATGATATTCCTACTACTCATTTAGCTTGGATTTTACTTGCTTGGAAATTAAAAGTCTTAGCTAGACCTAAATATGGTCAAAAACTTCATATTAAGACTTGGGGTAAAGATATGACTAAAATTTTTACATACCGTGATTTTGAAATTTATGATGAAGAAAATAAACTTTGTGCCATTGCCACATCTAAATGGGCTTTAATTAATATTAACACTAGAAAAATGGTTAGATTAAATGATGATATTATTACTAGCTTCAAACCAGAAAATATTGATATTTTCCAAAATAAAAAAATAGAAAAAATTAAAGTTCCTGATTCTTTTTCAAAGTCAATAGTTTACACTACTTCTAGAAGAGATATTGATATAAATGGCCATATGCATAATTTATATTATCTAGATATTGCATATAATGCTCTACCTGATGATGTATATATCAATGATAGACCTTTTAATAATGTAGAAATACAATACAAAAAAGAAATAAAACTAGGTGATAAATTGATTTGTAAATACTCTTTATATGATAATAAACATATTGTTGCAATATATAACAAAGAAGAAAATATTTTACACGCTTTAATTAGTTTATATTAAAAAGGCTTCATACGAAGCCTTTTATTTTTTTACTTAAAACTTGATTTTTTCACTTAACCAGTCATTTAATTCATGTATTTTAACTCTTACTTGTTCCATAGTATCACGGTCTCTTATAGTTACTGTATCATCCTCTAATGTATCAAAATCAACTGTTATTGAATATGGTGTTCCTATTTCATCTTCTCTTCTATATCTTTTTCCTATACTTCCAGCTTCATCATAATCACACATAAAGTCTTTTGATAATTTTTCATATACTTCATTCGCTTTTTCTGATAATTTCTTAGACAATGGTAATACTGCTGCTTTAAATGGTGCTAATGCTGGATGAAGATGTAATACTGTTCTTGTATCTCCTTTGTCAATTTCTTCTTCTTCATAACTATTACATAAAAACGCTAACAATACTCTATCTGCTCCTACTGATGGTTCTATTACATATGGTATATATTTTTCTTTATTTTCTATATCTTGATATGTCAAATCTTGTTTTGAATGTTCCATGTGTTGTTTTAAGTCATAGTCTGTTCTATCTGCTATTCCCCATAACTCACCCCAACCAAATGGAAATTTATATTCTATATCTGTTGTTCCTTTACTATAAAATACTAATTCTTCTTGAGTATGTTCTCTTAATCTAATATTTTCTTCTTTCATTCCTAAATTTAATAACCAATTCTTACAAAATTCTTTCCAATATTCATACCATTCTAAATCTGTTCCTGGCTTACAGAAAAATTCTAATTCCATTTGTTCAAATTCACGTGTTCTGAAAATAAAGTTTCCTGGTGTTATTTCATTTCTAAACGCTTTTCCTATTTGCCCTATTCCTACTGGTAATTTTTTTCTAGTTGTTCTCATTACATTTTTATAATTTACAAATATTCCTTGTGCTGTTTCTGGTCTTAAAAAGATTTCTGATGTTGTATCTTCTGTCACTCCTTGATATGTTTTATACATTAAATTAAATTTTCTTACATCTGTAAAATTAGTTTTACCACAGTTTGGACAAGCTATTTTATTTTCATTAATAAAATTTATTAATTCTTCATCTGACATTCCATCTGCTACCATATCTTTTCCGTGTTCATGTGCCCATTCTTCTATTAATTTATCTGCTCTGTGTCTTGTTTTACATTCTTTACAATCTATTAAAGGATCTGAAAATCCACCAACATGTCCTGATGCTACCCATGTTTCTGGATTCATTAATATTGCTGCATCTAATCCTACTACATTTTGTTTTTCTTGTATGAATTTTTTTCTCCAAGCTCTCTTTATATTATTTTTTAATTCAACTCCTAGTGGTCCATAATCCCATGAATTAGCTAATCCTCCATAAATTTCTGAACCTGGATAAATATATCCTCTGCTTTTACATAAATTTACTATTTGATCCATTGATTTTAACATAAACAATTCCTCCTTAAAATATAAATATATAAAAAACTTTCGCACCTAGCTACTAAAAGCTAGGGACGAAAGTTAATTTCCGCGTTTCCACCCTATTTCCTAAAAAAATTAGGCACCTTAATTTTAAATTGCTCCAAAGCTCCCCATGTGTATTATTTACAAGTATTTCACCATCACTTGCTCTCTAAAAAATAACAAACCACATTTTTTCTTCTTCATTGCAAATATATATGGCAGGGGTAGAAGGATTCGAACCCTCACAGGCGGTTTTGGAGACCGATGTGCTACCATTGACACTATACCCCTATCAACAATTCTTTTATATATTAACACACTTTTTTTTATTTTTCAAGTATATTTTAATCTTTTGTCATTATTTTTTAAAATTCTTATCACTTAATAATTTCTGTAATCTTCTTTTCTTTTTTTAGCTTGTCTATTTAATTATATCTTATCACATTTAATATCTTTAGATAATATCTATCTTTCGTATAATATTTAAAACTCTCACTTACATATTTTCTTACAACTTTACTAACAACTTTTGTCAATCATAAAAAACTCCTATATAGTATCTTTGCAATTTTATATCACAATAATATCTACTATATAAGAGATTTAACATTTTATTAAATTATGCACATTACAAATTACAAAATTCACATTTCTATACCACAAGGCAAAGACGAAAACCGAGATCACCGTAAGCATTACCATTACCCCAGGTAAAGCAAAGCAAACCTGAATTGCCAGAATTATTATATCTACCTCCTCGTAAGAAAAACGGATGGTCAGAATTCACAAAGTAAGCAAAATCATTATTCCAATTTTGAATTTCCTTAGTTGCATCACCATCTTTACCACCTTCATAATTTCCATAATCATTTGTTTTATTTTCATATACATCATAATGCTTACTTTCTGGGAATTTATTAATATCAAATCCTGAAGAACTGCCAATTGATGGTTTTAATGGATTTCCTGTTCCATATACCCCCATTACATACTCCAATGCTCCACCCGACATATCATATACTCCATATACATTTCCTGTTGTACTTGACATTTTACCTATAGCTCCATCATATTTTTGTTCTGGTTCTATGTCTGCTTGTGAATAAGTTGTACTTTCATAAATTTTATTTATTCCTTTAGTCTTTCCTGCTCCTGTTATATAATCACTACATTGATTCACACTTACTTCTGTTCCATTTCTTCCATATGGACTTTGTGCCAAATATGCTACTGCTCCCCATTCTGTATTTTTCATCATATGAGCATCTACATTTGGCTTACTTAAACTTTTAGCTGCTTCAAACATTGTTGATACAGTTATATTTCTATAACTTCTAACATTTGGTTGTATTTTTACTGTTATAGCTGTTCCTTCTTGAGTTTCTGTTGCATCACTTCTACTTGTTTCATATTTTCCTACCCATATTCCACTTAGCTCTTCTGTTCCAAATGTAAATGCGGGATGTACTATATACCCATCACTTGTTGTTCCTTTTACACTATTGTCAACAAATTTAACATCTATTTTATGACTTGTACCTGCTTGACTTGTATATGTTACACTATTATCTATTTTATACGCATACCTCGGTATCCATACATAATAATTTCCATCTAAAACAGCATTTGCCCATTCACTTGAAATATTGTCTTCATTTCCTGTTCCTGCAACATATTTATAAGCTAAATTAGTTGTATCTTCTACCCAATTTCCATTGCTGTATGTTACTAATTTCATATTATCTTTTAATTTAGGTGAATTTACACCTTTTGTTGCATCCCAACTCCCATCTGTTTTACCTGTTGTTGGTGGTATTGGTATTTCTCCCCCTGTTCCTACTTTTACTACTTCTCCTACTAAATTACCATTAGCATCAATTGTTGCTTCATAACCATCTTTTATTACTTTAAATCCATCTCCATTTGGCTTTACATTACTTTGTCCAAATTTTTCTTCTAACAAATCTTTTAATGGTTTTGTTCCTAAATTTTTCTCCATTTGAACTTCTGTTAATAGTAATTTTATTGATTCTTCTGCATCTTCTTTGTTAGTTTTTTTCTTTGCTTCACTTGCTCTTTGAAGTATTCCATTATCTCCACTTAAACTTGCTATTGTTACACCTGCTAAGATTAATAAAACTATTATTGTAATTACTAATGCAATTAAAGTAATACCATTTGTTTTCTTTATTTTTATTTTTTCCATCTTAAAATTTCTCCTATTTCTTATTTATACTATTTATGTATTAAGTTCAATTAAATCAAAAATACCAATAATAAACCACACTAAAATTAGCATAGCTCATTATTGCTACTATTATACATCTTTTTATCTATTTTCCCATATTTAAAATTATTTATAATCCTATTTTTATATACTTCTAAAAAATCCTTATTCATTTGTATTTACCTTTGTCTTTCTATACTATATATTACAATTATTTTATATAAATTATATATTTTCATTTTTAAAATATCAACATCTTTTTTTCCACATTTACGTGGAAAAAATCCCATCTTTATCATATCATACATCTATAAATATTTCATTTTAAATAATATTTAAAAATTATCTAAATCTATCAAAACATTATTATAAAACTTATTTTTAACTGTTCTACTATATATTTACATTTTAATAATTTTCCTTTCAGATTTTTTAAAAATTTATTATTAAAATTACTTGAATTAATTTAGTTTTTAGTATAAGATATATTAAGAAAAATTATACATAGGAGGATTATTATGTCAGAGAAAACTAAAGAACAAAAATACAATAAAAAAGAGGAAATAAAATCAAAAAAACTAATAAGTACTAAAATAACAAAAAATAAAAAAACATCTAAAACTTTATCTACTAAAAAAAGTCCTACTGTAAAAAAGAAAAAAATAGAAGTTGTTGAATATTATGATTTACCATATAAATATAATCAAACTATTATTAAGCTTCTCGCCCAAACTCCAACAACTTTATTTGTTTATTGGGAAATCTCTGACAAAGATATAGAAAACTTTAAAAAGCAATATGGATATGACTTTTTTTATAAAACTCGCCCTATCTTAATTGTTCATAATGATACTATGAATTACAGTTTTGAAGTAGATATTAATGATTTTGCTAATTGCTGGTATTTAAATGTAACTGATAGTAATTGCAATTATAGAATCGAACTTGGTAGAAAACCTATTTTAGAATATACCTCAACTACTAATTTTAGTGAACAAGAAATACAAAAATATCCATCAAAACCAATTAATTCTAATTTTTTACATATTTCTACATCTAATGAACTTCAATCTCCTAATAATAAAGTACTAGATACTAATAATATTAATTCTATTGAAGTTAAAAATATAAAAACTAATAAACAATATAGTAAAAAAATAACATCAAATGACATTAATAAAATCTATCAAAAAATATATGAAAATGAAATAATAGAAGATATTTTATCAAACCCATCTTCTATGTAATAAAATACGTAATATAAAAAAGAGGAAAATATAACTTCTATTCTCCTCTTTAAAAAAGGAGTTAAAAATGCAAGAGAAAAAAGGATATGTAAGTTTTGTATTACATGCACATCTACCATTTATACATCATCCAGAAAGTGATGATTATTTAGAAGAGTCTTGGTTATATGAGGCAATTTCAGAAACATATATACCATTACTTACAAATTTCCAAAAATTAGTTGATGAAGGTGTTAATTTTAGAATTACTATGTCTATGACACCTCCCCTTCTTTCAATGTTAGATAATAAACTATTACAAAAAAAATATATTCATTATTTAAAACAATTAATTGAATTATCAAAAAAAGAAATTAAAAGAACAGCTTATGATTCTAGACTAAATGAATTATCTCATTACTATCATGATAGATATTCTAATGATTTACATTTATTTAAAGATGTATATAACTGTAATTTAATAAATGCCTTTAAACATTTTCAAGACATTGGAGTTTTAGAAATAATTACATGTGGAGCAACACATGGATATTTTCCAATATTATATGTAAATGAAAAAACAGTAAAAGCTCAAATAGCTGTTGGTGTTCAAACATATGAAAAATACTTTGGAAGAAAGCCACGTGGTATTTGGCTTCCTGAATGTGGATATGTTCCAGAAGCAGATAAATATTTAAAAGAGTTTGGAATAGACTATGTAATAACAGAAACACATGGTATTTTATATGCAAATCCAACTCCAATATATGGTACATTTGCACCAATCGTATCTCCTACCGGAATTGTAGCATTTGGACGTGACTTAGAATCTTCTAGACAAGTATGGAGTTCAATAAATGGTTATCCTGGAGATTTCAATTATCGTGAATTTTATCGTGATATTGGTTATGAAGCTGATTATGATTATATTAAACCATATATTGCTCATAATGGTGTTAGAGTTCATACTGGTATTAAATATTATAGAATTACAGGAAAAACTGAATTTAAGGATTATTATAACGTTCAATGGGCTAAAGATTCAGCAGAAAAACAAGCAGGACATTTTCTAGATTGTAGAACTAAACAAATTAATGAAATTTCTAACTATATGGATAAACCACCTATCATTTTATGTCCATATGATGCTGAACTTTATGGGCATTGGTGGTATGAAGGTCCTTATTGGTTATATATATTATTCAAAAAAATATATTATGATAATTGTAACTTTGAACTAATTACACCATCAGAATATATCGACAAATATCCAGAAATACAAGTTTCAACACCTTGCCGTTCAAGTTGGGGTGCTAACGGTTACAGTGAAGTTTGGCTTAATCCTTCAAATGATTATGTCCATAAACATCTTCATGTTGCAGGTGACAGAATGTGTGAATTAGCTACACTATATCCTAATGCTACTGATATTCAAAAAGAAACATTAAATCAATGTGCAAGAGAACTATTACTTGCCCAAAGTAGTGATTGGCTTTTTATTATTACAAATGGAACAATGGTTGATTACGCCAAAAAAAGAATAAAAGATCATATAGGCAGATTCACAAAATTATATCATCAAATAAAAGAAGATAAAATCGATACTAATTTTTTGAAAGATATTCAAGAAAAAGATTGTGTCTTTCCAGATATTGATTATCACATATATAGTTAAATTTTATATACAAAAAAGATTTTTCTTTTTTGTATTTTTTTATTTCATTCGCTTATTTCTTATTCGTTATTCATTTTTATAGTTTTTTATTTTTCCTTTTTGCTTGTATTTTATATATATTACAAAAGGACAATATACTTTTCACTATTTTTTTCATAATATATTGTATAAGTTTTTAAAGTTTAGTAGATACTACTTCAGAAAGGAGTTTTTAAAATGAAATCAATATGCATAAAAACTAATAATAAATCTTTTTTATCCTATCTACTAAATGAATTACGTCTATCAAATATACAAGATATTTATTTTTCTGAAAATGAATTTAAAAATTATAAAAATATAATTATCCATTACAAAGGTAAAGATAATTCTTATTTTTTTCAAAGCATTTCAAATATACTTGCATATTTAGTAATTGATGAAATTGAAGAAACTCTATTAAAAAATATAATTAGTCAAAACTATTTTTATTTTAATATTGCTGAACAAAACAAAATTTTAAATTTTTGTTTTGATATATTTTCCGATGATTTTAATTTATATTTTAATAAAAAATTCTCATATATCTCTAATCAATTTTATGATTATATAAAAAATAACAAATCACTTATACTAACTGGTTTTATTACATTTAGATTACCTGGATATTTTGAATTATTAAATGATATAATAGACGAAGCTGTAAACTGTTTTATTATTGAAAAGGAATACTTAGAATTCATATCATTATTAAAACTATATATAAATTCCGAAAGTCCTAAAAGTGATGTACTTCATTTAATATATTCCAAAGATAATGGTATTTTGCTTGATAATAATAAATCTCCTGTTTCAACAACAAATGATATTTTTAACACAAAATTCCTATCTGATATATCTTTTTCTAAAAATGACTATATTTTAAATACTTTACTTAATTTGCTTCCCCAAAAAATATATATACACCTAATTGATAATTCCATTGATGAATTTTTAAATACTTTAATTTTAATTTTCGAAAATAAAGTTCAATTATGCACAGACTGCAATATTTGTAATTTATATAAAAACTCTAAAAAATCACTTAAAAATCAAGCACAAAAGACTTAAAATTTCTTTTAAGTCTTTTGTACTATTTTTTATCATACATATTTTTTTATTCATCTATTGTTAATAACTTTAAAGCCTCTTGCAAACCAGGATATAAAGCCTCTTTTAAATTGTCATCTACTAAAACTTTCCACTTTCCTTCTTGTTTTTTTATCGTAAGAACTTTAGTTGTTGTAATTTTATCTACTTTATCATTTTTTAATTCTTCTTCTAAATATTTCTCTATATCTTCCATACTAATATCTTGTGATGTAAATAGATTTTGTATAACTTTTTTTGTATAATTTTGTATGATTGTCTTGAAATTTTTATTTGTAACTTCTGTTTCTACTTTTACTTCATCTTTCCCTTTTTCTATCTTTTTAATACTCCATTCCAGATTATCATATAACAATTTTTGTTTATCAGCATTTTCTTTTGTTTCTAATTCTGATACATTTGATAATTCGGTATAATCAACATATTGTTCTACTTTCTCGAAATTTCCGGCTTTCAACTCTTTAAACATTTCTTCTAACATTCTTACTGGTTTAGGTATTGCTAAAGATATAATTCCTATAACAAAAGCTAAAACTAAAATTATCGCAACTATTCTAGCTAGAATTCCTCTTTTTCTTCCTTTTTCTTTTTTATTTTTTTCCTTTTTATTTTCTATCTTTTCAATTTTTTTAGATTCCTTTTTCTTTTCTGGTTTTAGTTGTTCATTTTTTTTCTCTACTACTACTTCTTTTTTTTCTTCCATTATATCTCCCCCTCTACTTTATATGTAGATTATACATTAATCGACACATTTTTTCAAGGTTTTCTACATTTTTTTATAAAAATCATTTTTACTTAAAATATCATTATACTTACAAACTCAGATTAATTCCACTAGCAACAATGTCTTTCATATTTTCTATCAAATCATCTATTTCTTTTGGTGTAACTATTAAATTATATTCCTTTGGAAGTAATGCCTCTTTTATTTCTTCATAATTATCATCTTCTTTTATTTTATTTAACACATCATTTGATTTCGCATCATTTTGCAATTTTTCAATAAATAAATCTAAACAATCATTTACTAAAACTGCTGTTTCAACAACAGTAGGAATTCCAAGACTTATAACAGGTATTCCCAAAGTTCTTTTGCTAATTTCAGCCCTTTTATTTCCTACACCTGCTCCTGGTACAATTCCGGTATCTGATATTTGAATTGTACTATTGATTCTTTCAATACTTCTAGACGCTAATGCATCTATAACTATTAATAATTTAGGATGAATATTATCAACAATTCCTTTTAATATTTCCAAAGTTTCTATTCCTGTTGTTCCCAAAACACCTGGAGATATAGCACTAATTTCTCGTGTTCCTTCTTCCACATATTGTGGTAAATATTTAATTATATGTCTTGTTACTTCTATTTCATTTATTACTTTTGGGCCTAAACTATCAGGTGTAACATATATATTTCCCAAACCTACAACTAAAACTTCTCCACTTTTATCAATATGCATATCTATTATTTTCTTCAATTCTTCTGCTAAAACTTCTGCGGATTTTTTTATCTCTTCATCTTCTCTTGCTATTTTTAAATTTTTTACATCTATTGTAATATAATTACCTATCAGTTTTCCTATTGCTTTTTCTCCTTCTTCATTTGTTATTCTAACTCTTTCAACAGTTATATTTTGATCTATAACTTCTTTTTCACTTTCAACCCCATCAATTTCATTTTCTAAATTATGTGTTTTCTTATATAAATCTCTTCTTTCCGAAGCTAAGTCTGTTCTAAAATTTATCATTTTTTCCTCCTTAATTTTGTTTACTTCTTATATTATTTCCTATTTTTCCTTAGATATTCAAAATGCATTTTGTATTATATTAAAAAGAAATTCGCTTCTAATTTACACACAAAAAAAGTATCACATATTAAAATGCGATACTTTTTAAGAACATTACCAAAAGAATCATTTAAAAAATTCCTACTATTTCTTTATTTTCATCTATATCAATACTTTCTGCAGCTGGTACTTTGGGAAGTCCTGGCATAGTCATAATTTTTCCTGCTAATATTACTATAAATCCAGCTCCTGCCTTTAATTCTACATCTCTTACATGTATAGTATATGGTCCTTCATCTTGAACATTTTTCTGATCATCTGATAAAGAATACTGGGTCTTTGCAATACATACCGGTAAATTTCCATATCCTAATCTTTCAATTTTTTCTATATTTTCTAATGCTTCTTGTGTAAATTCTACATCCTGAGCTTGATATATTTTTGTACTTACTTTTTTTATTTTAGTTTTTATATCATCTTCTAATTGATATACATAATTTACTTCTGGTTTTATTATTGAATATTCATTTATATAGCTTTTTTGATTTGATAATTTTACTATTTTATTTGCTATATCTATTGCACCTTCTCCACCTTTTGCCCATCCTTCAACTAAACTAATCTCTATATTTTCTTCTTTCAATCTGTTTTCTAAGTATTTTAATTCTTCTTCTGAATCTGTTTCATATTTATTCAAAGCAACTATTACTTTTAATCCAAATCTATTAGTTAAATTTTTAATATGTTGTTTCAAATTCCTATATCCTTTTTCTAATGCCTCCATATTTTCATCTAGCACATTTTCCTTTTCTACTCCACCATGATATTTTAATGCTTTTGTTGTTGCTACTAATACTACAACATCTGGTTTAATCTTTGCTTTTCTACATTTTATATCTATAAATTTTTCTGCACCTAGGTCTGCTCCAAATCCTGCTTCTGTAATTGTATACTCTCCCAATTTTAATGCTAATTTAGTTGCTATTATACTATTACATCCATGTGCTATGTTTGCAAATGGTCCACCATGTATTATTGCTGGTGTATGTTCTAATGTTTGTACTAAATTTGGTTTTATTGCATCTTTTAACAATACTGCCATTGCACCTTCTGCATTTAGCTCTCTTGCATATACTGGTTTATCATCTTCATTATATCCAATTACAATATTTCCTAATTTTTCTTTTAAATCTATTATATCTTCTGCTAAACAAAGTATTGCCATAACTTCTGATGCAACTGTTATATCAAAACTATCTTCTCTTTCCTTTATTTTCTTTTCTCCAGACAACCCTGTTTGAACTTTTCTTAATTGTCTATCATTTAAATCCATACATCTTTTCCATGTTACATTTTTTATTTTCAGTTCATTTCCAAAATATATATGATTATCTATTAAACTTGATAACAAATTATTTGCTGCTGTTATCGCATGAATATCACCAGTAAAATGTAAATTAATATCTTCCATAGGTGCTACTTGAACTTTTCCTCCACCAGTTGCACCTCCCTTAATTCCAAATACTGGTCCTAGTGATGGTTCTCTTAATGCTAATATAGATTCTTTACCTATTTTTGATAACCCATCTGCTATCGCTATTGATATTGTAGTCTTTCCTTCACCTAATGGAGTTGGATTTATTGCTGTTACCAATACTAATTTCCCATCTTTTTTGCCTTTTAATCTTTCATATACTTCATCTGAAACTTTAGCTTTATATTTTCCATATAATTCTAATTCTTCTTCATCAATTCCTATTTTTTTAGCAACATCAACTATTTTTTTTAGTTCTGCACTCTTAGCTATTTCTATATCTGTCATCTTAACTACCACCCTTCATTTTAATATTTATTTATGCTATCAATCCTACAACTAAGCCAATCAATGCACCCACAAATACTTGTACCGGTGTATGTCCCAAAACCTCTACTAATTTTTCTTGTACTTCTATCCCTGTTAATCCAGGTGTTTCTACTAATTTATTTAACAAAGCTGCTTGCTTTCCAGCTGCTCTTCTTACCCCAGCTGCATCATACATTACAATTAATGCCATTATTGATGCTAGCGCAAATATTGGAGTATCTGTACCGACATTTTTCCCTATTAAAGTTGCTAAACTTACTACTACAGCCGAATGAGAACTTGGCATTCCTCCTGCACCCAATATTCTTTTAAAATTAAATTTTTTGGTTGTTACTAAATCATATATTACTTTATATGTTTGAATTACAAGCCATAATATAAAAGGAACATATATATATTTATTTTGCAATGCTAATACTATCTTATCCATTTTTCCCCTCTCATTCTCCTGGTATAAAATTTTCTTCTATTAAATTTCCATCTTGATTTAATAATATTGTTATTTTCTTTTCTGCTTCTTCTAACATTTTATTACATTCTTTTGATAACTTTACACCTTCTTCAAATTTTTCCACTGAAGAATCTAAATTCAAATTACCTTTTTCTAACTCTACTACTATTTTTTCTAATTCTTCTAAATTTTCTTCAAAACTTTTTTTCATCTTCTTACCTTCCTTTATGTTATTTAACTTTGGCTTCTTTTATTCCATCTGAAAATTTTATTTTAATTTCATCACCAGTTGATAATTTCTTTGCACTTTTAATCATTTCGCCATTATTTTCTACTATAGAATATCCTCTTGACAATGTTTTTAGTGGACTTAATGCATCTAATTTAGAAATTTCTTTTATATACCTTTGCTTTGTATCTTGCATTTTTTCCTTTACCATTTTTTCTAACCTTTTTAAATACACATCTATTTTTAAATAATTATCTTGTATAAATCTAGTAGGTTCCTTAAATACATAACTTGATATACATTTTTGATATCTTAATTGTATTACTTCTAATTTCTTGATTAATGCTAGCCTCAATCTTTTTTTATCTGTATTTATCTTTTCTTTTAAATCAAAAATATTTGGCACTGCAAGTTCAGCAGCTGCTGATGGAGTAGGAGCTCTCAAATCCGCAGTAAAATCCGAAATTGTAAAATCAGTTTCATGTCCTACAGCTGATATAACAGGTATCTTAGAATTATATATAGCATCTGCAACTATTTTTTCATTAAATGGCCATAAATCTTCTAAAGATCCGCCTCCCCTTGCTAATATTAATACATCAACTAATTTTTTTTCGTTCATAAATTTTATTCCTTCTGCAATTTTCTCTGCTGCACCTACTCCTTGTACTGGTACTGGAAATAACTTTATATGAACATTTGGATTTCTTCTTGTACTTACATTTATTATATCCTTTATAACTGAACCTGTATTTGATGTTAATACTCCTATTTCTTTAGGAAATAACGGTATTTTCTGCTTATGACTTTCATCAAAATATCCTTTTTCATTTAAACTTTTCTTTAATTCTTCGTATTTTTGATATAAAGCACCTAATCCATCTTCTTCCATTGCTTTTACATATATTTGGTATACTCCGTCTCTTTCAAATACTGATACTTCCCCAAAAGCAAATACTTTCATTCCATCTTGAGGCATAAAACCTAACTTTTGTGCATATGACTTAAACATTATACATTTTATCAATGAATTCTCATCTTTTAATGTAAAATACATATGACCCGTATAATGATTCTTAAAATTTGATATTTCACCTTTTATTAATACACTATTTAAATATTCATCTTCAACAAATTTATTCTTTATGTATTTATTTAATTCTGTAACAGTTATTGCCATCTCTTGATATTTCATTTTATCCCTCTGTTTCTTTTACTATACTTGCTAAAACTCCATTTATAAATTTTTTTGAATTATCTTCCCCATATTTTTTAGCTATCTCAACTGCTTCGTTTATTGATACCTTATATGGAACTTCTGTATATTTTATCTCATATATTGCTAATTTTAATATACTTAAATCTATTTTAGATATTCTATCTAGCTTCCAATCTGCTTTTAAATTCTTTTCAATCAATCTTAATATTTCTTCTTTATTGTTATCTATTCCTATTACTACAGCTTTTATCTCTTGAATTTCTTGTTCTTTCAGTATTTTATTATTTTCCAAATAGATATCAATTTGCTCATTAATATCTTCTGGTTTTTGAATTTCCAAACTATATATTAATTTAAATATACTTTGTCTTAAATTAGTTCTATTCATTTTTATTTCCCCTTTTACTACATCTTATCAATCCATTTTTTTAATTTTGATTTAACATCATCTTTATTTTGTTGTACATAATTTCCTATAAATCCCCCTAAAATTATAACTACAACTCCTATTATTAAATCATATAATCTTGTTGCCAATATAACTATTGCTACAATTATTCCTATTATTGTCCCTGAATATTTACTTATAAATTTTTTAAATTCATCCATTTTCTATTCCTCCTATTTTATGCTTGTCCTTCCTTTTTAGATCCAGGTGCTACTTTTTTAACAGCTATATTTACTTCTTTTACTTCTAAATCTGTTGCTGTTTTTACTCTTTCTTTTATTTTATCTTGTAAATTAACTGACAAATCCTTTATTTTTGCATCTGATGTTATTACTAAATTAGCAAAAATTTTTACATTATTTTCTTTATCCAATTCAACTCTTGTTGTAATATTTTCCGCACTTTTGAAATCTCTTGCTACTGAATCTACTAAGTTTTCTATTGTTTCTTTTGATATCATTAGTTTTCCATTTTCGTTTTCTAATAAGACACCTTGCTTATCTTTTATTTCTTCTTTTGAAGTTGGATCAAAAAATATACATCTTATTGATAATAGTATAAATACTACACTTACTCCTAGTACTATTTTTGATGCTGGATCATTTGTTAAACAATTTCTAACAATCCCTCCTACTACATCTATGTCAATCCAATTAAAAATTAATAGACATGCTATAATTGATATTATTAACATTATATTTGAATATATTATTAAAGCTATTTTTTCTATTACTTTCATTTTTATTCCTCCTCATTTTCTGTTTTTTCTTCTTTTACTATATCTGTATTTACACCTTGCACATGTACATTTACTTCTTCTACTTTTAATCCTGTCATATTTTCAACTGATGTTTTTACCCTATTTTGTATTTCAAATGCTACATCTGGAATCCTTGTTCCATATTCTACTATTATATTCACATCAATTTTTACACTTTTTTCATCTTTTTCTACTTTTATCCCCTTAGATAAATTTTTCTTTCCACTTAAAACTTCTGTTATTCCACCTGCAAATCCTCCTGCCATTCCTGATACACCTTCAACTTCTGATACTGCAACACCAGCTATAACTGATATTACATCATTAGATATTTGTATTCCCTCATTTTCTACTACTTCTACTTGTTCTTGTTCTTGATTTTCTATTAAATTTTCCTCACTCATTTTGACCTCCCTACATATCATCAAAAAAATTGATATACTAATTTATATTATTAGTATATCAATTTTTTGGTATTTTTACAACTATTTTTATGATTTTTTTAATCTATAATTATTTTCTTTTTCTAAATAGTTTAACAATTTCTACTATTACAATAGGTGAAATTATTAGCATTAATAATTCTAGTATATTCTCTTTTGGCAATATTGGAATACTAAATATTTCTCTTAATCCGGGTACTACTAAAATACCTATTACCAACATTGCAGATATAGCTACTGCACCTATTAATTTCATATTATTGAATATTTTTGTTTTAAATACTGATTTTTTATTATCCCTTACATTAAATACATGTACAAGTTCTGCCAAAGAAAGTGTAATAAATGCCATTGTTTGTCCTACTTCTATTTTTGATGCTTCTAAACTCAAATCTCCTATTGGATTATGAGTTGTTGCTAACCCTATTATAAATGCAAGCAATGTAATTGCTCCTATCATAATTCCTTGATAAATAACTGTAACTGTCATATTTTTTGTAAATACTCCTTTTTTAGGTTGAAGTGGTTTACGTTTCATTATATCTTCATTTGCTGGATCAAATGCTAATGCTAATGCTGGTAATGAATCTGTTACTAAATTTATCCATAATATGTGTATTGGAAGTAATATTGCTAAATTATTTATATCAGTTATTCCAAACCATTTAGCAAATAACGGTGTAAACAAAGTTGCAAAAAATAGTACAAATATTTCTCCTATGTTACTTGATAATAAAAATTGTATTACCTTCAAAATATTATCATATATTCTTCTTCCTTCTTCTACTGCTGAAACAATTGTTGCAAAATTATCATCTGTTAATATAACATCTGCCGCTTCTTTTGCTACATCTGTTCCAACCATTCCCATAGCACACCCAATATCTGAAGTCTTTAATGCTGGGCTATCATTAACTCCATCACCAGTCATAGCTACTATTTCACCATTTTTTTGCCAAGCTTTGACAATTCTTACTTTATGTTCTGGTGAAACTCTAGCATATACTGAATATTTACGAATATTTTTTTCTAACTCTTCATCAGAAATTTTATCTAATTCCAAACCTGTCAATGCCTCATCTTCGTTTTCCAAAATCCCTAACTTTTTAGCTATTGCTGTTGCAGTAATCTTATGATCTCCTGTAATCATAACAGTTTTAATTCCTGCCGTCTTACACTTTTGTACTGCCAATCTTGCTTCTTCTCTAGGTGGATCAATCATACCTACCATTCCTATAAATGTTAATCCACTTTCCAAATTTTCTACTTCTTCTTTTGAAGGTTTAGCATCTAATATCTTATATGCACATCCCAAAACTCTTAAAGCTTCCTTAGCCATAGTTTTGTTATTTTCTTCAATAATCTCAAGATATTTATCTAAATCAGTTTTTATTTCTCCATTTATTTGATAACTAGTACATCTTTCTAATAATTCATCAATTCCACCTTTAGTATATACTATATATTTGTCATTAACTTGATTTACAGTTGTCATTAACTTTCTTTCAGAATCAAATGGTATTTCTTCTACACGTGGAGTTCTATTATATATACTTGGATCAAAATTTAATTTAAAAGCCATATCAACTAATGCTGTTTCTGTTGGATCTCCTGTTAATTCTCCGTCTGCACCTACTTTAGTATCATTACATAACATATTTGCAAATACTAATTCTTTTAGTTCTTCTGCTTTTAATTCTATTCTATTTACTTTTTCTAGTCCTTCTACTTTTTTTTGTACATCTTTCATATCAAATGTTTGAGCATTATAAAATAGTTTTTCCACTGTCATTTTATTTTGTGTCAAAGTCCCTGTTTTATCTGAACAAATAACTGTACTACTTCCTAATGTTTCTACTGCTGGTAATCTTTTTACAATAGCATTTTTCTTAACCATCTTTTGAACTCCTATTGCTAATACTATTGTTGATACTGCAACTAATCCTTCTGGTATTGCCGCTACTGCAAGTGATACCGCAGTCATAAACATATGAATAGGTTCTTTTCCTTGTAATAGTCCTATTAAAAATATTATTACACAAATTACTAATGCTGCAATTCCTAATGTTTTTCCTAATTTGTTTAACTTTTGTTGTAATGGTGTTTCTTGTTTTTCGGTTTGATTTATCATTCCTGCAATCTTTCCTACTTCTGTTGTCATCCCTGTTTCTACAACTATTCCTTTTCCTCTTCCATATGTCACCAAACTTGAAGAAAATAGCATATTTTTTCTATCGCCTATTCCAACTTCTGTTTCTTCAATTTTTTCTGATATCTTTTCAACTGGCACTGACTCTCCAGTTAGTGAACTTTCTTGTGATTTTAAATTTACTGCTTCTATTATTCTTAAATCAGCTGGAATATAGTCTCCAGTATCTAAGACTACTATATCTCCTACTACTAATTCTTTTGCTGGTATTACAATTATATTTCCGTTTCTAATTACTTTACTTGCATGATCACTTAATTTTTGTAATGCCTCTAGCGATTTTTCTGCTTTTGATTCTTGTGCTACTCCTATTATTGCATTTACCAATACTACTAATAAAATAATTACCGTATCAGTTATCCCTTCTCCTTCGGCTATACCAACTACTCCAGATACAATCGCTGCAATGATTAAGATTATTATAGAAAAATCTTTAAATTGATCTAAAAATCTTTGAAATAATGTTTTTTTCTTAGCTGCTTGCAATTCATTATATCCATATTTTTTTCTTTTTTGTTTAACTTCTTCATCTGTTAAACCTTTCTCAATATTTGTCTGTAACTCTTTTTCTATTTCTTCTACATCCTTATTAAACCAATTCTCTTTTTTCATTTTTTCCTCCTTTTTTATTTTACACATTTTATATATTTTAATACAGATTAATAACAAAATAAGACTTTTAAAAAAAAATCTAGCATAAGTAGATTTTCTTTTAAAAGTCTCGCTCACTTAAATTTTAAGCTTACTAACCAGATATCTAATATATCGCGATTGTTGATTAGCAATTCAAAGCTACTCCCTTTTAATTTATTTTAGTGGTGACCCCTACGGGAATCGAACCCATGATTCCACCTTGAGAGGGTGGCGTCTTAACCGCTTGACCAAGGGGCCTTTTTAATCCTTTTTATTTATACCACTTTTTTTTATTTTAGTCAACACTAATTTTCAATATTTCTTGTAATCTTTTTGTTTGTTTTGTTAAATATAGATATCCTATTAGTCCTTCATACGCTGTAGAATACATATATTCTTGCACATTTGCATTTTTAGGCAAATGATGATTTTCTGCATTTCTCCCTCTTCTTACGATATCTTTTTCTTCTTCATTTAGATTTTCATATATTCTTTCTAATATTTCAGCTTGTGCTTTAGCTTTTACATATTTTATTGACTCCATATGTAACGCATGTGGTTTCATTTGAGTTTCATTTACTAATTTTGTTCTAATATATAATTCATAGACACAATCTCCAATATATGCCCATGTAAGAGGTGACATTAAATTCACTTCTCCTTCATCTTTTTTCAAGTTAATATAATCTTCCATATTTACCTCGTTTCTAGTGTTATTTTACCTATTATACCATTTTTAAATTCATCTAACAATATTTTTGATATTTTTTCTTCATCTATATTTCCACCTGCTACTATACAACCTCTTTTTTTACCTATATCTAACATTATTTCATATATATTACTATTTTCTGGTTGAAATTCTTGTCCTAGTTTTCCTTCAATATATTCTTTAGTTAATCCATATCTTTTACATAATAATTCTTGATAATTATATATTAAAAACCTAACTAATTGATATGCAATTTCTACTTTATCTAGTATATCTTCTTTTATTGTTCCTGAAAAAGCTAAATGCAATGATACTTCTTCACTTTCAAATTTAGGCCATAAAACCCCTGGTGTATCTAATAATTCTACTTTGTCATTTATTCTAATCCATTGTTTTTGTCTTGTTACACCTGGTTTATTTCCTACTATTGCAGTTGACTTTTTAGCAATTCTGTTTATAAAAGAAGATTTACCTACATTTGGTATTCCCAAAATCATAGCTTTTATTTTTCTTCCAACTCTTCCCTTACTTGCCATTTTAGCTTGTTCTTCTTGCATAATATTTTCTATTTCTTTCAAAAATTTATCTATTCCATGTCCACTATTTGCATCTGTTAAAACTGCTTTTACTCCTTGACTATTAAAATATTCTACCCATTTTTGGTTTTCTTTACTATCCGCCAAATCACATTTATTTAATACTATTATTTTCTTTTTATTTTTTGTTAAATTTTCAATATCTGGATTTCTACTTGATATTGGTATTCTAGCATCTAATAGCTCTACTACTATATCTACTAGTTTTAAATCTTCTATTATTTGTTTTCTGGTTTTCGCCATATGTCCTGGATACCAATTAATATTTATATTATTTTCCATTATTTTACCTCACTATATTTATATTATTTTTCTTTAATAAATGCACTTTTTATATTATTTACAAATTCTTTTCTTCTAATAATTGTTACAATTATCTTTTATACTTTTTTACTTGTTAATTTGATTTTAATTGATACTCTTTTATTTCACAATTCTTTAGACCACGATTTAAAAACTTTCCATCTTGTATCCCTTCAAAATAACCACTAAATGCTTTTGAAACTCCACTATGAGCAGCTATTAAAACATTTTTATACTCTTTAGTTTTTAATTCATCTATAAAACTATGAACTCTTTTAAAAAATTCTTGAATATTTTCACTTGTACCATATTGAATTTTTGTATAATAATTCCAATATTCTTCTCTATTTGTAACTTCTATTGATTGACCACTTAAACTTCCAGGATTTCTTTCTTTCAATCTATCATCAATAATTATTTTATTATTTGGTACAATTATTTTCGCAGTATGCTTTGCTCTAATCAATGGTGAAGATATTACAATATCAAAATTCAAGTTTTTAATTTTATCTTTCAGGTTCAATGCCTGATTAATACCATTTTCTGTTAAATCTTCATCACTTGTATTATACTGATTTAAAACATTATGAGGAACTTCCCCATGCCTTACTATATATATTTTCATTTTATTCTGATATAATAAATTATATAGAAATATTAATCTATTTAATTTATTAACTCCTTTCTTTTAAATTTTTAATATATTATTACACAATTTCTTTATATTATTTTGTTTAAACCAACTTTTTCTATTATTATATAATTGATAAATTCCTTCTAATTAACAAATTTGAATTTTATATCATTATTAACTAGTATTCTTTTTACTTTTTACTTAATCTTTTATTCATTTGATTCTTTTTGTTTTTTCACGTATATAAATAATACTGAATATATAACTATTGCTAGTAAAAAAGTTAACTTTATTGATACACTATTTTCTGGAAATAATATGGCAAACATTTCATAAGCACCATTCCCAAATCCTATTAAATAATTTTGTAAAAATATTTAACATATCTTATTGTTTTACTAAAATTTTATCTTCTAGATTTACTTTTTTCTCTCTTATACTTTCTAGAATATCTAGCATAATTGAGACTTTTACTATTGAAGCAGATACTATTTCTACATTTGCATTATACTTATAGGTATTTTCTGTTTCCGCTATTTTGGAGTTAATATAGATACATCTTTTCCTGATTCATCAACTGTTTTATCTAATTCCTCTACTAATTTTTTCATTATTAATCTATTCTTGAAATATTTATTTCTCTTTTTCAGAAGTATCTTTTTGTATATCTACATTACTTGCTTTTATAGAGTTTAATGTAGTATTTAGCATATTTTTTAATTCTAAATGATCACTATCAACTAAAATACCTTGATTAAAGCTTTCTTTCTTCTTATTATCATCTTTTTTCATATTTTGTTTTTTACTTCTTAGTATATTATTTTGTTTTTCAATATTTTTTAATATTTCTTTTCGCGTTAGTTTTTTTCCTTCTGGAATTGGCATATTTGAATTAAAAACAACTATGTCTGCCACTGGTATAAAATTTCTTATAACACTTTTTTTCATATTACCTAATACTATTTTAGCTTCTTCAGGCAAATTTTCACATCCCATTTTTTCACTATATGTATAAATATATGTTTGTAATGCATTTAAATTTTCTGGTACACTCATACACCCATTTTTTATTACTTCTATTCTAAGCTCATAATTTTCTATTTGCGCTTGTCTTATTTTAGCCTTTCCGAAAATTTTATCAAAAAATGTATTTTTTTCACTACTAATTTCATGTTTTTTTATTTGAAAAGTTTCTTTTGCTTTCTCTAAAAGTTTTTTGTCTACTTTATTTACTATTTTTTGTTCCAGTTTTTCTTTTTCCATCTTTTTTGTTCTAGAAATTACATTTCTCACTTCATTTAACAAAACTTGTATATTGTCAATTTGAAAATATATATTTCCAAGTTCTTCTTCAAGCTTTAACTCTTCTTCTTTTGTTAAATTATCTGGTATTTGTATTTTTTCAATTTCTTCTCTTTTATTTTCAATCTTTTTTTTGATTTTTTCAAAAAGATTATAAAAATCATCGTCTCTTTCTACATCTATACATAAATTCTTAGATATATTTGTTATTTCTTTTTCTTCTTCATCTTCTAAAAAATATTCATTTTTTCTTTTTTCTATTTGATTAATTAAATCATCTGCTTTTTTTAATAATTTTTCTTTTTTATTTTTGTAATTTTGAATATTTTCTCTTCTTTTTAATTCTTTTCTTGCTCTATCTTCTATTTCTATTTCTTTATCTATTTTTTCTTCAATCTTTCTAAACTTTCCTTGCATATATTTTATTAAAGCTTTTTTTACTTCTCCAAATTCCTTTAATAATTTAAATAATTCTTCTTCTACCTTTTCTTGTTCTTCTCTTATGATATTAAAGTCTTTTAAATTATATTTATTGTTTCTTATTCTTATATATAGCATATCAGATTGTTCATGCAAATCTTTATATTCTTCAATTTTACTTGTAAAATCAAAATTATAGATAATTTTTTCATATTCTTTTTCTTCTTCTTCAGTTATTTCTAGAAACTCTCCTTTTTCTAAATTCACTCTATAATTTTTTACATTGCTATTTGAATAATACTCTTGCAGATTTTTCACCCTGCAAAATGGAGATATTAAAATTTCTTCTTCAGAAGCTTGTGTTTCATCCAAAAAATTATCCATAACTAGATATGGCACATTAGCTTCTTTTCTTATATTTATTATTGCTCCATTATTATATTGTGTAAATCTCATAGCTATATTTTCGTCTATTGAAGTAGATAAAAATCTATTTCCCATACTAGATTTTTCTATTTCTTCATTTCTAGTGCCTCTATATGTACTTGTTTTAATCGGATTTTTTTTACTATTTTTATACATTGCTGAATATATTTCTTGTAAATTTTCTAAATTCCTATTAATATTTTCAGGTGTTAAGTCAATATACCAACCTTTAGAATTAAGTTTATCTATTACACTTGCCTCTAAATTTAGTAAAATATTCATATTAGTATGATTAAAACTCATATATCTTTGAATTGCACTTTTTTCTTTTTCTGTAACCTTTAAACATTCATAATTTTTTCTATCAAATTTTTCCAATTTTTTACCTTTTACTTTCTTTATTTTTATTAACCTTTATATCTATAATATTATTATACATTTAAAAATCTAAAAAGTAAATAAACCGATTACTGATTCTAAATTTCTTTTAGGTCAGCTACAATAAATTAAGTAATTTACTTTTTGATACTAGTTAATATAGCAAATATTTGCCTGAATATATCTCTTTTTTATAGTTTATTTCTTCAAAATCTTCTGGTGTTACAAAAAAAGTCTTTTTAGAAAATTTATAAATTTGTGCTTTTTCTAAAATATCTGCTACAAAATATGTACATACATATTTATTTTTAAAAGTAATTGGGATTTTTAAAAATCTCAAAACAATTCCCAAATAATCATATTTATATTTTTCTGAATTTTTCTTTATATCTTCAATAATATTTTTCACTTTGACATATTTTTCTTCTTCTACTTCTATTTCAAATATTTTACATATAGTCTTATTAAACTTAGTATAAAATTCCCCATTTTTCGTTTCTTCTGTAAACCCTCCATTTAATATAGAATTTACATTTTTTCTTCCAAAACTATATAATATCTCACAATCTTCATCAAATGAAATAGCAATATGTGAATATTTATACTTAGTTAATACCTTTATAATTTTCGATGGTATTGTATTTGAATACATCTGTAATATATATATCTTTTTTGTGTTTTTCATTTTCCCCTTTTACCATTTAACCTTAATTATCATAATTATGGCTATATTATACAGTTAAACTTATAAAAAGTAAAGGTATAAAATATATTTATACCTTTATAACTTACATTGTTCTATAATTATTTTTATCTGCTCTTTCATCCATTTCTCTATCAAACTTTTCATTTTTGTAAAACCAATCTGTTTTTTTATCTACCGGAAATTCTTTTCTTCCTTTATCTAGTAATAAATCTATCAAAACAGCTAATGGTAAAATTATTCCAATTACTGAAAAAAACAAATCTCCTAATTGCTCCACTCCTAATGTTTCACCTGATGAAATTCTCATCATTTTAGCAGTTATATCTCCACCAAAATACACACCATATAAGGCAAGATATAAAACTCCTCCTAGCATTTTTCTTTTAACAATTAAAATTATACATAATAAAAATGCAAATAATAAAATTATTTCAAATGTCATATTTAATGGAACAATTCCCATTATATCTTTTCCTAATTGTGCCATTAATGTCAAAACAACTCTAAATCCCCAAAAAAGAATTGCAAACATAACTATTATATAAGTTGATAACTTTTTCATTCTATTCTCCCTTTCAATCCAGAAAAAGTGGAGCTTTGCTCCACCTCCTCCTCTTTTTATTAATCTATAAAATCAAATTCATCTTTAAATCTATCTTTAAACATTTCAAATACTTTATTTAAAACATCTTCATCTTCAACACTTACATATGATTCTTCTTCATCATCTTCTGTGTCTTCAACTTTCAATATTACTACTTCTCCTTCTTCTTCTTCTCCTTCTTCAGTAATTGGTAATAATACTACATATTCTTCATCATCTAATTCTATTAAATCTAAAAATTCGAATTTAACTTCTTTTCCTTCTTCATCATTTAATACAACTATATTATCTAATTCTTCTCCTCCAAAATTTTCTTCCATGATTTTTCTCCTTTCACTTATTCTTTTTTACAATATTAATATCTCTAAATTAAATTTTATTATACTAATATTTGCATTTATAATACCTTATTTTTTATCTTTTTGCAACTACTTTTGAAAATTTTATTTATTTTTATTTATATACATTTCTAAAATATATACTGCAGAAATTGTATCAACAATACTTCTTTTTTTCTTTTTATCTATTTCCAAAAAGTTCATTGTCTTATGTGCAGCAACTGTAGTTAACCTTTCATCCATAATTTCTATTTTTTTATTTGGATATTTGCATTTTAGTTTATGTATAAATTTTTCAGTTGGCTCAATTCTATTTGATATTGAGCCATCTAAATTATATGGCATTCCTATAACTATTATATCAACCTCATACATTTCAAATATTTCATCTAATCTTCTTAAAACAGTTTTATCAGAATTATTTCTCTGAATTGTCTCTAATCCTTGTGCTGTTATATTTAATGGATCTGTAATTGCTACTCCAACTCTTGCATCTCCATAATCAATTCCTAAAACTCTATTCATTTTCAACACCTATATAATTTTTAACCATTTTTTCCAAAAGTTCATCTCTTTCAATACTTCTAATTTTATTTCTTGCATCATTATGACTTGTTATATAAGTTGGATCTCCTGATAATATATATCCAACCAATTGATTAATTGGATTATATCCTTTTTCCAATAATGCATTATAAACATCTTTCAATATTTCTCTTACTCTAGCATCCTCAATTTTTTCAACCTCAAAGCTCATTGTTTTATCAAATTCCATAACAATTTTCCTCCTTTAATTTTTATATATTTGTTATATCACTTTCATTAATATCTGCACTATCTACATATTTTTCTAATTTTTTTAAGACTTCTTCAAGTCCCGTTCCCTTATAATATGTAGATATTGCAAAATTTAATGTTGGTGACGTACTTTGTAACACTTCTCCGTGTTTCTTCATCTTTTAAAGATATTTTTAAACTTTCTATTGAATCTTTTTTATCATTAATAAAATCTGCCACACCACTAACTTCAACTCCTGAAAAGACAATAACAAATTTTGGTCCCATATATCTTACAAAAACATATTCTTCTGCTAATAAATTTTGAACAAATTTGCTTACATCTGTAACAACTTTATTTCCTAATTCTCTTGAATATTTCTTATTTATAGCTTCCAAATTTGTTATTTTAAACATACAAACCGTTGACATTGTATATTGGTCTATTAGCCTTTTTCCTTCTCCATATAAGTATTCTTCTGAATATAAACCTGTAAATAAATCTTTTCTTACAATTGACTCCAAAGTTTTTTGATGTACTACTGTTTTTAATATTGATACTATGTTATCTTTAATTACTTCTAAAACAGTAATATCAACATTATCAAAATCATGTGGCACTCCACTTTCTATTATCCAATATCCAATATATACATTATCTATATATAGTGGAAAAAATATAGCTGATTTTGCTCTTCCAAATTCCATTTGTTGATATGGCAACTTTTCTTTTTCATTATTTACTGTAACATATTTAGGAGTAGCTGTAGCTATACTATCTTTAAACATTTCTACATCTTGCATTTTTCTTAATGAATCCCAATGTCTATTATCAACATTTGATGCTTTTACAATATATTCTGTCCCATCAAATACAACTATTGTTGAATACTTAATTTCATATTTTTCTATTAATATTTCATTCATTTTTTTGATTTTATCATCTACACTTGATGTTTCCCCTATCGTATTCATAAAATCTTGTACTACTGATAAATTTGTTATTCTTTGATTTATATTTCTAAATGTTTGTATTTTTTTATGTATATTCAAATTATATATAATTAATCCTATTACTATTATAATTAATACAACAACTACGCCTATTAACACAAATTTCTCCTCCTTAATTAATATCTCCTCATTTGATCTAATGTTGAATTCATACTTGCTGAAAATTTAGCATTTTTCACTGTTGGTGGAGTATAGTTTGAACCTTCATTAACTTTAGGATAAACCATGTTTCCTAATTCTTTTAATATTTGAATAAAATTTTTAGGATATTTTTTCAATGTAATATCACAATTTATTAATCCTTCAAGATATTTTACATATACTTCTTCTTCAAATGGTATTGATATATACTTAATAATTGTTTTATCAAATAACTCTACCATATATGACATTGATGGATCATTATATGATGACATCCCACCAATTATTGTTTTATCATTGATTGATTTTAATTTTTCTTTTTTATTCAATACTATTCTCAATTTTTCTTGTTGCAATACATTTCTAGCTTTTAATTCTCTCAAAAATGCAGTTAATGGTTGAATTGTTAAAACATCTAATGTTTGCACCAAATATATTTCTTGTGCATCATCAAAATATCCTATATCTGTTTCAAAATCACAATCAATTAATATTACTGAATGCTTATTTAATAAAGTTTCTAATATTTTACCAGAATTTGATATATCATCTGCATCGTCTGGTAAAGATGTATATACTGTCAAATTTCTATTTACTTCTATTCCTCTTGCAATTCCTAAATTTAAATTTTTAAATGTATCTTTAGCAATTTCTCTTAATTCTTCTTCATTATTAGTAAAAATATAGTATGAATTTTTATTTTTAGTTGTATCCAATATTGCCACATTTACGCCTACACCTGCTAATATTTCTGCTACATGATTTACTATAAATGATGTTCCATTTTTACTTGTTCCTACAAAACATGCTATTTTTTTATCTGCTGTTAATAATCTCGATATATCAACTTTATCATTTTCTTCATATATAGGTTTTGATACCTCATTTTCTACTCCTGGCATCATTATTTCATTAGTTTCTTCCTCGTCATATAGTCTAGGCATTGATACTTCTTCTTCCTCGTCATCATCAGCTAATCCAGGCATTACTAGTTCTTTCTCGTTTTCTTCCAACTCTAATCCAGGCATCATAACATCATTATCTTCATCTTCTTCTCCTAATTCTAGTCCTGGCATTACAATGTCATCATCTAGTTCTTCCATTTTCACTTGAGATTTTTCTTCAATAACTGGATTTTTTCTTGGTCTTCCCCTCTTCTTCTTTGGTTTATTAACATCTTCTTCAACAACTGGATTTTTTCTTGGTCTTCCTCTTTTTCTTTTAGGCTTTTCAACATTTTCCTCAACTTGTTTTATATTTTTTGCTACTTCTTCTATTTCTTCTACTTTTTCTATTTCTTCTACTTTTTCTATTACTTTTTCTTCATTTTTTTCTACTTCAACTTTTTTCTTTGGTCTAGATAACTTCTTACTTTTTTCAATATTTACTGCATTTGGCACTACTACTGGCTTTGTTATTATATTTTCCTTTACTTTTGATTTTAGTAGTTTTTCACTTGTTCCATATTTTTCATCTTGTATTCTTATACTATCTGAAACCTTTGCATTAAATGCCATTACTTGTTGGTATTTAGGAGATTTTTCCTCTAAGACTGCTCTTACATTTATCGGCAAAAATTTGCAAATTATTTTTAATTGTATATCATTATATTGTCCTGCTATATTATTAAAACTTTCGATATATTTTTCTTCATTTTTGCCCAGTCTTTTATAATGTGCTAAAATATTTTGAATCTCTATTTCGCTTACATCATTTATTCCTTCAGCACCAACTATTATATCTTCTGTTTCCATCTTATAATAATTTTTTGCTTCTTTTTTTGTACGTGGTTTATGTATTAATTTGCATAATTCGTCCACATTTCTGTCTGTTCCTAATAAAGCACTATAAATACCTATTCCAAACAATTTTGCAAGCATTGGTTCTGATTTTGTTCTTCTATCTGCACATATTAATATAATAGGAATATCTTCACCATTAAATTTTGACGCCTCATCACTAATATTATCCAACTTTTCAAATATAAATTTATCAATCTGATCATATTGTGTATGTGTAAATGTTTCTAATTCTTCACTTATTATTATAACATCATAACTTTTATCCTTTTGAATTTCCTTTAAAATAGCATTAAAATAATATACATTTTTATATGATATTATTTCTTTATATTCCCTTTGATATTTTTTTACAATTGATTCTGAAACTTCTTCATTGTTTACAGCAAATAGTATCTTCATTTGTTACCCCCTCCCAAATTTTATAATCACTGCAAATGCAAGTGGTAAAATTTGGCAAATCATTAATAATATCGTAAATGTTACCATTAATCCCATTCCTTTTTCCAAAGTATCCAATTTACGAATTCCTATTACATATTTATGTATAGCTCCAATAGCAATTCCTAAAAAGCAAAATGGTATACTATATACTTGAACTATATGCAATATATATGCTACAAAACCATAAGCATCTGAACCGTATTTTTGTTTATAATCTTCCAATGTTTTTGCCTGATTATCTTTTATTTCAATTAATTTACTCTCTGTTTTACTATCTATTACCTCAGTCGCATTTACTTTTTGTGTTGCTAAAAAAAATCCAAATATTAATAACATAATTGATACAACAATTAATACTTTTTTCATTTAATAAGCCCCTTTCCTTTATTTATTTTCATATTTCCCTATTATTTATACTACTATATCATACAATAACTTTCAAAAAATTTCAAGGCAATTTCAAAAAACAAATAAATAAAATTTTTAAAATCAAATTTATTTTTTTAAAATATATAAATGACAGATTGCTTAATAACTAATCTGCCATTTAATTTTATATTTTTCCGTATAAATATTTCATATAATTAAATACTGCATTAGCCCAATTTTTATCTGTGGCATATTTTCTATTTACCCCCTCAAGTGTTGGTGAAGAATAATATGTTCCTTGTGCTACTTCTCCACCATATATTTTTGTTCCTTTTGGATTTAAATAATATTTAACTAATACTCTTGATAATAAATCTATACTTTCTGAATAATTACTAAAACTATATGCTCCATTGTACGGATTTGAATCATATGCACCATATCCAAATAAATTTTTCTTATTTAATGCAATTTTAGATGTCCCCCATGCACTTTCATGTATTCCAATACTTGCTACAAATATTCCATTTATATTATATTGTTTTTCTATATAATAAAAATATTCTGCATTCTCTTTAAATATATTATTTACATCTCTTTTATCTCTTAAAACCTTTTTGAATTGATTTAGTGTTAATCCACTTGGTTTATTTAAATTTATATTAAAATTTATATTTTTATTAACGTTTTCTTTTTCTTCATAATTACTTTCATTTTGTTCTTTTTTTATTTCATCTATATATCTTGTAGCTTCTTTCTTAACCCATCCAGTTATATTATTAACTGAAATATAATACCAATAATTGTCAATTTTTAAAACTTTTACTTTATCATCTTTCTTTAATTTAGCAAGCTTTTTAGAATTTTCATCATTAGCTATATATACACTCAATTCATCTGATGTTACAGCTACTAAATCTCCTACTTTTGCATTATAACTTTTTCTTTCTTTATTTTTACCTATCTGAATAATTTTATTAAAAGCTGGTTTTTCTACAATAGCAAAAACCTTTTCTTCTTTAACAAATTTACCATTTTCATATATATTTTTATAAACTATTTTTTGTGTTCCTTTTACTCCTTCTTGAACAACATATGTTTCTCCTTGAGGTAATTCATTATTAAAAATGTATTCAGTCAAATATTCAAGTTCCACTATTTCTTGTCTAAATTCTTCTGTTTTATCTTCTTTGCTATTTTTTTTTATAATTTCATCTATATTAATATCTTGAACATTTGCCAAATCAGCATTAATACTTCCTGTTTCTACTGCGTATGTCTCATTCTTAGTAAAATATATATTACAAAATATGATAATATCAAATATTGCAAGCACCAAAAAAGCTAAAAATATTATTTTTTTTAATGTTAAATTTAAAACTTTTCTTTTGTCCATTCTTTTCACTTTATCACCCATTTTTATTGTAACTTTTTTGTTGAATTTTGTCAATTAAAAAAGTTAAGAATTTCATTATACATAACTATCTTTACACTTTTATTTTGCTTGTATATTATTTCCTGTTTTTTACTAACTTTTTATTCAGTTCTATCTTTTTTACTTGATTTTATTTTAAAAATAATATATTATATTACCATATTGAAAGGAATTGCAAATGAAAAAAATAAATATAAAGTTTAATCTTAAAAAAAGTTTAATTTTAATTATTTTACTTTGTTTATTAGCTTTATTAGGAAATATTACATTTAAGCTCATTGTAAAATATAATAATAAAAAAGAATTTGAAACTCAAATAATGTCTTTTGTCAATAAAAACGAAAAAAAAGTATTTTCAATCGATAACATAACTTTATTTAGTAGTAGTGATGCTAAAAACAAAGTTAGTACAAAAACTAATTTTACACTTGAAAATATTTATGCCTTTACTGATATTGCTATTTTTATTAATAACAACTCTAGCGAAAACACTTTAGAAAACACTTTAAAAACTGTTTCTATTGAAAACATTAAATTTGATAATATACCCAAAAAAGGTAATTTGAATTTGTACTATAAAAACGTAAATGATTTTGCCAAACCATACATTCCTACTACAAATTTAATTACCCAAAACTTAGATTTTAATATTATTTCTAAAGAAACTACAGATTTTTCAAATCCTGTTTTATATAATAACTGTGCTAATCCTATTACTTTATCTTTAGTACATGAAAACATTAAAACAGACTATACAATAATGGATATATCTACTCCAATAACATATAATGGCTCTTTACTAAAAAGATGTAATATTCCTCTTAGTACTATTGAAACATCACTTTCTTTCGATATATATATAACTAATAACAAAGATGAGAAATATAAAAGTAAAGTATTTATTAAAATTCCATATAAATATAATGAAAAATCGATATATGATGGAAATATTACAATAAAACCAACTTCAAATTTTATATTTTACAGATATGATTAATTTTTATAAAAGGAGAATTTAAAATGCGTAAAAATATGACAATTGCCGAAATATTACCAAAAAAATATTATAACTGTGAAGAAGTAACAAACTTTAAAGATATGTTATACCGTTCTAGTGAAATATATAAAACTAGAACTGCATTCAAATTAAAAAATGAAAAAGGAGAAATCTATTTAGTCACATATGAAGAATTTAAAAATGATGTTGTTAATTTAGGTACTTACCTAATAGAATCTGGTCTTTTGGGAAAAAGAATAGCTGTTATTGGCAAAAATTCATATAAATGGGCTGTTTCATATCTAGCCGCTTCTATCACTGGTATAGTAGTTCCTTTAGATAAAGAATTACATTATACTGATGTTATAAATTTCTTAAATGCATCTAAAAGTGAATGTATTTTAGGTGATTTTAAAAATTTAAAACAACTAGCAGAAAATAAAGAAACTTTAACAAACCCAAATCTAAAAATGATTTCATTTGATAAAAAACTAGAAAATGAATACATATTTGATATTTGTCAGCAAGAAGGAAAAAACCTTATAAAAAATGGAAATACTAAATTTGATAAAATCAAAATAGATCCAGACGAACTACGTATTTTACTATTCACTTCTGGAACCACTGGAAATGCAAAAGGAGTTTGTCTATCACAAAGAAATATCTGTTCAAATATTCTTTCTGTATCTCGTACTGTTAAAGTTAAACGAAGTGATTTATTCTTTTCTATTTTACCTTTACATCACACATATGAATGTACAATAGGATTTTTGTTACCAATATATAGCGGTGCTTGCATTTGTTATTGTGAAGGTTTAAGATACATATTAAAAAATATAAACGAATATCATCCTTCGGTTATTTTATGTGTTCCTCTTTTATTAGAAAATGTACACAAAAATATAGTTAAAAACATGAATAAAACATTACCTAAAAAATACGTAACTGATAAAAATATAAATCCATATGATAACTTGCCATTTTATCTTAAACGAATAGTTAAAAGAAAGGTAAAAAATACTTTAGGTGGTAGACTTCGTGTATTTATAGTTGGAGCTGCTGCTGTAAACCCTGATATTGCAACTGATTTTGAAAAACTAGGTTTACTTACTTTACAAGGTTATGGATTAACTGAATGTTCACCATTGGTCGCAGGAAATAACGATTTTTACCATAAAGCTGATAGTTGTGGACTTCCTATCCCAAATGTAAAATTTAAAATTGATTCTCCTAATGAAGAAGGTGATGGAGAAATTTTAGTCAAAGGTCCTAATGTTATGCTTGGATACTATAACATGCCAGAAGAAACAGCTAAAGTTTTAAAAGATGGTTGGTTTCACACAGGAGATATTGGTAGAATTGATAAAAATGGATATTTATATATAACTGGTAGATGTAAAAGCGTGATTGTTACTAAAAACGGAAAAAACATCTATCCAGAAGAAGTTGAATATTATTTAAATGATAACCCTTTAATTTCTGAATCTTTAGTTTTAGGTATTCAAAAAGAAAATGATGATGAAACATATATAAACGCTCAAATTTTACCAAACATGGAAGCAATTACAGAATATTTAAAAGGTTCTGTTCCTACAAAAGAAGAAGTAAGAAAAATAATTAGTGATATAATCTCAAACGTAAATAGTAAACTTCCTAATTACAAGCATATAAAAGGATTTCATATAAGAGACAAAGAATTTGAAAAAACAACAACACAAAAAATAAAAAGATATGGAAATAATCTTAAAATTGAAAAAAACAAAGAAAATGATAAATAAACCAAAATAAGAACTACTTATGTAAGTAGTTCTTATTCACATATTCTTATTTGCCTTTTTCCTAATTCTTTGAATCGCATTATCAATAGATTTAACAGGTGCATCTACGTATTTAGCTATTTTTTCATAACTATCTCCTATTACAAGTCTATTTAATACTTTTTTTTCAAATTCACTTAATGACTTATTTATTTTACTTTTTATTTCTTTATAGTATTCTTTTTTCATCATCGTTTCTAATGGATCTTCTATAACATTATTTTCATATGTTTCTAGTAATTCTATACTATCTTCTTCGTTGGAATATGCTGCTGTATTTAAAGACACATACGAATTTAAAGCCATGTGCTTTTGCCTATTTGATGTTTTAATTGCTGTAATTAATTGTCTTTCCACACACATATTTGCAAATGTCTTAAATTTTATATCTTTACTACAATCAAAATCCTTAATTGCCTTGTATAATCCTATCATTCCTTCTTGAACAATATCTTCTCTTTCTGCCCCTATAATAAAATATTTTCCTACTTTGTTATTCACAAGTGGCTTATATTTATTTAATAAATCTGTTAATAGTTGTTCGTTTCCTTCTTTTATTTTTACTACTATTTCTTCATCTGTTAGACTTTGATTTTCATCTGTTGTAAAATATATGCCTTTTTTATCCATAAGCCTAAAGTACCTCCAACTGTGTTTCATTATATCAATATTATATCTATCATATGTAATAAAGTCAAGGAATTTCAATGATTTTATCTATTTTAAGGCATTTTTAAAAATTGTCCACACATTATCTGCTTCCATTCCTTTTTCCCATGCAGCTATTCCACCTAAATTGTATTTTTCTATTAAACTTGTCTTTGCTTCTAAAGACTTTTCATCTTCTATCCACATTTTCTTTTTGTTTCCATCTTGTTCAAATTCTACATAGTCTTGTTTTAATTTATCATCCCATTTTTTTTGAACACCTTCTGGTAATACCTTATTAATATCCTTCATTGCAACAACAGTTCTTTTGATTACATCACCTTGACTATTTTCTGTCCATAATCTTGTATATAATGGAACTGCTAAAATTATTTTTTCACTTTTTATTTCTTCTGTTTGTAAAAACTTATTAATTCCTAATTCTACCCAATCATATCCAGCTGTTGTACCTGAATGCTTACTAGCTACACCATACTCATCATATGCCATAAATACTATATAGTCTGCTACATCACCTATTACATGTCTATCAAAACATAAAGACCAAGTATCTCCACCATCTGGAGCTGTTACATCTACTGATAAAACTAATCCTAATTCTTTCATTCTAGGTGCTAATTCTACTATAAATCTTGAATACAAGTCTTTATCTTCTTTTTTCATATTTTCAAAATCAACATTTATTCCATCTAATTTATATTTAATACATACATTTACAAGTGATTCGATTAATTCTTTTCTTTTTTCATAACTATTCATCAATTTCGACGTTACATTTAGCATTCCTTCTCCATCATTTTGCACCATTGGCCATATTTTATAGTTATTTTCTTTTGCCCATTTTATGTATTCAATACCTTCTTCTCCAATATTTCCTACTAATTTACCATTTTCATTCAAGTGAAAAAATGCTGGTGAAACTACATTTACCCCATCTATTTGAGTTCCATTTCTATTTGGTGCAGTTGCTACTTTAGAATAATAATCCCAAACAAGATTAACTTTTCCTTTTATTTGCTTTTCTTCTTCCATATTTTCTCTAACCATAATTTGATTAGCTAAATTTTTAGTTTTTACATATCCTATTTTTCCATTTTCTGTACGAATCTTACTAAATCCTTTATTTTCAGATATTACTACTACAACCTCACCTTTTTTAATTCTATCTACTGTTTTAGCTATAAATCTTGTTGAAGATTTTACTGCTAAACTTTTTCTTCCTACTGCTTTTTTTTGTTCTTTTGAAGTTGAATCTAGGATTAATGCTTTTGCTTTTTGATTATAAATAATTTCTACATCATATACATCCTTTAACTCTTGTATTGGTAAATATATTGTATCATCTTTTTTTATTGCATGCGCATATGTAGTTTTTTCTGAACCATTAATATTAATTTTATTTTTTTCAAATCCCAATTCAGCTATTTTTTTGTTATATGTCGTTATTATTTTGCCTGTTTCCTTTTCTTCATATATATGTTTATCAAAAAAATTCCCTATATCCTGCTTTGATATATATATTTCATCATCTTGAATTAACACTTCTTTTTTTAAATCTTTTGTTACATTTCTATTATTTATTATTAAATTTGTTTTCTTATATTTTCCTAATATTATATAATTATTGACTACTAACGCAACTATAACTAACAATATCATCACTATAACTGCTAGCAACACCATTTTAATTACTTTTTTATTTTTTTCAATTTTTCTACCATTTATACTTTGTCCTTCTTTTTCTCTCATCATTTCTATTTCCTCTTTTCTTTCTTATTCTTTTGATCTATTCTTCCTTATTTTACTATAAAGTACTTTTTATTTCAATTACTTTTTAATTTTTCTTAGTTCTTTTTTTTGTATATCATTTATTCTATATGATTCTATAGCTTTTTGAAGTGCTTTATTATATATAAATCTATCAATTTTAGATTCTGTTAAATATTTTTTTGTCTCATCATAGTATTTTATTAAACATATTGATATTGCCCATGCAACAGCCATTTTAACATAATATTCATCACTTTCAATATTATCAAATACAAAAAATATTTCTTCTAAATATTCTTGTTGAACATAATAATCTAATATTATTACTACCGCAAATCTTACTTCAAATTCACTAGTTGATTTAAGATACTTTTGAATAAACTTCCAAAATTCAGCTTTATATTTTCTTACAATTTTTAATTCAGAACAAAAAGTATCACATACTGCCCAATTGTCTATCTTAGGTATAAAACTTTCAATTTGTTCTAATACTTTCTTCAATTCCCTTTCCTTATTTAATCCTATTATTATTCCTTGTAACATAATTTCTTCATAATATTCATCATCTATGTTTTCTAATAAATATTTAGCATCATACTTTTTTAATAATTCCTTAGCTAATTTTCTTAATACAGGTACTTTTACTCCTAAAATTTGTTTTTTAGTAAAACATAATCTTTTATGAAATTCTAAATATTTTAAGTCAGCTAATTCTTTTAATTTTTCTTTTATATCTTCTTTCATTTATTTTTCTTTCTCCCCTTTAATTTTATTTTATTATATCATCTATTTATCTTCTTTTCCATTATTTGTCTCATTTTATTTGTTTTATTCATATAATATTGGTAAAGGAGGATTTTAACTATGTTTAGAAAATGTACTAAATTATATTCTTTAAATAATAATTATAAAAATGGTTCTACAATGAATCAAGACTTATTAGAAAATAACTGTTCTAATATTAACTCAACTGAAGATACTTTTTTGGATGACTGTGCTTGTGGATTTAATAACTATTCAGTTTTTCCAACTAATCCAATGCTTGCACAAAGCTACGTTCCTATTCAATATTTAGACAAAAGTTTTAAACCTTGTATTGGCTTAAAAATGGGAACTATTTTTCCTGAACTTGTTAGTCCATATGTACCTTGTCAAAATATGGAACAACAACAATATATTTCTAAAACTAATGTCATTGGAAAGGGGTGCAATAAAATTTGTTAGAAAATTGTAATTGTAATTGTGAATCATCTAAAAATTTAGATTCTAATTTAAGAAAAGAAATGTATGAACAAATTAGGTGTTTAGACTTTGCCATTAACGAACTTGCCCTATATCTAGATACACATCCAACTGATGAAAAAGCTTTATGTTTGCATACAAAATATTGTAATGAAGCAAGAGAATTAAAAGATAACTATCAACGAGTTTTTGGTCCTTTAACCATTAATTGCCCTTGTAGAAAATGGAGATGGCTTGAAGAACCTTGGCCTTGGGAAAGGAGTGATTTTTAATGTGGACTTATAATAAGATATTACAATATCCTATAAACATAAAAACACCAGATCCAAAACTTGCAAAAGTTATTATTACACAATATGGTGGACCTGATGGTGAAATTGGTGCTGCTCTTAGATATTTATCACAAAGATTTGCCATGCCAGATCAAAAGTCTAAAGCTATTTTAAATGATATTGGTACTGAAGAATTAGCACATTTAGAAATGGTAGGCACTATAGTTCATCAACTAACACAAGGAGCTTCTTTAGAAGAAATAGAAAAAGCCGGTTTAAGTGCATATTACACAGACCATGGCGTTGATGTTTATCCTCAATCCGCTGCAGGTGTTCCTTTTAATGCCAATGCTTTTGCTTGTAAAGGTGATGTTATTGCAAATCTTCAAGAAGATTTAGCAGCTGAACAAAAAGCTAGAGCCACTTATGAAAAACTAATTGATTTATCTAGAGACAATCCAGATGTATTAGATCCTTTGAGATATTTAAGAGAAAGAGAAGTAGTACACTTCCAAAGATTTGGTGAAGCATTAAGAGGCGTTCAAGATAAACTAGCTGAAAAAAAAATTTATATAAACAATATAGATAAATGTTAAATTATCATAACTAAAAAATAAAAGATATAAAATTTATAATCTAAATTATAATATTTTATATCTTTTTTATTATTTTATACTACATAACATACAACAAAATACATAAGAAATGTAAAATACTTCCTAATAATATAAACAAGTGAAATATCGAATGCATCCATTTATGAGTTCTACCTAAACCATATAATATCGCTCCAAGTGAATATGCTATTCCACCAGTAACTAATAAACTTAATCCTGGTATTCCTAATAATTCAGGTAATAAATTAGCTTTAAAAATTATACACCAACCCATTCCTAAATAACATATCATTGAAAACACATTATATTTTTTTATATCAATCGAATTAAGTACAATTCCTAATATCGCAATTCCCCAAATAATTCCAAACATCCACCACCCAAGTGCTGTATTATATTCTCTGAATTTACATAACATAAATGGTGTGTATGATCCTGCAATTAGCAAAAATATTGAACAATGATCTAGTACTTGAAAAACTTTTTTAGACATTTTTTCTGGATTTAGCCCATGATAAATACTAGACATCGTATATAAAATAATCATAGTTATTCCATATATAATTCCACTAACAATTCCATATGTGTTTCTATGTATTGCAGCAAACACAACACATAGAACTAATGCAATTATTCCAAGTGAAGCACCTACAATATGTGATGTCATATTAAATATCTCTTCACCTTTTGAATATTTTGGTAATTTTCTGTCTTTTAATTTTGTTCTCGTCATATATTAAATGTCCTTTCTAAAATTTATTAATTTTTTGTGATCCATTTTATTAAATTTAAATTAGCCGGTTCTAATATCATTTCGTGTTTTGGCATAATTCTAAATGTATAACCATAATTTCCACCTGTCTTTAACTCTATCTTTGCTTCATATTTATGGATATTCTTACCATCTTTTTGTTCTATATTTTTAAGTTTCATTGGTATAATATTTATGTCTTCAACCACTCCATTTTCTAATATTTTACCATAATAACATTCTACATTTATATTTTCTTCTTGTATATTTGCTAAATCAACTTCACATTTAACATCTATACAATTTCCTGCATCTATTGTAATATTGTCTAAATTATCTGTTTGCATAATTTTCAAATTTTTCCAGTTGTTGTATAATTCATTTTTCCAAGAGTTAAATTCAGTAACATTTCCTAAATCTTTATAATATTTATTATACAAATTAGCTAATGGTATATAAAACTTTGATGTATAATCTACAAGCATTCTTGATGTACTATAATTTCCTCCTGTTGATATTATAGACTCTTTCATATATTCTAACCATTTTTTTGACAAACTATTTTTATCTTTTTCATAGTACGCTGGAATTATTTTTTCCTCTAAAGTTTCATAAATACTTTGGCTATCTGTTACATCTTGTGCTTCATATGATTCATAGTCCTTATTAAATCCTATTTTCCAACCATTTTTTTGGTTATATCCTTCTGCCCACCAACCATCTAGAACACTAAAATTAATAACACCATTTACAGATGCTTTTTGTCCGCTTGTTCCAGATGCTTCCATTGGTCTTCTTGGGTTATTAAGCCATACATCTACACCACTTACTAAATATCTTGACATTGCAATATTATAATTTTCAAGTAAAAATATTTTTCCTTTAAATTGTGGCATCATTGAAACTTGATGAATATATTTAATCAAATCTTGCCCTTCTTTATCTGCTGGATGTGCTTTTCCTGCAAATATTAATTGTACTGGTCTTTCACTATTGTTTAAAATTTGTGTTATTCTTTCTAAATCTTTAAAAATTAATGTTGCTCTTTTATATGTTGCAAATCTTCTTGCAAACCCTATAGTTAAAGCTTTTGGATTTAATCCGAGATACTATTTGATTAATATCTTCATATTTATATCCTGAACGTCTTAATCTTTCAGTTGTTGAATCTTTAACTAATTTTAAAAGTTTTTCTTTTCTATTTTGATGAGCTTCCCATAATTTTTCATCAGGAATATTTTTTATCTTTTCCCACACATAATTATATTGTATATTATCTTGCCAATATGGAATTAAATATTTATTATACAATTCTTTTAAATTTGGTGAAAGCCATGAACAAGTATGAATCCCATTAGTTACATAATCAATAGGAGATTCATTTGCAGCAATCTCTGGCCATACTTCGCCAAATAACTCTCTTGAAACTGCTCCATGAAGTTTACTAACACCATTTTTCTTTCCTGCAATTTTCAAAGCTAATATCCCCATATTAAATCCCGGTTGCAATTCTTTACTTGGTTTCATTCCTAATCTTAAGAATTCTTCTCTTGACAATCCAATTCTAGGCCAAAAATCTTTGAAATATTTTTCTACTAAATCAACTGGAAATATATCATTTCCTGCTGGTACTGGTGTATGCGTGGTAAATACTGTCATAGATGTTACAATATCTTTTGCCACATCAAATGACACCTGCTTTTCTTTTATTATATTTTTAATCAATTCTAATGTTAAAAATGATGAATGTCCTTCATTCATATGATATACTGATGGTTTTAATCCTAATTCTCTTGTCAATAAATTAACTCCACCCATTCCTAAAACAATTTCTTGTCTTATTCTCATTTCTTGATCTCCACCATATAAACGAAGAGTAATATCTCTATCTTCTGGATTATTTTTTTCAATATCAGAATCTAATAAATATAATTTTATGCGACCTACTCTTATTTGCCATACTTTTAAATATACTCTTCTTTTAGGAAATTTTATATATATAATTAAATCTTCACCTGTTACTTTTTTTACTGGCTTTATTGGCAAGTCATATAAATCTATATCATGATATTCTGTTTCTTGTTCTCCATTCCCATTTATTTTTTGATGGAAATATCCATTTTTATATAGTAACCCTACTGCAACTAAAGGAATACCCAAATCACTTGCAGATTTCAAATGATCACCTGATAATATACCTAGTCCTCCCGAATAAATTGGTATTGTTTCATCTAACCCATATTCTGCTGAAAAATATGCAATAACATCATCTTTATTATCTGGATATTTATTTGCAAACCATGTATTTTTACTATCCATATAATTTTTAAAATTTTCTACATTTTTATCATATTCTTTTAAAAATGATATATCTTTTACCGCACTTTCTAATTTATCTTGTGATACTTCTCTTAAAAACTTAACTGGATTTTTCCCACATCTTTCCCATAAGTCATTATCAATTTTTCTAAATAGTCTTAAAAACTCTGTATTCCAAGACCACCATAAGTTATTTGATATTTCTCCTAATTTTTCTATTCTTTTTGGCAATTGTGGATTTACTGTAATTCTATTAAATATATACATCTTATATATTCCTCCTTCGTACTTCTTATTAATTTTCTTCTTAATCTTTTACAACTATATTATCTATTAAATTATTGTTTTTGTCAAATGTTTTCACCAAAGTTTTATATTTTTTATATCTAAAATCACTCTTATTTTTTCTACCTTTTTATTCATTTTCACCATAACCTTGAATTTATAGTTCTTTGATTTATATCTACAAATTTTGCTAAATATTTTATATTATATATTTACTTTTTTAAATATATAATATAAAATAGGTTTAGAAATTTTTAAAAGGTAAATAATAAAGAAAAAAGGTGGAGGAAAACAAATGAAAAACAAAAATGAATTAAGTTATAAAGACTTAAAAATGACATGTAATGATTCTATATTTAATTTTGAAACAACATCAGAATTAGAAGATATAAATACTGGAATCGGACAAGAACGAGGAATTAAAGCATTAGAATTTGGTTTACAAGTAGATGTAAAAGGATATAACCTATATCTCGAAGGTCCAAGTGGTGTAGGAAAAACTATGTACACCAAAAACTACTTAGACAAAATTTCCATTAAAAAGAAAGTTCCAAATGATTGGTGCTATATATATAATTTTACAAATCCTAATATTCCAATTGCAGTCTCTTTACCTGCTGGCCAAGGTAAAGAATTTAAAGATAATATGGACGGTTTTATAAAAGAAATTAAAAAAGACATAAAAAAAACATTTAATGCAGATGATTTTGAAAAAGAAAAAACACTAATAAAACAACAATTTGAAGAAAAAAGAACTGCTCTTTTAGATAAATTAAATATAGATGCTTCTAAATATAATTTTCAAGTAAAAGCCTCACAAAATGGTATATATATGATGCCTATTGTTGATGGCAAAGCTATAGAAGAAGCTGAATTTGATAAATTAGAACCTGAAGTAAAAAAACAATATGAAGAAAAATCAACAATCGTTCAAGAACAAATAATGATTGCAATCAATAAAATTAAAGAAATTGAACGTCAATCAGATAAAAAAATTTCCGAATGGCAATCAAATATAGCACTTTTAACTGTTAGTGCACATATTAATTTCTTGAAATCAAAATACAAAAGAAACAAAAAAATTAACAATTTTTTAACTGATGTAAAACAAGATGTTTTAAAAAATGTCTCATACTTTATAGAAGAAGATGAAATTAATAACAAACAAAATCAACACTCAACAAATCCTAATATAAAAAAACAAGACCCTTCTTTAAATTATCGTGTGAATTTATTCATTGATAACTCATCTCTTGATGGTGCTCCAGTTATTATGGATTCAAATTACTCTTATACAAATATCTTTGGAGCCTTGGAATATGAAAATTATTACGGTGCTTTAAAAACAGACCATACAATGCTAAAACCTGGTTTATTGCAACAAGCAAATGGAGGATATATAATTTTTCAAGCAAAAGATTTATTATCAAATCCTGCTTGTTATGAAGCTTTAAAAAAAGCTCTTAGGGTAAAAGAAGTTGGAATTGAAAATACTGTAGAACAACGCTCTTCTATGATTATGATTTCCTTAAAACCTGAACCTATTCCTCTAGATTTAAAAGTAATTTTAATTGGTAATTCACAAATTTACCAAACATTACTTGCAATGGATGGAGATTTTAAAAAATTATTTAAAATAAAAGTAGAATTTGAAGATGATGCACCATTAAATAAAGAAAATGCAAATAAATTAGCTAGAATAATTCATGGATTTTGTGAACATGATAAATTACCTCACTTAGATAAATCTGCAATGGCAAAATTAGTTGAACATGCTTCTAAACTTGCTGGAAGCCATAGTAAACTTTCTACTAGATTTGATGATTTGATTCAAATTGCTGGTGAAGCAGCTACTTGGGCAAAATTATCTCGTTCAAAAGTAGTTACAGGAGAATTTGTTGAAAAGGCTTTAAAAGAACAAATAAATCGTGTTAAAAAGTTTGACAGCAAATATATGGAAATGATTGAAAATCACTCTTTACTAATCAACACTTCTGGTTTCGAAGTTGGTACTTTAAATGGTCTAACTGTTATGACTGTTGGAGATTATACCTTTGGTAAACCTGCTAAAATAACAGTTAATACTTATACTGGTAAAAATGGCATTGTGAACATCGAAAGAGAAGTTGAACTTTCTGGCTCTTCTCATTCAAAAGGTGTCTTAATTTTAACAGGTTATCTAGGTGAAATGTTTGCCCAAAACATCCCTTTATGTTTAACTGCTAGTATTTGCTTTGAACAACTATATAATGGTGTAGATGGTGATAGTGCATCTAGTACCGAACTTTATGGTTTATTATCTAGCTTATCTGGAATACCAATCAATCAAGCTATTGCAGTTACAGGTTCTGTCAATCAAAAAGGACAAATTCAACCAATCGGTGGTGTTAACGAGAAAATAGAAGGATATTTTCAAATTTGCAAAATGAGGGGCCTAGATGGAACACATGGGGTTATGATTCCTATTCAAAATGTTGATAATTTACAATTATCAGATGAAATTGTTGAAGCTGTTAAAAATAACCTATTCCATATTTATTCTATCTCTACAATTGAAGAAGGAATTGAGGTTTTGACAGGTGTTCCTGCTGGTAAAAAGGATCAAAACGGACTTTATCCTGCTGGTACTGTAAATGATTTAGTTTATAAAAAACTTAAAAAATATGCAAATATCATTTATGAAAAAAAATAATATATTATAAAAGATGATTAATTTAAATTAATCATCTTTTTAAAATATATTTTTTAAATCAAACTTATTCTTCTCTTCTATATGTTTTAAAACAAAACAAGCTGTATCCAATTGTTGTATTGCCTCTACATATTCTTTGTTTTCTAAATAACTTCTACAACCAGTCAAATTATTTTGAATTTTTTCTAATTCATCATGTTCTATAAAATATGCCATTTTATTATTTATGTTTTCCCACTTATTTTCAATTTTCTCCAATTTTTTGTTTGCTCTTCCTATATCTACATTTTCTATTTGTATTTCTTGTTTTAAATTTTTTAAATCATCTGCTACTTGTCTAGTTGCTTTTTTAGTATACTCTTGAGTTGTATAATTTCCAATAAAAATAGAAATAATTAAAACAATTGAAATAATCATTTCTTTATACATCCTAGTCCTCCCTTTTTTGACAAAATATTTGATTTTTACCATCAACTGTAACTATTAAAGCATCTTCTGGCTTATACCCAAATTTTTCTACTTGTTTTTTCAACCAGTTATAATCCTTACCAACCTTTTTTAAATTATCTTCCATAATTACTCCATCTGTAACTAGATTATATGGTATTCCTTCATATTCTAGTTTTAAATTCAAATCTTCTACTATAATATTTCTCTTTTCTGGTTTCAAAATCACAGTAACTTCACCACTAGTTTCCAATATTGCATATTCTACATCTGCTATGTTCATTATATCTTTTCCTCTTAACTTTTCTTGAAGTTCATTTATTGTAAATCTTTCTTTTATAAGTGCTTTTTCATCTATCTTTCCTCTATATATAAGTATTCTAGGTTTTCCGCATATTATTTCTCTTATTCTTATACTTTTAATATTTACAATAGATATAACTAAATGCATAACTAATAAACCTAAAATAGGAATTATCCCATTGGTTATTGGAATTCCTGAATCTGTCATTGGAATTGATGCTAAATCTGCTATCATTATTGAAATTACAAGTTCAAATGGTTGTAATTGTCCTATTTCTCTTTTTCCCATTAATCTCATTACTATTAAAACAATAATATACAATAATATAGCTCTAAAAAATGTTATTAGCATTACTATCTCCTCACAATTTTATTTATTTTTCATTATTATTTTGTGATTTTTATATTTTTTTATACTTATTTTTATTTTTTTGTATAAAATATTAATTTTAGCTCATACTAATTTTAGAACTAGAAAGTTAAGATATTTTTCTAGTCAAGGAGGTTAAATATCATGTCAGATAGTAATTCAAATATAGCATCAAGTAGTGGTTCAACATTTTTTCAAATCTTAGGAAGATTGATTGCTGCTGCTGTGATTTTAGCTATTACTGCATTTTTTACACCTGGTTTTTCTATTGATAACATATGGGCATTAGCACTTTCTGCAATAGTGTTAACTATTATGGATTATCTAATAACAAAATTTACTGGTATTGGAGCTAGTCCTTTTGGTAAAGGATTTGTAGGCTTCGCATTAGCCGCAATTACTTTATATTTAACACAATTTTTTGTTTCTGGCTATTCTATATCTTGGATGGCCGCAATAATTGGTGCTTTAATTTATGGTGTTGTTGATTATTTTATACCAGGTAATCAAAAAATGTAATTTAATTTTTATCTATTTATAATAGAATAAAAAATAAGTTAAAAATTTGTTTCGATAAATTTTTAACTTATTTTTATTACTTTTTTATTTTTGTTTTTCTTTAATTCGAAATGAAAAACCACACTTTTTACATAATTCTTCGCATATTTTATTATTTTGAAAATCAGTTTTCATTTTTATAAATCTTTCACTATTTATTATTTTCTCTAAATCATCTTCAAAAATATTTCCTAAATTTATTATTCCATTTGAATCTAAACAACATGGAATAATAGTTCCATCTACTAAAATCCCTATATGTGACCTTGTTCCATAACAAGTTCCTTGGCTATTTATAAAACTATTTTCCAAGCTTGGCCATATAAATTCTTTATCAATATTAAAATAAATATTCTCACTTAATTTTGTATTTTTTCCTTGTATTTTTGTATTATAGTGTTCTTCCAAAATATTCACTATATTTTTTTCATATTCATTTTTCACCCACATACGATATTGTATTTGAATGCTATTTTTACTTAATATATCTACACTTTTAATTATATCGTAAAGATAATCAAGGTTTATAAGACTTTGTAATGATATATTTATCTGCCTAACACTTGAATTCAAAATATAATTAAATCTTTTATTTAATAAAGTTCCATTTGTAGTTATATTCACCTTTTTTTTGTATTTTTTACATAATTTTAATATTTCATTAAATTTACTATGTAATAAAGGCTCTCCTTTTACATGAAGATATAAATAATCAGTATAATCATCAATTTTATTTAAAATACTTTCAAACTCCCTTAAGCTCATTTCTTTTTTTTGCTTATCATCTATACTACAAAATGGACAATTCAAGTTACAAATATTTGTTATTTCTATATAAATTTTTTTAAATTTTCTCATACTTTTTTCTCTTAATCATTATTTTTTAACACTATTTCATTTTGATTTTTATAAATGCTATTTTCTTTAACAACACCTCTAACAGAAGATAATGGATAAATATTAGTATTTTTTCCAACAATAGTACCAGGATTTAATATGCTTCCACATCCTACTTCTACATTATCTCCAACCATTGCTCCTATTTTCTTTATTCCTGTTTCAATCTTTTCCCCAGTTTCTTTATTTTTAATTACTACAAACTTTTTATCTGATTTAACATTAGACGTAATTGAACCAGCTCCCATATGAGATTTATACCCTAAAATTGAATCTCCTACATAATTATAATGTGGAACTTGAACATTATCAAATAAAATAACATTTTTAAGTTCTGTTGAATTTCCAACTACCGCGTTTTTTCCAACAATTGCACATCCTCTAATAAACGCACAATGTCTAATTTCAGCATTATCGCAAACAATTAATGGTCCATTAAGAAAAGCTGTTTTAGCTACTTTTGCTGTTTTAGCTATCCAAATATTTTCCCCTATTTCATCAAATTCATCTTTACTTAATGTTTTTCCTAACTCTATAATATATTCCTTTATTTTAGCTAACACATTCCATGGATATTCTTCTGTTTTTAAAAGCCCTTTTGCAATAGTCTTATCTAAATCATATAAGTTTTTAATTTTACATTCTTCCATTTTTTAATTTCCTTTCATAGTACTTTTAAATTTATCACCAAATTATCTATTCCAAAATTTTTCATATAATTCTTTTGCTGTTTTGGGACTATCTACACCTTCTTTATTTTTTACTGGTGCAAAATCTTCTTCTCTTTTTCCTCTTAATATTGCTATATCATCAAACAATTCAAATGCATCAAATATAAACGCTTCAAATTTATATGAATTTTTTTCTTGTGGTATTACTTCTTTTCCCTGTTCGTCTATATATGAATTCTTTTTTATTGCACTGTGATATATTAATGGTTCTTTACTTACTTTTTCTATTGCTTCTATTGTAAATAAATTACACATTACATGTGATTCACCATATTTTAATTCGCCATTATCATCCACTTCTTCTGCCATTTTCTCTGGTAATTCTGAGTATTCTATTACTTTTGGATGACCATTTGTTTTACAAAACACTCCAACTTTTTCATGTGGATTTGCTTTTACTATTGATTTTGATGCTATCTGAACATTTTTTTCTATCGCTAATCCTAGTAATGTTGTATCTACCATCTTTAGTAACACATTGTCCACACCACCAATAAATACCCATTTTACTCCTCTTTCTTTCATATTAGCTAATGCTCCTGATTTTCTAAGTGAACTAAATGTTCCACCATTTCCATCTGACCCCATTCTTACCATTTTGTCTTTTCCAATTAAAATCTTACCATCCATATCTATTAATGGTAATTCTCCTTGTGTAAATATTATAACATCTTCTCTTTTATATCCAAAATAATTATTTTTTTCCAAAAATTCTACTGTATCTTTGTTATTTTGATTACTTGTCATTATATACCATGGAATAGATATACCATATTTTTTATTCGCCTCTTTCAAATTTTCAGCTAAAATTTCAAAAAGATATTTTCCTTTTCCATATATATCTAATTTAAAAGTTCCTTTAGGTCCTGGATGCTCTAATCTTGTTCCTTGACCACCTGCCATTGTTACTACTGCATACTTTCCTTCTTTTACTATTTTTTCTCCTAATTCATCTAATTTTTCTTTTCTTCCATTAGTCATTTTTGCCTTATCTTCGTAAGAAATTTCTTCTATTTTATTTTCCTTAATTTCTATTTCTTTTTTTGTTGTATCATATAATTCCATAATTTGGTGCAAGTCTATATTATTAATTTGTTCAATTAATTTCATTTTTTCTTCTTCAGTTAAAATTTGAAATAATTTCAAAATATGTTCTTGGTTATATGTTTTTAACATTTCCTCCATTTGTCCCATTCTATCCATACTATTCTTCCCTTCTTTTTTAAGTTATATAATTTTAAGTAACTATATATTGTATCACATTAATATAATATTCATTTTTGTTATTTTGGCTATTAAATTTACGCCTACTTTTATGCATTTATTCTAACACAATAAATATTTTTTTGCAAATTTTTTGTGAAATTTTTTACTTTGTGTTATCAAGAAAAAATAGAATTTTTTTAGCAATATATACTTCTACTTATAACATATCTACTCTTTGTTTTACAACAATTATAGCATTATAAATATAGGAAGGATAGCTTAAAATCTATCCTTCCTATATTTAATCACAGCAACTCAAGCGTGATTTTATCATGTACTACAGTTATTTTAAAGTCTGAGTTGTTTGTCTTCATCAATTCTTCTGTTAATAGTTTTCTGAAAAAATTAGCATAATCTAAAAAACACTTTGTTTCATTATCTATCTCAATGCAGTCACCAACATAAAAAGTTTGATTCTTCGTTTCTGTTATTTTTACTTTACTATTCATAGCAATAATCATCATTCCTCCTGTAGGAAACTTTTCATGATAATTATCATATCTAACATATTGCCCAACAATTCCAAATTCATTTCTTAATTCAATAGCCAAATATCTTCGGTTTTCTTTAACATAATCCCAAAATTCTCTGGCCATTCTTGGAACTTGCTCATTAATATAAGCCATTGATTCTAAGTTAAAGTCTATATTAGTTTCCACATTTTTTAGTTCTTCCAATTCACTTTCTAATTCTTTTTGTAATTCTTGTTTCTTATGGTATAAATCAGCACAATCACTAGTAAGTGTTTTCAATGTTTCTTTCGCCAAAGGAGATGTTCTTTTCTCCAATCCATTAATACTGTTACACAGTTTTTCTAGATCTTTACTAATTTTTGATATTCTTGTTTCAATCGATGTTAAATCATTTTGAATCCGTTCTTTAGCTTCCTCAAGCTTCTCTAACTCTTTTTTTGTAGACATAATAAAACTCCTTTCTATTTAGAATATAAATACATTATATCATTTTTACATAAAAAAAACAAATTTTATGTATATTATTATTTAAAATCACATATTTCCAAGAAACATTTTTATAATTTTGCTACCATTTTATTTTTTGGAATTCTAGTTTTAAAAATACTATAATATAAATACTTAATATCCTTAAATTTTAATACATTTTTATTCTTGGTATTTCACCCATCAAAAATTAACTAAAAAATTTCTCAAAAATTTGTCATATATCTTTATTTTTTAAATATACATTAATTAAAGTAATTTTGTACAAACATTTTTCTAAAGATTTAAAGGAGGTATATAGATGGAAAATACAAGATTGTATCAAGACATCGCAAAAAGGACTGATGGGGATATATATGTTGGGGTGGTTGGTCCTGTTAGAACTGGTAAATCTACCTTTATAAAAAATTTTATGGATTTATTAGTTATTCCTAACATTGATAATTCTTATAAAAAAGAACGTGCAAAAGATGAATTGCCACAAAGTGCTGGCGGAAAAACTATTATGACTACAGAACCTAAATTTGTTCCTAATGAAGCAATTGAAATTACTTTGGACAATAACTTAAAATTTAAAACAAGACTTGTTGATTGTGTAGGTTACCTAGTAGATAATGCTATACGGTTACTTAGAAGATGATATGCCAAGAATGGTTAAAACACCATGGTCTAATGAAGAAATTCCTTTTGAAAAAGCTGCTGAAATTGGAACCAAAAAAGTTATTGATGAACATTCTACTATTGGTATTTTGGTTACTACTGATGGTTCTATTACTGATATTCCAAGAGAAGATTATACCAAAGCTGAAGAAAGAGTTGTTAGTGAATTAAAAGAACTTAATAAACCTTTTGTTATCGTTTTAAATTCATATGACCCTAATTCTCAAGCTACTATTTCACTCGCTAATAGTTTAGCAAAAAAATATAATACAAGTGTAATCCCTATGAATTGTGCTAATTTGACAATAGAAAATATTAATACTATTTTTTCTAAAGTTTTATACGAATTTCCTGTTGACAGAATCTCTATTAAATTACCTAAATGGATTGATTCTTTAGATTTTAAACATCCTTTAAAAGCTAACCTTTTTAATGAAATTAAAAATGCTTTTTCAGATGTTTCAGTTTTAAAAGACATTTCTTTATGTTCAACAAAAATTACTAAAACTGAAATAATTGCTAATACAACCGTGCAAAATATTCATTTAGGTTCTGGAATTGTAAATATTAGAGTTGACTTAAAAGATGAATTATTCTACACAGTTCTATCTGAAATTACAGGTGTTAATGTTGAAAATGAAGGAGATCTATTTAGTATTATTTCTGAACTATCTTACACAAAAAAGAAATATGACAAAATTTCTTATGCTCTAGATGAAGTAGATAGAAAAGGTTATGGCATTGTTACTCCTACAATCGATGAACTTGAACTTGAAGAACCCGAAATGGTAAAACAAGGGTCTAGATTTGGTGTTAAATTAAAAGCCAATGCCCCTGCTATTCACATGATAAAATGTAATGTTGCAACAGAAGTTTCTCCTATAGTTGGCTCTGAAAAACAATCTGAAGAACTTGTTAATTATCTACTTTCAGAATTTGAAAATGATCCTAAAAAAATATGGGATTCAAACATTTTTGGTAAAAGTCTACATGCTCTAGTTAATGAAGGTTTACAAACAAAACTTGCAAAAATGCCAGAAGATGCTCAGATCAAATTACAAGAAACACTAGAAAGAATTGTTAATGAAGGAAGTGGTGGATTAATTTGCATTATATTATAGGAATTGACAATTTTATGTAAATGTGTTAAACTTACCATTGTAACAAAAATTTTATAGTGGTTTAGCATTTTACCTAAAATGCTAGAAAGGACTTTATGAGTTTGACAATAAATTATATTGTAGAAAATTACGACCCTAGGTTTCAAGGAATGTTATATCCAAATTCAATCATATCTTCTAAAGATGTTCAAACTCTTCAAGAATTAGGATATACTATTCGCTCAAAAGATGGAAACATTTATGTCTCCAAAAATAAACTATAATCTAAAAAACACCAAATGCATTTTTATATGTATTGGTGTTTTTTTATTTATATCATACTTATATATTTCAGCAGTCACTTTTTTGATTTAATTTAACATACTCTTCTAGGCATAAATTTTTTTCGTTCATTCTCTTTGCGTTTTCTTCCCCAACAAATCTCCAATGCCATGGTTCATAAGATATTCCAGTTATATTTTCTTTATCCTTTGGATATCTTAAAATAAACCCATAGTTTTCTGCATTTTTAACAAGCCATTTAAAAGCTCTAGTATTTTCAAAATTTGCCTTTACATCATTAAAATCAACAGCTAGTCCAACATTGTGTTCACTTACACCTGGTCTATTAATAAATATTTCAGTTTGCTTTCTTGCTTCTTCTTCAGTTTTTCCTTGCCCCATATATTTTTTTACACTATTATTATATAATTCCTCTTGCAATTTAATATCCCTATATGAAGATTGAACCCAGATATTTGAAATCCCATCTTTTCTAATATCATCCATCATTTGATTTAATTGTTTAATAGCTCTTTTGTCAAACTTTCTATTCTTATCAATACTTGCTAATTCGAATTCATAATCTTCTGGTACTGGATTATCTTTATTTACTAAAATTAATCTCCAATCTTTTATTTCTTCCTCTGCTAGCTCTACTACCTCTATAGCTTCATTATTAACTGATTCTTCAGTCTTTTCAACTACTAGTTCTCCCCTTTTCTGAATTTTACCATAAATGTATCCCATTAAAAAAATTAATATAATGATAAATATTATAAAAAAATTAATTAAAATCTTTTTTCTTTTTACTCTTCGTTGCTTTATTTGCATCTTTTTTCTAATTTCAAAATCAGAATTCATTTTTTCACATCCTTTAAGAACTTAATTTTCTTTCAGATTTTTTCTTCTTAACTGTCCACAAGCAGCATCTATGTCAGAACCTAATTCTCTTCTAATTGTTGCTACTATTCCATGATCATTCAAATAGTCCCTAAATTTCATAATATTTTCATTTGTAGATTTTGAAAACTTACCATTTTCTATTTTATTAATTGGTATTAAATTAACATGACAAATCATACCCTTTAACAATCTAACCAATTCTTTAGCATCCTCTAAGTTATCATTATTATCTTTTGCTAAAGCATATTCAAATGATATTCTTCTATTTGTTTTTGAAATATAGTCTTTACAAGCTTTTACCAATTCTTCTACTGGATATCTATTATTTACAGGCATCATTGCACTTCTTTTTTCATTATTTGTAGCATGTAATGATATAGATAATGTACATTGTATATTTTCCTCAGCTAACTTATATATATTAGGAACTAATCCACTTGTTGAAATACTAATATGTCTTGCCCCAATATTTAGCCCTTTGGGGTGATTAATGATTCTAATTGCATTTACTACATTATCATAATTATCTAAAGGTTCACCTATTCCCATAAATACAACATTAGATATTCTAACATTTTCATCTTGTTCAACCGCTAATATTTGTTCAACTATTTCACCACTTGTTAAACTTCTAACAAAATTTATTCCAGTTGATGCACAAAATTTGCATCCCATCTTACATCCTATTTGAGAAGATACACATATACTATATCCATAATGATATTTCATAAGAACTGTTTCAATCGCATTTCCATCTAATACATCAAAAAGATATTTTTTAGTTCCATCTTTTGCTTCTTGCTTTTGTAATATTTTATAATTACACATTGTATAATTTTCTTTTAATTTATTTCTTAGTTCAAGTGATAAATTAGTCATTTCATCAAATGTTTTTACTTTTTCTTCATAAACCCATTTAAAAATTTGCTCAGCTCTAAATGATTTTTCTTCTAAATCTTCCATTTCTTCTTTTAACTCTTCTAATGTATAATCCTTTATATTTTTCACTTCTATTCCCACCTTATTTACACTAATTCTTCTCCATATTTTTCCAATTCTCTTTCCATATCTTTATCTGGTGTCCATAAACATCTTATTCCATCATTTAAAATTTCAAAACCTGCACTTCTTAAAAATTCTCCAATTAATTTAACTGCTTCTCCACTCCAACCATAACTTCCAAAAGCCACAGCCTTTTTATTTTTTAATTTCATTCCTTTAATCATCTCTAATATACCGGCAATAGAATATAAATATCCATTATTAACAGTTGGAGAACCAACAAGTATCATTTTTGATTTAAACACTTCTGTTAATACATCTGTCTTATCATTTTTAGCAGTATTTAAAATTTTTATCTCAACAGAACTATCTTTTTTCTTAATTCCCCTAGCTATTGCTTCTGCCATTTTCCTTGTATCATTCCACATAGTATCATATATAATTGTAATTTGATTTTCTTTGTAATTATTAGCCCACTTTAAATATTTTTCTATTATTTTATTTAGATCTTTTCTCCAAATAAGACCATGACTTGGACATATCATATCAATTTTTAAATTCATGCCCCAAATCTCATTTATTTTTCTAGTTACCATCATTGAAAATGGTGCTAATATATTAGCATAATATTTTAATGCCTCGTTAAATAAAATATTTTGGTCCACTTCATCAGCATACATAAATTCTGATGCTAAATGTTGCCCAAAACCATCAGTACTAAATAGTGCATTTTCTTTATCTAAATATGCAAACATCGTATCTGGCCAATGTAACATAGGCGCTTCTATAAATGTTAGAGTGGTTTCTCCTAAATTTAACTTATCACCTGTCTTTACAATATTAAAATTCCAATCTTTGTGATATTGTCCTTTTAGTGATTTAACACCATTTGCTGTACAATATATAGGAGTATCTTTAGGTAATTTATTCATAAGTTCAACTAATGCTCCACTGTGATCTACTTCTCCATGCAATTGTATGACTGCATCTATTTTTTCTAGCTTAATTTCATCTTCCAAATTAGCAACAAATTCTTTATCATATGGAAGCCATGCTGTATCTATTAACACTGTTTTTTTATCTCGTATCAAATAACTATTGTATGATGATCCATTTATAGTTGTGAATTCATCTCCATGAAATTTTTTTAATTCCCAATCTTTTTTCCCAACCCATGTAATTTTTTCACTTATTTTTTTAGCCATTTTTATCACTCCTTATATTTTCATTTTAATATATTTTTATCTGTTTTTCAATAGTTTTATTTATACAAATTCTTCCCATACTAAATTTGCTAAATCTAGTCCTTTTCTAGTTAATCTAATATTATCCAAATCCACTTCTAAAAGTTCTTCTTCTACTAATTTTTGGATTTCTTTTCTAAATACATATATTGGATTTTTTCCAAATTTTTCTTTGAATTTAGAAATCTTAACTCCCTCTATCTTTCTTAAACCTATCAACATATATTCCTTTTCTTGATCTTCTTCATTTTGTTTTTCATGAACTATTTTTATATTTCTATAATCTTCATTCAAATACTTTTCTAACTCACAAGTATTAGAAAATCTAATTCTATCAATATATGAATGTGCGGCAAGTCCAAAACCAATATATTCTTTTTGATTCCAACAATTAATATTATGCTTTGATTCTCTTTCTTCTTGTGCAAAATTTGATACTTCATACTGTTTATATCCTTCAAGTTCCAATCTATCTTTTACATATTGATATTGTAACCTTTCTTTTTCATCAGTAGGTAATTTCAAAGTTCCATTTTCTATTAAATCATATATAGGAGTATCTTCTTCAACTATTAATGAATAAACTGAAATATGTTCTGGTTTTCCTACTTGTAGGTTAATTAACTTATCAATACTATCTTTAATATCTTCTATTTTTTGATTTGGAAGTCCTATCATTAAGTCAACATTTATATTTTTAAATCCTACTTTTCTAGCCAACTCATATGTATTTAAAAAATCCGAATAATTATGGATTCTTGCTAAATCTCTTAATAAATTATCATTTGATGTTTGAAGACCAATACTTAATCTATTTATTCCTGAATTCATATAATCCAACAATTTTTGTTTTGTAATTGTTCCTGGATTTATTTCTATAGTTATTTCTGCCTTATCTAACTTAATATATTTTTTCAAACCATTTACCACTTCACAAATATATTTGCTATCTATAACAGATGGAGTTCCTCCCCCAATATATATAGTTGTTACTTCATATTTTTCAAATAATTCTTTTTCACTTTCTATTTCTTCTATTAACTTTTTAATATATCTTTCTTGAAAATTTAATTTATTTGAAAATGATATAAAATCACAATATATACACTTATGTACACAAAAAGGTATATGAATATATATACCTAATTCTTGTCTATTACTCATCTTTTTTCCTTTCTAAATTTGCAATTTCCATTATCTTTTTTAATCTATAATTCACTCCTGATTTACCAAGTGGTTTTTTCAATTTTTTTCCCAATTCAACTAAAGATATATCTGGATATTTTAATCTCAATAATGCTATCTCCTTTAAATTGCTATCCAATTTATTAAACTTTTTTTCCTCTTTTATTTTTTTTATTGCTTCTATTTGCTGAACTGCTGCATTTATCGTCTTAGTAAGATTCGCTGTTTCACAATTTACTAGCCTATTCACCTTACTTTTCATTTGTTTTTCCACTCTAATATTTTCAAATTCTAACATTCCCTTACTAGCACCAATTAAAGCTAAAAACTTAGAAATTTCCTCTCCATCTTTTATATACATTGTTACTTTATTTTCATTTTCCAATTCTTTTATATTTATCTCAAAATTCTCCAATAATTTTTTTATATATTTCAAATTCTCCAACCTTGGAAATATTATTTCCAAATGATATGTCCTTTTAGGATTTGTTATAGTTCCTGCCCCTAAAAACACACCTCTTATAAGTGCCTTTTTATCATCTTCATTTTTAATGTCTTCTATTTTTATATTATCTATACTTAATGCCTGTTTCCCTTGCATTTCTTCTACTTGTTTTAAAAATATTAGTTCTCCGATTTTAAATGTAATAACAAATAAATTTCCATCCATCCCTATTTGATGATCTATTTTTAAATTAGCAAGTAACTTAGAAAATCTATTAATATTATACTCACTTTCAGTTAAATAACTTATTTGCCTTTTATTTATTACACTTGTATTATTAGTAAGTAAATATCCTATTAATTCATATTTTACCTGCTTTTTATTAGCTAGATTATTCAATTTACTTAATTCTTTTTTTATTTCTGCTGAAAAAGACATTAAATCTCCTCCTATTTTAATCTTGCAACTACTATTCTATCATTGTCATATAAATCTTTTTTTGAATATATATTGCTATATTTTTCTTCATTATTCAATAACTGAATTACCTCATCTTTTTGATCATATCCTATTTCCAAACATAAATATCCTTGATATTTTAAATATTCATAACTATTTTTTATAATATCTTTATAAAAATTCAGCCCATCTTCTCCTCCATCTAAAGCAATTACAGGCTCTTTTTGAACTTCGAAATCTAATTTTTCTATTTCTTTCTTTTTTATGTATGGTGGATTTGAAACAATAATATCAAATTTGGTTTTATCAATTTTATCAATTTTATCAAACATATCTGATTTTACAAATTCAATCTGATTTTCAACATTATTCATAACAGCATTTTTATATCCTATTTTAAGTGCTTTCTCACTTATATCTACAGCTACAATTTCACTACTTGGAACATATTTAGCAATAGATACTGCAATAGCACCACTACCTGTACATAAGTCCAAAATTTTAACTTTTCTAATTTTTTTAGCTATATTTATTACTTCCTCAACTAATATCTCGGTATCTTGTCTAGGAATCAACACATTCTCATTAACAAAAAAATTCAATTTCATAAATTCTCTTTGATGTGTTATATGCTCTATTGGAATATTATTTCTTAATTTTTTGATTCCTAAAAAATATTCATCTTGACTACTTTTATTTAATTCTTCTAAATCATTAACTATAATATATTGTCTAGGTTTATTTAAAACAAACTGCATTAACATTCTTGCTTTCAATTTTGGACTTTCAATATTTCCTACTTTTAATTCTATTCCACCTTTTTCTATTGCCTGTTTAATATTCATTTCAAACCTCACTTTTTTCCATATTATATCATTAAAACGCAATAGTTACAATCTTTTAAACGCAAAAAAATCCCCGCTTTAGCCGTAAGATGTCCTGAATTTTTAAGGACCTGCTCCTAAAAACAGGTGGGTGCCTACCAAAATATTCATGGGTTTCTCACAATTCAAGGTGAGCATACACGCCATATTTTTGAGATCAGCCCCTCTTATCTGAGTGTTGGTTCTAAAAATTCTGTCTATACGCACTATGCAGGGTAATTCAATAATATATTTATTTTTTATTTGCTTCTTCCTTAAGCTAAATTTATTTTATCATAACCGCTTCCAAAATACAACTCTTTTTTTAAATATTTTTATATATTTTTATATATATTAATTATCTTTATTTTATATTTTGATAGATATTTTTTATAAATAAAAAACACCTATGTGGCCATGCACTTTTATTTTTTTCTTACATATATTAAGTTATAAGGGAAAAATGGAGGTGCTTTTATGTTTTCACTACTGTCTTTAAGTGGTTTTTTAGAATTTATGAAATCTTCTATTTTTGTTATAGGATATATTCAAGGTAATAATTTATTTCCTGAACCACTTTCTCATGAAGAAGAAAAAAAATACCTGCTACAAATGGAAAATGGTGATGAAGAAGCAAGAAATATTTTAATAGAAAGAAATTTAAGATTAGTTGCTCATGTTGCTAAAAAGTATTCTACTGCTAATGTTGAACAAGATGACTTGATATCAATTGGAAGTATTGGCTTAATAAAAGGTATTAATAGTTTCAATATTAATAAAGGTAGTAAACTTAGTACATATGTTTCAAAATGTATTGATAATGAAATACTTATGCACTTAAGAGCTACAAAAAAATTAAATGCTGAATTGTATTTAAACGAGCCTATCGGGAAAGATAAAGATGATAATGTTATTACCTTACAAGAAATTTTAGAAAACGATGAAAGAAATATTGAAGATGAAGTTGACTTAAAAATAAAAATTAAATTACTCTATAAAAAAATCAAATCTGTTCTAAAAGACAGAGAAAAAACTATTATAGAACTCCGCTTTGGTTTAAACGGCAAAAAACCTAAAACACAACACGAAATCGCTAGTATGATGGGGATTTCTCGTAGTTATGTTTCAAGAATTGAAAGTAAAGCTATAAAAAAACTAGCAGAAGAAATAAAAGAATGATCCTTTTTGAGAAACTCTTAAAAAGGATTATTCTAATTATATAAAATATTTACATATATTAATATATATTAATATATATTAATATATTTTAAAATACATTTTACATTTCTTTTTAAGAGCATCACAAAAAGAATCATAATATATTTAATATATTTATTAATTTGTTCACCTGATAATATCCTTCTTCTTTAATTTCTATATTTTTTCCATTTTGATTAAAAAATATTGCTTTTAAACCTGCGTCCAAAGCTCCCTTTATGTCTCTTTTTATATCATCACCTATCATAATACATTCTTCTGGTCTATTATCCCCTACAGCCTGAGCAAATGCTTCCTTAGATGGTTTTCCTTTTATTTTTTCTGCTCCAACTACTTTTGTAAAATACTTTAATATATTTACTTTTTTTAGCCTTTCTTCTTGACTGTCTACAAACCAATTTGTGAGAATAACCAACTCATATTTTTTGCTTAATTTTTCAAGCATTTCATAAGTTTCCCTTTCTAAACAACTAGGTACACATTCTTCCCATCCCCTTATTACACCATTTACAAATTCTATTGGAAACTTTCTACATGTATATGTATTAATTAGTTCTAACATTTTTTCTTTATTAACTGTTAAATATATATTTTCATACTCTTCAAAAGCTTTAATAATACTTTTTAAATCATCCTCACTATATTGTATATCAAGTTTATTTAGCATTTCTTTAATCACTTTATTATATTCATCTTTCCATGGTATTAATGTATTATCAACATCAAATATTACTTTTTTTATCATGTTAGTACCTCCAATTTATCATTTAAACATATTTTACATACTAGTTATTTTATCATATTTTTTTATCATATTACAATAATTTAACAATATAATTATATATATAATTTAAAATGTAGGTGATTTTACTTTGAAAACTTATTTGTTTATTTTTTTAAAAGGTATTGCTATTGGTGCAGGAGCTATTCTTCCTGGTATTAGTAGTGGTGTACTTTGCGTCATTTTAGGAATTTATGAAAAATTATTAGATAGTATTCTATATTTTTTTAAAGATATGAAAAAAAATATAAAATTTCTTTTTCCCTTTTCCTTGGGGGGCCTTTTAGGTATTGTCTTATTTGGTAACTTTTTAAACTTTTTTTTAACTTCTTTTCCCCTTCAAACTAAATCTATTTTTATTGCTTTAATTTTGTCAAGTATTCCATCTTTAATTAAAAACACCAATAAAAAATGTACTTTTAAACCACACTATTTGTTTTTTTTATTTGCTACTTTAACAATAGGAATTATAACAGTACTTTTAGAACACTTTAATTTTATGTATTTACAAAATTCTTTTTCTTTTACTTATTTAATTTTAAGTGGTTTTTTAATGTCTATTGGAGTTATATTTCCTGGTGTTAGTAGTACCGTTATTTTAATGCTTTTAGGAGTTTATCCCACATACTTAGTAGCAGTTTCATCTATTAATCTAAACATATTACTCCCTTTATCACTTGGTCTATTTTTAGGTTGTCTTATTTGTATTAAATTGATTAAGTTTTTACTAGATAACTTCTATGGCGAAACATTTTATTCAATTATAGGATTTACTATAGGTTCAATATTTATATTACTACCCAAAATTACATCTTTTTATGAACTATTAATTTTCATAAGTTCAAATCTTTTAGTATTTTTGACTTATAGTTATATACATAAATAATTTCCATCACAATTTTGCATTTCTTTACAATTATGTATAATTATGTTAAAATTAAATTAATATACTAAAAAGAAAGGAATGTATTATGAATAATTCTATTATTGAAAAAAATTTTATAGCTTGGTGTAACTCAATAAATCCAAATATAAACGCTAATATGTTTATCTATTTATATAATGATTATTACCAAAACTATCTACATTCGATTGAAACTATACTAAAAGACACATATAACAAGATAAAATTATCTACCCCTAATATTAATTTTTTTCAAAGAGGTAGAATAAAATCTAAACATAGCTTTCTAATAAAAACTTTTACGACTATGGCTGATAATATTATAAACACTTTTTCAGCAAATGAAAATCAAGAAACATATATTGAAACTTTTTTATTTTTTTTAAAAAACTCTAATCCTGATAAATACAATAAAATGAAAACAATCATAAAATATTACTCTTGCAAATTAAATGCCGTTGATTGTTTTAATCTAATTTTTAATAATTTATCACCAGATGAACAAAATCTATTTATCGCATATTTAGGAAAAACTGAAGATCTTTTTGCCTTTAAACGAGTAGTTAAAAGTATAGATTTTAATGTAACTGACATATTTGTTGATAAAAACAATGATTTTTTTGTAATTGATAGTACTAATAATAAACTTAAACTCACAACAGCAAAAAAAATTAATCCTAATAAAGATATTATAATTGAAAATAATATCAAATACGCAATTAATAATGATCGGAAAAAAAGAGAAATTAAATATTAATAACTTATACTACAACTCTTTTCTTCCCTATTATGAACGTACTTTTGAAAATGCTAGTATAGACGAAAATGGAAACCTTACTTTATTAGGCGACTCTTTAATATTAAAAAACGGTACTTTTTTAAACATTTCTTCTATAAGAAAAAATACAAAAACTGGTAATATTTATGTTGAAGATATAAATGGCAAAATTATAAATTTATCACTTTTATCAAAAGATACATCTATCGTATTGAGAAAATATGATGAAACTACTATTATTAAGAATTTATACTCTATAAGTGATACTACAGAATCATATTATGAAATTCAAGACATAGTTCCTATTCCATCTAAATCTAAAGATTATATAAAATCTCCTAAAGATTATTCTCATTATATGGCCCTTCATAAATCATATATAGATAAAATTTCAAATTTAGCTTTTGAATTGCAAGATGAAAGCATGTCTATGTATACTTCTAGTAAAACTAATTCTCCAGTTGAAGGACATGACACTTTTAAAAAATCAAAATTAGAAAAACATAAAAACAATCCTATTCTTGCTAAAATTTTAGAAAGAGATCCTTATGCTTTTGATACTTCTACACAAGCTTTAAAAATATTAATAAACAATCCATCCGTTGAAATGTCAGAAGTACTTGGAAAATATATTGTAACACTTACTATAAATAATGAAACTGTTACTTATCAACCAACTATCGATGAAATTTTCAAGCATACTTTTCACACTTCTTACAAAGATTTTATAAATCAAAAAAATGGATTTAATGACCTACGTATAATTTAAAATAGTCAAAAAAATAAAATGTATAAATACATTTTATTTTTTGGGGCTATTTTTTTCTTCTCAATATCCAGTCTTTTTCACATTCTATTGGAATATTTAATATTACCTTTTGCCCTTTTACCCCTGGACTTATTTGAGTAATTTCTTCATTTGTTTCAATATCCCATAACTTTTCTATTTTAAATTTAACTGGTTCTAATTTATTTGGAACTAATAATTCTAATTCATCACCAACTTGAAGTTTATTTCTTATTTCAATAATAGTTTTATCTTTTCCATATTGAACTACTTTTCCTCCAAATTCATATTGATCGTTATATTGCCTTCCTCCATATTCTTGAATATCCATATTATTTCTATCATTATAATAAAAAGTTGTTAATCCTCTTGTTTTTACTTTCTCTAATTCTTTCATATACTTTTCTGAATTATAGTTATTTGGATCTTTAATATATTCATCTATTGCATTTCTATACACTCCAACAACACTTGCAATATAGTATTCTGTTTTTAATCTTCCTTCTATTTTTAAACTATCTACGCCCATATCTATAATTTCTGGAAGCTCATTTATTAAGCATAAATCTTTTGATGAAAATATACTTGTTCCATATTCATTTGTTTCTATAGGCATCATTTCTCCTGGATTATTTTTTTCTTCTGCATATAAATTATATGACCATCTACAACTTTGACTACAATCTCCTAGATTAGCACTTCTTCTTGATAAGAAATCACTTAAAAAACATCTACCTGAATATGCAAAACAAATCGCTCCATGAATGAACATTTCTATTTCCATATCTTCTGGTTTATTTTCCATTATATGTCTAATTTGTTCTTTATTCATTTCTCTTGCTAATATCATTCTTTTAGCTCCATTTTTACGCCAAAAATTTGCTGAATGCATACTAACTATATTAGCTTGTGTACTTACATTTATTGGAACACTTGGTGCATATTGTTTCATTATCTCCATAATTCCACCATCTGCTACAATTACTCCATCTGGTTTTATATCTTCTAATATTTTTGCCATATCTATTATTTCTTCATATTTTTCATCCCATGCAAATATATTTATCGTTACATAAACTTTTTTTCCTATCTCGTGTGCATATTTAATTGTCTTTATCAAATCATCATTTTCCATATCTGCTCTTGTTCTAAGTGATAATGATGATGTTCCACAATATACTGCATCTGCACCATACAAAAATGCTATCTTTGCTTTTTCAAATGACCCTGCTGGGGCTAATAATTCTATTTCTTTCATTTTCTACCTCTTTTCCACAAATATTATATATAGTTTTCCTAATATTGTCAACAGCTTTATGTAGACTTATTTGATATTTTAATAAATTTGTGTTATAATATATATATAACTTTTACTTAAAAATTTGAAAGGAGTCTACATTATGACAAAAAAGACATTTGATTTTCCAGACATTACCAAAAGTTTATATCAAGCCAGTACACTAACTGAATTTCAAAATTTATATATGGAACAACTTAGAAAAACTGACCAAACACATAATATACTATATGCAAATAAAATTTTGGAATATCAGAATATAACCAACAATCAAGACATTCTTTGGGAATTAGAACATGATTTTTGTGAATTAAAAAATCATCTATTTAAATGGATGAAAAAACAAAATCATAAATATCATATTACATTAAAGAAAAGACAAAAAGACTTCATTGGATACAATGACAAAATACGGTTGTACTTAAATGAACAAAAACCTTTATCAAAAATATCTGATATCCTAGGTTTTCGCATACGAATTGACAACGGTGCCAAAGATAATTTTGAATCAATAAAATTTTGTTATGATATTTTAAAAGAAGTTTTTCATTTTTTCATTTATGAAAAAAAATGCTATCCTATAGAAGCTGAACCGAAAAACAACACACATTTTTTAAAAGAAAATCATCCAAATATTATCATTCCTGATTCAAATCTTATCGAAGACGAACTCATAGGAAATGTAAAAGACTACATCAAAAAACCTAAAGCTAATGGTTATCAATCTCTTCATATAGTTTTTGTTAATCCACAAGGTATAAAATTTGAAATTCAAATTCGCACACAACCTATGGATATACTTGCAGATGACCAAAATCATGATGAATATAAAGATATCAGGTATCCTAATCGGATAGTCTTTGATAGAACAAAAGTCAAACTTGAAGGTTATGTGTACACAAAAAATAAAATATTTGATTCTATTGGGCTTGAAACATCTTTTGACCCTTTTAATACTTTTGGTGAATAATTTTTATTCCCTTTGAGACAATCTCAAAGGGAATTTTTTTATTTTATTCTACTTACACCCAATCCATCTCCAACTTCCAAAATTTCTGTTTCTAAATTAGGATTTTCCGTTACTTCTTTTATATACTCTCTTAAATTTCTAACCGCAGTACGTTGTTTATGTTTATTATAATCACTCATAACATAACCCTTGTATAAAATATTATCTGCAAAAATTACGCCCTCTTTACTAAGCATTCTTAAACTTTCTTTTAAGAAAAATGGATATTTACCTTTAGCAGCATCAATAAATACCATATCATATTTTTCATTTAAAGTAGGTAAAATTTCAACTGCATCACCTTCATATAAATTAATCTTATCTTGTAGTCCTACTTTTTTAAAATTTTCTTTTGCTTCTTTTATTCTTTCTTCATCTCTTTCAATAGTATCTATATTTCCACCTTCTGCTAGAAATTCCGAAAAACACATTGCAGAATATCCAACTGCTGCTCCAATTTCTAATATTTTTTTAGGCTTTTTTTCTTTTAAGTATTTCTCAATAACTTCCAATGTTTCATCCATAATGATTGGAATATGTTCCTCTAATGCTTTTATTTTTATTTTTTCTAATTCAGTCCTATTCATCTCTATCTTCTCCTTCATTTTTAAGTTCTTGTTCTCCTAGCCTTTTTTTCATAATATTAAGCTTACTTTTAGGAATATCTCCTTCAAAAAGTTTATATACTTCTACTAATTCTTTTCCTCCGTTTAATAAATTATAAGCATATTTTTCTATTTGCTCTTGCCTTTTTAAAAATTCTTCATCTTTTTTTATATATTTTCCTCTTATTATAGAAATTCTCTTTATAGATATATCACTTTTTATATTATGAATTTCAATTACTGTTTTTCCCTCTTTAATCATATTTTGAATTTCTTTAATTGTTGCGTCTTCAACTCTTCGATTATATTTTACTTTCTTTTCCTCAAACACTCCATAAATTTTTTTTAATTTATTAGTCTTTCCTTTTTTATTTTCTAAACCAATTTTTTTATCAAATTCTTCATATTCTTTTTTTTCAAATTTTGTTAAATCAAAAAATTTTATATATTTTTTTAATTGCTTTATTGCTTCTTCTTTACCATAAAAAATTTCATATATTTTTACAATAAGAAAAATAGCTCTATCTCTATCTTTAAATTTTTCTAATTCTCTAGTAATCTTTGGTAATTCCTCTTTTTCTACTTTTCCTTGTTCTAATCTTTTAATCAATTCCATAGAATATTTTCTTTGTTCTTTTGTTTCTACTTTATATTTTTCTTCAAATACTTTATTTATCGATTTTTCTATTTCTATTTGTTTTTCTGTATTTTCTATTTCATCATATATCTTTAACAATTCTTCTGGTAATGCAATGCTTAAATATGCTCTAAATCCTAATATTTTATTTTGCAAATTTCCTGTTATTTTAGCTTCTATATCTAAAATTGCCTTCAAACTCTCAAAATAATTAGGATAATTTTTAGCATCTTCTTTGTATCTACTTATGTCACCTTTTGCTATTTTTCCATTTATGAAATCTTCTTGCATCTTAGCTATAAAGGCTTTTCTCTCTTCTTCGTTACATTCAATTTGTTCTAACTTTTTTACTTCTTCTTTCTTTTCCTTTTGCTCAATTAAATTATTTACCTCTTCTACCCTTTTTAATACTTTAACATTTGTCATTCCATTAGACGTCAAGATCATCTTTTCTAAATATTCTTTTTCACCATATATATCATTTTTTTTTCTTTTTTCTTTTGACATATACCATAAAGCTAGCTTATTTTCTTCATCTATTTCCAAAATTTCTTGTGCTTCATTTTCAAATTCTTCACTTTTTTCAGATATAAACAAAGATTTCATTAATCTTTCTTTTGCCCAAATGCTATTTGGTTCCAACTTTAATAGTTCTTTTGATAATTCTTCAACTTTAGCATATACTGTTCTATAAATTTCTGCCTTTATCGTCTGCATATTTTTTCCTACATCATTCAATACATTAGTTGAAATTCTTTTATCTATTAAACTTTGAATATATTTCTTATTCTCTAATTTTCTTATATAATTTTCTAAATTCTCTTTTCTCTTAAAATTATAAAAATCCATTAATAATATCTCCCATAAATTATCTAATATAAATATTAGCATAAAAGCAAGTAATTATCAATATTACTTGCTTAATTATTATTCCTATTTATTTCTATTTGCTCTTTCTCTTTCTTTACTATCCAATATTTTCTTTCTTAAACGAATATTTTTAGGTGTAATTTCAACTAATTCATCATCTTGAATAAATTCTATTGCTTTTTCTAATGACATTTGAATTGGTGGAACTAATCGTAAAGCATCATCTGAACCAGAAGCTCTAGTATTTGTTAAATGTTTTTCTTTACATACATTTATTGCTAAATCTTCTCCTCTTGAATTCAATCCAACAATCATTCCTTCATATACTTCAACACCTGGACCTATAAATAGTTCTCCTTTATCTTGTGCATTATATAATCCATAAGTAATTGATTTACCAGCTTCAAAAGCAACTATTGTTCCTCTAACTCTTGCTTGAATATCTCCTTTATATGGTTCATATGAATTAAATATATGATTCATTGTTCCAACACCTTTTGTATCAGTTAAGAATTCTGTTCTATAACCAATTAAGCCTCTTGCCGGTATTCTAAATTCAATTTTTGTATGTCCTATTTCTGCTGGCTCCATATTAACCATTTCAGCTTTTCTTCTTCCTAATTTTTCAATTACATTACCAACACAATCATCTGGAACATTAACTACTAAATCTTCAATTGGTTCACATTTAACACCATCAATTTCTTTAAATATAACTTTTGGACGAGATACTAAAAGTTCAAAACCTTCTCTTCTCATAGTTTCAATTAATACTGATAAATGTAATTCACCTCTACCTGATACCTCAAAAGAATCTGGTGTTTCTGTTTCTCTAACACGTAAACTTACATTTCTCTCTAATTCTTTAAATAATCTATCTCTAATATGACGAGATGTTATATATTGACCTTCTTTTCCTGCTAAAGGACCATTATTTACACTAAATGTCATTGATACTGTTGGTTCATCAATATCGACAAAAGGTATTTTTTCTGGATTATTTAAATCACAAATTGTATCACCAATATTAATATTTGGTAAGCCTGCTAACGCAACAATATCTCCTGCACCTGCTTCTTCTACTTCTTGTCTTTTTAATCCAACATGAGTATATAATTTTGCAACTCTACCTTGAGTAATTTTATCTTCTTTTCCACAAATTGCAACAGGCATATTTAATTTAATTGTTCCTCTTTCAATTCTACCTACTGCTATTCTTCCTACATAATCATCATAATCAATATTAGATACTAATAATTGAGCTGGACCTTCAATTTCACATTTAGGAGGTTCAATAGTATTAATAATTGTTTTAAATAAACAATCTAAACTTTCTGATTCATCATCTAAATTTAATTTTGCAATTCCATTTTTAGCAGATGCATAAATAACTGGAAAATCTAATTGTTCATCTGTTGCATCTAATTCAATAAATAATTCTATAACTTGATCTAATACTTTATCTGGTGTTGCACCTGGTCTATCTATTTTATTTATTACAACAATTGGTTTTAATCCTAATGCTAATGATTTTTTTAATACTTCTCTAGTTTGAGGCATTGCACCTTCAAAAGCATCAACTAATAATAAAACACCTTCAACTGTTTTTAAAACTCTTTCAACTTCTCCTCCAAAATCAGCATGCCCTGGTGTATCTACAATATTTATTTTTACATCATCATACATAACTGATGTATTTTTAGAAAGTATTGTAATTCCTCTTTCTTTTTCTAAGTCATTTGAATCCATAACTCTATCTTGTACTTGTTCATTGTCTCTAAATATATTACTTTGTTTTAATAATGCATCTACTAATGTAGTTTTACCATGGTCAACGTGTGCTATTATTGCAATATTTCTTATTTTTTCGTTATTCATTTTTAATTATCTCCTTTTAATTTTAATTTTTACTCTCAAATATAACGTCTATTATTATACTACCTAAAAACAAATTTGTCAATTTATTTTAAGGTAAATTGACATAATTTTTGATTACATATTAGCTAATTTTATTATAACATCCATCATTTCTTTTGTTACTTTATCTAAAGTTTCTTTATCAGGTGTTCTTGATTTATATTCACTATAATCTAAAGGTTCTCCATATCTTACAGTTATCTTAGCACCAAATCCTTCAGTAACTTCAACTCCAACAGGTACAATAGGTTTACCTGTTCTTAACGCCATAAAAGCTGCACCATTTTTAACTTTTACACCTTTTTCTAATCCTCTTGTTGTCCCCTCTGGAAATAATCCCAATCCTTCACCTTTATTCAAAACTTTTAAAGATCTCTTCATAGACTCTACATCTTGTTTGCCTCTTTTAACTGGAATTACATCAAATAAATTTCCAAGCCATGCTAAAATAGGATTGTCAAACAACTCAGCTTTTCCTATAAAATTAATTTTTCTAGGAGAAAATAATACAATAACTGGTACTTTAACAAAATCAATATGATTTCCACACATTACAAAAGAACCTTCTTTTGGTATATTTTCTATTCCCTCAACTTTTATTCTATAAACCACTCTATAAAAAACTCTAAGAACATTCCAAGCTAATCTTCTTTGAAATTTTTTCCATATTGAATCTTCTGGTTTATCAAATTTTTTAGAACTCTTACTCCAAGTTACATCTTTATCATTTTTTAATATATTTTCTTTTTCCATTTTCTCAACTTTATTATCCACTTTTTTTCACCTTTTCTATTTATTTTTCACTTTTTCTATAATATCTACTATCCTTCTTACTTCATCTTCAATAGTCAACTCAGTTGAATTTATATATATAGCATCTTTAGCCTTTTTTAGTGGTGCTATCTCTCTTTTTGAATCAATTTCATCTCTTTTTTTAACATTTTGCAAAGCTTCTTCATAAGAAGTAGTGATTCCTTTTTCCATATTTTGCTTAACTCTTCTTATAGCTCTTTCTTCTGGAGTTGCATCAAGATATATTTTAACATCTGCATTCGGAAACACTACTGTACCTATATCTCTACCTTCCATAATAACATTCTTACCCTCAGCAATTTTTCTTTGTAAACCCAGTAATTTTTCTCTTACTACCTTTAATGTTGAAACAGAAGAAACAAAATCATTAACTTCTTTTTCTCTAATTTTTTTTGATACATCTTCTCCATTTAAGAAAATTTGTAATTCTTGTTGTCCTCCTACCATATCTATATTAATTTTGTCTAATAACTCTTTGATTTTTTCTTCTTCATCAATCCTTATATTTTTTTTCAACATTTCTAAAGTTACACATCTAAACATTGCACCTGTATCGATATTAATTAGTCCTAATTTTTCTCCTACTAATTTTGTAATTGTTCCTTTTCCACTTCCTGCTGGTCCATCAATAGCTACAATAAATGCCATATCTATTCCCTCTTTCTTTTACATTTTTATTAATTTAAAATTTTCTTACTTTTCTGGTACATATATATTTTTCACAACAACTTCCATATCAACAACATTCATTGAAGTTAATTTTTCTATTTCTTTTATAGACTTTTCTTTAAATTCTTTTATTTCTTCCATAACATTTACTCCATATGTAACAGTAACTTCCATATATATACTAGCTCCATCTCCATAATTAGAAACTCGTACCTTCTGTATTTTATATATTCCTTCTGTCTTGCTTGCAAGATATTCTAAAATTTGCCTAAAGACAGTATCTGAAATAGTAAAATTTCCCATATAACTAAATGTTGGTCTTATTATTGATTTTTCAGAAATATATGGTTTTTCTCCCTTTCCTTTACTTTTAAAAATCTGTAACGGATCTAATAAATATCCTGAAAAATCCTTCTTAATTTCAAAGGTTGGAACTGGTATAACGTGTTTCCCTTCTGTTACTCTAATTCTTCTAGCTGTTTCCATTTCTTGTTTAGTTGCAACATCTTGTATATAGACAATCTCTTTAATTTCTGGTAATCCCAAATTTGCTGCTATCTTTTCAACCATTCCATCAGATGTACCAAGTATTAATATCTTAGATGGTTTGTATTTTTTTAGTGCCTTTATTATTTCTTGTTTTTCTTCCTCTTTGTAAAACAATGCATGTTTAACTGTTTCTATTTTTGTTGGCGCTTTTTTAGCAGATTCTCCTGCTATTACTTCATTTCCCTTTATAAGTAAACCATCATCAATTATAAAATCAATATTTTTTTCTCCTGCAACCATTTGTGCTCTATAACTTTTTCCTGTTCCTGATGGTCCAACAAAAGCATATACTTCTAATTTATTTTTAAATAACTCCTTTAACAATGCCATAATTCTTATTGATATATTATATCAAATTCCTCCTATTCTATTTATAATCATTTAAACTAAGTTGTGGATAACTGTATTGCATGCCTCCATCTGTAAAATTGCCTAATGGCAAATGATCTTTTTGTAAGCTTAATGAACCCTTTAAGAAATATCTATATTTATATTCGTTTAGCAAGTTTGCATTGCCAATAATAATAGGGTCATCCCAAGTCACATCAACTCCATACCAATTTTGTTCAACTTGTACATAATTCCAAGCATGATTTTCTGTTTTATTATTAGAATTTGTTCCTTTTCCAATAACTACAACACAAGGAATATCCAATCCATCTAATAAATATTTGAAAGCCTTTGCATATCCTTCACATACAGCTACTCCATTTGACAATGTTCCATATATGTCATATATATTATTTTGAGATATCATACCATCATACTTTACATTATCAACTAAATAATCATGAACCATTTTAATATCATGATATGGTTTACCAACACTTTTAAATTTTATATTTTCTCTTACTTTTTCAACAGCTATTATGGCATTTTTCACTTCAACTTCTGAATTAAAATCATCAGTCAAATAATTTAAATTATTTCCGCTGTTAAGATAAACATTATATGTTGTCCTATTCCATTTTGTAGTAGTCTCCACATTTAAATATAACTTATTTGGTTTAATATAAAAAACATCTGGGTTATCTGCTAAATATGCCTCAATAGCAGATTGATAATATTTTTGCAACAATTCAAACCCATTTTCTTGTTTTAATAGTTCTGAAAGTTTCTCTCCAAATTGAATTGTAGCCGTTCCAGTTTTCATTTGCTCCTTATTTTTTTCTAAAATCTCATATATTATTTTTGAATATTTATTTAATTGATTATAAAAAAACTTATATGATTTATATTGTTTTTCTTTACCTATATTACTTTCAAATTTTGTAGGTGTATCTGGAATTTCACTTAAACCATTGTCAATAATTTGAGAAGAACTAAATTTCTTCTCTTTCTCCCCTTTATCAGATAAATTTTCACCAGTTGATACAAAATTTTCCACCTCTGCAACTTCATTTTTTCCAGTTATTTCTTTATAAATTAAAATTCCAAAAATAGATAAAACTAAAATAATTACTAACAAAATTAAATCCATAATAAAACTAGCAAACTTACTTTTCATATTTTCTCCTTTGATTCTTTTTAGTTATTCAAAAAATCACCTATTATTACAAATTTATTATAACATTTAAAATATTTTTTGTCTATAATTTTCCTCAATCCTTTTTCTTAAGGTTTAAAAAACGATCAAAGGAATATGTATATTTTTTTATTTTTTACAAATACTATAAAAAAATAATTTTAAAGGAGCTAATTTATGGATTTAAAGAAAATTTTTTCTTCGCTTTTCACATATATTCCAGAAGAAAAATACAATTTTGAATTACTAGAAAAAGAAAATAATTCAACTATTGATACTAATATGTGTACTTCTCCTACATCTAATACCAATTTAAAAAATATTTTTCCATCTCTTAGTGTTAATCTTGAATATATAAAATCTAAATACAATTCCATGATAAATTCAGATGTTATAATTAGAGAATTCATTTTAAATGCTCGTGGCAAACAATATTCAGCTTTTTTACTATATATTGATGGCTTAATTGATACAAATATTCTAAATCGTTTTGTATTAGAACCTCTTATGACAAGGAATCAAAATAATTTATTTGATGGCAATCAAACTAGAATAATTTCAGAAGCTGTAACTAATAATATAACCGTTAGAAAAGTTAAAAAATTTAACCTTTCTGAATATATAATGAACTGTTTAATGCCTCAAAACTCTGTTCAAAAAGTTGATAACTTTGCTACAATCTTTAATTCTATAAATTCTGGAAATTGTGCATTATTTATAGATACTCTTGATATTTCTTTTGATATTGATGTAAAAGGCTTTAAACAAAGAAGCATTAATAAACCTGAAAATGAAATTGTAATAAAAGGTGCTCATGAAGCTTTTGTTGAAAATATTCGTACTAATACATCTTTAATCAGAAGAACTGTTCACAATGAAAATCTTATTATTGAAAATATTTCTATAGGAACTATAACTAAAACTCCTTGTGCTTTGTGTTATATGCAAAATATTGCAAATTCAGATTTAATAGCCGAAATTAGATATAGATTAAATAATTTACAAATAGATTCTTTACTATCTTCTGGTCAACTTGAACAATTAATAGTAGACAAAAATTTTTTAGCACTCCCTGAAGTTCTTTCTACTGAACGACCTGATAAAGCTACCAGTTATTTACTAGATGGTAGAATACTAGTATTAGTAAATGGTTCTCCTTATGCTTTAATACTCCCTGGTATCTTAACTGATTTTTTAAGTTCTCCTGATGATAAAAATATGAAAACTATCTTTTCAAATTTTTTAAAAGGTATTCGTATATTAGCTTGCTTTATAACATTACTTTTACCTGGATTATATGTTGCAATAAGCAGTTACCATCCAGAAGTAATTCCAACTGACCTTCTGTATTCTATTATATCTTCAAGAGAAAACGTACCTTTTCCTATCATTTTTGAAATATTAGTCTTAGAAATTTCTTTTGAATTAATTAGAGAAGCTGGTTTAAGAATTCCTTCTCCCATAGGACCAACCATACGGTATAGTTGGTGCATTAGTATTAGGTCAAGCTGCAGTTTCTGCTGGAATCGTGAGCCCTATTTTAATTATAATCGTTGCAATTACAGGTATAGCTTCTTTTGCTATTCCAGACTTTTCATTCGGTTTTCATTTAAGAATTTATAGATTTTTATTCATCTTATTAGGTTTTTGTTGTGGATTTTTAGGAATAGGTCTGGGAATTTTTGCATACATTTCTATTTTATGTGACACAACTTCAATAGGTGTACCTTATACAGCTGGTATAGCATCTTTTGAAAAAATCAAAGGTCATTCTTTTTTCTTAAAACCAATTTGGAAAAGAGAATTAAGACCTGATTATTTAAACGTTAAAAAAAGCAAAAAACAAGACAAAATTTCAATGAAATGGAAATATCCATTTTTAAAGGAGGAAAATATTAATGACAAATAAAATAACAACAAAAGAAGCTATAATGCTAATATTGAGTGTTTTTGTTTCCCATACCATCGTATCTATGCCTCAAAACTTACTTGCAAACACAAAATCTGCTACACTTATAAATCTTATATATGTTGGAATACTTGCAACATTATTAGTTTATTTTATCTATCTGTTACTTAAAAATTTCGGTTCCCTAGATTTAATTGACATTTCAAATTATTTAGGAGGCAATGTTTTCAAAAATATTGTAGGTGGTCTTTTTATATCATACTTTATATTAAGCAGTGCTAGTTTACTTAGAGAATTTTGTGAAGCTTTGTCTATAACATTTTTTCCAATGACAAATGTTTTCTATATAATATTACCATTTATATTTGTTATGATACTTAGTAATTTTATATCATTTAAAAGTAATGTAAAAACAATATCAATAATATTTCCCATCGTATTAATAAGTATCATTTTCTTATTTTTTGCAAATTTCAGTCATCTTTGCTTTGATAGAATGTTCCCTATTTTAGGAAAAGGATTTGTAAATACCTTTATAACTGGTATTGGAAACATTGTTGCTTTTGGAGGAATATCATATTTATATTTTCTTCCTCCACATCTAAAAGAACCACAAAAAATGAAAAAAATCTGTCTAACTTCTGTAATAATTGGTCTTTTATATTTAATTTTTTCAGTATCGACAATTCTTCTACTTTTCTCATTTTTTATAGATACTGACAAAGTATTACCATTATTCTCTGCAGCTAGATATATAGAATTTGGTATATTCTTTCAAAGATTAGAAGCCATATTTATGCTAATTTGGATTTTAGAAGTTTGCTGTTACTTAACTATTGCAAATCAATTTTCAATAAATATCTTTCAAAAATTAACAAACCTAGAATTCAGAAAACCCCTTGCCTACACATTTCCTTTTTTAATATTAGGAATTTCTCTTATACCTAAAAACTTTGCTATAATTAGATTTTTAAAATCTAAGGTCTATTCATATTCAATTATTACTATTGTATTTATTTTAAGTATAGGTATTTTATTGCTTGCAAACTTAAAGAAAAAGAAAGTTGGTGATTTAAAAAATGAATAACTTTTTAAAAATATCTATTTCACTTTTAATTTTGCTAATCTTAATATCAGGATACTCTGCAACATATACTTCTCTAAACATTGATAATATCGCTGTAGTTGTTGCAATGAGCATAGATAAAAATACAAACAATACTTTAAAAGTAAGTTTTCAATTTGTAAATCCAACTGCTATTTCAGAAAGTGGACCTAGTGATAAATCCAAACCAATTATAAAAACTGTTAGCAGTTCTAGTATAAGCTCTGCAATAAATTTAATTGATAATTTTATGGGTAAAGAAGTTACTCTTTCACACTGCAAACTAATTGTATTTTCTGAAGAATTAGCAAAAGAAGGTATTTCCGATGAAATTTATACACTTATAAACCTTATTCAAGTTAGACCTTCTACTAATATTATCATTGCAAAATGTCCAGCCAATTATTATATTGAAAATTCAAAACCTTCTTTAGAACCTTTACTAGCAAAATACTATGAAATATTTTTAAACTCTAGTCAATTTACTGGATTTACAACTAATGCAACTATTGGAGATTTTTTTGACAAAATGATTTCTCCTTCATGTAATCCTTGTGCAATTTTAGGTGGAATTAATTTAAATATTTCTAATTCAAAAGATAAAACAAATTTTACACCAAATTATACTACTTTATCTAGTAGTCTTTCTTCTGAAAATATTGGTTTAGCCGTTTTTAAGGAAGGTACTATGGTTGGTGAATTAAGTGCTATCGAAACCTTATCATATATGTGCCTTAAAAATAGTGTTAATGGTTTTTTAATATCTATTCCATATTCTTCTATTGACTCTGGATATTTAGATGTTTATTTATCCCCCACAAAAAAACCTAAAATTAATGTTTCTTTAGTAAACGGCTCTCCATATATTAATATAGATTATAACTTTTCTGGTCGAATCTATTCTATTGATAATAACTCTAATTATTTAGATTCTAATATTCTAGAAGCAGTTTCTAATTCTTGCAATATATATTTAGAAAATATCTTCTTAGACTATCTATATAAAACCGCTAAAGATTTTCATAGTGATATAAATTGTATTGGTTCAAATGCTTTAAAATTATTTTTTACTGATTCTGAATTAGAAGATTTTAATTGGAATACTTCTTATAAAAATAGTTTTTTTAATGTTTCCGTAAATACCAATATTAAATCCGCTTCTTTACTAAACAAATCTTAATATTAAAAAGGAGGTATTTTATGATTTTGTTATTTAATATTTTGTTTTTATTATTTTCTTTATTTATAATATCTAGATTTATCGCATACGGACTATACGAAATAAATAACAATAAAAATAAGTCAGGTGCAATCTCATATATTATATTTTCTATTCTTTCTGTTATATTTTGTAATATAGTTATTTTAATAACTTTATAAAAAAATAAATAGGATAAAATATCCTATTTATTTTTTACAAATTCTTTAATTTGACTTTTATCTAAAATGCCAACCGCTTTATTTACTACCTTTCCATCTTCAATTACTATAGTTGTTGGAATTGACATTACCTTATATTTCATTGCTAAGTCTTGTTCTGCATCTATATCTATTTTTACAACTTTTATATCTTGATTTTCACGAGCAAAATCTTGAATTATTGGAGAAAATATTTTACAAGGTCCACACCAACTAGCATAAAAATCTATCAACACTTTCTTGTCACTTTGTAAAACTTCTTTTTCAAAATTTTGACTTGTAACTTGTAAAACTTGAACTTTACTTTCTTCTACTTTCACTTCATTTTTATCTACTTCAACATCTAGATTCATATCTTTATTTTTTCCATTCAAGAAAACATTTAAAAATATTAACCCACCTATAAATCCTATTATTAAAATTGTATATATAATTTTTTTATTCATAATTCCTCCTTAAAAGAAAATTGTATATATCCCCATTATAATTAATATAACTCCTGAAACTTTTTTTATTACATCATAATGTTTTTTAATAAAATCAAACATTTCTTTTAATTTTTCAATTAAAACAACTGATATTAAAAAAGGTATTCCTAAACCTATTGAATATAAAACCATAAGTACTATTCCTTTTAATATATTTTGTTCTTTTGCAATCAATAATAAAGCTGAACTTAAAAATGTTCCAATACAAGGAGTCCAACTAATCGAAAACATAACCCCAAATAACACTGCTTTAATAAAATTAAGATTTTTTGTATTCATTTTCATTTCTTTAGATTTATTTAAAACCTTTATATTTAACACATCTATATAATTCAACCCAAATAATATAATTAAAATACCAAATACAATTTTTATATATTTAATATTACTACTTATCACAGTTCCAATTTGAGATGCAAAAATTGATAATATTAAAAATACTAATGTAAATCCCAAAACAAATCCAGTTGCATTTTTCAAAGCCTTCTTTGTATTTTTATCATCTTCTCCTATAAAATATGATATATATATAGGAAGCATTGGTAATATACATGGCGAAATAAAACTTGCAATTCCTTCTAAAAAAGTAAACACATAATCCATATTTTTTCCTCAACTTTCTCTTTTTATTTTATACTTTAAAATCTTTTTTATACACTTGCAAAAATTAAGTAAGCTGCATTATACTAAATTTCAAAAAATAATTCAATATTTTTTGAAAATTTTTAAACACTTATTCAATATTTTTTTCAATCATGTCTAACACTTAACCTAAAATACCACCAAACAAAAAGTTTTATTTGGTGGTATTTTAGGTTTTTATTTTTTCTACACTATTTCAAAATTAATTTGCCTTAGCATTTTATTTGCTGAAACAACTTTTACTTTAACTTTATCTCCTATTTTATATATCTTATTTGTCCTTTCACCTATTAATATTTTCTTATCTTCATCAAATATGAAATACTCATTGCCTAAATTTTCAAATCTAACTAAACCTTCTACAGTATTATCTAATTCAACAAAAATCCCAAATTGAGTAACAGATGATACTATTCCTTCATATATCTCCCCTATTTTATTTTCCATATATTCAGCCTTTTTCAAATCTTCACTATCTCTTTCCACTTTTGTTGCAACCTTTTCTCTTTCAGAAGATTGTTTAGCTCTATCTTCTGCTAAAGCACTATATTTCTCTATCCATTTATTTTCCATATCATAGTTATTTTCTAAATATTTTGATATAATTCTATGAATAAATAAGTCTGGATATCTCCTAATTGGAGATGTAAAATGGCAATAATATTTACCAGCAATTCCAAAATGCCCTTTATTTTCCGCTTCATACCTAGCCACTTTTAAAGTCCTAAGAAGTAAGTTTGAAATAACTCTTTCTTCATCTTTTCCTTTTATATTTTCTAAAACCTTTGAAAACTCTGTAGGATATACCTTTTCATTTGCAATTTTTATTTTCATTCCAAAATTAAATAGAAATTTATTTAATTCCTTTACTTTATCAACATCTGGTTCTTCATGCACTCTATATATAAATGGAGCTTCTAACCAATAAAATTTTTCTGCAACAGCTTCATTTGCTGTAAGCATAAATTGTTCAATTATTTCATTAGAAAATAATGTTTTTCTCTTTGTAATATCAATAGCTCTACCATTTGTATCTAATTTAATAGCACTTTCTGGAATATCTAAATTCAAATATCCTTCTTTTATTCTTCTTTGTTTTAAGATATCTGCTAATTTAGCCATATTTTCAAAATCATCAACATACCTTTCATATTTTCTAACTACTTGTTTATCTGATCTATCAAGTATTTTTTGAACATCTAAATAGCTCATTCTTTCTGCTACATTAATTATTCCTTTACATACACTTGCCGATTTAACATTTCCATTACTATCTATTTCCATTATGCAAGATAATGTAAATCTATCTTGTCCAGCATTTAAACTACATATACCATTTGATAATTCTTTAGGAAGCATTGGTATTACTCTTTCTAACATATATATACTTGTTCCTCTAATTAATGCTTCTTTATCTAGTAAACTATTTTCTCTAACATAATGACTAACATCAGCTATATGAACATCTAATCTAAAATTTCCATTTTCTAGTTTGCTTACTCTTACAGCATCATCTAAATCTTTTGCATCTTCACCATCTATTGTAACTATTACATCATTTCTAAAATCGACTCTATTACAAATATCTTTTGTGTCAATTTTATCTCCTAATTTTTTAGCTTCTTCAACAACATCTTTAGGAAAAACTGCTGGCAATTTATATTCTTTTATTAAAGATAACATATCTATTCCAGCTTCATTTTGTCCACCTAATACTTCAATAATTTTACCTTCTGCTTTTTTTCCATTTTGTGGATATTTTGTTATTTGAACTACAACCTTATAATTATTTCTAGCTTTTCCAAAATTAGATTTAGATATAAATATATCAGTTCCAAAATTTTTATCATCAGGTACTACAAATCCAAAATTTTTATTATTTTGAAAAGTTCCTACTACTGTATCTTTTTGCCTTTTAATAATTTTTCTAATTACACCTTCTGCTTTTTTGTCTCTTTCCTTTTCTTCAACAATTTCTACTACAACAATATCTTCATTTAATGCATTATTTGAATTTTCTTTAGATATATATATTTCATCTTCTTCTCCATCCACTTTTACAAAACCAAATCCTTTTTGATTTTTTCTATATATACCTTCATAATATTTTCCTTCCAAAAGACTATATTTATTTTTTCTATTCTTTTTTATTTTATATTCATCTTCCAATTTATTTAGCACTTCTTTAAATTCATTATATTCATTTTTTGGCACTTCCAAAATTAAGGCTATTTCTTTTGCTTTCATTGGAATATATTTTTCATCTTCCATTAAATCTAATATACATTTTTCTTTTTTAAACATTTTTTCACTCCCTTTTAACAAATTAAAATATTTCAAATAAAAAATATAGGAGCTATAAAAGCTCCCCTATAAAATATTTATACCATATATATTATTCCCAAAACTACTGTTAATATTGCAAATACAATTGATAATATAATTGTCCATCTTTTTTGTTTTCCTTCTTTAGTTCTTGATCTATTTTTTTCATAAAAATTATTTGTAGATGAACCTGTAATTGTAGATGACATTCCACCATCTTCTTTAGTTTGGATCAATGCTAATATTATAACAGCTATTGCTACTACAAAATATATAAAAGTTAATATTGTTTTTGCTATTTCCATTTTTTAAAATCCTCCTTATGTTCGCTTTTAACTTCAATTATTGTACCACATTATTTTTAAAAAATCAAATCATTTTCATTTTTTTTAAACATTTTATTTATTTATTTTAAAAAAACATAATATATAATACCTATTATTTCTAATATAGTAATAAATGGTAATCCAAATGTGAATTGAAGCTTTTTAGTTTTATGTCTAAATATATACATACCAGCTATTGTTCCTATCCCTCCACCTAATGCAGCTACTATAAAAATCGTTTTTTCTTGTATCCTCCATTTTCCTTTTTCAGCCTTTTTCTTGTCTATGTACATTATTAAAAACCCTATTATATTTATTACTACAAAATATATTATTATATTTCTAATCGAAAATATTTCTTTTATTAATTGCATTTACTTTTCTTCCTTCCTTAAAAATTAAACTAAGCATATTTTTTTGTTTCCCATTTTAAGTAATCTTCTATTTCCTTTTCTTAATTTTTATGATACACTTATTTTATCAAAAAAATTGTAGAAATTCAAGGAGGAATATGTTATGAGCAAAAAACAATTTGACTTAAGTTGGCTACATTTATTACAAAAATGTCCAGAACTTGAACCTCTATATGATGAAGAAGGAAATTTAATTGATATTTCTATTAACACTAATCATGTATTGCTAAAAAAAGTAATATCAAATAGTATCCTTAAAAAGTTACATTACTTAACAATTAATAAATATATTAAATTTCCTGAACAGTATTTGTAATTAAAAAGAAAGAAGATTTTTAACTAAAATTCTTCTTTCTTTTTAATTATCCAAATAAACTCATTTGATTACTTTGACTCATTCCATCTAAACATCCAAATTTTTTTAATAAATCTGTAACAGATACTCCTATTTTAGAACGTATCTTCAAATCATCGATAGACATAAATTTTCCATCTTTTCTAGCTTGTTCTATTCCTAATGCTGCAACTGTACCAAGTCCTGGTATACTATTTAGTGGTGGTCTTATTTTCCCATCTTCCACTAAAAATTTTGTTGCACTTGATTTATATATGTCAATAGGCAAAAATTCAAATCCTCTTTCATACATCTCTAATACTAATTCTAAAACAGGATACATTGTTTTTTCTTTAGGTGTTGCATTATTTCCAAGCAAATCTATTTCTTTCATTTTATTTTTTACTTTTTCTTTACCAAAACACATTATCTCACTATCAAAATCATCAGCAGCTCTAATTGAGAAAAATGCTGCATAATATGCTAATGGATAATGTACCTTAAACCACGCTATTCTAAATGCATTTGTTACATATGCTGCCGCATGAGCTTTAGGAAACATATATTTTATTTTTTCACATGATTTTATATACCACTCTGGCACTCCATGTTCTTTCATCATAGGTATATATTCATCTTTCCATTTTGGTTCTTTACCTTTTGCAACTTTACCTTTACGAACTGACTCCATTATTTTAAATGAATGGTTTGGTGGTAATCCTTTTTTTATTAAATATATCATTATATCATCACGACAACATATAGAATCCTGTAAAGTTACTATTCCTTGTTCTATCAAGCTTTGCGCATTTCCAAGCCACACATCTGTACCATGTGATAATCCTGATATTCTAATTAATTCATCAAATGTTGTTGGCTTTGTATCTACTAACATTCCTCTTACAAATTTTGTTCCAAATTCTGGTATCCCATAACTTCCTACTTCTGATTTTATTTGTTCTGGTGTCACACCTAAAGCATCTGTTGAACTAAATATTGACATTGTTTCTTTATCATCTAATGGTACTTTTGTTGGATCTATTCCTGTTATATCTTGAAGCATACGAATAACTGTAGGATCATCGTGTCCTAATATATCTAATTTTAATAAGTTTGCATCTATTGAGTGATAATCAAAATGTGTTGTTATAATATCTGACTTTGGATCATCTGCTGGATGTTGTACTGGACAAAATTCATATATTTCTCTTCCTTTTGGCACAACTATAATTCCCCCAGGATGTTGACCTGTTGTTCTTTTTATCCCCGTACATCCTGCAGAGATTCTTTTTATTTCTGCTTGATTTACTGGAATATGTCTTTCTTCATAGTAATTTTTAACATATCCAAATGCCGTTTTATCTGCCACCGTTCCAATAGTCCCAGCTTTAAAAGTTGTTCCTTTTCCAAATATTACTTCTGTATATTTATGTGCTTTCGCTTGATATTCTCCTGAAAAGTTCAAGTCAATATCTGGTTCTTTATCTCCATTAAATCCTAAAAAAGTTTCAAAAGGTATATCCATTCCATCCTTATCTAATTTATGTCCACATTTAGGACATTCTTTATCTGGCAAATCAAATCCATTCTTATATCCATAATCTGTAAAATCCGAATATTTACAATTTGGACATCTATAATGTGGTGGAAGTGAATTTACCTCCGTTATTCCTGTCATATATGCTACTAATGACGAACCAACAGATCCTCTTGATCCTACTATATATCCATCTTCATTTGATTTCCATACTAATTTTTGTGCAATTATATACATAACTGAATATCCATTACTTATTATTGAATTCAATTCTTTATCTAATCTTGTTTGAACTATTTCTGGCAAATTTTCTCCATATAGTTCATGTGCTTTATTATATGCTATATCTTTTATATCTTTCTCACATCCTGGTATATGTGGCGGACATTTTTCTGGTGATATTGGACTTATTTGTTCACACATATCAGCTATCATATTTGTATTTTTAACTACTACTTCATATGCTTTTTCTTCTCCTAAATAACTAAATTCTCTTAGCATTTCTTCTGTTGTTCTCAAATATAAAGGAGCTTGGTTGTCTGCATCATCATATTTTTGTCCCGCTTCTAAAATACGTCTATATATTTCATCTTGTGGATCCATAAAATGCACATCACATGTAGCTACTACTGGTTTATTTAGTTTTTCTCCAAGTGCCACTATCTTCCTATTTATATCTTTTAGCTCTTCTTCATCTCTCATTATTTCTTTTCTAATTAAAAACTCATTATTTCCTGTTGGCTGTATTTCCAAATAATCATAACTATTTGCAATTTCTTCTATCTCTTCATCTGTTTTTCCTAATTCTATTGCTTGGTATAATTCTCCTGCTTCACAAGCACTTCCTAGTATTAACCCTTCTGAATATTTTTGGTATAGACTTTTTAAAATTCTAGGTTTCCTGTAAAAATAATGTAAATGTGATAATGATACTAATTTATATAAATTTCTTAACCCTACATAATTTTTAGCTAAAATTATAGCATGATATGTTTTTAATTTTTTGTATTCTTCCTTTTTAGCTTCTGAATCTTTAGCTAATATATCTATATCAACAAGTTTTTTAACACCTTTTTCTTTTAACATATCTAACATTACTTTAAATACTTTTACTGTTGTATCGACATCATCTAATGCTCTATGTGCTACTTCTACCTTTATTCCTAAATTTTCTGCAATTTTACCCAATTTATATTTTTTATAATCTGGAAATAAATCTTTTGCTAAACTTAAGGTATCTAAATATGTATAATCAAAATCATATCCTAGGGTCTTTGCATTTTGCTTTAAAAATCCAACATCAAAATTTGCATTATGTGCAACTATTACACTATCACCTAAAAATTCTAGTAATTTAGGAAATACTTTATCTATAGTTTCTGCATCTTTTACCATTTCATCTGTTATATTTGTAACTTCTGTTACCCTTTGTGGTATATGCTTTTCTGGATTTACAAATGTACTAAATTCATCAATTACTTTTCCATCTTTATATTTCATTACTCCTATTTCTGTAATCTTTTCATTTGTCGCTGAAAATCCTGTAGTTTCTAAATCTAGTACACAATATGTTGTATCTAAATTTTGTCCTTTGAGATTATATACTGATTTTGTATTATCAGGTGCCAAATATGCTTCAACTCCATAAATTATTTTCATATCCGGATTATTAACTCCAAGTAATTTATGAGCTTCTGGAAATGCTTGTACTACTCCATGGTCTGTTATTGCTATTGATTTCATTCCCCATTTCATAGCTCTTTTGATTAAATCTGTAGCAGAAGTCATAGCATCCATTTGACTCATTTTAGTATGCATATGTAACTCTACTCTTTTTACTTCACTATTATCTTGTCTTTCTTCCTTTTTTATTCCTTTTGATTCTATTATAGTATTTGCCATTATTGTTAGCTCATTTGAAAATGTATCCATCTGAGCCGTTCCTGCTAAGCAAATTCCTTTTACACTATTTAATCTCTTAATTACCCTTTTTGCATCTTTTTTTTGCAAAAATGCTTTACATGTCATTGTACTTGTTCCATCATATATGTCTATACTTAATATAACTTTACCTGATTTTGTTTCTTTATCTTCTAAGCCTATTACTTCTCCATCTATTGCTACTTTTCCATCATCTACTCCTAAATCTGAAATTTTTACTATTGGTTCTGTTATATTCATTGTTCTCCCTAAAATTATTGGCGAATCATCTGCTTCTTCTGGTAACTCTGGAATTTCTGCATTTGATTTTATTATTGTATTTGCAATTACTGTAACATCTCCTAGATATGTATCTAATCCAGCTTTTCCAATTAACTTTACTGCTTTTGCTTCTTTTATTTTATCTACAATTTCTAATCCTTCTTTTATGTCTTTTGCAAATGATTTACAAGTAATCATTCCTGTTCCATCATAAAGTTCTAATGTTATCATTCCCTTACCTGATTTTGTTTCTCTAGCTTCACAACTTATTTGCCTTCCTTCTAATGTTACTCTTCCATCATTTGCTGTTATATCTTTAATTTTCATATATTTTTCTTTAGCCTTTGATGGTTTTCCCATTATATATTCTTGTTCTTCCAAAATAGGCTCTTCTAATAATTCTTCTTCTGGTACATATCCTTCCATATCATCAGGCATTTTATAGTCTGGATCTACAAATTCTGGAACTGGAACTTCTTCTTTTTCTATATTTTTTTGTTCTTCTTGGACTTGCAACATTTTTTTTATTTCTTGTTCTTCTAATTTTTTAATACTTTCCTCATATCTTCTAATCTCATTTATATCTATATTCTCCTGTAATTCTACATGGTACTCTTTTCCATAGATATTTTTTATCATTTTTTCTAATCTTTTATCTGTTTTTTTAGCTTTTAAAAATTCCGCTCCTTTTATTCTCATTTTTACAATTATCGTTTTATCAGTTACTTCTATATCACTTTTTAATAAAAGCATTGGTTTCGCTAGTGGATATTTATGTGTCATATAACAAATTATATTTCTCCACTCTTCTTCAATACTTTTTTGTTCAACATCAGCAGTATATTTAATTTCAATTTCTATGTTTTCTATCAAAAATCTTTCACGTAAATATTTTTCAAAATACCACAATTCTTTTATTTCTATATATTCATCCGTTTTTATTATTATCTCTAATATATTTTTCTTTTTAATTAGATTTAGAGCAACTATTTTTGCTTCTAAAATATTTGATTTTGTTTTATAATCACTAAATATCTCTTTTATCCTTTTTAAATTTTTTTGTTCCATTTATTTAGTTCCTCTTTTCTCTCTTAATCATTTAGTATTCTAACATATTTTTTAAAAATATAAAAGCGAACAAATCGTTTTTTTATTTAAAATATAACATCTAAATAAATAACCATATAAAACTTGTTCGATATATCTTTTAATTAAATTAAGGTGCCCAAAAAGGACACCTTAATAAAATCAACAAATTAATTTTTATTTATTATTTTTATTAAAAATTCGAATAAAATCTTTTAACTTGCAATTAAGACGATATGTTTTTATATATTGTCTATTTTTATCATCATTTACTAAATATGAATATAACATAACTTTTCCATTTTTCATTTTAAATTTTGATATAACTTGCCTTGATTTTTTAATCTTAATGATAAGTGAATCATTTTTTTCTATTTGGCTTATATCTTTAGCCATGTCATATACATCTAAAAAAACATTTTGCTCGTTGATTAGTTTTATAAGATATTTCAAAATTTTATTATCATATTCCCTGTCTTTAGCTCTATAATTAATTTCTATTTCAAAGCCATGTTCTTCGAAACTAACTTTTCTCAGTTCTATATGATAATCATCTAATACAAATAATCCAGGCTTATCTTTTCCATTTTCATCTGTCTGTAGGATACATATTTCTTTAAATCTTATTTTTCCTTGTATAATTTCATATACATAATCTTTCTTAAATATTCCTTCTTGCATTCCTATTATATAAGTATCTGGATTACACAAACTACTATATTCTAAATAATATTCATTTAAATTGTTATCTATTATCGCTATTTCAGATATCCTCTTTGCTGAAATCTTAATAGGAAAAACAATTTCTTTATGTGGACTTATTAAATCTTTAAATTTACATATTTTAATATTTTCATTTTTGTTTAACCTATATATCCAAAAAAATAAATTTTCTAATGCCAATTCATCCTTTTTTCCATATTCTACCCCTTCAAAAAAAATATTTTTTAAGAATTCAAATTTTATCCGCCACAATACTTCTTTTATTTTTTCTAACATATTTCTCCTCCTGCTGTTTTTAATAAATTTGTTGATTTTATTTTTCTATCCTCCTTCTACACTGCTCTTTAGCATTTTTGTACTAATATTATACTTTCTTTTTTTTATTTTTTCAAGATTTTATTTGTTTAAATTTCAACATTTTGTATATACTATCAAAAAAGGAGGTTTAAAAATGGATAATCCACAATATATTTTAAATGAAATAAATAAAGGTATAAAAATGGGAATGGATGCTATTTCTAATATTACTGATAAAGTTGAAGATACTGAATTTAAAGATTTATTACTTTTTGAATATGATAGATATAATTCAATTTTAAATAGAGTAAATAGTGAACTTAAAAATTATAATGATATTCCAAAAGAAGTTCCCATAATGCAAAAAGCCATGGGATTTATGGATGTTGAAATTTCCACTATGAAAGATAAAAGCAATTCTAAACTTTCTGAAATGATGATTAAAGGAAATAATATGGGAATTATTGAAGGGGTTAAATTGAAAAATAACAATCCTGATATGAATCCAACTATTAAAAATATCTTAGATGATTTTATTGCTTTTCAGGAAAATAATGTTGAAGACTTAAAAAAATATTTATAATAAATATATAAAAACTACTAAAAAGGTATAAATAATTTTAACCTTTTTAGTAGTTTTTATTTATATAACTTCATTTTTTATTATCCATTTGATATCTTCAATAGCTTTATCCATATTAAATCTCCCATTACCTATTGGGTAATATACAGAATAAAACTTATATTCTTTTCCTTCTATTTTACATTTAAAAACTTTTTTCCTACATTGTGAAACAGATATTTTTTCATTTAATACAATAGAACTAACTTGATTTCCAAATAATATTGTAACTTTCGGATTTATAATTCTTATCTCTTTTTTTAATAGTTCTATATAATTTTCAAATACACTATCAGGTAACGCTCTTGCATCAACTTGTGTACACTTTCCTAAATTTGTTAAATAATATTTGTGTTTTTTAACATCATCATATACTTCTTCTGCAAATTCTTCTGTCCACTCTTTTCCTTTAATTTTTCTGATTTTAGCATAAGTTTCATCACTTATTAAATCTAGTTCATAAAACAAACTCCATATATTTTTAGTTCCTTATCCATAATGCTTTACGTCCTTTCCATTCTTTTGAAGCTGCAATATTTCTTTTTGTTGGATTCATGAATACAAAACATATATCTGGATTTTCTATACCTCCATCACCATATATGGAATCTAAGTCTTTTGCCCCATATATTTTTTGCAATTTATCATATTCTATTTTTAAATCTTCTAAATTCATTTTATCTTGCATTTCCTTTCTCTTAAAAATGATCCTTTTTAGGATTTTCCTAAAAAGAATCACTTTTTCATTGTTGGTACAAAACTTTCTACAAATTTGTATTCATCTCTTCCTTTTATATATAGTAAACCTATTATTGAAAATACTACTGCTCCTATAAAGTTTACAAATAAATCCTTCATTGTATCTTTTATTCCTATATCTAAAAATCCTCCTTTTATCACTGCTTGCTTTTCTTCTCCATTTTCAATATATTTGATATCTGTTTCATATATATTATTTAATACTACTGGTATATTTTTCTTTTGCTCATTTAATGTTACTGATGATATTGTTGTTACTATTTTGTCTTTTTGCATATCTTTTCTGACAAAATCATCCATTCCAAATTCAAAGAACTCCCATAGTACTCCTACTGTCATTGAAAAGCAAAATGCTACTAGAGCAACAAATACTGGAGTCATTTTCGTATGAAATTTTTCTGACCTATTTAATATATCTATCAAAGAAAATCCTATTGCTCCACATAAAAATCCATTTATCGTATGTAACATTGCATCCCAATATTTGAATATTCCATAGAAGTTTTGTATTTCCCCTAATATTTCCGCTGAGAATATAAAAAGCAGTATTATACTTTCTAAAACATTAGGTAATTTTATATTTAGTCTTTTATCTAATATACTTGGTATTGTAAATAGTATAAGTGTAAAAACACATAAGAAAACATTTTCCCAGTTCCCTCTTATTGATTGTGCTATTAATGTTGCAATTACTAATAATCTTAGTACTACATATATTGTTATATCTCTTTTTCTAAATTCTCTTAATTTATGTTTCATATATATTTTTCTCCTAATTTACATATTTATCTAATTATTCTTATTATATCATGATATGTTATATATATTGATAATCCAATTAATATAGAAAACCCAATTAATTGAATATTTATTTCTGTTTCTTGTTTCATAGGTTTTTTTCTTATTGCTTCAATAATTAATATTAAAAGTTTTCCTCCATCTAATGCTGGAATTGGTAATAAATTTGTTGCCCCTAAAGATAGTGATATTAATGCTAACATATATATAAATTCTTGTATTCCGTTTGTTTTTGCTACAACTTCTGATATGCCAACAGGTCCCATCATTTGATCTACTCCTACTTTTCCTGTAAATAAACTTTTTATATTATCCATTATTGAAAAAGCAAATTCTTTTGTTTCCATTCCTGCATATATTATATGATTTTTAAAAGTATCTTCAGCTGGTTTGAATTTAATTCCTAAATAGTATGATGATTTATATTCTGGCATTAACTCTATTTTTAGTTCTTCTTTACCTCTTTTTACTGTTATTAAATATGTTCCTATTCCTTTTTCTTGCATTAACTTTAATGCATTATCTACATCTTCATTTATTTCTTGTCCATTTATACTAATAATTCTATCATTTGACTTTATTCCTTGCTTTTCAGCTGGACTATTTTTTTCTACATTCACTATTTTACATTCTTTATCTAAATACATTCCTGTATATTTATTTTTTACTTCTGTTAACTTAACTTTTTTCTCTTCTAAAATTCCATTTCTTTCTATTTTAATATTTATTTCTTCGCCTTTATTCTTAGCCAAAATCTTATCTATATCGTATTTATTTTTTACTTTTTTATTATTTATTTCTACAATTTTATCATCTTTTTCAATCTCTATCTCACTTGCTATATACCCATCTAATGTAGTATCCACTTGGCTTGTTACATAATTTCCTGTATTTGCCATTAATATGAAATATACAATTATCCCAAAAACTATATTTACAATTGCGCCTGCTAATACTATTGATATTCTTTTTGGAATACTTGCTTTAGAAAAAGATCCTTTTTCATTTGATCTTTCTTCTTCTCCTTCCATACTACAAAATCCACCAAGTGGTATTAATCTTAAACTATATTTTGTTTCTCTTCCTTGTTTGGTAAATATTATTGGTCCAAATCCTAATGCAAATTCATTTACTCTAACCTTACATAGTTTTGCTGCTATTAGATGTCCCATTTCATGTATAAATATTAAAAATCCTAATAATATAACTATTTTAAGTATTGATATTATAACTGCCATTATATTAAATATCCTCCTTTATTATAGTAATATTTCAAAAAATGCATATGCAAACGGAGCTATAAATAGTAGGCTATCTATTCTATCTAACATTCCTCCATGTCCTGGAATCAAATTACTATAGTCTTTTATATCTACATATCTTTTTATACTTGATGCTGAAAAATCTCCTATTTGCCCTAATATACTAAGAACAACACCCATTATTCCAACAACTATATAATTGAAATTCATTCCAACATATGTATTTATAAAATATGTATATATTAATGCCATTGCAGTAGAACCAATTATTCCTGCAATTGATCCTTCTACTGATTTTTTAGGACTTATTTTATTTAATTTGTGTTTTCCAAATTTACATCCAAAATAAAATGCAAATACATCCGTTCCCCAAGCTGCAAAGAAAGTATACCATATTAATATATTACCATTTTTCATTCCATAAATTACTGCTACAAACATTGTAAAAAATATTATATAAAATATTCCTAAAAATGTATATGCTACATCTTTAAATGACGTTTTCATTGTTGTTAATATTACCGTTAAAAATAGCACTAATAATATTGTTGGAATTGATAATGCTACACTTAATCCTAAACATTCTTTAGGTATTATATGTACTACTGCTATACTTATTGCACTTACATATCCTACCCATTTCACTGGTTTACATACCTTTGAAACAGCCTTAAAATACTCTTCTATTGCAAATATTGCAACTACAGCTAATACTACATCAACTAAATATTTATTTTTAATTGCTAATAACATTAAAACTAATGCAAAAGCTATTATTCCTGATGTTAATCTTTTAATATTTTCCATTTTAACTCTCCTTATTTTTAATTTGCTCCAAATTTCCTTGTTCTTTTTTGGTATTCCTCTATTGCTTCTTCCAAATCTTTTTCAGTAAAATCTGGCCAATTTTTTTCTACAAATAAAAATTCCGAATATGATAATTGCCATGGTAAGAAATTGCTTAACCTCAATTCACCACTTGTTCTTATTAATAAATCTGGATCTGGCTGTCCTTTGGTATATAAGCCATTTTCTATATCTTTTTGTGTTATTTCTTCTGGATTTATTTTACCAGCTTCAACATCTAAAGCTATATTTTTAACTGCATGTAATATTTCTTCTCTTCCTCCATAATTTAATGCTATATTAAAAACTATTCCTGTATTGTTCTTTGTTCTTTCCATGCATTCATCTATTTTTTTTAGCATTTTTTCTGATAATCCTTTTCTTGTTCCTATTATTTTTACTTTAATATTTTCAGAATCTGCTCTTTTACTATAGTCATCTAAATAACTTTGAAATAGCATCATTAATGCTGATACTTCCTCTTCAGCTCTTCTCCAGTTTTCTGTTGAAAATGCATAAACTGTTATATACAAAATTCCTAATTTATTTGCATATCTAACTATTTTTTCTAATGTTTTTGCTCCTGCCTTGTGTCCAAATGCTGCTGGTTTTCCCTGTTTTTTTGCCCATCTTCTATTCCCATCCATTATTATTGCTATATGCTTTGGCAAATTTTCTTTTTCGTAATTCATACTTTCCCCCATTTATTTATTTCTATTTTTTATATATATTGCAATACCTTTTAAGAATGCTGCTTTTTCTCCATACACTTTCAAACAAGAAATAGCATCTTCAACTAAAGTATCTAAAATATCTTTTGCACCTTGTAATCCATATTGTGATACATATGTACATTTTCCCATTTCTTTATCATTTCCAACAGGTTTTCCTAGCTCTCCTTCATTTCCTTCTTCTGACAAAATATCATCTTTTACTTGAAATGCTAACCCAATATTTTTAGAATACTTTGTTAAATTTTCCAATTCACTTTCAGTTGCCCCACCTAAAATTGCTCCCATTCTAACGCATAAGGTAAGTAATGACCCAGTTTTATTTGCATGTATATATTCTAAATCTTTAATAGTTATTTTTTTTCCTTCATATTCTGTATCTACATATTCTCCTGCTATCATTCTATCTACTGCTTGTGAAAATTCATTAAAAACCTTTATTTTCTCTATATCTATATTATTTTTAAAATCTTCACTAATTACCATATATGCATTATTTAATAAGCCATCTCCTGCAAGTATAGCAGTTGCTTCATTATATTTTTTATGATTTGTTAGTTTTCCATGTCTAAAATCATCATTGTCAATTGCTGGTAAATCATCATGTATTAAAGAAAAATTATGTACCATTTCTATCGCTACTGCATACGGCATGCATTTACTAAATTCTTCATTTCCAGTAACTAAGTTATATGTTGCAAGTACTAATATTGGTCTCAATCTTTTTCCTCCTGCCATTAAACTATATTCCATAGACTGATTTAATATTTCTTCTAAACATTTATTTTTTCTTACATATTTTTCTAATTCTAAATTAACATTATCTTGATATCTTTTTAATTTTTCTTTAAATTCCATATAATCCCCCAATTATACTGACATTACTTCTTTTTCTTTATCTGCTAATATTTTATCTATTTCGTCTACATACGAATCTGTCATTTTTTGAATTTCATTTTCTGCTTGTTTTAATTCATCTTCTGTTATATTTCCTTCTTTTTGTTCAGCTTTAGCTTTTTCTATTCCATCTCTTCTACTTAAACGTACTGCCACTTTTGCTTCTTCTGCCATTTTTTTAATTTCCTTTACCAATTCTTTTCTTCTTTCTTCATTTAATTCAGGAAATGCTAATCTTATTACCTTTCCATCATTATTTGGGTTTATTCCAATATCTGATGCTAATATTGCTTTTTCTATCTCTTTTAATACACTTACATCCCATGGTTGAATTACTATTAATCTAGCTTCTGGCACTGATACTCCTGCTACTTGATTAATTGGTGTTGGTGTCCCATAATAATCTATTTTAATTTTATTTAATATTGCTGGATTTGCTCTTCCAGCTCTTACTTCTGCTAATCTCTCTGAGAAAGCTTCTATTGTTTTTTCCATTTTTCCTTTAATATCTTCATAATTCATAATTATTCTCTCCTATCTAACTATTGTTCCTATTTTTTCACCTTTAACGGCTCTTACTATATTTTCTGGATCTGCTATCCCAAATACTAATAATGGCATGTTATTATCTCTGCACATTGCTGTTGCTGTTGAATCCATTACTTTTAAGTCTTTTTCTAATACTTCCATATATGATATTTCTTCAAATTTTGTTGCATTTAGATCCAATTTAGGATCTGCAGAATATACTGCATCTATTGCTTTTCCAAGTAATATTATCTCTGCATTTATTTCTGTTGCTCTTAATACAGCTGCTGTATCTGTCGTGAAATATGGATGACCTGTACCACCAGCAAATATAACAACTCTTCCTTTTTCTAAATGTTTAACTGCTTTTCTTTGTATAAATGGTTCTGCTATTTCTCTCATTTCTATTGATGTTTGTACTCGTGAATATACTCCCCTTGTTTCTAATGCATCTTGAAGAGCCAATCCATTCATAACAGTCGCAAGCATTCCCATGTAATCTGCTGTTGTTCTTTGCATTTGATGACCATTTCTACCTCTCCAAAAGTTTCCACCACCAACAACTATTGCTACTTCTACTCCCATATCAATTACTTCTCTAATCTTATCACAAATTTTTCCAACTGTTTCAACATTAACACCAACCTTATCTTCTCCTGCTAATGCTTCTCCACTTAATTTTAACAAAACTCTCTTATATTTTGGTTCACTCATTACTATTCTTCCTTTCCTTTTTAATTATGCTTATTGTATCATATATTTAGAAAAAAAACAGTAATTTTGGAATTTTTTTCAAGATTTTTTAAGATTTTTAACCTATATTTATTAGTACTAATGAATATATAAAAAAGTTACTAAATCATTTCATGACTTAGTAACTTTATATTTTTTATTTTATTTGTTTCATAACTTCTTCTGCAAAGTTTTCTTCTTTTTTCTCGATTCCTTCACCTTTTTCAAATCTTACAAATTCAGCAACATCTGCATCTTTTTGGCTTAATACATCAGAAACTTTTAAACTAGCATCTTTAACAAATACTTGGTTAACTAAACAAATTTCTTCATAGAATTTTCCAATTCTTCCCATTACTATTTTTTCAGCAATAGCTTCTGGTTTTCCTTCATTCATTGTTTGAATTTTTAAGATTTCCATTTCTTTGTCTACTCTTTCTTGTGGTACTTCTTCTTTTCTTACATATTCTGGTCTAGCAGCTGCAATTTGCATACAAATATCTTTAGCAACTTCTTTGTCACCTTTTTTCATATTAACTAAAACAGCTATTTTCCCATCCCCATGAATATATTTTTCTACTAATCCTTCTGATTCAAATCTTGCAAATCTTCTAATACTTAAATTTTCTCCAATTGTTGCTATTTTTTCAACCAAAGCTTCTTGAATTGTTTTTCCTTCTTCAAAGTTAGCTGGTTGAGCTAATAACTCTTCTACGTCTTTTGGATTTGTTTCTAATACTTGTTTTGCAACATTTTCTACAAATTCTTTAAATTCTTGATTTTTAGCAACAAAGTCTGTTTCTGAGTTTACTTCTACTACTGCACCTGTTTTTCCATCTTCTGAAATATATGCTTCAACTAAACCTTCTGCTGCAACTCTTCCAGATTTTTTAGCTGCTTTTGCTATTCCTCTTTCTCTTAATAGTTCAATAGCTTTTTCCATATCTCCATCAGTTTCTGTTAAAACTTTTTTGCAGTCCATCATTCCTGCACCTGTTTTTTCTCTTAATTCTTTAACTAAACTTGCTGTAACCATTTTTATTCCTCCTAATCATTTTATATATTTAAAAGCGAACTTCGCTACGTCCGAATTTTTTTTCGCACGAGCGATGCTCGCCCTTTTTTAACTTTTAAATTATTCAGCAGATTCTTCTGTTTCTTCTGCTACTTGTTCCATATCTGTTACTTCTTCTTCAACATTTTGTTCTTCAGAAGTTTCAAAGCTTTCACCTTGTCTACCTTCGATTACTGCATTCGCCATAACATCAGCTATTAATTTAACTGCTCTAATAGCATCATCATTTCCTGGAATTGCATAATCTACTTCTTCTGGATTACAGTTTGTATCAACTAATCCTATAACTGGTATATTTAATTTTTTAGCTTCTAATATTGCTAATCTTTCTTTTTTAGGATCAACTAAGAATATAACTCCTGGAATTTCTTCCATTTCTTTAATTCCACCTAAGTTTTTCTCTAATTTTTCCATTTCTTTCTTTAATAATATTACTTCTTTTTTAGGTAATACATCAAAAGTTCCATCTTCTTGCATAGTTTCTAGATCTTTTAATCTTTGTACTCTTGTTCTTATTGTTTTAAAGTTAGTTAACATTCCTCCTAACCATCTTTGATCAATATAGAACATACCGCATCTTAATGCAGCTTCTTTCATACATTCTTGTGCTTGTTTCTTTGTTCCAACAAATAATACTGTTTTCCCTTCTTCAGCTTGTTCTTTTAAGAATGCATAAGCCTCATCAATTTTCTTTGATGTTTTTTGTAAATCGATGATATGGATACCATTTCTAGCTTGATATATATATTCAGCCATTTTAGGATCCCATCTTCTTGTTTGATGTCCAAAGTGAACACCTGCTTCAAGTAATTGTTTCATTGCAACTACTGCCATTTTAAATTCCTCCCTTTTTGTTTTTTACTTCCATAAAGTTTAACACTTGAACCGGACTAGATTTTCTAGCACTTCCCTTCAAACTACCTTTATGTGTTTTTTACGCTATCTATTTTAACAAATTTTTTTCTAAAAATCAAGCATTTACTAGTTTTTTTTATATTTTTAAGAATTTTTTCATAAGTTTTATATGTTTAAACTTGATTTTTCATAATTTAAATGTTAAATTATACACACGCGAGGTGATTTTATGTCAAAATTAATTACAAAATTTTTCTTCACCTTTATTCTTTTTATTATTTTTATATCAATATTTTTTATTCCAATTTTTCAAAATATTAATTCAAATTTTAATCATATCCAAAACGAAATTATAACCACTAATCCAAATGGTTTTGTTTGGCCAATTCCAGGCTATATGAAAATAAGTTCACCGTTTGGAAAAAGAAACTCTCCAACTGCTGGTGCTTCTAGTTTCCACTACGGTTGTGATATTCCAGCACCTCCTGGCACTAAATTAATTGCTGTCCATGATGGAACTATTACTTTTTCTGACTTTTTAGGTGCTGGAGGTTTCACACTTACCCTTTCATTTGATAATTTCAAAATATCATATTGTCACATAGACCCTAAATTTATGTTGCCAGTTGAAACTTCAGTGAAACAAGGAGAAGTTATAGCTTTTGTTGGTCCTAAAAATGTATATGGCGTTTCAGGAAATATGTATAAAGATTCTAATGGCAAGCCTACAAACGGTGCCACTACCGGTCCTCATTTGCATATTGGTTTTAGAATTAATAATAAATATGCAAACCCTATGGATTTTTTTTAGAAACGTAAAATAACTCCCAACTTTCTTGGTTGGGAGTTAAATGCTTTATGGCTCTAACTCATCTTCTAAATCTTAACGATGCAAATTCCTCGTCAATACTAATATTAATTTCTACCCTACTGTTTCCATGGAATCTACTTACTATTTTATCTAGTCTATTTATTTCTTTTTCAGTAAAATTTTCTATCACCCGGATTTCACCTGTTTTAAGAAAATCAAAAATATAAATAATTCTTTTACCTAAAAATTCTTTTTCTTTTAAATCATCCAAAGATAAACTTTCCAAATTTGAATACCTGAAAATATCATTTTTTAATTGTTCCAAATAATTTAAAAATTCTTGATTAGATAATCTCTCAGCCATATTTTTCTCCTCCACTATTTAGTTCATTGAAGATTCTCTATTTTATTAAATATTTACATATAGAATATCATATTTACATAATTTTTTCAAGTTGCTGCAAATATTTTTTCCAGCTCTTTACAAAGTATTATCTTCCTGATATAATATATTATGTAACGTAAAAACAAAATTATGAAAAGAGAGGTACATTATGAAAACAGTAGAAACAAATCATCAAAAAGACTTAGCACTTAATAATTTAAACTCAATTTTACAAGAAACTCGGGAAAGAATAGATCTCGAACATAAAATTAAAGTTTCAAATTCTGAAAAACTTTCTATTGTAAAAGAACTTACAAACATTAAAGAATTTTTAAATTTTTCAAAAAAATTTGCTGTTATATCAACTAGCTTTAATTTTGATACTACTATGTTAGAAAAAGCTTTAGAAGATTCAACTACAAAAGTTCAAGACCAATACTTTGCTATGGAAAAATCAATAGAAAATTGCGAACAAAAAATATCTGAGTTAAAAGATAATCTAGCTTTTCTAGAAAAACTTTGCAATTCTAAACTAGAAGTAATTTCTACACAACTTTTTATAGAAAGCTATGATATTAAGAAAAACTTTATCAATGAATATCTTTACTTACTTCTATCGAAAAATGCTTTTACCTTAAATGCTTTTTCTCCTTCAGCAAGAAAAGAACTAAAAAAACTCTTTAGCAAGCAAATTCCTAAAAACTATATAAAAGATGTTGAAGAAGTTCTTGACGCCAAAACCTATAATAAAAATTTACTTTTAAATTTATTATAGATTACTACGTACCCAAAAAAACTAACCAATATAATTATTTTTATATTGGTTAGTTTTTTATTTTAAAATATATTCTACATATCATCTTCATTTTCTTCAATATCATCTTCTATATCGCATCCACCACATATAGAACAACTTCCTGAACATCCTTGATAATTATCATCTAATTCTCCATTCCATTCTAAATCAATAATATTCTTACAATTTGGACATTCTACCTCTTTTTTATTTTCATCTTCATCGATTATAAATTCATAATCACAATATGGACAAATAATTTCAAAATCGAAACCTTCATCAGCATAAATATCTTGTTCTATCTTATCGATAATTTGGCTCATTTTTTCAACTCTTTTTTCTAATTCTTCTTGAGCATGTTGTAAATTTTTAACTTCATCTTCATTATAATTCATGATACAATCCATTTTCTCTAATACAACATTCAAGAATTGTTCCATTCTTTTTTTAACATATTCAATATCTTCTTTATTTTTCATATTTTCTTCAATGTCATTTAAGAAACTGTTATAATTGTCTTTCAATATCCCCATACTATCAACCTTTCTAATTTACACTCTTTCCATATATTCACATGTTCTTGTATCTATTTTTAATACATCACCTATATCAACAAACATTGGAACTTGTAACTCTAATCCTGTTTCTAAAGTTGCTGGCTTTCCAGATGTTGTTGTTGTATTTCCTGCAAATCCTGGTTCTGTATATGTAACTTCTAATTCTACAAATGTTGGTGGTTCTACCGCAAACACATTTCCTTTAAATGAAAGAATTGTAACTTCCATATTTTCTTTTAAATATTTTAAACAATCTCCTAATTGTTCTTTATTTAATGGTATTTGATCATATGTTTCATTATCCATAAAATAATATAAATCTCCATCATTATATAAATATTGCATAATTTTTTTATCTATTTCTGCACCTGGGAATTTATCTGATGGATTAAATGTTTTTTCTAAAGTTGCTCCTGATATTACATTTTTTAATTTTGTTCTAACAAAAGCTGACCCCTTTCCTGGTTTTACATGTTGGAATTCTACTACTCTAAATACATTTCCTTCCATTTCAAATGTTGTTCCATTTCTAAAATCTCCTGCTGAATATACTCCTGCCATTTTTTATTTCTCCTTTCAAAATTCATTTAATATTTAATATTTTACTACAAAATCGCTTAAAAATCAATACTCCGACTAGATTATAATATAATTTTTCTCAGAATTAGTCAATTTTATACATCCAAATTTTGTAATTTGTACCGTATCTTCTATCCTTACACCAAATTTTCCTGGTATATATATTCCAGGTTCGTCTGTTACTACCATGTTTTCTTTTAATAAAGTATCATTATTATAACTTATATATGGTGGTTCATGTATTTCTAATCCAAGTCCATGACCTAGACTATGTATAAAATCATATCCATTTAATCTAAAATCATTTTCAACCATTTTGCTTACTATTCTAGTATTTGCTCCATCTTTATAATCCTCTAAAGTTTGTAATTGATTTTTAAGTACTAAATCATATATTGGTTTTACTTCTTCTATAACATCTCCAACAAAAAACGTTCTTGTCATATCTGAACAATATCCATTTACTTTACATCCCATATCAATTGTTATAATATCTTGTTCTTGAATTTTTCTATTTGTTGGAACAGCATGTGGTTTTGATGTATTTTCTCCTGATGCCACTATAGTTTCAAAAGCTAAACCATCTGTTCTTTCATTGTAATATTCATCAATTTCTTTAGCAATTTGCTTTTCTGTCATTCCTGGTTTAATATATCCTAAAATATATTTAAAACAATCATCTGTTATATTACATGCTTTGTTTATATTATGAATTTCCTCTTCATCTTTTATCATTCTCTGTTTTTCAATAATATATTCTGTTTCTACTAAATTATTTATTTTATATTTTCTAATATACTCTTTATATTTTGCATATGTCACATAATGTTCTTCAAACCCTACATTTTCACAAAACATAAAAAAATTTTCATAATCATCTTTTGATAAATCTTTTATGTCATACACATTAATTTCATCAAATAGAGTTAAAACACTATGAACATGTTCAATATATCTTCCATCTGTTATATATATGTTTTCTTTTCTTGTTATCAATAATGTTCCTTCTGCATTAATATTTGTTAAATATCTAATATTCACTGGATTTGATATAATTATTCCTTGCAAATCAAGACTATTCATTTTATTTCTTAACCATTGTAATTTTGAATTCATTTTTTGCTCCTTTTACTTTTATTTATTATATAACCCTAATGTAAATATTTGCATTAATACATTTTTTATTACTTCAAATGGTACATACATACTTAAAAATGTGCCAAGTACTATAAATGGTCCAAATGGAATATATTCATCCGATTTCTTAATTTTGGCTACTAATAAGACTATACTTAAAACAGCTCCTATTAAAAATGAAACTAATGTTATTATTAATATATTTGATAATCCAAATAATAGTCCAAGAGCTCCCATCATTTTAACATCACCAAAGCCCATTGCCTCTTTACCATAAATCATGCCACCTATTACTGTAATTAATAAAAATATTCCTCCCCCTACTAACATTCCAAATATATAATTTAATGTTATTGCAAAATCTGATAATCCATATAAAAATGCAAACACAATTCCTACTTCTAACAAGACTAAATTTAATCTATTAGGAATAATTTGATATTTATAATCTATCACAAATGCTGATATCAACATTGGAGTTATTATTAAATATTTTATTAGATCCAAATTTCCTACTAAAGTTGATTTTATCCCTATTACATATATTAGCATTACATTTATAACTGCAATTATAAACATTAATAAATAATTCGGTTTAAAATTCATTTTATATTCTACAAAAATATCTTTTGAGATAACCTTTTTATATTCAGGCATCCTTTTATTTGCCCAATCAACAAATTGTCCAATAAATATAGACATTATTATCGCAACTGCATAAACTCCTATATGAATATCTTTTATATACATATTTTTTCCTCCATTTTTCTTTTGATTTAATAATATATCTCGTTATTATTTTTTTTTTCAATTTTGTTTTTAATTTTATTTTCAATAGGTCTCTTCCAAGCTGTATACCAATAATCTTTTTTGTTTATTGGTGCTACTAATATAGTATGCATATTACATCTATTTCCACCTAAAATATCAGTAAAAATTTGATCTCCAACAACAGCTATATTTTTAGAAGAAACATCCATTTCTTTTTGTATTTTCAAAAATCCTTTTTTAAATGGTTTCATTGCAAAATATTTATACGGAATTTCTAACTTATTTGCTACTTTTTCAACCTTTTTTCTATCATTTGTATTAGATAAAATATATAACTTCACACCTTGTCCTTTTAAATTTTTAGTCCAATTAACTATATCTTCTGATAAATTCTCATAATAATCTATTAATGTATTATCTACATCTAAAATCATTAACTTTATTTTATTTTTCAAAAGATATTCTATTGTTATATCTTCAACTTTTTGAAAATAACCACTTGGATATATATTCATTTTATCACTCATTTCTAATCATATTTTATATTCATATATTATCAATAACAAAACATTTTGTCAATATAAAAACATCAAAAAATATTCTCACATCTATTAAAAAAAGAGAGTATCTAAAAAATAGAAAACTCTCTTTATCTCATTGGTGGCTTCAAGTGGAATCGAACCACTGACACGGGGATTTTCAGTCCCCTGCTCTACCAACTGAGCTATGAAGCCATATATAAAAATGGCGACCCGGAACGGGCTCGAACCGTCGACCTCTAGCGTGACAGGCTAGCGTTCTAACCAACTGAACTACCGGGCCGTAAAACATGGTGGTCGCTATAGGGCTCGAACCTATGACCCTCTGCTTGTAAGGCAGATGCTCTCCCAGCTGAGCTAAGCGACCATGTCTTCCGACGAGATTAAGTATACAAGATATTTGATATATTGTCAATACTTTTTTTAAAATTTTTTAAATTTTTTTAAAAATTTGTGTCAATATGATTTTTTTTCCATATTATATACTATACAAAGGAAAAGAAAAAAAGAAAAAACAATACATGTTTTTATTTGAAAGGAGGTCTAGACTATGCCAGAAAATAGAGGTTGTGGTTGTTTCGGTTTTGGTGATGATTGCTGCAGTTTATTAATCCTTATCCTTTTAATATGTTGCTGTTGCGGTGGTAATAGAAATGGATGTTGCTAATCATTATTAAATACTTTTTAAAGCATTTTATTAAAAATAAAATGCTTTTCTTTTTTATATTAATAATTCTTGATAACAAGTAACTAATCTAGCCCCTTCTTTTATTAATCTATTTGTTCCTACCGAATTTTTAGAATTAATATTTCCTGGAATTACAAAAATATCTCTTCCTTGTTCTAACGCAAAATCAACTGTTATTAAGGTTCCACTTTTTTCTTTTGCTTCAACAACTAATACCCCTCTTGACATTCCACTTACAATTCTATTTCTTGCAGGAAAATTCATTTTTAAAGGTTTGGTTCCTAAAGGATATTCTGAAATAATCGCTCCTCCTTTTGATACTATCATTTTAGCAAGTTCAACATTTTCCTTTGGATACACACTATCCAAACCATTTCCTAACACAGCTACTGTCTTTCCATTCGCACCTAAGGCTCCTATATGTGAAAAACTGTCAATTCCTTTTGCTAATCCACTTATTATTAAAATATCATTTCTAGCCAAATTGTACCCAAAATATTTCGCACAATTTTCACCATATTCGCTAAAATCTCTACACCCTACTATTGCAATCCCTTTCTTGTTTAAAACATCTATATTTCCTTTAACATACAAACTAATAGGATAATCATAAATTTCTCTTAGTAAAGATGGATATTCTTCATCTATATAATTTACAATCTTTATTTCATTTTCCTTTAAGTACTTCAAATGATACTTTATTTTTTGTCTTGTTTTATTGTCCAATATACAATCTATTACTTTTTCTCCTACTATATTAGTATTTGTTAGTTCACTTCTATTAGCCATATATATTTTTTCCGGACTACCAAATCCTTCTAACAATCTTTGTTTTTTTATACTTCCTAAATTTGGTATCAAACTTAACCAAATCCAATATCTATTTTCTTCTAAACTTTTCATACTGCTCTCTTTCCAAAAGAAAAAAGACACCTTAAAAAAGTGTCCCTTTACTTTTTATACTATATTAATTTTTTTTGCTCTTTTGTTGCCTTTACTAGATTATTCATAAGCATTGCTATTGTCATAGGTCCAACTCCCCCTGGAACTGGTGTAATATAGCTTGCTTTTTTAGAAACATTTTCAAAATCAACATCCCCCACAACTTTTCCTGTTTCTAATCTATTAATCCCTACATCTATTACAACAACATCATCTTTTACCATATCCTCTGTTACAAAACATGGTTTTCCTATTGCTGATATTAAAACATCTGCTTTTCTAGTTATTTCTTTGATATTTACTGTTTTAGAATGGCATATAGTAACTGTTGCATTTTTATTTAAGCAACATTGTAGTAATGGTTTTCCCACAATATTACTTCTACCTAATATTACAACATTTTTTCCACTCAAGTCAATATTATATTCTTCAAACATTCTCATTACACCATATGGAGTACAAGAAACAAATGTATCTTGACCTATTGATAATTTTCCAACATTTATTGGATGAAAACCATCCACATCTTTTCTATAATCAATTGTTCTAAAAGCCTCATTTATATCTAAATTTCTTGGAATTGGGCTTTGTAGTAAAATTCCATTTATTGAATCATCTTCATTTAATTTTTCTATTAATTTAATTAATTCCTCCTGTGCAATATTATCACCTAATAAAAACTCTTCATACTGAACTCCTACCATATCACAAGCCTTGCTTTTATTTCTCACATAAATTTTAGATGCTGCATTATCTCCAACCATAATAACAGCTAATTTAGGAATTATTCCTTTTTCTTTTAATTCATCTACTTCTACTTTTAAGTTTTCTTTTGTTTTTTTAGCCAAATCTTTCCCATTTATAATTATTGCCATTTCTATACCACCTTTTTTTATTTTCAATACCAATTTTAACAAAATCACATATATAAATCAAGTATTTACAAAAAAAACAGAGAACATATTATATTCTCTGCTTAAATGGACATATCTTATCACGAGCACACGGAGGATTACATTCTCCCATAGTTTCCCCTCTAGCTTGAAAATGATCATCTAACTTATCTTTTAAATTATCGTATTTTCTGATATCAACATTTCCTTGATCATCTGTTATTGAAGTACGACAATAATAACAAATTTTAGTCATTATTATTCCCCTTTCACCTTTTCCTAATAACTACTGAAAACAGGGTGTTACATTACACCCTGTAAGATTAATTATCAGTCAAATGGACATTTTGATGATCCATTTTCAGGCTTAACGCAAGTATTTGGTGTTCCATAATTTAATAATCCATTATCTTTAATCATTTTTCTTACTTCTCGTTGTTGTTCTAAATTGTCCTTTCTTCTGCACTTTCCACCACATAATTCACATACTTTATCCATTTTTTTCCTTTCTTCCTCAATTTAATTTTATTTTGAGGTCTTTGTACTGTTTGTTAATTGCTACACCTTAATTATATCATATATTTACATAAAATTCAATCATTTATTACTTTAAATTCAATATTCTCCATAAAAGGAAACATTTCTTTAACTCTTTTTAATGTAATCATTGACATTTTAGGCTGTGGATTTTTATGAGAATCAGATAATAATTTTTGTGTATAGCAATTTTGTGCTGTTTTAAATAACAAATACCTATTTCTAACATACGTAAAATATATTTGATATCCATTATTCAAATCTTCCCACATCATTTCAAATGTATATTTTTCTTCCATATTTTTCTCCTATTTTTTAATCATTTCTTTAAATTCTTGCTCAGATATAACTGTTATACCTAAACTTTCAGCTTTTTCCAATTTACTTCCCGCTTCTTTACCTGCTAAAACATAATCAGTTTTTTTAGAAACAGAATTTGTAGTCTTTCCACCAAACTTTTCAATTAAATCTCCAGCTTCTTTTCTTGTAAACTCTTCCAAACTACCAGTTAAAACAAATATCTTACCTTCAAACCTATCATCATAACTGTTCTCATCTTTCTGCGCATTCATATTAACACCAGCATCTTTTAATTTTTGAATTAAATCCTTTGTTTGTTCTTCATTAAAAAAGTCAACAATACTATTTGCCATTATAACACCTATATCATTAATTTCTTGTAATTCTTCAAAAGTAGCATTCATTAGATTATCCATACTTTTATACTTCTTAGCAAGTACTTTTGAAGCCTTTCCTCCAACATGTCTAATTCCTAAAGCTGTAATTAGTCTATATAAATCATTTTGCTTACTTATTCTAATACTACTAATTAAATTTTGAGCAAACTTTTTACCATTCTTTTTTAAAGATGAAATATCTTCAAATGTTAAAGTATAAATATCAGCAATATTACTAATTAACTTTCTATCCAATAATTGTTCTACTATACTTTCTCCTAATCCATCAATATTCATAGCTTCTCTTGACACAAAATGAATAATATTTCTAAGCAACTTAGCAGGGCATTCAATACCTGTACAATAAATAGCAGCTTCTCCTTCTTCTCTTATAGCTTCAGCTCCACAAACCGGACATTTAGTAGGCATTTCAAACTCTTTTTCACTACCAGTTCTTTTTTCTTTTATAACCTTAACTATTTCTGGTATAACATCTCCAGCTTTTTGAATAACAACTGTATCTCCAATTCTTAAATCCTTCGCTTTTATGAAATCCTCATTATGAAGTGTTGTCTTAGAAATTGTTGAACCTGCAACAACTACTGGTTCTAATATAGCCATAGGGGTTATAGCACCTGTTCTCCCTACTTGGCAAACAATATCTTTTAAAATAGTTGTTCTTTGCTCTGGTGGATATTTATACGCAATAGCCCATCTTGGCACTTTTACAGTAGATCCTAAAATCTCTCTAAATTTTAAATTATCTATCTTTATTACTGCTCCATCAATTCCAAAACTTAATTTTTCTCTCATTTCAGCAATTTTTTTAATTGCTTCTTTTACCTCTTTAATATTTGAACAAGGAATTCTAATAGGATTAACATTAAATCCTAAATTAGACAAATATTCTAATTCTTCATAATGTGAATTAAATTCTTTACCATCAATTTTTTGAACATTAAAAATATATATATCTAATGGTCTTTTAGAGGTAACTTTACTATCTAACTGTCTTAATGAACCTGCTGCTGCATTTCTAGCATTTGCAAAAAGTTCTTCATCATTTTGTTGCCTTTTTTCATTCATTTCCTCAAATTCTTTTTTTGCAATAAATACCTCTCCACGTACAGTTATATCGATTTTATCATTTATTTTCTTAGGTATACTACTAACAGTCATTAAATTTTCAGTTACATCTTCTCCTACAAGTCCATTTCCTCTAGTAGCACCTCTTATAAATTTTCCTTCTTTATATTCCAAAGCAGCAGATAAACCATCTATTTTAGTTTCTACAACATAAGAAACTTTTTCTATACCATTTTCCTTTGCTTTTTCTTGCATCTTTATATCAAATTCTTCTACCTCTTCTAAACTAAAAACATCTTGCAAACTTTGTAGTGGAACATCATGAGTAACTTTTTTAAATCCCTCTTTTACATGTCCTCCAACTTTTTGTGTTAAAGATTCTTCAGATACAAATTCCGGATATTCTTTTTCCAAATTTCTTAATTCCACCATCATCATATCATATTCAAAATCTGATATTTCAGGCTTATCTTCATCATAATATTTATTTGCATAATATTCAGTTTTTTTTCGTAATTCTACTATTCTTTCTTTTGCTTGTTTCTTATTCATTTCGCACCTTCCTTTATATTTCTTTTCATATTATATACAATATTCAAAAAAAAATAAAGGGATTTTTAAAATTTCCCTTTATTTAAAAATTATATTATTTTAGTCTTGTTTTGCTAAAACTATTAGTCTTCTATTATTGCTTGCATCAGTACAAGTTGATAATGTTAATTCTGCCTTTCCATTTGTCTCTCTTTGATAAAAAGATGTATCTTGTGCACTTGTTTCAAATTTATTATATATAGTATATGTTAATTTTGTTCCTCTAAAATCTTTTACATGAACTTTTGCTCCAACTTTTACTCTCTTTAAATTTGAAAATAATGCCCCATTTCTATAATTATGTCCTATTACAACAGTATTTCCTGGTTGATTTATATTATCACCATTAGGATATAACACAGCCACTGCAACTTCTATTGCTGGCGCGCTAGCTTCTTCTATTATTGGATAATTAAAATTAATTGATGGTATTTCCATTGTACCTACTGTCGTAAAGTTTTTAAATTTTCCTTTATTTCCTTTTCCTGTACTATTATTTGATGTTGGAGTATCTGTTATTTCATTTAATTTATTATTAACATTCCCATCAAATTTATTTCCTTCTCCACCATCTTCAGATTCTACTGAATCTCCTTGATAATTATCCACAAAGTCAGATGCTTCTTTCGAAATTTGATGTTTTTTATATTGATCATATCCTAAGTATCCAATTAAGCCTAATATTGCAACAATAATTATAACTAAAATTACAGTTAAAATTTTACTATATCTACTTTCAAACATTTTTATTACCTCCATAATCAAAAAACTCTATATTTATTATACCACACAAACATAGAGTTTTCAATAAAATCTATGCAACTTTTGTACCTAATTTCTTACCACCTAATATATGGAAATGCAAATGTTTAACCTCTTGTCCTCCATTTTCACCACAATTTGAAACTACCCTATATCCATCTTCACTTATTCCTTGTTCTTTAGCTATATTTTTAATTACACTAAATATTTTTCCAATAATTCTTTCATCTTCTGCCTCTAATTCATTTATTGAACATATATGCTTTTTAGGAATAACTAATATATGAACTGGTGTTACTGGATTTATATCTTCAAAAGCTAATATTTCTTCATCCTCATATACTTTTTTCGATGGAATCTCACCTTTTACAATTTTACAAAAAATACAATCTTTCATAATTTTTCCTCTTTTCTAAATTTCTATTCTTTTATCAAAACTGCTTTTATTCTACGAACACCTGATGAACTTGATTCTTCTTTTTTAATTTTAAATCTTCCCATATCACCTGTATGTGTCACATGAGGTCCTCCACAAATTTCTTTACTAAAGTCTCCTATTGTATACACTTTAACTTTATCTCCATATTTATCAGTAAATAATCCTATTGCTCCTGAATTTTTAGCATCTTCATATGACATTTCTTCACATTTAACTTTTAAATCTTTATTTATTTGCTCATTTACCAAATCTTCTACTTTTTGAAGTTCTTCCTTTGTTACTTTTTGTGGATGAGTAAAGTCAAATCTTAATCTTTCTTCTGTAATATTTGAACCACTTTGTTTTACATGTTCTCCTAATACTATTTTTAAAGCTTTATGTAATAAATGAGTTGCTGTATGATATGCTATTGTTTTTTCATTTTGATCAGCTAAACCACCTTTAAATTTTTGGATTGCTCCCATTCTTGATTTTTCTTGGTGTTCTTTAAATAATTTTTCAAATCCTTTTAAATCAATTTTCATTTCATTTTCATTAGCAAGTTCAGAAGTTACTTCTGGTGGAAATCCGTATGTATCATATAACTTAAATACTACTTTTCCATCTATCTCAGTTTTTCCTTGTTCTTTTGCTTTTTTCATTTCTTTATCAAATTCTCTTTCACCTTTTACTAGTGTTTTCACAAATTTGTCCTTTTCTTCAATTATAACATGCTTAATTGTTTCTTTATTTTTTTCTAAATCTGGATACATTTCTTTTAAATTTTCTACATTTATATCTATTAAAGTTGATATTTCACCTAAATCAATTTCTAATTTATTCATATGTCTAATCATTCTACGAATTAATCTTCTTAAAATATATCCTCTATCTATATTACTTGGTCTTCCCCCATCTGAAATTATCATCATACTTGAACGTAAGTGTTCAGCAATTACTCTTCTACTTTGAATATCATCTATTTTTTCTAATTCTTCTAATTTATTCATAATTGGTACAAATAATTCTGTATCATATGGTGTTTTCTTACCTTGTAGCAACATTGCCATTCTTTCTAATCCTAAACCAGTATCAACGTTTCTTTGTTTTAATTTTGTATATGTTCCATCTTTTTGTTTATAAAATTCCATAAAAACATTATTCCATATTTCAACATATTTACCACAATCACATGATGGTTGACAATTTTCAGAGCAAGCTGGCTTTCCTGTATCATAAAACATCTCTGTATCTGGCCCACATGGTCCTTCTTCTCCTGCTATCCACCAGTTATCTTCTTTTCCATAATAATATATATGATTTTCTGGTAATCCCGCTTCTTTCCAAATTTTAGCTGATTCTTCATCTCTAGCACAATCTTCATCACCTTTAAAACATGTTACATATAGTTTTTCCACTGGTATTCCTAATTCTTTTGTTAAAAATTCAAAACTCATTTTTATAGATTCATCTTTAAAATAATCTCCTAAAGACCAATTTCCTAACATTTCAAAATATGTTAAATGCCTATTATCTCCTACTTCGTCAATATCTACTGTTCTTAAACATTTTTGATAATCTGTTATTCTTGTCCCTTGTGGATGTTTTTCTCCTAATAAATATGGTACAAGTGGTTGCATTCCAGCTGTTGTAAATAAAACAGATGGATCATTTTCTGGTATTAATGGTGCAGATGGCACAACCTTATGACCATGTTTTTCAAAAAAGTTTAAATATTTATTTCTTATTTCTATTGCTTTCATTTTTTATCATTCCTTCCCTAATTTACTCCTAAATTATACCTTATCTCGCCTAAAAAATCAATAATTTAATTTTCATTTCATATTTATTTTAATTTTATTTGATTTTTTAATATTTTTTTCGTATAATATATTTATGAAAAAGTTAATAGTTAATAAAAAATATAATGAAAAAAAATTAAATATATTCCTAGAAGATAATGTAAATGGACTATCATATTCACTTTTTATGAACACTTTGCGCAAAAAAGATATTAAAGTTAATGGCAAAAGAACAAATAAAAATATTGTAATATATGAAAATGATATTATTGAATTATATATTTCAGATGACTTACTAAATAAAAAAAATAATACAGAAATTAAAACAATATATGAAGATCAAAATATCCTAGTTTTAAATAAACCTCAAGGAATAGAAGTTACTGGCATTAATTCCCTAACTTCTATTATTCATAAAAAATATATAAATTCATCTTTTTTACCTATGCCATGCCATAGATTAGATAGAAATACTAAAGGATTAGTTTTATTTGCCAAAAACAAAGAATCTTTATCTATTTTACTTGATAAATTTAAACATCATGAAATTGATAAATACTACTATGCCTGGGTTTATAACATTCCTAAAGAAAAAAAGAAAAAAATGATAGCTTATCTTTTCAAGGATTCAAAAAAATCTAAAGTATATATTTCTGATACTCCATTAAAAGGTTATCAAAAAATAATTACAAGTTATAAAGTACTAAAAGAAAAAAACGATAATTCTTGCATTTTAGATGTTCAAATAGAAACCGGTAAAACGCATCAAATCCGCGCCCATTTAGCACATATCAATTTACCTATTATTGGTGATGGAAAATATGGCAAAAACGAAATAAATAAAAAATTCAATAAAAAAATGCAATGTTTATGCAGCTATAAATTAAAATTCAACTTCAAATCAAAAAGTGGAATTTTAGATTATTTAAATAACAAAGAATTCATTTTAGATAATTTTTCCTTTTAAATTCAAAATAATTATTGATTTATTTGCAATTACATTATATAATATATTTGTGATGCGGGTATAATTTAGTGGTAGAATGTCATGCTTCCGACCTGATAGCGTGGGTTCGATTCCCACTACCCGCTCCAAAATTATATAGAATTAAACTAATTTTTATTTGACATTTTTGAAAAATATATTTATACAAAAAATAGGACATGAAGAAGCCACAAAATTGGTCTACCTATATGTATATAAAAAACACACCTAAACATCAAGTTTCAGATGTGTTTTTCATTTATCTATTTACTTTAAATTATAATTAATTAAAATACAACAATAGTCTCGGGTAACTAAACCAAATAATAATAAGTACATTATATTGAATAAACCTTACCATATGTCCCACATTCTTTCTCACATCATAAAGTTATGGATTAAAAGTGGCGGACCGCATATGTTTATTCTAGTTATATATCAATTCTTCCAGTATTTTTTATACACAGCTCATATTTTTTTTATTTCTTCATATCTTTCATATTCTGGCTCATATTTTTCAATCATCTCATAAAAACTTTTGCAATGATTTTTATATTTCAAATGGCAATATTCATGCAATACAACATATTCAATAAATCTTCTACTATATTTAACCACTTCTGGATTAATTGTTATTTTCCTGTTTTCACATTTTCCAAAACAATTTTTCATTTTTTTAATTTTATAGTCCTCAGGTGCCATTTTCAACATTACTCTCATTTTTTCCATTGCATTTTCTATTTCTACTATTGCAATTTGTTCATATAATTTTTCAATAGCTAAATTTAAAATCTCTCTATTATCACATTTTTTATATTTATTTGGAAGTGATATTTTAATAGTAGTATTTTCAACATCTACTTGAGCAATTTTAACATTTTTATATACAATTTTCACTTTGTAATCTACTCCTAAAATTGGAACTGGATGTCTCTCAATTGCTGTTATTTCAATGTTTTTTATTATTACATTCTTTTTTACTATATTCATATTTACCACTCCTTATAAAATGTTTGTTTTGCGAATTCTTGTTCGTTTTTTGTTATCTTTATTTTATACTTTATTTTTTCTTTTGTCAATACTTTTTATTAAAAATATCAAATTTTTGTTCGGTATTTATATTTAAAAAATTGCCACTTAAATGGCAATTTTAAACTTATATATTTATTTCATAGCTTCTTCAACTGCAACTGCAACTGCTACTGATGCACCAACCATTGGGTTATTTCCCATTCCGATTAATCCCATCATTTCAACATGTGCTGGAACTGATGAACTTCCTGCAAATTGTGCATCTGAATGCATTCTTCCCATTGTATCTGTCATACCATATGAAGCAGGTCCTGCTGCCATATTATCTGGATGAAGTGTTCTTCCTGTTCCTCCACCTGATGCTACTGAGAAATATTTTTTACCTTCTGCTAATCTTTCTTTTTTGTATGTACCTGCTACTGGATGTTGGAATCTTGTTGGGTTTGTTGAATTTCCTGTAATAGAAACATCAACATCTTCAAGCCACATAATTGCAACACCTTCTCTAACATCATTTGCACCATAACATCTAACTGCAGCTCTTTCCCCATCTGAATATGGTATTTCTTCAACAACTTTTACTTTTCCTGTAAAGAAATCAAATTCTGTTTTAACATATGTAAATCCATTAATTCTAGATATTACTTGTGCTGCATCTTTTCCTAATCCATCTAAGATTACTCTTAATGGCTCTTTTCTTACTTTATTTGCTGATTTTGCAATACCAATTGCACCTTCAGCTGCCGCAAAACTTTCATGTCCTGCTAAGAATGCAAAACATTTTGTATCTTCTGATAATAGCATTGATGCTAAATTTCCATGTCCTAATCCAACTTTTCTATCATCTGCAACAGAACCTGGAATACAAAAAGCTTGTAACCCTTCCCCAATTGCTTTAGCTGCATCTGCTGCTTTTTTACATCCTTTTTTAATTGCTATTGCTGCACCTAATGTATATGCCCAACATGCATTTTCAAAACAAATTGGTTGAACTCCTTTTACTATTTCATATGGATTAAATCCTTTATCTGTACATATTTTTAATGCATCTTCAAAATCTTTAATTCCGTATTTTTCCATTACTGGTCTTATTTGATCAATTCTTCTTTCATAACTTTCAAATGTTACTGCCATTTAATTTTCCTCCTTAATTTTTATGAATTTATATTATATTTTATTCTTGTCTTGGGTCTATTTTCTTAACTGCTTCATCAAATCTTCCATATGTACCAGAAGCTTTTTCTATTGCTTCCATTGGGTCAATTCCTTTTTTGATGTTTTCCATCATTTTTCCAATATGTACATATTTATATCCAATAATTTGGTCATCTTTGTCTAAACCTAATTCAACAATATATCCTTCTGTTAAATTCAAATATCTAGGTCCTTTTAATTTACTAGAATAAATAGTTCCAACTTGACTTGTATGTCCTTTTCCTAAATCCTCTAGTCCTGCACCTACTGGAAGTCCTCCTTCTGAAAATGCTGTTTGTGTTCTACCATATACTATTTGTAAGAATAACTCTCTCATAGCAGTATTTATAGCATCACAAACTAAATCTGTATTTAATGCTTCTAATATTGTTTTTCCAACTAATATTTCACTTGCCATTGCTGCTGAATGTGTCATTCCAGAACATCCTATTGTTTCAATTAATGCTTCTTGAATAATACCTTCTTTTACATTTAATGTTAATTTACATGCTCCTTGTTGTGGTGCACACCATCCAATACCATGTGTTAATCCTGATATATCTTTAACATCTTTTGCTTTTACCCATTTCCCTTCTTCTGGAATTGGTGCTGGTCCATGGTCTACTCCCTTTGCTACTTTACACATTCCTTCTAATTCTTTTGAATAAATCATCTTTTTTTGCTCCTTTCTATTTTCCTTCTGGAATAAGTTATATTATTTATATATATACTAGGAATTGCTCCCTAAGTTTAATTACTTTTACTTTTATCATTTTGAATAGGTGATAAAATCTGATTAATATTTTTCTTTTTTATTTCTTGATAATCAGCTTCTACATTTGTTTCACTTTTTTCAATATTTTTTTCTTCTTTTTTAGTATCATAATCTACGATATTTTGTATTCCATTTATATAAATACCAGCTTCATATTTTTCTATTTTTTCCAATATTTTAGGTCCAGAACCATATTTTTTTAATATTTGTTTTTCTTTTCTATTTAGCTGTTCTATCCCTATATCTAGATATTTACATCTCCATATCACATGTCTTTCATAACTTGAAAATGGACTATTTAATAAATCCTCATAATGATACTCCACCATAAATTTAAAATTACGAATTACTATTGTTACACTGCTCCAAGTTTCTTTTAACTCATATTTCTTAAATTCATTTCTAAGTTCTTTAATTTCATCATAAAGTTCTTGAACTAATTTTAAATATTCTTGTTCATTTACATTGAATTTTGATGGAATTTCATATACATTTACGATTTTTTTTCTAAATATTCCTTTAGGCTCATAATAAAAATATAACTCGCCTTTTTCCCTATTTTTTTCTTCTATTACAGATGCATATAAATAAAGACTTTCCCATTTTTCTGGTATCATATAAAATAATTTCTTTTGAATCTCTTCATATATTTCAGATATTTTTTTAGTATGTTTTACCATATTTACCTCTTTTATTTTTCTATCAAACTTTCTCCTGTCATTTCTTTTGGTTTTTCTATTCCCATTAACTCTAACATTGTTGGTGCTAAATCAGCTAGTTTACCATTTTCTTTTAGTTTAATCTCTTTATTATCTGTCACCAAAATAATAGGTACAGGATTAGTTGTATGTGCTGTATGTGGTTCTCCTGTTTTATAATCTATCATCTGTTCTGCATTTCCATGATCTGCTGTTATTATTAAATTACCTTTTTTCTTTTCTATTACATTAACAATTTTTCCTACACATTTGTCAACTGTTTCAACTGCTTTAATTGCAGCTTCTAAACTTCCTGTATGCCCTACCATATCAGTATTTGCAAAATTTAAAATCACAACATCATATTTATCATTTTCTAATGCCTCAACTACTTTTTCAGTTACTTCATTTGCACTCATTTCTGGTTTCATATCATAAGTTTCAACTTTTGGTGATTGTACTAATATTCTATCTTCACCTTTATATTGTTTTTCTTCTCCACCATTGAAGAAAAATGTAACGTGAGCATATTTTTCTGTTTCAGCTATTCTTAATTGTGTAAGATTATTATTACTTACAACCTCTCCAAATGTATTTTTTAATGTTTCTTTATTAAATGCAACTCTAACATTTGGCATTGTTTCATCATAATTTGTAAAGCAAACAAAATGCAAATTTAATTTTTTAGTTTCAAATTCATTAAAATCTTTATCTACAAGTGTTCTTGTTATTTCTCTTGCTCTATCTGGTCTAAAATTGAAAAATATTACTGAATCACCATCTTCTATTTTAGCAACTGGCTCTCCATCATTACATATAACTGTTGGTTCCACAAATTCATCAAAAACTTCTTTTTGATATGAATCTTCTATTGCTTTTATTACAGAAGTTTCCTTTATTCCTTCACCTTTTACCATTGCATTATAGCTTTTTTCTATTCTTTGCCATCTTTTATCTCTATCCATTGCATAAAATCTTCCTGCTATTGTTGCTATTTTTCCTATTCCTTTTTCTTTCATTTTATTTTCTAATTGCATTAAATAATTTTCACCTGATGCTGGTGGTGTATCTCTACCATCTAAAAAACAATGTACATATACATCTTCAAAATCTCTTCTTTTTGCCATTTCTAATAATCCATATAAATGTCTATTATGGCTATGAACTCCTCCATCTGATAAAAGTCCCATTATATGAAGTTTGGAATGATTTTTCTTACAATTATCTATTGCCGCTATAAATTCTGGATTAGCAAAAAAATCTCCATCTTCTATTGATTTTGTTATTCTTGTTAATTCTTGATATACTATTCTTCCAGCACCTATATTTGTGTGTCCTACTTCTGAATTTCCCATTTGTCCTTCTGGTAATCCAACATGTAATCCACTTGTATAAATATCTGTACTAGGATATTTTTTCATTAGTTTATCAATATTAGGTGTTTTAGCTAATTTTATCGCATTTCCATCTTTATTTTTATTATCTCCAAAACCATCTAATATCATAAGCATTGTTACTTTATTTTTCATCTCGTACCATCCCTCTTATTTATTTATCATAATTTACTATTTTAGCAAATTCATCGGCTTTTAAACTTGCTCCACCTATTAATCCACCATCTATATCTGACATATTAAAGATTTCTTTACAATTAGTAGACTTCACACTTCCGCCATACAATATTATAACTCCATTTGCAACATTTTGTCCATAGATTTGACAAATTTTGTCACGAATCGCTTTTATTGAATTATTTGCATCTTCGCTTGTAGCTGTCTTTCCTGTTCCAATTGCCCATATTGGCTCATATGCAATAATTATATTTTCAATTTGTTCGTTTGTTAGTCCTTCTAAAGCAAGTTCTATTTGTCTTGTTATAACATCATAAGTTTTTCCTTGTTCTTTTTGTTCTAATGTTTCTCCAACACATACTATTGGTTTTAATCTATTTGCAAATGCTGATTTTATTTTTTTATTAACAGTTCTATCTGTTTCATTAAAATACTCTCTTCTTTCTGAATGTCCTATTATTACATATTCTACTCCTATTGACTTAAGCATACTTCCAGATACTTCTCCAGTATATGCACCTTTTTCTTCATAATGCATATTTTGTGCTCCGATTTTAATATTTGTTCCTTGTGCTGTTAATAATGAATAAAATAAATCTGTATATGGAACACATAACACAACCTCATTTCCAGTATCTTTAACTAATGTTGATAATTCTTCAATCATACTAATTGCTTCATTTGGAAGCATATTCATTTTCCAGTTTCCAGCTATTACTTTTTTTCTCATATTTTAACTCTCCTTTTTCAATATTTCTCTAACTATTTCAAAACACCTATATTATTTATCCATTAATGCTTCTATTCCTGGTAATTTCTTACCTTCCAAAAATTCTAATGATGCTCCTCCTCCTGTTGATACATGAGTTATTTTATCTTGCAATCCAGCTTTTTTAACTGCTGCTGCTGAATCTCCACCACCAATTATTGTTGTTGCATCTATATTTGCTAATTTTTCTGCTATTTCATTAGTTCCTTTTGCAAATTGTTCAAATTCAAATAATCCTAATGGTCCATTCCATATTACTGTTTTAGCATTTTCTAATTCTTCTTTGAATTCTTTTATACTTTCTTCTCCTATATCAAATCCTTCCCAACCTTCTGGAATTTCATTGTATTTCACAACTTTGCTTTCTGTATCTGCTTTAAATTCTTTACCTATTTTTGTATCTACTGGAAGCATTAATTTAACACCTTTTTCTTTTGCCTTTTTCATTAAATCTTTAGCTAATTCTAATTTATCCATTTCACAAATTGAATTTCCTACTTCATATCCCATTGCTTTGAAAAATGTATATGCCATTCCTCCACCTATTATTAATGTATCTACTTTTTCAATCAAACTATCTATAACTCCAATTTTGTCAGAAACCTTTGCTCCTCCAAGTATTGCTACAAATGGTCTTTCTGGATTATTTACTGCATTTCCTAAAAATTTTAACTCTTTTTCAATTAAAAATCCTGATACAGCTGGTAAATAGCTAGCTATTCCTGTTGTAGAACTATGTGCTCTATGTGCTGTTCCAAATGCATCATTTACAAATATTTCTGCCATCGATGCTAATTCTTTTGAAAATTCAGGATCATTTTCAGTTTCTTCTTTATGAAATCTTACATTTTCAAGTAATAAAATTTCTCCTTCTTTTAATTCACTTGCTTTTTTCTTTGCATCTTCTCCTATTACATCTTTTGCCATTATAACATCTACACCTAATAACTTAGATAATTCCTTTGCAACTGGTTCTAAAGAAAATTCTTTTTTAAATTCTCCCTTTGGTCTACCTAAATGTGATGCTAATACTATCTTGCAATTATTTTCTAATAAATATTTTATTGTAGGTAATGCTGCAACTATTCTATTATTATCTGTAATATTTTGATTTTCGTCCATTGGTACATTAAAATCACATCTTACAAATACTTTCTTTCCTTTTAAATCAATATCTCTAACTGTTTTTTTATCCATTCTAACTTCCTCCTTAAAATAACATAAATTTATACATTTCTATTTTATATCAAAACCCAATACATTTCAAGTATTTTTTTAATATTCACTTTATTAACTAGGTTCATTTTTCCCTCTTCTTTTCCATTAAATTTTATTAAATATATGTTGATATTTTTGTTCAAATTTCATCATTTAATGCTTATCAAATATTCTTTTTTAAAATTATTCAATTTATCAAATACCTTAATCTTATTATCCTTAACTTCGCTTTCTATATTATCAATCTTGACTTTCCTTTCTACTATTCTTACTAACTCAATTACACTATTTTTTGTTTTTATTAATTGCTTATACCAATCCGTCACTTTTATACTGATTTCCTTTTTATATTATTGACTTTAATAACTTTTTTATTCTTGCTTCATTGTAAACCTTTGATTATGAGATTATATCTAAATAATAAATTTAAATATTAATTATTAAGAAAAAATGTAATATTTATTAACTAAAATATCTACTACATGTCAAAATAAATATTAACTTGCAAACTTCATATTTTGTATTCAAAAATTTGACTATTAATATCTACTTAAATTCTTATTTAAACTTTTCTTTTTTAATATATATTTTTACTAAAATTGCTCCATGACACTCAAATATAAGAAAAGTGCTCTTTTATTTGAGCACTCTTCTATTTCCTATTTTTTATATAATTGCAAAATTATCTATTTTTTGCTTGATATATAACATACTAAATCTACTAATTTATTTGAATATCCCCATTCGTTGTCATACCATGCTACTAATTTAACAAATTTATCTGTTAACATTATTCCTGCTGTTGCATCAAATATTGATGTATGACTATCATGTATAAAATCTGATGATACTACTGGTTCATCTGTATATTCTAATATTCCTTTCATTTCATTTTCTGATGCCTTTTTAACTGCTTGACATATTTCTTCATATGTTGCTGATTTTTCTAAGTTTACTGTTAGATCAACTACTGATACATCAACTGTTGGAACTCTGAATGACATTCCTGTTAATTTTCCATTTAATTGTGGTATTACTTTTCCAACTGCTTTTGCAGCTCCTGTTGATGATGGAATAATATTTGCTGCTGCTGCTCTTCCACCTCTCCAGTCTTTTTTAGATGCACTATCAACAGTTTTTTGTGTTGCTGTTGTACTATGAACTGTTGTCATTAATCCTTCTTTAATTCCAAAATTATCATTAATTACTTTTGCAAGTGGTGCTAAACAGTTTGTTGTACATGATGCATTTGATACTATATTCATTTCTGGTTTGTATTCTTCATGGTTTACTCCCATTACAAACATTGGCGCATCATTTGATGGAGCACTAATTACTACTTGTTTTGCTCCTGCATCAATATGAGCTTGTGCTTTATCTAATGTTTTAAACACTCCTGAACATTCTAATACATATTCTACTCCATCTTTTCCCCATGGAATATTATGTGGATCCATTTCGTTATATACTTTTATTTCTTTTCCATTAACTACTAAGTTTCCATCTTTTTCATAAACTTCTCCATTAAATCTTCCATGAACTGTATCATATTTCATCATATATGCCATATAATCTGCTGTTATAAATGGGTCATTTATTGCTAAAACTTCTACTCCTTTTCTTGCTAATGCTGCTTGGAATGATAAATTTCCTATTCTTCCAAATCCATTAATTCCTAATTTTACTGACATTTAAAATTCCTCCTTCTAGATTAAGCTTTTGCTTATCTTCTATTTATATTATTAACCAATTTTTATTGGTAATACCATTCTATATCAATTTTTTTTTGTTTGCAAGGCTATTCTTACTTTTTTTACATTTTTTATATTTATTTTATAATGCCTCTAACGTTTTATAGTTATATATAATATCGTAATTAATATTATAATTATTTTTCAACACAAATTCTAATAAATTATTTTTTATTTCATCAATTTTTCCAAAACAATAATAAACATAGCATGAGACCAACCAAGACCAATAACCCAATTAGGTTCTAATGTGTTATTATCCACTTGTTCCCCTAAAAAATAATGTTTACCACAAGTTTTTATAACAAAATCAAATGTTTCTTTTGCTTTCTTCTTTTCTCCTGTTTCTAAATAATACAATGTCATCCATAAATTTGCAATAGGCCATGGGTTTCCATTTCTATAATTATCCTGTTCAAATCTTCGATATCCACCTGTATATGTTCTTAAAGATAAATTAATTCTTTCAACTGTGTTTTGAATTTTCTTTTCCTTTGGTTTAAAGACATTAAATGGAGTAACAGCTCCTAAAATACTTATATCCATTTTTTTGTCTTCGACATTTCTAACATACGATTTTTTATCTTCATCATATAAATTACTATTAATATATTTTTTTAGCTCGGCTAATATTTTTTCAATCTCTTTTTCATTTTTTTGAACTTTTTCTTCTTTTAATCTATTATTTTCAAAACTTGATATTTTTCTATAAATCTTTAACATAGTTTCAAAAGCAGAATAAATACTAGCTAATGAATATAAATGTATTCCTTCGCACATTTCCCATAAATCATAACTTACATGATATTTATGACCTTTACTTCCCATAGATTTTTCAATCTCTTCTTGTACTACATCTATTTTATCTTTTCCATCAATATTTAACCAGTCTTTTACATACTTCTTCAAAAAGTCTACTGCTTTTTCACACATTGGTAATGTATCTTTTAAAAACTTATCATTATTAGTTGCCAAAAAATGTTCATATACACCATAAACAACACTTGCTGTTTCATCTATTTGATACCCCCATGAAGGTGCTAATTTTCCATCTGTATAAAAACGTTGCTCCCACATTCCATTTTTGCTTTGCGTTTTTTTACAAAAGTTTTTATAAAACTTTTCTGTTTCCTTATTCATCTTTAAAATATCCATAGCTTTTGTAATAAATACTGCATCACGTGGCCAACAATAAGCATATCTTCCACATTGTGTTCTTTCTTCATCTATTTCCGGTGATGCTATTACACCACCTGTCTCTGGATTTGTAAGTAATGGAAATAATAAAATACTACGTTTATATATTTCATAAATCTTTTCTTCATAGCTATTTTTAGGTTCTTTGATATTTAAGCCATTATGGGTCTTTACATATTTTCGCCAATATGTTTTTAAATTAGAATATTCTTTGTTTAAATCTAGTTTTGTAATTCTATCTATTTCATCTTCGATTTTTGATATATTCATATTTTCAGTAATTAACATACAAATATCAATTTTTTTCTTCTCACCTGGTTTTAATATACCTAAATCATATGCAATGCTTGTATCTTTTGACATTCCTATATAGTCTTTATCATAGATTTCCCCTCTTTTAATATTTTCTTTACTTCCATTTATTTGATGTTTAAATATCTTATTTTCTTTAGCAAATGTAGAAACCATAAAATCATGCGCATATTGTATCATTCCATTATCAACAATTTTACTACTCACCATATTATTTTGATTTGAAAGCAATTCTGAATGAATATAAAAACTTAAATCCAAATCAATCTTTGATTCATTCATAAATGTATATCTTTTAACTAGCACATTTTCTTTTGTTATAATAAAATCAGTTTGTAAGATTTTTAAATTAAAATATGTGTTTGTAATTTCTGTATTTAATATATTTGTATCTATATCATAGTATTGAATATATTTATTATTTATATCATTATCCAAATATATTAAATCTGAATTATTTACTTTAACTCCTGTTTTAAAAAAATTTAAATATTGTCTATTATCTTTGCTTGGGAAATATATTCTTTGTAATTCTCCTTTTCTTGTATAAGTAGCTATCATTACTCTATTTCCAATAATTGCTTCATTCAAATATTTATTTTCCATTTTTATCCCTCTATTACATTTAATATCTGTTTTTCCAAATCTTTTATCTTTTCATTAATTCTAAAAATATCTTCATTTTTTAATTTTCTATCTTCCATATCATCTGTAACACAGTTTTCCATGTCTCTTATTTCTTCTTTTATTTTTTCTAATCTTACCAATACTTCTTTTCTTAATGACTTAGGAACTTTTACATCAACTTTTCCTGTTAATTTAACTTCTTCATTATTTAATTCAAATGTCTCTCCAAATTCTGGTATTGTAGCTAATATTCCTGTTTCACTTTCTATTTTTTCTTTTAATACATCTTGTGATTCTTCTTCTCCATGAATTATAAATATATGTTTTGGTTTATTTATAAATGAATATACAAAATTCATAAGACCTTCTTGGTCTGCATGTCCTGAATACCCTTCTATATATTCAATTCTTGCATTTACCGCAATTTCTTCTCCAAATATTGTTACCTTTTTTGCCCCATTCACTATGTTATATCCTAATGTTCCTGGTGCTTGATATCCAACAAATAAAATTGTACTTTTTGGGTTCCATAAATTATGTTTTAAATGATGTTTAATTCTTCCTACTTCACACATACCACTAGCTGATATTATTATACTTGGTCTTGGATCTTCGTTTAATGCTTTTGATTCATCTGCTGTCATAGTAAATTTAAGCCCTGGAAATTCCAATGGATTATCTCCTTTTTGCATTGCTTCTTGAGTTTCATCATCAAATAAATTCATATTTTCTCTAAAAACTTCAGTTGCAGATATTGCTAAAGGACTATCAACATATACTGGTGCTTTCATTAAAGTTTCATATTTACGCCTAAATTCTTCATCATCTCTAACTTCTTTTAATTTATTTATTTCATACAATATTTCTTGTGTTCTTCCTACTGCAAACGATGGTATTACTACAGTTCCTTCATTATCTAATGTTTCAGCTACTATATCCAAAAATAATTCAGCTTTTTCATCATTTCTTATATGCATTCTACTTCCATATGTTGATTCCATAACTAAATAATCTGTTGATTCAATCATTGTTGGTGGACTTAATAATGGTAAATCATTATTTCCTATATCACCTGTAAATACTGTTTTAGTCGTTTTTCCATCTTCATCTACCCATAATTCTATGATACTTGAACCTAGCATATGTCCTGCATCATTAAACCTAACATGAATATTTTCTGTTATATCTATTATTCTATCATACTCAACTTCTTCAAATATTTCCAAACATCTTGCTGCATCTTCTGCAGTGTATAAAGGAGCCAATTCTTTTTCTCCTTTACGTTTTCTTTTTCTATTTTTCCATTCATTTTCCATTTCTTGAATATGTCCACTATCTGGTAACATTAACGCACACAAATCACATGTTGCCTTATGTGCATATATCTTATTTCTAAATCCTTCGTTATATAATTTAGGTATTCTACCTGAATGGTCAATATGAGCATGTGTCAAAAGCATAAAATCTATTTCCTTAGGATTAAATTCAAAATCTTGATAATTTTCCTCTTCTAAATCCGCCTTTCCTTGCCACATACCACAATCTACTAAAAATTTTTTTCCTGCGGCTTCCACTAAGTAATTAGAACCTGTAACAGTTCTTGTTGCTCCTAAAAATGTAATTTTCATATTTCTTCCTCCTATTCAAATATTTTTATCTTTTTATTTAATTTAATTTCAAGTTCTTTTTTATTAACTTCAATACCATTAAAAACTTCCACTTTGTCTTCAAACATTTTTTCATCAAATAACTGCATAAAAATTTTTTCTTTTTCTTTAGTTATTTTTAATGATAAATTTTCCAATTTTATTGCTCTTGTATTAAATATATTTTTTAATATTTCATATTGGTATTCTATATTTTCTGATATTTTGACTATCGCTTTTAATTGATTTGCTTTTTTCAGTAATTCGATAATCGTCTCTTTATCATTTATTTTAACTTCTTTTGGTATTAACCTATAATACCTATATTCATAAATTAGTGAAATTATCTGCTGTTTAGTTTCAGCTTTTTTTATATTTATTTTAAAACATTCTAAAAAATATTCTTGGAATTTTTTAATACTTTCTTTCAATTCCTTTTCAATATTTTTAACATCTAAAATACTTAAAACATCTATTTTACTTTGCAATTCTTCTTTATGCTTGAGAAATTTTTTAGGATTTGACAAATCATTCAATTTTTCAAGTTTTTGGTATAATTTTCTCTTATCTTCTTTTAAAATATTTCCTAAAATTCTCATGCTAAATATTTTCTTTTCTAATGGTAAACCCTCATTTCTTCTAAAATATTCCTCTTGCAATTTATCTTTATCGTTTAAAATTTCATCTATTTTGCCAATTTTTTCTGCTATATTAATTTTATTTTCTGATATCTCCGCTACATATTTAGCCATGTCTTTCATTTTATCTACTTCAACTTTTAATTTAATATTATCTTTTTCATATTCCATTAATTTGTTATTATTATATATTCTCTCAAGTAAAATAGCTATTTTAATTAATTCATGTTTTAGTTTTTTTGAAAGCTCTTCACCATATTTTTCTTCTAACAATACTATAAATTCCTCATAGTAATCTAACATCTGTTCTTTTTCATCTACCCAATTTTCTAGAAATTTATTTCCTATTAACATTCTTAAACTTTGATAAATTAAATTATGATTCACACTTTCTATTTCATTTTCCATAATCAACCATGAATATCCATTAAAATCCCTTAACGGCTCAACTTTTTGTATTGTATTTCCTACAGTTAATAAATCTGATAATACTTCATCTATTAAATAATATTTATTAGTTATTATTTTATCTTTTTTAGATATCTTATATATTGCATATAACACTTTTCTTTCTATTGGATATACTTGAATTTCCTTTTCCTCTTTATTTATATAAAAAGTCCCATTTTCAGAAATATCACTTTCTTTATCATTCACCTTTATTAATTTTATACTATTTATATTATCATATATATTTACTATATACTTTTCTATATATTCTTCTTTTGTTTCTATATCTTGTTTTACCAGTTTCAAATCAGAATATCCAGCTTCTATTTTATATAAAATACTAAGGAGAATACTTTGTACATTTTCTGGAAAACTTTTTAATTCTAAAACTTTTTCTAATTCTTCATTAAAATCTTTTTTAACTATCTTATCTATTAAATTTTCTTTTTTCTTTTGCACATTATTCTCCTTTCTTTTGACAAAATTTAAAACATAAAATTATTCTTCTTCAGGTGTTTTAGTCATTTTTAACTCATTTAATTTTTCTAATGTCATTAATACTTCTCTTGGTTTACTTCCCTGATATCCTGATATTACTCCTCTTTCTTCCATTTGATCTATAATTCTTCCTGCTCTTGCATACCCGACTTTAAATCTTCTTTGGATAAATGATGTTGAAGCTTGTCTTGTTTCTACAACTGTTTGTATTGCATCCATTAAAAATGGATCTGTATCATCATCCTCATCTGTATTTGTTGTATGTTTATCTTCTCCCTTATTGCTATTTTCTATTGTCTCTAATATATCTTCACTATATGTAGCTGTCCCATTTTGTTTAACAAAGTCAACTATTTTTTCTACTTCTTCATCTGATACAAAAGCCCCTTGAACTCTCAAAGGTTTTGGTGCACCTGTTGGGAAAAATAACATATCACCTTTTCCTAATAATTTTTCTGCACCAACACTATCTAATATTGTTCTTGAATCCACTTGTGATGATACCGCAAATGCAATTCTAGATGGTACATTTGCTTTTATTAATCCAGTTATTACATCTACTGATGGTCTTTGTGTTGCAATTACCAAATGCATTCCTGCCGCTCTTGCCTTTTGAGCTAATCTACATATTGCCTCTTCTACATCCTTTGCCGCTACCATCATTAAGTCTGCAAGCTCATCTACTATTATTACTATTTGTGGCAATTTTCCTGTTTCTTCATCATTTTCTACTGCTTTATTATATCCTTTTAAATCTCTTACACCTTTTTTTGCAAACAAATTATATCTATTATCCATTTCTTGAACAGCCCACGCAAGTGCTCCTGCTGCCTTTTTAGGATCTGTTACAACTGGAATTAATAAATGTGGTATTCCATTATACACTGATAATTCAACAACTTTAGGATCCACCATTACCATTTTAACTTCACTTGGTTTACTGTTATATATAATACTTGTTATAATTGAATTTATACAAACACTCTTTCCTGAACCTGTCGAACCTGCAATTAATACATGTGGCATTTTAGCAATATCTGCTAATTTAACATTTCCTGCAACATCTTTTCCAAGTCCTACTGTCAATTTTGATTTATTATTAGCAAATTCTTCACTTTCTAATACTTCACGTAAATGAACTGCTTCTTTTTCTTTATTTGGTACTTCAATTCCTACTGCTTGTTTTCCTGGAATCGGAGCCTCTATACGTATTGTTTCTGCTGCTAAATTAAGTGCTATATCATCTGCTAAATTTGCTATTTTACTAACTCTTACACCCTCTGCCGGTTTCAATTCATATCTAGTAATAGCAGGTCCTACTGATACATTTTCCACCTTTGCAGATACTCCAAAACTATATAGAGTCCTTTGTAATTTTGTTGCAGTATCAGTTAAGGCTCTAGCCCCACCCTTTAATGCTTTTTTTCTTGGTTTTGCAAGAATTTCAAGTGGTGGATATTCATAATGTTCATCTTCTACAACCATTGCATGCTCAAGTTGTAAAACTTCTTTTGTTTTATCTTCCTTTTGTTCTTCTTCTTTCTTAAATAAATTAGACTCTATAAAATCTGGTTCATTATCTTCATTTGTTTTTTCTGTAAACATAGCTTTTGTATCTTTTGTCAATGGCATCAAATCATCTTTACTATGATCATATTTTTTTAAACCCTTAGCATCATTTTCATCTACAATTCTTCCTCCAAAATTAATTTTTATTTGATTATCTAAAACTTCAGCTTTTTTATTTTTTTCATTAGTATTTATAGCAACAGCACCATTAATGTTATTATTATTTTCTTTACTTGTCCTATTTTTTGCCTTTTCTTCTATATATCCTTGCCTTGCTTCATATCTTTCTTGTTTTCTTTCTTTTGATCTCTCTACTGCATTTTGTACTATATCAGACATTTTTATTTCAAACATAAATACCATAATAGCAACAGCTAAACCTATTGATATAATAATCGCCCCAACTGTTCCTAATAGGTTTACAAGTGGAACTGCAAATGCTGCACCTATTGCTCCTCCACCTACACCTGTTGTTCCTATACTATAGCCATCTTTTATAGCTTCTGTTAATTCTTTTGTTATAACTAATTCTCCACTTGATATTTGAAATGTTGACATTAATGTTGCAATACTTATCAAAAATACAATATATTGTGCCAATTTATATCCTAATTCAGTTCTATCTTCGCACGCAAGTTTAATAGAAACCACAAAAATTCCTATTGGTACAACATAGCGAATAATCCCCATTATTCCACCTAGAATTTCAGTTAATTTAACTCCTATTATTCCTGATTTTGTATAAATTAAAACAGCAGAAAGAATACTTAAAACAAACAAGATTACTATTTCAAAATTTAATCTAGACTCTTGTTTTTTTCTTCTCTTTGCTGCATCTTTCTTTTTACCTGTTTTGGTATTTACTTTTTTTCTTGCCATATTTGTATCTTTCCTTTCATAAAAAATGTCTTTCAATAGAAAAGGAGATTAAAATATATATTTATCTCCTCTTTCCTTCGTACTTTTCTATTATTATCTATATTATTTTAATTCCTTTCTACTATTTTGGATTGTCTTAATTGTATCTTCCATAGAAATTTGTAATAAATTTATAGCATCTTCCATATTTTTTTCTAATTTCTGTAAAGTATTTGTTACAACACTTTCTGCTCCATCTAATATATTATCAGCATACTCTTTTGTTCCTTTAGATATTTCTCTAGACATCTCATTAGCAGTTTCAATAATTTGTGCTTTTTGATCATATGCTTTTCTAGTTATTTCATGCTCATCTATCATAGCAATTATTCTATTTTCTGCTTCTTTGACAATTCCATCAGCTTCTTTTTGAGCTTCAACTAATATTCGTTGTCTTTCTTCTTTAACCCACTTCGCTTGTTTTAACTCATCTGGTAATTTTAGTCTAATTTCCTTTATCAAATCTAATATTTCATCCTTATCAACAATTGTTTTTGCTGAAAATGGTAAATTTCTACTTCTTTCTAAAACATCCTCTAATTCATCTAATAATGTAAATATTTCCATGGTTTTACCCCTTTCTATTTAGGCTTTTTGATATAAGAATATACATGTAGCCCTTCCATATTTTTTAATATTTTTTACTTCTATTTCTTTAATTTCTTCTAAATTATTAATTATTTCTCTTTCCATATCTGTCTCTATAATTATTAAGGTTTCAGGTTTTAACAATTGTTTTTGTACTAATATCTTTATTGTCCTTATTGCATAATCTGTTTTATATGGTGGATCAATATATATTATATCTAATTTTTCTTCTAAACTGTTTAACAAAAATCTTTCATAATCTAATTCATACAATTTTACTTTCTGGCTAAGATGAGTTTTTTCAATATTTTTTTTAATTATATTTACTGCCTCTCTAGATTTTTCACACATTATGACTTTACTTGCACCTCTACTTGCTGCCTCTAGCCCGATTGCTCCACTCCCTGCAAATAAATCTAAAAAAACACTATCATATATTTCATTTTGTATAATATTAAATATTGATTCCTTTACTCTATCTAAAGTTGGTCTTGTATTATTCCCATCTAAAGTATATAATTTTGTACCTCTTGCTTTTCCACTTATTATTCTCATGTTAAATTCCCCTATGATATTATTTTATCTTTTTTTTCTATAATGTCAATATAATTAACGTAATTGTAACAAAAACTTAACATATTTGTAATATTTTTGCTATAAATATATTAAAAGTAGTCAAAACTTCAAATTTTGACTACTTTCATCTTTTTCCATTAAATTATAAATTACACATTACCTTCATTTTTATTGACATCTTTTAATAATTCTAATTGTGATATTAATAATGCTTCCATTTTTGCTTTATATATATCGAATTGTTTTTTTATATCATCTAATTCTTTTTGTTTCATTATTATTTGGTTATTTAGTTCATCTACTTGTCTTTGCGCTCCATTTTTTGCTTCTTTAACTATTTGATCTGCTTTTTGTTTTGCCACATTTTTCACTTCTTCAGCTGTTGACTGTGCCATAACTAAAGTATTTTGCAAAGTTGACTCTATTGATTTATATTGTGTTAAACTACTATTTAACTCATCTACTTTAGATTTTAGTTCAATAGCTTCTTTATAGTTTTTTTCATAATCTATTGTTAATTCATCTAAAAAATCGTCAACTTCTTCTACACTATATCCATTCATCATTTGCTTTGAAAATTTTTTATTTTCTAAATCTAATGGTGTAATCATTTTATCCTCCTCATATGATAAAATTATATATTATTATTTTTTAGCCAAGATACTGATAATTTACTTTTCATTTCTTCTCTTGCCATCTCGTTTGTAATTTCATAATTTGATGGTGCTACTAAAAATATTGAATTTGATACTTTTTGAATATATCCATCTAAAGCATAAACTCCTCCACTTATGAAGTCCACTATTCTTCTTGCAACATCTTTATTTACATATTCTAAATTTACAATTACTGATTTTCTTTCTTTTAGAAATGCACAAATTTCATCTGATTGCTCAAATGCAGTTGGCTGAGAAATTACCATCTTAATTGCTTGTCCAGCTTGTTGTGGCATATTTACTACTTTATTGTTATTATTGTTTTTTCTTCCAAATATTCTTCTATCTTCTACTACATCTTCTTCTTGCTCATCTTGATAATCGTATAAATTATCCTCCTCATATTCTTCTGGTTCAGCAGTATCCATCCCAAATAAGTCCCAAACTTTATTCATTAACGCTGACATAAAAAACCTCCTAATCATTTTTTGATATTATATGCTATAAGTATCTACTTTTTTCTACCAAATGTCAAGTCTTTTTGCAAATGTAATATTATTTTAATATTTTTGTAATATTTTTGTAATATTTACTATATTTATTTTAAAAAAAAAAACGCCTAGGTGGCAACATACTTAACATACGTTTAGTATTTGGCTACCAATCCTAGGTCCAAATGTTAATATTTTAGTATTCTAATATTAATATATCAAATATTTAAGTAGTATTTCTTTTTTATTTCACATTTTTTTAGCAATATATTTACTCTGAAATTTTTAATTTTCAACTCTTTTTATAAGATTTTCAACTAGCTTAATCTCTTTATATTTATTATAAATAAATATTTATTTTTCAATTCATATTTTCTTTTTAATATTTTTATTTTATTTTACTTTTTCCAAATCCGGTTTTAATATAATTTCATCATATATATTTATATTCTTCATATCAGTTATTTCTTTACTTGAAAATCCTAATTCTTTCAATTCATCTGTTGTATAATTTGTAATAATTGAATATCTGTCATTTTGTTTTTTTACTTCTACTAATATTTTACTTAAATATCCAGCTCTATTTCTAACAACATAGTGTAGACCATCTTTTTCTGCTATTGCTTGATTCGGAACTTTTAACCCACTATAACTCCACCAAATCAAATCAAATGATACTTTTCTATAATTCAATAATTCTTCTATTTCTTTATTAGTTTTTAATACCAATAATGTTTCATCTTCATTTTCTTGTGATATATATACAATTTCCGCATTTATTTCTATATTATTTAATAATCTAATTTTTACCTTATCTCCTACTTTTGCTTCTTTTGCATTATTTGAATTTGATATAGTTGCAATATATGCTTCAAAATTATTTATAACCTTTCCACACTCATCACTTGTTGCAATTAAATTTCCTGTCTTTAGATTTAAATTATCCAAATATTGTTTAGAAAGAGCAGAAAAATTATTAGGTGTCAATATTTCTTCTAATCCATCTACTTTATATGATACAATCCCACTTTTAGGTGCTTTAATAGTTTCCGCGCCTTCATTTAATTCTTTTTCTAAACTTAACCTTTTATCATTTAATTGTTTTAAATGTGAACCAGATGAACTCTTTTCTCCTACTATTTTTGCTTTTTTAGCAACTAAATTATTTATTTTTTTCTCATACTCAACTATTTTAGACAAATCAGTTAATTGATTTAATTTTTCTATTTCTGCATCTAATTGATTTTCTATTATTTTAACATCAGAAGAGTACAAATCTTTTTGATTTTTCATAGCAACTTGTATTTCTTTATCTAATTCTTCTATTTGCTTTTTTAAAGATTCTTCATTTTTACTATAATACCTAAATATATTACCATCTTTTGTTGCTTTCTCTCCCTCATTTTTGATATGCTCCATTCCATTTTTGTAATTATTCCCCTTGACTACAACCTCATCTCTAATGATATATCCCACTTTTGTTTCTTCTTGATAAAGTTTTCCTTCTTCTATTGTAAAAATGTCTGTAGGATCTTTTATTAGCAAAAATATTACATATATAAAATAAATTAAAATTAGTATAAATAATAAAAAAATAAATATCTTTTTATTATCTCTCTTTCTATTTCTATTTGCTTGTTCTTTATTATTCATTTCCAACTGTTGTTTTTCCATTTATTCCCTCCAAAATAACATTTATATTATTTTGTTTACTTTCATTTGCATCTAACCAAATTGTCTGCTTATTTTTTCTAAACCACGTCATTTGTCTTTTAGCATATCTTCTTGTTTCTTGTTTTATTTTTTCTATCATTTCTTCTTTTGTTAAATTACCTTTCAAATATTCTACAACTTCCTTATATCCTAGTCCTTGCATTGCAGTAGGAAATTCTTGATATTTTGCTAATAATTTTTTTACTTCTTCTATTAACCCAGTTTCAATCATTAAATCAACTCTTTTGTTAATTCTTTGATAAAGAAGTTCTCTATCCCATAGTATACCATATACTAAATAATCAAATTCTGGTTCATTTTTTCTTGATTCAATTTCTTGTTCTGTCTTAGTTTTTCCTGTTGCATGATAAATTTCCAATATTCTCAATATTCTTTTTTTATCTGTTTTACTAATCTTTTCTATTGCTATATTGTCTATTTTTTTAGCTTCTTCATACAATTTTTCTAACCCAAATTCTTCTACTTCTTTTTCTAGTTCCTGCCTAAATCCTGCATCAAACTCTATTTCTGGATATTCAATTTCATATATTAAACTATCAACATATAGACCTGTTCCTCCAACTACAATCGGAATTTTTCCTTTTTGTACAATCTCTTTTATCGCCTTTTTGGCTTCTTTTTTATATTCTGCCACACTATACCTTTTAGTTGGTGAAATACAATCTATTAAATAATGTTTAATACCATCCATTTCCTCCAATGTTGGTTTAGCAGTCCCTATATCCATATCTTTATATATTTGCATAGAATCACAAGATACTATCTCTCCATTTATTTTCTTTGCCAACTCGATTGAAAGTGCTGTCTTTCCAGATGCTGTTGGTCCACATATAACAATAACTTTTTCTTTTTGCATTTTTTCACCACCCATTATTTTTTATGTTCGAATATTTCTAATATTACTTTTTGAGTATCTTTCATATAACCACATTCTAAAGTTAATAAAACAACTAAAACTATTATTAATATTACTGTTTTTTTTATAAACTGCTCTACTTTCAACTCTTCTTGATATACTGCTTTTAGTTTTGTACTTAAATACGGCAATATAAATATCGCATTTACACCAGTAAATACCCAAACTAATATATTCTTAATATTTCCTACCATATTATTATTTGGATATCCAATTCCATTTTTAGATATATTAAATGTTATATTTGTTAAAACATATATAACTAATATGCCAGTAGCTATGAAAATTATTTTTTTATATGTTTCCATATTTTCCAAATTATGATTACACCAAATAATTAAAATTATATACATCATAATTATCGTAATTACTATAATAGGCATATATTCCTCCTTTTATTTTCTAGCAAATTTTCTTTCTATATCGTATTTTGACATTTTAATAGCTGTTGGTCTACCATGAGGGCAGCTAAATGGATTTGGCAATTCTAATAGTTTATCAATTAAACTTGATACCTCTTCTTCAGTTAATATCATGTTAGCTTTTACTGCGGCTTTACAAGCAACTGTAGCTATAAATTTTTCCTCTTTTTCTTGTTTTGCAGTTCTTGCTACTGTATTTATTTCATCCAAAGTTTCTAAGAATAATTCTTTATTATCTATATCTATGCATATTGTTGGAACACCTGTCAATTTTATAGTATTTTCTCCAAATTCTTCCAAACAAAATCCTGCTTTTGAAAACATTTCCATATTTTCCTTGGCAATATCCATTTCTTTATGTGTCAATGTAATTAAATCTGGTAATAAAAGCAATTGTGAATCTTTTGAAGAATCACTATAATAATTTTCTTTTACTTTTTCATACATAACTCTTTCATGTGCTGCATGCTGATCTATTATGTACATTTCGTTTTTCATTTCTATTACTATATATGTATTAAAAACTATTCCAATAAATTTATATACTGGCTTTTTATATTCTTCAATATCTTCAAATACTGAAACATTTTCTTTTATAATATCTACTACATTAGTTTCCTTCTTGTATTCTTCATTTTCTTTTTTTACTGGTGCTCTTCCAAACATTTTTTCATACATTTCATCAAAATTCATTGCATTTCCATATTGTGCATTTTCTTCTTGTTCGACTTTTTGATCTTTATTTTCTTCTAATCTATTTTCTTTTAAAACTATTTCTTCTTTTTCTTCTATTTCATCAAGTAAATTTTTTTCTTTTTTTATCTCTTCAAGTGGATTTTTTTCTTCTATATTTTTTTCCTCTTGACTTAATTGTTTTTCTTCTTTTTCCTTTAATCTTTTTAATCTTTCTAATATCCCTAGTGTATTTATTGATTGTTTTTTATCTGTATTTTCATATAGAGTTTTAACTTCCTCTTTTTTATCTTCTACGACATTTGTTTTAATTTTACTTTCTTCATTTGTATAATTCTCTATTTGCTTTTCGTCTGTTTTTCTTAATCCAAATAAACCATCTTTATCTTCAGTCTTCAATAAAGTATCTTTTATAGCATGAAACACTCCTTGAAATATTTTACTTTCTTCTTGAAATCTTACTTCTAATTTGGCTGGGTGAACATTTACATCTACTTTTGATGGATCAATTGTTAGATTTAAAATAACAAATCCAAATTTTCCAAGTGGTATCATTCCTTTATATGCTTGTTCTGTTGCTGACATTAGTGTTTTATCTTTTATATGTCTTTTATTAACAAAAAATATTTGATTTGATCTATTAGATCTTGCTATTTTAGATGTTCCTATCATACCTTCTATCTTAATATCTTCATATTCATATAATACAGGCATAACTTCTTCAGCTACATTTTTTCCAAAAATACTATATATTACTGCTTTCAAATCTCCATTCCCACTTGTTTGAATTATTGTTTTGCCTGTATTTATCAATTTAAATGCAATTTGTGGATTAACTAAAGCAATTTTAGTAATAACATCTTCGATATACCCCGCTTCTGTATAGTCCTTCTTTAAAAATTTATATCTAACAGGAGTATTAAAAAATAAATTTCTAACAGTAATAGTTGTTCCTAGAGAAGAAGGTGCTATTTCTTTTTCTAATATATCTCCACCTTCTATAACAAGCTTATATCCAACATCTTGATCACTTGTTTTAGAAATCAATTCAACATTTGCTATAGCAGCAATACTTGCCAAAGCCTCACCTCTAAACCCCATTGACTTTACTGTATCTAAATCTTCTGCTGAACGTATTTTACTTGTCGCATGCCTTTCAAAAGCTATTTCTAAATCATCTTTGGATATTCCTTTACCATTATCTGAAATTTTAATATATGAAATTCCACCATTTCTAATTTCAACTATTATATTAGTTGCACCTGCATCTATTGAGTTTTCTACCATCTCTTTAATAACTGATGCTGGTCTTTCAATAACCTCTCCAGCAGCTATTTTATTTATTGTTAAATCATCTAATAATACTATATTTCCCATTAGTTTCCCCCAACTACTATTTCGTTTATTTTTCTTCTAGTTTTTTTATTTCTTCTAATTCTTCTTCAAACATTTTAGTACAATATATCAATGATAATATATATACTATTATTGCTATTGGTACTGTCATTTTTCCTATTTCTATTCTAACTATTGCTAATATACTAAATAACAAAGCTTGACCTATTCCTACTGCTAAAATTGTTTTTGCCAATACTACACCTGAATTTAATTTATAATATCTTGAAATCATATATATTAATATAATTATTGTCATTACTATAACTGGTGTAACATATGGTCTAACTAAATCTCCTAGACGTGCATGTGGCACTTCTTCAATTTTAATATTATCTTTTTCTACTTTTAATTCATACTTTTCATTTATTTTATTAATTATTTCATTTTTTTGTTCTTCATTTATTTCTTTTGAAATTATGCTCACAGCATCTTCATATATTTCAACCTTTTGTATTAGCACTTTACTATCTAATTCTTTCTGTGCTATTTTTTTTATATCTTCCAATTCAAATTTTTTACCTAAATTCACTTCTATTTTTTTACTTTCTTGATATTTTAGACTAACTCTAAATCCAACTGTTGCAATAATAATAATTCCTATTAAAATTATTAGTGAAACTATAAAAATAGCAATCTTACTTTTTTGTTCTTTCATTAACTTTTCCTCCTATATTATTTTTGATTTTTCATTTTTAATAATGGAACTGTTACTCCTAAATTATATATAGCAATTAATACTATTCCCCAAAACATTGTCATCCCAAAACTTGATATTGGTAACCAATTTATAAATGAACATACTATTGCCATTATCGATACTGGCATAATTGTTAAGAAATATTTTTTGTATGAATCCCATACTTCTTTTAAGTCCATATTTTCTCTTTGTTTTAATAATTCATTTAATAATATATAGTTTAACAATAAAACTAAACCTATTGCAAATATTCCATTTATAGTAACTATTACATTTGTATAACGCAATACTATTAAAAATAATCCAGCTAAGCCAATATATGAAACTCCAGCTAATGCTCCTAATTTTTTATATTTTACTATTAATACTACTATAAACACTAATGATACAGCAGCAAATACTAAAATAATAGCATATATATCTTTTGTTTCTATTTCTGATTTTACAAATTCATTTTCACTAATTTCATATTCAAATGGTAACTCACCATTTTCTAAGATTGTAGCCATTCTACCAGCTCTTTTTGTATACTCATTTACTTCTTTATTTGATTTTGAAGAATTTCCTACTGATAATTGTAATCTTCCAATTTCTATTACTTCATCAAACGATGTTGTCATTATTTCTTGTCCATCTATTTTCATTGTTATTTTCTTTTGTTCATCTTTCGTTTCTTCCTCTGCCTTATTTTCTTTATTTTCTTCATTTTCCTTTACTGTTTTATATGTACTTGAAATATTTTTCAATTTTTCTTTTCCCTCTTTAGTCAAAACTATGTCCATATATACATTTGTTCCAGCTTCACCATTATTGTACATTACATCTACTTTATTTATATCTTTGTTATTCATTAAAACTTCTTTTGTTTGGCTATCCAATATTTCAAATTTTCCTAAACTCCAAAAATTACTTATTATTTCATCTGTATTTGCATCTTCTTCTAATTCTAATGTAATTTCTCCTGTCTTATCATTTAATTTTAAAATGTAATTAGATACATTCATTTCTTTTAATCTTTTTACTATAATTTTCTTTGTTTTTTCTAAATTCTCATTAGTAAGATTTTCTAATGTTTTATCTACATTTTCTTTAACATAACCTTTTTCATTTATTTGCTCATCAGTTAATTGTTCATTAATTATATTTCCTTCTTTATCTTTTATAACTTCTTCTTTCTTTTCAACTGGCTTAACAGTTACAACCCTTCCTCCTTTTAAATCCATTGCCAAGTTATATTCTTTCATAACATTTTCCATACGATTTTGTTTTTTTACGTATATACCAAAAAAACCTATCATTGATACTAAAATAACGGCTAAAATTATTGTAAATATTTTTATTCCGTTCCAACTTTTCTTGTTTTGTTTTTCTTTCATTTTTCATTCTTCCTTTCATCCTAAATATATAGTTTAACTCCTATAGATTTTATATTAAAAACCAAAAAATTTCAACAGTTTTTTGTTTTTTTATTACATTATATCTTTTTTCTAATTCAACTTTTTTTATAATATCATTTTTCTAAATATTTAAGCACAAAAAAAGTAAAAAAATATCAAATCTTTTTACTCTTTTTATTTTATATTTCCATTTGAGTTCCTAAAAAAGTTGCTGCAGATTGTGCTACCTTTTTTTCGACATCATTCATTTTAGATTTAGCATCTTTAGACATCAAGATAACTGTTCCTATTGTATCTCCATTTGATATTATTGGGTATACAACTTGAGCGTTAAACTTCCTTTGTTTATTATCATTTCTAGTAATCGGAAGTGAAATATCACTATTTTCTTTACTTGTATATACTTCATTTTCTTCCATCAATTGTTCTAATTCACTACTTATATCTTGTTCTAAAAATTCTTTTTTTGATCCTCCTGATACTGCAATAATTGTATCTTTATCAGTAATACAAGCAATATGCCCAGTAGTTTTTGATAATGTTTCTGCATACCCTGATGCAAATTCTGAAAGTTCTCCAATTGGCGAATATTTTTTTAATATAACTTGTCCCTCTCTATCTGTAAAAATTTCCAATGGATCGCCGTTCTTTTATACGAAGCACTTTTCTAATTTCCTTTGGTATCACAACTCTACCTAAATCATCTATTCTTCTTACAACTCCTGTTGCTTTCATAATTTTCCTCCTTTTTTTAATTTATGCCTACTCTTATTATGTCAAAAGTGGAAAATTTTATTCATCTTTTATTTTATTTAGTACTATTTTTATATTATATATTTATTTTTCCTCATCTTTTTTAGGTAAAAATGTTGGTTTATATTTAGCCAAAATATGTCCTAAATCAGTTGAAAATTCTTTAAGCATAACTATCTTTATTGTCGTTCCTTTATCTTTTAAATAATCATCTAAAATTTGTTTTAGCAATTTCAAATTTTTAATTTCAGGTTCTATTTCCTTTGCATATCTATTAGCACGATTTAATAATTTTTCTTTTATCAGCACAATATCTTCATTACTTGCACAAGAAATTCTTTGAAATAGTTGATATGGATCATAATATTGAAATATTGGAATCTGCATACATTTTCTATCAAACTGTTCATAAAATTTTTCCATTTTCATAGGAATACATTTGAATATTTCTTCAGCCAATTCTCGATATTCTTTATCAAGTAATTGTTTATTTAAAGTATTGAAATATTTCATAATTTCTTCCATATCTTCTGTAAATTCTGCTACCGCTATTTTAGATAATTCTTCTTCAACATTTCCACAATACCTTGATTTCAAAGCTGCTATGTTCATTCCATTAAAGAAAATATTTTTTAGTGTCTTTATATCATAGTCAATTAAATCTTTCTTAGAAAAATAACTAAAATATACATATATCTTTACAATATCAATTAATTCTAAATTCCCTTCTTTTATATCTTCCATAATATCTTCTATAACTTTAACAAACTCGTCATCAGATATTTTCCAATATTCTTCTGTTAATAATCTTTTATATCCTGGCAAGTTTTCAGTATCAACCGTATTTCTTATTACTTCCATATCTTCTTTAAATAACTTCATATCAAATATTCTTGTTCTAATGTAATATTCAATAAATTTAAAAAATCTAAACTCTGTTTTAAAATTATAATAATAGTTGCTGTCAAATTCTTTAATATAAAATTGTTTATTATCCATCAATACCCTTGATGATACTAATATTGCTTTATATTCTTCATTATTTCTAATGTTGATAAACTTATTTTTAGTAACTTTTCCAGCTTTTATTTCAAAGGAAATTGCTATTGTAAATATAAGCATTGTTTGCATTATTCTATGACTTGTGTTAGGGTAACTTTGATTTACCATATCAAATATTTTCTTAAAATCATTTAATGCATGTTTTAATATTCTTAAATTTCTTGTTCCACTTCTTTCAAAAGTTGATATTATTAATCTAGTATTTTCTCTAAAAAACCTAATTAAGTCTGGCTCATTTTCATATCTCATTAAAATCCCATTAATTATATAATCAAATTTAGGAGCATATTCAAATGTTTCCCCAATTAATTTTTCTTTTATCCTTTCATAATCATTTGCTTTATCAAACACATGCTCAATTTTATCTTGTATCTTTTCTACCATTGGCTTGTCTGGTTTATTTAATTCTCCTTGCCTATCTAGTAAATAAGTAGCAATAAATGTTTTCATCTCAAGATTTGAACTTTTTAATTTAGTTGATAACTCTTTTTCATTACAAATTATTATTGTCTTAATATGATCATGTTCCACAAAATTGTTTATATACCCCAATATATCTATAACATCTACATTTGCCCTTTCTAAATCATCAAAGCATAATACTTTATCATCTGTTGAAAAAAAGTCTGCATAATCAATTTTATCACCATTTTGAGTTACTCCAAAAAAATTCGCCATATCAAGACCTGTTTTTGCATATTCAGGAATTGATGTTTGTCCGACTAGCATTCATAAATTTCCTAAGATTTTTATCCATTAATTGTGTTGTCTCTATAAATATTTTCTTACTTATTTCTTCTAAGTTTGATATTCCATACAAAGACATATATATTGGTGTATACCTTTTACCATTTAATTGCATAGTTTCAATTTTATTTTTTATCTTATTATTCCAAAAATGAGTTTTTCCTGAACCCCATTCACCATTTATCATTATTGCATAGTCAGTATAATCTGAACGAATATAATCTAATATACTTTCTACTAAATCTTCCATATTTTCCTCCTTAGATATCTATATTAAAACTAAAATTTAATCTTTTGCTAATACAATAACCCCTATTTTTTTAGGGTTTGCTTCCATTAAAATTCTGCTACATTCATTAACCGTATTTCCAGTTGTATATATATCATCCAATAATAATATTTTCTTATCTTTTAATATTTCTTTATTTTTCAATTTATATACATTTTGAGCATTTTTCTCTCTTTCTTGTTTATTTAATTTACTTTGTTCAATTGTATTTTTATATTTATATAAACAACTATTATTTATTTCAATTCCAAGCTTTTCACTTATTTCTTTTGCTAATAAATAACTTTGATTATATCCTCTTTCCTTATTTCTTTTTTTACTTATTGGTACTGGAACTATTGTATCATAACTTTTAATTTTTTTACATATATTTTTATTTTTAATTAAAAAATTAACAAATGTTTTATATAAATATGATTTTTCATTAAATTTATATCTTATTATTTCATTTCTACTAATATTTTCATACTTAAATATTGCTAATAATTCTTCAAAACAAATACACAAATTTTTATTTTCTTTTATCTCCCAAATTGCTTCATTTTCCAATCTTTTTTGACATTTTTTGCATAGATAATTACTATCTAGTTTTCCACAAATTCCACACTTTGGTGGATAAATTAAGTCTAGTATTTTACTTATCATTTAGTCTATTTCTCCATTTTCCAATTTATATTTTAACCCAGTATTTCTTTTTCTACTATCTAAATTATGAATCATATAATCAACTATATTTTCTGTTCCTATCACAATTAGCATTTTCTTCGCCCTAGTTATTCCTGTATAAAGTAAATTCCTTGTTAGTAATTTAGGTGAAGTTGGAGGAACTACTAATATTACTACATCAAATTCACTTCCGTTGTGATTTATGTATAGTAATTACATAACTATGTTCTATTTGATCTAATTCAGAAAATTCATATATAGCTTCTTTTTCATCATCGAATCTTATTTCAATAATTTTTTCTTTATCATCAACTTTAATTATGGTTCCTATTTCTCCATTAAATACACCATTTCCATATTCTTTTTTTCCTAAAGCATTTTCTTTTTCCCAAGTAATATCATAATTATTCTTTATTTGCATAATCCTATCACCTTTTCTATATATAACACCAGAATTTGCTTTTTCTGGCAAATTATATATATTAGGATTTAAGTACCCTTGTAGCTCCTTATTTAATTCTTTTGTTCCTAAAATTCCTTTTTTAGTTGGAGTTAATATTTGAATATTTTTAAAAAAATCATATTGTCCAAACTTTTCCAATCTTCCCGTGCACAAACTTATTACTTCTTTCAATATTGCTTCTTGAGATTTATGAGAGATATAGAAAAAATCTTGATTTGTTTCATTTTCTATATCATCTTTGCTTAAAAAAGGTTCTCCTTTATTTACTCTATGTGCATTTAATACTATCTTACTTTTTGCTGCTTGTCTAAATATTTTATCTAACATTACTGTTTTTATCATTCCTGAATCGATTAAATCTTTTAACACATTTCCTGGACCAACTGATGGCAATTGGTCTACATCACCTACCAATATCAGCTTTGTTCCTCTAAAAACACTTTTTAATAAATAATTCATTAAAAACATATCTACCATAGATAACTCATCTACAACAACTATATCACCATCTATTGGAGTTCCTTCATATGTATAATTTTTACTATAAATTCCTTCATCATCTAATCTTCCAATTCCTAATAATCTATGCAATGTTGATGCTTCTTTTCCTGTAGCTTCTGTCATTTTTTTCGCTGCTCTTCCAGTTGGAGCTGCTAAAACTACTTTTTTTCCTATTTCTTCATAAATATCTATTATCGCTTTTATAATAGTAGTTTTTCCTGTTCCTGGTCCTCCTGTAATTATGAGAAGATTATTTTCATTTATTTCCTTTACAGCTTCTTTTTGTTTTTCTGATAATTCAATATCTGAATTTTTTTCTAGTTCATTTAACTTATTATCAATATTCTTAATATATTTGGAATTTTTACTTTCCTGTAATCTTTTTATTCTATATACTATTTCTTCTTCTACATCATAAAAGCTTTCTAAATATATCCATTCCTCTCCATCTCTTTTTTCTTCTACAATTTCACCTTTTGCCCTTAAATTTATTATATTATCTTCTATTACTTCACTATCCACATTTAATAACATAGCAACAAATTCAATTAAATTCTGTTTAACAATGCAAGTATTTCCACTATATGTGCTTTTAATCAATCCGTATTTAATTCCACTTTCCACTCTTTTTTGATTATCAAAATTAATTCCTACTTTTATTGCCATATCATCTATTTGTTTAAAATCAACACCTCTTGTTATTTCTATTAATATATATGGATTTTCTTCTATTTTTTCTATTGTATTCATACCTAATTTTTCATATACTCTTTTAGCATGTTCTGCACCTATATTAAATCTTGCTAAAAAACCTACAATTTGCCACATTTCTTGATTTTCAATAAAACTTTCTGCTAACTCAATAGCTTTTTCCTTAGTTATTCCCTTTATTTGTACTAATTTTTCAGGTTCATTTTTTATTATATTTATAGTATCTTCTCCAAAAGTCTTCACAATCCTCTTAGCAGTTTTTTCTCCTACTCCTTTTATTTTTCCACTCACTAAATATCTTTCTAATGCTACTAATGTTTCAGGGATTAATTTTTCAAATGTATTAACTTTAAATTGCATCCCATAATCCTTATGCTCAGTAAATTCCCCTAAAACTTTCAATGTATCCCCTTTATCAACAAAAGGAAGATATCCCACTATTGTTACTTCTCCATCTTCTGAATTAAATAGTGCTACTGTATAACTATTAACTTCATTTTGGTAAATTATCTCTTCTATTTCTCCTTTTAATTCCAACCTAAGTTCTCCTTCTTGTTTTTGGATATTATATCATAAATCAATTATTTTTTCATTATTTTTTTAATTTTCATCAACATTATCCATTATCTCTTTACATTCTTTCCAGCTTGTCACCTTTAATACTTCATAATCTTTAGCCATTTTTTTTGCTATTTCCTTTGTATTATCTGTTGATTCTAAATCTGCCACTATCACATTTTTTAAATATTCTTCTCTGCCATATAAAATTTTAAATAATATTGAACGCAAAAAACCTTCGATTTTTTCTTCTTGATTTTTCACTGCTAATATCACATATATTCCATCAGCTTTCATTTTTGTATATGTAAATATATATATTATATTTTTTATAATCTCAAAAAAACCATAAAGGGCTAATGTCCAAAATATCGTATTAAATACAAATTCTAGCATTTTAAAACCTCCTATGGTTTATTATATGTTCTATTTTATTTTTGGTTAATCAATTTTTTTTCATTTTCAATTATTGTCATTATAACTTGCACTGTTTTTTCTAAATTATTATTATTTATAACATAATCATAAATATCTATTTTTGATTCTTCGTAACCAAATCTACTTAATCTCATTTTGATTTCTTCGTCACTTGGTTTATCGACTCTCTGTCTTAATCTAGCTTCTAATTCTCCTTTTGAGACTTTCAAAAATATTGAAACAACTTTTGTATCATTTTTCAATAACTCCATTAAATTTTCTGTTCCATTTACATCAATATCTTTTACTATCACTTTACCGCTTTCTATTTTGTCATTCAAGAGTTTTTTAGAAGTTCCGTAATATTCATTATGGTGAATATCATATTCATAAAATTCTCCATTTTTTATTCTTTCTTCGAAATCTTCTCTAGTAATAAAGTGATATGTTTTTCCTTCAACATCCCCATCTCTTTTTGCCCTTGTTGTAAATGATGGTAATGTATCAACATAATCTAATCTTTTTAATAATTCTTTTTTAACTGTATCTTTTCCTGCTCCTGACACTCCTGATAATATTACTAACATTTTTTCACTCCTTGTTCATCAAATTATATATATTTTACTATATATTACATAATATGTCTAGTTATTTTAAACAAAAAAATAGTTAGAATTTACTCTAACTATTTTTTTATTCTAAACTAATTGTAATATAGCAACTTCTGCGCTATCTCCTCTTCTTGGACCTGCTTTAACTATTCTTGTATATCCACCTACATTTTTACCTGCATATTTTGGTGCAATTTCGTTAAATAATTTTGCTGGTACATCTATAGCATTTCCTTCGCTATCTTTTACTTTATTTAATGTTTTCATCATTTTTCTTCTTGCATTTAATCTTGATGGCATATCTTTTTGTCTTTTTTCTTTAACTTCTTCTTTTACAACTCTAAGATATTCTTTACCATTTTTACTTTTTACTAATTCAGTTACTTTATTTCCTTTTGAATCTAATTTTGCTTTTTTGATCATAACTTCAACTTCTTCAAAATTATCTTTTTCTTTTATTGCTAATGAAATTAAACTATCTGCCATAGCTTTTACTTCTTTAGCTCTTGCTAATGTTGTTTCAACTTTTCCATGTACTAATAAATCAGTTGTTAAGTTTTTTAACATAGCCATTCTAATATCTGTTGCTTTTCCAAGCTTTCTATTTGTTGCCAATTTGTTCACCTTCCTTTTTTATTGCTTTTTATTTATTCATCTTCTTGTGCAAAGTCTAAACCTAATGAATGTAATTTAGCTGTAACTTCATCAAAAGATTTTTTACCTAAATTTCTAACTTTCATCATTTCTGATTGAGTTTTTGCTATCAAATCTTCAACTGTAGCAATATTTGCTCTTTTTAAACAGTTAAAAGATCTAACAGATAATTCAAGTTCTTCTATTGACATTTCTAATACTTTTTCTTTCTTTGATTCTTCTTTTTCAATCATAACTTGAGTATTTTTTGTAGTTTCTGATAAATCAATAAATAATTCTAAATGTCCTGTCATTACTTTTGCAGCTAAACTTAATGCTTCATGTGCTTTTAAGCTTCCATCTGTCCATACTTCAATTACAAGTTTATCATAATCAACCATTTGTCCAACTCTAGTATTTTCTACTTGATAATTCACTTTTTTAACTGGTGTATATATTGAATCAATAGGTAATATAGAGATATCTTGATTTGGTTTTTTATTCTTCTCTGCTGAATTATATCCTCTTCCTTTATCTGCTGTCATTTCCATCTTTAAATGTCCACCTTCTGACACTGTTGCAATATGTAATTCTGGATTCAATACTTCTACTGTACCATCTGTTATGATATCAGCAGCTGTAACTTCTCCTTCTCCTTTAAAATCCACTCTTAATATTTTTTCTTCAACATCATCAGATTTTAATCTTACATTTTTCAAGTTAACTATAATTTCTGGTACATCTTCTACTACATTTGCTATTGTAGAAAATTCATGCATTACACCGTCAATTTTTACACTTGTTATTGCACATCCTGGAAGTGATGAAAGTAATATTCTTCTTAGTGAGTTTCCTATTGTTACACCATATCCTCTTTCTAATGGTTCACAAACAAATTTTGCATAATTACATGATTCATCTAATTCTAGACATTCAATATTTGGTTTTTCAAATTCTATCATTTTTACCTCCTAATATGAGAAATCCCATCTCACTTCTTTTAAGAACTTTCCCGGTTTTTTTAAGTAAAATTTTAAAGTTTTGATTAAACCTTTACACTTATTTTTTAATACATCTATTATTTTGAGTAAAGCTCTACTATTAAGTGTTCTTCTATTGGTAAGTCTATATCTTCTCTTGCTGCTAATCTTACTACTTTACCACTTAATTTTTCGTTATCTTTTTCCAACCATGTTGGTATTGGTCTATTTTTAGCTTCTTCAACATTTACTTTTAATGTCGCATTATCTTTTTTGCTTTCTCTAACTGTTATAACATCTCCTGCTTTAACTAAGTATGATGGGATATCAACAGTAACACCATTTACTTCAAATTGCGCATGATTTACAAATTGTCTAGCTTGTGCTCTAGATGTTCCAAATCCTAATCTATATACAACATTATCTAATCTACTTTCTAATATTTGTAATAAGTTTTCACCTGTTACTCCTTTTTTGCTTGAAGCCATTTCAAAATATTTTCTGAATTGTTTTTCTCCGACTCCATAATATGATTTTGTTTTTTGTTTTTCTCTTAATTGTGTTCCATATTCAGATAATTTTGCTCTTTTTTGTCCATGCTCTCCTGGGGCATAATTTCTTCTTGATATACTACATTTATCTGAATAACATCTTGAACCTTTTAAGAACAATTTTTGTCCTGCTCTACGACAAATACGACATTGTTCATCTTTATATCTTGCCATTTTCTTACTCCTTTCTTGACATGTATTATATATTATAATATTAATTAAACTCTTCTTCTTTTTGGTGGTCTACAACCATTGTGTGGTATTGGTGTAACATCTTTAATGCTACTTAATTCAAGACCTGCTGTTTGTAAAGCTCTTATTGCAGCTTCTCTACCAGAACCTGGTCCTTTTACATATACTTCAACACTTTTTAATCCATGTTCCATTGCTGCTTTTGCTGCTGTTTCAGCAACTTGTCCAGCTGCATATGGTGTGCTTTTTCTAGAACCTTTGAATCCTAATTCTCCTGCACTTCCCCATGATATTGCGTTACCTTGTGTATCTGTAATTGTTACTATTGTATTATTAAAACTAGAATGAATATGTGCTGCTCCTTTTTCGATGTTTTTTCTATTTCTTCTAGCTACTGGTTTTCTTGTTGTATTTTTAGCCATTTTAAAATTTCCCTCCTTTAATTTTAAGGTTTGCATTTTTCAATGCTTATATATTTTATATCTATATTAATTTCTATTTTTTGCTTTTACTTACTAATTTTCTAGGACCTTTTCTTGTTCTAGCATTAGTTTTTGTTCTTTGTCCTCTTACAGGTAATCCTCTTCTATGTCTTAATCCTCTGTAGCATCCAATTTCTGTAAGTCTTTTAATATTAAGAGCAACTTCTCTTCTTAAGTCTCCTTCTACGCTATATGATTCATCAATTACTTTTCTTATTGCATTTTCTTGTTCGTCTGTTAGATCTTTTACTCTAGTATCTGGATTTATACCAGCTTTTTCTAGAATTTTTTGAGAACTTGATAATCCTATTCCATAGATATATGTAAGTCCTATTTCTACTCTTTTTTCTTTTGGCAAATCTACTCCTGCTATACGAGCCATATTTTCTTGCACCTCCAAATTATTATTTTTTTCTTATTTTCCTTTTAATTGAAATGCACTATAAAAGTGGTTTAAAAAGATTTTAAGAACATATATATAAACACAAATCCGATATGTAAACCTATTTTATAGTTTCACAGCCGCTACCTAATTTGTGTTATAAACTTAAATTTAAAGACTAACCTTGTCTTTGTTTGTGTTTAGGGTTTTCACAAATAACTCTAATAACACCTTTTCTTTTTATTACTTTGCATTTGTCACACATTTTTTTAACTGATGGTCTTACTTTCATTTTGGCACCTCCTTAAAATTTTAGTGATTTATTCTGGGTTAATTTTTAACAATTTTATTTTCCTCTCCATGTTATACGACCTTTTGTTAAGTCATATGGAGAAAGTTCTACTTTTACTTTATCTCCTGGTAATATTTTAATATAGTTCATTCTTAGTTTTCCAGAAATATGTGCTAATATTTGATGCCCATTTTCTAGTTCCACTTTAAAATTTGTATTCGGTAGTGATTCAACAACTGTTCCTTCTACTTCTATGACATCTTCTTTTGCCATTTTATTACCTCCTATACAAAGTTTTTTAACGTTCCAGTATGCAAAATATCCCTATTTTGCATTGTAACTATTTAAGTATACATCATAATTAAATAATTGTCAATATTTTTGGCTCATTTTCTGTAATTAATACAGTATTTTCATAATGTGCTGCCAAACTAGCATCTTCTGTGACTATTGTCCATCCATCATCCAATTCTAAAATATTTGGTTTCCCCTGTATTACCATTGGTTCTATCGCTAATGTCATACCTGGTTCTAGTCTTAATCCTCTACCTGCTTTTCCATAATTTGGAATTCCTGGATCTTCATGCATTTCTTTTCCTATTCCATGTCCTTGGAATTCTCTTATTACTGAATATCCTTGACTATGAACATATTCTCCTATTGCATGTGATATATCTCCTATTCTATAACCTGGTTTTGCATATTTAATCCCCTCATAAAATGATTGCTTTGTAACATCAATTAATCTTTGAGCTTCTTTTGATACCTTGCCCACTGCAAATGTTCTTGCAGCATCTCCATTATATCCATTTTTTAATGCAACAGTATCTACACTAACTATATCTCCTTCTTGTATAACTTTATATTTAGATGGTATTCCATGAATTACTTCATCATTTATTGATACACATATTGAAGATGGAAATTTAGGTACTCCTCTTATTCCTGGATCATAACCTTTTTGTGCTGGCTCAGCTCCTAATTCTTTCATTGTTCTTTCTGCTAACTCATCTAATTCTAGTGTTGTCATTCCTGGTTTTATTTCTTTCTCTAGTTTTTCATATAATTTCGCAACAACTTTTCCTACTTCTTTCATCAATTCTATTTCTTTTTTTGACTTTATTGTTACCATCGTTATTCTTCCTTTCTGACTTCTATTCCAATAGCTATTTTTTTATATCTGCCACAACTTCGTTTGCAACATCTTCTCCTAAATGATTTGTTGTCTTACTAACTAATTCCGTTCTTAGTATACCTTTAGATTCATAATATTTAACTAACGGATTTGTTTGTTCCATGTAATTATGAATTCTTGTTTTAACTGTTTCAACATTATCATCTTTTCTTTGTACTAATTCACTTCCACATTTATCACATATTCCTTCAACTTTTGATGGATTTATTGTTACATTAAATACCGCTTTACATTCTTGGTTTGAACATACTCTTCTATTTACAATTCTTTCGATTATTTCTTCTTCCGGTGTCGTTAAGTTTAATACCATATCAACCTTTTTACCTTTTTCATCCAAAATCTTATCTAATTCTTCTGCTTGTTTTACTGTTCTTGGAAATCCATCTAATATTATTCCTGATTGAACATCATCTTCTTCTAATCTATTTTTTACAATTCCTATTGTAATATCATCTGGTACTAAATTTCCTTTTGAAATATATTCTTCTGCAATCTTTCCAAGTTCTGTTTGTTCCTTTATATTTTTACGAAATATATCTCCTGTTGATACTTGTTTAATTCCTACTTTTTCTTCTAATAAACTTGCTACCGTTCCCTTACCAGTTCCTGGTGCTCCTAACATCACTATAACCATTAAAATCTCTCCTCACATTTTATATTAAACATATTTTTATTCTACTACAAAAAAGCTAAAATATCAAGATATTTTAGCTTTTAAATGCATTTTTTCATTTATTTATATATTATTTTTTCCATTCTACTATTCTATTTCCTTTTGCTGCTCCCCATGGTGCCCCAGATATACTATTTGGGGGTTTATTTATTATTATTTGAGAAAGATTTGGGTTATTAGCAAATGCCGCTATACTTATTGTATTAACTGTACTTGGAATTTCTATTTTATTAAAAGAACAATAACCAAATGAATTTTTTATTTCAGTAAGTCCTTCGGGTAAAATAATTTCAGTTATCTCTCTTTTATTATAAAACGCTAGACTGCCTATAACTTTAACAGTATCTTTTACTAAAAATTTTCCAGGATTAGGTTTTAAAGTTGTCATTAATTCTGTTTTATCTTTATTATATAAAACAAAATCTTCTACTATATAATTTTGATTTAAAGGATCTATTATTAAATTTAAAGTAGTATTATTATATTGGAATAATGGATCTATATATGTTACATTTTTACCAATTCTCATTGTCTCTAACTTTATACATTTTATTATTGCAAATTGTTTTATATTTTTAACACTATCTGGTAAATTTATTTCTACTAAGTTAGGTGCTAATCCAAATCCTTGCATTTCTATATCTTCTACTGTCGGTAATATATTTACTGTTCTTCCCTTTTCAAAGCAAAGTATTAATTTTTTTTCATCTTTTGAATATAGCGTATTATTCTTAACAATAAAATTCATATTTCCTTCAGTTACTTGTATATTATTTACACTCATCGGAAATATACCACTCTGACTATTTCCTACTTCTTGTAAGCTTTTCGGTATAATAATTGTATCTATATTTTTATTAGCTGAAATACTTATATTAAATGTAGTAATTCCTTCTGGAATTTTAAATACATTATTTTCGTTCAATTTTTTACTAGATATAAATAATATCTCTGTTTTACTTTTGAGCATTAATATTCCATTTTCATATACAAAATTTGGATTATTGCTAATATATATATTTTCTAATATATCACAATCTGAAAAAGCACTACTAGAAATATATGTTATATTTTGATTTATGATTATATTATTTAATTTGGGGCATGAAGATAAACATCTATCTTCTAATCTTTCTACCCTATCTGGTATTTTTATTTTTTCTAAAGAGATACATGCATGAAATGTAAATCTTGGTAAACTTATTAAACTTTCACTCAACTTAACATTTTTTAACTTATAGCAAGACATAAATATTTCTTGACCCATTAAAGTTATACTATCTGGCATAATTATATCTATTAGATTTTCACAAGAAGTAAAAGCATTGTTTTCAATTCTTTCAAGTCCATCTTTTATAATAACCTTTTCTAATGTTGGATTGTTTCTAAATGCATTTACTCCTATTACTTTAACACTTCCTGGTATTATTATTGTTTTTAATCCACTTAGATTTGCAAATGCTCCTTCTCCTATTTTTGTTACATTATCAGGTATTGTTACTGTTCCTGTTTCATCCATTAATAGTAAATTTCCATTTGATGATAATAGTTCTCCATCTACTATATCATATGGATTTACTTGAATTCCTATACTTTGCGCCATTTTTATTTCTTTTGGATCTTTTGTATTTAATAATAATTCTCCTTTTATTATCTCTAACTTTGTACTAAAATCGTTATTTTTTAAACTTGGTATTACATCATAAATATTACCAGTCTCTCCTTCTTCTTGTGTATTATATATTAAATTTGTCTCACCAGCTACTAAACTTACTTTTTTAAAATTATCATTTTTTAATAATTGCTCATTTAAAAACATTTCATGTTCTTCCTTGTACTGTGATAACAATGCCATTTTTTTAGCTTTAGCTGCATTTGTTAGTATTCCGCTATCTCCCGATAATGTTGCAATTGTTACACCTGCTAATATTAAAAGTACAATTATTGTAATAACTAAAGCTACTAGTGTAATACCATTTGATTTCTTATTCATTTTTTACTCTCCTCTTAAATTTTTCTAATAGTAAAGTTAAATATATTTTTATCTTTTGAAGCTAAATATAATGTAGTTTTCACAATTTTTTAAACTTTAAACCTGACACTTATGTCATATCAAGGATATTATATATATTAATACAATAAAAGTCAATAAAAACAAAATTAAAAATTGGCATGCCTATTATTGAACAATTTTTAGGGGAATCTTTATTTATAAGTTTTGAATAAATTTTGAATTCATTTTATCTTTTAAATTTTCTATCACAGTTTATCTACATATCATTTCTATTTTTTTCTTGAGTACATATAATTTTCCTCTCTATTTTTTGATACATCTCTTTATTCTCATCTCCTAACCTTCTTATTCTCCCTATTATTCATTATTTTCAATTACCTCCTTCAAATATATTTCCTAATATTTTATTTAAAAATCTACACGTAACTATTTCAAAATCCTTAAAAGTTACTATTCTTTTATTAAAATATTTTCAAAGAAAAAAGCCCACCTATCTACTTTGATCTTTTCAACCAAGGTACACAAAAGATATCTATCTTTGATTAGTCTTTATACTAGTTTTATTTTCTCATGTATAATATATAAAAAAAATCCATAGTTTAAAACTACAGATTTTTTATATTTATTTGATTCTATTCCAAAAATCCTTTGTAATGTCTCATTGCTAATTGAGATTCTAATTGTTGAACAGTTTCTAATGCAACTCCAACTAAAATTAATATTGATGTACCACCAAATGCAATATTTAGGTTTGTAAATCTTAGTAACATTGGCAATATTGCAATTATTGCTAAGAATAATCCTCCAAACCATGTTAATTTTGATATTATTGATGATAAATATTCTGTTGTTGGTTTTCCAGCTCTTATTCCTGGTATAAATCCACCATTTTTCTTAATGTTAGCTGATACTTCTGCTGGATTGAATGTTGCATATGTATAGAAAAATGTAAATCCTAATATTAATAATAAATATACTATCGCATTTCCTATTGAATATCCAATTCCTACATTTGATGTTGATGTAGCAATTGAAAATTTATATACACCTGCCCAAAATCCTGTTTTTGTAGCAATGTCTTTTACAAACATTTGTATAATCATTGCTGGGAATGTCATAAATGATGAAGCAAAAATAATTGGCATAACACCTGCCATTGCTAATTTTAATGGTATGTGTGTATTTTGTGCTCCCATCATTTTTCTTCCAACTACTCTTTTTGAATATTGTACTGGTACTTTTCTTTCAGCTTGTTGTACAAATACAACTGCTGCAATTAATATTATTGAACCTAATATAAGTCCTAACATCAATAAAAGACCTGTTGTACTAAATCCACTTTCAGTAAACATTAATCCCCATAATGTTGTTGCAAAACCTGGTAAACCTGATACAATACCTACAAATATAATAATTGAAATACCATTTCCAATTCCTTTATTTGTTATTTGGTCTCCAAGCCACATCAAAATTGATGTACCTGCAACTAATGAAACTATTACAGTTACTGCTGTCATAAATGTATTATCAACAAATATTCCAGCATTTTTATAAGATAAAAATAATCCTATCGCTTCTACTAAAGCTAATATAATTGTAATTATCTTTGTATATTTGTTAATCTTCTTTCTACCTTCTTCTCCGCCTTCTTTAGTTAATCTTTCTAAAGCTGGCACAATCATAGCAAGTAGTTGAATAACAATTGATGCTGTTATATATGGAGTTATTGTCATCGCAAATATAGAAAATCTTGAAAAAGCTCCTCCGGAAATCATATTGATTAATCCTGCAACTCCATTAGCTGATGACATTGCTTCATTTAAAGCAATATTATTAACTCCTGGTACTGTTATAAAGCATCCTAATCTAAATACTACTATTAATAGTAATGTATAAATTAATTTTTTTCTAACCTCTGGTGTCTTTAAAGCGTTTTTTATCGTTTTAAACAACTAAATCACCTCAGCCTTTCCACCTAAAGCCTCTATTTCTTCTTTAGCTTTTGCTGTGAATCTAACGGCTTTTACGTTTAATTTTTTTTCTAATTTACCTGTTGCTAAAACAACTATTCCATCATTGATTTTTCCAATTATTCCTTCTTCTAATAAAGTTTCAGCTGTAACATCTGTAGCTTTTGATTTATTAAGCATTGTTAATGTTACTTCTGTATAAGTATTAGCATGAATATTTGTAAATCCTCTTTTTGGTAATCTTCTATATAATGGTGTTTGACCACCTTCAAATCCACGTCTAACTCCTCCACCAGATCTTGCTTTTTGACCTTTATGTCCTCTTCCTGATGTTTTACCTAAACCTGAACCCATTCCACGACCTACTCTTGTTCTTTTTGTTCTTTTAACGTTTGGTTTTAATTCATCTAATTTCATTTACTTGCACCTCCTTGATTTCATTTGAATTAAAGACTACAATATGTCTTCTACTTTTTTACCTCTTTTTTTAGCTACTTGTTCAACTGTTTGCATAGCTTTTAATCCTTCTAATGTAGCATAAACTACGTTTCTTGGATTATTTGTTCCGATAACTTTTGTTCTTATATCTTTATATCCTGCTAATTCTAATACTGGTCTAACACTTCCTCCTGCTATAACTCCAGTACCAACAGCTGCTGGTTTTAACATAACTTTCGCACTTCCGAATGTTCCAACATATTCATGTGGTACTGTTGTATCAACAACAGGAACTGTTATTAAATTTTTCTTAGCTTCATCAATAGCTTTTTTGATTGCATCTGGAACTTCTGCTGCTTTACCGTTACCTACACCAACATGTCCATTTTCGTCACCAACAACTACAACTGCACTAAATCTGAAAGTTCTACCACCTTTAACAACTTTTGCAACTCTGTTAATAGCAACAACTTTCTCTTTTAATTCGTTTCTTTCTTCCATTTGGTTTTCTTTCCTCCTTCTTTTATTTTTAAGGTTATATAATTAGAATTTTAATCCGCCTTCTCTTGCAGCTTCTGCTAATTCTTTAACTACTCCGTGATATAGATATCCACCACGGTCAAATACTACTTCTTCAATTTTAGAATCTTTTGCTCTTTTAGCTATTAAAGCTCCAACTTCTTTTGCAGCTTTTATATTAGCATGTTTTTCTTTTACTTCTTTATCTAATGTAGAAGCTGATGCTAATGTTACTTTTGCTACATCATCTATTAATTGAACATATAGGTTTGTATTACTTCTATAAACACATAATCTTGGTCTATCTTGTGTTCCAGATATTTTTCTTCTAACTCTTAAATGTCTTCTTTCTCTTTCCATTTTTCTATCTGTTTTCTTAACCATTGTTATTACTCCTTTCCATTAAAAATTACTTACCTGTTTTACCTTCTTTACGTCTAATAACTTCATCAGCATATTTAATACCTTTACCTCCATATACTTCTGGTGGTCTTTTTGTTCTAATAACTGCTGCTGTTTGACCTACTAATTCTTTATTAATTCCTTTTACTATAATTGTATTAGCATTTGGTACGTCAAATGTTATTCCTTCTGGTGCATCAAATAATACTGGATGTGAAAATCCTAGAGCCATTTTTAAGTTGTTTCCTTCTTTTTGAACTCTATATCCAACACCATTTACTTGTAATTCTTTTGAAAATCCTTCTTTAACACCAATTATCATATTATTAATTAATGTTCTTGTTAAACCGTGTAAACTTCTATTTTCTGGTTCATCATCTTTTCTTGTAACTGTAATTACATTTTCTTTCATTTCTAACGAAATATTTTTATGTATTTCTCTTTCTAATGTACCTTGTGGTCCTTTGACAGTAATTTTACTACCATCAATTTTAATTTCAACTCCATCTGGTACTGAGATAGGTTTATTTCCTATTCTTGACATTGTTTTTTCCTCCTTTTCTTTTAAAATAATGCCATATAGCTTTCGCCTTCTATATTTTAAGTGTTTTTATAAATATTACCAAACATATGCTAATACTTCTCCTCCAACACCTAATTCTCTAGCTTCTTTATCTGTTTTTAATCCTTTTGATGTAGAAATTATTGCAATTCCTAAACCATTTAAAACTTTTGGTAAATTTTCTTTTGCTGCATATACTCTAAGTCCTGGTTTACTGATTCTTTTTAATCCATCTATTACTCTTGTTCCTTTTTCATCATATTTAAGAGTAATTCTTATAATTCCTTGATTTTCATCTTTTATTTCTTCAAAAGATTTTATATATCCTTCTTTGAATAATATTTCTGCAATCCCTAATTTCATGTTTGATGCAGGCACATCTACTGTTTTATGTTTTGCACTATTTGCATTTCTAATTCTTGTTAACATATCTGCAATTGGATCTGTAGTTGTCATTTCGTACTTACCTCCTTCTTATTTTATTTGCATTTTATTTTTACCAGCTTGATTTTTTAATTCCTGGTATTTCTCCTTTATGTGCTAATTCTCTAAAACATACACGGCAAATACCATATTTTCTGATATAAGCATGTGGTCTACCACATAATTTACATCTGTTATATTCTCTTGTTGAATATTTTTGTGGTTTAGCTTGTTTTATTTTCATTGATTTTTTAGCCATATCTATCCTTTTCCTCCTTAACTTTCTTAGTTTTTGAAAGGCATTCCCATAAGTTTTAATAATTCTTTTGCTTCTTCATCTGATTTAGCAGTTGTTACAAATATGATATCCATTCCTCTTATTTTATCAACTTTATCATATTCGATTTCTGGGAATATTAATTGTTCCTTAATACCCATAGAGTAGTTTCCTCTACCATCAAATGAATTTGCTGATACTCCTCTAAAATCTCTAACTCTTGGTAGTGCTACATTAAATAGTTTATACGCAAAGCCATACATTTTTTCTGATCTTAATGTTACTTTACATCCTATGTTAACACCTTCTCTTAATTTAAATGCAGCTATTGATTTTCTAGCTTTTGTTATAACTGGTTTTTGACCTGTTATTTGTGCTAAATCATTTATAGCATTTTCTAATGATTTTGGGTTTTCTTTAATATCACCTAACCCAATATTGATTACTATTTTATTTAGTTTTGGTACTTCCATTACTGATTTATAATTAAATTTTTTCATTAATGCTGGAACTACTTCTTTTTCATATTGTTCTCTTAATTTTTCCATTTTTTAGAATAATCCTCCTTTCGATTATTTTAGTTTTGCACCGCATTTTTTACAAACACGTACTTTTTCATTTTTCTCCATACTAAATCCAACTTTTGTTGTTTTTCCACATTTAGGACATACAACATTTACTTTTGAACTTGGTATAGGACATTCTACTGATAAAATTCCGCTTTCTTCACCTTGTTTTCTGGCTTTTACATGTTTTTTTCTGATATTTACATCTTTTACAATGATTTTATCTGCTTTTGGCATTATTTCTAATACTTCTCCTGTTTTATCTTTATCATTTCCTGATAAAACTTTTACTGTATCGCCTTTTTTAATTCTCATGAGAGATTTCCCTCCTTCTTCTAGATTTTTATTTTTAATTTATTATAAAACTTCTGGAGCTAAAGATAATATTTTCATGTAATCTTTTTCTCTTAACTCTCTTGCAACTGGTCCGAAGATACGTGTTCCTTTTGGTGTTTTATCTTCTTTAATTATTACAGCTGCATTTTCGTCAAATTTTATATATGAACCATCTGCTCTACGTAATCCACTTTTTGTTCTTACTATAACAGCTTTTACAACATCGCCTTTTTTAACAACTCCACCTGGTGTTGCTGATTTAACTGAAGCAACTATAACATCTCCAATGTTAGCAGTTTTTCTAAATGATCCTCCTAAACATCTAATGCACATTATTTCTTTAGCACCTGTGTTATCAGCTACTTTTAATCTTGATTGTTGTTGTATCATTTCTGGTTCCTCCCTTCTTTTTGTTATATATTTTCTATTTTATTATTGCTTTTTCAACAATTTCAACTACTCTCCATCTTTTATCTTTTGATAGAGGTCTTGTTTCCATGACTTTAACTTTGTCACCAATTTGGCAAGCATTTTCTTCGTCATGAGCTTTTAGTTTATATGTTCTTTTAACTGTTTTACTATATACATCATGTCTTACATTTTTTTGTACAGCTACAACAACAGTTTTATCCATTTTATTAGATATTACTGTTCCTATCATAACTTTACGAAGATTTCTTTCTTCCATTATTTAAATCCTCCTTTTTTACATTATGCTTTTTTGTTTTCTAACATTTTTCTTTCTGTTAGTACTGTATTTATTTTAGCTATATCTTTTCTAACTTCTTTTATTTTCATAGGATTATCTAATCCATTTGTAGCTAAACTAAATTTTAATTTGAACAATTCTTGTTTTAGTTCACCTAATTCTTTTTCTAAATCTGGTGAAGACATTTCTCTTATTTTATTTATCTTCATCATTTTCACCTACCTTTTCTTTAGCAACAAATTTTGTTTTTATAGGTAGTTTATTCATTGCTAATCTTAAAGCTTCTCTTGCTGTTTCTTCTGGTACACCAGCAATTTCAAACATTACTCTTCCTGGTTTTACAACTGCTACCCAGTATTCAGGAGCACCTTTACCTTTACCCATACGAGTTCCTATTGGTTTAGATGTTATTGGTTTGTCTGGGAATATTTTTATCCAAACTTTTCCTCCTCTTTTAATATAACGTGTCATAGCAATACGTGCTGCTTCTATTTGATTTCCTGTAATTAAACCTCCTGTTACAGCTTGTATTCCGAATTCACCATCTGTTACTCTATTTCCTCTTGTTGCTTTACCTCTCATTCTACCTTTTTGTACTTTTCTGAATTTTGTTCTTTTTGGCATTAATGGCATTATTCAGCGCCTCCTTCCATTTTTCTACTTGGAAGAATTTCTCCTTTATATATCCAAACTTTTACACCTAATTTACCATATGTTGTATCTGCTTCTGCAAATCCATAGTCAATATCAGCTCTTAAAGTTTGTAATGGAATATTTCCTTCTTTATAAAATTCAGTTCTTGCCATGTCAGCTCCACCTAATCTTCCTGATACAGCTGTTTTTATTCCTAATGCTCCAGCTTTTGTAGCTTTTTGCATACATTGTTTCATAGCTCTTCTGAATGAAATTCTTCTTTCTAATTGTCCTGCTATATTTTCTGCAACTAATTGTGCATCTGTGTCTATATTTTTAACTTCAACGATGTTTAAGTTAACATCTTTTCCTATTAATTTTGCAAGCTCTGCTTTAATGCTTTCTGCTCCTGCTCCACCTTTTCCTATTACAATTCCTGGTTTTGCAGTATATAAATTTACTTTAACGGCTTTTGCAGTTCTTTCTATCTCTATTTTAGAAATTCCAGCTGCGTATAATTTTTTCTTTAAAAATTTACGTATTTTTTGGTCTTCTACTAAATATTCTGAGAAATTTTTAGAATCTGCATACCATTTTGAGTTCCAGTCTTTTATAATTCCAACTCTAACTCCTGTTGGATGTACTTTTTGTCCCATATCCTATTAATCCTCCTTTTCTCTTAACACTATAGTAATATGACTTGTTCTTTTTCTAATTCTTACTGCTGAACCTTTTGCAGCTGGTCTAATTCTTTTTAATGTTGGTCCTTGGTTTGCATATATTTCAGCAACATATAATTTGTCAGCTTTCATTCTATGATTATTTTCTGCATTAGCTATAGCTGATTTTAATAATTTTTCAATTAATTCTGATGATGCTTTTGGTGTAAATTTAACTATTGTTAATGCTTCTTCTGCATCTTTTCCTCTTATTAAATCTGCAACAATTTTAACTTTTCTAGCTGATATTCTTGCATTTTTAAGAGTTGCTCTTGCTTCATTTAGAGTATTTTCTTGTTCTTGCACTTTTTTTACCTCCTTAACTCATGTTTGGGTATATGTATTTTATACATTCCCTTTTGTTTATTTTCCTACTTTTGTTGTTTTGTCTCCTGCATGACCTTTGAATGTTCTTGTTGGAGCAAATTCTCCTAATTTATGTCCAATCATTTCTTCTGAAATATAGATTGGTACATGTTTTCTACCATCATGAACTGCTATTGTATGTCCAACCATTTGAGGATATATTGTAGAAGCTCTTGACCATGTTTTTAATACTTCTTTTTTTCCGCTTTCATTCATAGCTTCTACTCTTTTTAATAATTTTTCTTCTACAAAAGGTTTTTTCTTACTTGATCTAGACATGTTTTTTATGTCCTCCTTTCATTATAAGATTAGTTTTATTTAAAATTTATTATTTTCTTCTCTTTACAATAAATTTATCTGTATTTTTATTTTTCTTTCTTGTCTTATATCCAAGAGCTGGTTTACCCCAAGGTGTTAATGGTCCAGCATGTCCAATTGGTGCTTTACCTTCACCACCACCATGAGGGTGATCTACTGGGTTCATAACAGATCCTCTAACTTCTGGTCTCCATCCCATATGACGTTTTCTTCCTGCTTTTCCTATTTTTAAGTTTTCATGATCTGAATTTCCAATTTCTCCGATTGTTGCTCTACATCTTGCTAGAACTAATCTCATTTCTCCTGATGGTAATCTAACATGTGCATATTTACCTTCTTTAGCCATTAATTGAGCACTTTGTCCTGCTGTTCTAACTAATTTTCCACCTTGTCCTGGATTTAATTCTATATTATGAATTAATGTACCAACTGGTATTTGGTTAATTGGCATACAATTTCCTGCTTTTATATCAGCTTTTTCTCCTGATATAACTTTATCACCATCTGTTAATCCTTTTGGTGCTAATATATATGCTTTTTCTCCATCTTCATATTGAATTAATGCAATATTTGCTGTACGGTTTGGATCATATTCGATTCCAATTACAGTAGCTTCCATATTGTCTTTTCTTCTTTTAAAATCTATTATTCTATATTTTTGTCTGTTACCTCCACCTTGATGTCTTACTGTTATTCTACCATATGAGTTTCTTCCTGCTTTTTCTTTTTTCTTTGCTAATAAAGATTTTTCAGGAGTTTTCTTTGTTATTTCTGCAAAGTCAGAAACTGTCATATTTCTTCTTGATGGTGTATATGCTTTAAAATGTTTCATTCCCATTATTTTTCTCTCCTTTATTATTTATTTTCCGGGTTATTTCCCGATAATTTTATTTTAATTTTATTTATGCTCCCATAAATTCTTCTATTGAATCTTTATATTTTTTAGATGTTTTAACTTCTTTTCCACCTTTTCCTAAATATGTTGATTCTTCTGGATTTGTATCTATTGTAACAATAGCTTTTTTCCAATCTGATGTTTTACCTACATGGTATCCCATTCTTTTTTGTTTTCCATTCATATTCATAGTATTTACTTTTAATACTTTTACATTGAACAATTTTTCAACAGCTTGTGCTATTTGAACTTTTGTTGCTTTTTTATTTACTTTGAATGTGTATTTTCCTTCTTGTAATTCATCATTACTTTTTTCTGTTATTATTGGTTTTACGATGATATCTTCTGGTGTCATTATGCATACACCTCCTCTATTTTTTTAACAGTATCTAATGGTAATACTAAGTTATTATATTTTAATAAATCAAATACATTAATATTGTTTAATAAAATTGTTTTAACTCCTTCAATATTTCTAGCTGACATATATACATTTTCATTTTTTTCTGGTAAAACAATTAATGTTTTTCCTTCTACTTTTAAGTCTGCTAACATTTTTACTACTGTTTTTGTTTTTATTTCTTTAACTTCTAATTTTTCTAATACTGTTAATTCTTTTTCTAATACTTTAGAACTTAAGATTGATCTAATAGCTAATCTTCTTTCTTTTTTATTTACAGTATATTTATATGAACGTGGTTTTGGGCCTAAAGCTATACCACCTTTAATCCATTGTGGAGCTCTTATACTTCCTTGTCTTGCTCTACCTGTTCCTTTTTGTCTCCATGGTTTTCTTCCACCACCACGAACTTCTGCTCTTGTTTTTGTACTTTGTGTACCTTGACGTTGATTTGCTAAATAATTTAATAAAACACTGTGTACAATGTTTTCATTTGGTTCAATCCCAAATACGTTTTCTGCTAATTCAACATCACTTACTTTTTTACCTTTCATATCATATACATCTATTTTTGGCATTCTAGTTTCCTCCTTCCTTTCTATTTAGTAGCCTTTATAGCTGATTTTATTTTCAAGATAGATCCTTTTGCTCCTGGAACACTACCTTTAACTAATATTACGTTTTTATCCATATCCACTTTTACAACATCTAAGTTTTGAATTGTAACTGTAACTCTTCCCATATGTCCTGGAAGTTTTTTACCTTTAAATACTCTACCTGGTGTTGAAGTTGATCCCATTGAACCTGGTCTTCTGTGATACATAGATCCATGTCCCATTGGTCCTCTGTGTTGTCCATGACGTTTAATAACACCTTGGAATCCTTTACCTTTACTTGTTCCTTGAACATCTATTTTTTCTCCAGCTTCAAAGATATCTGCTTTAACTTCATCTCCAACTTTATATCCATCTATTGAATCTAATCTAAATTCTCTTAAATGTTTTTTAGCTGTTAATTTAGCTTTTGCAAAATGTCCTTTTTCTGGTTTATTGATATGTTTATCTTTTATTTCTCCATATCCTAATTGGATAGCATTATATCCATCTGTTTCTGTTGTTTTAACTTGAGCTACAATATTTGGTGTAGTTTCAATAACAGTTACTGGAATTACATTTCCATTTTCATCGAAGATTTGAGTCATTCCAACTTTTCTTCCGATCATTCCTTTTTTCATTTTTTCCTCCTAACTATTGGCTGATATTTTAAATTTGCATTTTAGTTTTAAAATGTAGTATCAGCTTGGTTGTTTTAATTAACTAATTAATTTTTAAAAGAATTATAACTTAATTTCGATATCAACACCTGCTGGTAATTCTAATTTCATTAAATTATCAACTGTTTTTTGTGTTGGGTAAAGAATGTCTATTACTCTTTTATGTGTTCTCATTTCAAATTGTTCTCTTGAATCTTTATATTTGTGTGGAGAACGTAAAATTGTAACTACTTCTTTTTGTGTTGGTAATGGAATAGGACCTGATACCTTTGCTCCTGTTTTTTTAGCAGTATCTACTATTTTTTCAGCAGACTGTTCTAAAATTACATGATCATAAGCTTTTAGTCTTATTCTAATTTTTTCACTTGTTACAACTGTTGCTTTTGCCATTGTAATTTCCCTCCTTCTATAAAATTATTTTTTGGGTTTTACCCTTCTGTAGCATACATTTGCTACTAAAATTACCGTGGCAAGTTTAAACGTACTCTGGTGTTTTGAATTCACCTTTTAAAAATTCCCAGATTTTCGCATGATAATCTTGGGATAAGTACAGCTTAAATTTAATGCATAATTATATAATGCATAAGTCAATCTTGAAATCAACTTAACTTACCGCCTGGTCTTTGCCATGACATACTCCACTAAAGTTCCCTCCAACTCCCACTTCCGTAAAGTTGTAGCCACATTTAGTTTCAACGCTTAATTCATGCTTATATATTATACAATATTTTTAGCTCTATGTCAACAACTTTTAATTTTTTTTAAAATTCCATACAAAAGAGTAAAATTTTCATTGCCAATGCAACAACTTTTTTAATATTAGTATACATTCTTTTTATATTTTTTGTTTTCTATATTAACATCTTTTTAAATTAACTACTTTTAAAGACGTTTACCAAAATTAATTTGAATAAACGTCTTTTAATAAAATTATTTAATTATTTCATCTATACTACTTTTTCTCATATCCTTAATAATTTTGCAACTATTATCTAATTTTTCTTGTTCTTCTTTGGCTAGCTCTAATGTTATTAATTCCCTTACGCCATTACTATTTATTATAGCTGGCACACCTATATACACATCATTTTGTCCATATTCACCATCTTTTAAATAAGTTGAAACAGTAAGTATTGAATTTTCACTATCTATTACTGCTTTTACAATCCTACTCAATGCTACCCCTATTCCATAATATGTCGCTTTTTTCTTCTCTATAATTTCATATGCGGCATTTATAACTCCTTCATGTATTTTTTCTAATTCATTCATACCATAGTTATTTTCTTTCATTATATCTTTTATTCTTTTACACCCTACATATGCATGATTCCAAGGAACAAAAGAAGAATCTCCATGTTCTCCCATTATATATGCATGTACATTTTTACTTGATATATCTAATTTATCTGCTAATAAATATCTTAATCTTGCAGTATCTAATACTGTTCCTGTTCCAAACACTTGATTTTTAGGTAACCCTGAAACTTTAGCTACAACATATGTCATTAAATCTACTGGATTACTTGCAACTATTATAATTCCATTAAATCCGCTTCCCATTATATTTTCAGTTATTTGTTTCATTATTTTTGTGTTTGTTTCTGCTAATTCTAATCTAGTTTGCCCTGGTTTTTGTGCAATACCTGCTGTAATTACCACTACTTGAGCATCTTTGCATTCAGAATAATTTCCTGTTTTTATATTCATCTTTTGTGGCGCAAATGGTAATCCATGTGATAAGTCCATTTCTTCTCCCTTTGCCCTATCCTCATCAATATCAATTAAAACTAATTCTTGTACTCCTCCTCTATTTAACATTGCATAAGCCATACTCATCCCTACAAAACCAGTTCCTACTAAAACTACTTTTCCTTTTTTCATTTATATCATCCTTTCCTATTATATACTATATCTAATTTCATAAACTATTATACAACATTTTCCACATTTTTCAAATATTTATCAAAAATAATTTTACAAATCACATATTTTATGGTATAATTTGTAAAAATAAAGTAAGGAGTGTATTGATATGTCTAATTTAGATAATACTACTGCCTTGGCTGAAAATAAAGTTCTTATTTTATATCTTTTAGATCAAATACCTGATGGTATTATTGAAAATGGTTTATTCAAAATAGTTAATTCAATTAATAAAATTAATTATTTCTATTTCAAACCTATTCTTAATGATTTAATTGATACCAAGTTAGTAGGTTTAATTACTAAGGATGAAAATGAAGCTGTTATAAAAATAACATCTGAAGGAAAAAATGCATTATCTCTTACAAAAGATGTACTACCGGGTATTCTTAAGCTTAAAGCTGATAATCTTTTTAAACAAGAATTATCTTCTATTGAAGAAGAATCTTCTGTTACTGCTGAGTTTATTCCGAAAAATGAAAATGATTATACTATAAAATGCAAAATTGTTGAAAATAATGAAACTATTTTTGAGGTAACAACTGTTGCTGGCTCTCGTGATAGAGCAAAAAGAATTGTCGATAATTGGAATTCTAATGCAGCTAAAATTTATCCTGAAATACTAGATATTTTATTAAAAGACTAGATTATAAGTTTTCTTATAATCTTTTTTATATATTAAAATAAAAAAAAGAAGCCATAAAGCTTCCTTGGTAGCGAAGATGTGATTCGAACACATGACCCTTCGGGTATGAACCGAATGCTCTAGCCAACTGAGCTACTTCGCCATATCAACTAACAATGCTTATTATACATTGATATTTCATTTTTGTCAATAAAAAAGTAAGATTTTTTCTAAAAACTTACTTTTTTATTATCTTTCCGCTTCTCCTCTTTCCTTTATTTTGCTTTCCTCTTGTTGCTTGGGCATTTCAATTTTAGGTCCTTTTCTTACATTTCTCTTTAATTTATTTTTTGTTTCTTCAAAACTTTCAAAATTTTGAATATTAAAAAATTTTGACATATTTGATATTCTTTTTTCAGATGAAATTAGTTCATTTCTTAAATCCACATCTACTTTATCAAATTTTTCATCTTCATCCTCAATTTCATTATTAATCAAAGTTCCAAAAAATGTTGCCAAAAAACCTTTTTCTTTAACTGTTCCTGTTTTCATAAAACACCTTAAAATTACTTTTAAGTTTTCACCTCTCTTTTAAAAAACTATTTATATTATACCACAATACATAGGAAATTGCAATATATTTTCAATTTTTCTTTTTTAATTTTACATAATATTGACTTGTCTGAATATTTATGATAAGATATCAAGGTATGATAAGTATCATCATATATGTAACTATTAACCCTTTTTAAATTAAGGAGGATAAACTATGAATAATGGTGTAGTAGTACGGGGGATTCCAACCCCTATCATTAAGAAAGGAAATGATTTATTAAACATTGCCTATCAGTCTGTTATAAAGACTATTGGTATGGAAAACATTCATGACAATGATATCATTGCAATTACTGAAGCCGTTGTCGCAATATCACAAGGTAACATAGTAAATTCAAGTGATATAACCAAAGATATATCACATAAATTTTCAAATGTTACTACTCTTGGTATAGTAGACCCTATTCAAAGTCGAAACAGATTTTTAGCTATACTAAAAGCTATTGCAACTGCTCCAAACCTTAAAAAAATTTACATCTTTATGACTTATCCAGCTGACGAAGTAGGAAATCATCTTATTTCAGAAGAAGCATTATTTGATAGCAATGTAAATCCTTATAGTGATATCTTTACTGCTGAAAAGTTCTATTCAATTTTTGGAACACCTTCACATCCATTCACAGGTATGAATTATATTGATTTATATCAAAAAGCTTGTAATGGAAAAGCAGAAATCATTCTTATAAATGATTTTTCAAAAATACCTAAATATTGTTCAAACCTACTGGTTTGCAGTATTCATCGGAAAAACTTAGTAAAAAAACTTTTACTTCAATCTGGAGCTGAAAAAGTTTTAGATTTATCTGAAATTCTCAATGCTCCTATTGGAAATTCTGGCTATAATAAACAATTTGGACTTTATGGTTCAAATTTAATGGCAAATGACTATTTAAAACTTATGCCACGAAAAAGCCAGAAATTTGCTGAAGATTTACAAGCTTTTTTCCTTAGAAATACTGGAAAACATCTAGAAGTTCTTGTATTTGGAGACGGTGCTTTTAAAGACCCAGTTGGTGGAATTTGGGAACTAGCAGACCCTGCTTGTGGACTTGGATTTACAAGAGGTCTTCTTGGTACCCCTGAAGAAGTTAAACTTAAATTTCTAGCTTCTAAATATGGAGAAAATATGTCTTCAGCTGAAATCGAAAAAAAGATTCAAGCTGAAAAAAAAGCTAGACTTAAAAGTAACAAATCGAACAATTCTTCTTTGGGAACAACACCTAGAAAAATTACAGATTTACTAGCTTCAATGTCAGATTTAGTTATAGGCAGTGGTGACAGACAAACACCTATTGTTTATATTCAAAATTATTTATCATAGTTCAAAGGATGCCCTATATTAGGGCATCCTCACCTTTTAATTAACATATTCATTCAAGCTCTTAATCTTAAATTTAAGCTCTCCAAATTCTTCTGTTGGAACATAACCTGGTTTTGCATTTAAAACGTCTGGTATTCTATTTACAACGCTTGCACATGTTAGTTCAACAGTATTTGGCCTATTTATTATAAGTGTAGTATTAGGTTCTCCTTCAATAGTCCATTCATTTTTATCAAATTCTTCTGGTCCATATACTTTTCCGATACATTCACTTTCAAGTACAATTCCCTCTTCTGTTTCAGTAGTAACAACCGCGCTCATCCCTGTTGCATCTCCTGCTTTTACAGTCGTTCCTAAAGTAGCAGATACTATATCTTTTTTGTATACTTGAGGAATAGTTTTTTGTGTTTGAGATTTAACAGTTAATCCAAGTTTTGCACATAACCAGCCATTTACATTCCACATATATGATGGTAGATAATTACCACTAATAATTACTTCTTTTCTTTGCTCATCTGATATTCTATCAGCAGAAGCTATCTTTCTATCAAATTCTTCCAAAGTAAGTCCTGCTCCATGAGCTTTAGCAAGTGCTAATCCATAATCTTCTACGTTGTAACTTGAACTACCTTTAATTTTTTTGATACTTTGAGTAGATCCTGCCAAACTAGAAATTAATTGTCCCCAAAATATATCTTGATATCCACTCCCTGTTATTGTACATCCATTTTTCTTAGCTAGTTCATCAATTTTCTTAGTCAAGCAAGGATTTGAATTAATTGGATAAAACGCTTCTTCACAAGTTGTAATTGCATTAATTCCTAATTTTGCACATAGTAATAATATATCTTCTACATCTGCTAATAAACTCATCGTCATTACAATTACAATATCTGGTTTTGTATCTAATAATAATGTTTCTGTCTGATTTACATTTTGAACCTTTATTCCTTTATTCTCACATCCCATTATTTCCCCAATATCTTTTCCAATAACAGCTGGATTAATATCTATCGCTCCTACAATTTCAGCACCCTTTTCATATATATATCTCATTGTATATACACTCATTTTGCCTGTCCCGTATTGCACTACTTTAATTTTTCTTTCCATAATTTCACTCCTTTTCCTTTGTATTACTATATCCATATTTATTTATTTTATTCACTTTTTTGTAATTCATATATTACATCCTTTAAAATATTTGCACATCTTTTTGACGCCATTTCGATAAAATTATCATACGCAATTGTATTTTCTCCATCAGGTGTATCTGATATGCTTCTAATTACACAAAAAGGAACATTAGATAAATAACAAACTTGCGCAACAGCTGCACCTTCCATTTCTACACACTCAGCATTAAACTTAGCATATATTTTATCTCTCATGGCTACATCAGTACAAAATATATCTCCTGACGCTATAACTCCAATTTCAGCTTTATATTTTTTACTTTCTTCATTATCTATCACATTCTTTATTTTTGAAATTAAATAGTCATCTGAATAAATCTTATCTCCAACACCTGTAATATATCCTTTTGCATGTCCAAAAGCTGTAATATCAAAATCATGTTGCACTAAACTATCTCCAATAACTATATCTCCTATATTCAGCATTGGATTAAGTCCACCTGCAACACCTATATTTATTATATAATCTGGATTATATTTATCTATTAGCAATTGAGTTGTTCTTGCTGCATTTACTTTTCCAACTCCTCCTTTAACTAAAACACATTCTACTTTATCTATTTTTCCTTCTAAAAAATTTAATCCATAACTTTTTTCTCTTTTGATCACAGCTAAAATTGCTTGTATCTCTTCAAATTCTTCTGGTTCTGCCACAATTATTCCTATTTTCATTTTTCTATCCTTTCCCTAATTTTATTAAAGAAAAATGGCCAAAGTTAATCTTCTAACTTTTAGCCATTTTTTCTAATTATTATTGAAGTTCAATAACAGCTCCAACTTCTGCGAATTTAGCTTTTAATTCTTCAGCTTCTTCTTTTGAAGCTTTTTCTTTAACTGTTTTTGGTGCTCCATCTACTAATTCTTTAGCTTCTTTTAATCCTAATCCTGTTGCATCTCTTACAACTTTGATTACTTTAATTTTTTGATCTCCAGCATCTTTTAATACAACATCAAATTCTGTTTTTTCTGCTGCTGCTTCTGCTGCTCCTCCTGCTACTGGTGCAGCAGCTGCTACTGCTGATACTCCAAATTTTTCTTCAATAGCTTTTACTAAATCTGCTAATTCAACAACTGTTAAGTTACTGATTTCTTCTAATATTTTTTCAATTTTTTCCATTTTAAATCCTCCTATTTTTTGGCTTTCTGCCTTATATTTTAGTGATATTAAGTTCACAACTCCTATTTATATTTCTTCTAATTATTCAGCTTTAGTTTCTTCTGTAGCTTCTTCAGCTTTTTCTTCAACTGAAACTGATACTTTTTCACCTTGTTCTTCTTTTTGGATTCTTACTTGATCAACTGCAACTGCAACTTTTTGTATATTTGCAAGTAATGCTCCAGCAAGCATAGATAAAAGTGTTTCTCTTGATGGAAGTTTAGCAATTGCAATAATTTCTTCTGCAGACATTACTTTTCCTTCTATAACTCCACCTTTGATTTTATAAAAATCATTATTTTTTGAGAAATTGTAGATTGCTTTTGCTGGTTCTAAATAATCTTCTTTTGCTAATACAACAGCTGTTGGTCCAACTAATTGTTCTTCCAATCCTTCAATTCCAGCTTCTTTTAAAGCTCTGTTTGTTATATTGTTTTTGATTACTCTATATTCAGCATTTGTTCCTCTTACATCTTTTCTTAAAGATGTAGCTTGCTCAACTGTAATTCCTCTGTATTCTGTAAGAAGTATTAATTTTGATTCTTTCATTTCATTTGCTAATTTTGTTACTTCTTCTTTCTTTTGGTTTAATATTTTTTCACTTGCCATTTTATTTTTTCACCTCCAAGTTTATTTTGTATTTTAAAAATTAAATACCATTCTTATCTCCCATCGAGGTATAAGAATGGCATAATATTCTTGCACAAAACTTTTACCTCGGTAGGACTTATTTATTGCCTACTATCTTTGGCTTCAATATTTATTTTTGGTTTATAAATACACTTGGTCCCATTGTTGTTGTAACTGCAACACTTTTAATGTATTGACCTTTTGCTGCAGCAGGTTTTGCTTTTATAATTGCATTTATAATTGTTTCATAGTTTTCCATTAATTTATCAGTTCCAAATGAAACTTTTCCAAATCCTAAATGAATAATATTTGTTTTATCTAATCTATATTCAACTTTTCCTGATTTTATTTCATTTATAGCTTTTGTTACATCCATTGTAACTGTTCCTGATTTAGGGTTTGGCATTAATCCTTTTGGACCTAATACTTTTCCTAATCTTCCTACAACACCCATCATATCTGGTGTTGCAACTATAACATCATAATCAAACCAGTTTTCATTTTGAATTTTTGGAATTAATTCTTCAGCTCCAACAAAGTCAGCTCCAGCTTCTTCAGCTTCTTTAGCTTTTGGTCCTTTTGCAAAAACCAATACTTTTTGTGTTTTTCCTGTTCCATTTGGTAATACTACTGTTCCTCTTACTTGTTGATCTGCATGTTTTGAATCAACTCCTAATTTAACATGTAATTCTACTGTTTCATCAAATTTAGCTTTTGGCATTTTTTCAATTAATTCTAAAGCTTCTTTAATTTCATATTCTTTTCCATTTTCTACTAATTTTGCACTTTCTGCATATCTTTTTGCTAATTTTTTCATTTTAAAACCTCCTTTGGTAATAACGAGTTTTACTCTCCCAACTATTTTATTTTATAATTAATAATATTATTCAGTTACAACAACACCCATACTTCTTGCTGTTCCTTCAACCATACTCATAGCTGTTTCTATTGATGCAGCATTTAAGTCAGGCATTTTTTGTTCTGCTATTGCTTTAACTTGTTCTTTAGTTATTTTTGCAACTTTATCTCTATTGGGTTTTCCTGAACCTTTTTGAATATTTATTGATTTTTTTATTAATACAGCAACTGGTGGAACTTTTGTTATAAAATCAAATGATTTATCTTTATATACAGTAATAACTACTGGTATAATCATTCCTGGTTGATTTGCTGTTCTATCATTGAATTCTTTTACAAATTGCATAATATTTACACCACTTGAACCTAAAGCTGGTCCTACTGGTGGAGCTGGTGTTGCTTTTCCAGCTTCTATTTGTAATTTAATAATATTAGTTATTTCTTTTTCTGCCATTTAAAAGGCACCTCCATTTTTATTTTATTTTTTGTATTTGTGAAAATTCTAATTCTACTGGTGTTTCTCTACCAAACATTGAAACTAAAACTTTAACTTTATGTTTTTCTTTATTTATTTCTTGTACAGTTCCAACAAAATTTTCAAACGCCCCATTCATTATTTGGACTTGATCATTTATTTCATAATCAACATTAACATTAACATCTTCAAATCCCATACTTTTGATTTCTTCATCAGTAAGTGGTATAGGATCAGTTCCTGAACCTACAAATCCAGTAACTCCTCTAGTATTTCTGACGATATACCAAGTTTCTTCTGTTACAATCATTTTTATTAAAACATACCCTGGAAATACTTTCTTTAAATTTGTTTTTTTCTTTCCATCTTTTATCTCTATTTGCTCTTCCATAGGAACTATTATATCAAAAAAATATTCTTCTAATTCTCTATTTTTTATTGTCTTTTCTAAATCTGTTTTAATTTTATTTTCATAGCCTGAATATGTATGAACGACATACCATCTAGGATCCATATTATAATCTTTTTGAGACATTTTTAAAAGAAACCTCCCTTTGCTTAATTTTCGTTATTTTCTTTATGTTCTGAACTATCTTCTTTATTAGTATTTTCTACATTCTCTTGATTATTGTTTTCTTCTTCTGGCTTCTCTTCTACCTTTGTATTAGTTATTAAACTTTTTATTTTCTCTATTCCGTATTTATTACCTGCTTCAAAAGTTATATCTAATACAAATACAATTATAGCTGTTAGTAATACAATAGTAACTACTGCTACTGTATTATTTGCTAATTGCTTTGGCGTTGGCCAACTAACTTTTTTTAATTCAGCCTTAAAGCTTTTAAAAAAACTTTTCTTGTTTTTGCTATTTTCTTTCTTTTTAACTTCTTTTTTAGCCATTTTACATCCTCCTTAAAATAGCTTAGATTTAATTCAAATTATTTTGTTTCTTTATGTGTTGTACGTTTTTTACAGAATTTGCAATATTTTACAAGTTCTAATCTGTCTGTGTTCTTTCTTTTATTTTTTGATGTAGTATAATTTCTTTGTTTACATTCTGTACATTCTAATGTAATATTTTCTCTTGGTCCTTTTGCTGCCATTTTAATACACCTCCGTATTTTAACCTTCTTTTATTTATTTTAAACGATGTGAATATATGTCCGTAATAACATATACTAGTGTATTTTAACATCAAATTCTCATTATGTCAATGCTTTTACTTACTTTTTCCATATTTTTTCTTCTTTTTCTTCTTTTGAACTGAAAATCCAAATTTACCTATTTTTTTATCTAAGGTATAATAATGTCCATTGGCATATGTAATAAGGTCACATTTAGAAATATCAAAAGCACCTTTTTCGTTTATATATTTTTCATCAGCATTAATAGCTAAAACTTCTGCTATAAAAACATCATGAGAACCCAATTTTTTTATTTCCTTTACTTTACATTCTACTGATACTGGGCTTTCTTTTATCATAGGGCATTTAACAAAATTTGCTTTCTCCTTTGTCAGTTTCATTTCTTTAAATTTATCAACTTGTGCACCTGTTTTCACTCCACACCAATCTGTCGCCTTTGCTAATTTTCTTGTTGTTAAATTTATTACAAATTCTCCTTGATTTTTAATAATATCATAAGAATATCTACTTGGCCTTACAGATATATATACCATGGCAGGATTTGTATTTAATATACCTGTCCATGCTACAGTTATTATATTAGATTCTTCCATTGTGCCTGAACTTACCATTACAACAGGCAATGGATATATAAAAGTTCCTGGTTTCCACACTACTTTTGACATTATCTATCTTCTCCTTTTTTAATAAAATTACTTTTCATATTTTTTTTTAAAATACCTTTTTCATATTGAAAAATTGCGTCAAATTGCCCCTCATCAAACACTACAACTAAACCATTTTTACCATCATTAGTTACATTCCCAATATAATTTTCATTATCACATATTCCCTTATATAAAGCTTTATATAAAACCTCTCTATATTCAAGATTTTTCATTTTTCCAAAATCAATATTAGAATAAAATTCCGCAGATTCAGTCATAACGTCTTCATTTTCAGCTTTGATAAAAAGATTATGTTTAATAATACTGTCTTTTCCCTGAAGTCCATTATTAAAATCAATTTTTTCTAATCCTAGTATTAAAACTTTATCATCCTCATACTCAGGCAAATATTGAATATAATGAGCATCATTATTAACACTACTAGCTTTATTACCTAGATTAAATCTCTTAATTTGTATAATATTAGAATGATTTCCCTTTGTGATTAACTTTTTAAACTTTTGTTTGAAAAGTTTCTTTTTTAAATATGGATATTCATAAAAATCTCTTTTTTTCTTTGTTTCTAAAGATAAGTAAGCATCATGCAATATATTAAATCGTTCTAGAATTTTATCAATTTCTTCTTTTTTATGTTCACTAATAATACTCTCACGATATTTATTCTCCAAAAAATTCTTTATTCTTAAATACTGTTTCTTAATCATTTCATCTGTTATCTTTTGATTTTTGCTAGGTAAGAATTCTTTTGTTTCAATTCCTAATATTGCATATTTATCAATTTTTTTCAATATATTTCCTCTTTCCTAATATTTCTATTTTCTTATTATATCACACCTTTAATCAAAATGCAAAAAAGCCACAAATCAAAATTAAAATAATTTTCATTTCTGGCTTTTAAATAAAAAAAAAACTAGCAACAACCTATCTTCCCAGCAGGGTAACCCACAAGTATTTTCGGCACATTTAGGCTTGACTTCTGTGTTCGGGATGGGAACAGGTATTTCCCTAAATGTAATCGTCACTAGAAAATTATATAGTGTTTAGCACACTCAAAAATACATAGATGAATTGTTTTAGGTTTTTCCGAGTTTAACTTAAATTGTGGTTAAGCCCTCGATTTATTAGTATTGGTCAGCTTAATATATCACTATACTTACACCTCCAAC
>JARHYK010000020.1 GCA_029258515.1 Clostridia bacterium | reverse complement strand
AAACAGGAGAAGTAAGTACAAAATATACAACAGTTTATCCATTTGATAGTAATGCAGATAAATCAGGAGTAAGTAGCTATAATCCAATAGGTGAAGCAAATTATGCAAAAAATACATTAATTTATGGTGATGCAGTAAGAGAAACAAGTATACTAGGAAAAGGTGAGAGTTCATGGGATGTTGACTACTCGTATTTTCCTGCTTTGGGTAGTCCGTTCTTCAGATATGGAGGTGCTTATCGCAGTGGTAGTGGTGCTGGCTTGTTAGCTTTCAACAGTAGTTATGGCGGAAACTATTGGGACCTTGGCTTCCGTTCAGTCTTGGTTGTTTTGTAGTAGTTTTTTATCCTTGCGCTTGTTTAGCTAAAAAAATGTGTGGAAAATTTTGAAAGGTATATTAACAGAAGAAACATGTATGCTAATTATTGAAAAATAATAATTAGCATACTATATTTTTATGTGTTTAGAGAGAAGATCTAGAGGTGATTTTTTAAATTTTAGCTTTAAATTATATTTTTTGGTTTAATTAGTTAAAGAAACTTGAATTTTTGCTTGAAAGAATTAAAAATATATAATATAATAATTAAAAATAATTCTGTTTAGATTTAAATAGAGTTTTATAATTTTTGAGGTGTGACAAAATATGATGAATACAGTAGTAATGAAATTTGGAGGAAGTTCTGTAGCAGATAATATAAAATTAAATGTTGTTGCAGAAAAAATTATTAGCTTTAAGGAAAAAGCAAAAAACATATTAGTTGTGGTATCTGCACAAGGTAAAACAACTGATGGATTGATTAAAGATGCAGAAGAATTATCAGCAATACCAACTGATAGAGAATTGGATATGTTGATTTCTACTGGAGAGCAGGTAACTGCTTCAAAATTGAGTATATTGTTAAATAGGATGGGACATAAGGCAATATCGTTGACAGGATGGCAAGTTGGAATTAGGACTAATTCAATATATGGAAGTGCAAAAATAGAAGAAATATGTACGAAAAGAATAAATTCGGAATTTCAAAATGGAAATATTGTAATAGTTGCAGGATTTCAAGGTATTAATGAAAAAAATGATATTACAACACTTGGAAGAGGTGGATCAGATACAACAGCTGTTGCATTGCAAGCAGCATTAAATGCAGATAGATGTTATATTTTTTCTGATGTAGATGGTATTTATTCTGCAGACCCTAATATGGTGACAATGGCAAAAAAATTAAATGAAATATCATTTGATGAAATGCAAGAAATATCAGATGCAGGAGCGAAAGTATTACATAATAGATGTGTTAAGATTGCAGACAAGTTTAAGTGTGATATTGAACTTGCATCTACTTTTAATAACAATAATGGAACAAAAGTATGTAAGTGCATTGAAACTGCAGAAGTTAAAAGTATAATAAAAAATGAAAAACTTGTAACTTTTGAAGTAATTAAGAAACATAGAATGTCTGAAAATGAGGTTTATGACTTATATCAAAAATTGTTGGGAAATAATGTGATTTTAGAAAATTTTAAAAGATGTGAGAATCAAGTATCTTTTAGAACTGAAAAGATAAATCAAAATAAAGTAAGAGAAATGTTGGAAAAAGATTTTTTAGAGTATGAAATAAATCAGAAATATTTGGAAAAATTGACAATTGTGGGATATGGAATAGTTCAAGATAATAAAATAATATTAGATGTGATAGAAATTTTAAAAAATGCTGGTTTAGAAATATTTGATGTGAATGTAACTCAAAACAGAATTGAAGTTATATTAAATAATATTGATAATGTTATCATAGAAGAATTACATCAAAAATTGATTAAATAGGAGGTAAATTTAAATGAAGAATGTTATTTTTGAAGGCTGTGGAACAGCAATTGTAACACCATTTAAAGATGGTAAAATTAATTATGAAGAATTTGAAAAATTGATTGAGAATCAAGTTAAAAATATGGTTGATGCTATTATTGTTTGTGGAACAACAGGAGAATCAGCAACGATGTCTGAAGAAGAAAGAAAAGAAACAATAAAATTTGTTGTTGATAAAGTCAATAAAAGAATTAAAGTTATAGCAGGAACAGGATGTAACAATACAAGTGAAGCAATTAAAATGTCAAAATATGCTGAAGAAGTAGGAGTAGATGGACTTTTAGTTGTTACACCATATTATAATAAAACTACACAAAAAGGACTTGTTGAGCATTATAAGGAAATTGCAAAATCTGTCAAATTACCTATAATAATGTATAGTGTGCCTAGTAGAACAGGAGTAAATATTTTACCAGAGACATGTTTAGAATTGTCAAAGGTGGAAAATATTGTAGCTATTAAAGAAGCAAGTGGAAATATATCACAAGTAGCTAAAATAGCAAGCTTATGTGGAGAAGAATTATCAATTTATTCTGGAAATGATGATCAAATTGTTCCAATTCTTTCTTTAGGAGGAAAAGGAGTTATTTCTGTATTATCTAATGTTATGCCTAAATATACTCATGATATGATTCAAGAATATTTTGATGGAAATTTAAAAAATGCAACAAAAATGCAATTAGATGTAATTGATTTAATTGAAGCTTTATTTTCAGAGGTTAATCCAATACCTGTTAAATATGCATTGAATTTAATGGGATATGATTTTGGTAAACCAAGATTGCCATTAATAGAATTATCAGAAGAAAATCAAGTTAAATTAAAAGAAATAATGAAGAAACATAAAATAATTTAAAAATGATCCTTTTTGGGACGTTTAAAAAGGATTACTTAAATATAAAAAATGAGAATAGAGTAAAATGCTATTCTCATTTTTATTGTATTAACTTTTTTGTATTCAAAAAAGATTAGATAATTTTATTTAAAAGTTCTTCTTTTGTTTTTGAAGATAATAGAGAAATAGGGACATCTAATACACTGATTGCACCAGTTGTTCCAAGATTTTTCATTTTGTAAATTGCACGTGCGTATGCAAGAAGAACACTTGCTGTAAATTCAGGGTTTGAATCTAATTTTAAAGAAAATTCTGCAAGTTGGTTAGTATTTTTTGAAGTTTTACCACTTCTTAAAACAAAGCCACCATGAGGCATTGAAGTATGATTTTTTTGAAACTCATCTTCTGAAATAAAATGAACAACAGTATTATATGGTGCAAAGTAATCAGGCATTTGTTTTATTTCTTTTTCTATTTTTTCTTTATCAGCATTTTCTTCTAATACTACAAAACATTCTCTCCACATTGTTTCTTTAACTGAAGAAAAATGAGGGTTTTTACCAGATTTTACTTGATTTATTGCTTCATCATAAGGAACTGTATATTGTACAGCATTTTTTACTCCTGGTATCTTTCTGACAGCGTTTGAATGTCCTTGACTTAAACCTCTTCCATAAAATACGTAATTTTCACCTAGTGGTAATATGGATTCAAATAAGCAACGATTTAGGGAGAACAAACCAGGATCCCAGCCACAAGCTATTAAAGAAAGATTGTTATTTTCTTTAGCTGAAGTATTCATAGATTGATAGTAATTATATATTTTAGCGTGAGTATCAAAACTATCTATAGTTGTAAATAATTTTGCAACTTTTGGTCCTTCTATTGGTAAATCTAATGCTGATCCAACGCATAAAATCATAATGTCTATTTTATCTTTGAAATCTTCTATATTATTTGAAGAATATATTTTAGATTCTTCATAAATTGGTGTAATATCAGTTGGGTTTCTATGTGTGAAAATTCCAACTAATTCCATATCTTTATTATTTTTTATACCTATTTCGATTCCTTTTCCTAAATTTCCATAACCATATATTCCGATTTTAATTTTTTTATCCATTTTTAGAAATCTCCTTCATTAATTTTTCCATAATTTGCACAGCATTGCTTGCTGCACCTTTTCTAATGTTATCTGCAACAACCCAAATATTTACTCCAAAATCTAAGCTATAATCACGACGAACTCTTCCAACAAATACTTCATCATGTCCGGTTGCATTAATAGGCATAGGATATTTGTTATTTGTTATATCATCAACTAAAATTAAATTTTCAAAGTTACTTAATGTGTGTTTTAAGTCTTCTATGTCAAAATCTTTTTCAAATTCTATATTGATAGATTCTGAATGTGAGTTGCTAACAGGAACCCTAACTGTTGTAGCTGTAATTTTAAGATTTGGATTATGTAGAATTTTTCTTGTTTCATTTATCATTTTTAACTCTTCTTTAGTATATCCGTTTTCTGTGAAATCATCGATGTGTGGTAGACAATTATTATATATAGGATAAGGGAATTTTTTTAATGGCTTTTGATTATTAGTATTTGCTAAATCATCTAGTGCGTTTTTTCCTGCTCCTGAAACTGCTTGATAAGTTGAAAATACAATTCTTTTGATTTTGTATTTATCATCTAATGCTTTTAAAGGTAAGATTGCTTGAATAGTAGAACAATTTGGATTAGCAATTATTCCATTATTTTTTAGAGCATCTTCAAAATTTACTTCTGGAACAACTAAAGGAATATTTTCATTCATTCTAAAGTAGCTGCTGTTATCTATAACTGTGCAACCATTTTTTACTGCTAATGGAGCATATTTTTTTGCGATTGTTCCTCCTGCAGCAAAGATTGCAAAATCAAAGTTTTGGTCAAATGATTTTTCAGTTAATTCTTGAACTTTATATTTTTTATTAAAAAATGTTATTTCTTTTCCAGCAGATTTTTCACTTGCAAAAAAAGAAATATTTGCTATTGGTAATTTTTTTTCTTCTAAGACTTTTAAAACAGACATACCAACAAGGCCTGTTGCGCCTACAATGGCTAAATTAAATTTTTTCAATTTATTAGTACCTAAATATATATAATATAGATTATATATACCTTTCTAAATTAATATGTAGAATAAAATTAATTAATTTCAATTCTTTTTATATTTTACTATAAAAATTAAAAAAAAGAAACAATATGTTGTAAAAAATAAAAGAAATTTTAATTATTGATTTTTAACAATTCATTTGATATACTATTAATGAAAAATAAGTAGGAGTTAAAAAATGGAAAAATTAAAAGAATTAATTGAAAAATATAGAGAAGTATTAATGTATTTAGTGTTTGGAGTATTAACAACTTTAGTTAATTATATATCATATTTAATTTTAGCTAAATCATTGAATATAAATTATATGGTAAGTACTGTGATTTCACAAATAATAGCTATGATATTTGCATATATTACAAATAAATTATATGTCTTTGAAGCAAAAAATGAAACTAAAAAGGAATTGCTAAAAGAAATGATATCTTTTTTTGGACTTAGAATTGTATCATTGTTTTTGGATATGGGGTTTATGTATTTATTTGTTGATAAATTACATTTAAATGATGCTATTATGAAATTAGTTTCTAATGTATTAATTGTAGTTTTAAATTATATTTTTAGTAAGTTGTTTATATTTAGAAAAAGTAAAAAGGAAGAAGAATAGTTGATGAAAGAAAAAAAGAAAATATCAGTTGTAATACCTATGTATTTTGAAGAAGAGGTAGTTAATGAATGCTATAGCAGGATGAATGATGTTTTAAATAAGTTAGATAAATACGAATATGAAATTATTGTAGTTGATGATGGAAGTAAAGATAATACATTAAGTTTATTAGAAGAACTAGCTAGAAAAGATAATAAATTAAAAATATTATCATTTTCTCGTAACTTTGGACATCAAGCAGCTGTTACTGCAGGACTAAAGTATGTATCAGGAGATGTAATTTTAATTATAGATGCAGATATGCAAGATCCTCCAGAAGTATTAGAAGAAATGCTTGAATTATGGGAACAAGGAAATGAAGTTATTTATGGTAAGAGGAAAGTAAGAAAAGGAGAATCTAAATTTAAATTACTTTCAGCTAAAATGTTTTATAGAACGTTAAATGCTTTATCTGATGTAGAAATTCCAGTTGATACTGGAGATTTTAGGCTAGTTGACAGAAAAGTAGTAGATGTTATTAATAGTTTGCCAGAACATAATAAGTTTTTAAGAGGTTTATTTAGTTGGGTAGGATATAAACAAAAAGCATATGAATATGAAAGAAAAGAAAGATTTGCCGGTAAAACAAAATATCCACTTAAAAAAATGTTAAAATTAGCATCAGATGGAATAATTAGTTTTTCAACAAAACCACTTAAAATGTTAGGAATTTTAGGAATAGTAGCTATAATAATTTCTATTGTGATTTTAATATATGCATTGATATCATATGCGTTTAACTTAAATCAATTAACGCCAGGTTGGACATCAATAATGGTAGCTATAACATTTTTTGCAGGAGTTCAATTAGTATCTATTTGGGTTATTTCTGAATATATTGGAAGAATATATGATGAAACAAGGAGAAGACCACAATATATTATTGATAAAAAGATAAATATTTAATAATAACAGTTAAAAAATGTCAAAAAAACTTGTATTTTTTATTTATTAATGATATTATAGAAATGTAAATAGTTAATACCTATTGTTAGACACATTGTAATCCCTTTACAAAAAAGTTTAATAATAGTTATTATATATTCAAGTATTAGGCATGATTATTTGTCTAATACTTTTTAAATTATAATTAGGAGTGTTAAAAAATGAAAATTGGAATTGATATAGGAGGTTCACATGTTGGAATTGCTATTGTAGATGGAAATAGAATTATAAATAAAAAAGAATATGAATATGATAAAGAATTTAGGAAAAATATAAAAGAAAATTTAATAAAATATTTAGTATTAGAAATATTGGAAAGAATGAAAATTTATCAAATTGAAAAGATAGGAATTTCAATAGCAGGACGTTTAGAAAATAATGTATTAAAAATTTGTCCAAATATTCATGAATTAGAAGGAGTAAATTTTGTTAGTGAACTTTCAAAATATTTTAATATACCAATAGTTGTAAATAAAGATAGTTTTTGTGCTGCTAAAGCTGAAAAAGAATATGGATGTTTAAATACTTATAAGACGTGTGTTTTTTTATGTATAGGTACAGGTATTGGAGGAGTTAGCTTTAGGGATAATTTTTTGCATAGAGATGGATTTGGACATATGATTATAAAACAAGATGGAAGAAAATGTGGTTGTGGTAAAAAAGGTTGTTTTGAAGCATATTGCTCAATTAGAGCTATAAGAAATGAAGTTAATAATTATTTAAAAACAGAAAAGGTTCAAGGTAAAGAATTACATGATTTTTTACTTAATAATCAAGATAATTTAGAAGTAAAAGAAATTATTGATAAATATGTTAAAAATTTTGCGATTGGAATATCAAATATAATAGATATAGTGTTACCTGAAGCAATAGGTTTTGGTGGAAGCTTTTCATATTATGAGGATGTTTTTATGGAGAAGGTAAAAAAATATATTATAGAAAATGATTTATTAGTTGATAAAAATTCAATGCCTATGTTTGAGATGGGATATTTTAAAAATGATGCTGGAATTATTGGAGCAACATTATTTTAATTATATAAATACTAAAATTTTAAAAAATACTTGAATTTTTGGTATAAATATGTAATAATATTTATATATTTAAAGACTATAAAAAAGAGGAGTAGATTTATACTTGTTTAAAGGGAATAGAAGTCTTGACTGTGAACTTCTTAAATAAAGGTAAATTGAAGGTAGCTTTTTTGTTGATATTCTGAAATAGTAGTAAGTATATCCGCTGGTTAGTGTTAAAAACCATAATGAGAAATTCTAGTTTGATTTATAGAATAAATAAGGTGGTACCGTGAGATAAACTCGCCCTTAATATAAGGGAAGAGTTTTTTTGTTTTTAGAAAAGAAAGGGGAAGTGTAATATGAAGGAAAAAATACTAGGAATAGATAAGATGAATACTGAAGAAATATCTAAAAGAGGACAATATGATTATAATACATATAAGTTAGATGATTTAGAAGAGCTTATTTTAAAACCTCATAAAAAAGGTTTAAAAAGTTTAACATTAGAAGAAATAGAAAAGTATTTAGAAATAAATGATGAAATGTTAAAAAAAGTAAAAGCTAAAGAAACAATAGTTATGGTTTGTAAAGATACACAAGCTTTTATAAAAGAACATAAAAAAGATATTTTAAATGTTATAAAAGGAAAGGAGAAAGAAAATGATGGAGAAGAAAGATAAAAAATTAGAAGGAAAATATAATCCAAAAGAATTTGAAGAAGAAATCTATAATGAATGGGAAGAAAATGGATATTTTAAACCAACAGATAACAAGAATAAGGAAAATTATTGTATTATGATGCCACCTCCAAATGTAACAGGAAAATTACATATGGGACATGCCTTGGATGGAACAATTCAAGATATTTTGATTAGATTTAAAAGAATGCAAGGATATAATACTTTATGGCTTCCTGGTTCAGATCATGCATCAATTTCAACAGAAATGAAAGTAGTACAAAAATTGAGAAATGAAGGGAAAACAAAATATGAATTAGGGAGAGAAAAATTTTTAGAAGAAGCATGGGATTGGACTCATTTATATGGTGGAACAATTCAAAAGCAACAAAGAAAATTAGGATGTTCTTGTGATTGGGATAGAAGAAGATTTACATTGGATGAAGGATTATCAGAAGCGGTTTTAGAACAATTTATTAATTTATACAATAAAGGGTATATATATAAAGGTAAAAGAATGGTAAATTGGTGTACAAATTGCAATACAACAATATCAGATGTAGAAGTTGAATATCATGAGGAAGAAACATGTTTATGGCATATTAGATACAAGATAAAAGATGAAGATAGATATGTAATTGTTGCAACAACAAGACCAGAAACAATGCTTGGGGATGTTGCTGTTGCGGTAAATCCAGAAGATGAAAGATATAAAGACATTGTAGGAAAAACTTGTATTTTACCAATTATGAATAAGGAAATACCAATAATTCAAGATAGATTTGTAGAAAAAGAATTTGGAACAGGGTGTGTAAAAATTACACCTGCACATGATATGAATGATTATCAAGCTGGATTAAGACATAATTTAGAAGTGATAGAAGTATTTGATGAAAACTTCAAAATGGGAAATTTAGTAGAAAAATATCAAGGAATGGATTTATTAGAGGCTAGAAAAGAAATAGTTAAAGACTTAAAAGAAGTAGGAGCTTTAGTAAAAGAAGAAAAATATATTCATAATGTAGGAAAATGTGAAAGATGTAAAAATACTATAGAACCTAAAATATCTGATCAATGGTTTGTAAATATGCAAGAATTAGCAAAACCAGCGATAGAAGCAGTTAAAAATGGTGATATAAATTTTGTGCCTAAAAAATATGAAAAGTCATATTTTAATTGGATGGAAAATATACAAGATTGGTGTATATCAAGACAATTATGGTGGGGACATAGAATACCTGCATATTATTGTGAAGAATGTGGACATATTAATGTTGATAAAAAAGCTCCAGCTGTATGTGAAAAATGTGGTAGTGCTAAATTACATCAAGATGAAGATACATTAGATACATGGTTTAGTTCTGCTTTATGGCCATTTTCAACACTTGGTTGGCCAGATGAAAACGCTGAAGATTTAAAGAAATTTTATCCAACTAATGTGTTAGTAACAGGTTATGATATTATAACATTTTGGGTATCAAGAATGATTGTAGCTGCTTTAGAATGTACAGATGAAAAGCCATTTAAAGATGTATTAATTCATGGAATGGTTAGAGATAGCCAAGGTAGAAAAATGTCAAAGACATTAGGAAATGGAATAGATCCAATAGAAATTATTGATAAATATGGAGCAGATAGTCTGCGTTTTTCAGTTATTTCAGGTACAACAATGGGAAATGATATAAAATATATGCCAGAAAAATTAGAACAAGCATCAAATTTTGCAAATAAAATTTGGAATGCTGCTAAGTTTATTACTATGAATATGGTAGAAAAAGATGAAATTGAACAGTTTGAAAAAGATAGTAATAAAGATGAGAAATTAAGATTAGAAGATAAATGGATTATAAATAAGTTAGATAAAGTTATTAAAGAAGTAACAAATAATCTAGAAAATTATGATTTAGGTGTAGCTTTGGATAAAATTTATAGTTTTATTTGGAATGAATTTTGTGATTGGTATATCGAGATTGTTAAAACTAGATTGTATAGTGAAAACAAAGAAGAAAAGTTAATTGCATGTTATGTATTAAATTATGTATTTGTTAATGCAATGAAATTATTACATCCATTTATGCCATTTGTAACAACAAAAATATTTAACTCACTTGTTAATTTGGAAAATAAAGAATTAATGATTTCAAAATGGCCTGAAATAAAAGAAAAATTTGATTTTGATGAAGAAGAAATTTTACTTGAAAAATTAAAAAATATTATTGTAGAAATTAGAAATATAAGAGCTACAAAAAATATTCATCCTTCTAAAAAAGCTGAATTGATTTTTGTTACTAAAAATCATAAGGAAGAAATATTAAAATCAGAAGAATTTTTATTAAAATTAGGATTTGGTGAAAAACTTATTGTCAAAGATAGTAAAGAAGAAATAAGTAAAAATGCTATTAATATTATACTTGATGATATTGAGTTATATATGCCACTTGAAGGATTAATAGATTTAGAAGAAGAAAATAAAAGAAGAGAAGAAGAGAAAAAAAGATTAGAAGCAGAAGTTTTAAGATGTGAAAAAATGTTATCAAATCCTGGATTTATGAATAAAGCTCCTAAAGCTAAGATTGATGAGGAAAAGGAAAAGTTAGCAAGATATAAAGAAATGCTTGAAAAAATTTAAAGGTAAATATGATTTATTTAAAATGGATTCTATAAAAATAGATTCCATTTTTTTGTAAATATCATTGAAATTTTGGTAAAAATAAGAGATAATATAGTTATCATATTTGATAGTCGGAAAATTAATAATATTAAAGGGAGAACTGAAATGCCAAATTGGACAGAGGAACAAAAACAAGCAATATATCAAAAAGGAAATAATATATTAGTAGCAGCTGCTGCTCGGAAGTGGTAAAACTGCTGTTTTAGTAGAAAGAATGATAAATAAAATAATAAATGATAAAGTAGATATTGATAAAATATTAGTAGTAACTTTTACAAATGCTGCAGCATCAGAAATGAGAGAAAGAATATTAGATGCTATATATGAAAAACTGGATAAAAATCCTGAAGATGAAAATTTGCAAAGACAGATTAATTTGTTAAATATAGCTAATATTTGTACAATAGATTCTTTTTGTTTGCAAGTTATAAAAAATAATTTTTATGAGTTGGAAAATGTGTCACCTAATTTTAGAATTGGAGATGCAACAGAGGTAGAATTATTAAAAGAAGAAGTATTAGAGGAACTTTTTGAAGAAAAATATGAAAATGATGATGAAGATTTTTCAAAATTATTAAATACTTATACAGAATATAAAGATGATGGAGTATTAAAAGAATTAGTTAAAAAGATATATCAATATATTGGGTCTAATCCTTTTCCTTTTAAATGGTTACATGAAAAAATAGAAATGTTTAATGTTGAAACAGGGAACAAAGATTTTAAAGAAACTATATGGGGAAATGTTTTATTAGCTGGAGCTAAAGAAGAATTAAAAAATTATATAGAGATGCTTACTAATAGTTTAGAAGAATTACGAACTGATATAGATTTACATGCATATTATGATTTAGTAGAAAGTGCATTAACGCAAACTAAACTTTTATATGACAATATGGATAATTGGGATAGTGCATATGAAATAGTGAATAAAATGGATTTTCCAAGATGGGCAGGAAGTAGAAAAAAATCAGAAATAAAAGAAGAAGCTAAAAATGTTAGAACTCAAGTGCAAGATTATATAAAATACCTTTGCAAAAATATATTACTTGATAAATCCGAAAATATATTAAGCGATTTACAAGATATATATTTAGTATTTAAGAAATTAGAAAATCTTATTTTAGAATTTGATATGAGATTTACAGCTAAAAAAAGAGAAAAAAATATTTTGGATTTTACTGATGTAGAACATTTAGCTTTAAAGATATTGATAAAAGAAGATGAAAATGGAAATATCGTTAAAACAGATGTTGCTAAGAAGTATGAGGAGAAGTTTGAAGAAATTGCAATAGATGAATATCAAGATAGTAATGAGGTACAAGAATATATACTTACTTCAGTTTCAAAAGGAAATAATATTTTTATGGTGGGGGATGTTAAACAAAGTATATATAAGTTTAGACAAGCTATGCCAGAATTGTTTTTAGATAAATATAAAAGGTATAAAAAAGTTGGAGAAAGTAAGGAAGATAATTTAGGAATAAAAATTCAGTTATTTAAGAATTTTAGAAGTAGAGAAAATGTTTTAGATTTTACTAATATGTTGTTTTCCAATATAATGTCAGAAGAGTTAGGAGATGTGAATTATACTAAAGAGGAATATCTTAATGTTGGGGCAGAGTATGAAAAAAATGACCAGGATTTAAAAACTGAAATTGTAGTTATTGATACTGGAGTAGAAGAAAAAAGTGATAAAAGTTTTGAAGGTGATGAAGAAGAAAATTTAGAAGAATTAGAACATTTGGAAGATATAGAAGTAGAAGCTGGATATATCGCAAGTAAGATAAAAAAATTAATAGATGAGAAATATCAAGTTTATGATAATAAAAAGAAAAAATTTAGAGATATTAAAGCTAAAGATATTGTGATACTTTTGCGTTCAACTAAAGGAAAAGCATCAATATATGAACAAGAATTAATAAAAAAGAATATACCAGTATTTTCTGATAGTACGCAAGAATATTTAGATACAATAGAAATAGAGACTATAATGAATTTGCTTAAAATAATAGATAATCCGATTCAAGATATACCACTTGTAACTGTTCTTAGATCTCCAATAGGAAATTTTACAGATGATGATTTAATAAATATTAGATTAAGTGATAAACATGAAAATTTTTATGAATGTTTGGAAAAGGCAAAAATAAATGTAAAGCCTGAATTAAGGATAAAAATTGAACAGTTCTTGGAAAAAGTAAAAAAATGGAGGGAAGAACAAGAATACCTTTCTCTTGATGAACTTATTTGGAAGATATATGTAGATACAGGTTATTATAACTATGTAGGCTTAATGCAAAATGGGGCGCAAAGACAAGCAAATTTAAAAGTTTTATTTGAGAGGGCAAAACAATATGAAAAGGCAAGTTTTAAAGGATTATATAATTTTATTAATTTTATAGAAAGATTAAGATATAGTAGTGGAGATATGGAGTCTGCTAAAATTATAGGAGAAAATGATGATGTTGTTAGGATAATGAGTATCCATAAAAGTAAAGGATTAGAATTTCCAATAGTTTTTCTAGCAAATACGAATAAAGAATTTAATAAGCAAGATTTACATAGAGGATTGTTATTATTACATCAAAAATATGGGATAGGTCCTAAATATATTGATTATGATTTAAAGATAAAATATGATACAGTTGCAAGAACAATGGTTAAAAGCAAGATAGAAATAGAGAATTTATCAGAAGAAATGAGAATATTATATGTTGCATTAACTAGAGCTAAAGAAAAACTATATATAACAGCGACTAAAAAAGAATTTATTCAAAAATTGGAAAAAATGGAACAAAAGATATTAAATGGTGGAAATGTTAAAATTAAATATGATTTACTTAAAAATGCTAAATCATATTTAGAATGGATAGTTTTAGTATATTTAAGTAATAAAGAGCAAATGAAGGAGATTAGCAATTTTAAAGTTATAAAAAAAGAAGAATTAAGTGATATTTTAATTGATGTAGAAGAAGTAACTGAATTTTCAGCACAAGATATTTTAAATTTAGATGGAATAGAAAAAGATAAAAAGTTATATGATGAAATAAAGGAAAAATTGGAATATAGTTATCCATATATAGATTCTGTAGCATTACCTACAAAGATGTCTGTTAGTGAAATAAAACAAATGGGAAAAGAAAGAGATGTAGGTGAAATTCATAAAGACATTAAATTTTCTAAACCTAAATTTATAGAAGATAAAATAAAATTGACTGCTGCAGAAAAAGGAACAGTAATGCATCTTTGTATGCAGAAACTTGATTTTGGTAAAAAATATGATTTTGATGGTATTTGCAATTTTATTGAGGAATTAGAGATTAATAATATAATAACTAGGAAAGAAAAAGAAAGTATTAATGCAAATAAAATATATCAATTTACTAAATCAGAAATATGGAAAGAATTAAAAAATGCTAAGAAAGTAGAAAGAGAAAAACCATTTTATATTTTAATACCTGCAAGAGAAATTTATAAAAAAGAAGTAGAAGGTGACATTTTAGCACAAGGTGTTATTGATTTATATTATATTACTGAAAAAGATGAGTTGGTATTGCTAGATTATAAAACAGATTATGTAGAAGATGAAAAAGAACTTGTAGAAAAATATAAAGTGCAATTGGAAATTTATAAAAGGGCATTAGAAAAAAGTTTGGAAAGAAAAGTTAATAGAACATATATATATTCATTGTATTTAGGAAAAAAGTGTGATATAATGTAGAAAATTTAGAATAAAAGGTGGAATAAATTATGAAAAGAGTAAAAACGCTGGCACTTTATGTTTTAGCTGTTGTTGGTTTTTTTCTATTATCAGAACTATTGATAAATGCAAGTTTAGAGTCTGAATATAGAAAAATAGGAAGACGAGATGATATAAAACAAGTTACTATAGCTCAAGCAGAAGCAACAAGAGTTAATGGAAGAATTAAAGGAAATGTTGTAAATAGTAAAGACAATCCAATCAATGGGAAATATTTAAAATTTGATTTTTATACTTCTAGAGATGTTAATATGGGTACAAAATATATAGATATATCTAATTTGGAAGCGGATAAAATGCAAGAAATTGAAATGCATTTTAAGTTAGAAAATATAAGTTATTTTAATGTGAGTGTGGTTGATGAAAAAACAGAAAAAGAAATTGAACTTTTACCACATGATTTAACACAAACAGAAATACTAGTAGGAACTATTGTTACATTATTAATTTTATGGTAAATAAAAATATCACTTTTTGAAAGTGATATTTTTTTAGATTAAATAGTTCTATAATTAGTGTAAATAACCATACCAGGTTTGTTTCCTTTGGGTTTTTTGACAAAACGAACCTCACAATAATCAACAGGTGTATTTGTAGAAAGTTTTGCTTTACTGTGTGATATTGCTAGATTTGAAACCTTTTTTAGAAGTTCTTGAGGTATCATATCTAAAATGTTAGTAGATTTATTCAAAGTGTGATTGTTTTCATTTAAAAATTTTAATATAACATGACTTCCATGAAAATCTTTAACATGAAACCAAATATCAGATTTGTTGGCATATTTTAAAGTTAAATAGTCATTTTCTTTATTATTTCTTCCAATTAAAACAGTATAACCATCTATATTGCATTTTATTGGATTGAAAGATAATTTTTTTGTTGAAGTTAGTTTGGAAGTTTTTTGCTTATTTTTTTTGGAGTTATTCTTATTTTTGGCTTGAATAACTAGATTTTCAGTGATTTCACTATTTATTTCATGGAGTTCACTTATATTTTTTGCATTATCTAGTTCATAAATAATACTTTGAATATAGTTTAGCTCTTGTTCAGTTTCATTTTTTTGAATAGCTACAATTTCTAATTGGTTTTTTAATTTATTATATTTTTTGTAATATTTTTTAGCATTTTCACTGATACTAAAACGAGTATCTAACATAATTTCTAATTCTTTATTATTATAATAGTTAATAACTGTGATTTTATCTGTTTTTAAATTAGTATTGAATTTATATAAATTTGCGGTTATTAGTTCTCCAAATATTTTGTATTTTTCCATACTTTCACAATCAAGTAACTTTTTGTTTATGTTGCATAATCTTTTTTGATATTTGTTTGATATGTTTATTACATTTTTCAATAAGCTGTTTTTATAATTGTTAAAGTTTTCGTTCGTTTCTTTATCATAATAAAAATCATCTATGTAGAAGTTAAGGGGATATATTAAAGATGAGTCAGGTGGGATTTTAGTAATATAGTAATCTTTAGCAATATTTTCTTTATAAATAGTAGAAAAAGAAAGATTGGTGCTTGTTAATATACCTAATATACTTTCATAAATTTGTTTTAAATAATTTTCATCGTTTTTTTGGTATGATATATTTTTAGTAATTGATGATATAAAGCTTTTACTAATACCAGTAAAAGTTGAAGATATTATTTTTTCTACTTTAGAAGGATTTTCTGAAATTAATGGATGTATAATGTTATAAAAATCATTAAAATTTTTTAATTCCAAAAAATTTAATTTTGAAGAAGCAGGAAATAGATATCTTGTATGTGGTAAAATATCTCTGAATTTATCACTATCACTTTTTATATGTCTTAAACTATCGATTATTATATTTTCATCATCAAGTAAAATAACATTGCTATGTTTTCCCATTAATTCAATTATTAGCTTTTTATTTATAATATCATCAATTTCATCTAAACCTTCAAATTCAATAATTACAATTCTTTCTAAACCAAGAGTATAAATTTTTTTAAAGTGTAAGCCAAGTAAATTTTTTCTTAAAACCATGCAAAAATTGGGTGCTATTTTGGGATTTGTTTTTGGCTTTGTTGTTAAATGTATTCTATAATTTGAAGAATCAATACAAATATTTAGACAATAATTATTTCCATTTAGATACATTCCAAGTGTTATGTTATTTTTATTTGGTTCATATATTTTAGTGATTTTTGCTTCTGTTAAGTTGGATAATTCTGAACAGATTGATTTTGTTACAATTCCATCAAATGCCATAAGTATTCTCCTTTCGTTTAGTGCTTATTTTATATCTTTTTATATTTTTTTGCAATAGTAGATAGGTTATTTTTAGTTTTAGTGGTATTTTAATTGATTTTGAAATACAATAATGGTATACTTTATATAAATAATTTTAGTAAATTGTTTATATATATTTTATTTAAGAGGAGAAAAGATATGAATGTATTAATAAGTGGCATTAATGGAAGAATGGGGGAAATTCTTAAAGGTTTAATTGCAAATGAAGATGAATTAAAAGTGGTTTGTGGTTTTGATAAGTATGCTAAAAAAAGTGATGTTCCTGTTTATGAAAAAACATCAATGATTAAGGAAGATGTTGATGTTATAATTGATTTTTCTGTACCAGTAGCTACTATGGAGATTTTGGAATATGCAAAGGAAAAATTAGTTCCAATAGTTATAGCAACAACTGGATTTTCAGAGGAAGAAAATAGGAAAATTTTAGAGTATTCTAAGATTATACCAATTTTTAAAGCTGCAAATATGTCATATGATATAAATTTAATGAAAAGATTAGTTAGGATGTTAGCTCCACTTTTGCAAGAAAATGATATTGAAATTACAGAAGTTCATCATAATAAAAAAGTTGATGCTCCAAGTGGTACTGCTCAAATGCTTGCTGATAATATTATTGAAGAATTAAATGATGGACATTATTGTGAATATAATAGATATGATAAAAGGGAAAAGAGAAACCCAAAAGAAATAGGTATGAATTCTATTAGAGGTGGAAATATTGTTGGAGAACATGTGGTACAATTTTTTGGAGAGAATGAAACATTTGAGATTAAACATACTTCTTATTCAAGAAACGTATTTGCAGAAGGTGCTATAAAAGCAGCAAAATTTATGCTAAATAAAAATCCAGGGTTTTATGGTATGGATGATTTAGTTGATTAAAATGTGCTAAGAAGCGAAATAATTATTATTTTGCTTCTTTTTTTGTAGAAAAATTGCAAAAGTACTTGACAAATTTAAAAAAAAGGTGTAAAGTATATTAGCATTACGAAAAAAGAGGTTGTTATTATGGATGAAAAAATAAGTTATAAAATAGAAATGAGTATGCTTTGTGAATTTTATGGAAAACTTTTGACAAAGAAACAATATGATTTTATAAATGACTATTATAACAATGATTTATCTCTATCTGAAATTGCAGAAAATAATGAAATTACAAGACAAGCAGTTAGAGATATAATTAAGAAAGGAGAGAAAAAACTTTTCGAATACGAAGAAAAGCTAGGGGTTATGGAAAGGACATTAAAGCAAGAAAAGAAGATTGAAAAAGTTTTATTTGAACTAACAAAAATTCAAAAGAATTATTCAGATGAAAAAATAGCCAATATTTTAGAAAGCATAAAAAAAGAACTAAATTGTTTGTAATATAAATATTAGTAAAGGAGAGTTTTATATGGCTTTTGAAGGATTATCTAATAGATTGCAAGAAATTACTAGAAAATTAAGAGGAAAAGCTAGAATTACTGAAAGTGATTTAAAAGAAATCTTAAGAGAAGTAAAACTTGCATTATTAGAAGCAGATGTAAACTATAAAATAGTAAAGGATTTTGTAGCTACAATTCAAGAAAAGGCTTTAGGACAAGATGTTTTAAAATCACTAACACCAGGTCAACAAGTTATTAAAATTGTAAAGGATGAACTTGTTGAATTATTAGGAGGAATAGAAAGTAAAGTTAGTTTTACTCCAAATCCACCAACAATAATAATGCTTGTAGGGCTTCAAGGTTCTGGTAAAACAACTACAGCTGGTAAACTTGCAAATTTATTTAGAAAACAAGGTAAAAAACCATTACTTGTTGCATGTGATGTATATAGACCAGCAGCTATTAAACAATTACAAGTAGTAGGAAAACAATTAAATATTCCTGTTTTTAGTAATGAAAGCTCAAAAGATGTTGTTCATATTGCAAAACAAGCAATAAATGTTGCAATGTCAAAATTAAATGATGTAATTATTTTAGATACAGCAGGTAGATTACAAATAGATGAAGAATTAATGCAAGAATTAACAGATCTTAAAAGTAAAGTAAGACCACATGAAATATTATTAGTAGTTGATTCGATGACTGGACAAGAAGCAGTAAATGTTGCAGATACATTTAATCAAAAAGTAGGAATCGATGGAATAGTTCTTACAAAATTAGATGGTGATACAAGAGGTGGAGCTGCACTTTCAGTTAAGAAAGTAACGGGAAAACCAATCAAATTTGCAGCAACTGGTGAAAAATTAAGTGATTTAGAGGTATTTCATCCAGATAGAATGGCACAAAGAATTTTAGGGATGGGAGATATCTTATCAGTAATAGAAAAAGCAGAAGAAAGTTTTGATTTAGAACAGACAGAAAAATTAGAAAAGCAAATGAGAAAAAGAGAATTTGACTTAAATGATTATTTACTTCAATTAAGACAAATGAAAAAAATGGGTTCTTTTTCTTCACTTTTAAAATTAATACCTGGAATGAATCAATTAAAAGATATAAAAGTTGATGACAAAGAATTTGTTAAAATAGAAGCAATTATATGTTCTATGACTAATCAAGAAAGAAAAAATGTTAAACTTTTAAATGGAAGTCGTAGACTAAGAATTGCAAAAGGTAGTGGAACATCTGTACAAGAAATTAATAAATTCATTAAATCTTTTGAGATGACTCAAAAAATGATGAAACAATTAAAGAGTAATAAAGGTGGAATGAAGAAATTAATGAATAGTATTGATGAAAATACATTAAAGAAATTTAAAATGTAGCATAACATAAGCTAGCATTTTAAGGAGGTGAATATAGATGTTAAAAATTAGATTACAAAGACAAGGAAAGAAAAAAGCTCCTTTTTATCATATTGTTGTTGCTGATTCAAGAAGCCCAAGAGATGGTAAAATAGTAGAAAAAATAGGATCTTATGACCCAATGACAAATCCAGCTACTGTAGTATTAAGCAAAGAAAAAGTAGAACAATGGATTAAAAATGGTGCTAAACCAACAGATACAGTTAAAGCATTAATAGAAAATGCTAAATAGGAGGTATAGGATATGAAAGATATCTTAGAAACTATTATACTTCATTTGGTTGAAAATAAAGATGAAGTAAAAATCGCAGAAACTGAAAATCAAGAAAATGGAGTTATTACATTTGAGGTTAAAGTAGCTGATGGTGATATGGGTAGAATTATAGGAAAAAATGGAAGAACTGCTAAATCTATTAGAACTGTTATGAAATCTGTAGCAGGAAAAGATAGAAAAAAAGTTAATGTTGAATTTGTAGATTAGGAGTAGTATATGCAAGAGTTTTTTGAAATTGGTCAAATTGTAAATACTTTTGGTATAAAAGGAATGGTTAAAGTCAATCCATATACTGATGATATTACTAGATTTGATGAATTGAAAAATGTTTATATTGTAAGTAGAAATATTAATAAAAAAATTGATATAGAAGAAGTAAAATATCATAAAAATATGGTGCTTTTAAAGTTTAAAGGTATTGATAAAATAGAAGATGCTGAAATTTTAAGAAATGCTATATTAAAAGTAGAACGTAAAGATGCTAAACCTTTAGAAGAAGGTTCATACTATATAGTAGATTTACTAGGAATGTCTGTTTATTTAGATAATGGTGAGCTTTTAGGGGTTTTAGAAGATATATATAATACGGGAAGCAATGATATTTATGTTGTTAAAACTAAAGAATATAAACAAGTTTTATTGCCAGCAATTAATGATGTTATAAAAGAGATTAATTTAGATGAAAACAAAATGATTGTTCATTTAATAGATGGTTTAGAAGTTTAAGTTTAAAGGAGAAAATATGAATTTTGATGTTTTAACACTTTTTCCAGAAATGTTTGATGGAATTAAACATAGTATTTTGGAAAGAGCACAAGAAAACAATTTAATAAATATTAATCTTGTAAATATCAGAGATTTTTCAGAAAATAAACATAAAAAAGTTGATGATACACCATATGGTGGAGGAGCAGGTATGGTAATTAAGCCTGATGTTGTAAATAAGGCATATGAATCAGTATGTAAACCAAATTCAAGGGTTATATATATGTCTCCTCAAGGTAAAAACTTAAATCAGAAAATGGTAGAAAGACTATCTAAGGAAGAAAATTTAATCATTTTATGTGGTCATTATGAAGGAATTGATCAAAGAATCTTAGATAAGATTGTTGATGAAGAAGTTTCAATTGGTGATTATGTTTTAACAGGAGGAGAACTTCCAGCAATGGTTTTGATTGATAGTGTTAGTAGATATGTAGAAGGTGTTTTGAAAAAAGATTCAATTAAAGAAGAATCATTTTCAAATGGATTACTTGAATATCCACAATATACAAGACCAGAAGTTTTTGAAAATGTTAAAGTACCAGATGTTTTATTATCTGGACATCATGAAAATATTGAAAAATGGCGTAAAAAGCAAGCAATTTTTGCAACATGTATTAAAAGACCAGATTTACTCAAAAACTATAATTTTACGGATCAAGAAAAAGAAATTTTAGAAAAAATTAAAAATGAAGTACCAAATACAAAATAGGGTACCGCTCAAAATAAAAATATAAAAAAGGAGGTAAATTCTAAAATGGATATTATTAAATCAATAGAACATGAACAACTTAAGAACAGAATTCCTGATTTAAAAGTTGGTAATACTGTTAAAGTACATATCAGAATTAAAGAAGGAAACAAAGAAAGAATACAAGTTTTTGAAGGAATTATTATAAAAGTACAAGGTGGAGGAGTTAATAAAACATTTACAGTTAGAAAAATATCTTATGGTGTAGGTGTTGAAAAAACATTTTTAATTCATTCTCCATTAGTTGAAAAAGTAGAAGTTGTTAGAGTTGGTAAAGCAAGAAGAGCAAGATTATTCTACTTAAGAGATAGAATTGGTAAAGCTGCTAAAACTAAAGAAAAAATTGGTGCTAGAATCGAAAATAAAGAAATAGTTATCAAAGAAGATTTAGCAGAAGATGTTAAAGAAGAAGTTCAAGAAGCAGCTAAAGAAGAAAAAGCTGAATAATTTTATAAAGTTAAAATTTAATCATAAATTTTAAAACTCTATTTTAATAGTTTTTTGTGGAAATTTTTGAAGTTTTCTATTCTAACTATTAATATAGAGTTTTATTTTTATATGTGATATGTTGTTATTATGAATATATTATTAAATGAAAGATTAATTTTAAAGCTTATTGGTTTGGGTTTGAAAAAATTTGAAATTAAAACAAAATATAGTTGCCAAAATAGAAACGGTATGGTAAAATATAATAAACAAATGAATATAGTAAAATTTATATTAAATAATAATGTAAAGGAGAGATACTAAAAATGGATTTAAAACAAATGTTAGATGAAGATTGGATTCATAATATTTATTATGGAGAAGCATTACTTGCTGAAAAAATGCCAGAGACGAAGGAGTATAAAAGGGTAACTAAAAAATTGAACAGTGTATATACTTTGCTGTTAAAAGAAGAAGAACTCAAAGAAATAATGCTTACCTTAAATGAAAATTTGTTAATCAAAGAAGGAATAGAAGCAGAATTTGAATTTAAACTAGGTTTTAAAACAGCTATTTGTTTAATTATGCAAGGATTAGAAAAATAAATATAAAAAAGCAAGAAAAAACTAAATGTTTGTTATTCATTTAGTTTTTCTTGCATTCATAAATTTAATTAATTCTTCTATTAATTCTTTTTCATCTTTGTTTAGTTTATTATATCCAACTAATGAATTATTTATATATTTATTTTCTTTAAATTGAATATAATCTTTTAATATAAAAGAAGGACTTACACGATATATATTGCATAATTTAACAAATGTGTCTAAACTACCTTTTGTTTTGTCTCTTTCTAAGTCTGATAGATATCTAGGTGCTAGGCCTAATTTTTCAGCTACTTGTTCTTGCGTTAAGCCTATTGATTTTCTGATTTCTTTTAAAGTTTTTCCTATATGTATTTTTTTATTTAATAAAGTGTTTTCATTATGTTCTTTTTTCATTTTTTCCTCCTAGAAATTTATATATTTATTATTTTAACCAAATCTAAATTTTTTAAACTACTTTATAAGGATATCAAATTAGATAGAAAAAATGAATGTATTTTTATCCACGTTAATGTGGATAAAATAACGCAGATTTTTTCTGTAAAAAGTTGGTTTTTAGAAAAAATATTAAATTAAATATAACATATACTGAAGGTGAAAAATATTTATAGTGGAAAATAAATCATAAATATTTCAAAAAAGTGGAAAAAAGCTTGAAAAGAAAAATGTGTTGTGCTATAATTTTTTTGTAGAACAAAAAAGAAAAAACTCGAAGAATTGTAAAAAATACAAAAGAAAGGGGATGCAAATGATAAGTAAAAAGTTATAGTTAAGCAGTACATTTATGAAAATGGCATAAGAAAAATATATGGAAGAGGAGAGATAAAAGATGAAGAAGAAACAAAGTAGTGGTATAACTTTAATTGCTCTAGTTATAACGATAATTGTTTTATTAATCTTAGCAGGAGTTACAATAGCTTCTTTAAGTGGAGAAAATGGAATCTTGACTAAAGCAATAGAAGCTAAAGAAAAAACAAAAGAGCAACAAAAAGAAGAAGAAAAAATTATTAAAGATTTAGAATACTATGTGTCAAATATAGAAAATATATCAACATTTAATCCTAAAACTAAGGTTAATGAACCACAACTAGCAACTGGAATGACAAGAGTTATGTTTGATGGAAGTAATAAAGTAATAAAAGATGGAGAAGCTGGATTTGATAAAGATAATTGGTATAGCTATACTGACAAAAAATGGGCAAATGCTGAAACAGAAGATGGAAGTATGTGGGTATGGATACCAAGATTTGC
>JARHYK010000006.1 GCA_029258515.1 Clostridia bacterium | reverse complement strand
CCATAACCACTAATGCTTGATAAAGTTACATTACCGGTAAAAAAGTTAAAGTATAGAATTCATCATTTTGCAAAATAGGAACCGTTTGAGTGCAAGGGGGAATAGCACCCATTAAATTAATATTTGTTTTCGTGTTAGTCTTACCCGTTACAACCATTTCAATTTTTAATGGTAAATTCATTGAACGAACTAAACCAAGATTTGCATTATTATTAAAATTAGGAAAATTAATAATAGTTATTTGTTGAGTTGGTTGGAAAAAGGGGGGAATATTTGCTAATGTAACTTTCTCCGGAACATTTGCAAAATCTTCTGCATATAACTCACCACTTTTATCAATTCTCCCTTTGATGTTAACAAATCTTCAACCATTATTACCTGCTCTTGTTTGTGTAAAAAAATTAATGTTCGTAAAAACTTGTGTTGCTTTGGGAATTACTTGCTCATAAAATTTATAAATTTGACTTACTTGAAATTTAGTCGCTTCGGCTTGATTTTTATTTTGAGTAATTTGTTCATCGTGCTTCGTGGTTGTATCTTGTAATTTTTTAATTTCTTCACCATTTGCAGTTGAGTTTTTTGTATTATTTTCAATTTGTTTCTGCAAGGCAGGGGGAACACCACCGGCTTCTGTTCAATGACCAAAATTAACATCACTATTAACTTTTTTAGTGCTCATTCTGTTTCTCCTTTTCTAATTTGTATGCTAAATATAGAAAATCAACAATTACCCTAATTTCTTTAATTTGGTTTTCAATATCATTCAACTTTACTAAAAACGGCGTTAAGTCGGGCGTTGTGTAAGGCGTGATTTTACCAAATTCAAAACTTGGGGTTGATTGTTGCTCTTCTCAATAAACAAAATTAGGGTTACCTTTAACTGTTTTCATTTTGAACTACTGCTTGTGGTTCAGGGGAAACAGGGGCAGGGCTTGGTTCTATTGGTTGTGGTTTAAATGGTTCGCATTCAGGCAATTCTCCATTAAATTTTTCAACCAAAAATTCTAATTCTTTATTTTTTGTAGTGTTCTTCATTGTACTCTTTTCTTAACTTATTCACAAACTTCTTAAAAGGTTCGTTTTCAGTTTCTTGTGCTAATAAGTCAATGTAATACCAATAAGTTACTTCTTCAAGTGCAGGCAATAAAGGGTTTGGGGAAAAATTAGAATTAATTTTATCAATAACATCTTTCATACGCTGTTCTGCAAGATGTAATGCAGTGTCTTTATCAATCGCCTTTTTTAACTCAATAATTTTTTCTTTATTGTCTTCATCAAAAGTTTCATTTTTAAGGCTTTCAAGATTTTTCATAGCACTTTCAACTTCTCTAACGGTCGCTTCATACATCATTTGTATTAAATCTTCTCGTTTCGGGTTGGACTTATCTTGCATAATCATTTTAAATGTTTCTAAATTCATTAAAATTCATTCTCTTTCAATGGTTGGTACGTTCTGTTATATAAATCAAAATTAATAGTCATATCTTCTAAACCATTAAAGGAATTAAAGAATAATTTTCTTTTCTTCATTGCTAACGCATAAGGCGTTAAAACATTTATGGCTTGGTCTTTATCTAAAAAAACTACATCTTTGAAGATATCATTAGAGAATTTATCAACAGTATAAAAAGGAACTCTACTATCATAATTCTTTTCAAACGTTGAGTTAATCTCTTCAACTATTATACCATTATTTTCAATAATATTATTGATTTCATCTTTAATTTTTGCTTTGGAAAATTTATAAACTCTATCTTCTTCTGCTCAATACATAATAGGTTCAAGGGCTTTATAATCTTCACGCAAGTTAATTACGTTCTGTTGTCCGTTTAGATTAGAGTTACCCACAAAATACGTTTCGTACATTGATGTCCCTTTCGCAAGCCGTTCGGCAATTGTAGGGGGGTTTTCTTGTTCATCAAACGCTTCTACCCCTAACTGAATACCTAACACTTTTACGTTATCAACAATTCTGTACGCTAATTGTACGCCGGTGTAATTTCAGTCAAATTTCAACTGAAACACGGACAAGATAGGGTTATTAACGGCTGTTTCGTTATTACCTGAACAAAATAATTTATATTTATAGTTTCTCCCAATGGTATCAAGCATTTGCAAAAATTGAATTTCAAAGTTAGGGGGAAAGGTTAAGGCGTTAATTTCATCAAACCAAATTAATTTAGGCGTTAATAATCTTGGTTGGACTTCATCAAAATTAGGGTCATTCTGTAACATCGTTCTCCATTCACCTTTACGAGTTTTGTAAATGTAAAAACTTTCGGCTACTGCTCCACGCACAGATTGATAAGAACTAATATTAATTAACCGGAATAATGGAATGTTATTAAACCCAATATAATCTTTACCACTAAAAGATTTTAGTTTTTGTGGGTTTAAACCACGTTGTAAAAATGTTTTAAAAAGTTCGTTATAAGCATTCAGTTTTTCAATTAACTGCAAACGACCATAAACAATATTACCACTCATTTCATTTACAATTTTTTCACACATTCTATAACCAACTTCACTCTTACCCTTACCTTTTTTGGAATAGAGAATGACTACATCAAATTGGTCTATAAATGATTTGTATTCTTCAAAAAAATCGCTAACGTACGGGTATTTTTTTTCGGGAATAAAACGCTCTAACTGAAAATCAATGCTGATTTTATTGGACATCTCAAAACTCCTGATTATTAAATTGGTTTTGTTCTACATTATCTTCTCAATTGCTTCAATTAATACCACCATTATCTAAAATACCTTGCATATGAATAATTCTTAAACCACGCATAAACATATCATCAATTTTATTTTTAATTGGTAACGGTAATGTTTTATCGCCTTGAAATAATACTGTCGTGATATTTAGAATTTCTATATAATTTCAGTAAATTCTGTTATACCAATATTTAAAAGAAGCAAAACGTTCTAACTGATAACCATTTAAAAAATATCTTTGACTTACTACGGCTTGTGCTCACGGTACTAAATATTCTTCTTTTCACATTACACTCATACCATTATTTAAATAAACGTTCATAGATTGAGAACCTTGAATTGTTGGAACACGTTGTTTATCTCCCTTCATACCACCACCATATAAATATGCATAATTCATTGCAGAACCAATTAAGCCGGTAAGCCCACTTAACCCATTCATAATATTACCTTTACCGTATGCATATGTATTGTTATTAACCATATTTGCATAAGTATCATAACCATTAGTAGAGTTAAGTGATAATTTTTTAGATAAATCGCCTTCAATCATATCAACGCCCATATAACCTGTAACTGCTTTACTCATATTTGTTGTTAAACCGGAAATTGCACCTGACCCAATGCTGAATTCAGGTACTGCACTCATTGCAGAAGTAAGACCCCCTGCAGTTAAACCTAAAATACCAAGGTTACGGCCTAATTCATACTGATTATGGTTATTTTCTAAATAATTAGTTCAGTTGTTTGAAAGACTTGGGTATGTGTTTCTTCATTCAAAATTAAATAATAATTCTTGTTCTAAATTTAGATTATAAGGGGTACAAAAAACTTCTGTCCCTAAATAATTAAGATTATTAAAAGGTTTGGTATAACCAACATATTGATTTTTTGAATATTGCATAAAATTTCAATTAATATTCGTTTGATTATTTACATTTTGACTAACAAGTAAATCATTAGGAACAATATTCGTGAAATTTATATTAGGGTAATTTATATTAATTCTAAAATTAAAAAGTCAAATAAAAAAACTTGGTAGTGATATTTGGGCAAATATATCACAATCTTGAAAATCATTTAGGAAAACAGATTGCTCAATATTACCTAATTTTATTTTTCATTCATAGAACTTTTCGTTAAAAAGCATTGGCTCTACGACACCCGTACTCATTTGATTTAAAAAACAATTGTTTCAAAAATTATTATCAACATCTTCATAACCTGCATTACTTAAATCAAAATTAATACCGGTATAATTCACGCTATTAGGACTTCACCCTGCAATATATTTATAATAAGATTGGGGGTCGGTTGCTTGCTTTGAAAATACACTTGCACTAAAATAGTTTGTATAATTCTGTAAAGCCCAATAACCACCAAAAACAGTACCTTCTTGCTGACCACTCCCAATATAATCACCATAATACCCTAAATAATAATTTGGGGCATTTTGATTATAATTATTTTGAATATCTCAATTGGTATAATCTGTTGTTAATTCAACCATAGAAAAAGGCAGTGCAATTATATCGTTATAACTGTCTTTTGCAAATGTATCATAACCCCATTGTAACGGAACTCCAAAACCTATTTTAGGCAATGGGGCAGAACCGTTTGTAAGATTAGTAGGTAAAAGCACTCCATAAGAATATCAGTTTTTATTATTAGTATTGCTGATTGGATAAACGTAATTTAAACCGTACCCTTGTTCATCAAAAGTGACTGCTAATGAGTAGATAGGGTTAATAGCCGGAATTCATAACTCTGTTGAAGGCATAGGGTTCGGGGTCAATCATTGATTAGTCAATGAAGGGTTTTTTTTCATAATAAAATACAGATATAAAGAATTTTGATTTTGGTTAAATGACCAAATATCATTCACGGCATAACCTGATGTTTGAGATATTCAAAATTGATTATTATTATTGGCTAAATCAATACTATACTCCATACAAGAGTTACCTTCATCAATGGTTTCAGTCAAATAATTACTTAAATTACATAATCATTGAGTTTTTTTTATGTAAGATGTATAGGTTCTTGAATTTACTAATTGCAATAAATCTTTATCAACTGAATTTAACCAAAATTGAATTTTAAAATCTAAATATAACCCTGTGTAATTAACTTTCTTTTTTGTATAGTAAGTTTCATTACCCTTTGTATAATATACGTATCTGTTCATATGTTTTCTTTTAAAGAAAACTTTATCAGTAATATTATTGTTATTAATATCAAAATAATCTACGCAGAAACTTAAATAATAATCTAATTCTAAATCAATCTCAACAACTTGATTTTCTTGAATTTGTGAGATATTAATAACTTTAAAATATAAAAAACGGTTACCCCAATCTACCATAGCAATATTAAAATAAGCGTTAAAGACATTTTTGATAGGGGCAGTAAATTGACCCTGTACTTTAACGGTATTTAAATCAATGGGCGTGAGTGTTTTAAAAGCAATATTAATATTTTTTTGGTAGTTCATAAACACCTGATAGTCAGGTTTATTTGTTGGGTCAAAGAACCACGTAGGAACGTTACCTAAAAGCATTACCATATATTGAACCCCCAATAACCACGAGTTTCTGTATCATCTATATCAATAAATTCAAATAATTCTGCACACTTTTTAATAAAAGGGTTAATCAGTGTTTGTGCTTCTGTTTGAATTTTGTTTAACATATCCATATTAAAAAAGGTACGTGTTGTACCAATATTTTCAGTAGTATTACTTTTACCTTTATTAAAGGTATCATTAGAATTAACAGTCATATTTGCAAGATTTGTTAATGGAATAGTATTATTCTCTTGTGCATTAACCTGATTAATAGTTACTTCTAAACTTTGAGATACAGGGTTAAAAGAATTAGCGTCATAGCCTTGACTTAATAAATTATTATCATAATCAGTTTTTCTACCAACAGTTGTACCAACAGTTTCTGTATTTGATTTACCTTCGTTCATCATATTAATAATGCTGTTTATTTGAACTTGTAACTCTCACCATTTATATAAGTTTAGTCATCATCTTTGAATAAAACCTGCTATGTGAATACCAATATTGATTTTATTGTTGTAATATGGAATTGAAAAATAAAAGGTATTGTAAATTAATCAAGTTAATGCATTTTGCATTTCATTGTTAATTGTTACCATTACATCTGCATTACCAATAAGATTATTACCCCAATCACTCACTTGCTGAATAGTTGGGAATGTTTCGGGCTGACCGGAAATGATTTCGGCAAGGGTTAGCCGTTGTTTATTTTGAAATTTTTTTAATCATTTATTCTGCACCACCATTGTTCATCTCCTGTTCTCCTTCATTACCCCCTTCATTTTTAAATGCAGGGTTCTCTAAATCGTTCTCCTTTGAAATGCTTTCATCTAATCAAACATAAGATACTTCAACACCCCATTTTTCTTTAATCATTTCTACAAGTTCATCAAGGGGGTTTAAATAAGTATGTTGTATTTTATCTGTTCGGTAATTAAAAGGTTTAATTTCATCAGTGATAGAACGGTTTTCACCGGTTTTATCGCCGGCAGTTCTAATACCAATTACACCATCTCAATAGGACATTCAAGAATAAAAATTTTCTAAAAGCCCCATATTTACTTCGGGGTTACCAAGTTCTTCAACTTGATAACGGTTTTCTAACACTACGGTTTCACTTTCACCATACCCTACGGTATTGATAGGAACAATTAATTGGTAAGGGTCGGTAATTGCTTTCGCTTCGGTTGAAGCAGAAGCCCCATTTGCTTTCTTTTGTAAAACCACAGTTTTAGTCATTCTCGCCTTATTAAAGAAAATATAAAGCAAATCAACGGCTTGCATTAAATAGGCTAACACATAGAACCAAATTGAATAACCATTTGATTTTCACGAAGAATAAACTACATTTTCATCGTTTAAATCAATATCAACAAGTTCTACATCTTGACTGTGATGTATCATTAACTGACCTGCATAAGCACTTACATCTTCGTTTGGAATACCCCACTCATCAACAGAAATATTATTTATTGCTAATGAACGGTAACGCATTTCGCCCTTGACTTCTTTTCTTTCAATCAAGGCATAACCTGATGTAATAGCGTTAAACATATAATCGTGTAATGCTTTTTTTAAATGTTTATCTTCGGTTTCTCACTCAACTAAATTAGCAAAATACTCAATTCTGTTTAAGATAAAAATTCATAATCACCAACCTTGAACCTGTATGTCTTCTGTAACTAAACCAACACCCGTACCGTTATTGTTTTGGGGCATTGTTTCATCAAAGTTAGTAACTAACCCTTGCATTTGTTGTTGTTGGGTAAAATTGTTGGTTGTCTGTCTTGCACTACCATTAACAATACCTAATAATTGTCTCATCGCTAAATATGAGTTAATTTGTAAGGCATTACCGGTCATATTATATAGGTTCTTTGCTAATGAACTCTCCCAATATTGAGTGGTAGAACCATAACCATTAGGGTATAAATCTTGGTTTTTAAAATTCTCAATAACTTGGTCTTTTGTGTTATTGGTTGCAATTAACTCATCAATAACGTTCATCATAGAATTCATTAATTGAATATCGTGGTCAATGTCTTTTGATTTATCAACTTTTGACTTTGTTGCATTATCAACTTTAGCACGTGCTTCTTTTTGTAAAAACTCAAATTTCTTTTCAATATCAGTCATTATAGACCCTTTCTTTTCATAAATCTACCGGTTCTTTTTGAACGAACCCGTGTTTTCTTGACTTTTGGGTTATCTTTGGTTGTCGTATAATACATAAACGCATTATATAGCATACTCTGTATAAGTTCAGGCGTGATAGAACGGTTCATTTCAATACCACAATACCGTTCAACAATTTCTGCAAATCTTTCAGGGTATTTCTCTGCTATTTGTAATAATCAATCTAATTCAAAAAAGTTAAAAAGATTAAATAACATTTCACTTGTTTTTTCTGTACCCAAATATTTAATCATTTGGGACATATCTTTTGTGTTGTAATTTTTTATAAAATCATCATAAGAAGTTATTGCTAAATTTTTCTCAAAATCTAATTTCTCTAACCTTTTTATGTAACGTTGTTCATTTTTGTTGTAGTTATCTGTACCTTTATAGGACATCGCCTTATCAAAAATTTTATCAATAGTTTTCACTACACGACTTTGAAGGCGTTTATTCGGTAAT
>JARHYK010000027.1 GCA_029258515.1 Clostridia bacterium | reverse complement strand
CTATTCATACTATAGGCTTGTCTCTTATTGCTCCAAGCTCCTTGTATATTCTTTTCAAATTCAAATCTAGGATAATCAATTGAAAAAATCATACAATGAAAATGTGGGTGAAATGTATTATTTTCTTTATTATAAGTTATTTCTAAAACCTTTAATGCTCCATCAAAACTCATAATTCTATCTTTAAAACCATGTTTTCCTTTACTAATAGGCTCATTAAATAATCTAAAAAACTTTGAAAAAGCTTTATTCATATTATCAATAGTTTCCCTTAACTCTTCACCAGAAACATTTGGAACAGTTAAAGTCAAAAGATATGGATTATAATTTTTAATAAGTAAAGCTTTAAAGCTTTTCCCATAAGAATGAATAAATTTAGCTAACTCAAATTTCTTACAATTAGGACAAAATCTATTATTCATACATCTATTAACCTTTTTTAAATCCATAAGCTTATTTTTGTGATAAACATCCCACAACCAATAATCTAAACAACTTTGAATACGTTCTCCACGATTATAAATTTGCTTTGATTTATTAAGAGCAATAGGTTTTAATTCTTCTGATAAACCATAATACCAATTACCGAAAATTCTATTGTATTTAAGTTTATCTTGCATTTTTTCCAAAACCTCTTGAGTAAATTCCATTTTCCCTCCTTTCTAAGAATTACAATATAATTATACCCCTAAACACGCTTATAAACAATGAAAATTTGTATTTCAAAAATTATTAAAAAATATAAAAGTGACGAGATGTTTGTATAAGTATCGAGAAGGAGTAAAATTGGAAATAAAAAAAGGCATTGAAAAGCAATTCCATTTTTTCCTCGAACTCCGTTCGGGAAATTTTCAATACCTTTTTTTATAATTTTAATCTATTTTATCTGACTTAATTATTTTTTTAATATCTTCAAAAAAATTATATTCCTTTGTTAAAATAGGAGCATAAAATTCTTCAGGCTTATTCATTAATCCATTTAAAAATATAAAACCAACCCCACTATAAGAATTAGGTTTAACAATAGATTTTAAAGTTAATGTTAAATCTCTAAAATTATTACCAAATGTCATTGCTAAACCATCAGGAGTTAATGCTCCACAAGATAATCTTAAACCTAAATTATCACGAATTTTTCCACTTATAGTTTCTGCGTCTGCACGTTGTGTTGTTAAAATTGCCATAACTCCTGCACTACGTCCTTTAAGTATAATTTCAGTTAAATATCCGTTTAATTCTTTTGATTGTTTAGAATCGCAACTAGCCATTAAACTAGCCACCTCGTCCATGATTATCCACACAGAAGGATAGTTAAAATCATTATAATCTTTACCTATAGAATAATCAGACCTTTGTTTAAATTCTTCACTCCTTTTATTTATTAATTCTGATGCTTCTCTTAAAATTTTAATTGCTTGGTTAACACTAGAAGAAACATTTTCTTTTCCAATAAAATTTGATAAATAAGATAGCACATCATTTTTTGGATCAATAATCTTAATCTCATTTCCATTAGCTAATAAATTTCTTATAATGTAATATAAAATAAATGTTTTACCACCACCAGTTGCTCCAGTAATAAGAGCATGAGGTTGTTGTCTAAAATCCCAACAAATTTCATTATTAAAATTTATTGAATATTTATTGCCACACTTTTTAATTTTTTTTCCTTCTATTTCTGAACCAAATTTAAATGGAGCAACAATCTCATTAGTTAAAACATAAGTAACTTTACCCATTTCTACTTTTTTATCCTTTATTCTCATTTCAAATAAATGTTTTAATTTTTCATCAAGGTCTAAATATTTATCTTGAAATTTTGAACCATCTAAATAAAAATTTAATACTAATTCATTAGATAAAATTTCATAAGAAATTGTAGGAGCATATCGAATATATGTATCTCCATCAATTTTTTCAGAGATAATAAAGCCATTTGTATCTAACAAATGAGTAATCATATTACCAACAAATTTTTTTCTTTTACTAAAATCAACTTTTTTAAAATTAAAATATATTAAATAAACTAAATATCCCAAATAAATTAAAGTTAAAAAAGAAAAAAATTGATTAATGCTGCTTAAAAAAATAATCAATAAAGTTATAAATGAAATTTGAATAAAAAATCTAACTTTACAATTATCTTTAACATAATGATATTGAATTTCTTCACTTTCTAAATTTTTATTTAAATAAAAATTTTTCAAAACATTTAAGTCTTTTATCTTAAAATATTTCAAAATAATTCATCTCCTTATAGATAAAAGCTTTACCCCTAAAAGTCAGTATATTTAAATATCAATAAACATCAAGAGTCACTACGTTTCTTCTCTTGACATTTATTAATATTTAAAGTCTAAAGTGATAAGGGGTAAAGCTCTTATTTTATTTCTTTGAAATAACTTTTTAATTTAATAATGTGAAACTAACCACTTTTCCAATTCTTAAACCAAAATTATTTTGGATAATCTCTAATTGAAGTTCAACTTCTTCTTGAAGATGCTCTTCAAAATTATTAGCTAATTCAGCTGAATTTACATTGAAAACTAATAAACTTCTTTTTTTATTTACTAATTGTGAAACAGTAATATTGGCACCAAAACCATTTTTCCCTTCGTATTTCTCAACATTTTCAATTGTACAGTTTATATTAACTATCATAATAAAATCCTCCTAAGTTAATTAATTAAATATTCTTTTTATACTTTTAAACTTAAATGCAACATTTTTTAATATATCAAATAAAATTTGTGAGAAAAAAACACTTGCTAATCCTGTAGCTAAAGTAAAATAACAACAATACATCCTATCAATAGAACAATTAAAGAATCCTTGACTAACTAAATTAACAGAAGAAAATAAAAATTTTCCCCATATACGACTTGGATAGATTATTCGGTATAATAAAGCAAATAAGCACAAACTAATTAATATTTTTAAAACATAATTTCTATAATCACTAACTTTTCTCATAATTACTCTCCTTTATGTTTTTATATAATCATTTGATACTATCCAATTTTTCCTCTAGAATGTTTAATCTTTTATCCATTTTTTCTATTATCTCAAGTAGTTCCTCAACAGATGGTAATTCTTTAACTTTTAAATCTAAATCACTTCCAGCTATAAAAGTTTTATCATAATTTAATATTTTAAAAACAGATTTGTTACGAATAATATTATCTTTTTGTTCTTGAGATAACTTTTCTAATAAAAGCTTAGAAAATAAATACATTCCTTTTAAAGGTTGAATCAACTCAACATCTGAATTTAAAGTTACAAATAAAATATTTTCATCTAAAATACTTAAATCTGAAATTTTCTTTTTATTTTTTGCAGTAGCAGAACGTAAATTATATAAATCTTTACATTCATTAAGTAATTGTTTTAAAGAGCTAATATTAAATTCTCTATTACCAAATACCAGTTTCATTTTATATTGATACATAATAATTCCTCCTTATCTATTTTTATCTATTTAGTATCTATTTTTATTATATATATAAATCAACAAAAAGTAAACATCTATTTTTATCTATTTAGTATCTATTTAAAATTTAAAATAAAAAAAGGAGTAGAATTTATCTACTCCTTTACTTCTTGTAATTCTTTTTCTTTTTCATTTTTTTTTAAAGTTGCTCTTCTTTTTTCATTTCTAGCATTTAACCACTCAAAATAATCATCCATAGCAAAATTTAAAAAGTCATCAACTTTACTATGATATTTATTTATAGTTTTTAATCTATCAATAGTTTCTTTTTTCAATCTAAATGAAATTTGAACTTTAGGTTCTTTCCTCATCTTTAATACCTTCCAATATTTACTCTAAATTTTGTAACTCTTTATACGCATTAAACCTTGATATTTTCTTATACTTAGTGTATTCTGTAATTAGAGTTGTTAGGCCTTTGGTAAGTAAATTATCGGGGCTTTCTTTTTTATCCTCATTTAGGTACTCGCTTAAATCTTGCATTTCCCCTTCTTCAACATCTTCACATTTTAGCCCTTGCAATATTCCGTAACCTTGCCTTATTCTTTTGTGTTCTAAGCTATTTACAAGTGTTTTAAATACATAATAACTACTAACATCAGTATCTTTAAAGGTATACTTTAAAACCTCATATATTCCTTTTTCGTCCATTTCTTTAATATCGCATAAATATAAATCATACC
>JARHYK010000023.1 GCA_029258515.1 Clostridia bacterium | reverse complement strand
TTTTATTTTCCCCTTTCATTTTTCATTTGTTTTTTCTTATATTAACTATTATTCACTAGATCAAAAATACTATACATTTCATATTTTATTCATATTATATATATACTATTTTATAAATTCCATGAGTCTTTTTCCGATATTTGATGTTTTTATCCACTATAAAAAGATTGATAGAATGTAAAGTTTTAATATTTTACATTCTATCAATTATTAATAATTATTTTATTTACTTTCTAATCAATTTAATTTTTCATTTCCGTAAACTGTATTTAGCACTAACAAATTTTCACTATTTTTATGATATTTTATGTTTAAAGTATATTATAACAATTTTTCTTTTTCTAGCAAATTACTTACTTCTCGCATTGCTGTATTTAGATGTTTATCTGAATCCTTTAAAAATATTATAAAAATTAAAAATCAGTAGATCAAATTCTAATTTACTGATTTTTAATTTACATATTCGGATCTTCATTCTTATTTATCATAAAAATTACTAAAACAATCATATGCTGTTTATGTGTTTATGTCAAAGGAATCAAACTTCTTTGATACAAATCCTGTTGCACTAAGTTGTTTTTTTATTACTATTTTTCTCATTTTACAATAATAATTTTAAAACATTGTCTTTCCTCTGGGTAATATCCTTGAATATTACCCAGCTGGGATAGAAGTCTCTAATCTTGTTTGTGTATCGAAGTGTTACTCAGCAACCAAGACTGGGCGGAATCCGTCTGATGCTGCTATCACCGCCGTAGTAACCGTAAGAAGCAAACACTCCAGCGTAAGAACTATTCCACCAAGAGCCTCCACGAAGCAAGAAAGGTAGAGCGCAATTTCCTATTAATGCATAATCATTATTATAGCATGTTGATCCATATTGTGTTTCACTAGGTGGTGTTATGTCTTTTATCCATTCATATTTATTATCTACTTTCTTTCCATAATATGAATATTCTCCTTCCTTGGTTACTTCATACATAGCATCTCCTTTTTTATTTTTCATAAGATTAAATCTATTGTCTGTTATTTCTTTTCTTATATTATTAAATGTGTTGTCTTTATTCCATAAGCCTTTTTTATCTTCATCTTTTTCTTTTTGACTTACTTCATATTTATCCCAATATTTTTCATATTCTGATTTTAATTTATTTCCAGCAAAATATTTACTTGTTCCATGACTTGATATATTTCCAGTTTCATTATCCCAATATGCTGCTACATATTCCCATGCACCACCATTTAAGTCATATATTCCTGTTACATTTCCTGTTGTACTTTGAGATACATTTGTTTTATAGTCTTTTGCTCCTGTCCATTCACTATATCCTTCCCAATCTATTGATGATACATTTTCCTTTGCATATTTGCTGTTCATTGTTGGTGTAACTCCATATTGTGATGTAGTTAAATACGCTATTGCTCCCCATTCATTATTCTTCATTAAATGGCTATCTGTTGAATTGCTTAATTTATATATATTATTTGTTTTATTCATATTTAAACAATTTTCAAATGCATTTCCTATTTTTATATATCTCCATGTTAATGCATTTGGTAATATTTTTACTGTTTTTGTTGTTACATCATTATTGCTAACAGTATTATTATTACTTTCTACCATACTTGCTTCAAATTTTGCAGTCCATATTCCTGTTAATTCATTTCCTCCAAATGTAAATGCAGGATGTACTATTTTAGGAGTTGTTTGTCCTTCTGTAACTTTTGTTACATCATAATCTCTTTCATAAGTTTTCCCGTTTTTATCTTTATTACTTTTTCCTACTAAAAAACTTACATCTGTTATACTTTGTGCTACTCCTTCATTTCCTGCTATAACTGTTTTATATTGCTTTATACTATATGCATATCTTGGTACCCACACAAACATACTTCCTAATTCATTTTCTTTTACTACTTGTCCTATATTATTTTTATCTTTATATGTTCCATCACTTAACATTATATTTGCCCAGTTTTTTCTTGTATAATCATACCATTCATTATCATCTTCTGAACATATTACCCAATCATTTCCGTTAAACTTCACTGGTATCATTCCTTCTGCTACTTGTGGTCTATTTACTCCTTTTTCTCTATTATATATAGTTTCTCCTACATTTTCTATATATCCATTTAACTCTTCTAATTTTGCTAGTTCATCTTTTTTCGCATTTTCTGTAGCAATTTTAGCTTCTTTTGCTTTTGTTAATATTCCATTTTCTCCACTTAATGAAGCTATTGTTACTCCTGCTAAAATCAAAAGCACAATTATCGTTATTACTAGTGCAATTAAGGTTATACCATTGCTTTGTTCATTTTTCATCCTTCTTCTCTCCTCTTTTATATATTTTTCTTATGCTATTTCATAGATATAATAACTAATTACAATCTTTAGTTTATCATTTGTATCCCATTTCTTCTGTGATTTTTATTTTTTACAATTCTTCGAGTTTCTTCCTTTTGTTTTATAAAAAAATTATAGCATAGTAGATTTTCCTTTTCAAGTTCTTTTTGATTTTCTTCTGTATATTTTATTTCACATCACTTCTAAAACATAAATAAAATTTCGAAAGTTAAAATTTTCTTTAATATTGTTATTAAATTTAAATAAAAAATTTGAGATATAAAGCTTTTTAAACTTTCTATCTCAACTATTGGTTTAAAATATTCCTAACTTAATTATTCTACACTTTTTAAACTTTCTATCATATCTATTTTCTTTAATGCAAAATATGTTGCTATATTTACTATTATTGTAAATATTATTGTTAATCCTGCTGAATATAAATATGTTAATATGCTTATCTTTGGATCAAACATTAATATATCTAATTCACACGTTTTTATTATATACATATTTAAGAAATATCCTCCTACTAATCCTAAAAGAGTTCCTATTGCTGTCAATATTACGGTTTCTCTTCCTACATATTGATATACTTCTTTGTCGTAAAAACCTAATACTTTTATTGTTGCTAATTCTCTTATTCTTTCACTTATATTTATATTTGCTAAATTATATAATACTACAAAAGCTAGTAATCCTGCTGATATTATTAATATCCATACAACAAATGTCATATTATTCATAACATCATCAAATATTGTCCTTGACTGTGATATAAATGATACTTTTGAAATGTTTTCTTTTTGTAATATTTCTTTTCCTAATTGTTTTTCTATTTTTTGTTGATTTGTATCTTCATTATTATTCTCTATTGCTAACATTGTATTATATTTTGCTTCTTCATTGAATTTTTCCTTATATAATTCTGGGCTAATATACATATAATGCAATAGGTAATTTCTTGTTATTCCTGCTACTTGAACTCTAGCTTCTATATCATCTGCATTTTTTATTAAAATGCTATCTCCTTTTTTTATTTTTAGTAAATTTGCTAGTTTTTCTGTTATGATTACTCCTTCTTTTCCTAGCTCATATTTTTGTTTTGTTTTTCTATTTTCTAAGGTTATAAATTTTTCAATTTCTTTTGTATTTTCTGGAACTATTAGTTGGATATCTTGATTATTATTTTTTTCTAATATTTCTACTGCTTGCATATTAACTGTTAATCCATCTTTTATTTTTTCTATCTTTGATATTTCATCAATTCCTTTATTTATTTCTTCTCGAGACACTTCATTTTTAAATGCTATGTTAATATCAAATTTGAATATTTCTCCATATTGTTGGGGTATCATGTTACTTACAGAATCTCGTAATCCAAAGCCTGCTACCATTAAAGCTGTACATCCTAATATCCCTATTATTGTCATTAATACTCTTTTTTTATATCTAAATATGTTTCTAACTGTTACTTTTTGTGTAAAATTAATTTTTGACCAAATAAAAGTAATTCTTTCTAATAGTACTCTTTTGCCTGCCTTAGGTGATTTAGGTCTCATAAGTTGTGCTGGCAATAATAATAATTCTTTATATGATGCAATTATTGTTGCTCCTACTGTGCATACTAATGCTAGACCTAGACCTATTGTTCCTATTTTATAATTAAACTCTATTATTGTTGGTGGTATCTTATACATCATTTTATAGATATTAATTATTATTTTAGGTAATAAATTAAATCCTATTGTCATACCAATAATTCCACCTATAGTTGTTGCTAATACTGCATATATTACATATTTTGATGCTATTTTATTTTTTGTATATCCTAATGCTTTTAGTGTTCCTATTTGTACTCTTTGTTCTTCCACCATTTTAGTCATTGATGTTAAACTAATTAATGTTGCAATTACGAAAAATACTACTGGAAATACTTTAGCTATGTTTTCTATCCTTTCTGTGTCTTGCTTGTATCCAGCAAATCCCATATTTTGGTTTCTATTTAAAATATACCATATAGGTCTTTTTATATTATTTATTTTGTCTTTTGCATCTTGAATTTTTTTATTTGCTTCTTCTATTTTTTTATTTGTTTCTTGCTTTTTTATTGTTAATCTATTTTCATTTTCTATTATTTCTTTTTCAGCTTTTTCTATATCTTGTCTTGCCTTTTCAATTTTTGTTGTTGCTTTATATATTTCATTGTTTGTGTTATTTTTAGTAACTACAAAGTTTTGTTTTTGCTTACTCAATTTATTTTTTGCTAAGTTTAGGCTTTTTTCGCCTTCTTTAATTCCTTTTTCTGTTTTACTTAATTTTTCTTCAATACCGATTTTTTGTTTTTGTAAATCTACTTTTTGCTTTTTCAAACTTTCTAATCCTTGAAGAATTAAACTAATATTGCCTCCTGCTTCTTCTATTTGTTTCTTTTGTTCTTCTAATTTATTTATGTTTTTATCAATTTCTACTATTGCTTCATTTATTTGTTTTATTCCATTTTGAGCTTCTATTTTTTTTGTTTGAAATTCTGTTTTTCCAGTATTTAAAGTTTCTTCTTCCTTTAATATGGATTTTTCTGCTTGTTTAAAATTTTCTTCTGCTTGCTTAAATTCTTTATTTGCTTTTCTTTTATTACTAACTAATTGAATTTCAGAATTGTTAATTTTTTCTTTGCCTTCTTGCAATTTATTCTTACCATCTTCTATTTTAGATTCTGCCTCTTTTATCTTTATATGTGCTTCTTGCTTTTTATTTTCTAATTCTTTTTTAGAATTCTCAACTTTTTTATTTGCATCTTCTTTTAGGCTATTATATCTTTTTTCTTTTCTTTCTTCTGAAATTTTTTCTATTTCATCTTTGATTTTTGATACCTTATTTTCATACTTTTCGCCAAATGTATTCATTTTTTTTGTATCAGACAAGACTATATTTATTTCCGTATAGAATTCATTTTCCATAAGTGATTTAGGTACATAGATATAATAGTTAATTTTTCCTGTTCCTAATTTAGTAGTTCCTCTTTCTCTTGAAATGTATAGTGGTGACATAACCGTTCCTACAATTGTCATTTCTCTGTTTTCTAATTTATTTTGTTCTTCTTCACCATTTTTGTCTTTTTCTAAAACGAGTTTGTCTCCAATATTTTTCTTTGTTCCTTTTAAGAAACTTTCTTCAACAACACATTCATTTTCATTTTCTGGCATCTTACCTTCTAGCAACTGAATTTTATTTATGTTTTGAGAAATATTATGAACCTTTACAGCAACTTCCTCATCTTCTATTTTTATTAAAATATCTTGGCTATATGCTCCTTCAATCTTTTCAATTCCTTCTATTTTTTTAATTTCTTCTATATCTTCATTGGTTAACCCTAATGTTGAAACAACTTGAATATCCATCATATTTGTATCATCAAAATATTTATCAACTGTTTTTTGCATATCTGGACTTGTTGCTTTTATACCTGCAAAAAAACCTACTCCTAAAAGTACTATTAATAGTATTGATATGAATCTTTTTTTAGTATTTACAATTTCTTTTAAAACATCTTTAGAAAATGATTTCATTGTTTCATCTCCTTTAAAATTACCATTCTATTTCTGAAATTGGTAATGGATTTTGATTTGTTTCAACATCTTTAGCTTTTCCATTTTTAAAATGAATTACTTTATCTGCCATTGGTGCTAAAGCTCCATTATGTGTTATTATTATTACTGTCATTTTTTCTTTTCTTGCTGTATCTTGTAATAATTGTAAGATTTGTTTACCAGTGTTATAGTCGAGTGCACCTGTTGGTTCATCACATAATAATATTTTAGGATTTTTAGCTATTGCTCTAGCTATTGCCACCCTTTGTTGCTCTCCTCCTGATAATTGTGAAGGGAAATTTTTCATTCTATTTTTTAATCCTACTTTTTCAAGTATCAGCTTAGGATTTAATGAATTTTTACATATCTGTGTTGCTAGTTCAACATTTTCTAATGTTGTCAGGTTTTGAACCAAATTATAAAATTGAAAAACAAAACCTATGTCTTCTCTTCTGTATTTTGTTAGTTCTTTTTGTGTTAAATTACTTATATCTTTTCCATCTATTGTCACTTTTCCTGTTGTTAGTTTATCCATTCCTCCTAATATATTTAGTGCTGTAGTTTTTCCTGCACCACTAGGACCTACTATTATTACTAATTCTCCTTTTTCTATTTGAAAATTCGCTTTATCTAAAGCTTTAATAGTCACTTCGCCCATTTCATATTCTTTAACAACATCTTTGAATTCAATATATGGCATATATTTCACCTTCCTATTTTTTCTTATCTTTGAAGATTCTTCCAAATATTCCTGAACTCTTTTCTTTTTCTTGACCGTTTTCTTCGTTTTGTTCTTCTAGATCTTTATCATCTTCATTTGGAATTTGTATTTGAACTTTTTCTTCTTTATCATAAGTATCGAATTTTTCATCTTCATCAGGTTCTTCTTCATAGTCTTCGTAGTCGTCATCATAGTCTTCTTCGTAATCGTCATAATCATCGTCATCATAATCTTCATCATAGTCGTCATTGTATTCTTTTTCGTAGTCGTCATCATCATTTTCGCCTTCATATATGTCATCTATGTCATCAACATTATTTTTCTTTTCTTCATTTATTATCTTAATATCATTTTCTTGGATTTCTTCTTTTTTTTGCAATTCTTCATTGCTTATAAACCATTCTTCAATATCATCATTTTCTTCTTCAAATTGTTTTACGTCTTGTTCTATTATGTCTAAATTTCGTTCTTCTTCTATGCTAATTGTTTCTTCTTGTGGAATAAATTCTGATAAATCTTTTTCAAAATTTTCCTGAATTTCATGATTGAAAACTTCATATATATTTTTTATTCCATCAATTCTCCAATAATTTGAATTTATAATTGTACCAATATTTGCTTTAATCGAATTTACTTCTTTATTAAATGTTTTTTCTGTTTCTTCTATATTTTTTAAGTATGTAGCATTATATAATTCTTTATAGGCTTTTTTTGTTGATTTGCTTGCTATTTCTCTTATTATAAGAAGATATAGATTTTCTATCTGTTTAATATCTAGGTCAAAATTTTTGCAAGCTTCTTTCATCATTTCTTTATGAATTTTTTCACCATTTATTGATGCCATTCTTTCATTGTCTAAAAAGTTAGCAATATATTCTTTTTCAGAATTTAGGAAATTTAGCTTTGCTGTACAATCTCTTAAAGTTTTTTGATATTTTTTTAATTTAAAATTATCATTTTCAATTTCTGTCATTAACCTTTTTAATTTTTCATATATTGTTATATAACATTCAGCTTCTTTTTTAGCCATTAAGATTCTTTTTTCTACAGCTTTTTTTATAACTGTTTGATTGAATTTTATTTTTTCGTTTTTTCCATTATCTAATATTACTTTCTCTAATGTTTGGCATAGTGTATCATTATCAAGTTCAATAAATTCGTTGATCTTTGCAACTGTTTCTTCTTCTATCATATCTAATTTTTCGGTTATTCCATTTAATACTTTTATATGATTTGTTTCTACTATTCTTTTTTCTTTAGCACATTTATTTCTTCTTTGTTGTTTGTTAACAAATTCTTTTAATAATTCAATGTATTCTTCTCTTAACACTTTTTGTTTTTCAAAATTATCTTGCATTTTTTCTTCTAATTTAAGTAATTTACTTTCAATTTTTAGAGGTTCATCGTCTAAATCATTAAATAATTTATTTTTTTCCTCTTCACATTTAATATTTTCCAAACATAACTCTTCTTGTTTTTTTTGGATAGATTGCATTTTTTTTGCTATTTTTTCAAATTCTTCTATTATTTTTTCTTCTTCTTCTGCTACATTAAGATATTTTTCTGTTTCTTCCAAAATATCTTTTAAGTTATCTAAACCATCTTTAAAGTTTATTCCATTTTTTTGTTCAAAAATTTTGTTTAAATATCTTTCTAAAACTATTGCATTTCTTTCATACATTCTTACTTTCCCTCCACTTTAAATTCATCTCTATTTCATCTTTTCTTTTATACGTACTAATGTATTTAGTGCATCTATTGGTGTTAGTTCATTTAAGTTTATTTTATCTATCTCTTGTGCGAGTTCTGCTAATTTATAGTTATATATATCAAATTGTGCCTCTATTTTGCTTTTACTTTTGTTTTCTTCTTTTTGACCTGTTAATATGTTTTTTCTTTCTAAAGAATTTAATATTTCGTTTGCTTTTTTTGTAACTACTTTTGGAACACCTGCTAATCTTGCTACATGTATTCCATAGCTTTCATCTGTTCCACCTTCTATTATTTTTCTTAAAAATATTATGTCTTCTCCTTTTTCTTTAACTGCAATTGAATAATTTTTTACTCCATCTAATTTTTCTTCTAGTTTAGTTAATTCATGATAATGTGTTGCAAATAAAGTTTTTGCTCCACATTTTTCTTTATCAGAAATATATTCAGCTACCGCCCATGCTATTGATAAACCATCATATGTCGATGTTCCTCTTCCTATTTCATCTAATATAACTAAACTGTTTGAAGTTGCTTCTTTTAGGATAGATGCTACCTCCATCATTTCAACCATAAATGTACTTTGGCCCATACTTAAATCGTCTGATGCTCCAACTCTTGTAAATATTTTATCTACAACTCCTAAATGTGCTTTACTTGCTGGTACAAAACTTCCTACTTGGGCCATAAGTGAGATCAATGCTACCTGCCTCATATATGTTGATTTACCTGCCATATTAGGTCCTGTTATTATAGCTAATCTGCTTTCTTCTTTGTTTAAATATGTATCATTTTCAACAAAGCTTCCTGCTCCAAGCATTTTTTCTATTACTGGATGTCTGCCTTCTTTTATGTCTATTATGCCTGTATTGTCCACAAGTGGCATTGTATAATTTAAATCTTCTGCAACTTGCGCAAATGATGTCAATACATCTAATGAAGATATAGCATTTGCAGTCTGTTGTAATCTTTTTGTATTTCTTGCTATTTCTTCTCTTATTTTTACAAACATATCATATTCTAAATTTACAACTTTTTCTTCTGCTCCTAATATTTGATTTTCTAAATTTTTTAATTCTTCTGTTATGTATCTTTCTGCATTTGTTAATGTCTGTTTTCTTATATATCTTTCTGGTACTTGGTTTAAGTTTGATTTAGTTACTTCAATAAAATATCCAAATACTTTATTAAATCCTACTTTCAAATTTTTAATTCCTGTTTTTTCTTTTTCTTCTGCCTCTAATTGTATGATCCAATTTTTCCCTTGTGTTGTAGCTAATTTTAATTTATCTATTTCTTCATCAAATCCTAATTTGATGATACCTCCATCTTTTATTGTCATTGGAGGGTCTTCTATTATTGATTTATCTATTAATTCGAATATATCTTCTAATTTATCAATATTTTGGTAAATTTCTTTTAACATATCAGAATTGCAATCTTTTAATATATCTTTGACTTCGGGCAATTTTTGTAAAGAATTTTTAAGTGTTATCATATCTCTGGCATTTGCATTTCCATAAGCCATTTTTCCAGCTAATCTTTCTATGTCATAGACTTTTTTTAAATTTTCTATAACATCTCCTCTTAATATTATATTTTCTTTTAATTCTTTTACCGCTTCTAATCTTTTATTTATTTCATTTACATCTACTAAAGGATCATTTAGCCATCTTCTAAGTAATCTTCCCCCCATTGAAGTTGAAGTTTTATCAAGTACCCATAGTAATGTTCCTTTTTTAGATTTGTCTCTCATCTTTTCAGTTATTTCTAGATTTCTTCTTGCATTTATATCTAATGACATATATTTTGATATTTGATACATTTCAATTTTATTAATATGATCTAAACTTGTCATTTGAGTTTGTCCAATATATTCAATTAAAGCATTTATTGCACTTACTGCTAACTTTTTATCTTCTAAATTTTCTACTTTTTTATTTTCAGTAGTAACTATATTATATTTTAATTTAAGTAAATCTATTTTATCATCAAAAAATTTGTCTTGGAATTTAGTAATAAAAGACGAAAATCTTTCTTTTATTCTAGCCATTTCTTCTTTGCTGTCTGCCATCATTGTGTTTACTACAAGTTCTGATGGATTATATCTTGCAAGTTCATCTAATAAAAGTGGGAAATTTTGATTGTCCTTTATTTCCGCTGAATAAAATTCTCCAGTTGATATGTCACATACACCTATCCCAAAATATATTCCAGATTTAAATATTGACATTATATAGTTATTTTTTCTTTCTTCTAGCATATTACTATCAATTACTGTTCCTGGTGTTACAACCTTTATAACTCCTCTTTTTACAATTCCTTTAGCTTTTTTAGGATCTTCTAATTGTTCACATATTGCAACTTTATATCCTTTTGCAATTAATTTTGATATATACATTTCAGCTGCGTGATGTGGTACTCCGCACATAGGTGCTCTCTCTTTTTGGCCACAATCTTTTCCTGTTAATGTTATTTCTAGTTCTCTTGCTACTGTTATTGCATCATCAAAAAACATTTCATAGAAATCTCCTAGTCTATAAAATAATATGCAGTCTTTATATTGTTCTTTTGTTTCAAGATATTTTTGCATCATAGGTGAATATTCTGACATTTTTATTTTTCCTTCTTTCTATATTTTTTCTTTTATTTTTTCTATATCTATTTCTTCAATATCTATACCAAAAATTTCAGAATCTAGTACTATAATATCCAATAGCCTGTCTGCCAAATCATTTATATATAGTAATCTTAATAATCCTTTTAAATAGTAATATTTATATTCAAGTATAAATGAGTGATAGTTTATTATTTCTTCTAAATCATTTTTAGTTACAATTTTTTCTATTAAATTTAACTTTTTTACTAATTGTTTATTATCACAAGTTAGAATCGTAGGAGTTTCTTCGACAATTTCTGCTATATTTGCATTTTTGCTTTTTTGTTTTATGCTTTCTATATTACTAACAATATTGCAAAGCGGAGTTTTTAAAAATTCTTCATTATTCTCTAATATTATTTGAAGTATATCTTCATTAATTCCTAAATTAGCAAGTAGTTTTCCTTTTTCTAAAAGTTCTTTTCTTGATTTATCATTTATATTATTCATTTCTTCTCCTAGTGTTAAATTTATTTTTCTTTACTTTCTTCTTTTTTAATTTCACAATCATCATATTTTTTATATGGATATAACTTTATAAGTCTTTCATTTGTTATTCCTTGTTCTTTTACTCTTTTAAGTATTTGTCCAACGTTTCCATAATCAAATTCATTTTCATGGGCATAATTTAATAATGCATTTAATAATTGTGGCGATGATCTATCTGAGCTTCTAGCATATAGTAATAAATTATTATGTTTTTTAGCAATTTTTATTAATTCTTTTATTCTTTGCTTTGAAAAAGATATAATAAATGGCTTTGACTTTAACATAATATTAGCTATTTCTTCTCCTGTAAGTAAATCTATGTAATCAATAGTAGGCTTTATGTTTTTATCCATTGAAAGTCTTATCATGTCTATATTGCTAGTTATCATATAATATATTAAATTATTATTATATTCTCTTTTTAATTGTTCTGAATATTTTTCAAATCTAGTAAGAAAATATTTTCTTACTTCATCTATTGTTTCTTTATATTCACTTTCACTTCTTACTTTTTTATTTAAATCTCTATCTCTTTTTTGAGCTTTTAAAATCAATATATTTTCTTTTTCACTATCTGGTAATTTAAAAAATTCTTCTTTACTATATCTTATTTTTCCTTGTTCTAAATACTCTTTATATGCTTGTTTTTTTCTATAAAACGTCGCTTTTGAAATAGAAAATTTGTTCATTATATCCTTATCTTGAGTTCCTTTGCTTTTTTCTAAAAGATATGTAATATAAAAGTTCTTTATATCTTGTGTATTACCATAAACTTTCACTGGTTCATTGCTTATTTTTCCTCCTGATGTCTGATTTTTTAAACTTATTTCTTTGTACTTTTGATATCTATTTTCATCAATATCTTTTAATCTATTTTCTATTATTCTAGATAAATTTGTTCTAGGAATTTCATAAATACTTGCCATTTTAGTTATTGAATTTTCCCTAGCTATTATTTTATCAACAATTTCAATTATTTCTTCATCTGAAATTTTATGCATTTTGATTTTCTCCTTTTAAGTACCACATATGTTGAGATACAATTTTAATTGATATTAATTTTCCTATTAATTCTTCATTTCCTTCAAATATAACTACTTTATTACTTTGAGTTCTTCCTGTTAGCATTTTATCATTTGTTTTGCTTTTTCCTTCTACAAGTACTTTTTCAATTTTTCCAATATATTCTTTATTATTTACTTCTATTTGACTTTCTGCTAATTTTTTTAGTCTTTCAAATCTTTTATGTTTTATTTCTTCTGGTATTTGATTTTCCATTTTATCTCCAGGGGTTCCTTTTCTTCTTGAATATATAAACATGTATACTTGTTCATAGTTTACTTTTCTTACTACATCTAATGTGTCTTCAAAATCTTCTTCTGTCTCACCTGGGAATCCAACTATTATATCTGTAGATAATTTTAAATTTGGTATTTTATTTTTCATTTTTTCTACTAAGTCAAGATATTGCTCTTTAGTATATCTTCTATTCATTACCCTTAAAACTTCTGTACTTCCTGATTGTAAAGGTAAATGTATCATTTTACATATTTTATCACATTTAGCAATTGCTTCTATTACATCAGTTGTAAAATCTTTTGGGTGTGGTGATATAAATCTTATTCTTTCAATTCCTTCAATTTTATTTATTGCATATAGCAATGTTGCAAATGAATTTACTCCTTGATATTCTTCGAATTTTACATTATTTTCTCTTTCAACTCTCAAATATGAATTTACATTTTGTCCAAGAAGCATTATTTCCTTATATCCTTTTTTTGCTAAGCATTCTACTTCTTTAATTATGTCTTTTGGCATTCTACTTCTTTCTCTTCCACGCACATATGGAACTATACAATAACTACAAAAATTATTGCACCCATTCATTATTGTTACTGATGCTTGTAAATTATTTTCTCTTTTAATTGGTAGACCTTCATAAGTTTTTCCATCTATGTCAATTATATCTTCTCGTTTTTTATGTTCTATAATTGTTTTATATAGATTTTCTGGGAATTTATGCATTGTATGTGTTCCAAATAGTATATCTGTATATGGGTAACTTGCTTTTATTTTGTCAGTTATATGTTTTTCTTGCATCATACAACCACCTATTGCAATTATTGTTCCATTTTTTTCTTTTATTTTTTTTAATTCTCCTAATTTTCCAAATAATTTATCTTCTGCATTTTCTCTTACACAACAAGTATTAAATACGAATAAATCAGCTTGTTTAGAATCATTTGTTTTAGTATATCCCATTTTCTCTATCATTCCAGAAATTTTTTCTGAATCGTTTTCATTTAATTGACATCCCATTGTCAATATCATATATTTAAGTTCTTTTCCACTATTTATTTTTCTTACTTTTTCCATATATTCTTTTTGTATTTCCACTTCTTTTGCTGTATCCATTTTTGAGTTCCTCCTTATGTTATATTTTTCCTATTTTTCTATGCTTATTTTACTATATTTTTGACAAAAAATCAACTAAAACTTGAATTCTGCTTCAATTATGATTTATTATAAATTTAAATAAAAAATATTTAGAATTTTTTAAAAAAATAAAAGCTGAAACATATTTGCTCCAACTTTTTATTTTTTCTAAAATTCTATGCAAGACCATATTTTTTCTTGAATTTATCTGCTCTTCCTCCAACTTTATCTTGTCTTAGATTTCCTGTCCAATATGGATGACATTTTGAACATACGTCTACTTTTATATCTTTTTTTGTTGATCCAACTTCTATAACGTTTCCACATGCACATGTGATTGTTGTTTTTTCGTAATTTGGATGTATTCCTTCTTTCATTATATTCACCTCTTTTTTTCTTTAATTAATTTGACTGTTTTTTATGATAACATATTTTCAATATTTTTTCAAGTATTATCAATTATATTTTTTATTTTGTTGTATTTTTTTCATTTTCTGACTGTTTCATCATATATATAGCTGATGAAATCATTTCTTTGTTTAAAGAAACTTTTTTAACTAATTTATTCATTATATTAAATACACAAGCTATAATTAATATTAACATTCCTATTTTTTTCCAATACTTTGCTAACATAAAACTTCTCCTTTTTTTATATTACACATATATTATACAGTTTTAGGTTAGAAATGTCAATATTTAAAAGCTCCTCCTCCTAAAAATTCTTTTAATAAAGAATTTTTAGGAACATCTTCATTTTCTATTGGGTCAAAATATTTAAGAATATTTAATAATCTCACTGCTTCTGCATGTTCTTTGTCTTCTGGCTTTATTTCTTTTAATAACTTTTGTGCAATATCTTTTAAAGCATTTAATTCATAAATAAGTGATGTATTAAATATTTTATCTGCTTCTTCTTGATATGGGAAAATATTTTTTTCTTCTCCTTCATTTACCTTGTGCCATGTGTTTAAAGTATGTGTTGCAGAATATCCTCTAAATTGATAATCTCTAACAATTCTTCTTACTAATCTTGTATCAGTAGTAGATATTCTATTATATCTATCCATATTAAGCACAGTTAATGCACTGATATATATCTTATACTTTTCATCCTTAGAAATTTGGTTAGTTAGTTTATCATTTAAGCAATGTATACCTTCTATTACTAGAACTTCATCATCTTTTAACCTCATTTTTTTGCCATTATATCTTTTAGTACCAACATGAAAATCAAATTCTGGCACTTCTATTTCTTCTCCGTTTAATAATTTAACTAGATGGCTATTAAATAATTCTAAATCTATTGCTTCAATACATTCAAAATTATATTCTCCATTTTCATCTACTGGAGTTTCACTTCTTTCCACAAAATAATTATCTACTGAAATAGTAACAGGTTTTAATCCATTTAATCTTAATTGTATTCCTAATCTTTGTGCAAATGTAGTTTTTCCAGATGATGATGGTCCTGCAATTAAAATCATTCTAACGTTTTTCTTTGTTGAAATATCATCTGCAATTTGTGCTATTTTCTTTTCATGTAAAGCTTCTGCAAGCATTATTACATCTTTAATTCTGTTTTCTTCTATTGCTTTATTTAATTTGTACACTGTGCTTATGTCTAACACTTTATGTATTTTTTCATATTCTTCTAATGCCCATGATAATTTTTTTGTTTCCTCAAAAGGTTTTATTTGAGTTGGATTTTTAAAACTTGGATATCTTATTAAAAAACCATCAAAATATTTAATTATTTCAAAATTTTCAATAATTCCTGTTCTATTTGCCAATGTTCCATAACAATAGTTGTAATAATCCTCACAATAATACATATCTATTAAATTATTTTCTTTCAAATTATATTGTAATCTTCCTTTTGATGTATTTGTTTTGCTGTAAAACTTTTCTGCTTCTTCCCTTGTCATTACAACTTTTTTTATTTTAAGATTTTGATTTATTATATTTTGAATTTCTTTTGTCATTTTATTCATGAAATCTTCTGTTATATCTAGGTCGTCGCATATGCAAAACATAGCATCACCTAGTTGATAATTTACAACTAGTTTTTTGCTTGGATATAATTTTTCAAACGCTTTTCCCATAATGTATACAAGTGTTCTAATATAGATTTTCATTCCTTCTTTTGAAGCTACATCTATTAATTCAATTTCTCCATCTTCTTTTATTTCAAATTCTAAATTTTGATATTCGTTGTTAAATTTGCAACCAACAACCATATATTTATTTTCTTTGATCTCTTTTTCCAATAGTTTTTGGACTGTTGTTTCATTTTTTAATTCAAATTCATTTTCTTTATACTTAACTTTCATATTTTTCTCCTTTGCTTTTTAATTTTATCTTATTTTATCTTATTTTATATAATATGTCAATTATTTTTCACTTAATAAATTAGTATTTCTAGAATATAAAATAGCTTCAAAATCAATCTTTATAAGAAAAAAACCGCTAATCAATTAGCAGTTTTTTGTTTTTATTTTAAATAGATTTTAGGATCAACTTGAATTGAATCTTTAATAATTTCAAAATGTAAATGTGGTTCATCAGCAACTTCGAAAGCAGCAGTATTTCCTACTGTTCCCAAACTTTGTCCTTTTTCTACTTTTTCATTTTCAACTACAAATTCAGATGTTAGTAAATTTGCATAAACTGTTTGAAATCCATCCTCATGTTCTACAACAATTGTTAGTCCATATCTTGGATCATTTTTTATACTCTTAACCACACCTTTTTCAGCAGCTTTAACAACTGTAGTTTTTTCAGCTTTTATATCAAGACCTGTATGTGTTGTCCACTCTTGTAAAGTTTCAGAATAAACTAAATTATCTTTTGAAAAATCTTTTAATATTTCTCCTTCTACTGGCTTTACAAAATTTAACTCTTTTTTTTCAATTTTAACTTCTTTTTTTTCTGGGGTTTCCTTTTGTTTTGCCACATTAGTTGAGTTACTAGCTTTATTTTTTTGAACGCTATTTACTTTTGTTTCTTCATTGCTAACCTTATTTTCATTATTATCTGCTTTTTCAATTTTTTTATTTTCTTCAGGTTCTTTTTTAGAGTCTTTATATTCATTTAAAGCTTCATCTACAGTTTTACCAATATCAGAATTAGCTTTTTCAGTAGTTGCACTATTTTCAGTTGTGTTATTCATTAAGGTTGCTAACTGTTCACTATTTAAACTTCCTTTTTTAACTTCATCATTTAGGTTTTTGCTATAAACTAATAATCCTATTACTATAAGTGCTAAAATCCCTACACTAATTCCAACATATTTAATAATGTTTGTACTTAAATCATTATTTTTTTTACTTCTATTTCGTGTCTCTCTTCTCATAATATCCTCCTTTAAAATTTTATTCTAATAAAATTATTTCCTTTTTATAGAATATTATACATAATTATTATAAGTTTTTAATTGAGTTATACAATTAAAGTATTTGAGAGACATTTTTAATTTCAATGTTTTTATAAAAATGTTTTATTATTTCTTCTGCATTTTTGCCTTGTTTTGCTAAACTATCTGCACCTGTTTGGCTCATACCTACACCATGTCCATAGCCTTTGACTTTAAATTTTATTTTTCCGTCTTTTTTTTCAATTTCAAAATTATTTGATTTTAAATTTAAAATATTTCTTAACTCAACACCTGAAATGTTATGGTTTCCCATTTTGATTGTTCTTACTCTACCACTTTCAGTAAATTCTAATATTTTAATATCATTATCATCTTCAAAATTAATATTGATATCACCATATTTAACTTTTAATTTATCTAGTAGTTCTTCGTTGCTAAGTTCTAGTTCAGATAAAAATTGCTTGTATTCGTTTTCTCCTGAAGTTTCAATAACTTGTAGATATGGATAATTATTTCCACCCCATACATTTACAGGAAGCTCCGTTTTTCCTCCGCTATTAGAATGGAAAAAAGCATTTATAGGTTTATTATTATATGTAATAATTTTCCCTTTTGTTTCATCAACAGCTTTGGAAATCTTTATCCAATTTTCTTCTTTTTTACCATCTTCCCATCTTTTAAATCTTTCTTCTTTAGAAACCCATGCTTGGCAACATTTTGAGCTATCGCAAATATCAGCATTTTCATGCTTTTTATTTTCCATCTTAAATATAGTATAAGTTCTTGCAACAATAGCTTGTGCTTTTAAAGCTTCTAATTCAAAAGAAACTGGCATTTCTGCAGAAACTACATTACATAGATATTCTTCTAAGTTTACTTCTTCTGTTTCTCCTGTTTTTTCATGTAGAAGCTTAATACTTATTTCTTCGCCTTTTTCCGTTTTTTCTTTGCAAGTATTATCTTCTTTTTCAATAGTGTTTTCAACATTATTTGTATTTAAAGTTTCAGCAGTCTTATTAGCGCTTTTACTAAAAATTGCTGGAATTATGAAACAGCTAGTAATTAGAATCAAAATATATATAAAAATTTTTTTCATACTACCCCCAACTTTAATTTCATTTTATCTAATATCTTTCTTTCTGTCCTAGATACCTGCACTTGACTTATTCCTAATATTTTAGCTACTTCAGTTTGAGTTTTTTCTTTATAATATCTTAGCAATATAATTTGTTTATCTTTTATTGGTAATTCATTTATTAATTCTCTAATAGCTATTTTAGTAGTTATCTTTTCTTCTTCGTTTTCATTTATAGAAACTTTTTCAATCAAAGAAATTCCTTTTTCACCTTTTTCTGATTGATAGATTCCATCTATAGATTCTATTGGCTTATTAGCCTCTAAAGCTATTGCTATATCCTCTTTTGAAATTTTTAACTCCTTTGATAATTCTTCTATTGTTATTTCTTTTTTGTATTTATCTTGATATTCTTTTTGCATCATTTTAATTTTTACTTGTAATTCTTTGATACTCCTACTAATTTTTATTGTTCCATCATCTCTTATATATCTTTTTATTTCTCCTAATATATATGGTACTGTATATGTTGAAAGTTTTACATCAAAGCTAGTATCAAATCTTTTAATCGATTTTATAAATCCCACACAACCTATTTGGTACAAATCTTCTAATTCAAAACCTCTACCAGAAAATCTTTTTACTATACTCCATATAAGTCCACTGTTATCTCTAATAAGTCTTTCTAATTCAAATTTGTCTCCATTTTGTGCTTTTTTTATTGAATTATTATCATTTTCAAACATATTAATTTCCTTACCTCTAACTAATTATTTTTGATATATAAAATTTTATGCAGTAAAAGTTTCTTCTAATTCAGATGCATCTTCTTTAATATCACTAATTTCATTAATTTTCTTTATTTTCTTTTTCATAGTTATTTTTGTACCAAGTCCAACAACAGATTCAATAGTTACCGAATCCATAAAACTTTCCATAATAGTAAATCCCATTCCAGATCGTTCTAAATTGGGTTTAGTTGTATATAATGGTTCTTTTGCAACTTCAATATTCTCTATTCCTTTTCCATTATCAGATATTACTATAGTTATTTCATCATTTTCTAATTTTGAATATATTTTAACAATTCCGATTTTATTTTCATATCCGATGTATTATAGAATTTGTAACAGCTTCAGAAACAGCAGTTTTTATGTCTGCTAATTCTTCAATAGTAGGATCAAGTTGAGAAGCAAATGCAGCAACAGTAATTCTAGCAAAGGCTTCATTTGAAGATTTACTTAAAAATTCTAATCTCATTTCATTTTCAATTTTTTCATTCATATTTACATTTCCTTTTTATGTATTTAGATTTTAAGGAGAACCTATAAACCATCTTTATTATGCAGTTATTTCATTAATATTCATATCAGTAATGGGTATCAATTTTAGAATACCACTCATTTCAAAAATTTTCTTAACACTTTGATTTAATTTAGTAAGTTCAATTTTTGCTCCTAGCAATTTAGCAAATTTGTACCTCCCAACAATTAAACCAATACCTGCGCTATCCATAAAAGTAACATTTTCAAAATCAAAAATTACTTTTTTAGGCATATATTTTTCAATATCATAATCTGCTTTTCTTCTTATTGTTTTAACACTGTGATCATCAATTTCATCTAAAATTTTAAAAATAAGAAGTTTGTCCTTTTCAAAAAATTCCGTTTCCATTTAATCCTTCCTTTCTTATTTGTTTCAAAACTCATCTTTTAAAATATACACTAATTATACTATCTTTTCCATATTTTTCCAATAGCAAAATAATAGAAGTTTTGTCGATTTATTAGAAGTTTTCGACAAAAACTGATCCTTTTTGAAATAGGTTAAAAAAGAATCAGTTTAAAACGATACTTTTTTAACCTGTCCCAAAAAGGATCATATCTCATCATCTTCATCAGTTGTTTCATCAAATTCAAATTCTTCTACTATTTCTTCTGGCTGCTTTGTTTCTTTTTTAGCTTTTTTGTCTATTTTTTCAGTATTTTTATTGTTATTTCTGCTATTCATTTTTTTTATTATTTTTTCTGTTTCTTCTTTTTTATTTTGTATACATTTATTCATCATATTATTAGTTTTTTCCATTAAATCTGGCATATAATCTAAAATTCTATCAATAGCAGAAGAATGGGTTATAGGAATTAGTCTAACATTATCTTTTGTAATTACTAAAAATGCTATTGGATTAATGCTAACTCCGTGCCCCACTTCCCCCTCCAAAAGGTAATCTGTATTGGATGTTTTCTTCTTTTTCTATTTTTTTGTATTCATTAAGTGTTTCTCCTTTAAATTCACTTCCTCCAGCTGCAAAGCCAAAGGATACCTTTGATATTGGTATTATTACAACATTATTCGATGTTTCTATTGGCTCTCCTATTATTGTATTTACATCAATCATATCTTGAATACTATTCATAGCTGTAGTCATAATGCTTTCTATTGGGTGTTCGCTCATTTTTATCTACTCTCCTTTTCTTTTTTATAATACATATCGCAGTTATAATATGTATCAGTTTTATTTCAAATATACAATTTAATTTAAAATTTATTATATTATTTTCTTTAAATATTGGTTTTATATTGTACTTGTTTTCATAAATATTTTCTTGATTTTTCGAAATCATGTATGAAATTATATAACTTATAAAGGGCACTAAAAATGATGTAAGAATCACATTTTCTGTTCCAATTTCAAAATCTAATTCAAATTTTTTAACTTTTACTACTATGTTTTTACTAATAGTTTTTACATCGCTTTTAATGTTGTAATTATTTTCTAAACGTTTTTGATTTTGTTTTTTTATTTTTTCTTTAAATCTATTCTTAATTTTGTTTTTTGTGTTATCTTTTAATTTATCAATTCTTTTTTTATTAATTGTTAATTTAAAAATAGGGATAGTATTTAATAAATATATTACCAATCTAACCTGATATTTCTTATTTAAATGAGTTTTTTCACTTTTTCCTAAAGTATTTATACTACATTTTTTTTTAGAAGAAAATTCTAGTTCTTTTATTTCTACTCGAAATTTAATAGTTAATGTCAAAAATACAATAAAAAAAAGAACTAATAAAAATTCAAATAGGAATAGCATAATATTTCGCCTTCTTCCTTCTTAATTTTTATTAGTTTTTCCATTTTTTAGTTTTCTAAACATAAATTACATATATTTATTATTATATTCTGCTCTGCTTGCAAGTATTATACAAGAATACAAAATCAATGATACATTCGCTCCTACAACTAGTCCTATAATAAATTGCCACATGATGTTCACTCTCCTTTTTATTAGTCTTATTTCTTATATAATATTATATGCAAAAATTAATTTTTTTATGAATTACATTTTTTCTTTTTTTCAACCAAGATATCTCCGAATATTTTCTCTTGTTTTGTTTCTACCTTGCTCCTTCTTGACATCTCTAATAGTCCACTAAAAGCTGTTATTACTTCTTGCTTATCTTTTTGTTTTAATGAGAAAAGTTTGTTAAATATAAATCTTTTTTGCTTGTTTAATATTAGAAACATTTCTTTTACTTTGCTCGCCACTGTATAATGCTCAACTATAGCAATTTTTTCAATATTTTTAGCATTAGCATTTAATTTCTGATTTGTTCTTTCTACTAAGCTTTTATAAATTTCTGGGATTATGTTTTCTTCGAAATTTTTTTCAAGCTTTTTTTTAGGTAGTTTTATATCTTCTGGATTCTTAGTCATTCTTTTTGAATATATTAAGTAATTTTCTTTTAACTTTTTACTAATTTCCTTATATTTTTTATATTCAATTATCCTTTCAATAAGTTCTTCTTCAGTTAACTCTTCATTCTCTTCTTGTTCTTGTGGTAATAAACTTTTAGATTTTAAATATAATAAGGAAGATGCCATCACTAAAAACTCGCTTGCTATTTCCAAATTCAGTTCTTCCATGTCATTTAGATATTCTATATATTGTTCTGTGATTTCTGATAAATTAATATCATATATATCCATTTTATTTTTGTCTATTAAATATATTAATAAATCTAATGGTCCTTCAAAATTATCGATTTTAATTAAATATTTTTTTGTTTCTAATGTTAATATATTTGGCATTTTATTCTTCTTCCTCTATTTCAAAATTTATATTTTCTAATTTATATCCTTTTTTTAATAAATATGTTTTTATTTCTTCTATTTCCATTGATGTTTTTTTCTTGTAAATTATATTTGATATTGATTTTTTTTCATATTCTTCTAAAATTTCTTTATTTTCATACATATAATCTTCAATATCATCTTTTTTTATTCCTTTTGCTAATAACTTATATTTAATTTCCCTTATTGATAAATTTTTCAATGCTTTAAAATTATTAACTGTTTTTTCAACATACTCTTTATCATCAATGTATTTTGCTTCTTTTAAGTATTCAATAATATCTTCTAGTAAATCTGGTTTTAGCGTTTTAGAAAATTTTGTTGTTACTTCATGTTCTGTTCTTCTTTTGTATATTATATATTTTAATACTTTGGTTTTTTCTTTGTCAAATTCTTCAATTGAATACATAATATTTATTTACCTTCTTTGTTTTTTATTCTTCATCTGCTTGTGGTATTTCTTCACCTAAACTTTGTTCAAATGCTTTAGCTACATCTTCTCTAACCTTTTTCTCAATTTCAGCTAACATTTCTGGATTTTCTTTTAAATATCTTTTTACATTTTCTCTACCTTGTCCTATTCTATTTCCATCATAACTAAACCATGAACCACTTTTTTCTACAATATCTAGATTTACAGCCATATCTAAGATATTTCCTTCTTTTGATATTCCTTCTCCATATACTATATCAAATTCTGCTTCTCTAAAAGGTGGTGCTACTTTGTTTTTGACAACTTTAACTCTTGTTCTACTTCCTTTTATTTCTCCATCTTGTTTTATATTTTCTATTCTTCTAATATCTAATCTAACAGAAGCATAAAATTTTAATGCTCTACCACCTGTTGTAGTTTCTGGATTTCCAAACATTACTCCTATCTTTTCTCTTAATTGATTTATGAATATCAACACTGTTTTTGATTTATTAATTGATCCTGCCAATTTTCTTAATGCTTGTGACATCAATCTTGCTTGAAGTCCCATATGAGAATCTCCCATATCTCCATCTATTTCTGCTTTTGGAACTAATGCTGCAACTGAATCCACTACTACTACATCTAATGCTCCACTTCTTACTAAGCTTTCTGTAATTTCTAATGCTTGTTCTCCTGTATCTGGTTGTGATACTATTAAATTATCTATGTCTACACCTAATTTTTTTGAATATACTGGGTCTAATGCATGTTCAGCATCTATAAATGCAACTTCTCCTCCTTGTTTTTGTGCTTCTGCAATAATGTGTAATGCTAAAGTTGTTTTACCAGATGATTCAGGTCCAAATATTTCTATTATTCTTCCTCGTGGTACTCCTCCTATTCCTAATGCTATGTCTAAGCTTAAAGCTCCTGTTGGAATAGCTTCTACTTCCATTGCTTTGTATTCTCCTAATTTCATAACAGAACCTTTTCCATATTGTTTTTCTATTTGTGACATTGCTGCTTCTAATGCTTTTCTTTTTTCTAGATTTTCTCCCATTATTTTTCCTCCTATTTTAAAACTTTTGTTTGGTGTTTTTATTATATACCAAATATTTGTTTTGTCAATACTTTTTATAAAATATTTAACTTTTTATTTATACCATGTATGAATATTATAAAAATCATTATACCAATTTGGTGTTACATTGCCTACTAATCCAGTACTATATGCAACTGTATATTTATTATTATATAAACTTATATATGGTATATCTTCTCTATAAATTTCGCTTAATCTTTTATATCTTTCTATTAAAACATTGTCATCTTTAGTATTTTTTACTTCTTCTAAAATTTTTGTTACTTCATCATTAGAATAATTAGCTATATTTTTTTCTCCAAAAAATGTTGATAAATCAGGACTGAATGATAAATTTAACCCACATAATATAATATCATAATTTCTATTATTTATTGCATTTATATAGTTATCATTAGATAACTGATTAATATTTATTCTTATTCCTTGTTTGCCCAATTGTGTTTGAATATTTTTAGCAACCTCAACTTGCAAATAATTACTTGATTTTACTGCCAAATTGAATGTTAAACTTAATGTTTTATAATTTTCTACTTTTTGCCAAACTCCATTTTTTAGTAACCATCCATTTTCTTCCAATATCTTTTTAGCTTGGTCTGGATTAAATCCTGAGCTTGCATTTTTTTCTTGGTATAACCAATTCCCATAATCAAGTGGAAAACTTGAAGTGTAATATTTGTTGTTAAATATACTAGAAACCATATTGGATTTATCTAAAGAGTACGAAATTGCTTTTCTTACTTCTTGCCTTGAAAGAAGATAATTTGATGTATTCATTGCTAAAAAGTCATGTTCTCTACCTTTCATTTCTTTTTTGGCATATCCTATTGTTCCTATATATTCTTCTAGATTACTATTGTCTGTACTTATTAAATCTAAATTTCCCATTTTAAAACTATTGTATAGTTCACCTAATGATGAATAAATATTTACAAATATTTTATTTAATGTAGGCTCTTCTTTATCATTCCACCAATTATTATTTCTTACCATCGTCAGATGTGTTGATTTCACGTCAATATACTTAAATATTCCAGTACCAACTGGCACAATGCCACTAGAAAATTCTTTATCCATATAGAATTGATTTGACATTATTGGAAATATTAAATTATATTCAAAAAAAGGAACTTCTTTATCTAAAATTATTTTAAATGTATAGTCATCAATTATTTCTATGTCTACAATATTTTTTACATTTGGAGAATAAAGTGAATCAACTGTCTTTAATTTTTCTATAGTAAATTTAACATCGTCAACTGTAAATTTTTCCCCATCTGCCCAACGTATATTTTCTTTTAATTGAATTATATATGTTGTTTCGTTTTGTTTTGCCCATTCTTTTGCTAAACATGGTTCTAATTTATAATCTGGTGTTAAAGAAAATAATGGTTCATATATTAATTTAGATATATCTTGAACGTTTTTATTTTTGCTAAAAATTGGGTTGGTACTATCTAATGACGCAATACCTAATTTTATTTCAGTTACTTTTTTTTGTTCTATGTTTGTTTGAACTTGTCCTTTTTCTTCATTTTTTTCTTCTGCTTTAATCTTATAAATTGCAAAAATCATAATTCCAATTACAAATATTACAAATGCATATTTAAAAAAGTTTGATTTCATATTCCACCTCTATCTTATGAATCAATCATACATTATATTAGCAAATTTTTCAAGGTTTTATTCATTTTTTATTTATACAATTTTGACATTTTAGAAAACATTAATTTATTTTAATTTTTTAATTATATTTTTGAAATTTTTACACATACTAAAATTGGTGATTATTATGAAAAATAAAAATTTATATATTTTAATAGTGGTACTACTTTTACTTTTAATACTAGCAAGCATCTATTTGATTTTTAATACCTCAAAGAAGAAGGCTCCTAATACTGATTATGATTCAGAAAAAAGTGGCATATCTAAATCTATCAACCCTGAAAATAGTACTTTAAATATTTCTATTGAAAATTCTAACAAATCAAATACTACCCCAAAAGAAGAAAAAAAAGTAGAAGAAAAAAAGATAGAAGAAAAACAATTGTCTTCGTTTTCGACTAAAATATATAATAAAGAAAATGCAAGGCAAAACAATTTAAAAATTACAGGTTCGAAGTTGAACGGACATATAGTTAAAAAAGGTGAAATTTTTTCGTTTTGTAATACTTTAGGTCCTGCCACAAGTAAAGAAGGTTATAAAGAATCTGATATTTTTGATAAAGATGGAAATAAGAAAAAAGGATTAGGTGGTGGAATTTGTCAAATAAGTACTACTTTATATAATGCCATTTTGAAAAATCCTAATTTAGAAGTTATAGAAAGACATAAGCATAGTAATTCTGTACCTTATATAAAAAAAGGAAATGATGCCACAGTTGCTTATGGAAGCTATGATTTCAAATTTAAAAATAATACTCAAAATGACATAAAATTATTTTTTGACATATCTGACACTTCTGTGACAGTTAGAATAAATGAATTAATTAATTTAGAATAATTAGCAAATATGATAGCATATACTTTACTGGTGATATTTTGAGAAAAGCAAAAATTTTTATTATCAATGGTTTTATTTTAACTTTAACATCCTTAGTTCTTAGAGGAACTGGTTTAGCTTTTAATGTATATATTGCAAACAAAATAGGTCAAGAGGCTATTGGAATATTTAACTTAGTAATGTCTATATATACACTTGCAATAACTATTGCAACATCTGGTATTAGTTTATCTTGTACTTGTATTGTTTCAGAAGAATTTGAAAAAAGAAATTTTGAAAGTGGCTTAAAATGTGTTAAAATCTGTATATTTTTTTCTTTTATACTAAGCACTGCCACTTCGATTTTGTTAATTTTATTTGCTCCAATATTTTCTAGTGCTTTACTACATAATAAAATTTCTAATAATTCCATTTATGCTATTTCAATAGGATTGCCATTTATCAGTATTTCAGCTGTCATAAATGGATATTTTACAAGTACCCGGAAAATCATATAAAAACGCAATAACACAAATATTTGAGATTATAATTAAAATATTTGCTACTATATTTTTAATTTCAATAAATTGTAATAAAGGATTAGATAAAATATGTTGCAGTCTTATTTATAGTGACGTTATTTCTGAATTTTTTTCCTTTTTGCTTAACCTAATTTTATACCATTTTGATATTAAAAAATATACACTAAGCAGAAGTTATTTTAAAAATATGAGTAAAAAAATAATAAAAATATCCTTTCCTGTAGCAATTACATCACATATACGTTCTGGTCTTTCTTCACTAAAGCAATTTCTAATACCTCATATGTTAGAATTATCAGGACTAAATTATTCTTTAGCAATTTCTAGCTATGGTCTTATAAATGGCATGGTTCTACCTATTTTATTATTTGGTAATTTTTTTATAAATTCTTTTAGTACTCTTCTAGTCCCTGAATATTCAAGACTATTAGCAGGCAAAAATTATATTAGAATGAAAACTATTTGTTCTAATATATTTGAATATATATTTGCTTTTTCTTTTTTACTTTTTGGGATTTTTATGTGTTTTCCAAATGAAATAAGCTTACTTGTTTATAAAAATATTGAAATTGGAAAATTTATTAAGATATTTTCACCTCTAATTATTTTTATATACATAGATAACGTTATAGACAATATTTTAAAAGGAATAAATGCACAACTTGGAGTTATGCTAATAAATATATTTGACCTAGTTATTACAATTTTAATAATATGTTTTATTGTTCCTATTTATGGCTTAAATGGATATATTTTTAGTATATTTGTGAGTGAAATTTTTAATTTTATTTTTAGTTATTTATTACTTAAAAGAAAAATTAATTTTAAATTTAATATGTATTTATTTTTAGTAAAACCTTGCTTATCAATATTATTATCATTACTTATAACCCGTTTAATTAGTCCTATATTTAGTATTTTGCAAAATTCTAGTATAGCTAATATTTTTTGCTTTATTTTAATATATATTATTTGTTTGCTTTCACAAAATAAAAATAAACTTTAATCTTTAAATTTAAAATTAGATTAAAGTTTATTTTTCTATTTTTTGTCCTTATTAGCTATATATAATTTTAACTCAAAAAATACGCTTATAAATAATAAAGTTCCTGCAATGATAATAGCTAAATCATTATTTATGCTTAACAATATATATCCTGAAAGCATCTTAGCTACATATCCAAATAAATTAATTACCAGATCTTTTTGAGCAAGATTAATATTATCTTTATCATATTTTAACATTTCCAAATGAGACATTGCATTAAATGAATCTAACATTCCATATAATAGTATTATTATAAATATTATTTGTGGATTTATTAAAACCATTGGCAATAATATTGCTATTAGGCTTTTAAAAACTATGTCTCCTTTTACTATCATCTTTTTTTTAGTAAAATAATTAGAAAGAAAAAAACCAATTCCACTTAAAACCCATAATAAACTTTTTGTAGTCTTTAACATGTATAAGTTTAAATTATTATCTATTGCTCTTATAGAAAGTAATACTATTAATGATGCTAATGCAAATCTTCCAATCAATCTAACAACAAGCCACTTTCTAAAATATTTTGTATATTTAAATATATTAAGTTTTTTAAATAGATTTTCTTTTTTTTTCTTTTTTTCTAAAGGAAAATTCTTAACTTGGTTAACAAATGTTATTGCCAACAAAAATGTTAATATTGTTAATATTGCCATAAGCAAAAATGCATGATTTGTAAATTTAGCACAAATAAATCCAGCTAGTGCTATTCCAGCTGTTTGTGTTATTTTAAATACTGATATTCTTTTTGAATGTGCATTATTTACTTTATCCTTTGGTAATGAGTTTAAAGCATAAGCATAATGATATCCTGAAAATATTTCTAATAGTATTACTTCTATTAGATATGTAATTACAAATAAAATTATAAATTCTGCATCAAATAATATAGCACTAATAATAGCAATAATAGAACATAATATCATACACATTTTAAAAACATAATTAGGTTTTTTAGAATCATTTATTTTTATACAATAAATAGATGCAATTAATCTTGCTGTTCCAATATTTGCGGATATAAATGATATCAATAATTTATTGTTATATTTTAAATATACTAAGTCTGCTAAGTTACTATCCCAATCTAATATTCCAAAGCAAAATCCTACTATACCAATTAATATAATAAATAAGGTATTGCGTTTATATACTTTTTCTATATTTTCCATTTTTTCTTCCTTTTTTCTTAATTATTTAATTTATTTTCTATAAACTTAGCACAAAAATCTAAATTTTCCAACATTTCTTGTTCACTAAATATTTGATATCTCTTATTTTCTAAAAGTATCTCAACTTCAAAATTAGAAATCTTTTCAAGATATTTTATTGTTTCTAATATATCTTCTTTTTCTAAATCAATAAAATCCATTTCTTTTGCATATTTCATCATATCTTCATCATATGTTGGAATTTCGGCTAACTTGTTTTTATATATGTAATTAGAAAATATTTTAAAGTCATTTGTCTTAATTCTTCTTAGTTTGTCTTTTTGGTCATAAATTTTTTCACCATTTTGTAAATTTAAACCAATTAGAAATTCTTCTTCATTTTTAATTCCTTTTTTTTCATAAGTTAAATTGTTCCAATAAAAATCTGTTAGTAGATGTGTATAATATCCTAAAACTATTGGATTAGAAAAATTTTTCTTATTTTCATTATAAAATTTTTCCAGATCATATCTTTTCTCTTGATGACTTTTTATTTGTATTTTTTTTTGATAATGAGAAATATCATGAGGAATTTTATGCGATATTTTAGTTACAACATATCCATTTAAAATATCTGGTGCTAAATTCCCCAATAAAAATATATTTTTATTTTTATTATTTAAATTTAACTTTTTACTTAATTTAGTTGCTACTGCTAAATGAATTGCCCATGATGGCATAGTTATCTCTCCTCTTCTTTTACTATTTTTGTCTATTTTTGTAATTTTAAGTACTTTATTAGTTATATCTTTTTTTCTTTTTATTGTCAAGTTCTTTTTTGTATTTTATTACATATATTTTAATAGTAATTTAGGAGGTTTTTATGAAAAGTTTTAATATATTTTTTAAAGTTTTTTTATGTTTTTCTATTTTTTCTTTTATATTTTCTAATGTTTCTTTATGTTTTTCTAATTTTCCATATTCTTGGACAATAAACGATGATATTGAAAGTGTGAATGATGATATTGGAAAAGAAATTGTACAAAATGACAATTTTTTGAATTTAGAAAGTCAATCTGCAATTTTAATTGAACAAACAACTGGTCAAATTCTATATAACCATAATATCCATGAAAAACTTTATCCCGCTTCTGTTACAAAAGTCATGAGCATTTTGCTATTCATGGAAAACATTTCTACTGGAAAGATTTCTTTAACAGATAATGTGCCATGTTCTGAAAATGCTGCATCTATGGGTGGTTCTCAAATATGGTTAGATCCCAGGGAAACCTTAACAGTAGATGAAATGCTTAAAGCAATTTGTGTAAACTCTGCTAATGACTGTGTAGTTGCAATGGCAGAATTTATTGCTGGTTCAGAAGAAGGGTTTGTTCAGCTTATGAATGATAAAGCTAAAGAGCTTGGCATGAAAGATACTTGTTTTAAAAATTGTCATGGTTTAGATGAAGAAGGTCATTTTACTTCTGCTTATGATATTTCTTTAATGTCTAAAGAATTATTGAATAAGTATCCAGATATAACTAAATATACTACTATATGGATGGATTCTTTAAGAGATGGTAAATCACAACTTTCAAATACTAATAAATTAATAAAATATTATAAAGGTGCAACAGGTTTAAAAACTGGCTCTACTTCTCTTGCTTTGTATAATTTATCTGCTAGTGCAACAAGAGATAATTTATCTTTAATAGCGGTTATTATGAAAGCACCTTCTACTAAACTTAGATTTGGAGAAGCCCAAAAGTTATTAGACTATGGTTTTAATAAATTTTCTTTTAAAAGTTTTGGAAACAAAGATGATGTTATAAAAGAAATAAATGTTTCTAAAGGTGTTAAAAAGAACATTAGTGTTGTTTTGGAAAGTTCTAGTGGTGCTTTAATTGAAAAAGGAAACGAAAACAAAATTAGTCAATGTATAAATTTACCTAATAATGTTGAAGCTCCAATATCTAAAGGCCAGAAGTTGGGTGAAGTGAGTTTTAGTGTTGATGGTAAAATTTTAAATACTGCTAATTTAATTGCAAGTGAAAGTATAGATAAATTAACTATGTTTTCCATGGCTAAAAATATACTTATCTTATGGTTTAATCTAATTAGAAGTTAGGTTTAAAATCGTATTTATAATATTTAGTTGTAAATACAATAAATTCTAAAATGATTATTATAAGCATCATATAAAAATCATCTCTTTATTTATATAAATATCAAAACTGTTAAAACTTTTAATACTAATAGAGATTTATGCATAAATTATATTGTAAATATAATGTTATTTCTTTTGTAGGTAGAATTTTACATGAACCTATTTAAAAGAATATGAATGTAATAACAACTATAATTAATATTAATTGCTTGGCAAACTGAGAAATTTGTGATATATATAATAAGACAATAAAATTAATAAATAATAATTAATTTTATAAAATAAATTTAGATGGGAGATTGATAATATGAAAATAGCAGTAGCTTGTGTTAATGATAATGTATCACAACATTTTGGACATTGTGAAAATTTTACAATTTATATAGTTGAAAATAGTAAAATTATTTCTAAAGAAGTTATTCCAAATCCAGGACATGAAAAAGGATTTTTACCTAAGTTTTTGAAGGATTTAGATATAAATCTTGTTATTTCTGGTGGAATGGGTCAAGGTGCAATAGATATTTTCAATGAAGAAAATATAGAAGTTATTACTGGAAATTTAGGAAATAGTGATGATGTTGTAAATAATTATTTAAATGGTTTTTTAAAATCAAATGGTGCTGTTTGCAATAAGCATGAACACAAAAATAACTGTGCTAATAATTAAAATAATCCTTTTTGGGGATATTCCCAAAAAGGATTATTTTAATTCCTTAATCTCTTCATCGTTTCTTAATTCTTCTGTCAAAAAATCATAGGCTCTTTTGTCATTTTCCATTGCAATTTTTGCTATTTCTTTATTATTTCTCAATCTATAACTTGCATATTTTATTATAATTCCTTTATTTTTAACTGCTGTTTTTACTACTTCTTCATCATCTCTTAGTTCTTGACTAGCATAATACAATGTTTGTCCATAATTTTTAACACTTTCTAATATTAGCTCTTTATCTGCCTTTAATCTTTCAGATGCATAAAAAGCTGTCCAAGGTGCTGTTTTCATTGCTAACATTATGATTTCTTTTTTATCTTTTAGTCTATCACTTACAAATTCTAATGCTTCCCCATCTTGATTAAGAGCTTGTTTTACAATTTCTTCATCATCTTGTAGGTTTTCTGATACAAATTCTAAGATTTTGCCTTTTATCTTAACTTTTTCTAAAACATACTCTCTATTATCTTTATTTTTCTTTATTTCCTCGATATCTATTTCCATATTTATTCATACTTTCCTAAATTTTAATAGTAATCTTTTTGAATGGTCCTAAAAAGGATTACTTTTGTTTTGCTATTAATGCTTTAATTTTTATTCCTTGCTCACTAAACATTTTTTCATGTTCTGTTTCTATATTGTTTTCAAATATTGGTTTTTTATGTAAGTCATCTGTCTTTGCAACAACTTCAAATCCTGCTTCTTCCAAATATGTAAATGTTGATAGATATAATCCGTCATCATCTGTTTTAAAATATATTTCTCCTTGTGGTTTTAAAAATGTTTTATATTTTTCTAATTGTCTTGTATGAGTTAATCTTTTCTTTCTATGCTTTCCTTTAGGCCATGGATTGCAAAAATTTATGTATATTCTCTCTATATTATCTTCTTTGTCTAATATTAATGGTATTCTTTCTATATCAAATCTTGTTATTGCAATATTTTCTGGTTTTAAGTTTTTTTCACTATATGTATTTTCTATATTTCTTTTTGCTAATCCAAGCATAGCATCTATCAAGTCTATTGCTATATAATTTATATTTTTATTTTCTGATGCAAGTTCAGATATAAATTGTCCTTTTCCACATCCTAGTTCTAAATGCAAAGGATTTTCTTTGTTTTTAAAAAACTCTTTCCATTTTCCTTTGATTTTTTCTGGTTCATCTATATAAAATTCAGCTGCTTCTAATTCTGGTCTTGCCCATTTTTTATATCTAATTCTCATTTTTTCCCCCTATATTAAAATATAAATTATTTATATTTTACGATAATTAAATTTATAAAATAAAAAAGAGTAAATCTGTAAGCCGGGTTCTGTCATTTAAAATAGTCATTTATCTAGGATAATTATTGCTAATTACCTCAAGCCACGCAGTTCAAGAAGGCGCTAGAGCTTGCTTAATCTTCTTTAATAGGTGTTGCTCCAGATGGGGTTTGCACTGACCTATTATGTCACCATAATAGCGGTAAGCTCTTACCTTACCTTTTCACCCTTACCAAAAAATGGCGGTTATTTTCTGTTGCACTTTCCTTAAGGTCACCCTCACTAGACGTTATCTAGCATCATTGCTCTATGGAGCCCGGACTTTCCTCTCGTAGTTTCTTTCGAAAGTTACCAGCGACTATTTAATTTACTCTTTTATTAGTATATCACATTTTATTTAATTCTTCTACTATATTCTTATATTTTATTAAAAATATTTCTATATTTTCCTTTTCTAATGATTTTTGTAGTTCATTAAGCATTATATATGTTTTATTTATCCCATATATTTTTTGTTTTTTAATTTCTTTTTTGCTCATAATTTTTGAAAATTCTTCTATTGCTAAATTTACATCTTTTGATATTTCATTCCATTTTTTATCATCTAATTTAGAATATGCCTTGAATATATTTAATTTAGTTTTTATTATTATTTTTTCTGGTTCTTCTGTTAATATATTGTCAGAAAATTTAATTAAACTCTCATATAGTTTTACTAATTGATTCAATACTTCCTTTTTATTTTTTTCTTGTGTAAATTTAGTTAAATTGTCATATTCACTATTAAAATTTAGTATGTCTTGTTTATTTATCTGGGTTTGATACAAATCTAAAGTAATTGTAGGAATTGATAAATACATATTTTCAACTTCGTATTTAACTTTATTCCAATCAACATCTTCATTAGCAGTTAAGATGTTTGTTCTTTTTAAGTCAAATATTTTAATTTTTTCTTCTTGACTTTTAGTATCTTCTTCTCCTGATTTAGTTTTAGAGTTATTATTTTCTCCTTCTTCGCCATTAAATTTTAAATTACCATTATCTTCACTATTTTTTTTATCCTCTGAGAATTCTTTATTAATTTCATTTATAGAAATTTTATAATTTTCAAATTCTATATTATTCATTTGATTAAATAATTTTAGAAAATTACTATCTAAATACTTGATTTCCGCACTTACCTTTTCTGAAATTTGCTCATCTTTTTTATTATTTAATTTTACTATTTTATATATTCCAAAAGTGGTAAAAAAGATTAAAAATATTATTAAAAAAATATATGCGTAAACTTTATATATATTTTTATTTTTTTTCAATATAATTCCTCCTATTTTCATTCTTTTTCTAGTATTTACAAATTCTTAATTTTTATTCAAAAACACAGATTTAATAATATTTAATTTTTTTTTGCATATACTAATTTTATATAATAATTATTTTGATTCTATTTTAAGAAGGAGCATTTTAATGGTAACTTTGAATTTATTTAGCGAAGATATAGCTGAAATTAATAAATTTTTGAGTTCTTTTTATAATACTGAAATAAACTTAAAAAACACTATAAAATGGGAAAAAAAATATTCTAATCCTATAGAACTAGCTGAGATGATTGGTGTTTACATTGATAATTTTGATAACTACTTTTTAAATATGTGGATTTCTTTAGATAAAGGTGTTTACATTCATGTAGGTGAGGACAATGCTAATGATATTATAAAATATTTGTTTGAAAGATTTCCATATTAAAATAAGATAGCTATATTTTAAAAATATAACTATCTTATTTTTATTTTTCAATTATTATTGTTACTGGTCCATCATTTATTAAAGATACTTGCATATCAGCTCCAAATATTCCTTTTTCAACTTCTATTCCATTATCCTGACATTTTTTGCAAAAATATTCGTATAAATTATTTGCCATTTCTGGTCTTGCTGCTTCTATAAACGATGGCCTATTTCCTTCTTTACAATTTGCATATAGAGTAAATTGTGATACTATCAATAATTTTCCTTTTACATCTTTTAAAGTTAAATTCATTTTTTCATTTTCATCTTCGAATATTCTTAAATTAACTAACTTTTTTGCTAGATAATCTGCTTCTTTTTCAGTATCATTATGTGTTATTCCAACTAATACTAAAAAACCTTTATCAATTTTTCCTACTACTTTATTTTCAACTTCAACTTCAGCTTTTTTTACTCTTTGTACTACTATTTTCATTTTTCTTTCCTTTTTTGTCTAATTTTAATCTAAATCTGGATTTGATTCTACTTCAACAGTTTTTTCTATATTACTGTCTTCATTTTCACATTTACATTTATTATCATTGCAACTACACTCTTTATCACAATTGCAATCTTTATTTTCTAGAATTTCAACTTCTTTTACTTGTTCTTCTTCCTGTTTTTCACCACATTCTGGACAAAATTTAACGTTTTTGTCTATTTGAGCTGAACATTTTGTGCACATTTTTTTATCTTTTAGTTCTAGGCACTCATCTAAATTATTTTCAATTTCAGCATTTAGAACATCAATCTTTGTGCATTCTGGTTCTAATTCTGTTTTTATATCTATTCCTTCTTCTTTAGTATATTTTTCATATACTTTTTTACCTATTTCTTCATAAACTTCTTTTACTTGATTTTTTAAATCTGATATTTTTACTCTTAGTTTTGCTTCTTTTGCTAATTTCCCTGTTTTATCAGCAGTTACCTTATATGCTTCACTAGCTTTCTTTCCTAATTTATCAAAAAATTCCATTTTAATTCCTCCCTTAAATTTATTTTTATTATTCCTATTTTTTCCTAAATTATTCATTTTTATTCATTTTCATCTTTCTTACTTCTTGTCATTAATCTTTTTACTGCCTCTTTTGCATCTAAATTATTATATATTATCTCATATGCTACATCTATTATTGGAACTTCTATATCATATTTTTTGCTTAATTCATATGCTACATCTATGTTATCTATACTTTCAATTACCATACCAACTTCTTTTTTTGCTTCTTCTAATGTTTTGCCTTGCCCTATTAATTTTCCTGCTTTTCTGTTTCTACTATGTTCGCTTAAACAAGTTACAATCAAATCTCCTAAACCACTTAAGCCGTAAAATGTTTCTTTTTTTCCTCCTAGAGCTACTCCTAATCTTGCTAACTCTCCTAATCCTCTTGTTATTAGTGCTGCAAATGTATTATCTCCAAGACCTACTCCTGCACTTACTCCTGCACAAAACGCTATTATATTTTTTAATGCTCCTCCTAGCTCGACGCCTTTTAAATCATCTGAGGTATATATTCTCATTTCAGCTGACATAAATGTGTTTTGTACTTCTTCTCGTATCTTTTCATCTTCTGATGCTATTACTAGTACTGTTGGTATTGCTTGTGCTACTTCTTCTGCATGACTTGGTCCTGATAACGCTCCTACTTTCGCTGTTGGCATTTCATCTAATATTACTTCATCTAATGTTTTTAATGTATCTTTTTCGAATCCTTTTGAGCATATTATAATAGGTTTATTTCCTACATATTTTTTATACTCTTTAAATGTACTTCTTGTGAATTTTGATGGTGTTACATGTAATATGAAATCAGAATCTTTTATTACCTCTTCAAAATCTGTTGAGCAATATATGTTTTCTGGTATTTTTAAATTTGGTAAGAATTTGCATTTCTTTTCATTATTTATTAAATCTTTTTCTTCTTCTAAAAATGACCATATTTTAATTTTGTTTCCTAATCTTGCCAAATATGTTCCAAGTGCTACTCCCCAGCTTCCACTTCCTATTATAGCTATAGTTTTCATTATATATTCCTCTCCTTTATTTTTTTCTTTGTAATATATATGATAAATAATATTGTTAATATTACTAATATAAATTTACACTTCTCATATTTTTCTTGTTATCATTTCATTGGTATTTATTTTTTCTTAAATGACAATTTATTTTCTGTTCCATTTAACATTCTTTTTATATTGCTTCTGTGATTTACTAATACTATTATTGCTAATATTACACTGAATATGAAATAATCTGTACCTTCAGTTACTATAAAATGATCTTTTATAAATAATGTTAATACTGGAAATAATACAGCTGCTGAGCATGAACCTAATGATACCATTTGTGTTAATGCCATTAAAACTAATGCAAACACTAAACAAATAAGTCCTATTTGCCAATTTGTCATTAGTAAAATTCCTAATGATGTTGCAACTCCCTTTCCTCCTTTAAATTTGAAAAATATTGGAAAAGTATGTCCTAATACTACTGCTATTCCTGCTATTTGTACTAATAATGCTTTATCAGCATTTTCTACTATTTTTCCTAGCCATATTGCTATTAAAATTGCTATAACTCCCTTTAATACATCACATATTAATGTTAATAATGCTGCTCCTTTTCCTACTGAACGAAGTACATTTGTACTTCCTGCATTTCCACTTCCTTTTTCTCTTACATCAAATCCAGCAACTTTTTTACTTATTATTACTGAAAAATTTATACTTCCTATTAAATATGCAATTATTGCTATTATGATATTTGTTGCCATTTTTTCACCATTTTAACCTTTCAAAAATATATTTTATCTTCATTAAAATTTATACATCTTTTTCATTTTTTTCTCTAACAATTACTCTTATTGGTGTTCCTTGTAATCCAAATTCTTTTCTTATTTGATTTACTAAATATCTTTCATATGAGAAATGGAATAATTGTTTACTATTTACAAATATTACAAATGTTGGTGGTTTTGTTGAAGCTTGTGTACCATAAAATATTTTTAGTCTTTTTCCTTTATCTGTTGGTGGTTGTACTATTGCTATTGCTTCATTTATTACTTCATTTAACACTGATGTTGATATTCTCATAGCGTTTTGTTTTGCTACCTCATTTATCATGTCAAATAGCTTATTTACTCTTTGTCCTGTTTTAGCTGATATAAATACTATTGGTGCATAAGATAAGTATGATAATTTTGAATATATTTCTTTTTTGTATTTTTCTAGTGTTCCTGTTTCTTTTTCTACTTCATCCCATTTATTTACAACTATAATTATGCCTTTTCCTGCTTCATGTGCTTCTCCTGCAATTTTAGTATCTTGTTCTGTTACACCTTCATTTGCATCTATCATCATTAAGCATACATCTGCTCTTTCTATTGCAAGCATGCTTCTCATTACGCTGTATTTTTCTATTCTTTCATTTACCTTACTTTTTCTCCTAATTCCAGCTGTATCTATTAAAGTATATTTTCCTTTTTCATTTTCAAAATATGAATCTATTGCATCTCTTGTTGTTCCTGCAATATTACTTACTATAGTTCTTTTTTCTCCTAATATTTTATTTATCAAAGATGATTTTCCTACATTTGGTTTTCCTATTACTGCTACTTTTATTATTTCTTCATCTTCTTCATTTGCATCTTTTTGTGGGAAGTAATTATATATCTCGTCTAACACATCTCCTATTCCTATTGCATTACTTGCTGATATTGGAAAAGGATCTCCTAGTCCTAAGTTATAAAATTCATATGCTTCTTCTTTATCCCTTCCAAAATTATCTGCTTTATTGCACACTAAAACTATTGGTTTTCCTGATTTTTTAAGCATTAACGCTATTTCTCTATCTGCAGCTGTTACTCCTTGTTTTATATCAGTTAAAAATATAATTACATCTGCCATTTCTATAGCTAGATTAGCTTGCTCTCTCATTTGAGATATTATTATATCTTCTGATTCTGGTTCTATTCCTCCTGTATCAATTAAAGTGAAATTTCTTCCTCTCCAATTTGTTTCTGCATATACTCTATCTCTAGTTACTCCTGGTGTATCTTCTACTATTGATATTCTGCTTCCCACTAGATAGTTGAAAAAAGTTGATTTTCCCACATTTGGTTTTCCTATTATTGCTACTACTGGTTTTGACATTTTCATTTCCTTTCTTTCTTTTAATTTTATTATGCATAAATTATATCATATATTTTAGTTTTTGTCAGTAAATTTGAAATTATGTTTAAATTTTTGATATAAAAATATCTATATTTAATATTTTAAACTAAATATAGATTTATTTTTTAGTATTTATCAAAATTTAAATACCAACTTATTCCTTTTTTATTTCTTTCTTCTAGTTCTTTGTATGTTTTTGGTGGTAACATTATTAATGGTTGATTAGGTATCCAATTAGCTGGTGTTACACATTTACTTTCTTCAGATATTTGCAATGCTTTTATTATTCTTATTATTTCTGGTATAAATCTTCCTATATTCATCGGGTATATTAGTATTGTTCTAATTATTCCTTTATCATCTATTATATATACATTTCTAACCGTTTCTATACTGCTTATATCATTTGATATCATTCCATACTGCCTTGCTATTTTGCCACTTAAATCTGCTATAATTGGAAATGATACTTTTATTCCTGTTTTACAATAAATATCATATACCCAAGCTAAATGTGAATTTAGTGAGTCTATACTTAATCCTAATAATTCTGTATTCAAACTTTTAAAATATGTATGAGCTTTCGTAAATCCTATCATTTCCGTTGTACATACTGGAGTAAAGTCTCCTGGATGAGAAAATAGTACTAACCACTTACCTTCATAATCATTTAAACTTACTTTTCCAAATGTAGTTACTGCCTTAAATTCCGGTGCTTTTTGTCCAATTTTTACATTTCCATTCATCATTAATTCATAATCCATAAATAAAAACTCCTTTCATTATATATTATATTGAAAAGAGTTTTTTTGGTTACTATTTATTAATTTCCTATACTTTTTATTTTTTTATAATATTTTGTTTCTTCTAATGCAAACTTGAAATAATTAGTTAAAACTTTGTCTACTATATCAATGCCTGTATTAATTTTACTTTCTGTTTTAATTTCTTTCCATATTTTTTCTTTCAAATTTTGGTGTATTATATTTACTTTTATATGTTAATTCTTTTTTTGCTTTCATATCAAGTATTTCTTCTTCTGTTATTTCTCTATACCCTTTATCTATTGAATTATAAATATAATAAAAGAATCTATTTTCTTTTGTAAATTCAAATTCATAAAGTATACTTTCTTTATAATATATATCAGGTTTTTCCTTAGTTTCTATGTGTATTTTAAATATATCAATATTTTCCTTATCATTTTCATTTAATATATTTGCAAAAGTTTTTAAATAAAATCGTTCTAATTCAAATATTTCCATTGTCTTTGCTGGTAAATAATTATTTTTAAAATGTTTAAATATAAAATCTATTTTAAATTTTGTAAGTTTGTTTTCTTTGTTTTTTAAATTATTATTACTAATGTATTCTAAAATGTTTTCTTTTTCTTCTTCGATTTCTTCTTTTAACATTTCTATTACATCTTCTGTATATATACCGTATTTTAAATATCCTATCTTTTTATCTATCTTTTCATTCTCTTCTTTTGAAATATTTTGACACTTTACTCCATCAAATTCACTTTTTATCGGATAATAATTATTGATTTCTCGTGCTAATATCTCTTCTTCAGGTGCAAAATATTTTGTTCTCATACCTTTTTGAATTCTATATAAATCTTTATACAAATCTAAATAATAATTGCTATTTTCTAGTGTTAATAATGTTATAACATGATTTTTTTTTCCTTCTTCATAACCTATTAATTTTGCTGTCATATTTTTTTTTTCCTTTTTAGCCATTTTATTGATTGCCTCAACTAATATTTGTGCTATTTGTTTACATACTACATTTATTTTATTTTGATAATTTGATGTTTGTATTGATTTTATAGTCAAATCTTTTTCATATATTTTCTCTGTTTCTTTAGTATAAAAATATTCTACGTTATATGCAAAAATTTCTCCTAATTTCAAATAGAGACTCTTTACTCTTTCAATATCTTTTAAATCTTTTGTTTCTAAGACTTCATCAATAATTTTATTAATACTTATTTTCACTTCATTTACTCCTATTTGTTTTGCAAAAACATGCGCATTTTTTCTAGTTTTAAACAAGTTTGTATTTTGTTAATTTATTCTTTTATTAATTTTTCTTTGCATTTTTCTTCAAATCCATCATCTAATTTTTTTAAATTAATTTTTTCTTCGTATTTTCTTTCTAATGCATATTTTATTATATAATCTGAAACTTCTGGGTTTTTTGAAAGTAATGGTCCATGAATATATGTTCCTAATACATTTCCTATAAAAAATCCTTCTTTTTGGTTTCCTTCAATTATTGTACCAAATGCTGAAACTAAATTCATGACTTGACCTTTATGATTCTCGAATCCTACTACTTTTACTTTTTTGTTTTCTTCTAATTCTACTTCTATTACTACATTTCCAATATATTTTTTGTCTTTTTCTTCTTTTACATAATACGGAAAGATATTTAAACATTCCATTTTGTTTTCTTTTTCATCTTCATAGTATTTTCCAAATATTTCGTACCCTTGTCCTACTAAAAGGAAAAATACTCCTTGTTTTACTGCTAATTCTATTTTTTCTTTGTATTTTTTCAAATCTTCTACTAGCACATATTTATCTTTATCCATTCCGCCTGCTAAGAATATGATGTCGTACTCGTTAAAATTTGGTTCTTCATCGCCTAAATTATATGTATCTATTATACATTTTATATTTCTTTTTTCTATTCTATATTTTAATATGTCAATATTTGCATGATCTCCATATAATTCTAAAATATCTGGGTAAAAGTATAATATTTTTAATTCGTTCATTATTTTTTCCTCCAACTTTTATTTAGTTTTGTCGTAATTTATTGCCATTGTTCTTAATGGTTGTAATGCTGTATAATTTGCAATAATATATTTTCTGTTCTTGTTTTTATATAATTCTTCTACTGCATCTTCATAATTTTCACAAGGTATAATTTTATCTATATCAAATCCGGCTATTTTAAATCTAATTGCCAAATCATATGCTCTATCACCTGCTGTGACAATTTTTGTAACATTTTTATCTAATATTGCTTCGAAATTTATGTCCCAAATCCAAGAAACATCTATGCCATCTGCTATTTTGTCGTTTACAGCAAATAACAATTCTTTTTCTTCTGTGTTTTGTTCTAAAAGTTTCAAGCTAACATTTCCTCCTGTTGGATTTTTAGCTAAATTGAATGTTGTTTCCATTCCTTTTACACTAATTGTTTCTAATCTACCATTTTTAAAATTAAATGTTTCAAAAGCTTTTATTATCATTTCAGGTTCTATATTATATATATTCATTACTGCTAATACTGCCATATAGTTATATATTGTATAAATGCTATTTTCGTTTATTTTATATTTAATTCCATCAACTTCAAATGTTTTTTCTTTTAAATTTATGTTTTGAGCTAATTTATATATTTCGTTGCTTCCAAAACCACATTTTGGACACTTGAATTTACCTATATGTGAATATTGGTAATATTCATATTCAAGTTTAGTATCACAAAATGGGCAGTATCTACCTTCTCCTGCTTCTTCCATTTTTTCAGTAGCCTTTTCATATTTTTCTACACTATAGAAGTAAACATTTTTATTTTCTGGGTTTGAGTTACTCAATCTAGATACATTTGGGTCATCACTATTTAATACTAAATTTCTTTGATAGTCTTTCAAAAACTCGTTTATTTTTCCTATAAGTGTTTCTACAGTTCCATTTCTATCTAATTGGTCTCTAAAGAAATCTAAAATAACTAATGTATCTAATCTACATTTACTAAATATTATTGGAACATAATTTTCATCTACTTCAAATGTTATAAAATCTGCTTTTACTTTTCCTGTTAATGTGGAATTTTTTATTAAAACTGATATTATACCAGTTTCCATATTATTTCCTTTTTTATTACTTAGTACTTTATATCCAGCAGTTTCTAAAGTATATGCTATTTGATTATTGGTTGATGTTTTTCCATTTGTTGCTGTAACTGCTATTACAGGACAATCAACTTTAAAAAATTCTAATATATTTGGATTAAATTTCTTTGCAAGTTTTCCAAGTATGTTTCCTCCTTGTTTTCCAAATATTTTTAATATTATATTTAATAATTTTAATATTATAATTAGTAGTGTATTCATTATTTTTTTCCTTTCATCTTTCATTTTAAATTTACATTTTTTATTTATGAATTTTCTAAATTCTTCTGGAGTTCCTTTTTCAAATCCTTCTTTTGATATTAAAAAAGAATGTGTTTTATCTAAATACAAATAAAAAAAATCTTGAGTTTCAAATATTTTATATAGCTTAAAATATCTTATTTTTGAAAATACTTTTTGGCTATATATTAGAAAGTATTTATTATAAAATTTAAAAATAAATTCTTGCTCATTTTTTATCTTTTTACTTTTTTTCTCTTTTTTTATTATTTCTCTTGGCTGGTAATATCTATATACTAAAAATACTATTAGAATTATTACTGTAAAAGCTAACGGATAAAAACTTTTAGATTTTAATTGAGCTATAATACAAAAAATCAGTAATAACATAATAATTATCGTGGAAATTGTATATTTTAGTCCATATTTTTCTTGGTGAAATCTTAAAAATTCCTCATAATTTTCCATACTGTACTTTGTTTTATTTTTAAATAATACTTTCATTTTGCACCTCTTTTTTATAATTATATACCACTTATTTTTAATTGTAAAGAAAAAAAGATAGTTTTAACTATCTTTTTTAGCATTATTTATGTTTTTTTGATTCATCCCAAAAAGTCTCTTTTTCTTCTCCTGTTTGCATATTTCTTATTTTATATGTTCCTTTTTCTATTTCTTCTTCTCCTATTACTATTACATATGGTATTTTTAGTTTATCTGCATATTTGAATTTTGCTTTTAATTTTTTATTATTTAAGTATATTTCTACATTTTTTCCTTCTTGTCTTAATTTTGTTGCAATTTCAATTGGAACTTTCATATTTTCTACCATAGATATTACTAATACATCTGATATTGATTTTTTTTCCGGTTTTATTAAATTTAATTCGTTTAATACATAAAATAGTCTTGTTAGTCCTATTGATATTCCTACTCCTGGTAATTTTTTGTTTGTATAATTTTCTGCTAAGTTTTCATATCTTCCTCCTGAACATACACTTCCTATTTCTCTATATTTATTTAAAAATGTTTCATATACTGTTCCTGTGTAATAGTCTAGACCTCTTGCTATAGTTAAGTCTAAATTATAATTTTCTTCTGGTACTCCAAATATTTTTACATAGTTTAGTACTTCTCTTATTTCTTCTAGTCCTTTTTTAAATTGTTCATTTTCTATGTTTAATTTTTCTAATTTTTCTAATTTTTCTTGATTTGTACCATTAATCTCTATAAATTCTAGTATTTTATCTATATTTTCTTTTTTTATATTTATTTCTTCTAACTCTTTTATTACTGATTCTTTTCCTATTTTTTCTATTTTATCAATTATTCTTAATATTTCTACACTGTTTTGTTTTTGGCCTATTTCTTCAAATAATCCATTTAATAGTTTTCGGTTATTCATTCTTATTGTAAAATCATCAAATCCTAATTCTTTAAATATTTGATATATTATACTTGGTAATTCAGCATCATTTAATATACTTAATTCTTCATCACCTATTATATCTATATCACATTGATAAAATTCTCTAAATCTTCCTTTTTGAGTTCTTTCTCCCCTATATACTTTTCCTATTTGGTATCTTCTATATGGAAAACTTAAATTACCATGATTTTTTGCTACATATTTTGCTAAAGGTACTGTTAAATCAAATCTTAATGATAAGTCTCTTTCTCCTTTTTCAAATCTATATATTTGTTTTTCTGTTTCCCCTCCTGCTTTTGCAAGTAATACTTCTGATAATTCTATTATTGGTGTATCCATTGGTAAAAAACCAAATCTTTGATATACCTTTTCTATTTTTTGTTTCATTTGTTCAAATAATATTTGTTCATTTGGTAGTAATTCCATAAATCCTGGTAATGTTCTTGGTTCTGTTTTTGGCATTTTATTTCACTTCTTTCCATTTTTTTATTTGCTTTAACTTTCTTTCGTTATATTTTAAATTACTTTCCAGAATATATTTTACCACAATTTAGGCTTCAAATCAATGTATATTGTTTTTTCATCACCTATTCTAGTAGATTTGCCATGTCCTGGATATACTATTGTCTCATCTGGAAGTTTTAATAGTTTTTTTGATATTGAATTCATTATATCTTCTCTACTAGATGTTGGTAAGTCTGTTCTTCCCCATGTTCCTGAAAATATTGTATCTCCTGAAAACAAGCATTTTTCTTTTTCGCAGTATAAAGAGGTAGATCCTTTTGTATGACCTGGTGTATGAATTACTTTAAATTCTAAATTTCCTAAATGTATTAAATCTTCATCATCAATTCTTGAATCTGGTTCTAATTCAATTTTTCCCATTTCTATGATAGTTGATAAGTTAATATCTTTGTTATTTAATCCTTCACTATCATCTCTATGTATTAATATTTTTCCTCCACATCTATTTTTGAGTTCTGTAACTCCTCCTATATGATCCCCATGACAATGTGTCAAATATATATATTTCAATTCGCCTTTTAATATGTTTTTTATCATATATTCTATTGCATCTACATTTCCTGCTGGGTCTATACACATTATTTCATTACTTTTTTCATCTAAAATAATATAGCAATTTGTAGGTGTTCCTACAAATGTTTCTATCTTTAGTTCTTTTAATATCATTATTTTTTCTTCCTCTTTTCTGCTTTCTATTTTTTCCTTCTTACCTCATATACACTATCTACTTTTCTGATTACTTTTAGCACTTTATTTAATTCATCGATATTTTCAACTACTAAAGAAGCTTCTATTATGGCTATTTTTTCTTTAGTTGTTTTTGTGTTTACTCCTAATAATCTAGCTTTAGTTTCCTTTAAGGAATTTAAAACATCAACTAATAATCCATTTCTGTCATTTGCAAACACTTCAATTTCTGCTTGATAGTTTTCTTTTGTTTCATTATACCAACTAACATTTATAAGTCTATTTTCTTCGTTTAATAAGTCTTTGACATTTACACAATCTTTACGATGTACTGATACTCCTCGTCCTTTTGTAATATATCCTATTATTTCATCTCCTGGTAGTGGATTACAACATTTTGATAATTTAATTAAACAATTATCTATTCCTTCAACTACAATTCCTGAACTAGATGGTTTTATTTTTTTGTCTTTTTGCTTATTTTTTAATGTTTCTATTTTTTCTTCTATATTTGCTTCTTCATGGTCTTTTCTATATTCTTGTAAAACTCTTGCTATAACTTTAACTGCCGAATTAGCTCCAAATCCAACTGCTGCATACATTTCATCTATATTTTTATATTTATATCTTTCAAGCATTGGATCAATGTATTGATTTTTAAATAAACCTGCATGTGTAAATCCTAATCTTTTTATTTCTTTTTCTATTAATTCTTTTCCTTTTTCTTTGTTTTCATTTTTTAATGTCTTTTTAAACCATGCTTTTATCTTATTTTTTGCGCCTGAACTTTTAACAAATTTTAGCCAATCTATACTTGGTCCTTTTGAATTTTCTGATGTTATTATTTCTATGATATCTCCGTTTTTTAATGGTGTGATGATTGGCATCATCTTACTATTTATTTTAGCGCCTACCATATGATTTCCAATTTCTGCATGAACGCTATATGCAAAGTCTATTGGTGTCGCTCCTCTTGGTAATACTTTTATTGCTCCTTTTGGAGTAAATACATAAACTTCATCTTCAAATAATTCTGTTTTTAATGTTTCTAAAAATTCTTGTGGATCTTGCATTTCTTTTTGCCACTCTAAAGTTTCTCTAAGCCATGCTAATTTATCTTCTTCTACCTTAACAGCACGTTTTTTGCCAAAATAACTAGCTTCTTTGTATGCCCAATGTGCAGCAATTCCGTATTCTGCAATTCTATGCATGTCCCAAGTTCTAATTTGTACTTCGAATGGTGTTCCTTTTTCACCTAATAATGTTGTGTGAATTGATTGATACATATTTGGTTTTGGAACTGCAATGTAGTCTTTAAATCTTCCTGGCATTGGACTATATAACTCATGTACAACACCTAAGACAGAATAACAATCTTTAACAGAATTTACAATTATTCTTAAAGCAAATAGATCATAAATTTGATCTAATGTCTTATTATCTCTTTTCATTTTCCTATAAATACTATACAAGTGTTTCGCTCTTCCTGTAACTTCTGCTTCTATATGCTGTTTTTTTAGTTGAACTCTAATATCTCCCATTATTTTTTCTATAAATTTTAATCTTTGATCTCTTTTTTTATTTATTCCTTCAACCAATTCATGATATTCTTCTGGATATAAATATTTAAAACCTAGGTCTTCTAATTCCCATTTTATTGAATAAAGTCCCAAACGGTTTGCAAGAGGTGCGTATATTTCCATCGTTTCTTTTGCATTAGCAATTTGTCTATCTCTTTTTAAAAATTTTAATGTTCTCATATTATGAAGTCTATCAGCCAATTTAATGATTATAACCCTAATATCTTTTCCCATTGCTAAAAACATTTTTCTATAATCTTCAACTTGTCTTTCTTCTACTGATTCATATAGCATTGTACCAAGTTTAGTAACACCTGCTACCATATCAGCAATTTCATCTCCGAAATTCTTTCTTAAATTTTCATCTGTTAAATCAGTATCTTCAACAACATCATGTAAAAGTGCTGCACACAAGGTACTATCATCCATTCCAACATCAGCTAAAATATATGCTACATTTAATGGATGAATAATATATGGTTCGCCTGAATTTCTTTTTTGCTCTTTATGTTTTTCATTTGCCAAATTATATGCCTTCATTATTAGTTTTGTATCAACTCTACGAGAATGTTCTTTTCTCTTATTTATTACATCTTGTATTGTTATTTCATTTTCTTGCATTTTAACACTTCCCTTTTATTTAATTATATTGATTTCATAACATCTTTTAAATTAATTTGAATATTATCTATTCCATTAAAAGTATTTATTTCTAGCATTCCTACAACATCGATTTTATCTCCTATTTTATAATCATTTACTAAATTTCCTAGATTAAATCCTATTGCACTAATAACTGTATTATTTTCTCTTAATGTCATCTTTATATGTTTTCCTTCTGATAAAGCTCTTATTGAATCAATTTTTAAATTTTTAATTAAAAAAATAGGTGTTTTATTTCCTTCACCAAATGGTTCTAATTTTTCTAAGCTTTTAACCATTTCTTTATTGATAGTTGCTAATTCGATCTTACTATCAATTTGAATAATTGGTAAAATTTCGTCTATTTTTAAATTTCTTGCGATATCTTCTAATTTTTGACTAAAATCTCCTATCATATTTCTTTGTAATGTAATTCCTATAGCCATACTATGTCCACCAAATCTATCAATAGCCTCACTACATTTCATCAAAGCTTCATGTAAATCAAATCCTGGTATACTTCTTCCTGATCCCTTTGCTAGAGTATCTTCATAACATAATAAAATACTTGGTTTAAAATATTTTTCTGTAATTTTAGAAGCTACTATTCCTATTACTCCATGATGCCAATTTTCTCCTGCTAAAACAATTGTATTATTTGTATCCATTCCTTTATTTTCAATCATATCAACAGCTTCATTGTATATATTTTTTTCTGTTTCTTGCCTAATTTTATTAAATTCATTTAACTCTTTTGTTAGTAAATTAATTTCATAAATGTCCCTGGATAAAAATAATTTTAAAGCTTTTTCAGCATGTCCCATTCTTCCACATGCATTAATTCTTGGTGCAACACCAAATGATATTGCCATAGAATCTATTTTTTTGTATCCTGATGATTTAAGTAAAGATTTTAAACCTAAATTTTTGGTTTGATTTGCTAATAGTAAACCTAATTTCGCAATAACTCTATTTTCATCAGTTAAGGAAACTATATCTGAAATTGTTCCAACACATACAATATCTAGATATTTTAAATAGCTTTCTTCGGGTAAGTTCATTTCTATTGCAAGTGCTTGTATTAATTTAAAAACGACTCCAACTCCTGCTAAATCTCTGCAAGGATAAATATTATCTTTTCTTTTTGCATCAACTACTGCTAAAGCTTTTGGTAATTTATCCGAAACCTCATGATGATCTGTTATTATAGTTTCTAATCCTAAACTGTTTGCATATTTAATTTCTTCTATTGCAGATATTCCGCAATCAACTGTTATCATTAGGCTATAATTATCTTCAGCTATTTTCTTTATTGCTAGATTGTTTAAACCATATCCTTCATCTAATCTATTAGGAATATAATAATCTACATCTAATCCAATATCTTTTAAAAAACTCTTTAAAACTGTTATACTAGTAATTCCATCTGCATCATAATCCCCATATATTATTACTTTTTCTTGGTTAGCAACTGATTGTCTTATTCTTTGAACAGCAATTTTCATGTCTGGCATTAGAAAAGGATTGTGAAAATTATTTCTAGTAGGATGTAAAAAAACATCTAAGTCTTCATTTTCCATAATTTTTCTATTTACTAAAATAGTAGCAAGCAATTCATTTATATTATATTTTTCACTAACTTTTTTAATTTCTTTTTCTTCTTTATCAGTTATTTGATATATTTGCCATTTTTTTGCCATTTTTTTCTCCTATACTTATTATATTTTATACTATTTTATACTATTTTACATTTTTTTTAAAGTCTTTTTAAAAATTTTATATATTTTTATTAATCCTTTTAAGGATGTATCAAAAAAGTACCGCTTAAAGCGATACTTTTTTGATACATCCTTAAAAGGATCAATCTATGCTCTTGATTCAACAATCAATTTTATTCCTGTTCTATCTTCTCCTTCAACCTCTACTTCTGCAAAAGCTGGAATACATACTAAATCTACTCCTGATGGTGCTACAAATCCTCTTGCTATTGCTACTGCTTTTACAGCTTGATTTAAAGCTCCTGCTCCTATTGCTTGCATTTCTGCTTTATTTGATTCTTTCACTAATCCAGCTATTGCTCCTGCAACTGAATTAGGATTTGATTTTGATGAAATTTTTAGAATTTCCATTTTATTTTTCCTCCTACTAATTTATTTTTTGTTGCAACTTTTATAATTATGATTTTACATTATATGGAAGTTTTTGTAAATACTTTTCTGGAAATTTTTTCAAGTTTTCATCGCAATTTTTAGCTATTTTTGACACGTTTCGACATTGTTGTTCTTTATATTTTCTTATATAACATTTCATTATTTTATTTTCATTTTTTATTTTAATTATAATTAACTCTTTCAATATTTTTTACTTTATTTGTTTCATCATCAATATCAAAAATTACTCCATTAAAAATTGTTTCGCCTTCTGCAATACGATATCTTTCTGGTAAAGTTGTTTCAAATCTTTTTATTGATGCGTCAATATTCATTCCTATTACAGAATTTTTAGGTCCAGTCATTCCAATATCAGTAATATACCCTGTTCCTTTAGGTAATATCTTTTCATCTGCTGTTTGTACATGTGTATGTGTTCCGAATATAGCTGTCGCTTTACCATCTAAATAATATCCTAATGCTATTTTTTCTGCTGTCGCTTCTGCATGAAAATCTATTATTATTATATCTACTTTATTTTCTATTTTTTCTATAATTTTCTTTGCTATTAAAAATGGATTTTCTGTTAAAATATTAATATCTACTCTTCCTATTAAATTTATAACTGCAATGCTTTTGTTCATACACTTAAGTATTCTATATCCTTTTCCAACAACTCCTTCTGGATAATTTGCTGGTCTTACTATTTTAGGACTATCTATAAATTTAAAAATATCTTTTTTCCCCCAAGTGTGATTTCCCATAGTAACAACATCTGCACCTGCTTCTAAAATGTCTTTAAAATTTTTCTCTGTTATTCCCATTCCTTCTGCTGAATTTTCTCCATTTACTATAACAAAATCAATTTTTTTCTCTTCTTTAATCTTGCTTACTTTTCTTTTTAATTCTTTGACACCTATATTTCCTACGATGTCTCCTACTGCTAAAATTTTCATTTTATTACCTTCTTTCATTTTTTATAATACTATAATTAATTAAAATAATCAAGCAAAAAGAGAATATTTATTTTATATAAATATTCTCTTTTTATTTTATTTAGCATAGTCTACTGTTCTTGTTTCTCTAATTACATTAACTTTAATTTGTCCAGGATAATCCATTTCATTTTCAACTCTTTTTGAAACATTTCTAGCTAGTACTGTCATTTCATCATCAGATACTTTTTCTGGTTTGACTATAATTCTTACTTCCCTACCTGCTTGTATTGCAAATGATTTATCAACTCCATCAAATGAGTTTGCAATTTCTTCAAGGTTTTGTAATCTTTTAATATATGTTTCTAATGTTTCTCTTCTTGCTCCTGGTCTTGATGCTGATATAGCATCTGCTGCTTGAATTAAAACTGCTTCTAAAGTTTGAGGTTCTACATCTTCATGATGTGCTTCTACAGCATTTATAACTAATGGATTTTCTTTATATTTTTTAAGAACTTCTACTCCTATTTCAACATGAGTTCCTTCCATATCGTGATCTAAAGCTTTTCCTATATCATGTAGTAAACCTGCTCTTCTAACTAATTTTGCATCTAAGCCAAGTTCTTCTGCCATTATTCTTGCTAAATTTGATACTTCTATTGAATGATTTAAAACATTTTGACCATAACTTGTCCTATATTTTAATTTTCCAATAAGTTTAACCAAATCAGGATGTAATCCTATAACTCCTGTTTCTAGAACTGCTCTTTCTCCTTCTTCTTTTATTGTTTCTGCTAATTCCTGTTTTGCTTTTTCAACAGTTTCTTCAATTTTTGCTGGATGAATTCTTCCATCATTAATCAATTTTTCAAGAGTTATTTTAGCAACTTCTCTTCTTAATGGATCAAAGCCTGATAAAACTACTGCTTCTGGTGTATCATCTATTATTAAATCTACTCCTGTTAAAGTTTCTATTGCTTTAATATTTCTACCCTCTCTACCTATAATTCTACCTTTCATATCATCACTTGGTAATGATACTATTGATACTGTTGTTTCTTGAGAATGGTCTGCAGCACATTTTTGAACAGCATAAGTTAAAAGTTCTTTAGCATTTTTGTTAACTTCTTCTCTAGCTTTTCTAGTTTCTTCTCTAATTAGTTGTGCCTTTTCCATTGTAAGGTCTTTTTCAACTTCTTTTAAAAGTCTTTCTTTAGCTTGTTCTTTAGTTAATGCTGCAATTTGTTGTAATTTGTTCATTTCTTCTTCTTGTATTTTTTTTATTGCCTCTTCTTGTTTTTCTGCTTCCACAATATGTTTTTCAACTTCTTGCTCTTTTCTTTCTAAATTTTCTGAACGTCTATCAAAGTTTTCTTCCTTTTGAATTAATCTTTGTTCTTGTCTTTGTACTTCGCCTCTTCTTTCTTTAATCTCTTGATCTAATTCTTTTCTGCTTGCCATGATTTCTTCTTTTGCCTTAATAATTTCTTCTTTTCTTAAATTATCTGCTTCAATTTTAGCCATATTTACTATTCTTTTTGCTTCTTCCTCAGCAACTCCTACTTTAGATTCTGCAACCTTTTTTCTATATACTATTCCTAAAATAGCACCGATTGCAAGTGAGATTAAGACAGCGGCTACTATGACTGCTATGTTCATAAGTATACACCTCTTTCTTATTTAATTTTCAATGTTCGAATAAAATATATATTTAATTTTTGATATATTTCTTCTTCCTTATATATTTTACATTTATTATTGTAAACTGTCAAGTGATTTTCAAAAATCAAAAGGCAAAAATAATATTATTTTATTGCTATTACAAAAAAAGAAGCTAACTAGCTTCTTTTTTGTAAGATTACATTATCTAATTTTATTACAGGAATTTTCTTTATTCCGTTATCATTGGCAAATAATATGATGTTATAACCATCTAGTAACTTATTGTTCTTATCAACAATAACTGGCCGAGGGATTTTTTTATATTCGTCATAAAACCTTTTTATTTTCATATATCTTCTTCCTCTACATTCAGTCAGAGATTTTTTGTATTTTATCTGGTCTAAAAATAAAAATGAAATCCATTTTTGAGGTAATATAAATCCTCTTTTTGCCATAAGATGCTTTTTGTACTGTTCGAGTTGAAATAGGAAATTTTTTTTCTCGTTTTCGTCTGAAACTTTCCTTATCTTGATAAATTCTTCATGAGTTAAAAAAGCTTTTTCAGAATTACATTTTGAGCAACAAGGATATAAATTATTAGTTATACTTATCCCTCCTGTAGCCCGTGGATATCTATGATCCAAAGTACATGTTTTTTGATTTAGTTTTTTACCACAATATACACATCTTTTATCTCTTAATTTATATGTTAGTTCATACATTAAGTCTTCAAACCGTAAATTTTCTTGTAAATACAATTTTCCTTTCTTAATTTGTACAAATGGTAATCTAATTTTTTTTGGTAATTCTAAATTCATATTACTACCTCCTTAATTTTTATTTATATTACTATTTTAGCATAAATACTAGTGTAAATCAATTTTATCAATATTTTAGATAAAAAAATTCCTTTTTGGGATTGTTCCCAAAAAGGATCATTTTTTATATTTTTTCAACAGTTACTTTAACTATTTCACCATTTATATTAACTTCAATAAAATCATTTCTTTCTTCATTATATTTAATGTCTAATGCAAGTGTGTCATGTTTAATTATGTCTTCAAATTTTTTGATAACATTTTCAACTTTTTCATTTCCAGCTATATATATATTGATATTATCCAATACTTCAAATCCTTTATCTTTTCTCATATTTTGGACTTTTGATAAAATTTCTCTTAAATCTCCTTCTTCTTTTAATTCTTCAGTGATATTAGTGTCTAGTACAACTCCCATTTCTCCTTCACCACTAAATGCAAATCCTTCTTTTCCATGCATTGTAATTAAAAGATTTTCTGAGTCTAATCCTATTTCAGTTCCATCAATATCAATATATTCTACTTTTCCAGCTTTTACTTTGCTTGCTAATTCCATTTGATTTTTCTTTGAAATTTCTTCTTTGATTTTTGGAATTAATCTTCCATATTCTCTACCTAATACTGGTAAATTTGGTTTAATTTCAAAGTTTACATATTCAGACATTTCTGCTCCTAGTTCAACTTTTTTTACATTTAATTCTTCTTTAACAACATCTAAATAATATTCAGGTAATGTTTCTACTGAAATCAACATTTCTGCTAATGGTTGTCTGTTTTTTATATTAGCTGAATTTCTTGCACTTCTTCCTAGTTTTACTATTTTATATGCTAAATCCATTTCGTCTTCTAATTTATTATCAATCAAATCTTCATTTACTTCTGGCCATAAACATAAATGTACACTTTCTGGTGCTTTTTCATCTAATCCTACAACTAGATTTTGATATATCTCATCTGCCATAAATGGTACAAATGGTGCAATTACTTTGCTTAATGTTGTTAATACTTTATATAATGTTACATATGCTCCTATTTTTTCATCATTTAGGTCTTGTGTCCAGAATCTTTCTCTATTTCTACGTACATACCAATTAGATAATTCATCTGTAAATTCTTCTATTTGTAATGCCGCTCCTGTTATGTTATATTTTTCTAGTTTTTCATCTACTTGTTTTACTAATGTATTTAATTTTGATATTATCCATTTATCCATTACGTTAGTAACTTTAAAATCTTGGTAGTTTAGTGGATTAAATTTATCTATTTCTGCATATAGCACATAGAATGAATATACATTCCATAGTGTACTTAAAAATCCTCTTTGAGTTTCTTGTACGTTTTCTAGTGATAATCTTGTAGGTAGCCATGGTGCACTGCATGTATAGAAATGCCATCGTGTTGCATCTGCTCCTACTGTATCTAGTAATAAGAATGGATCTACTCCATTTCCTTTTGATTTAGACATTTTTTGTCCTTTTCCATCTAATACATGTCCAAGTACTATACAATTTTTAAATGGACTTCTGCCAAATAAAGCTGTTCCTATTGCTGTTAGTGTATAGAACCATCCTCTTGTTTGGTCTACTGCTTCTGATATAAATCCTGCTGGGAAATTATTGTCAAACATCTCTTTATTTTCAAATGGATAATGCCACTGAGCAAAAGGCATTGAACCTGAATCAAACCAACAATCTATAACTTCTTTTGTTCTTACCATTTTTTTACCACATTTTGGACATCTTAATTCTACATTATCTATATATGGTTTATGAAGTTCTATATCTTCTGGGCAATTTACTGCTTTTTGTTTTAATTCTTCAATACTTCCTATACATTCTTGGTGAGCACAATTTTCATCTTCACATGTCCAAATTGGAAGTGGTGTTCCCCAATATCTGTCTCTTGAAATTCCCCAATCTATTACATTTTCAAGGAATTTTCCAAACCTTCCTGTTCTTATTGTATCTGGATACCAATTTACTTTATTGTTGTTTGCTACTAAGTCATCTCTTAATTTACTCATAGCAACAAACCAACTCTCTTTTGGATAATATAGAAGTGGTGTATCACATCTCCAACAATGTGGATAACTATGCATATGTTTTTCTTTTGCAAATAATTTGTTTTCTTCTTTTAACCATTTACAAATATCTTCATTACAATCTCTTACAAATCTTCCTGCCCATGGTTCAACATCTTTTACAAATTTCCCTGCTTTGTCTACTAAGTTTATAAATGTTATTCCGTTTTGTTTTGCAACTAAACTATCATCTTCACCATATGCTGGTGCAATATGTACAATTCCTGTACCATCTGTTAATGTTACGTAATCTCCATGTATTACTTCAAATGCTTTTCCTTCAACTTCTCCAAATGGCATTAATCTTTCATATTTTGTTCCTAATAATTCAGTTCCTTTAAATGTTTTTAAGACTTGGTATTCTTTACCTTTTAAGATTGTTTCAATTAATTTTTCTGCTAATATATATATTTCAAATTTTGGTTCTTCTTCAGTTCCGATATTTACTTTAACCTCTGAATAATCATATGTTTTATTAACACATAGTGCTAAATTTGATGGTAATGTCCATGGTGTTGTTGTCCAAGCTAATATATATGTGTTTTCTTTATCTACAACTTTAAATTTAGCAATACAAGTTAAATCTTTTACATCTTTATATCCTTGTGCTACTTCATGTGATGATAAAGCTGTTCCACATCTTGGGCAATATGGCATAACTTTATGTCCTTTATATAATAAGTCTTTTTCCCACATTTGTTTTAAAGCCCACCATACAGATTCTATATAATCATTATGATATGTTACATATGGATTATCCATATCTACCCAATATCCAACTTTGTTTGTCATTTCTTCCCAAATAGAAACATATTTAAAAACGCTTTCTTTACATTCTTTTACGAATTTTTCTACTCCATATTCTTCTATTTGCTCTTTTCCTGAAATTCCTAATTTCTTTTCAATTTCAAGTTCAACTGGAAGTCCATGTGTATCCCATCCAGCTTTACGTATTACGTTATACCCTTTCATTACCTTATATCTTGGTATAATATCTTTCATTACCCTTGTTTCAATATGTCCAACATGTGGTTTTCCATTTGCTGTTGGTGGTCCATCATAAAATGTAAAATATCTTTTTCCTTCATTCATAGCAAAATTTTTCTTTATTATGTCTTTTTCCTTCCATGTTTTTGCTACTTCTTTTTCCATTCCAACAAAGCCATTTTTTAACTCAACTTTCTTATACATAATTAATCCTCCTTTATTTTTTATAATTATAAATAAAAACAAAGCTATTCTATCCTTTATCTAGGACGAAATAGCTTTGTTTGTTCCGCGGTACCACCTATTTTAATAATATATATATATTACTCTCTTAATTTTCTTTAACGCAGATTTACGTCTAAACTTAATTGTTTAACGTTCAGTTTAGAAACATAAGGTGATAATAAGCAATCATAACTTACCAAATTTTCAGCTGCCTTTGGCTCTCTAAAAGCTAATATATTACTTATCTTGTCCTTATTATGTCTTTTCAATTTTAAATATTATACCACATTTTATATTTTTTGCAAGCAAAACCTGAAAAAATTTACATTTTTCTAAAAACGCCAGCAACTTTTCCTAAAATTTCGCAATTAGGTACAATAATTGGATCCATTGTACTATTTTCAGGTTGTAATCTAATATAATCTTTCTCCTTATAAAAAGTTTTAACTGTTGCTTCATCTTCGATTAATGCAACAACAATTTCACCATTATTTGCATTACTTTGTTTTTTAACTAAAATATAGTCTCCATCTAAAATGCCAGCTTCAATCATACTTTCTCCTCTAACAGTAAGCATAAAGCAATCAGAATTTCCAACAAAATCGATAGGAATAGGAAATGTATCTGTTACGTTTTCAACAGCTAAAATTGGCATTCCTGCAGTTATTTTTCCAATAACTGGTACATCTACCAATTCTCTTTGAGCATAAAAATCTTTGCTAACATTTTCTACTTTTTCTTTATTTTCTCCAGTAGCTCCTTTAATTAATTTTAAAGTTCTACCTTTTCTGTCTTTTCTTTTAATGTAACCTTTACTTTCTAATCTTTCAAGATAGCCATGTACAGTTGCTGTAGATTTTAGTCCAACTGCTTGTCCTATTTCTCTAACTGATGGTGGATATCCATCTGTTTTTATTTGTTTTTCAATAAACTTTAAAATCGACTTTTCTCTTTTATTTAATTCTTCCTTTTTTCTTGGCATTACTATCACTCCATTTTTTTATTTTACTAAATGATACCATACAAACAAAAAAATGTCAAACAAAAGTTCTAACTTTTTTTGTTTTTTATCATTATTATTCATTACTTATTCAATATTGTTATATTCTTTAATTTTTTGGATATAATTAGAATAAATAATCAAAGGAGGATAAAATTTATGAATGTTGAAAATATTCACAAGATACTGGAAAACAAAGAAAAAAAAGAAATTTATTATGATGAAAGACCTGTTTGGATTCAGAGTGTATCTAGCAATATAGCAAAAGTAGGATTTATTGATAATTTTGAAGAAAAAGATGTATATATTGAAGATCTTTATGAAAAAGATTTATATAACTAAATATTTAATGCAAATATAAAACATATTTATATTTGCATTATATTTATTTAAATAATTTTTAAAAAACACTTGCTTTTATTTTTTTTTTACTCTATAATGTATTCATGTTTCCATATTGTAAACAAGTATAAAAGAAGGGAAATTAAAAATGAGTAAACTTTATAAAAAATATCAAGAATTAAAAAAGGAAAATCAAGAAAAAATTTATGCTTTTAAAAGTGGTATCTTCTATCTATTTTTAGATGAAGATGCAAAAAAACTAGGACCTATATTAGGTTTAAAAATAACCAATCTCAATGATAAAGTGATAAAGTGTGGATTTCCAGTATCTACTATTCAAAAATATCTAACAAAGTTTAAAACACTTCCTTACGAAATTGAATTGATAGAGAAGATTGAGGATAAACCAATAGGCAAAAAAGAATTTACTTCATTAAAAAAATACGAAACATTAACTTGCGAAATATCCAAGATAGATTTAAATACTTTGTCTGTAAGTCAAGCATTTATGTTTTTAGATAAAATTCAAAAACAGGCTAAAAATATTTTGAAGGAGATTACAAATGGATAATAAAAATGAAATACCAATAGATACAAGTAATTCAATAAATAAAAATATTAGAACAAGAAATCTTACAAGTATATCTAAAGCTGTACAAGTAAACAATAAAGAAACTAAAAATGACAACTTAATAATATATCAAAAATATTTAGAATTAATTAACTATTCAAATAACATACTTAGAAAATACCCTAAAAAAGAAAATTTCTCTTTAGTACAAGAAATTAAAAATTCAATATATGTTGGTTTAAGAAGTTTATTGTATGCAATTAAAAGCTATAATAAACAAGAAAAACTAAGAAACTTGAATGAATTTGATATTAATTTAACACTACTTAAAATACAAGTACGTCTATCACATCAATATAAATACATCACTATACAAAATTATGAAACTTGGAGCTCTTTAATTACAGATATATGTAATATGCTAGGAGGTTGGATAATCTCATGCCAAAAAAGATAAAAAACGTTTTTAATAAGAATTTAACATTTAAAAAAATGCTTGAGGCTCATAAAAGAGCTAGAAGTGAAAAGACTCACAAAGCAGAAGTAATAAAATTCGAATTAAATTTAGAAAACAATATTACCAATTTAATAAATGAAATTAAAAACAAGAAATACCGTACTGGAAAATATTACACATTTAAAGTATACGAACCCAAAGAAAGATATATTCAAGCTCTTCCATATAAAGACAGAATTGTGCATCAATGGTATGTTGAAGAATTTATTAAACCATACATTCTTCCTAAATTTATTGATACAACTTATGCTTGTATAAGTGATAGAGGTTCTCACAAAGCTGCTGAAAAAATACAACAAGAAATGAGAATTTTTCAAAGAAACTATGGAGATTTTTGGATACTTAAGTGTGATATAAAAAAATACTTTTACAACATAAATCCAAATATTTTATTTAATATATTAAAAAGATATTTTGCAGATAAGGATCTTATAGATTTTACTCAAGTTTTACTATTTAACGGCCCTATATCCTTCAATGCGGTAGGAATACCAATAGGAAACTATACAAGTCAATTCTTTGCTAATATCTATTTAAATGAACTTGATCAATATATCAAAAGAGAGTTAAAAATTCAAAACTATGTCAGGTATATGGACGACTTTATACTAATATTGGAAACAAAAAAAGAATGTATTTTGATAAAAAAACTAATCGAAAAGTTTTTGCACGAAAGATTAAGACTAGAATTAAACAGTAAATCTAGATATTATCCAGCTAAAATGGGAGTTAATTTTTGTGGATATAGAATATTTACAACCCACAGATTACTAAGAACATCTAGTAAAAAGAAAATAAAGAAAAATATAAAATTATTCAATAATTTATATCATAATAACATTTTAAATATAGATTTTGCTATGCAAAGTATCAATTCATGGCTCGGTCATTCTTCACATTGTAATTCGTTCAAATTGCAACAAAAACGATTACAAGAATGTGAATTCATTTGGAATAATAAAGCTTTTCAACATATAGAAACCAATACAATTAGTGATATGAAAGAAAATTAAAATACATTAAAAATCAAGTAAATTTGAAGTGAATCCTCCTTATTAAACTTTTTTCTAATAATTTGGGTTCACTTTGTTTTTTACTTGTTTTTCTTTCGCAGCCTCGGTTTTTTTTCAAAACCTAATAAAACAAGAACTGCTAGTAATCTGTTTATGCTATAGAACGCTTGTCTATGCTCCTTGAGTTGAAGGCTAACAAACCGGCATTGCTACCACTATTGTAATTGTCTCCACTCGCGAAGAACTCAAGACCTAAGGCCGAAAAACAAGAGTAGTTCAGTTTAATCCCTATTATTTTTCTAATGCTGGCGCACCCATTTTAATATACTTTTTTCGGTTTTTTCCATGTATTTTTTATTAATTATTCAAGCTAATTACCAAATAAAAAGAACAAGGCTCAAGGATATCAAAGTGCTACAAAACAACCAAGACTGAGCGGAAACCATAGTGCCAATCGCTACCGCCAACACTCCTGTGGAAGGCCAACAAGCCGGCATAGTAATCGCTAACACAACTGCCCCCATATAAGAAGAACGAATTATCCAAAGCAGGGAAAGAAGAGTAGTCGTTATTCCATGAGTTCATACCTTTTCCTGTTATGCTTGTCTCTATTACTGCATCACCATAAATTAATGTATTTTTAGCATAATTAGCTTCACTTATTGGATCATATTCATTTACTCCTGATTTATCCGCATTACTGTCAAATGGATAAACTGTTGTGTATTTTGTGCTTACATCACCTGTTTTTGCTACACTTTTACCATAAGTATTTCTATTTTCCTGACCTATTGAATTATTTATATATGCTGCTGTTCTTTCCCATGTTCCTCCTGCCATATCGAATACTCCATATACTGTTCCTGAAGCACTTGATTTTTTTGTTACTTCAACTTCATTCCATTGTTTATTAGCATCATCATATCCTGTTACTGCATATACACTTGAAACAGTATTATTTAAATTTTTATTATTCGTAGCTATAGCTGTACTTCCTAAACCATATTGGCTTTTTCCTAAATACGCTACAGCTCCCCATTCACTATTTTTCATTAAATGGCTATCTGCTCTTTTGGTTAATCCATATGGATTATATGCATCTGTCAAAGCTTTTGAAATATTAAATGCATCATTTTGATTTATATAATTCATTGAATATGTTGAACCTTTAAATAGTGGGTATTTTATAGCTGTTGTTTTACTTCCATATTCTCCATCCAACCAATTTCTTGCTGGTACATTTCCATCTTGACTTCCTGTTTCTACTGCTGGAGCCCATACTGTAGCTTGAGAATAATTTACATTACTTGCTTTGAAATTATTTTTATCTGCATATCCAGCTTCAAATTTTGCTACCCATATTCCTGATAATTCTTTATCCCATCCACCATTTGCAAATTGTATTCCTGCTTCATTTGTAAATGCTGGGTGTACTGTATATCCTACTTTT
>JARHYK010000037.1 GCA_029258515.1 Clostridia bacterium | reverse complement strand
ATACAAAAATAACTAAGACTCCAAGTAAAAACACTATAGTTGAAAATAGGGTAAAAGATAAAGTAAAAGAACATAATCAAAAGCCTATAATTAAAAATAATTCTATTTCAAAATATTATGGAACATGGCGTATAGAAAAGGTTATTGGCCAAACTAAAGTAAACTCAAACAATAAATCTCCTTTAGGTAAAACATTAGTAATTGGAAAAAATCTTTATTCTAATAATTCCTTTAATATTCAAATAGAAAACCCTAAATATTTAATTACAAAAATATCTGAAAAAGACTTTTGTAGGGGATATAATATTAATTCATTAAAGGGAACTGGATTAAATGAAGGAACCGTTACAGCCTTAGATATAACTAGTGATAGTAATCCTAATAGTGAGTTTGACGAGTTATATATCCAAGATGGATATCTTATATACTTACAAGAAGGTGTATTCTTCAAATGTACTAGGGGATAAATTATAAAATATCTTTTATTAATATGAGCCTATCAAAAAATTAAACTTAAAGAGAATAATTTTTATAAAAATAGATTAGAACAGTTGATTGTTCTAATCTATTTTTTGTAATAAATATAAATATATTGCATATTTATATTTATTTAGATTAATTTGTTTTATTTTTCATATTTATATTTTTTTGTAATTAAGGTTAAAGTAAGTTAATATCAATATAAAAAGTTTTTAATAAATATTAATTTACTTATTATTACATTTATTCTATTATATTCATATATTGATTGTACCTATTTCTTTATTTTTTAAATATTAAAAATCTGTGCTTTGGCAATTATTTTTTTAATTTTAATGTATACATACTTATAACCTTAACTTTTTTTAGTTATTGCTGTACAATATATAAGTTAGTCTTAATAATTAAATTACTTTTTTAGGACTTTTTAAAGGAATTTTTATTTATTTTAACTCAAATTTATACTATATAGGAGGATTTTACTTTGTCTAATTTAATGAACCACAAGAAAAAAGCTATATTTTTTATGATATTAGCTTCATTTTTCTTCACTACTATGAATATGTTTGGTAAGTTGGCCTCTGGTGTTACAGCTTATCAAAAAACATTTATAACAAATGCTGTAGCAACACTTATTCTTTGTATAATAATTTTTAAAAAGAAAGGTTCTTTCTTTGGTCATAAAGGAACTAGAATACTTTTACTTATAAGAGGAATAACAGGAACCTTTTCAATTGGTGCATTTTACTTCTCATTAGATTATTTAATATTACCTGATGCAACTATGATAAATAAATTAGCACCTTTTTTTGCAGTTATACTATCATTTTTAATTTTAAAAGAAAAAATTACAGGTAAACAGCTATTATTTCTTTTTATAGCCTTTGCAGGAAGTGTATTTATAATAAAACCACACTTTAATGCTTCAATTATTCCATCTTTAGTTGGTGTATTTGCAGCTTTTTGTGCAGGACTTGCTTATACTATGATTAGATTGCTTGGAGATAAGGAAGAATTTTTTACAATAATACTTTCTTTTACTGGAGTTGCAACAATTGTCTGCTTTCCTTTTATGTTCATTAATACTTCTGGACTTACAAAAGAAAATATACTTTATATGATCTTTGCTGGACTTTCCTTTATTATAGGACAAGTATTTCTAACATTGGCTTATAGAAATGCTCCAGCCTCTGAAATATCAATGTTTGACTATGTAGGCTTAATAATAGCTGCAGTTTATGGATTTATGTTATTTAACGAAATTCCTGATGTATTATCAATTATAGGATACTTAATTATTATAGTAGCATCATTCTTAAATATAATAGCTAAAAAGCCATCTTAACATGCAAAAAAACACCCTTATAAAGTTTATAAGGGTGTTTTTTTATATATTTATGTTTTAAAAATGTATTTGTATTAATAATAATACTGCAGCAAAAATTGCTATATAAACCATAAGTTTCATAATAAATTTAAGCCATTTATCATAAGTAACATCTACCATGGCAAGGGTTGCTAATATAAGTCCTGTTGGAGTTATAAATGATATTAATCCTTGACCAAATTGATATGCACTTATTATTACATCTCTTGGTAATCCAACTGTATCTGCAAGTGGTGCCATAATTGGAATAGAAAGTACAGCTAGACCTGAAGATGATGGAATAAAGAATCCTAATACAATAAATATTAAAAGCATTAGAATTATAAATACAGAACCATTAAGTCCTTGTACCATTCCTGAGAATGAATGAAGTATTGTATCTGATATTTCTCCATTATCTAATATTAAATTTATAGATCTTGCAACACCAATTATTAAAGCAACACCTATAAGGTCTCCTGCTCCAGCAATAAATGTGTCAACAAATTTCTTTTCTCCTAATTTTGAAAGTACTCCAAGAATTATACCTACTACTAAGAATAAAGCTGTCATCTCAGTAAATGACCATTGCATAGCTGCAACTCCATAAATCATAATAACGAAACTTAATGCAAAAATTATAAGCATTAATTTTAATCTAATTGTAAATTCAGGAGCTTTATTTTCTTCAAGAAATCTCTCTTCAATCTCTTGTTTTTGATCATATATAAGTGATTGTGAAGGATCTTTCTTAACCTTATTAGCATACTTTACTATATAAACAATTGTTATAATTGTTGCTAGTACTAATCCTATAAATCTAAAGGATAATCCTTCTGTAAAGTTTATACCAGCAGCATTAGATGCTATAACTGATGAAAATGGATTTACAGTTGAAAACATTGTACCTATTGAAGATCCCATATATATACTAGCAATACAAACTAAAGCATCATAACCTGCTGCTAAGAATATAGGAATTAATATAGGATACAGAGCTATAGTTTCCTCTGCCATACCAAATGTAGTTCCACCAATAGATATTAGTGTAGTTAATAA